>CAWHZL010000002.1:0-5060 GCA_963833845.1 Vulcanimicrobiota bacterium
CTGCCGCAAACCTCCGCCAGCGCAGTACACGTTGAACGCGATGGATCGTGGATGCTGCCCGAAGCGAAGAGCGAGGATTTACTCTACGTTTCCGACCTCACAGAGGTCTTAATCTTTTCATTCCCCCAAGGCAAATTGGTGGGGGCGCTAACCAACATTTCGGCTCCCTATTACCCGCGTGGGCTGTGCTCCGACAAGCGCGGAAATGTTTTTGTCGTCGGGGAAGGACAGTCGGAAAGCCTCATCTACGAATTCGCCCACGGCGGTTCGGCGGCCAATTCAGACTCTCCCAGACGCCGGAATAGCTGTGGGGTGCGGGGTAGACCCTGAGACGGGAAACCTTGCCGTTACCAACGGAGAAGTGCCGAACGGCTACGGGAATATTGCCGTTTATAAAGATGCGCGAGGCACCCCAACGGTATATTCCGACCCCAATTTACCGGCTTTTATTTCTGTGCTTACGACGATGCTGGTAACTTGTTCGCCGATATCCCATCAGTCGGCGTGATCGATGAGTTACCCAAAGGCGGCGTCGCACTCACAGAGATCACCTTAGACGAAGCAATCGCTCCGGCGAGCATGCAATGGGACGGCAACGCCCTAGCGGTTGCAGATGGCTGCTGTGGCTCGCATGGCGCGCTTGCCGTTTACCAAGTGCAGGTCGCTGGGGGTTCTGGAAGGGTTAGTGGGCAGACGCTTTTACGGAGCAAAGGTAATCGCAAACGGGTGAATCTCCAGCTTTGGATTCAGGGTAACACTATCGTTGGCCCAGACCGCGGGGTCGGCAAACGCCCGATTGTGAACGTTTGGAAGTACCCTGAGGTGGCAACCCAATAACAGTCGTTCGGCCACAAGGCGCCTCGGAAATGTTCGGCGTTACGATCAGCGCCGCGAGATAGCCGACATGCGCGCAAAAAAACCTTACCCATAAGCGTCTGCGAGCCGCCGAAGCTGTTAGATTGCATAGAAGGAACTAGGGATGACGATTATTACTCTTAGCCGTTACGCGCTCAGCAGCTGCGTTGCTGCCGCAATGCTGGCAGGGTGCGGCGGATCGCAGCCGCCGATTGCCGCGCCGGGCGCGATGCCGCAAACGTCGGCAGGCGCGGTACACGTTGAGCGTGATGAATCGTGGACGCTGCCGGAAGCCAAGAACGAGGATTTGCTTTATGTCGCGAATTATTCTAACGTGCTAATGTTCACTTACCCCGCAGGCAAGCTAGTTGGAACCATTAACGGCTTCACTGCCAATGCTAGTGAGTGCGTGGATGCGGAGAGTAATGTGTATGTCACAAACTTCAAACCGCCCGCGCTGTACGAATACGCGCACGGCGCGACCAAGCGGATCGGCAAGTTCCTCCTGCAACGCATAGGTGCCGGGGCTTGCGCTGTCGACCCTACTTCCGGAAACATCGCCGCGAGCGGAAACTCAAGCTTTGTGGACATCTTCAAACCCGGAAACAAGAAGCCGCTTATCGTGAATGACCCCAAGATGTTCTACAACGGGGCCTGCGTCTACGATAACACGGGCAACCTGTTCGTTGACGGCCTACGGTCGCCGAAAGGGCCAGCACTGCTCGCGGAGCTTCCGAAAGGCCGCAACAGATTTGTCAACTTGAAATTAGATGCCCCAATCGACGACGAGTCCTCACTGGTTTGGGACGGGCGGCACCTAGACGTCATCTCGTATCTACCCAACCGCGCGCATAAGAACGAGCCCGCGATTTACCAGTTTGAGATCAGCGGCAAGGACGTTAAGAAAGTTGGCGCGGCACGACTGCTCGACGCCGACTTCGTAGTTAACTTTAGTGTCTACAAAGAGGCGGTGATAGTATCCAACTGGAATCTAAAGAATAACGAGAAGGGCATTTTCTTTTATCGTTACCCTCAAGGCGGCAAGCCGACATCTGAGCTTACAAAATCACTCACATCCCCTCGGGGGGTGGTGGTAAGTCCGGGGCAATAGCCCGGCATCCTCTGCCCCTCTGCACGGCTTCGCGATGGCGAGGCCGTGTTTGCTTTGCGGAGTCTGGATAGCGCCAAACTAATGGAGCTGCCGATCAACGGCTTCGCGATCGCGGAGCGTAGCGCGGAGACCCGCCGCCCTCGATCGGGACCCCGGAACTGAGCCGGACCGGAACTGCCGAGGTCCCCGCTATCGCGAGGCCGTGTTGGCTTCGCGGGCTTCCTGAGCAGCCCGACTCATGCTGGCTGGGCATGTTTTTAAATTGGTGTGCAGGACCGCCCTGTATGGGGAGCCACAATAAACGCCACGGTCGGCACGGCAATTAACGCGATCGCAAACAGAAGCTTCACGAGGGTGCGATATAGCGCTTTGCGTGGCCACAAGAAACCTACCGAGACGGACAGTAGGGCAAATATCAGGAGCACCCAGGGGAACTGGTAGTAGATGATTAGCGCTAGGGGTAAGAAGGCGAGCGTCTGGGCGCCAAAGCCACACGATTTAATCCCAGCGCACAAAGCCAGCACTTCGACAAGAAATAACATGCTTAGCGCCGCTAGCAACGCGGCGCTGCGGTCAAATCGAGTCGTGTACAGACGAAGCAAAGACTGTCGGCATGTGAAATGGGCCTCGCCGTAGGCTCTGTTGCCCCCGCGTCTCTCCCCCTCTGCACGGCTTCGCGATCGCGAGGCCGCATCGCGCTAAGCAGCTGAGATCGGCTCGCAGCCTAGCTCGCATCCAGCTGCGCATGCCTCGCAGCGCGGAAGCCTAGCTCGCAGCAGCCTCGCACCTAGCGGCTTAGATCGCGGCGCTTAACGCGTTGCGGCTCGGATCGCGGCAGCTGGGTCCAGCAGCGTAGCCGCTCGCCTCGCATGGGACTGAGCGGCGCGGCGCCGAACAATCTCGGGCGCCGAGGCGTTCTCGGGTCAGGAGCAGGGTAAGTGAAAAATGGAGTTCTTAGCCGTTACGCGCTCAGCAGCTGCGTGGCTGCGGCGATGCTCGCAGGGTGCGGCGGATCGCAGCCGCCGATGGTGCACCGGCGATGCCGCAGAGCCGTGCGATCGCGCAGGACGGCGCGCGGGGCAAGTCGTGGATGCTGGCGGACGCAAAGAACAGCGATCTTTATTATCTTGCCGACGAGTACTCCGTCGTTGTCTTCAACTATGCGGGTAAACGAGTTGGAGCAATCGAGCAGCTGATCAGCCCTGGGGTCTGCTCCGATTCTCACGGCGACGTTTGGATAACTAGCCAGGGCGCGATCAGCGAATACGCTCATGGCGGTACGACTCCAATCGCTGAACTGACCGCACCACCATCGTATCAGACCGTCAGCTGCGCGGTAAATCCCACGACGAACGACCTCGCCGTCACACTCAGCCCGAACGGGGTGGCGATTTTTCCGAACGCTTCGGGGGAACCGCAAACGTACGTTTCTTCCGAGCGAGTCGAGTTCGCATACTGCGCCTATGACGGCGGCGGGAATCTGTACGTGGACGGACGGCATAGCCACCACGAGGGTTTGTTGGAAGAGTTACCGAGGGGGGCAATTGGCTGATTCCACTAACATCGGTAAGAAGCTCGACGGACCCGGCGGGTTGCAATGGGATGGGCAGTTTCTCGCCGTCGGAGACGAGCGCAGTAACGTCGTATACCAGGTAGCAATCGAATCGGGCTTCGGAACTATTGAAAGCACGCTTCGCTTCCCCGTTTGGCGACGCCATCAGAACTATCAGTTTTGGATACACAACGGCGTTATCGCATTTATGTACTCACGCCTCTACTATGGGTTTTGGAACTATCCGGCCGGTGGTCACGAAATTCACAAGTTTCGTTATGCCATGGGAACGACGGGTGGGAACGCGCTAAGCCTGGCACCCTAGCACGCAAGGGGGTGGTGCATTAGCGCGGCCCGCAACCTCGTCGGTCGCTCGGCTTCCCGCTCGGCTGCTCCGGTGGGAGCGCGCCCGGCCCCGCCGAAGCAGCACCGGGCCCCGTGACGCTCACGGTGCAAGGAGCACGTACCAATGAGGAGTGACAGTTGAGCCGCTTCGCGCTAAGCGTTTGCGTCACTACGGTTATGTTGACCGGATGCGGCGGATCGCAGCCGCCGATTCGGCGCGCCAGGCGCGATGTCTGAAGGCTCACGCTGATGGAACCGTGGCAACCGCTCCAGCTGACCTTTCTCAGACTCGCCGTGATCGTATCGCTCGCGTCGTTGCTAGGCGCCGCGCCGCAAAGCGGTCCTAAGGAGTGGTCCCGAGTGTTCGTTAGTGTTTACGGCTGCGAGCGCGATCAGAGTAGTTTTTTTACACCGGCGCCTGCCTTGCCGGAGGTAGAACTCTACGATCAAAGCCAGATGTCCAAAGCCCGAAGTAACGTAACAATTCGGCCTACGGTCCACAGAGCGGCTGGGGACGAATGGGGTGCCGTGGGTTTTTATTTTGATGTAACGCCTGGGTACTATGAGCTCACCCTATCCTTCAGCGGCCGATCACCGTGCGGCGCAAACGGACCATTGATCGTGATACCAGGGGCCGATCGTCATGTTGTCGTCTTTAGCGACAATGGAGTTACGAACCGGCATGCGAGACTTGCTCTTGCTGGCGTCATACCGGTAGCTTACGGCATCTCAGTTCAAGCCGTTCGGCTAGACAGGCCGGCGAAGTGTGGCGACGACATCGCGCAATATACTTTCAAAGAATCCGATGGTGTGGTCGATGCCGGTGTCTACTACGCGAATCTTATGGCGTACGACCAGCAAGATCATACGATCGCGCTAGTTCTGTCAGGAGCCCTCTTCACGCGGCGAGCGATACTTCTTACCGTCCCGCTAGGCGGCTCGAATCACCAAGGGACCTCGTCATACGGAGTCTCTTTTACGATGCGGTTTGGGTGGCGCTGCAAGCGACGCCACCTGGGCACTTCACTTGTATTAGTCACTATTAAGGAACTTGTATACCCCCACCCTGCCGCGCCCGCGAGTCCGCATCGCGCTAGTCCGCGTTCATGACTCAGCTCCTTAGAAGCCCGCAGTTACGCAGCCCCCCGCGCCTCCGCCCCGCTGCACGGCTTCGCGATGGCGAGGCCGTTTCGCATT
>CAWHZL010000003.1:0-5511 GCA_963833845.1 Vulcanimicrobiota bacterium
GAGCCAGGTTTCCGCGCTGCGAGGCAATGCGAGCACGCGCGCGATCGAGGCTGCAATGCGAAACGGCCTCGCCATCGCGGAGCCGTGCAGCGGGGTGGAGGCGCGGGGGGCTGCGAATTCCGGGCTTCTAAGGAGCTGAGTCATGAACGCGGACTAGCGCGATGCGGACTCGCGGGCGCGGCAACTAGGGGGTATACAAGTTCCTTAATAGTGACTAATACAAGTGAAGTGCCCAGGTGGCGTCGCTTGCAGCGCCACCCAAACCGCATCTAAAAGAGACTCCGTATGACGAGGTCCCTTGCGTGATTCGAGCCGCCTAGCGGGACGGTAAGAAGTATCGCTCGCCGCGTGAAGAGGGCTCCTGACAGAACTAGCGCGATCGTATGATCTTGCTGGTCGTACGCCATAAGATTCGCGTAGTAGACACCGGCATCGACCACACCATCGGATTCTTTGAAAGTATATTGCGCGATGTCGTCGCCACACTTCGCCGGCCTGCCTAGCCGAACGGCTTGAACTGAGATGCCGTAAGCTACCGGTATGACGCCTACAAGAGCAAGTCTCGCATGCCGGTTCGTAACTCCATTGTCGCTAAAGACGACAACATGACGATCGGCCCCTGGTATCACGATCAATGGTCCGTTTGCGCTGCACGGTGATCTGCCGCTGAAGGATAGGGTGAGCTCATAGTACCCAGGCGTTACATCAAAGTAAAATCCCACGAACCCTCATTCGTCCCCAGCCGCTCTGTGGACCGTTGGCCGAATTGTTACGTTACTTCGGGCTTTGGACATCTGGCTTTGATCGTAGAGTCTACATCCGGCAAGGCAGGCGCCGGTGTAAAAACTACTCTCATCGCGCTCGCAGCCGTAAAAATTAACGAACACTCGGGACCACTCCTTAGGACCGCTTTGCGGCGCGGCGCCTAGCAACGACGCGAGCGATACGATCACGGCGAGTCTGAGAAAGGTCAGCTGGAGCGGTTGCCACGGTTCCATCAGCGTGAGCCTTCAGACATCGCGCCTGGCGCGCCCAATCGGGGCTGCGATCCGCCGCATCGGGTCAACATAACCGTAGTGACGCAAACGCTTAGCGCGAAGCGGCTCAACTGTCGACTCCTCATTGGTACGTGCTCCTTGCACCGTGAGCGTCACGGGGCCCGGTGCTGCTTCGGCGGGACCGGGCGCGCTCCCACCGGAGCAGCCGAGCGGGAAGCGAGCGACCGACCAAGTCGCGGGCGCGCAATACACCACCCCCTTGCGTGCTAGGGTGCGAGGCTGAGCGCGTTCCCACCCGTCGTTCCCATGGCATAACGAAACTTGTGAATTTCGTGACCACCGGCCGGATAGTTCCAAAACCCATAGTAGAGGCGTGAGTACATAAATGCGATAACGCCGTTGTGTATCCAAAACTGATAGTTCTGATGGCGTCGCCAAACGGGGAAGTGAAGCGTGCTTTCAATAGTTCCGAAGCCCGATTCGATTGCTACCTGGTATACGACGTTACTGCGCTCGTCTCCGACGGCGAGAAACTGCCCATCCCATTGCAACCCGCCGGGTCCGTCGAGCTTCTTACCGATGTTAAGTGGAATAGCCAATTGCCACCCCTCGGTAACTCTTCCAACAAACCCTCGTGGTGGCTATCCGGTCCGTCCACGTACAGATTCCCGCCGCCGTCATGTCGCAGTATGCGAACTCGACTCGCTCGGAAGAAACGTACGTTTGCGGTTCCCCCGAAGCGTTCGGGAAACCGCCACCCCGTTCGGGCTGAGTGTGACGGCGAGGTCGTTCGTCGTGGGATTTACCGCGCAGCTGACGGCCTGATACGATGGTGGTGCGGTCAGTTCAGCGATTGGAGTCGTACCGCCATGAGCGTATTCGCTACGCGCCCTGGCTAGTTATCCAAACGTCGCCGTGAGAATCGGAGCAGACCCCAGGGCTGATCAGCTGCTCGATTGCTCCAACTCGTTTACCAGCATAGTTGAAGACAACGACGGAGTACTCTCGGCAAGATAATAAAGATCGCTGTTCTTTGCGTCCGCCAGCATCCACGACTTGCCCCGCGCGCCGTCCTGCGCGATCGCACGGCTCTGCGGCATCGCCGGCGCACCGATCGGCGGCTGCGATCCGCCGCACCCTGCCAGCATTGCGGCAGCAACGCAGCTGCTGAGCGCGTAACGGCTAAGAACTCCATTTTTCACTTATCTTGCTCCCATGATCCGAGAACGCCTCGGCGCCCGAGATTGTTCGGCGCAGCGCCGCTCAGTCCCATGCGAGGCGAGCGGCTACGCTTTGACCAGTGCGAGCAGCGCTCCCAGTGACTTGGATGCGGCACCTTCGCGCCCGCCCGGATGCGCGAGCAGGCCGCGAGCGAGAGTCCTGTCGCCTTGCCGATTTCTTTAAGCGAAAAGGCGTCGAGCTTCGGCACGATCTCGCGCTTGAACCACGCCTCGTCGCGCTGGCCCGGATGCTCGCGTGCCCAGCTGCGATTGCGGCGATGCCCCTCGCTGATCGCGTCGCCTCGCGCTAGGTTCACGGCAGCGCTGCGCCGCGGATCGCTGCCCGCGGCGGTCTGTGCCGCGAGCGCCTTGCGTGCGGCCTCGATCGCCGGAGACCGTGCTCGCGCCGCGCCTTCGGCATGCAGGCCTCGCAATGACGGCGCCTGCGCTTGAGCACCGGCTCGCCGCACATCGCGCATGCGATCGGGTTGGCCGGGCGCGCTTCGACGGTCGGCGCACGCCAAGCTCGCGTTGCGTACGGCCGCGGCTGCGAGGCTTTGCGAGGTGTTGCGAGCAGCGGCGATCGCTCCGGACCGGGAACGCTGCGGCGCTTATTCCCGGATTTAGCCGCGAGCGTGCGAGGCGATGCGGCTTTATTGACCAGGGATTCGCGGAAGAGTTGTGCCAGGCGCGCCGCGATCGGCCGCAGGCATTCGCGCCAATGCGGCAGCGTGAGTGCGAGCTCATGGGTCAGCGGTGCCGCGATCCGGCAAACGCCGTTCGGGAGCTCGCCAAAGTCGCGCGCCGTGAACTCGCGATCCTCCAGGAGGTCCAGCAGAAATGCGTCAACGTCCGCGCGCACCGGCTCCATGGCATCGAGTGCGAGCGAATCGCGGTTACGCTGATCGGCGTGCAGACAGCCGATCTGAGGGTCGCAGCCCTGTGCGAGCAGTGCGAGGCGAGCCTCCGACTCCAAGCACGCAAAAAGATAGTTCCGCATGGCGTTGATCGGCGAGGTCGCGGCGCGAGGCGCGCCGGTTAGCACCGAGGCGCGCGAATCGCAGCGAAGCCAGCGCGTCGGGATTCGTGCGAGATCGCGCTCGCGGAAGCGAATCCGCACATTGCGCCAGGCTGGAAGTACTGCGCCGCGGCATTGGCTTCGATCACGCGCAACGCTCGATCGAGTCGGCCGCATCGATCGCGATTCGTAGTTGATCGAACTCGCGTAGATCGGCCCCAAGCCGAACGAGAATCCGGCGCTGGCCGTCGAGTTTGCCGGCGATCAGCTCGCGCGCAATCGCCAGGTCCAAGCCGTTCGTAACCGCGAGCGCCTGGGCGCGGCGGATCGGATGGCCGTCATAGCTGTATGGCACCGAGTGCGCGAGCACCTCGCCGTCGCGGCCGATCTGGACAAGGGCGGCACCGATCGCGCGCAGCCATGCGAGCGCCTCTAGCGTGAGGTAGCCCGCGTGGCCGATCAGGACGAGGCGTTCGAGGCCGCAGCCCGCGCGATCGAGCGTCAGCGATCGGCGTTGCCTACCCAGCCCATCCTCCACGCGCAGCTTGCCGCGGTTCAGGGCGCGCAGCGCTATCCCGAAGCCGTCCACGACCAGAACGCCGGCCCGGACTTGCAGCGGGGGATATAACGAGGGTATCGTCGTGCTTAGCATCTGGAGCTAGTACCTCCGGGTGCGACGCCTTCGGCCCGTTACCAGCGGGCCGGAGGCACCTTAGTTTTCTTCCGGTTTACTTCGCGCTCCATGCGTTCCAGCCATTGCGTGCAGTCGTCCGAGAGCAGCCACAGCGCGAGGTGCCGGGTCCAGAAATCTGCATAGCTTTTGCATCTGCTCCTCGCCATGCGCCATTACGAGCGCGTGCGCAAACTGGGCGCCAAGCATTTGCGCGGGCGTTATGCGGGTCGGCATCTTTCGAAATCCTTCCTGAAGTCGAAAGTGCTTGGCCACTCCGAAGATGGTCAGGGGGTTCGTAGACGCTGGCCGATCCTTTCCCTTAAAGACCTTTCTCCTGAACGCGTAGCGTACGTGTAACATAAACACACGGAAGTTCCACACGGCTCGCTTCAACGTCGAATCGCTAGGATCGCCTTCGAGAACCTTGATCGCATCGGCCTCTCCGACATTCAGCATCGACCATACCAACGGTGCAGCATCCTTGTGCTCTCGCAGTTCCAACGGATCGGCATCATCGGGCATGAGGTCATCCACGAAACGTTCGATCGTTCCCATTCTGCCATCAGGTGCAACGCCGAATTTCAGGAGACCGAGCGTCATCTTTACGCGGTCTATCTGTCCGGGGTTTGGCTTTTGCGGGCGGTATTGATCTTCCGCGATATCTTCAGCGAACAGCCAGAGATTTTCCGGAGTGAGCTCTTGGCTTCGTACCCGATTGCCAACTCCTTTCGTCGCGCCGCGAAGGTTGATACGGTAACCTTTAATGCAAGCGTCTCTGACGTGCTCCCAGCCCCATCTGTCCGCGAAGAAAAGGTAGAGGCGGAGCAAGTCACCCGTCGGCCCTGTTCCAGTACGTCGGTGGAGAGCGCGCAAACGGTACAGCCGCCTCGCCCGCCGCTCCATCCAGGGTTCCCACAAGCCACTCGCGCCGTCGCGTCCAAAGTGCGCGGTTTCACGCTCCGGTAAGTAGTGAGCGTCGGTGTCATCGGCGATCATGGTTGGCGTCACGTAGAGGCCAAGGCGCCGCAGTTGATCGAGAAGTTCGCCCGTCGTGCGCAGCCTAGGTGACTTCTCGCCGGCACTCGCCATTAGAATCTCGACTCGGGGTGGTTTTGCACGCGGTTCTGCGGCTCCCTAAAGATTTGGATAGCTTTAGGTACATGATACGTCTGAAACTCTGGCGGCTTCAAGCGGGACTCACCCAACGCGAAGCCGCGACGCGGCTTGGAATAGGTGAGTCAACCTACGGCTTTTTAGAGTCCGGGCGCATGCAGCCGTCGCGCGCGCAACTAGAACAACTCGCGTGCTCGTTCGCTGATCCTGTCCGCCTCTTCGAGCCGGTTCCGCAGCAGATCGAGAGCACGCCGTGAACCCCGGCGATCGCGAGCGCATCGCCGCGTTCCTCCAAGAATCCGACCTCTCATACCGAGCCATTGGACGGGAACTCAATCTTAGCGATTGGACCGATTCCGCAAGATCGCGCGCGAGCTCGACGGCGATCCACGGCCAATGCGGCACCGACTCTCGCGTCCGCAAGAGCCCACCGGGGAAGTCTCGGCGCTAACATATTGGCTTGTCCTCGGCGGCGTCGTAGCCTTCTTC
>CAWHZL010000004.1:0-306106 GCA_963833845.1 Vulcanimicrobiota bacterium
GTTCTGGAAGGCGAACTTAGCGATTCGGTCCTAGAACGTGCCGTATGGAACTACCGTGTGTTCATGTTACACGTACGCTACGGGTTCAGGAGAAAGTTTTTTAAGGGAAAGGATCGCCCACCGTCAACGAACCCTCTGACCATCTTCGGAGTGGCGAAGCACTTTCGACTTCAGGAAGGATTTCGAAAGATGCCGATCCGCGTAACGCCTGCGCAAATGGTTGGCGCGCAGTTTGCGCAGGCGCTCGTAATGGCGCATGGCGAGGAGCAGATGGACAAGCTATGGTATTTCTGGCTCAAGCACCTCGCGCGGTGGCTCCTCTCGGACGACTGCACGCAATGGCTTGAGCTCATGGAGCGCGAAGTAAACAAGCAGAAAAACTAAAGGTGCCCCCGGCCCGCTAGTAACGAGCCGGAGGCGTCGCACTCGGAGGGATTAGCTCCAGATGCAACAGCAGAACTTTACGCTCTTATATCCCCCGCTGCAAGTCCGCGCGGGCGTCCTGGTCGTGGACGGCTTCGGCATCGCGCTGCGCGTCCTGAACCGTGGTAAGCTGCGCGTGGAGGATGGGATCGGCAGGCAGCGCCGATCGCTGACCCTCGATCGCGCGGGCTGCGGCCTCGAACGCCTCGTTCTGATCGGCCACGCGGGCTACGTCACGCTCGACGCGCTCGCATGGCTGCGCGCGATCGGCGCCGCGCTCGTCCAGATCGGCCGAGACGGTGAGGTGCTCGCACACTCCGTGCCGTTCGGCTACGACGGGCATCCGATCCGCCGAGCCCAGGCGCTCGCAGTCACGAACGGCTTGGACCTGGCGATCGCGCGCGAGCTGATCGCCGGCAAGCTCGACGGCCAGCGCCGGATTCTGGTTCGGCTTGGCGCTGAACTTCGCGAGTTCGATGCACTACGAACAGCACTCGGTTCGGCCGGTTCAATCGAGAAATCCGCGTCATCGAGGCGAACGCCGCCGCGCAGTATTTCAGTTCGTTTCGCAATGTAGCGCTCAAGTTTCGCGAGCGCGACCGCGAACGAATCCCGGCACGATGGCTTCGCTGCGATTCGCGAGCCTCGGTACTGACCGGCGCGCCTCGCGCGGCAACCTCGCCGATCAATGCGCATGCGGAACTACCTCTTTGCCTGCTTGGAGTCGGAGGCACGCCTCGCACTGCTCGCGCAGGGCTCGACCCGGCTGGGTGTGCTGCACGCCGATCAGCGCAACCGCGATTCGCTCGCACTAGACACCATGGAGCCGATACGCGCGGAGGTGGACGCATTTTTACTCGATCTGCTGGAAGATCGCGAGTTCACGGCTCGCGACTTTGGCGAGCTCCCGAACGGTATTTGTCGGATCGCCGCACCGCTGACGCACGAACTCGCACTTACGCTGCCGCATTGGCGCGAATGCTTGCGCCCGGTCGCAGCACGCCTCGCACAAGCCTTCCGCGAATCGCTGGTCAATAAAGGCGTACCGCCTCGCACCCTCGCGGCTAAATCCGGGAATAAGCGCCGCAGCATTCCCGGCCCGGAGCGATCGCCGCTGCTCGCAACGCCTCGCAAAGCCTCGCAGCCGCGGCCGTATGCAACGCGGGCATGGCGTGCGCCGACCGTCGAATCACGCCCCGCCAATCCGAACGCGTGCGCGATGTGCGGCGAGCCGGTGCTCAAGCGCAGGCGCCGTCATTGCGATACCTGCATGCCGAAAGCCCGGCGCGAGCATGGTATCCGCGCGATCGCCGCAGCACGAAAGGCGCTCGCAGCGCAGACTGCCGCGGGCAACGATCCGCGCCGCAGCGCCGCCGTGAACCGGGTGCGAGGCGAAGCGATAAGCCGAGGGACATCGCCGCAATCGCAGCTGGGCGCGCGAGCATCCGGGACAGCGTGACGAGGCATGGTTTAAGCGTGAGATCGTGCCGAAGCTCGATGCCTTCTCGCTTAAGGAGATCGGCAAGGCGACAGGCCTCTCGCTCGCGGCTTGCTCGCGCATCCGCGCGGGCGCGAAGGTGCCGCATCCGAGGCATTGGGACGCGTTGCTCGCACTGGTCAAAGCGTAGCCGCTCGCCTCGCATGGGACTGAGCGGCGCTGCGCCGAACAATCTCGGGCGCCGAGGCGTTCTCGGATCATGGGAGCAAGATAAGTGAAAAATCGAGTTCTTAGCCGTTACGCGCTCAGCAGCTGCGTTGCTGCCGCAATGCTCGCAGGGTGCGGCGGATCGCAGCCGCCGATCGGTGCGCCGGCGATGCCGCAGAGCCGTGCGATCGCGCAGGACGGCGCGCGGGGCAAGTCGTGGATGCTGGCGGACGCAAAGAACAGCGATCTTTATTATCTTGCCGACGAGTACTCCGTCGTTGTCTTCAACTATGCGGGTAAACGAGTTGGAGCAATCGAGCAGCTGATCAGCCCTGGGGTCTGCTCCGATTCTCACGGCGACGTTTGGATAACTAGCCAGGGCGCGATCAGCGAATACGCTCATGGCGGTACGACTCCAATCGCTGAACTGACCGCACCACCATCGTATCAGACCGTCAGCTGCGCGGTAAATCCCACGACGAACGACCTCGCCGTCACACTCAGCCCGAACGGGGTGGCGATTTTTCCGAACGCTTCGGGGGAACCGCAAACGTACGTTTCTTCCGAGCGAGTCGAGTTCGCATACTGCGCCTATGACGGCGGCGGGAATCTGTACGTGGACGGACGGCATAGCCACCACGAGGGTTTGTTGGAAGAGTTACCGAGGGGTGGCAATTGGCGAATTCCACTTAACATCGGTAAGAAGCTCGACGGACCCGGCGGGTTGCAATGGGATGGGCAGTTTCTCGCCGTCGGAGACGAGCGCAGTAACGTCGTATACCAGGTAGCAATCGAATCGGGCTTCGGAACTATTGAAAGCACGCTTCGCTTCCCCGTTTGGCGACGCCATCAGAACTATCAGTTTTGGATACACAACGGCGTTATCGCATTTATGTACTCACGCCTCTACTATGGGTTTTGGAACTATCCGGCCGGTGGTCACGAAATTCACAAGTTTCGTTATGCCATGGGAACGACGGGTGGGAACGCGCTCAGCCTCGCACCCTAGCACGCAAGGGGGTGGTGCATTAGCGCGGCCCGCAACCTCGTCGGTCGCTCGGCTTCCCGCTCGGCTGCTCCGGTGGGAGCGCGCCCGGTCCCGCCGAAGCAGCACCGGGCCCCGTGACGCTCACGGTGCAAGGAGCACGTACCAATGAGGAGTTCACAGTTGAGCCGCTTCGCGCTAAGCGTTTGCGTCACTACGGTTATGTTGACCGGATGCGGCGGATCGCAGCCGCCGATTCGGCGCGCCAGGCGCGATGTCTGAAGGCTCACGCTGATGGAACCGTGGCAACCGCTCCAGCTGACCTTTCTCAGACTCGCCGTGATCGTATCGCTCGCGTCGTTGCTAGGCGCCGCGCCGCAAAGCGGTCCTAAGGAGTGGTCCCGAGTGTTCGTTAGTGTTTACGGCTGCGAGCGCGATCAGAGTAGTTTTTTTACACCGGCGCCTGCCTTGCCGGAGGTAGAACTCTACGATCAAAGCCAGATGTCCAAAGCCCGAAGTAACGTAACAATTCGGCCTACGGTCCACAGAGCGGCTGGGGACGAATGGGGTGCCGTGGGGTTTTATTTTGATGTAACGCCTGGGTACTATGAGCTCACCCTATCCTTCAGCGGCCGATCACCGTGCGGCGCAAACGGACCATTGATCGTGATACCAGGGGCCGATCGTCATATTGTCGTCTTTAGCGACAATGGAGTTACGAACCGGCATGCGAGACTTGCTCTTGCTGGCGTCATACCGGTAGCTTACGGCATCTCAGTTCAAGCCGTTCGGCTAGACAGGCCGGCGAAGTGTGGCGACGACATCGCGCAATATACTTTCAAAGAATCCGATGGTGTGGTCGATGCCGGTGTCTACTACGCGAATCTTATGGCGTACGACCAGCAAGATCATACGATCGCGCTAGTTCTGTCAGGAGCCCTCTTCACGCGGCGAGCGATACTTCTTACCGTCCCGCTAGGCGGCTCGAATCACGCAAGGGACCTCGTCATACGGAGTCTCTTTTACGATGCGGTTTGGGTGGCGCTGCAAGCGACGCCACCTGGGCACTTCACTTGTATTAGTCACTATTAAGGAACTTGTATACCCCCACCCTGCCGCGCCCGCGAGTCCGCATCGCGCTAGTCCGCGTTCATGACTCAGCTCCTTAGAAGCCCGCAGTTACGCAGCCCCCCGCGCCTCTGCCCCGCTGCACGGCTTCGCGATCGCGAGGCCGTTTCGCATTGCAGCCTCGATCGGCGCGCGTAGCTCGCATTGCAGCTGCGGCACCTCGCAGCGCGGAAGCCTGGCTCGCAGCAGCCTCGCACCTAGCGGCTTAGATCGCGGCGCTTAACGCGTTGCGGCTCGGATCGCGGTGGCTGGGGCTGCGGCCTGGCTTAGCCTAGCACTGGCAGGGGGGCGGCATTTTGAGAGGCCCCAACTCCTTTCCCTTTACGCAGCGGCGCCGTGGCAGCGTTTGAATTTTTTGCCGCTGCCGCACGGACACAATTCGTTGCGACCAACTTTTGGTTGGTCGCGTTGGACCGGTTTCGCCGGTTCCTCGTCGTCTTTGTTCGTGTGGAATTGTTGAACGCGGCGGCCCGTGCCGGGAGCGGGGCCGAGGATTTGCTCGAGGCCTGCCGATGAAACGTTGCCGCCGACCGAGACCGGCTGGGGGATCACTTCGCCGGAGGGAATCGGCTCGAACTGCGGGCCGGGCGGATAGGGTTGAAGCTCCTGCGGCGGCGGCCCCTGCTCGATGACGACGCGGAATACGCCTTTGATCGCTTCGTCGGCGATGTTATTCTTCAGCGATTCGAAGATTTCGAAGGCTTCCTTCTCGTACTCGACGCGCGGATCTTTTTGCCCGTAGCCGCGCAAGCCGATGCCGGTTTTGAGGTGATCCATCACGTACAGGTGATCGACCCACTGGCGATCGATGATCGGCAGCAACAGATACTTCTGCTCGACGACGCGCAGGATCTCCGGCGTTACTTCCTTCTCTTTCGTCTCGTATGCCTCGATGGCTTTGGCGCCCAGCAGCCGGCGAATCTCTTCTCGATCCTTGCCCGCTAAATCGGCGGCGTTCGTCGTCCGTTTGATCGGGAAGACGAGCTCGAGTGCATTGAGCATCTCGTCGAGATCCCATTCGCTCGGATGCGCGTTTTCCGGTGCGTTCTCTTCGAGCGCCTCGTCGACTTTCGCGTCGAGCGTCTGCAGCATGAAGGTACGGGAGTCGAACTTGCCTTCCAGATTCGCGCGACGATCCGCATAGATCACGCTGCGCTGCTTGTTCATCACGTCGTCGTATTCGAGAACGTGCTTGCGAATCTCGTAGTTGTGCGCCTCGACCTTCCCCTGAGCCCGCTGAATCGACTTCGAGACGAGGCCTGATTCGATTGGCTGCTCGTCGGTGAAGCCAACTCGCTCCATAATGTTCGTCATGCGCTCGCCGCCGAAGAGCCTCATGACTTCGTCTTCGAGCGAAACATAGAAGCGCGAGGATCCCGGATCGCCTTGCCGGCCCGAGCGGCCGCGCAGCTGATTGTCGATGCGCCGCGACTCGTGGCGTTCCGTACCGATGATGTGCAGGCCGCCGTTGCGCGCGACGCCGTCGCCGAGCTTGATGTCGGTGCCGCGGCCGGCCATATTGGTGGCAATCGTCACCTGGGCGTCCTGGCCGGCATCCTTGATGATCTCGGCTTCCTGTTCGTGATACTTCGCGTTGAGAACGTTGCACTCGACGCCTTTACGCCGCAGCATCGCGGCAAGCAACTCGCTCTTCTCAATCGAGCGCGTGCCGACGAGCACGGGACGGCCCTTCTTATACTCCTCGATGATCTCGTCGACGACGGCTTCGAACTTGGCACGTTCCGATTTGTAGACGATATCGGAGTTGTCTTTACGCACCATCGGCATGTTCGTCGGCACGACGACCACGTCGAGGCTGTAGATATCGCGGAATTCGCGCTCTTCCGTCTTCGCCGTACCGGTCATTCCGGCGAGATGCTCGTAGAGGCGGAAGAGATTCTGGAACGTGATGGTCGCCAGCGTCTGATCCTCGCCGCGGACCTTGATGCCTTCCTTCGCCTCGATCGCCTGATGGATACCGTCGGAGTAGCGCCGGCCGAGCATCAGCCGTCCGGTGAACTCGTCGACGATGATCACTTCGCCGTCCTTGACGATGTACTGCTGGTCGCGATGGAAGAGATTCCACGCCCGCAGCGCCGCATTGAGCTGGTGGGTCAGCTCGATGTTCCGCTGATCGTAAAGGTTCCCGACGCCGAGCATCTTCTCGACGCGAGCGACGCCCGCTTCGGTGATCGGCACCGCGTGCGCTTTCTCGTCAACGGTGAAGTCTTCGACCTTCTTCAGCCGAGGAATGATCTGCGCGAACTTCTCGTAGAGCTCGGTAGCCTCTTGCGACGGACCGCTGATGATCAGCGGCGTACGCGCTTCGTCAATGAGAATCGAATCGACCTCGTCGACGAGCGCGAAGTAGAGCTCGCGCTGCACCAGGTCTTCGACCTGCCAGGCCATGTTGTCGCGCAGATAGTCGAAGCCGACTTCGTTGTTCGTCGCATAGGTGACGTCGCAGTTGTAGGCGGCGCGGCGCTCCGCGGAATCGAGCCCATGCTGGATGACCCCGACGCTGAGCCCGAGATATTGATAGATCGCGCCCATCCAGTCGGCGTCGCGACGAGCGAGATAATCGTTGACCGTAACGACGTGCACGCCGCGCCCTTCCAGCGCGCGCGCGTAGACGGGCAGCGTGGCGACGAGCGTCTTGCCTTCGCCGGTCTTCATCTCGGCGATCCGGCCTTCGTAGAGCACCTGGCCGCCCATGATCTGGACGTCGAAGTGGCGCATCCCGACCGTGCGTTTGCCGGCCTCGCGCACGACCGCGAAGACCTCGGGCAGCATTGCGTCGAGCGGCTCGCCCTGCTCGAGCCGGTTCTTGAACTCGGCGGTCTTCGCTTGCAGCTCGGCGTCCGGCAGCGCCGAGAACTGCTCGTCGAAGGCATTGACGGCACGCGCGGTGCGCCGGAGGCGCGCCACGTCCCGTTCGTTACCGTCTACTAAGCTCTTGAGAAATGCCATGGGGGTAGGGATGCTTCTACGGAATGATTCCTATTCCGGTTACGGCGCCGGGGGAAGTGTAAGTCGTCTGAGGCGGAACGTCGTGGCTACTCCCGGCTCCGGCCCCGGCCGGGAAGACGTAGATGACACCCGCCCCGCCGGCCGTCGAATCGGCCACATAGGTCAGGCCGTCTTTGTTGACCTTGATATCGGTCGGCGAGTTGAGCAGCGTATGGCAACCCTGGATCTTTCGAATCGGCTTCGTGTAGGGAATCTTCTTATTAAACGGCGGGAAGACGAGGATCGCCGCTGCGCTGGTAGAGCCGCAGTTGGCTTTGGGCTGCCCTTGGTCGACGATATAGATGTTACCGCCCGAATCGAGAGCCACGCTGGTCGGCGTAATCACTTCGTTCTTTGCGGTAATCGAAAAGCGCGGATAGATGTTGACCGGCGTCGGCGTTGGTGAGGGCGTCGGGCTCGGGCTCGGGCTTCCCGTCGGCGTCGGCGTCGGTTTCGGCGTCGGCGTCGGTTTGGGCGTCGGCGTCGGCTTGGGCGTCGGCGACGGCGTCGGCAGGACGAACTGCGAGACCGTGGCGCCGTTGATGTTGGCGACGTAGATGTGGCCGAACCGGTCGAGCGCAATACCGCCCGGCACGTTCAAATTCGGGTGCGGCCCGGCAATCGACTGATACGGCGACGACGCTCCGGCTTGGAACAGGAGAATCTCGCTCGGGTAGATCGACGTCGAAATGTTATCCGCGATGACCATGATCGGCGGGGGCGGTCCGGCCGAGCTCGAGGGAAAGGGCGTTGGCCCCTTCGGCGTAAAGGCGATGCCGCGTGGATGCCCCGGCACCGAGGTCGTCCCCAGGGGAGTGACGTCGCCGGTCGCCAACGCGGCAAATTCGACCAAAACGGCGTTGTGCGTGCTCTGGTTATAGTTCGTTACCCAGAGGTTCTGGCGGCGATCGAAGGCCAGATATTGCGGACCATCGAGCGACGTACTTCCGCCGCCGATATTGAAGGAAGGTCCGCTTCCATTCTTGCCGCCGCTGTAGATGCTGATCGCGTTTTGGTTAGTATTGGTCGCATACAGCGTCTTCGACGGGAAGTTCGGCCCGACGTTAACCCCGGTCGTCATACCGAGGTTGCTGCACGCGACGGTCGCGGCCGTCGCAGCAAGGGCAATAAAAGCTAAAGCACGCTTAGACAGCATTCTCTCTCCTGGGTTCCCGTAGCGGCGTGAGTTTCCTCGGCACGTACGCGCTGGGCAAGGAACCAGACGGCGGCCGCAACGATCAGCACGATCGCGACGAAGACGATGATTCGGCGCAAGCGGCGCCGCTGGTAGGCGGGCCGGCTGGACTCGACGTCGATGATCTGGCGCGGCATCGAAGGAGCCTAAACGGCCTTTCGCAATGGGTGATTGAGGTCGCTCGTCTGAACGAGCTTGAGCATTTCGCCAACGGTGACGAAGCGGTAGCCGGCCTTGCGGAACCGCTCGACCACGAACGGCAAAGCTTCAATTGTCGCAAGCTTCCCACTGTGGAGGAGCACGATCTCGGGCGCGGTCGCGTGCTCGACGAGGTGGCGCTCCAACTGATCGACGGTAACCGAGCGCCAGTCGCCGCCGTCGTCGGTCCAGAGCACGACCGAATAGCCGAGGCTTTGCGCGACCTGTAACGTCCGTTCGTTGTAGCGTCCGTGCGGCGGACGCATCAGCGTGCGTACTGCCGGATCGCGACTGAGATCCCACAGCACGTCGCGCCCTTTCACAATTTCGTCGCGAACTTGATCGTCGGATTCCTGATCCAAATTCGGATGCGTGAAGGTGTGATCGGCGATCTCGTTACCTTCGGCTTCGATGCGACGCGTGAGCTCCGGCCACGTCTCCGCATCCCGCCCGATCAAAAAGAAGGTTGCGGGCACGCGCAGATCGCGCAGCACGTCGAGGAGCATCGGCGTGTAGACCGGATACGGTCCGTCATCAAAGGTCAGTGCAATCAGCCGCGGCCGGTGGGAGCGATCTTCCGGAAGCTCGTGGGTAACGCGGTAGAGCCGCGCGACGACGTCGTTTGAGAACTCCAGATGCACGTTGGTTTCGGGCGTGACGAACGACGGCACGAGATTGCTCTTGTGCTCGATGAAGCGCCAGCCGCCTGCAATCAGTGCGGCTGCCGCGAAAACGGCAAGCATGCCCCTCACGGCCGGCGACACGTCACAACGGATGGTCCTGCGAGGCGGTCAGCGGCAGGCTCGTCGCCAAATCGTTGCCCACGATTACGGTCACGTCGCTGCCGGTCGCGGCCGAGTCGGTCGGCGGTGCGCTCGGCACCTCCGAGGCATCGGGAACGACGACCGCTTCGTGCCCGCGCGGCGGTAGCGCTTCGCGTACGCGCGCGCCGGCATAAACGACGCTCGAATGTTCGTGGATCTCGGTCGCGGAGTAGTCGGAGCGATCGGCGTTGCCGACCTCACCGATCGTAAATCCGGCGTGCTTGAGCTTCGCGGCGACACGCCGCGCCGCACCGCTGACGGCGCTGCCGTTCTCAACATCGACGCGCAGGGTCGAGGGCGGAATCGCGGCGAGCGCCATCGCGCTCGGAGAGGCGACCGGCTCGGGCGCCGGGGTCAGCATCTGCGCGACCAGCTGCTCGCGCGCCTTCGTGTTGGGAACCAGTGAATCGCCGTACCCCGGCAGATTGACGTCGTCGGTGTAGGGCACTTGTTTGCTGACGATCGAGCCGTTGGCGACCCCCTGGAAGTGCGTCGCGAGCGAGATCAGCTCCTGATTGGTGAAATCGGTCTGGACGTACTTTTGGAAGACGCCCAACAGGTCGCCGAGATGCATCAGCGTGTTGACGCGGTCGCCGCGAACTTTATCGGCCACCGCGCGCATCACTTGCTGCTGGCGCATGATGCGGCACGGATCGCTGCACCAATCGTGACGAAAGCGCATGTACGCGACGGCCTGCTCGCCGCTGAGGTGCTGCATCCCCTCCTTGAGGTGGATGTGCAGGTGCCCCCACGTATCGTCGTAGTCCAGCGTGCCCCCGGTGCAGCCCGTCTTGTACCAGAGACAGTCCGAGGACTTCACGTAGAGATTGACGCCCCCGATCGCGCCGATGAACTCTTTGGACGCGTCGATGCGCAGAACGACGTACCGGTCGAAGCCCGGAATTCCGAGCCACTGCGCGATCACGCTCTTGGCCTCTTTCACGCCGCCGTCCGATTGCGCCTGATTGATCTTGGCCTGCGTGCCGTTGGGCATCGTGGCGATCATGTCGCGCGGAATCGAGAGCTCGTCGATGCGCTTGTTCGCAAAATCGAGATTGACCGCCCAGATGACGTCGCTGCGCGAATTGGTAGAGAACTCTTCGTCCTTGGCCGTATAGTCGTAGTCCAGGCCCTCGACGAGCACGAGCAGATTATCTTTTCCGAAAACCTGTTGCGGCGGCGGTACGAAGATCTGCGTCAGTGCCGTGACCGGGTTGCGATGTTCGACGACGGAGTACCCCGTCACCGTCGAGATGAGCGCCAGCAGGATCACACCGGCGACGATCGCGATTTTAAGCTGAATGCTCAAACTGCGCTGCGCTCCGCGGATACCGCCCGGCCGTAAAAGTCGAAGGGCCCATGCTCTTCCAACATAACGTCAGAAAACGCGCCAACCTTAGCATTTCCTGTGAAATAGACGCCGCCATCGACTCCCGGCGCTTCACCTTGCGAGCGCCCGAACCATCCTCGTTTTTCATTAAGATGCTCTTCGACCAGCACGCGCACGGTCGTCCCGCAGCGAGTGCTGCGCGTCTGCTCCGACGCGACCCGCTGCGCCTCACGCAAGCGAATCAAGCGCCGGCGCCGCCGCGCGGCACCGATTCGTCCGGAGAGTTCGGCTGCCGGCGTGCCTTCCTCGGCGCTGTACTCGAAGAACCCGACGCGGTCGAGGCGCGCGCGTGCGATCCAGCCTTCTAGATAATCGACGTGCTCTTCGGTTTCGCCCGGGAACCCGACGATGAAGGTCGAGCGCATCGTGATGCCTGGAACGCGCGAGCGGAAGTCGTCGAGGATCTCGAGATAGCGTTCGCCGTTGCCGGGGCGCCGCATCGCCCGCAGCATCTCCGGATGCGCGTGCTGCAACGGCATATCCATGTATTTGCAAACCTTGGGGAGGTTTGCGATTGCGTCGATCAGCTCGCGATCGACGGTCGCCGGATACAGGTAGAGCAGCCGAATCCACTCGAGCGCGTCGATCTCGTGCAGCCGCGCGAGCAGACGCGCGAGGCCGCCGCGGCGTTCTCCGCGATCGCGTGCCCACATCGAAGTATCTTGCGCGATCAGGATCAGCTCCTTTGCGCCGCCGGCGACGAGCGCACGTGCCTCAGCCAGGATCGACTCCTCGCTGCGGCTGCGAAACGCGCCGCGCAACTGCGGGATGATGCAAAAGGTGCACGGATGATCGCAGCCTTCGGCGATCTTGAGATACGCGGTCGCGCGCGGCGTCGTGACCAGGCGCGGCAGAAAGTCGTGCTCGGGCTCGGCGATCAAATCGAGGCGCACGGGGCGGCGCCCCGCCTCGACGTCGTCGAGGAGCTCGACGATGCTCGAGTACGCTCCCGTGCCGACGACGCCGTCGATCTCGGGAACCAGACTCTGCAGCTGCGACCCGTAGCGCTGCGCGAGACAGCCGGCGACGATCAGATGCTGATCGCGCCGCTTACGGGAGGCGTGCTCGAGGATGACCTCCGTGGATTCTTCTTTCGCCGGATCGATGAACGCGCAGGTGTTGATCACGACCGTGTCCGCGCGCTCCGATTCGGGCTCGAGGCGCCACCCCGCACCGGCGAGCTTCGCGATCATCACCTCGGTGTCGACGAGGTTTTTCGCACAGCCCAAACTCACGAACGCGACGCTTCGCATCGAACCCGCAGCCTACCGGTAGTTGACGAACTGCAGCGGGATTTCGAATTCCATCGCGCGCAGCGAGGTGATGACCTTCTGCAGATCGTCCTTGTTCTTGGCGAAGACGCGCACTTGCTCTTCCTGAAACTGGGCGTTTACTTTGAGCTTCAAGTCTTTGATGTGCGCGATTAGCGTTCTGCTCTGATCCTTCGATATGCCGCTGCGCGGCGTGAGGACTTGGCGCACGGTGCTGCCGGCGGCCGGCTCGACTTCGCCGTACTCGAATGATTTGAGATCGATGCCGCGCCGCACGGCCTTGGCTCCGAAGACGTCGACGACGTTGCGCATCTTGAGCTCGTCGTCGGAGATCAGCGTGATCTTCTTCCCGTCGTACTCGATGCTGGTCTTGCTGTTCTTGAAGTCGAAGCGGTTCTCGATCTCTTTGCGCGTCTGATTGAGCGCGTTATCGAGCTCCTGCTGCTCCACACGCGAGACCACGTCGAACGAAGACTCGCTCGCCAATCGTTACTCCTCTCAAAGGGTGAAGGTTTGCTCGACGACGTCCCCCGATTTCCCGAGCTTTCCACGGGCCTTACCGTCGATATAGATCTCTACGCCGCCGGCATTCCCGATGCGCACGAGCGCCGACTTTCCGTGGAACGTCTTCGACGTACCGGCCGGAAACGTTCCCTCCATGCTAACATTCCCGTCAACGGTGACCCGCAGCCACGAGGGAGCCGAGAGGGTGACGGCCAGCGAGTTGGCGCCCCCCAGCCCTGGCGCCGGAGTGGCGACCGGGCGCGGCGCGCCCGGCGCGGTAGAGGCGGCGAGCGCCGGCGTGGGGCTCGCGCTCGCCTCGACGGCGACCTCCCGGCGGTTCATCGTGAGTTCGTTGTAGACGACGAAGGCGACCAATAGCACGGCGATCGTTCCCGCGATCCAGAGCACGAGGCTGCTCCGCCAGGGCGCCGAGCCTCGCTCGGGCTCCCGGCCGGCCGGGGCACTCGAAGCCGGCGGCTCGGGCTGCGTACGGTTGAAGGCGGCAACCGCTTCCTCCGGATCGAGTCCGAGAAAGCGCGCGTAGGTGCGCAGAAAGCCGCGAACGTAGACCGGAGCGCCGATCGCCTTCCAGTTCTCCTCTTCGATGGCGGCCAAGTAGACCGAGCGAATTCGGACCTGCTCGCCGGCGTCGGAGAGCAAGAGCCCGCGGGCTTCGCGCGCGGCGCGAAACCGCTCGCCCAGATTTTCAGGTCCAGCGTCGCTCATCGGTGACGTTTGAGTTGGCCCCACCTTAGTGTTATCCTGTTCGTTTAGATGGTCAAGGAACGCGTGGTTGCAGCGATGAGCGGGGGCGTGGATTCGGCCGTTGCTGCTGGTTTGCTGCTCGAAAGCGGGTACGACGTCGTGGGCATAACGATGCGGATGTACGCGCCGTCGCGTCCCGCCCACGCGAAAAGCTGCTGCGGCAGCAGCGATTTCGACGACGCGCGTCGCAGCGCGGCCATGCTCGGCATTCCGCACTACGTGCTCGATTTTGAAGAAGCGTTTCGGCGCACCGTGATCGAGCGTTTCGTCGGCGACTACGCTGCGGGGCGAACGCCGAACCCGTGCGTCTCGTGCAACAACTTCGTCAAGCTCGGAACGTTGGCACGATATGCCGACCGTTTGGACGCGCGCTACGTTGCGACCGGCCACTACGCGCGAATCGAACGGCGAGCCGACGGCGCGCATCTCTTCCGCAGTCCCAGCTCGAAGGATCAGGCCTACGCGCTCGCGCAGCTCGCGCCCGCGCAACTCGAGCGCTTGCTTCTACCGTTGGGTGATTTCGACAAAGCGGCGACCCGCGCGCACGCGCGCCGCTTCGATTTGCCCGTGCACGATAAGACCGAATCGCAAGACGTCTGCTTTGCGGAAGGGCGCAGCTACCGCGAAGTCGTTACGCGCCTGCGTCCGGATCTGCGCGCCGGCGGCGCCGTCGTCGGGACCAGCGGCGAGCGGGTCGGCAGCCACGCCGGCATCGCCAACTACACGATTGGCCAGCGCGCGCTCGTGCCGGCGAGCAGCGACGGGCCGCGCTACGTTACGCGCATCGATCCGGCGACCAACACGATCGTCGTCGGCCGCGAGGACGAGCTGCTCTCCAACGAGCTGCGGGCCGGCGAGATCAACCTGATTCGGCCGGAGCGCTTCGACGGCGAGAACGAGGTGCCGGTGCGGGCGATGATCCGCTACCGGGCGACGCCCGCACGTGCGCAGGCTTCAATCGATCGCGAGGGTTTGCTGAGAGTGCGCTTCGGCGAAGCACAGCGGGCCGTTTCGCCGGGTCAGTTGGTCGCGCTGCTCGATGTCGAGACGGACGAAGTGCTCGGCGGAGCGACGATTATTTAACGCAGCGGCGGGCTAGGATGCCGTTGCGAGCGCGAGATCGTTGCGCAGATTCCAATACGTGTCGCGAACGACGGGGCGGAAACCAGCGCCGATGATAACGTTCTCGATGTCGCGCCGCGTCGCTTCGTTGGTGCTGCCGGCATCGTGGACGACCTGCTCCTCGATGATCGTGCCGCCCATGTCGTCGCACCCATAGAAAAGCGCGAGCTGCCCCATCTTGAGGCCAGGCGTGAGCCACGATGCCTGCAGGTGCGGGAAATTGTCGAGGTACAGCCGCGAGATCGCGAGCACGCGCAGATACTCGAGACCGGTCGATTCTTTGCCGCGCAGCGGCGTCTTGAACGGAACGTAGTACCACGGAATGAAAGCCGTGAAGCCGCCGGTCTCGTCTTGCAGATCGCGCAGCACGTGCAGGTGCTCGATGCGCTCCGCCGGGGTCTCGATCGAGCCGAACATCATCGTGGCCGTGGTCGGCATCCCGAGCAGTTGCGCGTCGCGCATGACTCCGAGCCACTCGTCCGGCTTGACCTTGCGGGCCGAGATCCGCTTACGAACCCGCTCGACGAGAATCTCGGCGCCCGCGCCCGGCAGCGACTTCATGCCGGCGTCTTTGAGCCGGGCGAGCACGTCGCGCGTCGAGATACCCTCGACGTGCGCCAGCCCGACGATCTCGGAGACCGAGAGCGAGTGGATGTCGGCCTGCGGGTACTCGCGGCGAACGCGATCGAAAAGCTCTTCGAACCAGGAGATGCCGAGCTCGGGGTTCACGCCGCCTTGAATCATAATCTGCGTCGCGCCCTGGTCGACCGCGTATTTAACGCGTTCCAGCACCTTGTCGTGCGACATCGTGTAGCCTTCTTTGTGCTGTTCGGGCCGGAAGAACGCGCAGAAGGTGCAGTGCACGTTGCAGACGTTGGTGTAGTTGATCGTCGTATCGACGACGTAGGTGACGATCTCGGGCGAATACATCGCCATGCGCCGCGCGTGCGCGGCCGCTCCGAGATCGTGAAGATCGGCTTCATTGTAGAGGCGCACGCCTTCGTCGAACGAGAGCCGGCCGCCGGAGGCGGCGCGGTCGAGTAGACTAGCGAGTCCCGGCACCGGCTACCTCCTCGAATCGCTCCGGTAGCGACGGGATCGCCCCGATCTCCAACAGCTCGCGGCAGTAGGCGCCCAAACCGTTCTGCGCCGCGACGTGGAGCATGAAGTTCAGCTTACCGTAATAGTGCTCGTAGAAGCCGGCCGGTCGCGCAATCGCGCGTTGCGCCAGCGCCACGACGTCGGCGAAGTGCGCACGCGACCACGTATACGAATCGGTGAGCGCGTGCATGCAGCCGGCGATTGCCGCGGGCTCGCGCTCGAAGACGTCGCGGCGCGCCGCCCAGACGGCAAAGACCGTCTGCTGGCCGGTCCATTCGTGCCACAGGCGCCCGAGATCGTAGACGTGCTCGGCGGGAAAACGTTCGATCGCATCGATCGCCTGATCGCCGATCAGCAGCGTCGGGTCGCCGCCGCGGGCGCGCTGCAGTGGATCGGGTTCGGGAAAATAGCGCGGACTCAAACCGAAGCGGCGCTCGAGCAGGACGCGCAGCAGATTGCGCCCGCTGGCCGACTCCTCGGAGACGTAGACCGGACCGCCGTCGATCGCCGAAGGTGGAACCGGCGAGACGAGCACGACCGAGACGACTTCGTCGCGCGCGCCAATGCAGAGATCGGGCAACAAGACGAGCTGCCGCCAGTTCGCCGCCCACGTAAATGCGGAAATCGGGCTCAGATCGAGATCGCCTTGGAGCAACATCGCGTTGAGTCGCGCGGGCACGTCGGCGTGCAGCGTTCCCGGATAGGCGATAATGCCGGCATCGAATGCCGCGTAGACCGGCAGATCGTTGGTGTATTTGATTCTGCCGCAGCGAAGGGTCATCGCGCTCAGGATGACACCAACACGGCGGTGGCGGGCGGGGTCCAATCCCAGGGGAACTCTTCGTAGGTCGAGTTGCGCCGTACCGGCGTGTAGCCGGCCTCTTCGATTAAACGGCGGAACTCGCGGTCGTCAACGTACTGGCCCGATTGCGTGCCGGCCGAGTGGTAGATCATCTCCTCGTCGGTCGAGCCGTGCGTGCCGTCCATATCGTCGGCACCGAATTGCAGCGCGACCTGGCAGACCTTCAAGCCTTGAATCATCCAGTATGCCTTGATGTGATCGAAGTTGTGCAGCATCAGGCGCGCGACGGCGAAGGTGCGTATGTCGTCGAGGCCGGTCGTCCACCCGCAATACGACAGTTCGTTTCCGTCGGGATGAAATGCGAGCGGAATGAACGCGTTAAAGCCCGGCGAACGGTCTTGCGACTCGCGCAGCCGGATCATGTGGTCAACCCGGTCCTGCAGCGACTCGATGTGGCCGTAGAGCATCGTCGCGTTGCTGGCGACGCCTTGGCGGTGCAGCTCCTCGTGAAGCGCGAGCCAGTTCGCCGCCGAGACCTTGTTCGGACAGATTTTGGCGCGAGTCTCTTCGGCGAAGATCTCGGCGGCGCCGCCGTTGACGTTATCGAGCCCGGCCGCTTTGAGCTCGGCGACGATCTGCGGAAAGGTCATGCGGTGGCGCTTGGACATGTACTCGATTTCAGCGGCGGTGAAGAGCGAGAGCTGTACGTGCGGCAGTGCTGCCTTGAAGCGACGCATCAGCGGCAGCCAGTAATCGAGCGAGAGCTGCCGCGGATCGTGTCCGCCGACGATGTGAATCTGATTGAAGTTCGGCCCGGTCTCCATCGCCTTGGCGAAGACCTGATCGGCCGTCATGCGAAAGACGCGATGCGCTTCCTTGAACTCGTCGGCGGCAAACGAACAGAAGGTGCAGCCCGCATAGCAGACGTTGGTCGAGTTGATGTACCGATTGAGAACGTAAAAAACGTTCTTGCCGCTCTTGCGTTCTTTTTGCCGGCGAGCGAGGCGCCCGAGCGAATGAATATCCCCGGTGCGATAGAGTGCGAGCCCATCTTCCATCGAAAGCGGAATGGCCGCATCGAGCTTGCGCTCGATTTCCACCATGATCGGGTCCGCGTACGTCATCGCCACCCTATTCTGCCGCGCCGGAGAACCGACCCCCAACCCGGCCGAACGCGCCGCCCGCCAGCACGCCCAGCGCAAGGCAGCCGACGACGATGCCGAGCAGCGCGCCGCCGAGCAAGTCCGTGATGTAGTGCGCGCCCAGCGCTACCCTCGACCAGCAGATTCCCACGGCCAGGAGCACGAGCAGCGCGCCTGCGACATTTCGCGTCGTCTTGGGCAGATCGGAAGCAAAGATCATCAACGCTAAGAGCGCGTAGAACCCGGTGGCGATCGCGGCGTGCGAGCTCGGATACGAGAACGTCGCTTCGTGCTTGACGACCCACTCGAGCGGCCGATGGCGAGCGAACACGTGCTGGAAGTAATCGGCGGCGCGCCACGAGATCAGCAGAGAAACGACGCTGAGAATCAGCCGAACCCTCCATTGCGGGTAACGCCAGGCTAGGAACAAGACGACGATGCAGATCGGGATCAGGGCCCCAGGGTAGCAGGCCCAGGTCAGCAACCATGCGACAAGAGTCGAATGGTCGAAGAGCGACTGCTCCCACGGCACGAAGATAGCCGGCTCGCCATTCGCGACGACCGAGCCGCCGAGCTCGACGAATGCGCCAAAAGCCACAAGGGCGAGGGCGAAGCAGAGCGCCACGATCGACAGACGGGTCACGCTACTCTCCGCTCGCGAAGAGATCTTGTTGCGCGTCTTGCCCGCGCCCTAAACGCGGCGCCATGATCTCCAATTCCGGCAAGCCGACGAGAATCTTTCGGGGCTTGGTTCCTTCGTGCTGTCCGACGACCTTGAAGTCTTCGAGCTGCTTCATCAAGCGCACCGCGCGAGGATGGCCGATCGAGAACTGCGACTGCAGCGCGGCCGTCGACGCATAGTTCGTCTCGATGAGGAACTTCGCGGCTTCGTAGCAGAGCGGGTCGGAATCTTTGCGCGAGTCCTCGTCGCCGACCGGAACGACTTCGACGTCGAGCAGGTTATCGGGACGCGATTGACGCGCCCAGAACTCGACGAGGCGATTGACCTCGGAGCCCGTGATCAGCGCTCCTTGCGCGCGAATCGGCTTCGGCGCGTCGATCGGGAGGTAGAGCATGTCGCCGCGTCCGAGGAGCCGCTCCGCGCCCCCCATGTCGAGGACGACGCGTGAATCCGTCTGCGAGCTCACCGCGAAGGCGATGCGCGATGGAATGTTCGCCTTGATCAAACCCGTGATGACGTCGACCGAAGGACGCTGCGTCGCCACGACGAGATGGATTCCGGTGGCGCGCGCGAGCTGTGCGAGGCGCATGATCGTCGTCTCCACCTTGCTCGGTGCCACGAGCATCAGATCGGCGAGCTCATCGATCGCCACGACGACGTAGGGAAGGTGCTCGTCGGGATACTTCGCGTTGTACTCCTCGATCTTGCGGACGCCCGCTTTGGCAAACCGCTCGTAGCGGACGTCCATCTCCTTGGTCATCTCGAAGAGCGCGCCGGCGGCCAGGCGCGGATCGGCGATCACGTCCTTTATGAGATGCGGAATGCCGTTGTACGAGGTGAGCTCGACGCGCTTGGGATCGATCATCAGCAGCTGCACTTGATCGGGCGTCGCGCTGACCAGCAACGAGGCGATGATCGTGTTCAAGCAGACCGATTTGCCGGCGCCCGTCGCCCCGGCGATGAGAAGGTGCGGCATCTTGCCGAGATCGCCGAAGACCGGGCGGCCGGTGATATCTTTGCCCAACGCCATCCAGAGCGGTGGGACTTGGCCGCGATTCGGCAGCGCTTCGAGGATCTCGCGAATCGCGACGACCGAAACCGTCTTGTTCGGAACTTCGATACCGATCGCCGATTTGCCGGGAATCGGCGCTTCGATGCGCACCGTTGTCGCCGCTAGCGCGAGCGCGAGATCGTCGGCGAGCGACGAGATGCGCGAAATCTTGACGCCGCGTTCGGGCTTGAGCTCGTAGCGCGTAATCGACGGGCCGCGCTCGATGTGCACGACCTTCGCGCCGACCCCGAAGCTCGCAAGCGTATCTTCGAGCACGTGCGAACGGCTCGATTCGTCAACGTGCTCGCTCGGCGGCACGTCAAAGATCGCTAGATCCGGCAGCCGGTACCGCTTGGTCCCAGCATACGACGCTCGCGCGATAGGGGCCGGGTTCGAAGGACGCTCGTCCTCGACTTCCTCCTCTTCCTCTTCCTCATCCTCTTCGTCTTCGGGCTCTTCGATCTCGTCGAGAACGGCGGGAACGGAGACGACCGGCGCGCGCTTCAACTCGACGGTTTCGCGCTTGGGTTTGGGGAGGCGCGGCGGCAGTTTGAGTTTACCGATCCAGAGAACGAGCATGCCGATTATCCGCTTCAAGCTCGCGTTGGTAAGCCAGAGGAAGAGCGAGAGCGCCGCGACACTGAGCACGATCGTCGCACCGGCATTGCCGACCAGCGAGCGCAACGCCCACCAGATGTCGTCGCCGACGATCCCGCCCGGCTTGCCGCCGGGGACGCCGAAGAACGCGGTGATGATCAGGAAATAGGCGAGCGCGCTCGTCCCGAGCGTCGCGACCATGCGCGGAACGTTAATTTCAAGGAAGACGATCGCGCCCACGAACGCCACGAGGGCCGGAAAGAGGCCGGCCGAGTCGCCAAAGAGGTAGCGAAGGCCGTTGGAGGTCCAGCTTCCGATGCTGCCCGAGTGGTGCGGGAAAGCCAAAGCGATGCCGCAGAGAACGGCGACTGCTATCGCGGCGATTCCTACGATCTCGAGATTGAGCCGGTTCCTCGCATTCGCCCGGCGGCGAGAGCGCGCCATGGGCACTACCTCTTCTTCGTCACCACCTCAGGTCATTTTGTGCGCTCGCCGTTTTACGGCCCGTCGGCGCAAGCGTGGTACTTATTCGAATACATCGGCTGTATGCTGTAGAGCGTTGGGCCGACCTCGATCTTCCATTGAAGCGCTTCGCACAGGTCGGCCACCTCGTCGTCGTAGGTAAAGTTGAACCACGCGAATGCCGGTCCCGGATCGGTGATCGACTCGAAGATCTCGTGGCCCAGGGTCGAGGCCGTCGAATTGGTCAGAGAACTCGCTCCCGAGGAGGCCCGCGAGGCGCAGAAATCGACCTTTTGATACGGCTCGATCGAGGCGACGACGTGCTGCGGAACGTCGGAGAACTTGACGACCTCATGGTACGCGCAGAACCGATTGGTCGACGGATGGTCGGGCGAATAGCACGAGCGGGACCGGTCGAAGCACGTGTCGGAGCCCTTCGGCAAAAAGACGTGATACACGTTCGTGTAACCCGCAAGTTTGCCGTTCTCAACCAGCGCCGCGTGGAGCACCGCCAGCAAGTCGTTGCGGTAGAACAGCTTGGTGAAGGTGTGGTACTTCACGCTGAATGCACCCCCGAACGTGTAGCCGCTCGGCGCCGAATCGGTGTACTGTTTGAGCAGCGCCGTAAAGCGGCTTCCGGTCAGATTCTTCTCGAAGCCTTCCGGATCGCCCCAACAGCTCTCGCCGCCGGTCTTGCAGTTCACGTAGATGTTGAACGACGTGGCGGTCGTCATGATCGGCCCCTTCTTGCGGACCAGGTCGCCCGGATACTGGATCCTCGTGTCGCCCTCGGCTTGCGCGAACGGCAAGCGCGATCGCGAACGCAGGCGCATCAGATGGTACGACAAGACCTTAGCGTTGCGCGCGCCATCAACATCGGTCGCGGCGACGTCGAGCTCGCGCGCGCCCGCCGCGTCCTGCGCCGGCACCGCCGGCAGCGAGGGTTGACTCGGAATGGCGCACCCGGCGGCGATCAGGCTAAAACCAATTGCGATGGCGACTCTTACCGGAAAAAATTGCATGGCGACTCCTCCCGCTCGTATAGTTGCGCGAGCCCGCACTCCTATCCTCATAGGAACGGCCACCGCGCGCGAGAAGCCGACGGTTTACTTTGGCTATACCGACGCTCGTCGTTCTCGAAGGCGATCAGACCGGGCAAGAGCTGCTGCGCGAAGCCCTGCGCGTGCTCGATCGGCGCGTCATCGGCGTCGAACTCGTTCTCGTACCGTACGACCTGTCGCTGGAGAATCGGCGCAAGACGAGCAACCGCGTCGTCCTCGAGGCGGCGGAGGCAATCAAGCAACACGGCCTCGGCTTAAAGGCGGCCACCATCACGCCCGAAGGCAAGAACGACGTCGGCTCTCCGAATCGCATTCTGCGTGAAGCGATCGGCGGCAGCGTTATCGTGCGGACGGGGCGCAAACTGCCGCGCGTGCGGCCCGTCGGCGGGATTCACGCGCCGATCTCGGTCGTGCGCATGGCCGTCGGCGATGCCTACGGCGCCAAGGAGTGGCGCGAAGGCGAAGGGCTCGACGAGGTGGCGATGCGCACGGAGAAGATTTCGCGGCGAATCTGCCGGTACGTCGCCGAGTACGCGTTCGGGCACGCTAAAAAAACTGGAGCGGTCGTCTTCGGCGGACCGAAGTTCACCGTGAGCCCGATCTACGAAGGCATGCTCAAGGAAGAGATGGATGCCGCGGCCGCGCGTCATCCCGAGGTCGACTACGATCCGCAACTGATCGACGCGACGTACGCGCTGCTGCTCTCCGCGCCCGGCGACAAGCCGCTGGTCATCCCCTCACTCAACCGCGATGGCGACTGTCTCTCCGATCTCGTGATGCAGCTCTTCGGCTCGATCGCCGGCGCCGAATCGGTGTTGCTCGCCTTCGACGAGACGCTGCGGCCGTCGGCGGTGATGGCAGAAGCGCCGCATGGCACCGCGCCGCGCCTGGAAGGAAAGAACGTCGCCAATCCGCTGGCGATGATACTCGCGGCGGCGGCCGTTCTCTCGTACGTCGAGGACGCTCGCGCGAAGGCGGCCTCGCGCGCGATTTACGACGCGGCGCTCGACACCGTCGGCCACGGCATCGCGACGGCCGATCTCGGCGGACACGCGACGACGAGCGAGTTTACCGATGCGGTTATCGCGCGGATCGCGCGCTAGTTACTTTCAACCGGTTGCGGCTGCAGCCAGAAGTAGCCCGTCGAGATCGAGCGGACGCTCATCAGCCGGAAGCAAATCGCGCGCCAAAGGCGCCGCTCCTTCCAAACGTCCGCGGAGAACTTTGAATCGCGCAGCCCGATTCGCCGAAACTCTTTTCGCCACGCGCCGGCACTCAGGAAACAGACGCCGCACCCGGCCGTATTCGCGCCGAGGCGCTTGATGACCGGCGCGAGAAAATCGCTTGCGGTCAGCATGTAGACGAGCCAGCCCGGCAAGTTGTCGATCGCGATGCCGTCGTACAGGTTTTCGGTCACGACGACGCGGCCGCCCGGAGCAAGCAGCGAGACGGCCTGCGCCAGCGCATTGCGTTGAATGCGCCGCGTCTCCGAATACGTTTTACCGATGAAGTGGTGCAGCGACAGGTTGAAAAAGATGATGTCGAAGCGCCGGTCCTCGAGCTTCGCGGCCATGTCGGTCGCCGATGCCAGGACGAGCTGCTTGCGCGCGTTGCTCGTATTCTCCGAGAGCAGCAGCTCGGAGTTGTCGAGCACGGCGCCGCGCGAGGTTGGAAATCGCTCCAGCAGCCCGTCGGTGAAGAGGCCCGGGCCGCCGCCGACGTCGAGGAACGAGAAGTCGCCGTCTTTGAAGTTCTCGCCGACCGTTTTGGCGATGCCGTCGAACAACGAGTCGGTGACGTAGTCGCGATGCGAAAAGGTCTGCAGCTGGTTATCCGCGAGCTTTCGTACGGCCGCCATGCCTCCGGTATAACACAACCGAGTGCGAGGCCGGAGAGCCATAGTGCCACGGGACCGCACGACCAAGGTCCTACGCTGCGGGGCCGAAGGCCTAAACCTCCATCACGACGGGGATGACGACCGGTCGGCGTTTGGTGCGCTCGTAGACCCCCTTCGCCAGCGCGCTGCGGATATGTTCCTTTACCGAGTCGGCGTCACGCATCGCGTTCGACGGAGATCCCTTTTATCGCCACCTCGAGTTCGGCGCGCAGTTCGTCGAGCACGCCGCCGGCTTCGGGAAGATAAAAGACGCCCTTGGAGATGAGATCGGGTCCCGCGATGACGCGTGCCTCTTCGCTGTCGATCGCAATGACGACCATCATGATCCCGTCGTTGGAGAGCGCCTTGCGATCGCGCAGCACCGCCTCGCCGATGTCGCCGATGCCCGAACCGTCGACGAAGACGTGGCCGCCGTACGTCCGGCCGACCTTGTCGCCGTACTCGTTGGTAAACTCGAGCACGTCGCCGTTCTCGACGATGAAGACGTTTCCGGCCTCGACGCCCGTCTCGACCGCGAGTTTTCCGTGCGCGGCCAGCATCCGGTACTCGCCATGCACCGGAACGAAGAACTCCGGCCGAACGAGGTTGAGCATCAGCAGCAGCTCCTCTTGCGAGGCGTGGCCGGAGACGTGCGAGCGCCCATCGGTCCCGTGAATGACGGTCGCGCCGAGCTTGCAGAGGTTATTGATCGTCTTGTGCACGCTCTTCTCGTTGCCCGGAATCGGCGTCGCGCTGATGACGACCGTATCGCCGGGAACGATTTTGAACTGCTTGTGGTCGCGCACCGACATCCGCGCGAGGCCGCTCATCGGCTCGCCCTGCGAACCGGTCGTCATCACGACGACGCGTTCGGGTGGATACGCATCGACATCCTCGATGCGCAGCACGGAGTCGGAGGGCACGCGCAGGTGGCCGAGCTCGCTTGCAAAGTGGACGACGTTGCGCATCGAGCGCCCTAAAAACGCGACCTTGCGGCCGAATCGCACGGCGTGATCCACCGTCTGCTGAATGCGCGGAACGTTGGACGCAAACGAAGCGACCACGATCCGCCCCTTCGCGTGCGAGAAAATCGACGTAAAGGCTTCCCCGACCATGCGCTCCGATCGCGTGTGCCCCGGACGCTCGGCGTTGGTCGAGTCGGAAAGCATGCAGAGCACGCCCTCGTCGCCGATGCGCGCGATGCGCGCGAAATCGGCGGGCTCACCGTCGATCGGGGTCTGATCGAACTTGAAGTCGCCGGTGTGGAAGACGTTCCCGACCGGAGTGCGCAACGCCAACGCGCAAGCTCCCGCCACCGAGTGGTTGACGTGTACGAACTCCGCCTCGATCGAGCCGTAGCGGACGCGGCTCCCAGGTTTGACCTGCGTGAACTCCGCCTCGCCGACTCGCTGCTCGCGCGACTTCGCCTTGATCAGCGCGATCGTCAACGCCGTCCCGACGATCGGGATCCCCTTGAACTCGCGCGCGAAGTACGGAATGCCGCCGATATGATCTTCATGTCCGTGGGTGACCAACAGCGCGCGCAGCTTGCCGGCCCGCTCGCGAACGTAGGTGAAGTCGTTGATGACGATGTCGACGCCGTACATCTCGTCATCGGGGAACATTAACCCGCAATCGACGACCACGAGATCCTCGTCGGTCTCGATCACCGTCATGTTCCGGCCGATCTCACCGCAGCCGCCCAGCGGGGCGATGCGAAGGTAGGGCCCGGCAGGCGGCAGGGGCAGCGTCAAAGTGTCGGAGCTCACCGGCCTTGCTTTTGCCGCCCGGCCTTGCTCCCCCGCGCAAACGGGTGAATTACGACCAGGAGGTACTCGTCATGCACCTCGTTGCGCTCGTGCTCTTGGCCGGCTTGGCTTCGCCCGTGCCCGGCGCTTCGGCCGGCAGCCCGGTGCACGCGTCGCCTGCGCCGCTCTCGCCCGACGCGCTGTTCTCCCGCCGGGCGCTGCGGCGGGCAAGGCTGCTCATTCAAATGCGCGTGATGCAGCTGCGCGACGAGCAGCTCGAGTGCATCCGGGCCGCGCTCGAGCGGCGGCTGCCCGGCGCCCTCTGGGAGGAGGTCCCTAGCGCATCGCGAGGCGCGGGCGATGCACGAGCGGATGTCGCAAAGTGTGAGGAGATGCTGAAGTTCTAAAGCCGCGGCCGCCTTCTTGGTAACTTTTTGCCGGTAGCCTGGTAGGATGGCTGCGTATGACAAATCGCGTTTTGCCCACTCTCATCGTCGGGCTTGTTGGGGCCGTTATCGGCAGCTTCCTCATGATGCTCTATGCGAGCAGTCATTTCGGCGGGGCGACCGGCCCGGCCGGCACGCCGCCCGCAATGGCCGCCGTTCCTTTGAGCGGCGTCAGCGATCAAGACCGGATCGTCAGCGCGGTCAAGCGCACGAAATCGTCGGTGGTCGCCATCACCGAAGAGGTCAACGGTCAGGAAGTGATCCCCGCAGACCCGTTCTTTCAGCAATTCTTCGGCGGGCAGGGGCCGGGCATCGTCCAGCCCTATCGCGGCGAGGCATCCGGCTCGGGCTTTGTGATCGATTCGCGCGGCGATATCGTCACCAACGCGCACGTGCTGCAGCCCCCGCAGGGTGGTAAGGTGACGAAGTTGACGGTCGTCTTTGCGAACGGCGATCGCGTCCCCGCGCACGTTCTTGCCTACAATATTGCCGCCGACGTCGGCATTCTACGCGTCGATAATTACGGCAAGCTTCCGCCGCCGCTCGATCTTGGCGATTCGAGCCGGCTCGAGCAAGGGCAGTGGGCGATCGCGATCGGCGAACCGCTGCAGCTCCAGCAGACCGTCACGGTCGGCGTCGTCTCGGCCTTTAACCGCTCGGAACCGATTCCGACGGAGAATGGCTCGGAGATCGATTTCAAGGGGCTGCTGCAGACCAGCGCGCCGATCAATCCCGGCAACTCCGGCGGACCGCTGATCGACATCAACGGCCAAGTAATCGGGATGAATCAGTTGACGGTCAAGTCGGCCTACGCTCAAGGCATCGGCTTCGCGATACCCTCGAATACCATTCGGAACGTCGTCGCCTCCCTCGAGAAGAACCCCGGCGCCCATCAGGGCACCTCGACGGGCTTCCTGGGCATCTACATGGCCGACCTGACGGCCGGCATCAAGAACCAGATCGGCTACAACGGCGGCGCCGGCATCGCCGTACAACAGGTCTTCTCCGGATCGCCCGCCGATTCGGCCGGCATCCAACCCGGTGACGTGATCCTGCAAGCCGACGGCAAGACGTTCAGCAACGTTAAGGACCTCCACAACTACATCGCCTCTAAGAAGCCCGGCGACACGATCCGGCTCAACGTCTGGTCGCAGGGCATGAAGAAGTTCGTTGCCATCAAGCTTAGCGAGACGCCGGCGGCCCAGCCGCAAGCGCTCCAGCAGCCGCAGCAGCAACAGCAACAGCCCCAAGGGCAGCAACCCGAAGAAGAGCAGCCCTAGTCGAAAGGGGGGCCCTGCAACCCGCGGGCCCCCGGTCGTGTTTTGAGTAATCGAAACAACTTTGCTACCGCATCGTGTATTATGGTGCGGTACTCCCAATCTTGGTTCGTTCGTAAGCGGCAAGGCGCCGCCGGCCTCGCGTCGGGCTCATAACCTCGACCCGACAGCGACCCCGGCTCAGCTGGTCCGGAACGGCCCGGAAATTTAAACAACGAGGTAAGAACGTTTCATGGCTAAGACGGTCGGCATCGACCTTGGCACGACGAATTCCGTCGTGGCCGTAATGGAGGGCACTTCGCCCGTCGTTATCCCCAACGCCGAAGGGTCCCGTACGACGCCTTCGGTCGTCGCATTCACAAAGACCGGCGAGCGTCTCGTCGGCCAACTCGCAAAGCGTCAGGCGATCACCAATCCCGATCGCACGATCAGCTCGATCAAGCGTCACATGGGCGAGCCTGATTATCACGTCAAGATCGACGGCAAGGATTACACGCCGCAAGAGATCTCGGCGATGATTCTTCAGAAGCTGGTCAACGACGCCAGCAATTATCTCGGCGAGCGCGTGACCAAAGCGGTCATCACCGTGCCCGCCTACTTCAACGATTCGCAGCGGCAAGCCACCAAAGACGCCGGCAAGATCGCCGGGCTCGACGTGCTGCGCATCATCAACGAGCCGACGGCGGCGGCGCTCGCCTACGGGCTCGAAAAACAAGGTAACGAGACGATTCTCGTTTGGGATCTCGGCGGCGGCACATTCGACGTCTCGATCCTCGAAGTCGGCGACGGAGTCTTCGAAGTGAAGGCGACCAACGGCGACACGCACCTCGGCGGCGACGATTACGATCAGCGCGTCGTCGACTGGCTCGTCGAACAGTTCCGCCGCGATCAAGGCATCGATCTCGCGAAGGATAAGCAGGCGATGCAGCGGCTCACCGAGGCCGCCGAAAAAGCGAAGATCGAGCTCTCGTCGGTCGTCCAGACCAGCATCAATCTGCCGTTCATCACGGCCGATCAGGAAGGCCCCAAGCACCTCGACTACACGTTGACCCGTGCGAAGTTCGAGGAGCTGACGGGCGATCTCAGCGATCGTTGCGTGGGCCCGTTCCACAGCGCGATCGCCGATGCCAAGCTCGACGTCTCGAAGATCGACGAAGTGATCATGGTCGGCGGCGCGACGCGCATGCCGGTCATCCAAGAGCTCGTGCGCAAGCTCACCGGTAAGGAACCGAACCTGACGGTCAACCCGGACGAAGTCGTCGCGATCGGCGCGGCGATTCAGGCCGGCGTTCTCTCCGGCGAAGTCCGCGACGTCGTATTGCTCGACGTTACGCCGCTCTCGCTCGGTCTGGAAACGCTCGGCGGCGTTCTGACGAAGCTCATCGATCGCAACACGACGATTCCAACGAAGAAATCGCAGATCTTCACGACCGCCGAAGACGGCCAAACGTCGGTAGACATCCACGTGCTTCAAGGCGAACGCCCGATGGCACAGGATAACAAGACGCTCGGACGTTTCCGCTTGGAAGGCATTCCGCCCGCACCGCGCGGCGTACCGCAGATCGAAGTAGCGTTCAACATCGACGCCAACGGCATCGTGAACGTCAGTGCCAAAGATCTGGGAACCGGCAAGGAGCAGGCGATCACGATCACCGCTTCGACCAACCTCAATAAGGAGGAGGTCGACCGGATGGTGCGTGAGGCCGAGGCGCAATCGGCGGAGGATACCGCCAAGCGCGACGAAGCCGAAGTGCGCAACAACGCTTCCAGCCTGATCTACTCGACCGAGAAATCCGTCAAGGAGGTCGGCGATAAGCTCGATGCCGGCGCGCGCGCCGAGGTCGAAAGTAAACTCTCCGAGCTCAAGCGCGTCAGCGAAAACGGGACGGTCGCCGAGATCAAGCCCGCGATCGAAGCGCTGCAACAGGCGAGCTACAAGATGGCCGAGCTGCTCTACAAAGCGGCCGCGCCGCAAGGCGAGGCTGCCGGCGCGGGAGCCGGCGACGGATCGGCGAGCGGCAATGGCGCGAGCGGCGGAGCCGCCGCCGGGGAAGACGTCATTGACGCCGAGTTCAAGGAAGCGCAGTAGACGTCTGAGTGCGAAGCTGAACGATGTTTGACGATCAATCGGTTCTCAAAACAGAAGCCGGAGAGGCCGTCATCGAAGAGCAGGCGCCGCAGCAAGACTCCCTCGAGGAGCAACTTGCTGCGGCCAACGCTCGCGCCGACGAAAACTACGGCAAGTTCTTGCTGGCCGTTGCCGACTTCGATAACTACAAGAAGCGCATGCAGCGCGACTTCGATTCGCTCGTCGCCTCGCGGCGTCGAATGCTGCTCGAGCGCTTCTTGCCCGTCCTCGACAATCTCCAGCGCGCCCTCGAATCGAAAGCCGAGGGCGACACGCTGCGCGGCGGTCTCGAACAGACGCTGCGCGGTTTCGAAGCCTTGCTGGCGGGTGAGGGCGTGAAGGTGATCGAGATTAAGGGCAAGCCGTTCGACCCGCGGCTCGCCGAAGCAATCGGCACGTCGGCAACCAACGGCGCCAGCGAAGATACGGTGGTCGAGGTCGCCGAGAAGGGCTACACGCTCGGCGAAGAGGTGTTGCGACCCGCGAAAGTCATCGTCGCCAAAACCGCAGACGAATGAACTTTAAGGACTACTATGCCATCTTGGGCGTTCCGAAGAACGCCGCCGAGAAAGACATCAAGTCCGCGTATCGCAAGCTCGCGCGCAAGTGGCATCCCGACGCGAACCTCAATAGCCCCAAAGAGGCCGAGGAGAAGTTCAAGGAGATCTCCGAGGCCTACGAAGTACTGGGCGATCCAGAAAAGCGTCAGAAGTACGACGTTCTCGGGCCGAACTGGCAGCAAGCGGCGCACCAAGCCGAACAGCAGCGCCGCTATCGCACGACCGTCAACGGCGAGGAGTTCGAGTTCGATCTCGGCGGACCGGGTGAGAGCCCGAGCGGCTTCTCCGATTTCTTCGACATCTTCTTCTCGGGTGTCGGCCGCCGTCAAACGACGCGGCCAAACCCGGGGCGCGCCCGTCAGATGCGCGGACAAGATCTCGAGACAACGATCGAGCTCAACCTTCGCGACATTTTCGATGGCGGCAAGAAAGCCGTCTCGCTGCAGATCGAGGACCGCTGTCCTCGCTGCCACGGAACGGGCACCGAAGGCGGTCACCTCTGCCCGCAATGCCACGGCACCGGTCACGTTATCCTCAACAAGAAGTTCGAAGTAACGATTCCGCGCGGAATCAGCGAGGGGCAGCGCATTCGTCTCGCCGGCCAAGGGGGCGCCGGGGCCAACGGCGGCCCGAACGGGGATCTCTATCTCATCGTGCGTTTGGAAGAGGATCCCACGTACAAACGCAAAGGCGACGACCTGTACGTCGATCTGCCGGTGAGCATTTACGACCTGCTGCTCGGCGGCCAGGTCAACGTCCCGACGCTCAGCGGACAAGTCGCGATGACGATCCCCGCCGGAACGCAGAACAACCGCCTGCTGCGGCTCGCCGGCCGCGGCTTGCAGCAGGTCAAAGGTAAAGGCAGCGGCGATCAATACGTTCGCCTCATCGGCCAGCTGCCGCAGAATCTCTCCGATAAGGAAAAGAAGCTCTTCACGGAGCTCGCCGCGCTGCGCAGCTAGAGGGGGCGCTGCTAGCCGCCGATAAGCTCCAGGCTTCACCCCACGCTCGCCGAGGAGTATTTGTGAACGGAGCTTTCAGATTTTCCGCACCGCTGCTCGCGGTGCTCGCGATTGCCGCCTGCAGCAGCGGCGGCTCTGCAGGAATGCCGGTAGAAAACGGCATCGCTCAACCAAACGCGGCCCACGCGATGCCGCAGTGGCAAGCGCGGAATCTCGCGCGACCAGCCTGCGGCTCCGCGCCGCGCGGGGGCGCCCAGTGCCTGGCGCTCATCGAGACGACGCCCGGCCACCACGACAGCAGCAGTTCCGGCTGGACGCCGGCCGATTTTCAAGCAGCCTACAATCTTCCGTCGGCGACCAAAGGCAAGGGGCAGATCGTCGCGATCGTCGACGCGTACGACAATCCCGACGTCGCTTCGGATCTCGCGACGTATCGTTCGGCCTACGGGCTCGGAACCGCGAACTTCACCAAGTACAACCAGCAAGGCCAAACGAGCAACTACCCGCAGGGGAGCCCGAGTTGGGGCGTCGAGACCGATCTCGACGTTCAGATGGTCTCTGCCGTCTGCCCGAACTGCACCATCTACCTCGTCGAGGCGAACAGCGAGAACAGCGACGATCTCGAAGCCGCCGAAGCGCAAGCGGTGAAGCTCGGCGCCCACGTCGTCAGCAACAGTTGGATCTGCTACTCGTACTCTTGCTCGATCGACCCGTCGTACTTCGATACGCCGGGCGTCATCTATACCGCCGGCTCGGGGGACGAAGGGTATAACATCATCGGGCCGCCGATGTCCCTGCCGACGGTCACTGCGGTCGGCGGCACGGTCCTCTCCAAGAGCGGCTCCAAATATAGCGAGGACGTCTGGGACGGTGCCGGCTCCGGCTGCGCCCAACAAGTGAAGAAACCGAAATGGCAGCACGATCCGAGCTGCTCGAATCGCACCGGTGCCGACGTCTCGGCCGTCGCCTACGACGTTTCCGAGTACGACTCGTACGACGCAGGCGGCTGGTTCACCATCGGCGGCACGAGCGTCGCAACGCCGATGATCGCGGGCGTCTACGGGCTTGCCGGAAACGCCAAATCGCAGCACGGCCCCAAGAATATTTGGAGGCTGCGCAGCAAGAAGTTGAAAAAGGCCCTGCATTACATCTCGAGCGGAAGCAACGGATCGTGCGGCGGCAGCTACCTCTGCACCGCGGGAACCAAACAGTTCAAGACGTACTCCGGCCCTGCAGGCTGGGGCACGCCCAACGGCCTCGGCGCCTTCTAACCTCGGCAACCCCCGGCATCGGAGAGTGGTCTAACGTGGGCACCGCATCCACTACCTTAATTTGGGGGACAGATGATAAAAGAGATCGCCTTTACCGTGTATCCGGCAAAGGACGTCGCCGGACTGCGAAAGTGGTACGAGGATAAGCTCGGCCTGAAGTTCACCGGCCCGTACGAAGAGGAGGGCGTCGAGAAATACAACGAGTCGACCATCGGCGGCGGCACTTTCAGCGTGATGACCACCGAGTGGGCCGATCGCGACCCGGGCAGCGCCTCGGGCATCGTCTTCGAGGTCGACGATATCGATAAGAGCATCGCCGACCTTCGCGGCAAGGGCATCGAGGTCGAAGACGCCTACGAGACTCCCGTCTGCAAGATCACCTCGTTCGTCGACGGCGAGGGCAACAAGGTCTCGTACCATCAAGTAACGGTGCCGCACTAGCTCGTGATGGCCGGCCACGGGCTGATGTGGTCGAACATCTATCAGCCCGAGAAACCAACCGTAAAGCGGCGCGTCAACTGGAAACGGCTTGGCGCGCTCTTTGCGCCGTACTGGCGCCAGCAGGTTACGGTACTCGCGTGCATCGTGGTGGCCTCGGCCCTCGGACTCGTTCCCGGCTTCGTCGTCGCGCACCTCATCGACGTGACCATTCCGAGCCGCAGCCTCGGCGCACTCGGAATCGACGTCGCGGCGATCCTCGTCTCAGCCCTGCTTACCGCCGGCATTGGCGTCCTACAAGGCTACCTCAACTCGCTCGTCGGCGAAGGCATCATGCGCGACATTCGCACGAGCCTGGTCGGCCACTTGCACCGCATGCCGCTGCCGTTCTTCAGCGGGACGAAGACGGGCGAGATCATGAACCGCGTCAGCAACGACGTCAACAACGTCGACAACGTCGTCACCGGAACGCTGACCTCGATCATCACCAACGTCGTCCTCATCGCGACGACGCTGGTCGCGATGTTCGTTTGGAACTGGCGCCTCGCGCTGATCTCGGTCGCGATCGTGCCGCTGATGGTGCTGCCGCTCGGGCCGGTCGGGCGGCGGATGTATCTGATTCGCAAGAAGACGCGCGAGAGCCGCGACGAGATCGAATCGATTACCCAAGAGACGCTCTCAATTTCCGGCATCACGCTCGTCAAGTCGTTCGCGCGCGAGGCGCTCGAGCGCGCACGCTTCTATCAAGCCGGTTCGCGGCTGATGCAGCTCGAGATCGACCTCGCGATGGTCGGGCGCTGGTTTATCGCTTCGGTCACCGCAATGGTCGTCGTCGGACCGGCACTGGTCTGGTTCGGCGGCGGCTGGCTCGCGATTCTGGGCAGCCTGCAGGTCGGGGTGATCGTCGCGTTTGTTTCCTTCATACAGGGACGCCTGTACGGGCCGGCTGCCGCGCTCGCCGGAATTCAAGTGCAGATCGTCAGCGCGCTCGCCGTCTTCGAGCGCATCTTCGAATACCTCGACATGACGCCCGAAGAGTACGACCCGCCCGGGGCAATTGCGCTGCCGGAGGTTGCGGGAGAGATCGCCTTTGAGGAAGTCGTTTTCTCGTACGACGGAACGCGCAACGTGCTCGACGGCATCTCGTTTCACGTGCGCCCGGGCGAGGTGGCCGCGTTCGTCGGCCCGTCGGGCGCGGGTAAAACGACGATTACCTCCCTCGTGCCGCGCTTTTACGATCCGCAGAGCGGACGCGTGCTCGTCGACGGACACGATCTGCGCGGCGTCACGCTCGAATCGCTGCGCGGCAATATCGGTATCGTCACGCAGGAGACGTATCTCTTCCACGACACCGTAGCCGCCAATCTTCGCTACGGTAAACCCGGCGCGACCGATGCCGAGCTCGAAGCCGCGGCGCGCGCGGCGAACATCGCCGACTTCATCGCGGCACTCCCGCTGCGGTACGAGACGATCGTCGGGGAGCGCGGGCACAAACTCTCAGGCGGAGAGCGTCAACGCCTCGCCATCGCGCGGGTGCTGCTGAAGGATCCGCGGATTCTGATTCTCGACGAGGCGACGAGCTCGCTCGACTACGAGAACGAAGCGGCGATTCAGAAGGCGCTGGACGTCGCGATGCGCGGGCGCACGAGCCTGGTGATCGCCCACCGCCTCTCGACGGTGCTCGCCGCCGACATCATCTTCGTCGTCAACAACGGACGCATCGTAGAACAAGGCCGCCACGCGACGTTGCTCGCACGCGGCGGCCTGTACTCTCGGCTCTATCGAACCCAGTTCGCAGGGCTATCGGCCTAGCCGCACCCCGCGGTTTCGATAACGCTACTGCGGAGGCGCGGAGCCCAGCGACGACTTGAGCGATGCTTTGAACTTCGCCTGCTGGTCGGGCGTCATCACGCCGTAGATGTTCTTGAGCAGCTGCTCTTTGGCGGATTTCTTCGTCGCAGCGTCGGCGTTAGCGGTCTGTTGCTGGTACTGTTCGACCATCGGCTTGATCTTCAATTTCTCCCGCGGCGTAAGCTCGGCGGCCTGCAGCGCGTTTTTCACGGCCGTCTGAACCTGCTGCGGACTCGGCTGACTCGCCTGGACGACGATCGAGCTCGTGCCCTGTGTGGAAGCGACGGCCGGGGCAACTGCCGCCGAGAATAATAGCGCCGCAAACAATCCCGATATGCGCATAGTGCTCCTTTGTCAGGAAGTAGTGGTTGCGTCCGACTTCTAGACGAGCGGCCGCAAGCCTGGCAAATCCATGACCATCGGTTCGACGGGAATCTGCAGCTCCGGTTCGGTCGCGGCCCGAATCTCTTCGACGCTGACGCCGGGCGCGAGTTCGCGCAAGATCAAGCCATCCGCACCGACGTCGATCGTACCGAGATCGGTGATGATGCGGTTGACGACGCGCCGCCCCGTCAGCGGAAGCGAGCACTCGCGCACGATCTTGTGCGCGTTGCCCTTGGCGACGTGCTCCATCATCACGATCACGCGCTTTGCGCCATGGACCAAGTCCATCGCGCCGCCCATTCCCTTAACCATCTTGCCGGGAATCATCCAGTTTGCGAGATCGCCGCGCTGCGAGACCTGCATCGCGCCGAGCACCGCGAGATCGATGTGTCCCCCGCGAATCATTCCGAAAGAGAGCGACGAATCGAAGAACGACGCTCCGGGCAGAACCGTCACCGTCTCTTTGCCGGCGTTGATCAAATCGGCGTCTTCTTCTCCTTCGTACGGATAGGGACCCATTCCGAGAATCCCGTTCTCGCTCTGCAGCGTCACCGTTACGTCCGACGGCACGTAGTTCGGAACCAGCGTCGGCAAACCGATGCCGAGGTTCACGTATTGCCCGTCGCGCAGCTCTTGGGCGACGCGCGCGGCAAGTTGAGTCCGGGTTAATGCCATTTCCTTCTTTTTCTTTTTTAGCGTTCTCTTCGAGTCGTGCTTCGGCTTCGCTCGGCACGACTCACGTTTCCCGTCCTTCGACTCGGCGCTACGCGTCTCGCTCAGGATGACAACTTCGGGCGGGTGGTGATGCGTTCGACGCGTTTGCCTTGGGGACCGACGTGGACGATGCGCTGCACGAAGACGCCCGGCAGATGCACGCTCTCGGGGTCGAGCGCTCCGGGCTCGACCAACTCCTCGACTTCCGCGATCGTAATCTTGCCGGCCATCGCGCAGAGCGGATTGAAATTGCGCGTCGATTTGTGGAAGATCAAGTTGCCGGCGCGATCGGCGATCGAGGCGCGCACCAGCGCGTACTCGCAGACGATTCCGGCTTCCAGCACGTACTCGCGCCCGTTGAAGACGCGCGTCTCCTTCTTGGGTGAGCCGACCGAGACGCTGCCGTCGGTATTGTACCGCCAAGGTAACCCGCCGTCGGCGATCAGCGTACCGTCTCCGGCCGGCGTGTAGAAGCCCGGAATGCCGCAGCCGCCCGCTCGCAAGCGCTCCGCGAGCGTCCCCTGCGGAACGAGTTCGACCTCAAGCTCGCCGCTGAGATACTGCCGCTCGAACTCGCGGTTTTCGCCGACGTACGAGCCCGTGGTCCGGCGGATTCGCTTGTTGTCGAGCAGCACCCCGAGCCCCCAGCCGTCCACGCCGCAGTTATTCGAGACGGTGACGAGATCGGTGGCGCCCTGCTCGAGCAATGCCTCGATCAGGTTGTGCGGAATCCCGTTGAGCCCGAAGCCGCCGACCGCGATCGACGTGCCGCTCGGAATGTCGGCGACCGCCTCGGCGCAGGAGGTGTAGACCTTCTCCATTCCGCCCTAATGCGCCGACGGAACGGGCGCCGCCTTCGTGGAACCTAAGGGCCTTATGGCTACAGCACCGATCGATATTGCAGCAAACGAAGAAGAGGCGATGATCCTCGCCATGGTGCGCGAGCTGGTCGCCGAGAAGGTGGCACCGCGCGCCGCCGAGATCGACGCAACCGGCGAGTTTCCGTGGGACGTGAAGGAACTTTTCGCGCAGAACGACCTCTTGGGGATTCCGATTCCAACGGAGTACGGAGGCCTCGGAGGCACGTTCGTCACCTACGTCAAGGTCGTCGAGGAGATCGCGAAGGCGTGCGCCTCGAGCGCACTGATCGTCGCGGTGCAAGAGCTCGGCATGCTGCCGATCATGATCGGCGGCAGCGAAGAACAAAAGCACCGATTCCTTCCCAAGATCGCCTCGGGGGAGCACATCGTCTGCTACGCGCTCACCGAGGTCTCCAGCGGCTCCGACGCGCTGGGCTCGATGCGCACGCGCGCGGAGAGACGCGGCGAGAGCTACGTGCTCAACGGGCAAAAGATTTGGATCACCAACGGCAGCGTGGCCGACGTGGTCTGCGTCTTTGCCGTCACCGACCCGGCGGCGGGTTCGCGCGGCGTCACCGCGTTCGTCGTCGAGAAGGGCACACCGGGCTTCACGGTCGGGAAACTCGAGAAAAAGATGGGAATTCGCGGCTCACCGACCGTCGAGCTGATCTTCTCCGATTGCGAAGTGCCGGCCGCGAACCGTCTCGGCGAAGAAGGCGAAGGCTTCAAGATCGCGATGAAGGTACTCGACAAATCGCGCCCCGGCATCGCGGCGCAGGCGCTCGGCATCGCGGCCGGCGCACTCGACTACGCCACGAACTACGCAAAGGAACGCATCGCGTTCGGCAAGCCGATCGGACAGCATCAAGGCATCGGCTTCATGCTCGCCGATATGAAGACCGAGGTCGAGGGCGCGCGCCTGACCCTCTACGAGGCGGCGCGGCGCTGCGACGCCGGCGGACCGGACGTGACGCTCTGGGCGGCGATGGCGAAACTCAAGTGCGGCGACGTCGCAATGTCGGTTAGTACCGATGCAGTGCAGGTGCTCGGCGGATTCGGATACTCCGTGGAGTATCCGGTGGAGCGCATGATGCGCGATGCGAAGATCACCCAGATCTACGAAGGCACGCAGCAGATCCAACGCCTCGTAATCGCGCGCAACCTCGTCGGGCGAGGCCGCTAGAGTTCCAAAGCGACCGCGACCGCGCCGTCCTCGGTCCATTCCGCACCGAGCGCCATGACCGAGTCGAGCTTTTCGCCGAGGTCGTCGCGCAGCGCCGCCACGATGCGCGCATACTCTTGCTGCTCGGTGTATTCGCGCCCGGCTTTAAGCTCCGCCAGGCGCGCATTGACGAAGCCGAGCAGCATCGCGGCGCGTTCGCGATTCGATCGTTCGCGGCGACGTTCGGGGTAAGGCTGTAACGCGCCCACGGCCGCGAAATGCTGTAGAACGTAGGCGGTCAGCACCGTCGATCTGATCTCGCGTGCCACCGACAGAGCCTCGGCCGCATGCACGAGCGCGTCGTCGAAGCAATCCATCGCGACGAGGTAGGCCGCCACGTTGCAGAGGTCGTTTGCGGCCGAACGGCGGTTGTTCCACGCTTCGTGCCCCACCCGCGCCTCCTCGGCGCGATGGAGCGCCGCGGCCACGTCGCCCGAGGCGAACTCGATCTCGGCCAGGTTACCTGCAATCGATGCAGCCGGACGCTCGAAATTGAGCGCGATGTAGTACGTTAGCGCCTCGTCGTAAAATCGCCGCGCGCCGGCCACGTCACCGCAGCGCGAGCGAGCCGTTCCGAGATCGCCCAGCGCGAGCGCCTGCAGCCGGCGATTGTCGAGCCGCCTCGCATCTTCCAGCGCCCTTTCGAGCAGCTCTTGAGCCTCGGCGGAACGTCCGAGCCCTCCTAATGCGCTGCCCGCAGCTTGACGCGCGCGCGCCAGTTGTAAGTCCTCGGGAAGCCCTTGCACCTCGAGGGCAAGTTGCGCGGCGGCAAACGAGGCGGTATACTCGCCGAGTGCCCCGCAGAGTTCGGCGTCGGCCGTGTGCAGAAGCCTCCTCGCCGGTGGGGAATCGTCGCCGGAGAGCGCGGCGAGCGCCGCACGCACCCAGTTGCGTCCTTCGACTGCAGCGAGCGAGTACCAAACCCGTTCGAGCGACCCCGCGATAAGGGATCCAGTCCGCACATCTCGCTTTCCCGCGAGAGACCACTCCAGGGCCGCGCGACAGTTGTCGAGCTCGGCCGCGGCGTCCGCAAACCAGGTTCGTTCGTCGACCGTATACCAATCTCTATCCAAGCGCTGAGCGACGCTCAAACAATTTGCCGCGTGCCGCTGCGAAATTGCCTCTCGCTCCCCACGTTCGACCAGCTGTTCGAGCGCATACTGCCGCGTTGCCTCCAACATATGATAGCGTGCCTCACCTCGCGAGAAATCCACCATCACCATCGATTGCGCGATTAGCATCGATAGCAGCGGCAGTATATCGCTATCCGCCAGCCGGTCGTCCGAGCACACCGCAGCCGCCGTCTCAAGCGAGAAACTGCTCGCGAAAATGGACAGGCGATCCAAAAGCAGACGCGCTTGCGTCGTCAGCAGGACGTAACTCCACTCGATTACCGCGCGCATCGTCTGATGGCGTGGCAGCACCGCGTGCTCGGCCGGCGACAGCAGATCGAAGATACCGTCGAGCCGCTCGGCGATCTGCTGCGCGGAGAGAACCGTCGCTCGCGCAGCTGCCAGTTCGATTGCCAGTGGCAGGCCTTCGAGCCGGCGGCAGATCTCAACGATCGGCCCCACGTTTTCTTTCGTTACTGCAAACCGCGCATCGGCGGCGCGCACGCGGTCGACGTAGAGCGCCACCGCGCCGTAGGTAATTGCCTCATCAGGCGTGATGCTCTTGCGCGCGGGAAAAGCGAGCGATGGAAGGCGATATACCCGCTCTCCCATAATGGTCAGCGCCTCGCGGCTCGTCGCGAGGAACTTCACCTTCGGGCACTCGCGCAGCAGCGATCCGACAACACGCCGCGTTTGATCGATGACGTGCTCGCAGTTATCCAAAACGACCAGCACCTGACGGTTCGAAAGAAATCCGAGCAGCGTATTGAGGAGCGGCGTACGCGGCGATTCTTGCACGCCCAGCGCGGATGCAAGCGCGTGTGCGACCAGATCGGGATCGTTGAGCGGCGCAAGCTCGATGAACCAAACGCCGTCAGAAAAATTGCCCACGAACCCATTGGCGACCGCAATCGCGGAGCGGGTTTTCCCGACGCCGCCGGTGCCGACGACGCTGACGAGCGGTGCCTCTTTGACGAGCGAGGCAATTTCCTTGACGACGTCGTCGCGGCCGACAAACGAGGTTAGCTGTCGCGGCAGATTGTGCGCTGGAGTCGCGTCCTGCTCTTGCAAGCGCAGGCCGCGTGCGCGCCGCGCCGACTCTTCCAATGCCTCGCGCGCTTCGGGGGGCAGCGCCAATGCTTCGGCGAGGCGCTCCAGCGTCTTGGGGTAGGGAACCTTACGATAGCCGCGCTCCAAGGCGCTGACGGCCTGAACGCTCACCAGCGCTTTGTCGGCAAGCATCTGCTGTGAGAGCCCCGCCTGCAAGCGGAAATTCTTTAGCAGGGTTGCTAGCTCTTGTGCGGCCGACCGTTCCTCGGAAACGCGCGCAGCCTCCACCGATGGTGGCGTTCGTGCCCCCATGGGCTAGTCCATGCGCATGAAGAGGCCTATGCTGCTTGCCGGCCTAGCCTACGCGCCAGGCTCGGGCGCAATGCCGTACGCGGCATCGTTGCCGATGCCCGCCGAATATTGAAATACGATCGCGCCCGAAGCCGGGCTAACCTCATCGATGTAGCCGTTGCCGGGATCGACGACCCATAAATCCTTGCCTTTGTAGTCGAAATTCATATTCGTCGGCTGCGCGAACCCGCTCGAAGCCAGCGGGCCGCAGTTTGACGTCTTCTTGCACTTGTAGATACCGGCCGGATTTACGCCATAGCCTGCGCTGTTCACATAGAATAAATTATCCGACTGATCGAACACGACGCCGCCGACCAGCGGGATTCCCGAAACGACGACGCGTCCGCTGCCATTGCATTTCGAGAACTTGACGATTTCGCCCGGACCGGTGGCGCTGCCCCCGGTGTTGACCCCCCAGTAGCAATCGCCGCGATGCGACAGCGCGATGCCCGCGCCGTACGCTGCGGAGGAGCCGAAGGTAAGCACCCGAGCGGGCACGGCCTGCCGGTGCAAGTAGATGCTGAGGCTGCCGCCGCCACCGGTGATGCTGTTGACGTTCGATACCGCAACGAGGTTCCGGCTCGGGTTTGTGGCGACGTTCGTAGCGTAGTTGTTGTAATCGGCCAGCGTGGCCAGCGGTCCCACGGGCACACCTTTTTTCGTGCGGTAGACGAGCACGTTCTCTCCGCCGCCGTTGGCGACATACCACCAGCCGTTGACGGTCGTAACCGTACCGTTGGGATCTTCGACGCCTTGCGTGAGCGTACACTCATACGTTAGCCCCGAACCCGAACCGTTGCGCGAGTAAACTTTGAGATCGTGGCCGTACAACTGTGCCGTATAAAGGATGCCGCCGCTGCCGCCCTTCGAGCCGCCATCGCCTTTGCCGCACTTACCGCCCTTGCCGCCCTTTCCATTCGCAACTGCCCAGGCGCTCATCGGCGCCGGCATTCCAACGCCGGCCGTGGCAGGTACGCTCCCAGTCGAGCCGCTCGGTTCGCTGACGCAACCGCTTAATACGACGAGCGATGCAAGCGAAACCGTCAATAAGCGGCGAGCGAGTTGGGCGAACATCGTTCTTCCTTCCAAAAACCCTCGTTCCATCCCTAGAGGAACGACCTACCCTATTAAAACGTGCTCGCCTCGCATCTACCGAGATCGATGCGAGACGAGCACGTCGCGAAGCTCCGTACGACTAGATGGAGTTTGTGATATCGAGAGCGGCCCAGCCGACGGTCTTGCCCTTCTTATTGTTGAAAGAGAAGGTCGCCGTGCAGGAACCGGCCGTCGCGCCGGCCGTCACGATCCAATCGTCACCCGAGCCTTGCGTAACCGTCGCGATGCCCGAAGCGCCGCCGCAGAAGTCGGCCTCACTAAGCGTGCCCTTCTTATTCTTAGGGGTACGAACGGACACGGTCTGCGGACCGGAACTCGACGCCGTGAGGTCTACGCTGCAGGGCGTCACGCGCACGCCGCCATGAGCCTTACAGCCTCCCTTAACGTCGGGAATGGCGATCGAGTGGACCGATGAAGAGCTGCCAACTGCCGCTGCTGGATTCACCGCCTGCGATCCGCTGCAACCCGAGAGCACTGCGGCCGCCACCGCAGCAACCATACCGGCTGACAGTAACCGGGGCGAAAACTGAGTATGTAGCAAGTTTCTATTTCTCCTCGATTTGTAGAGTAACGGGAGGGGCCCGCTTAGGACGGGCCCCCCACGACCACGCAGGTGAATGGTATCACCTTAGAAACGGCTTGAAACCATGCACTAGGCAGTGTGTCAGCAACTGTGTGAGTAAGTGGAGAGTTAGGAGAAAACCGCTCGCCAGAAGGCGAGCATGCGGGCGAAAACCGACCGCTGCTGCGGCAGACCGCTGATCGAGTGCGTCTTGCGCGGATAGGGATAAAACTGGACTCGCGTCTCGTGCGCCAGGATGAAGCGCTGCAAGAGCTGCATCGTATTGGCCATGTGAACGTTGTCGTCCGAGGTGCCGTGCTGGATCAGCAGTGGACCGTTCAGGCGCCCGGCGGCGCGCAGGACCGAGCTTTTTTCGTAGGCGGCTCGGTTTTGCGCCGGTGAGCCCATGTACCGTTCGGTATAGATCGTGTCGTAGAGGTGCCAATCGGTCACCGGCGCCACGGCGGCGCCGGCTGCAAAGAGCGTGCTGTGCGTCAACGCATAACAGGTTTCATAGCCGCCGAAGCTCCAACCCCAGATGCCTACCCGTCGCGAGTCAACGTAGGGCAGTGAATCGAGATATCTTGCGCCGATCTCCTGACCGAGCAGCGAGCCCGGCCCGAAATTATGAAAGAGCAGCCGGACGTTGTCGTCACCGTCAACTTGCGATGCGGGTCCATCGATCGAGAAAACGATGAAGCCTTCGCGCGCCAAGAGCTGATCGTAGAGGCTGCCGAAGCGGTCGGCCGTCGTCGGCGCATCCGGGCCGCCGTAGACGTACATGACGACCGGCCACTTCTTGGCAGGGTCAAAGTCGGGTGGATCGATCTCGAAGGCGTCGAGTGGACCATACGCCGACGGCACCTGCAGCATTCGCGCCGGCAGCAGGGCGGCTTTGAGCGAGGCATTTTCGCCGGCCAGACTCTTGCGCCGGCCCGACGGGATCTCGCCCAGGTCCATCCGCGGCGGATCGTTGAGCCGGCTGTAGCGATCCACGAACCGGTCAAAGGTAGGCGACGGCACGCTTTGATGCCATCCCGGCTCCGGCGTCAGGTTACGCAGGCCGCCCTGAGGGGACAGGGCGAGCAACGTCTGGTCGCGGCGCGTCGGATAAGCAGCGCTGAGATAGACGGTTCCGTCTTTGGCGACCCCATGGATCTCCGCGACGCGATACTCGCCGCTGAGCTTACGGAACGAGCCGTCGGCGCCGCGCACGTAGACGCCGGCGGTCCGCCGGCGATCGAGCAGCCAGATCGAGCGGCCGCCGGAGATCCAGAACGGCAGCGGTTGGACGTCAACCCAGGTCGAGGAGGTTTGGCGGTAGAGTTGCACCGGCGTGCCCGCCGCGCCGCGCCACGACTCGACACGCATCGTGCGTTGCCGGCGATCCAATAGCTCCGCTTCGAGCAGCTCGCGGTGCGGAATCCAATCGAAGTTGGCGAGATACTCGTCGCGCGCTGCCGCGTCGTAAACGAGACGGCTCGTTGCCGTCGCGGCGTTAACGACGCGCAACGTAACGCGCGGATTCGCTTCGCCGGCGAGCGGATAGCGTTCGTGCGCGACTCGATTGTCGACGGTGAGAAAGTCGACGATCGGAAAGTTCGTGACGCGCCGTTCGTCCATCGTCAGATAGGCAATCTCGCTGCCGTCGGGAGACCAGCGAAAACCGTGATCGATGCCGAGCTCCTCGGGATAGACCCAGTCGAGCGAGCCGTTGAGCAGCGTATCGGGTATGCCGCCGCGCGTGACGCGCCTAGTCATAATGCTGCGACCGATCGAGGCGACGTAGAGGTCGGCGTCGCGCGAATAGGCAAGCTCGTCCCCCTGCGGCGCCCACTGCGCTTCGTTCAACGTCGTCCGCGATTTTGCGCGGGTGAGGGTTTACGATGCCGGCGGTATAGAGATCGCCCGCGGCTAAAAGGGCGACGCGTTTTCCGTCGGTTAACCAGCCGGCCACTTCGGGCGTCTCGGCGAACGTCTTGCTGCGCAGCCATACACGCGTCGTGCCGGTGCCGGCGTCGTAAACGAGCAAGGCGAGATTCTCATTCGGATCCTGGCTGCGCGCAACGTAAAGAAAGCGTCGTCCGTCGGGCGACCACGAGACGCGGTCGATCATCCGTCCCCACGGCGGTTCCTTCGCGAAGACCGAATCGATCGTGATCGGCGGCGGAGTCGGGAGCATCTTTTAGCGTGGGAGCGAGCGGAGACGCTTGATGATGCGCGGCGTGGGACAGAGGGCGTTGACCGGACACTGCGGGCAGCGTGGTGTCGGCGCCTTGCAGATCTGGCGACCGTGCAGAATCAGCCAATGCGACGCATCGCCCCATTTGTTCTTGGGAACGAGCTTCGTCACGTCGTCTTCCACCTGCCGCGGAGTCGTTCCGAGGGTCAGCCCGAGGCGGTGCGAGACGCGAAAGACATGCGTGTCGACGGCCAGCGCCGCTTCCTGAAAAGCCGCGGACATCACGACGCTTGCCGTTTTGCGCCCGACGCCGGCGAGCGATTCGAGCGATTCGCGGTCGTGCGGCACGCGGCCGCCGAAGCGTTCGACCAGATCCCGCGCGCAGGCGACGATATTCTTGCTCTTCATCCGAAAGAATCCCGTTCAACTTGATGATGCTCTCGACGTCGGCGAGATCGGCGCGCGCCAGCTTCTCGGGCGTCGGGTACTTCGCAAAGAGTGCCGGGGTCGTCATGTTCACGCGCACGTCGGTCGTCTGCGCGGAGAGAATCACGGATATCAGCAGCTCGAAGTCGTCGTCGTATTCGAGCGCGGTCACCGCTTGAGGATAGGTCCGCTCGAGAATCGCGAGCTCTTCAAGCGCGACCGCACGCGTAACTTTCTTCACCGGAAACGGGATGCGTGGCACGCCCATTCTTTCTTTTAGATTCGCGCTAAGTCCCTTGCAGAGCGATGTCGCCGGCGTCATTGGAAATCAATCCGTCGCGTTCGAGAGCCGCGACGACTTGGCGCAGCTCTTCGCTGCTCCGGCCGGGCAGCTGCGGCTGTACCGCCTGCGTCAGGTCGAGCAGCGAGATGCGTTCGCCGGCCGGCAGCTCTCGGAGGCGGTCGATGATGCGCCCGCGCGCATAACGGCGGCTCTGCTCGAAGGGGATCGCGGCTTGGGGAGGGAGCCGCTTCGCATTCGCAACTCGCGCGAGCTCGAGCGCGGACGCGTCGATCGGTGCGGCGCTGCAATCGCCGCGCAAGGGACAGAGCAGACACTTCGGCGCGCGTGCCGTGCAGAGCAATGCTCCCAGATCCATCAGCGCCGAGTTCCAATCGTGGGCGCGCTCGTGCGGGACCAGCGCACGCGCGCGTTCGTCGAGTTGCGCGGCTCCGGCCACACGCGGATGCTCGAGCCCAAAGAAGAGGCGGTGGACGATGCGGCGGACGTTCGTATCGACCGGGGCGTCGTCGAGGTTGAACGCAAAGGCGCGAATCGCGGCCAGCGTGTACGGCCCGACGCCGGGCAGAGCACTCAACGCGGCGACTTCCGCGGGCAACGCTCCGCCGTAATCCTCGACGACCGCGCGTGCGAGGCGGTGCAAACGGACGGCGCGCGAGTTGTAACCGAGTCCTTTCCACTGCCGTAAAACGTCGGCGAGCGGCGCTCGCGCCAGCGAAGCGAAGTCGGGGAAGCGTTCGACGAAGGCGACGAACCTCGGCACGACCCGGTCGACTTGCGTCTGAGCGAGCATGAACTCGCTCACGACCGTGCGGTAGGGACTGCGCCCCGTTCGCCAGGGCAGCGACGCGCGGCCCTGGCGCCCGAACCACCGCAAAAGTCGCATCTGGAGGCCCGCCGCGGGGGCCGTCGTCGCCATGACTGCCTGCGCTTCGCTGCTTTTGTGGGGAACGCTCCCAAACTGGCGAAGCCAAGGGCTATGAGTACACCACGTCAGCTTGATGCCGTCGTCATCGGTGCCGGCCCCGGTGGCTACCACGTCGCGATTCGGCTCGGTCAGTTGGGCAAGAAGGTTTTGTGCGTCGACCGCGACGAGGTCGGCGGCGTTTGTTTGAACTGGGGATGCATCCCGACCAAAGCGCTGCTTCACGTCGGCGAGGTCATCCGCCATATCGAACGCGCCGATGCGCTCGGGCTGACGGTCGCGAAGCCCGAGATCAAGCCTGAGGGCGTCGCCAAGTTCAAAAACGAAGTCGTCGCCGCAAACGTCGGCGGCGTCAAGACGCTCTTCAAAGCCAACGGCGTCGAGTTCGTTCGTGGTGAGGCTTCCTTTAAGTCACCGGGCGAGATCGTCATCAAACGCGACGGCGGCGAGAGCGAGAGCGTGAAGGCCGAGTACGTCGTGATTGCGACCGGCTCGGCGCCGGTCGATGTCAAGGCGTGGCCGCGCGACGGCAAAGTCATCATCAACTCGGACGACGCCGTCAAGCTCGAGCGCGTGCCAAAGAAGCTGCTCGTCATCGGCGGGGGCGTGATCGGCCTGGAGTTTGCGACGGTGTACGGCCGCTTAGGCGCCGAAGTCTTGGTCGTGGAGATGATGCCGCAGATTCTCACCGGCACCGATCTCGAGATCGGCAAGACGCTCGGCCGCATTCTCAAAAAGCAAGGCGTCGAGATCATGCTCAACACGAAGGTCCTCGCCCTGGAGCGCAAGGGCGATACCGTGCGCGCTACGTTCAACGGCGAGGGTACGAACGGCAAAGACGAGACGCGCGAGTTCGACATGGCGCTCGTCGCGGTCGGGCGGCGTCCGGTTACCGACAACCTCAATCTCGCTGCGGCCGGGCTCTCGACCGACGAGAAAGGCTTCCTCACCACCGATCAGCAGCAGCGTACGAAAGTGCCCAACATCTTTGCGATCGGCGACGTTACCGGCGCGCCGCTGCTCGCGCATCGCGCGATGAAACAGGGCGTGATCGCGGCGGAGGTGATCTCCGGCGACAAGTCCGCGGCCTTCGATCCGGTCGCCGTTCCAAACTGCGTCTACACCGATCCCGAAGTCGCGACGGTTGGCCTCTCCGAAGAGGAGGCGAAGGCCGCCGGCTACGAGGTCCGCATCGGGAAGTTTCCGCTCGCGGCGAGCGGCCGCGCGCGGACGATGAACGAGAGCGAGGGTCTGCTCAAGCTCGTCGGGGATGCGAAGAGCGATCTGCTCCTAGGGATGCACATCGTCGCGCCGCAGGCCGAGTCGCTGATCGGCGAAGGCGTCATCGCGCTCGAGATGGGCGCGACGCTCGAAGACGTCGGACTCTCGGTGCACCCGCACCCGACGCTGACCGAAGGCATCATGGACGCCGCCGAAGCCTCGCACGGCAAAGCGATTCATATCGTCAATCCCAAGCCCAAGGCGCCGGTGGCGGCGAGGTGAGCTGCGCGCGGCTACTCGATCTGGGTCTGCGGCCTTACCGTGAAGTCTGGGAGTTACAGCGGCGCTTGCACGAAGCTGTGCGAGACGGGCGCGAACCCGACACCTGGATCGTCGTCGAACACCCGCCGGTCGTCACGCTTGGCCGCCAGGCGAAGCGGGAGAACCTGCTGCTCTCGCCCGAAGCGCTGTCGGCCCGCGGCATCGATCTCGTCGAGATCGAGCGCGGCGGCGACGTCACCTATCACGCTCCCGGGCAGCTGGTCGTGTATCCAATTCGCCGGCTCGAACGGTTCCGGGAAGTGGTGCCGTTGGTAAGATCTCTGGAAGGGGCGGTCATCGAGTGCTGCGCGCGGTTCGGCGTTGCCGGCGTTCGCTGGGGCGAACACGCCGGCGTTTGGGTCGAAGATAAGAATATCTGCGCGATCGGCCTCGCGGTCAAAGCGGATGGTTTCGATGCACGGCCTCGCGCTCAACGTCGCGACCGAACTGCACTACGATCGGCTGATCAATCCTTGCGGATTGACCGATCGCGGCATCACCTCGCTCTCCGCGCAGGCTGGGCGCCCGGTGTCGATTGCCGAGGCGAAACCGCTGCTGCTCGAAGCGTTGTCGCGCGCGTTCGAGGTCTCGTTCGTCACGGAGCGGATGGTCGCGTGATCCAGGTTGATTTGGTAAGGAAGCCGCCGTGGTTGCGGGTTTCGCTGCCGAGCGGGCCGGACTACGAGCGGGTGAAGGCGCGGGTCAACGAGCTGTCGCTTCATACGGTCTGCAAGGAAGCGGCCTGCCCGAACATGGCGGAGTGCTGGGGGGCCGGCACGGCGACGATCATGATTCTGGGCGATCTCTGCACGCGCGGCTGCCGCTTCTGCAACGTCAAGACGGGCAACCCGCGCGGTGAGGTCGACTGGCTGGAACCGGTCCGCGTCGCCGAAGCCGTACGCGACCTCGGGTGGAAGTATCTCGTCGTTACCGCCGTCGATCGTGACGATCTCGCGGACGGCGGCGCATTGATCTTCGCCAATACCGTGCGCGCGATCCACGAGCGCGTGCCTGGTGCACGCGTCGAGATCCTCAGCGGCGACTACCGCGGCGACCTGCGGGCCGTCAACATCGTGGTCAACGCCAAGCCCGACGTCTTCGCGCACAATCTCGAGACCGTTCGGCGCCTCACGCCACATGTGCGCGACAAGCGCGCGAGCTACGATCAGTCCCTCAACGTTCTCGCACACGTCAAGTCGAAGGCCCCCGAGCGCTACACGAAGACCTCGATCATGATCGGCCTGGGCGAGGGGCTCGACGAGATCGAGACCGCAATGGACGATGCGCGCACGGCCGGGGTCGATATCTTCACGATCGGCCAGTACCTGCAGCCGACCAAGAAGCATCTTCCGGTCGTCGAGTTCATTACACCGGAGACCTTCAAGCAACTAGGCGATCTCGGTGCGAGCAAGGGTTTCCACCAGGTCGTCTCGAGCCCGCTGTCCCGCAGTTCATATCATGCCGAACAAGCATTCTGACAATGTGACAACGAGGCGCAACCGTCCGTAATCTGCCCCGGTTGGTACGGCTAGCGTGACGAAGGCATTCCTAACCCGACCGGTCCTCGCGGCGGTCTGCTCCTTAATCATCCTCATCGGCGGCCTGGTCGTAATGCCGACCCTACCGCTGGCGCAGTACCCGCAGATCGCTCCGCCGGTGGTCACGATCTCGGCCTCGTACGTGGGCGCGGCGCCCGAGGCCGTCGAGGCGCAGGTGACGACCCCGCTCGAGCAGGCGGTCAACACCGTTCAAGGCCTGCGGTACATCAGCTCGCAGAGCACGCAGGGCGTTTCGACGATCACCTGTACCTTCACGCTCGAAACCAATCTCGACATTGCCGCCGCCGACGTGCAGAACACCGTTCAGTCCGCGATCGGCCAGCTGCCGCAGACGGTGCAGCAAGTCGGCGTTCAGGTCACCAAGAACTCCGGCTCGTTCGTCATGGGCATCGCCCTGACGTCGGACTCCGCGAAGTACGATACCCTCTTCCTGAGCAACTACGCGCAGCTCAACATCGTCAACGATCTCTCGCGCACGGCCGGCGTCTCACAGGTCCGCATCTTCGGCCAGCGCCAGTACGCGATGCGCATCTGGGTCAATCCGATCAAGCTCGCATCGCAGGGCCTCGACGCCGGCGACGTCGTGACCGCGCTGCAGGAGCAGAACGCCGAGGTCGCGACCGGCAGCATCGGCTCCACGCCCGAGTCGAAGAATCAGCCGTACACTTATACGGTCAACGCACTCACGCAGCTCTCGAGCCCCGACGAGTTCTCAAACATCATCCTGCGCTCGAACCCCAATGGGGGCTACACGCGCCTCGGCGACGTCGCGCGGGTCGAACTGGGCGCCGTCAACTACAGCACCTCGCTGCGCTTCACCGGCAACAGCAACGTCGTCGGCTTGGGCGTGCTGCAGTACCCGACGGCCAACGCCCTTGCGGTCTCCAAGGGCGTGCTTGCCGAGATGGAGCAGCTTGCAAAGCAATTCCCCCCGGGCATCCACTATACGGTAGCGTTCAATACGACCGACTTCGTCGCGGAATCGGTGAAGGAAGTCGTCCTCACGCTGCTTCTTTCCATCGTGCTCGTCGTTTTGGTCATCTACGTTTTCTTACAGAATCCGAAGTCGACGATGATTCCGGCGGTGACGATCCCCGTCTCGCTGATCGGCACGTTCTTCGTGATGAAGATCTTCGGCTTCACGATCAATACGATCACCTTATTCGGATTAACGCTCGCGACGGGATTGGTCGTCGACGATGCGATCGTCGTCATCGAGAACATCGCGCGCCACATCGAGATGAACAAGGGGCGGCAGAGCGGCGTCGCCAGCGCCGCGCAGGCGATGCGTGAAATTCAGAGCGCGGTCGTCGCCTCGTCGCTCGTACTGCTCGCGGTCTTCATTCCGGTAGCGTTCTTTCCCGGAACGACGGGCCTGCTCTACAAGCAGTTTGCGCTGACGATCGCCGCGGCGATTACGATCTCGCTCTTTCAAGCATTGACGCTCGCGCCGGTGATGTCGGCGCGCCTGCTCACCGGCGACGTCGAATCTCAGTTCATCTTCTTCCGCTGGTTCAACGCCGGGCTCGCGCGCTTCCGGCGCTGGTACGCGGGAGAGCTGCCGAGAGCGATTCGCTATCGCTGGCCGGTGATGGGTATCTTCGCGCTCGCGCTCTTGGCGACGCTCTACATGTTCGTGAAGACGCCGACCGGCTTCATCCCGAGCGAGGACCAAGGCTACTTCATCGTCCTGGTTCAGGCACCGGAGGGCACGTCGCTCGCCGGTGAGACGGCGATCGCCGAAAAAGCCGAGGCGATCATCCGCAGCCAGCCGCAGGTAAAATACCTCTTCGATATCGGCGGCTTCAGCTTCAGCGGCGCCGCGCCCAACCGCGGCATCATGTTCTGCCTGCTCAAACCGTGGAGCCAGCGCAAGGGCCCCGGGGACGGAATCGACGCCGTCATCGGGCGCATCAATTTCGCATTCTTTCAACAAGTGCCGCAGGCACAGCTCTTTGCGCTCAATCCGCCGGCGATCAACGGCGTCGGCAGCTTCGGCGGGTTCCAGTTCGAGCTCGAGGACCGCGGCAACGCCGGGCTTCCCGCGCTGATGAAGACGTCCTACGGCATCATGGGAGCGGCGGCGCAGGATCCCCGGCTGATGAACGTCTTCACACAGTTCCGCATCAACTCGCCGCAAGTGCAGTTGAACATCGATCGCAACAAGGCCAAGGCGATCGGCATCTCGCTCGGCGACATCTTCGATACGCTCGAGGTTCAGCTCGCCTCGCTCTACGTCAATAACTTTACGTACCTCAATCGGTCGTGGCAGGTCGACGTGCAGGCCGAGGAACCCTTCCGCAACCGCGTCTCGTCGCTGGAGAGCCTCTACGTCAGCTCGGGATCGGCGGCTAACAATATTCCGACCGGCACGAATCCCTTTGCAACCGCACCCCCGGGTGCCGCGACGACGAGCACCAACGCAACGGGCACCGTCATGACGCCGCTGAGCACGCTCGTGCAAATGAAGCAGGTGCTAGCCGCGCCGGTCATCACGCACTACAACCTCTACCGCAGCGTCGAGCTCAACGGCAACAACGCGCCCGGGCACGGCTCGGGTGAAGCGATCACCGCGATGGAACAGATCGCGCAGAAAGTGATGCCGGCCGGGATGAGCTACGAGTGGTCGGGCCTGCAGCTCGACGAAATCGCGGCGGGAAGCCTGAGCACGATCATCTTTGCGCTCGGCCTCGTCTTCGTCTTCCTAGTGCTTTCGGCCCAATACGAGAGCTTCATCGATCCGCTGATCGTGCTGCTGGCCGTACCCGCGGCCTTGTTGGGCGCACTCGGATTCATGAACCTCCGTCATCTTCCAATCCCGTTCTTGTCCGATCCTAACCTCGCCCAGGACGCCTACGCGCAAGTCGGCTACGTCATGCTCATCGGGCTTGCAAGCAAAAGCGCAATTCTTATCGTGGAGTTCGCCAACCAGCAGATGCGCGAAGGCGCGACCGTCGTGCAGGCCGCCTTACGCGCCGCGCAAACGCGGTTGCGTCCGATTCTGATGACCTCCATCGCTTTTATCATCGCCGTACTGCCGCTGGTATTTGCAACCGGTGCCGGCAGCGCCGCACGCCACTCGCTGGGCACGGTCGTTTTCGGCGGCATGTTGGTTTCGACGTTCCTCAATCTCGCGATCACGCCGGTGCTCTACGTCATCATCAAGTCGCTGGAGTTACGCGGAAGGCCGGCAGGACACAACGGAAAATCGCGCGACGGCGAGGTGCACGCCGCACAAAACGAAAAGGATTTACAATCGTTTAGCCCAACCTCCGGCTAAACGCCCGATACGCAAAATTACCGTTGCTATCGGAGATTTCTCGAGAGGTGCTTGCATGCTCGGTCGTCGTCTTCGTTGGGTCGCCGCAGCGTTAACCGCGGTTTCTTTTGCCGCCATAGCGTCACCGGCTTTCGCCGACGGCACCCCCGACGTCTACGAACAATCGATTCTTCCCGGCGCGAATACCGCGATCAAGAATTTCCTGAACTCGCAAAAGAAGCAGGAAGTAACGCGCCGTCAAGCCACCTCCGTCTCACCCAGCGTCGCGCAGGCGCCCCCGGTTCAACAAGAACCGCTGGGCCCAGTGGTCGCGCTGCCTCAGGGTTTGACCTGGACGGCCGACATCTCGTCGGCCTATCCTTGGGGCAACATCGGAACCTACGGAAAAGGCTGGCTGATGGGCGGCTACGATCTTGCCGCCGGTTATGGATTCAACTGGTCCACCCGCTTGGTTGCCAGCATGTTCCAGTTGCAGCACTATCCCTACGGCTTCAATAGCGGTTTGGCGCCGGTCTATCTCGCGGGCTTCCAAAATCCGGTCGGCTGTGCCGATTTGAGTAACGGCCCTGCTTGCGGTCCCGGCACCGGGCGCAACATCAACGTGCGCACGAAAGATACGTTCGGCGTCTTCATGCTCGAAAAACTCTTCACGATCAAGTCCGACAAGCTGCCCGGGCCGGTTCCGATCGTCATCTCGCCGACGTACGTCGTGCGCGGCGGCCAGATCGGGTTCTCCCCCAACAATAACGACGTCGTACCGATTACCTACAACTTGCCGGATGGTCCGGTGGAGACGATCCCCGTACGGACCGCGCAATACTATGCGGTCGCGATCACGTTGCCGTTTCTGAAGACGCCCAAGATGTTCGGCACCTTCACGGTCGCGCCGCAATGGCTCGTCCATACGGCCGGCGCGAACTCGGGCAACTCGATGCAGCTGGGGCAGGTTCTCTACCTCGAGTACACGCCGACGAAGATGACGACGCTCTTTTTCGAGCCGCAGAGCGCTCGCGACTATCTTCCAACCGATCCCTATCCCGAGCACCTCATAGCGTACTTCCTGGGCGTTCAGCAGCGGATCACGAAGTACGCGTTCGTCTCGGCCATTCTCAACTCGGGCAACCCGACGAACCTGGGTCCGGACGGCATTATCGGCATCAAGTGTTTGACGGTCCAACAGGCGATCAACAACGCCTGCGGACTCGCAGTCGGCGGCCTGAAGGCGACCCAGATTCAGCTGCAGCTCGGCGTGGGCTCGCCGACGTACTTCCCGTTATAACTCGGAGGCTCGAGCGATGAGAATTTCACGGTTTAGAAGCGTTCTCGCGATAGCGGCACTCGCCGGAGTCGCGGCCTGCGGCGGAGGCGGCGCCTCCGCACCGTCGTTCGTGCCACCCGATCAGCCGCGTCAGCAGCCCGGGCCGGATTCGATTCTGAGCAGCATCGTCGGCGTCGGCGACAGTTTGACGGCCGGCTATCAATCGAACGGATTCCTCGGCGCGACCGGCGTCAATGCCGGTGGGTTGCCGGTGCCGCCGAATCAGGAGAATGGCTGGTGGTCGCTCCTCTACGAACAAGCGTCGGGCAAGCCGATCGATACGGCGGTCACGCAGATGTACGACCCTTCGACGAGTCCGTTGCCGCTAATCAAAGGGCCGGGGCTCAACAACCAGATCATCAACGCGAACAACGGCTTCTTCCCGATCACGCAGGCGAAGACCGGCGACGTCTGCACCGACAACAACGGCTTTAACAATGCCGGCTATCATCTCAAGGGCCTGACGCAGGTTCGCATGAACCCGACGTCAACGAACGTCCGCAATCTCGGCGTTCCGGGGCTGACGCTGCACGAGGCAAACGTCCTGCACGCGCCGCAGACCGACACCTGCAACGAACTGCCCGGAATTCCGGGATTGCTCAACATGGTCGTCGCCGATGAAGCGGGGACGTTCTGGCCGGTGCTCGGCAACTACGCGAAGATGCACGATCTCACCGACGTTAACGCCGCGGCAAACCGCCATCCCACGCTCGCGACCGTCTGGCTCGGCGCGAACGACGTACTAAAATACATGGGCAGCGGCGGACGGTTCGTCGGCGGCGATCGCGGTGCCGCGCAGGCCGAGGGCGATCTGCGGCAATCGATCGGAACGCTGCAGCACGCCGGCGCTAAGGTCGTCGTCGCGAACTTACCCGATATCCTCGAAGCGGGGTACTTCGAGCGGGTGACGATTCCCAAGAATCTGACGGACTGCCGAATACGATCCTACGTTTCGTGCCTCTTTTACTTCTATGGCTTTCCCGACTCTCTCGTGAAGTCCATCGCGGCGAAGTATCACCTCGCGACACCGGACGGATGCACCCCGGCATCCCTTACCACGCCTTGCGGATACCTGACGATTCCGGGCACGATCGCGGTCATCCAAAGTTTTGCCTATACCGGTAAGGTTCCGAATCTGGACTGCAACGTTCCCGCAGCCGGCTGCAAGGGTGCACCCGGGAACGGATTGGGGCAGAACTACATCACCCCGCAGTTTGCGGGCAAGGTTCAAGCGCTTGAAAACGGGATCAATCAGGGCATCGATCAGGCGGCAAGCGCGCAGCACGTCCCGCTCGTCGATGTCCACGCGATTTTCAAAGGATTGGCGAGCGGCAAGCCCTCGAACCAGTACTACAAGCTCGCCGCATCGATCAATCCGAAAGAGCACTGCTGCACGCTCGGCTACCTCTTCGGCATAACGAGTTTCGACGGGCTCCACCCGTCAAATACCGGATACGCGCTGATCGCCCTCGAGTTCATCGACGCGATCAATAAGGCGTATGGGACGCACATTCCCGAGGTTGACGTGGGCGCTGCCTACGCCGGCACGCGCTGCTCGAACACGCAGTACTGCTTCCCCGATCCCTACGCACCCCCCAACGATCTAACGCCACCGTAACAATGCTTTGCTGACCTGGCTGCGCGAACTCGCGGAGACGGTCGGCACCTTCGATCGTTCGGCGCTCGAACCAGGCTACGCGCTGCGCTGTACCGCCGGCGTCGCGATTCCCTTGATCGTTGCGGCGTCGCTCGGCAAACCGGCACTTGGCGTGCCGGCCGCGGTCGGCGGCTTCATTACGGGCTTCACATCGCTGCAAGGCGTCTACCGCACGCGATTGCAGGCGATGCTGATCGCGGCGCTCGGCATGGCGGTGGGGAGCTTCATCGGCGCATTATCGGCGAGTTCGACACCGGGCGTGATCGCCGCGACGGCCGTGGCGGCTTACGTCTGCGCGACCGTGGGACAGATCGGGCCGGTGGCCGCAACCGTCGCGCTCAATTCGTTCGTCGTCTTCGTCCTCTTCTCGAGCCAGGCGCTGGGAGCAGAGGCCGCTCTGCTTCAGTCGGCACTGGTACTTGCCGGCGGCCTCATTCAGACGTTACTTTTGCTCGCCTCTTGGCCGGCGGCGCACCTCGACGTCGAGCGCGCCGCACTCGCCGAGGTCTATGAGAACCTCGCCGCTTACGCGCGAGACATCCTGGCGCACCGGCGCGCACTCCCGCCGCTAACGCCGTTCGCAACCGCGCGCCAGGTGATCGCCGACCCGCAGCCGTTTGCGAGTTCGGCCGAGCGGGCGCGCTTCAATCGTCTGGTCGAGGATTCCGAGATCATCCGTAAGCGTCTAGCCGCGTACGCGCTTACGAACGTGTTGCCCGGTGGAGTTCTCGGCGAGCTCGAGGCGATTGCCGCGACGCTTCGCGGCAGGCTGCCGAGCGATGCGCCGGACGCTCGCGAAGAGCTCGGCGATCTCGCCGACGACTTGCACGACGCGCGCTTAGCGGCAGAGATGATCTCGAGCGGCCGCATCTCGCATCTCCCGTTGATCTCGCGGCCCAAGCCCGGTCCCTACGTTGACACTCACGTTGACTGGCTCGGCCGTGATTCGCTGCGCTTCTCGCTCGTGCTCGCCCTCGCGATGGTGCTCGGCCGGCATTTCTCCGCCGATCGCGGTTACTGGATTCCGATGACCTCGGCAATCGTGCTTAAGCCCGATTTTCAGACGACGTTCGTGCGCGGCGTCGCGCGGATTGCCGGAACGCTCGTCGGCGCGGTCATCGCCACGCTGGTCCTCGCACTCGTGCGCGGCCACACGCAGTTCGAAATCGCCGGCATCCTGATCGCGGCCGCCGCGGCGTATCTCACCTTCAGTCCGAACTACGCGCTCTTTACGGTCGCCATCACCTCGTTCGTCGTCCTCGTGCTCGGCATGCGCGGGCTGCCAGGCACGACGACGATCGACGTGCGCGTGCTCGACACGCTCGCCGGCGGCGCACTGGCGATGGTCGGCTATTTGGTAATGCCCACGTGGGAGCACCGCCGCACGCGCCAACTGCTCGCCGATCTGCTCGACGCGCAACGCGCCCTGCTCGTCGCAATCCTCCAGGCGTATGCGGCACCGACCGACGAAGCGCGGGCCGAGATCGAACGTACGCGGACCGCTGTGTGGAAGGCACGAACGACCGCCGAGGCTTCAATCGATCGAACGGGCCACGAGCCGCGCCGGCCGCACACGATCTCGGTCGAACGCGCGTTGCGCATCCTCGCCGTGACGCAGCGCATCGGGCTCTCGACGCTGGGCCTCGAAAGCGGGTTCGACCTGCCGATAACGCGAGAGCAGGCGCGCAGCCTTAGCATATTCGCCGAAGAAGCCAACAAACGAGCAGCAGAACTCGCCGCGGCGCTGCGCGTCGGCCGGCGCATGCCACCCGACGACCGCCTCAAAAGCGCCCTCTCCGAGGTCAGCGCGCCGCCGTTCATCGCCGATCGGTTGCGCGCGTACGTCGATTCGTTAGCGCGGCTCTCGCGATTAGTGGGCGCCCAGCGCCCCAGCGCACCGTCCTGAGGTCCACTTGCGTCATTCTGAGCTCCTCCGTGTCATGCTAGCGGAGGTGCGGAGCACCGTCGTCGAAGCACGAAGGACGCTCATCCAGGGGTGCTGAGTGAAGCCGCAGCACGACACGTAGCGCCGTATAAGCGCCCGGCATTAAAGCTTCGACAAAACCCAACAGTTGGGTTATATTACTTCATGCCCTCGATAAGGGTACGAGGTTGGCGCCTGGTTGTGATTCCGGGGGATCACGAACCGAGGCACGTTCACGCCAGGCACGGCAGCGCCAACGCGCCCGAGGTGGTGTTTCGGCTCACCACGGACGGGTCATTAACCCTTCACGAGGCCGATCGGGAACGCACGCGCGCGCAGGTTCGCGAGGCAGAGGAACTGGTAGCCGAACACTTTAAAAAGCTCGAGGAACTCTGGGAGTCGTATTGCTGATGAATACGCCAAGAACCCGCCAATCCCTGACCGCTTCGGAGATTGCTGCGGCTTTCCGGCGTCGCAGCAAGCGGCTCTCTAGAGAGCCGCTTGCGATCTCGGTTCGTTATATCGCCGCGCGTAATAGCGTTGTCATCGAGATGAACAACGGGGCCTCACTCATCATCCCAAGGCAGCTGCTCCAGGGGTTGGGCGACGCATCGCTACCTGAACTTCGCAACGCCTGCGTCTCCGGCCGAGGCACGTACATTAGCTGGCCCGACCTCGATGCAGACTTTACGATCATGTCGCTACTGCACGGCGTGTATGGCGGCAAAAAATGGATGTCTGAACTTGCGCGCTACGCCGGCGCCGCCAAATCGGAAGCCAAGGCGGAGGCCGCGCGCATTAACGGTTCGAAAGGCGGGCGCCCTCGCAAGGTGGCAACGCAAGCGCGGGTTCGTAGGTAGCCCGTTTGCGGCTGAGTCTTTAAGTTATCTCCTCGTGCGAAGCCCCCACCTCGATATTGGTCTCCCGCGCACGCCGATCTCCCGCAAAGAGGGGAACCCGCGCAAGCTGCTCGTCAATCGTCCGACTGATCGCAGGCAACGGCATCTCATCGCGAATCTGTAACCACCGATCGTGAAAACGCTCTACCATACCTGCGGCGGCGGTGCGAACGACGCTTTTTGAGACGGCGGCCCGGTCGGCCAGCCGTTCGAATTCGTCGATAGTTACATTCTGGAAAAAACGCGCGGATCCAAGAGCCAAGCCGGTTTCACTATGACCCAAGTACGCTTTTGTACAGACGTAATCATAGGCCGGCGCGAGTAGAGGCGTACGTCCATCCGGATAGACCAGCGACCAATTCTTTAAATGCATATCGTTGTTCGCAATGCCCATGTTGAAAACGAGTCGTTCCACAAAGTCAACCAGCGCATCGTTTCCGATCGCTTGGTAGATAACCCGCGCTATGTCGGCAAACGAGTGATTGTCGTATTTTTGCTCGGGCTGCTGCTTAAAGATTTGATTGAAATCTTCGGTATGAACTCGCGTATTCGACGTAGGACGGTCGAAGCGGTCAATCACGAGCGCGCGTCCGTTCAACCCTTGTGCTTCATCGGGTAGGCCGCTTATCTGGCGTAAAGAGACTAACCGCATGTCGGGGACGCAAATGCCCACGTCACGCGCGAATTGCAACATCGCGTACTCGCCCTCGGGCACGAGCGGATAGTGTGTTGAGGGCAGCTTAACGATCTGATCGGTGCGCTCGCCTTGCGTGCGAATCGTCAGTCCGCCGGTCGCCTCATCGATGGCGCTAAACTTAAGCTGCACGCCCGGTAGTGCAAACCGAAAGACGTCCCTAAGATCTGGCGGATCGAGCGGGCCGCCGGCGGCCGGCGGCGGTATCTTTCGTCCTTCGGGGTCTTCAATGATGACGGCTCCTGTTAGGTCGTCACCAGTTACCCACAACAAGCCGAAGTCGTCGTCACGGGCAAGCCCCGCGCGGTGCGCGGTGTACTCGCGCAAGTGTCCTTCCGCAACGAGATTCGCGAAGAATCCGGGCGCGCGGGGGTTACTGCTGTAGCGGCGTGCCCGCAGGTGCTTGAAACTGTCGAAGAAGCCCCAACTGAGAGTTGGGCGATTTTCGTCTTCCAGATAGCTCTGACCAAAAGTAAACGTGATCGAGCGGTCGGGCAAACGGACGAGCGTGCCTACCTCCTGATTGCCGAGCCGAACGATTAAAGCATTGGGGCGATCGATGACCATTGCCCACCTACAAGCGGTGGCGCCTCAGACTGACCGTCCTCCGGCCGGACGATCGTGTCAACCGCTGGGACCCAGCTGCGCGGAATTAGCATGGGCTCAAGTTCGAGCGCGCGCGCGAAGTCCAGGACTGTCTCCCATCGGGGATCTCTCTTGCCGCCTTCTACGCGGGCAACGTAGGTTTGGTCCCGGCCCATTAGTTTAGCTAGGTTGGCCTGCGTTAGACCCCGTCGCTGACGCTCGCGAGCTAGGGTTTTTCCGATATGACGGTTTGGCTCTATCACCCTTCGATTATAGCCAATAAGGCATAGAGTAACAATATGCCGAACCCCCATTTGCTTGGGGTTGTCGCAGAAAGGCGAACGAACCAGCGGCAGAACTCGCTTCGCCGCAGTTCATTGCCGATCGGTTACGCGCGTACTTCGATCCGGCGGGGCGGCTCTCACGGTTAGTGCGCGCGCGTTAGGCGCCGATCGCTCTTGGGTCGAAGACTCCCGCCAAGCTCAGGCCGTGGTCGAGCGCGAAGCGCGTCGCGAGTGCGATCGTCTCGTCGCCGGGAGCGACGATTTCGATCCCGACAACCTCGTTAGAGCTGTCGAAGTCGACGGCAACTTCGTAGTGTTCGTCGAGCGTCTGCGTGCGGGCCACCGCGTTGCGCGAATAATAAAGATAGATCGAATGGGGCGCCTGGACGCTTACAATCCCAGCAACGTTCGCTCTCGGCACCGCCCTTCGGCTCCGGCGCTGCGCGCCTTCGCTCAGGGTGAGATTGTTGTTAGCTTCGTTACGCGTAGATTCCGCGCAGCAGCGAGGCCTTGACGACGCGATCGATCGCCAGCGTGTACGCCGCCGTGCGCAGCGTCGCGTGGCGCGAGTTCGCAATCGCCCGGATCGCGTGCAGGTTCGAGAGGAGGAAATCCTCGAGCTTTTCGTTGACCTCGGCTTCCTTCCAGAACCAGCCGGCACGATCTTGAGCCCACTCGAAGTAGGAAACGGTAACACCGCCGGCGTTGGCCATGATGTCGGGGATGACGATGATGCCCTTTTCGCGGAAGATGCGGTCGCCTTCGGGCGTCGTCGGGCCGTTGGCGCCCTCTACGATGAGCTTCGCCTGCACTTTTGAGGCGGTCTCTGCGGTGAAGATCTTCTCCAGCGCGGCGGGAACGAGCACGTCGCACGGCATCGCGAGCAGCTCGGCGTTCGTGATCTTCTCGCCACCCTTGAAGCCCTCGAGCGTTCCGTACTTTTGCGTGTGCTCCATCGCGCCGACGACGAAGATGCCGTCTTCGTTGTAGTAGGCGCCGGTGACGTCGGAGATGCCGACGACCCGGCAACCGCGATCCTCGAAGAGTTTGGCCGCGTAGCGGCCGACGTTGCCGAAGCCTTGAATCGCAATCGTCGCTTTATCCGGGCGCATGCCCATCTCGGCCATCTCGTCGAGCGCGCAGATCGTTACGCCGCGACCCGTCGCTTCGACTCGTCCACGCGATCCGCCGATCTCCAGCGGCTTGCCGGTTACGACGCCGGGCATGTTCTGGCGCACGTGCATCGAGTAGGTATCCATGAACCACGCCATCACTTGCGGCGTAGTATTGACGTCGGGAGCCGGCACGTCTTTATCGGGACCGACGACCTCGACGAGCTCGGCCGCGTAGCGGCGCGTGATGCGCTCGAGCTCGTTCTGTGAGAGCGTCGCGGGATCGCAGGTGACGCCGCCTTTACCGCCGCCGAACGGAAGGTCGACCACCGCGCACTTCCACGTCATCCAAAACGCGAGCGCCGTGACCTCGTCCAAGGTTACGCCCGGATGGTAGCGGATGCCGCCTTTTGCCGGGCCACGCGCGAAATTGTACTGCACGCGATAGCCGGTGTAGACTTCGAACTCGCCGGAGTCACGCTGGAATGGAATCGAGAAGATGATCTGCCGCGAAGGATGGGTGAGGATGCGGCGCATACCGCCGTCGAGTTCGAGCAGGTCGGCGGCTTCGTTGAAGTATGCGATCGCATCGCCGAAGACGGAAACGTCGCGCACCGAGGTCTCGCGCAGAGCAGTGGTCATACTTTACCTTTCATATTTGCGCTCCCGAGCCCCTTGCGCGAATGCGCCTACACGTTGAATCGAAAGTTCACGACGTCGCCCTCTTGCATGACGTACTCCCGGCCCTCGCTGCGGAGGCGGCCGGCGGCGCGCAGCGCCTCCATCGTCTGGTACGCCACGTAGTCGTCGTACGAGACGATCTCGGCCCGGATGAAGCCTCGCTCGATGTCGCTGTGAATCGTTCCGGCGGCAAGAGGCGCCTTCGTCCCCTTGCGAATCGGCCAGGCTCGCGCCTCCTTCTCTCCGGCCGTCAGGAACGTCATGAGGCCGAGCAGCTCGTAAGTCTGGGCAGCGAGCTCGTCCAGGCCGCTGCGCTCGATGCCCAGCTCGTCCCGGAACTCCGCTGCCTCGGCCTCCGAAAGCCCGGCAAGCTCGGCCTCGACCTTGCCGCTGAGGACGACGGTCCGGCCGCCTTCCTCGCGCGCGATCGCCCGAACGATCTCGACGTTGGGCGAATCCAGCCCGATTTGGCCCTCCTCGACGTTGGCCACAAAGAGCACCGGCTTGGAGGTCAGCAGGAATGAATCGGCCGCGACCTGCGCTTCGAGCGAGTCGGAGCCGAAGGAACGGGCCGGGCGGGCCTCCTCCAGAGCCGCCGTGAGGCGCTGGGCGGCCGCGAGATACTCGCGCAGCTTCGGGTCGGCGCGCACGTCGCGCTCGATCTTGGAAAGCCGCTTGCGCATCGTAGCGAGGTCGGCGAGAGCCAATTCAATCCCGATGATTTCGCAGTCCCGCCGCGGATCGAGCGCGCCCTCGACGTGCGTGATCTCGTCGTCCTCAAAGCAGCGCACGACCATCGCGATCGCGTTGGTCTCGCGAATGTGGCTCAAGAAGGCGTTGCCGAGCCCCTCGCCGGAGCTGGCGCCGCGCACCAAGCCGGCGATGTCGACGAAGCGTACGGTCGCCGGGACGACGCGTGCTGCGTTCGTGAGGCGTTGCAGGACTGCCAAGCGCGGATCCGGCGCTGCGACCTCTCCGACATTTGGCTCAATCGTCGCGAAAGGATAATTTGCCGCAAGGGCCTGGGCCGATCGCGTAAGCGCGTTAAAGATTGTGGATTTGCCGACGTTGGGCAAGCCGACGATGCCGCAGGAGAGTGCCATACTCGAGGCCGCGGGTTCGCTGGCCGGCAAGAAATTCCGTCGGAAGTGTCGGATAGGTCGACATGCGCCAAATGAAGGTCGACAAGCTCGGAATCGACCTCCTCACCCACGACCCGGTTGTCATCCTCAAGGACATGGACGGCTCTCACTACCTCCCGATACTGATCGGCCCGTTTGAAGCGACGGCGATCGCGCTGGCACTGGAAGGCGCACCGGTGCCCCGACCGCTCTCACACGACCTGATGCGCAACATCCTCGAAGGGCTCAACGCGAATCTCGAGCAGGTCGTCATACACGACATCAAAGAGTTCGACGTTCTTCGCCAAACTCGTCGTTCGCACCAACGGCGAACTGCAGGAGATCGACGCGCGCCCCTCCGACGGGATCGCGCTGGCATTGCGCGTCCCCGCTCCGATCTTCGTCTCCGACAAGATCGTCCTCGAAGAAGCGACGTCGGAGAAACGAACCGTCAACGAAACCGAACTCGCACGCTTTAAGAAATTCCTCGAAGACCTCAAGCCGTCCGACTTCAACCGCTAGCGCCGAGACCGCCTGTTGAAAAGCCACACCACCAGCAACAGAGATGAGATCGCGACGAGAAGCGCGGTAAATGCCATGGCGATCGGCCGCAGCGCTACAGCTCGAACGTTCTCCAGTCGTACGGGCTGAAGCCGTTGGCCGTATCTTCCCAGCCGATACGATAGGCGTTGTAGATGCCCATCGTGTCGTCGAAGCCGACGACGCCGACCGGCAGCACCTTCTTCGGGCGGATGTAGCGAAGGCTGGTGGCCGGAACGTTCTCGATGAACGATTCCAGGAGAGGGCTATTCTGCGTCGCCGTATCGCGTTGCGCGGTCGACAGCCGATCGAATGCGTTCTTGCCGAGTGACTGGAAGTACGAGGTGCGCATCTCCATCTCGAAGATCTTGCGTTGCATCGTTCCATAGGCGGCAAATGCGATCTCGACTGCGTCGTCGTAGCCTTCTTCGGGCTCGAACGGAGGATCGAGTAAGACGATGTCCGCGCCTTTGGCCAACGCGTGCGCGATGCCGACGGGCGAGTTGCTGGCAACGCCGCCGTCGCAGTACATGTTCATCGCCCCGTCCGGTCCCGGCATCATGATAGGATCGAACGCGATTGGAATCGCGATCGAGGCGAAGATCGCGCGGTGCAAAATGTCCGGCGTCGCCTCCCGTACGACGGTCTGCTCTCCCAAGAGCACGTGCAGTGCGTGCGATACCTTCGCCGGGAGCTCCGGCTGGCCCTGAGGCCGGACGTAAAAGTATTCCGGACGCTGGTACGTCAAATTCGTTACCGCCCAGACCAGCGGCGCAACCAGCGGCGTCGCGGGATCGACGTGGCGCGAGATCCAGTCGAAGGCGGGTTCGGTCTGCAAAACGGCGCGTTGATTGCGCACGAGCCCGGCCAAACTAACGACCGAAGCGACTCGATTGAGTATGCCGCTCTCGGGATCTTGCAGCGACGCGTACTGCGGCTTTGGGCGAATGACGTTGTCGCGGCTGATAGTGAACCACAGCTCCTGCAACTTGGTGTACTGGCCGGCCGCGACCATCCACCCGTTGAGCGCACCGATGGACGTTCCGCAGACGACTTCGTAAGGCGACAGCGGCTGGCCGTCGCTCACGCGCTGCTGCGCGACGAGGGCTCCGACAATGCCGGCCTCGTAGGCTCCGCGCGCGCCGCCGCCGCTGAAGACGAGCGCGCGTTGAAGGGATCGTACCGGAGCTTCCACTTCCGGTGAGGCGCCCAGCAGCGGCGGCGCGACGGCCGAAGCTCCGGCAGCCAATAAGAAGCGGCGACGATCGATCATGCGAGGGTCATTGGCTCAGAAGGCTCCGATTCCATTTGGCGTTCCCCAACCGGCCGGACCGCCATAATCGCGATACTCGCGCGTGCCTTCCGCACACAGATATGCCGGCTTGCACGAACCATTCTTCCCTTTGGTGATATGGTGCAGATCGCTCGATCCTTGGTGGCGCTTCTCCCAGAACGTCTCTCCGCCGGTCTGCGACGTGGCGTTGCCGGCGAGCCCGAAGATTCCGGCGACGAACGGCGTGCTGGCGCTCGTGCCGCCGCCGATGAGCCAGCCCGCGTAACCGAACGTGTCGTAAAACGCCGGCCCCGTATTCGGATCGCCGACCGCAGCGATGTCGTTGGCAGTCCGGTAGGCGCAGCCGGGATCGCGCTGCCACGACGGCTTGGGCTCGTGCGAACAGCCGCTATTAGTTCCGGGCCACGCCGTCTCGACGAAGCCGCGTTTGCTTTTCCCTCCAGCGATCAGCGACGTTGCGCCCACGTCGACGACATTGGCGAACGCGCCGGGCGTTCCGACGCCGACGCCGTAGCCGTCGTCTCCGCTCGCCGCGAGATACGTCACGCCGCGTGCCTCGAAATACTTTCGCTTCAGGCCGCACGAAGTATAACAGCCGAAGCTATTGCTGATGATGTGGGCCCCCAGCGCCACCGCCGCCGTTTCGGCGGCGCCGAGATCCGCCGAAGCCGAGGTGTTCGCCTCGACGAGCACGATCGAACACTTCGGGCAGCTCGCCGCGACCATCGCGACGTCGAGATCTTCTTCGGCGCCCCACTGCGTATTGGCGATCGGGTAGGCGCCGAGTTGTCCGAGCTGATTGAATTTGGCGAAGTTTGCCGGCGGCAATCCGAAATACGTTCGGTAGAAGGCAAGGTCGGACTCGACTTTGGGATTGTCGTAGGCGTTGACGATCGCGACGAGCTGGCCGTCGCCCCCGGTAGCCGAAACGAGGTTGTATGCCTGGCGCAACTGCGCCGGCGTAAAGCCGCCGTTCGGCCCCGTGCCTCCGTCGGGCACGCTCTGCGGGCCGTCGCGGATCAACAGCAGGCACTGCGCCTCATCCGGTCTGCGATCGGGACACGCCGCGCTCACGTTCGGCCCCCACAGGCGCGTGCGAGCGCCCGCAGTCGTTGCAGCAAGGGGGGAGGCTCCGAAAGGGCTGAGGGAACCACTCTGCGGGCCGCAGCCGCCGGCGAGCACGAGCGCGAATGCACCAACGAACTTCACAGCGTTCAAAACGTTGGTTCCTTTTTCCGAGAAGCGTGCGAAGCGGCGAGCCGGTCGTGAAACATCGCCGCAGGCTGGGCTATAGTAAACGATGTTGACAATGAAATTCCTTCGCGAGCCCGAGTCTGATTGGCCCGGCATGAGTGCCGAGGCGGGGATAGAACAAGGCGCGCATGAGTGACGGTTTGCACGCCGAGATCGGCGTTTTTGGCGGGTCCGGCTTCTATTCGCTGATCGAAAACGCGCACGAATCCTGGGTCGAGACGCCGTTCGGCGCGCCAAGCGACCGGGTCGCGCTCGGCGAGATCGCGGGAAGGCGCGTCGCGTTCCTGCCGCGCCACGGGAAAGACCACCGCTTTCCGCCCCAGGCGATCAACTACCGCGCGAATATGTTCGCGATGAAGGAGCTGGGCGTGAAATGGATCATCGGACCGACCGCCTGCGGCTCGCTGCTCGAAAGCGTCAAGCCCGGGTCGATGGTGGTGGCCGATCAGCTCATCGATCGCACGAACGGCCGCAAGGATACGTTCTACGACGGCCCGATCACGACGCACGTTAGCTTTGCCGATCCGTACTGCCCGACGCTGCGGCCAATCGCGATCGACTCGCTGCGCTCGCTCGACATCGAAACGCACGAACGCGGCACGGTCGTCGTTATCCAAGGACCGCGCTTCTCGACGCGCAGCGAGTCGAAGTGGTTTCAAAGCCAAGGCTGGGAAGTCATCAACATGACGCAGTATCCCGAGGCCTACCTGGCTCGAGAGCTCGAGATGTGCTACGTCAATATCTCGCTGATCACCGACTACGACGTCGGGCTGGATGGGATGACGGCCGTCTCGCATCACGAGGTCATCGAGGTCTTCAAACGCAACAACGACCGCGTCCGCGGCGCGATCGGCCGTATCATCGAGAAGATTCCGCTCGACGTCAACTGCTCGTGCCGGCACGCGCTCGAGGGAGCACGCTTCTAAGCCAATGCGCCTGCGAAGCGTCGATTTCTCGATGTATGCGCGGGCCGTCCCGCTGCTGCTGCGCCATCCAACCGTCTTCGTGATGCCGCTGCTGGCGGCGGTCGTCGATATCTTGATCGAGCAGATCTCGCCCTATTTCACGGACCCCGTCGGCGGTCTGGGGCTCTTCGTCTTCCAGATCGTCACCCAGCTGCTCTACGGCTTCTGCTTCGGCGTCGCGGTGATCGGCGCGAACAACGTGTGGCGAGCGCGGCGCGCGACCTTCGATGAAGCCTTGACGGAAGGCCGGCAAAAAGCCGGGGGGATCCTCATCGCCGCGATTGGCTTCTACTTTTTGCTGTGGGCCGCGCAGTACCTCGGCGAGTTTCTCGGCGGCGGGGTCATTGGAATCGTCATCCAGCTCGTCGTGGCGTTTTTCTTGATTTATACGATCCCGGCCGCGGCCATCGGCGGCATGCCCGGCAACCTCGCGATCGGCGCGTCCTTCCGTGCCGTGCGCGAAAATTTGCTGGGGGCGGGCCTCCTGGCCATCGTTTTCGTCGCGCTGTGGACGCTCGTTCCCAGCTTCCTCATCACCCGCTTAGCCTCGGGTTTGAACGTCATCGAGTATCAACTGACGTTCGCGGCCGTGCGCGCGATCGTTCTCGCCTATTTAGCCTTTCCGTTCGCCAAGCAATACGACGACGTCGCCTTCCGCGGCTTTTGGTAAGCGGTCATCCTGAGCGCAGCGAGCGCAGCATTTACCCCGCCACGGTCGTGAGTGCCATGCGCAAGAGCTCGCCGACCATCGCCGGCGGGACGTTCGTCTGCGCGAGGTGCTGCGCTTCGTCAATCCTGACGAGCAGCGATGCGGCTTGCTTTCCGCCGATCGGCCGGAGCGCGCGCAGACGTTTCTCCTGATCGAGGGAGACGAGCGCGACGCCGTCGCCCGCGTTGGCTACGATCCAATCGCGAACGAGCGTCTTCACCGTCTCAATGCCTTCGTCGAGCGTCTCGCGGCTGGCCCAGGCGCTCGGCGGCGCTTTCCCTTGCAGCGTTTCGAAGAACCAGCCGATGACCGTCGCGCGCAGCGACTCGTCTTCGCCGCCGAGCGCCGCGACGGCCCGCGTGACGCTTCCGCCGCCAAGCGACGCACCGAGTTTCGCGTCGGCGCCGCTGTACTGCATCCTCGTGAGAATCCCGGCAACCTCCGCCGTCGAAAGGCGAGGGAAGCGCAGCTCGATGACGCGCGAACGAATCGTCGGCAACAGACTCTCCGGCACGGGAGTGGTAAGGAGCATAACGACGCCCCGCGGGGGCTCTTCGAGAAACTTCAACAATGCGTTCGCCGCCGCCGGCGAAGCAAACTCGACGTCGCCGAGCAGCAAAACGCGCATTCCTCCCCCGTACGATTGCATCGAGAGCTGGCGCACCAGGTCGCGGGCGTGGAGCTCGTCGCCTTCGTAAAAGCCCATCGCGACCTCACGCTCGCCGATCTTCAACGCGCCGACGTGCTCGAGGAAGTCGGGATGGCGCGCGTTCTCGGCCGCAAAGAGCGTGCACGAGGAGCAGGTGCCGTCATAGCCGAGCACGGCTTCCTTCGGTGCGAGGCAGAGCAGCGATTGCGCCAAACGGCGCGCAAACGTCTTCTTCCCAACCCCGCTCGGACCGGAGAAAAGGTAGGCGTGCGAGACCTTTTCGCGCGTGAGCGCGTCGAAGTAGCGCTTGGGGCCTTGTGCGCCTACAACGTCGAAATGAAGGTCCACGCTTCGTCCAGGAGCGTCTCGGCCGGCAGCGTCGCATCGAGCTTGCGGAATCGCGGCGACTTCGCCAGCACGAGGTAGCCCTGGCGCACGCGCTCGTGAAAGGCGGCGTCCTCGCTCTCGATTCGGTCGAGCTGGTAGGAGCGCTCGGCCATTCGTTGGCGCGCGACGTCGACGGGAAGATCGAGCAGAAAGACGAGATCGGGCTGCAGCGTCCCGGTTGCCTCGTCGCAGAGGCGCTGCAACGCTGCCAGATCGAAGCCGCGGCCGTACCCTTGATAGGCAAACGTCGAAGCGGTGAAGCGGTCGCAGAGCACGAGACGGCCCGCGTCGAGCGCCGGGCGAATCACCTCCGCAACGTGCTGCGCACGCGCGGCGTTCACCAGCAGCGCCTCGGTGAGGGCTTCGATGTTCAACGTGCGGTCGAGAAAGATCGTACGAATCGCATTCCCGGTGGCCGTCCCGCCCGGTTCGCGCGTTACGACGACGTCGCGCCCGTCCATCCGCAGGCGCTCGACGAGTCCCTGCAGCAGCGTGCTCTTCCCGCTGCCCTCAATCCCTTCAACAACAACGAACATTGCGCGTTAGGTTTGGGGTGCTACCGCGTCATCCTTCGGCTCGCTCAGGGGTGACAGGGCGGATTAAGAGGCTTCGGCGATTTTGAAGATCCGGACGCGCCGGTTGGGCTCGAGGCCGGTGCTGCGCGATTGCAGGCGATAGCGCTCCGCGAGCTGGTGCTGCATGCGGCGAATGTACGACGTCTGCGGGGAGAGTTCGACCGCCTTACTCGTCAGCAGCACCTGATAGATCGCCTCTTCCGCTTCGCGCAACGCGATCTCTTCCTTGTCGATCGAGCCGAGGTTGAAGACGTCGCGCAGCGCGGTCTGAATCTGCGTCGTCGTATTCGTCTTGATCGAATAAATCGGGACGTTATCGGAGGCGATCTGCTTGAGTTTCGGCTGCTCCTTGCGCTCGAGGGTTTTGAGCGTCAGGACGACGTCGGCGTCGTCCCAGTTCCGGGCGATCGACGCGTTGACGCGCAGGTTCGCGATCGCGCGCTCGATCTTATTGCGCGAGACGCCGTAGGGAAAGATCGAAAGCGGACGGTCTTCGCTCTCTTGATCGTGATGGTGATCGTACGCGTCGGTCAGACGCGGCATCGATTCGGTATCGGCCTCTTGAACGACCGTCACCTCGCCGCTGGCGGTACGCTGACGAATCTCGGGCTGCGGCTGGTAGCCGCGCAACAGCGCGTCGATGACTTCGGCGACGTTCTTGTGAATCGCCATGCGATCGCGATCGTGGATCTCGATGACGATGTCGAAGGTCGGGGGCGCCTTGCGCTCGAGGACCGTCTTGCGCGTTCCGCGACGGCGCGCTTCTTCATCGGAGAGCGTTACCGCGCTGATACCGCCGACGAGGTCGGAGAGCGTCGGGTTCATCAGAAGGTTTTCCAGCGTTTGCCCGTGGGCCGTGCCGATCAACGTCACGCCGCGCTCGGCGATCGTGCGCGCCGCACCCGCTTCCGCCTCGGTGCCGATTTCGTCGATCACGATGACTTCGGGCATGTGGTTCTCGACCGCCTCGATCATCACGGCGTGCTGCAGCGCCGGATCGGCGACCTGCATGCGGCGCGCGAGCCCGATGCCGGGATGGGGAATGTCGCTGTCGCCCGCGATTTCGTTTGAGGTATCGACGATCACGACGCGTTTGCGTTCCTCGGAAAGCACGCGAGCGCACTCGCGCAGCATCGTCGTTTTGCCGACGCCGGGCTTCCCGAGCAGACAGATCGATTGGCCGCCGCGCAGGACGTCGACCAGAATATCGATCGTTCCGTAGACTGCGCGCCCGACCCGGCAGGTCAGGCCGACGATCTTCCCGGTCCGGTTGCGAATCGCGCTGATACGATGCAGGGTTTGCTCGATGCCCGCGCGATTGTCGGCACCGAACGGCGAGACGCGCGAGCAGACGTGCGCGATGTCTTCGTGACTCACCGGCAGGTCGGTAAGGTAGATGAAGTCGCTTTCAAAGCGGGCCTCCGGCGGACGCCCTAAATCGAGAACGACCTCGATGATATCTTCGAGGTTACGAAGCCGAACCAGCGCTTGCCGAATGGTGAGCGGGAAGATGTCGAGAAGTTGGGAGAGCTCCCAACTGGGCGAAACCGAATGAGCCCTGACCGCCACTTGCCCGGCATGGTTGGCCGGACTCCGGGATCACTCCTTCACCACGCGGATGACGTGCAGCTCGCCGTCGTGCGGGCCTTGTATGCGCACGCCGGCTTTGAGCTCCAAACGCAGATAATCGATGATTTCTTGCGTTATCTCTTCCCCCGGCGCGATGACGGGAATGCCCGGCGGATACGGCGTCAGGGTTTCGGCGCAGATCCGCCCTCGCGACTCGCGAAACTTCACGAACTCCGCGTCGGCCAGAAACGCCTCGCGCGGCAGCATTCGCATCGGTGGAACCTCCGGAAGCCGGAAGGTCCCGCGCCGCAGACGCTCCTCCAGGATGCCCGATGGCGCGAACATGTCGATCGGCCGGTCGTCGTGCGCCAGCTCTTCGAAGGCTAAGATAAAGCGTTCCGCCGCATCGCGCGTCGTGCCGATCGTAAAGAGCGCGACGACGTTGAAGAGATCGGCGAGCTCGACCTGGATGTTGTAGCGCCGGCGCAGAATGCTCGAGGCCTCGTAGCCGGTGTAGCCCAGCCCCTTCACCGTCACCGCGATCTTCGTCGGGTCGAGATCGAAGACGCCGTTGCGGCCCTGGATCTCCTCGCCGAAGCAGTAGATGCCCGGAATCTCGTTCAGTCGCGCCCTCGTCTCCTCCGCAAGCTCGATCGTGCGTGAGAGCAGCGCCGCGCCTTCGGTCGCCATCTGTTTGCGCGCGACGTCGAGCGACGCCACCATGGGCAGATTCGGAGACGTCGATAAGAACATCTTAAGGACGCTCTCGAGGCGGTCGATCGCGACGCGCTCGCCCTTGTGATGCAGCATCGCGCACTGCGAAAACGACGAGAGCATCTTGTGCGTCGAGTTGATGCACAGATCGGCGCCGGCGGCGGTCGCCGAGAGCGGGAGCGCCGGATGGAAGTGAAAGTGCGGTCCCCACGCCTCGTCGACGAGCAGCACCTTGCCCGCATCGTGGACGATTCGCTCGATCGCGGCGAGGTCGGCCGCGACGCCGTAGTACGTCGGCGATACGAGATAGACGGCGGTGAGGTCGGGGTGCTCTTCGAGCGTCTGCGCGACGGTCGCCGGCGTCACGCAGTGGTCGACGCGCAGGTCCTCGTCGACCTCCGGCGGCATGTAGACCGGCTGAGCGCCGCTCATCACGAGTCCCCCGAGCATCGACTTGTGGGAGTTGCGCGGGACGGCGATCTTCTCGCCGGGGTTGAGGGCCGCCATCATCATGCACTGATTGCCGCTGGTCGACCCGTTGATCAAAAAGAAGGTATGATCGGCGCCCCATGCCTCGGCGGCAAGCTCCTGTGCTTCTTTGATCGATTCGGTCGGCTGCAGCAAGTCGTCGATGCCGGGCATCGGCGTGAGGTCGATCGCGCAGATGTTGTCGCCGACGAACTCGCGAAACGCGAGGTCCATACCGATGCCTTGGATATGGCCGGGCGTGTGAAACGGGATCACGCCGGCATCGACGTAGTCGAGCAGCGCTTGGAAGTAGGGCGCGCGGTTCTGATCGAGGGGCACGTTTGCGCTCTGCGCTACGCGAGGACTTCGAAGCCGAGCCGATCGAGCATCGCGAAGTCGTCGGCGTCGTTGCGGCCTTCCGTCGTCAGGTAGTTGCCTAAAACGATCCCGCTCGCGCCGCTGCGCATGCCGACGTCTTGCAAGGCTCGCAGCGTCACTTCGCGGCCGCCGGCGAAGCGCACGAGCGCGCTTGGCAGCGCGAGGCGCGCCATCGCGACGAAGCGCAGCGCCTCGACGGGATCGAGCAGCGGGCGCAGCCCAAACGGCGTCCCGGGGCGCGGATTGAGAAAGTTGATCGGCACCTCTTGCGGGGACAACTCCTGCAAGGCCGTCAGAAAGTCGATGCGATCGGCAACGTCTTCGCCCATCCCGATGATCCCGCCGCAGCAGAGCTCCAAATCGCGTTGCTTGACGCGCAAGCACGTCTCCCAGCGCTCGTCGTACGTGTGCGTCGTGCAGACTTGCGGAAAGTACCGGCGCGAGCTCTCGAGGTTGTGATTGACCTTGTCAACCCCGGCTTCGGCGAGACGTTCGATATGCGCCGCGGTAAGGATCCCAAGAGAAACGGCAACGGTCAGCGGCAGCTCCCGCTTGATCCGTACCACCGCCTCGCAAACGCGCTCCAGCAGCCGCTCCGACGGACCACGGACGGCGACGACGATGCAGAACTCGCCGGCGCCGCGGGTCTGCGCCGCGCGCGCCGCTTCGACGAACTCCTCGACGCTCGATAGCCGTTCGGGTTCGACGTCGGTCGCGTAGCGCGCGCTCTGCGAGCAGAAGTTGCAATCCTCCGAGCAACCGCCTCGCTTGGCGTTGTAGAGTACCTCGACGGCGATGCCGTTGCCGCAGTAGCGCGAACGGACGTCGTCGGCCAGCGAGAGCAGCTCCGGAACGTGCTGGGACGGCAGCTTCGCCAGTTCGCTCAGCAGCTCGGCGCGCGCCGGTTGCTCGCGCTCGAGCAGTTCGCTGCGCGCTCGTTCGATCGTGGGATGGGTCATGTCAGCGTTCTTGGTTCACCAAAGATTCGAAAAGCTTTGCACCGGCCTCGACCGATTCGGCCTCGTCCGGGGCACTCGCCAGAATCCCGAGAACGCGCACCTTCTCCTGCAGCACGCGCATCACGTCGGCACGATACGCCTCGCCGGCCGGCTCCCAGCGCTCGACGAGCACCGCACCCGAAACCCGAAGCGCGAGTTGCCGGCAGAGGCGCAGCGTCAGCAACGCGTGATTCAGGCAGCCGAGCCGCAGACCGATCGCAACGACCGTCTGCAGCTTTGCCGGCGCAGCGACGTCGCCGAGATGCTCGTGCGCGTTGAGCGGTGCCATGATCCCGCCCGCGCCCTCGACGACCAGCGCGCCGTCGAGCGCGTCGAGCGTGGCCGCGAGCGCGCGCGCCGAGAGCGGCTCGAGCCCCTGCGCCAACGCCGCCGACCACGGATCGGCCGGCTTTTCGAAGCGCGCGATTTCGATGAACCCAACGCCCGCGAGCCGCGCGGCGCGCTGTGCGTCACCTTCTTCGAGCGGCGCCAGACCCGTCTGCACGGGTTTGACGATCGTCGGATTCTTGCCGGCCCGCTTGAGCGCGAGCGCGAGCGATGCCGCGACGCGCGTCTTGCCGACATCGGTATCGGTGCCGGTTACGAAGTAGCGATGCACCGTTGCAGCTCGCCGGCGAGCAAATCGACCTGATCGAGCGTGTGCTCCGCGCGCAGCGATACGCGCAGACGCGAGGTACCGGGCGGCACGGTCGGCGGCCGGATCGCCGGAACGAAGATGCGCCGTTCCAAGAGCCGCCGTGAAATGCGCATCGCGCGTTCTTCGTCACCGAGCAGGACGGGCACGATCGGCCCGTTACCCGCAATCCCCAGCGCAAGGCGCAGGCGTGCGGCGTTGGCGTTCAGCCGCGCGCGCCGGTCCTCCGCGCCGCGCGTGATATGCAGCGCGATGCGCGCCGCCAGCGCGAGCGCCGGCGGCAGCGCGGTATCGAAGATAAAGCTGCGCGCCCGGTTGACGAAGAGGTCGATCGTGGCGGATGGTCCGGCGACGAAGCCGCCGAGCCCGCCGAGCGCCTTCGAGAGCGTGCCGAGGGCCAGCACGCGCGGATCCGCCAGATGTCGTGCGACGCCGGCTCCTTCCGGGCCGGTGACGCCCAGCGCGTGCGCTTCGTCAAAGAGCAGCACGTCTTCGTCGTGGAGTTGCCGAAGCAGGGCGACCGCGTCGATCGTGTCGCCGCTCATCCCGAAGAGCGTCTCGCTGACGACGAGCGCCGATTCGTTGGGATCGAGCTGCGGCAGCGTCGCGTGCTCGTAGATCACGCGCGGCCTGCTCGAAAGGCGAATCCCGTCCACGAGCGACGCATGGTTCGCGCGATCGGAGTAGATCCTCGCGACCAGATCCGCCAGCACCGGAATCGCTCCCACGCCTGCGAGATATCCCGAGGAAAAGAGCAACGCTCGTTCGCGCCCGAGCCAACTCGCAAGCTCCTCCTCGAGCAGCGAGAGTTCGCGATTGCGCCCGGCCAGAAGGCGCGAACCGCCCGAGCCGGCGCGCTTCGCGTGCTTGAGCGCCTCGACGACCTGCGGCTCTTTCGCCATTCCAAGGTAGTCGTTGGAAGAGAAGTCGATGACGTCGGCGAGCTGCCGAAGCGGCAACTCGCGGTATCGATGCTCGTCGCGAATCTTCTGCAACTCTCGGTCGACGCGGTTGAGGTAGCTCATCACGCCGTCATCCTGAGCGGAGGCTCCTGAGCGAGCGCAGCGAGTCGAAGGGGCCGTAGTCGAAGGACTGCCATTCTCGTCGTCCCGAGCGCAGTCGAAGGGCGACGCGCTTCCGGGAGCATTGGGCGTCGCCCTTCGGCTTCGCTCAGGGCGACTCGTGCGTTCGTCCTTCGATTTCGCTCAGGATGACACAGGGCTCTCATTTCAACACATTGCGTTCCAACGCATCGAAGAACGAGCCGACCTCGTCGTCGGTTGCGCAGAGCGGCGGGACGAACTGGATGACGCTGCCGATCGGGCGGGTGAAGTGCCCGGCTGCGTAGAGGGCGTCGGCGACCGGCCAGCCTTCCGACGCGAGCTCGATGCCGATCATCGTCCCAGCCTGCCTCACCTCGCGCACGGCGGCATGCGAGCGGAGCGCTTCCAGGCGCGAGCCAGCAGCGCGCGCGATGCCGGCGGCGCGAGCCAACGTCTGCTCGTCTTCGAAGAGCTCGAGCGACGCGAGCGCCGCCGCGCACGCGATCGGATTGCCCGCGTAGGAATGACCGTGAAAAAAGTGGACGTAATCGGCGGGCTCGCCCGCAAACGCGTCGTAGATTTCCCGGCGAACGAGCGTCGCCGAAAGCGCCAGCGTCCCGCCGCTCAACCCTTTGCCGACGCAGACGATATCGGGATGCAGCGGCGTCTGTTCGAAGGCAAACATCGTTCCCGTCCGACCGAAGCCGGTGGCGACCTCGTCGCAGATGACCAAGGTGCGCGTCTCGCGCAGCTCGTCGTACATCGCCTTGGGCACCAGACGCATTCCGGCGGCCGCTTGAACGATGGGCTCGACGATCACCGCCGCCACGTCCTCCCCCAGCGTCGCGCCGCTCTCGAACCCACGTGCTTCGAAGGTCACGCTGCCGAAGCGCGATTTGAAGAGCGCGATATCCGAGACGCTCATCGCGCCGATCGTATCGCCGTGGTAAGCGGCGTCCAACCGGACGAAGCGCGTGCGTTGCGGTTCGCCGGCATTCTGCCAGTATTGGAGCGCCATCTTCAGGGCCGCCTCGATCGCGCTCGCGCCGTCGCTGCCGAAGAACGCGTACTCCATTCCGGCCAGCGCACAGAGGCGCTCGGCGAGCCGCTCGGCGACGGGATTGCTCGCGCCGAGCAGCGTCGCGTGATCGAGGTGCGCGGCTTGCGTGGCGATCGCCTCGACGATGCGCGGATGGCAGTGCCCGTGTATCGTCGTCCAGATCGAGCTGACGGCGTCGAAGATGCGCCGGCCCTGCGCATCCCAGAGCCAGGGCCCGAGCCCGCGCACGAAACGGCGCGGACGCAGCTGGAAATCACGCATCTGCGTGAACGGCAGCCACAGATGAGAAGCCTCCACGATTTCAGATTATCTCGCGCTGGAATGGATCGCCGGACGATAGCCGGCCGCCAAGATCTCGACGATCGCGCGCGGCGTCAGCACTTCGACCTCGCCGCCCCTCGCGCGCGCAACACGCTTCTTATAGCCTGCATCGGACCATTCGAAGAGCGAATCGCCCCAGAGCAGATGCGGGCGGCTCTCCCAAACGGCGTAGGTGCCGTCCGGCAACGACGCAAGCTCGGCGTAATACGTGCGCTTCCTCTTGCCGTCGAGACGATCGGCATGCAGGCGCAGATCCATCGAATCGGCATCGTTGGGCGTCGCGATGCTCCGTGCCCAGAACGTGCGGAAGCGGTTGTAGTCGGCACGCCGGCACTCTGCGCAGGGGCGATGACCGGCGCTGAGCCCGGCTGCCTCGTCGAGGAAGAAAAGTTCGGTGTATCGGTGCGGCGTCATCACGGTGCGCTTGCGGCCGCGAAACTCGAGCACGCACGCGATCCACCGCTTCACGGCAAACGAACGGACGATTTGCCGAAATTCGTCGTGGAGAATTCCTCGATTCCCCATCATCTCACCCCGTCCGGGGAGCGCTACGACCTCGCCGTACGGCGTGACGCGATTCTGCAGCGGCATGACCAAACGGCGCGTTCTCCTAGGATTGAACTCTTCCCGCGCCAAAAGCGTCGGCCGGTCAGGAGGACCTAACATGGTTCGTTTACCGCTATTGCTGGCTTTTGCATTGGCAGCCTTCGCGTTTCCGCAATCCGCCTGGGCAGATGCTGCAGCGCCCCAGCTTCCCCCGCAACCAGCCGTCCGTCCCGAGGGAATTCCCGCCGGCGCGGTGCTCGTCTCGCCGTGCATTGCAAGCATGGGCGAGCATTGGATCGACCTCAAGGACGCCCCGATGGGACCGATCTACGGGGTCTGGCAAGGAAAGCCGATCTTCACCGAGATCATGGTGACCGTCGATCAGCTGCAGCAGGGCTTTGCTTATGCGAATCTGCACGCGCTTCCGGGCTACACGATCGACCACGTTGACCTCAAGTTCGAGCCCAAGGGGCACGCGGGACTTCCCGTTCCCCACTACGACTTGCATGCGTACTACGTTACGCCCGCGGTGCAGGCGACGATCTGTCCCGGCGGTATTCCCGATCCGTCGATGAAAGCGATGAACCAGCGGTAGACTAGGTTTCGATCCGCTCGTCGATCGAGACGTTGTACAGGAACAAGAACTTGCCCCATTCGTCGGGCAAGGTGTTGCGCTTGATCTGAATCCAGGGGATGTACTTCGGCTGGCGCGGTTTGCGCTGCAGGGACATATTCGCTTCGCGCGGGGTGCGGTTGTTCTTGCGATTGTTGCAGCGCATGCAGGCGCAGACGAGGTTCTCCCACGTCGACTCGCCGCCCCGGCTCTTGGGCGTGACGTGGTCGACCGTCATCAGGCGCTCGCCGCGCAGTCCGCAGTATTGGCACATATGATCGTCGCGGATGAGCACGTTCTTCTTCGTCAGCGCGACCTTCTGCATCGGCCGGCGGATGTAGTATAGCATCCGGATGATCGAGGGCATCCGCATCTCGTAGGTCGGCGACGCGAGCATTCGCTCGCGCCCGTGGAGCATCTCGGCCTTTCCGGCAAAGAGGAGCTTGACGGCACGCTGAAAGCTCGTGACGTTGAGCGCCTCGTAGGTGAAGTTCAGCACGAGCACTTCGCTCATGCGGCCGTTTTCCTCGAAGTACGAAGGCGAGGCATTTAGGTGCCTCGCTGTCGGACGAACATCAATCGCGTTTCGGTTAGCATTTGTGTTATCGCTAACCGCTGATTGGCGGGCAACCTTTCTTTGACCCGTTCGAAGGCAGCCGTTGCAACGTCGATCGCTATCTCAGCGGACTGATGGTCGGACTTACGGCCTTCTTCTTCGGTGAGATACGCGTGCGCCGCTAGAGCGAGCGTTGCGATTACTTCGCTGAGCAAAGGCTCGACGGGCGGAATTTGCCCTTGAAATCCCCCCTGCATATCGGGAGGAGCGGTTCGGGTGGACATCCCTTTTCCGAGGTTACGCGGCTGCTGAGGGCTTCCCTTGCTGACCGGTCATTCCGACGAAGTATTGATGGATGCGCGGGTCGTCGGTGAGTTCGGGATGGAAGGCGGTGGCCAGCACGTTGCCTTCACGCACCATAATGCCGTGTCCGTCGCGCTCGGCGAGCAATTCGACGTTGCGGCCGCAGCGCTCGATCCACGGTGCCCGAATAAAAATGCCGGGAAACGGCTTGCTGCCGAGCGCCGGAATCGCGAGCGGCACCTCCACCGAATCGTTCTGCCGCCCGAACGCGTTGCGGCGCACGGTGATGTCGATGAGATCGAGCGTCGGCTGGGCGAGACCGGCGACGTCGTGCGCGGCCACGATCATTCCCATGCACGTTCCCCAGAGCGGCATGCCGGCGCGCGTGCGCTCCACGATCGGCTGCCCGAGCCCCGAGCGGTCGAGCAGCTTCATCACCGTCGTCGACTCGCCGCCGGGGACGATTAGTCCGTCGACGCGCGCGAGGCCGGCGGCCGTTTTGACGGCGACGGGCCGCGCGCCGGCGCGTTCCAGCGCCGCGCAATGCTCGACGACGTCACCCTGCAGCGCAAGAACACCTACGCTAATTGCCACGCGGGGCCATGAGCTCGGCTTCGGGCAACTGCCGGACGTCGAGGCCGGGCATCGCCTCCGATTGCCCAAGAGAACGGCAAGCCTCGAGCACGACGGACGGATCGTCGAAGTGGGTCGTTGCGTCGACGATCGCGCGCGCGAAACGCTTGGGATCCTTCGATTTGAAGATGCCGCTTCCGACGAAGATGCCTTCCGCGCCGAGCTGCATCATCAACGCAGCGTCGGCGGGCGTGGCGACGCCGCCGGCGCAAAAGAGAACGACGGGGAGCTTCCCGTTCTGCGCGACCTCGGCCACCAGCTCGTAGGGCGCGCCGAGATCTCGCGCTCGCGCGATGAGTTCTTCCTTCGGCGCGACGCTCAGGTCGCGGACCGAATCGCCGATCGCGCGCATGTGCCGGACCGCTTCGACGATGTTGCCGCTGCCGGCTTCGCCCTTGCTGCGGATCATCGCCGCACCTTCGGCGATCCGCCGCAGCGCTTCACCCAAATCGCGCGCGCCGCAGACGAACGGCGTCGTGAAGGCGTGCTTGTCGACGTGATACTTGTCGTCGGCGGGCGTCAGAACTTCCGATTCGTCGATGTAGTCGACGCCGAGCTGCTGCAGAACTTGCGCTTCGGCGAAGTGGCCGATGCGAACTTTCGCCATGACCGGAATGGTAACGGCGTCCATGATGCCGCGGATCAGGTCGATCGCGCTCATCCGAGCGACGCCGCCCGCCGCCCGGATGTCGGCCGGAATGCGTTCGAGCGCCATGACGGCGACCGCGCCGGCTTCTTGGGCAATTGCCGCGTGTTCGGGAGTGACGACGTCCATGATGACGCCGCCCTTGAGCATCTGGGCGAGACCGCGCTTAACCTTTACCGTTCCTTTTTCCATCGCACTATCATAACAGCCGCACCCAACGAAAACGTTGAGGAAAGCCGCTAGCGCAGCGGCGGCGGGCTCGGCGTCTCTTCGCCGGAGGCGGCCGGCGCGGGCGTAATCAGGCCGCCGGAGGGGACCGGTTCGGCCTCCTTCTTGAGGACCGGCAGCGGCTTCTGCCGCCAGATCGGGATGTTCGGATTGATCGTCGGCGTCGGGACCGGGGTGGGCGTCGGCGGAGGCTTGGGGGTCGCGGGGGGCAGCGTCGGGACCGGCTGTGGCGGCACGCGGGGGTCGGGGAAGCGGGGGTCGCCGGCGGCCGAGAGCGCCTCCGAACGCTTCCAATCTGGGCCGTAGGGCTGCGGAGAGGTGTCGGCCCCGGTCGGAAGCGGGGTCGGGATGACCGAATTCAGCTGCGCTTGCGTGGCTTGTTGCATCACGCGGTCGCCCATGCGCTGCCCGATGACGACGGCCAGGAGCAAGACCGCCGCGCCGACGGCCAGGACGATCGTGGGGAACTTCACGCGCGGACGAGCGGCCGAACGACGTCGAGTTTCGCGGCGCGGGCCTTGCGGTCGCTGGGCTTACCGATAAGGTGCACCTCGCGAAGCTCGCCGGCGGCCATGTCGACCCGGGCGGTGTGCCCGCGGAACTCGATGAGCACGTTACGCGAACGGTCAAGGTGGTTACCGACGAAGATCCGCACGGCGCCTTCGTCGTCCTCGAAGGCGATGGCCCCGACTTCGACCGGCGAGGTGGTGACCTCATCGCTGACGTCGCGCCCGGCGAAGATGCACTTAAAGGGCTCTTCGGCCGAAAGCTCCGGCATGTTGCCGTAGATCGTGTCGCTGCGCAGATCGACGACGTAGGTGCAACGCCGGCCGCCCCAGTGCACGCGCGCGGCGGCGACCCATTGCCATCCCTGTGGGCGAAGCGGCGAGAGATGCGGGCGGCCGCTCGTGCGATAACCGTTCAAACCGCCGACCGTTTCGGCAACGGCCCACAGATACTTTGCGCCGGTCCACGGCGAGAGGTACATGCCGCGATTGCTGAGCGATCCACCGTCGAACCACTCCGCGAACTCGCCGGGCACGGTGTTTCGCGGGCTGCCGACCTCCATCGCGGCGTAGGTCATCGTAAGGTAGCGCACCGCATCGTCGGTCAGATCGTTGCGTGCGAGTGCGACCGCGTACCACAGCGTCAGATCCGGCCAGATACCGCCGAGCAGCCCGAATCCGTACGAGGGAAAGTACCAAGCATCGGCCGTCGAGATCGTACGCAGTCCGACGGGCGTCACGAAATCGGCCTCCTGCAGCCGCTTGAGAATGGCGACGCGCTGATCTTTATCGGCGATCCCGAAGAGCACCGGGAAGACTTCGTCGGCGGTAAAGTTATCTTGATAGTTACCGTCCTGATCGTAGTTGAGAACGAAGGCGCCGGTGTCGTCGTTGAACAGATAATCCATCATCGCCGCGCGCATGTGTTGCGCTTCGCTGCTGTACTTCTCCCAATGGTCGGTATCGCCGACGACGGCGCAGAGCATCGCCGCCGCTTCGAGCGCGTAGACGCATTCGGCGTTGATCTCGGTGACCGCTCCGTCGAGCGTGTAGTAGGGAATGATGTTGCGCCACGACGAGATGCCGTGCAGGTCGACGCCCTTCGCTCGGCAGACGACCAGGCCGTGGTCGTCGCGCTGCGAGAGCATGTAGTCGGTGAGCCGCACGACCAGCGCCACGTGCTTGCGAACCCATTCGTCGTCGAGCGTCGCGTTGTAGTGGTGCAGCATCGCAATCAGGTGCAGCGGCGTATCGTCGTTGATGTTGAGATCGTAGTCCGTCTTGTAGCCGCTGACGCCGCGCACGTATTCGATCATCAAGCCCGAGTCTTCGGCGGCCTCGTTGAAGACCTCGAGCGCGTTGCGGCTGAACTCGGGCCAAAAGTAGTCGAAGCCGTGGACGAACCACGACGTGTCGCGCGAGACGAGGATATCCGACGGCGGCGAGTTCGTCGAACCCCATCCGTGCGGATACTCCTTGACGACGCGCAGCATGTTCGCTTTCGCCCAGACGACGCCGCGGCTGATCTCCGGCGACGGCGTAAGGAAGCGCGCATCGTCGAGGCGTTCGCCAAAATAGCCCTGCGTGTCGTGCAGCGCCTTGGGATCGGCGAGCAGCGCCTCGAGGACCGGACGGCTCTTCTCGGTTCCGGCTTTGTGATAGACGACCGCCAGGCGCAGCGACTCGCGCGCCCCGGCCGCCACCGTGATCCGGTACTCGAAGGCGCCGAAGATCCGCCGGCTCACGAGCTCGGCCTCCTTCGGGGTCACGTCGTCCAGGGTCGGCGCGGATTCGCCCTTGACCAGCGTCGCGCGGCGCATCGACTCGAGCAGCACCTGTTCGCGCAGCGAGAGCTCGACGGCGACCGGCGGGCGCGATCCGCCCCACCAGCGCTCGCCTCCGGTTTCGAGATTGCGCGAGCAGATCAAGCGTCCGTCGTTCCAGGCGCGCACTTCGTGTTCGGGCTCGCCGTAGAAGCGTTGGCCGACGAGCATCGCCCAGGGAAAGATCGCGACGTCCATCTCCGTGGCGCCCGGATTGTAGAGCGTCACGTCGACGACGAAGGCGACGGCCCGTTCGAACGCCGGGCCGTGCGGAACGTAAAACGCTTCGGTTACGTGTAGGCGGTGGTCGAGCGTGAACTCGGAGATCTGCGCGTACGGGAGAAAGGTGAGCTCGCGTTCGATCTGATGCGGGAAGAACGTGCGATCGGAGATGCGATAGGCAATGTGATGCGTGCCGAAGATGATCTGATCGGTATCGGCATCCCAGAGTCCCCGCACCCCGCCCTTGGCGGTCGATTGAGCGTAAGCCTTATAGTTTCCGAGCAGCAGCCCGTAAGGGGTCTCAGATTCGTTGAGGACGTAGGCGCAAAACTCGTTGCGTTGCGCGTCATAACTCGAGCCCATCTCCTTCCTTCCTACTGCGGCACTCGCCGCAAAGGCGCCTCCTCGCGCGACGGCCAACGGAACGCGGATTGAAAGCACCCGCGAAAATCAACCTGACGCTCGAAGTGCTCGCCCGGCGCACCGACGGGTACCACGGCGTTCGCAGCGTGATGGTGCCGCTCGACTTGGCCGACGAGCTGGCCTTCGAGCCCGCTTCAGCCTTCAGCTTCGATTGCAATCGCCGCGAGCTCGCCGGCGATCGCAATCTCGCCGTGACGGCGCTCGAGAGCGCGTGCGGCTCGCTGCCGCCGGTGCGCATGCTTTTGTCGAAACGGATTCCGGTGCAGGCCGGCCTCGGCGGCGGCTCGAGCGATGCGGCCGCCGTGCTGCGCGCGGCGATGAGCGGCGCCTTTGGCCCGGCGCCGCCGAAGGATTGGCTGAGGCTCGCGCGCCGCCTCGGATCCGACGTTCCCTTCTTTCTCGCAGGAACCGCGGCGCTCGTCGAGGGCACCGGCGAGCGCGTCACGCCCGCGGGCGCCATCCCGCAATGGCCCGTCCTGATCGTTAAGCCTCCAGTTGCCGTCTCGACCTCGGAGGCCTATCGCGAGCTCGACGCGCACGAGCGGCCTCAACGTCCGCGCAACGGCAGCGTTTCGATCGCGATGCTCGAAGCGCTGCAGCGCGGCGATTTCGCCGCCGTCGAGGGAATGTTGCAAAACGATTTTCACGGCCTGACCGCCGCGCGGACGCCGGAGATCGCCGCCGCCATCGAGGCGCTGCAAGCCGCGGGCGCCGGCAACGCACTGCTCGCCGGGTCGGGCTCGTGCGTTTTCGCGCTCGCAGAAAAAAGCCACACGCTCGAAGCGATCGGGCAACGCTTACGGCTGCCCCAGACGTTTGAAAGAATCCTTACGCGCTTCGCAGCGACTCCGGAGTGGCGATGAACGCCGTCGTCCTCGCCGGCGGTCCGTTGGACGAGGTTGCGAAGCTGCAGCCCGGCGCGCCGAACAAAGCCTTCGTCGACATCGGCGGCACGACGCTGGTCGGGCGCGTCGTCGATGCGCTGCGTGCCTGCCCGTCAATCGGACGGATCGCCGTCGTTACGCCGCCGGACGAGTGGGGAAACCCGGATCTGCGGGCGGCCGACGACTTCCGCCCCGACGGCGTGCGCATTCGCGACAGCCTGCGCAGCGGGCTCGAGGGCTTTGCTCCCGGCGAAGCCGTGCTCGTCGCCACTTCGGATCTGCCGGTGCTCACGGCCGCGGCGGTAGGCGATTTCGTCGAGCGCTCTACGGCGCTCGGCGCCGACGTAATCTACGGATGCGTGGAGAAACACGTGCATCTGCGGCGCTATCCCAGCGTTCCGCACACCTGGGCGCGGATGCGCGAGGGTACGTTCTGCGGAGGAGGCCTCGCGGCGATAAAACCGCGCGCGCTGCCGTTGCTCGAACGCTTCATCGAAGATCTCGGCGCCGCGCGAAAGCACCCGTTCAAACTGGCGTCGCTCTTCGGTTGGGATATGCTGGCGCGTTTTGCGATCGGCCGGCTCTCGATCGGGCAAGCCGAAGCGCGTGCGTCGCGGATTCTCGGCGCATCGGTGCGCGCGCTCGTCTCGCCGTATCCCGAGACCGGCGTCAACGTCGACCGCGTCAGCGACGTTGCACTCGCGCGCGAGCTGGTACGCGCGGCCGGCTACGCCTAAGTCGGCGTCCGCCAGCGCTTGAAGAGTTCGTTGGCGATGCCGAACTGGTCGAGCGCCTTGCCGACCGTGTGGGCGATGATATCGTCCACGCTCTGCGGGTTGGCGTACATCGCCGGAATCGGCGGCAGGATCACCGCGCCGATCTCCGCCAGCTGAGCGAGCGTGCGCAGATGCCCGAGGTGCAGCGGCGTCTCGCGAATCACCAGCACCAGCTTGCGTTTTTCCTTTAAACAGACGTCCGCCGCCCGGACGAGCAGGTTGGCGTTCATCGAGTAGGCGATCGCGCTCGCGCTCTTCATCGAGCACGGAATCACAAGCATGCCGTCAGTGAGGAACGAACCGCTCGAGATCGCGGCCGCGAGGTCGTCGTCGCGGTGCACGACGTCGGCAAGAGCATCGAAATCTTCGCCGTTCATCTCGGTTTCGAGCTCGATCGTTCGGCGAGCCGCCGCGGTGAGTACGAGGTGCGTCTCGATGCCGCCGATCGAACGGAGCGCCTGCAGTACCATGTAACCGTAAAGACTGCCGCTCGCTCCGCTGATGCCGACAATGATTCGCCGCATCGGAAGGCGGTTACACGTCGCGTGCAGGGGCGCCTGGTGGGAACTGTAACTTCAGCAAGGTGTTCATTGACGATGCCGCGCGCTGGCATCGGACCGGCGAAGAGGCACTCCTCCTAGGGATGATTCGCTCGACGCTCTCGGGCGTGCCGCACGATATCGGCGCCGCCTACGCGACCCTCGCCTCTCGCACCGGAAACCTCCTCGACGCGATCGACCGCGGCGCACTCGCGCTGCCCGCACCCGAACGAGACAGCGTCCTGCGTTTTGCGTCGCGCGCCCGGCGCGTTCGCGCGCTGCCCGACGACCTGACCGGCGAGTCGTTATGGGCGGCGATCGCCGAGGCGTTTGCGATAGGGGCTCCGCCGTCGCCCTTCGACGGAGCTTATCCCGATGAGAGGGGTGGAGAGTTTGAGCTGGTGGAGGCGGTCGAGCGGGAAGAAGCCGCCGGCGTTGCGGGGTGGCAAAAGCACTTCAGCGCATCGGCGCTCAACGCGTACGCGGAGTGCGCGCGCAAGTGGTTTTACCGCTACGCTTGCGCGGCCGTCGAGGATGAAGGATCCTCTGCCTCGGCCTACGGCACCGCCTTTCACCTCGCGCTCGAGGACTTTCACGGAGAGTTTCCGCGCCCGCGCGATACCGAACGCGCGGCGATGCGCCGGCGAATGCGCGATTACGTCCAGTGGGCGTTCGAACGCAACCGCACCGATTTCGGAACGCGCGTCGAGTTCGAGCTGCAAGTGCGGCGCGCGCAGCGAACCGCGCAGCGGTACATCGAGTGGCTGCTGGCGGAAGAGGCGCGGGCGCCCTTCGAGGTACTCGGGCGCGAGGTTCCGGCGAATCTCCAGCTCGAGGGACGGCCGTTCGTCGGCTTCATCGACCGCTTGGATCGCGACGAACGCTCCGGCGCTATCGGCGTCGTCGATTACAAAACGGGCAGCATCGCCACCAGCGCCGGGGAGTACGCCGAAAAGGTGCGTCGCTTCGCGGATTTTCAGCTTCCCTTCTACTACTGGGCGCGCACGGACGCGGGGGACCGCGTCGCCAAGCTGATGTTGATCCCGCTCAAGGACGCGCTTCTCGACGTCAAGCCGATCGTCGTGGAGGTCGGCAAGACGATCCGCCTCGACGACCTCGAGCGCTCGAAGACGAAAATGGTCGAGCTGAGCGCGCGACTCTCGTCGGGGAAGATCGCGCACTTCGACACGGCGCAGACGCCGTCGCCGTGCACCTTCTGCTGCTACGCGACCGCGTGCACGAAGAAGCCGTTTCCCGAACCCGCGCGTTTCGGCAGTTGATCGCGCTCGACCTAACGCAAGAGCAATGCGCCGCCGTCGACGGACCGCTCGACGCCTGCTTCGCCATCGTCGGCGCCGCAGGCACCGGGAAGAGCACGACGCTCGCGCAGCGCGGCGAACGTGCGCGCGCGCTCTACCCTGACGCGCAGCCGCTGATCTTCTCCGCGCCGCGCGCGCTCGGCGAGTACGCCGTCGAACTGCTGCGCGCGAACGGGCGCGAGACCGTGCTCGTCGACGACGTCGAAGCGGAACTCCTCTTCACGCGAGCCTGCGAACCGCTCTTCGAACTGCAGTGGGAAGAGTTCGCGGCCGATCAATTCGATCCCGAAGTTCCGGGGCTGCGTTCGCCGGCGCGATTCTTGCGCTCGGCGTTCCGCTTGATCCGCCGGCTCGGCGACGCCGGCGTCAGCCCGGCCTCGTTTCTTGCCGCCGCCCTCACCGGAGCGACCGAGTTCTATGCAAGCCCGCCGAACTTCGCCGACCCTTCGCTGTTGATCGCGACCAAGAACACCTACCACGATTCGCTCGACGTGACGCCGGCGGAGCTCGCACGGCAGTATCGCCGCGAGATCGATCTCGCCAAGATCCTCGCCCGCCTTTACGAAGACTACCAGCGGCTCGTCGCCGCGTCGGGGCGCATGACCGGGCGCGACGCCGTCGCCGCCGCAGCGGCGATGCTGCGTGACGACGCCTCGCTCGCGCAGCGGCTGCGCGAGCGCTACCGGCTCGCCTTTATCGATGACGCACAGGAGCTGACCGAGGTCGACCTGATGCTGCTGCGCGCGATCTTCGGCGAAAGGCTCGCGGGCGTAACGCTCTGCGGCGATCCCGCTTCTTCGGTATCGACGGTGCGCCGCACCCAACCCGAAGCGATCTTCGCGCTCTCCGCTTCGCACGCGAAGCTGCAGGAACGCCGCCGCTCCCCGCGCGTCGAGCTGCATCGTCCGCCGGCCGTTGACGAGGAGGCGGCCTTCATCGCCGATCGCGTAGCGGCGTGGATCGGCGAAGGCGTCAGCCCGGAGCGGATCGGGGTGATCTTTCGCTCCGTGCGTAACGTCGAGCGCTACGAATCCGCGCTGCTCGATCGAAATATTCCCGTGCTGATCTCCGGCGACGTCAACCTCTTTACCGACCGGCGCGCGCTCGACGCGCTCGCGCTGCTGTGGAACGCCTACGATCCGTTTCTCCACGAGTGGCTGCTGCGCACGCTCGAGGGCCGGGCGCTCGGCCTCTCCGATTCGTCGCTGCAGCTTCTTTGCGCGGAGCCCAGCGATCCCCAGCGTCCGCTCTTTGCCTTCGACGACGAACCCGCGCCCTCGACGCGCACGAGCCGGTGGAATCCCAAACGCGATCTGCGCTTGGGATGGAACGTCATTCGCGGCGAGCAAGACGCGGCGCTTTCGCAAGAGGCGGCGCGCCGCGTTCAGCACTTTCGCCGGCTGCGCGAAGGCTGGCTCGAGGTAATGGAATCGCAGCCGTTCGAAGCGTTCGCACGCACCGTCTGGGGCGAGGCGCTCGCGCGCGAAGGCGATTCCGGATCGGCGCCGGCGCGAACCCAGGCGATGCTGCTCCGGCGCCTGCTCGACCGGCTCGAGGAGTTCGCCGCGGAACACCCCGAGGCGCGCGTCGCCGAGATCCTCGCTTATGCGCAGCAGCGAATGGAGAGCGATCTCGAGAGCTGCGAAGCCGCCGATCCGCGCGGCGCGGGGCGCGGCTTCGTGCAGATGCTCAGCGTTGAAACGGCGCAAGGTCTCGAGTTCGATCACGTCGTGGTGGGCAACGTTCGTCCGGGCTCGTTCCCGCTTTGGTACGCACCCGAAGCTTTTCTCTTCAGTCCAAAACTCGGCATGATTCCCAAAGAGAATGCGGGTGAGGCGCAGGCCGCTCGCACTGCCAAGTTCAGCTACTACGTCTTTCGCACGAAGGCCACCCAACGATACAACGAGCGCGAGCGCCGGGCGCTGCACTACGCGATCCGCCGCGCGCGGGAAAGCGTGCTCGTGACCGCTTGGGGCACGCCGACGCGCGGCATCACCGCACCCGAGCTCCTCGAAGAGCTTCGCTAGCGGCGATGCGCCTCAAAGAGATCCCGCCCGAACTCTACGCGCGCGACGTCTTGCCGCTGACGTTTCCACTCTGGGCCGGACGGCGCGACTTCGACCTCTACGTTGACCAGACGCTCGAGATCGCGCGCGGCGCGTACGGACGGCGCTACTATCGCACGGTCGGCCTCTACGACGGTAAGACGCTGCTCGCATCGTTCAAGCGTTACGAGCGCGAGCTGCACGACGGCGACCGGCGCTTGCGCGCGATCGGATTCGGCGCCGTCTACACGCCCGAGCCGTTTCGCGGGCGCGGCTACGCCAGCGTGATGATGGCCGCCGAGCTGGACCGCGCCCGTGACGCGGGCTACGAGCTCGCCTACCTTTTTTCGGATATCCGCCCGGGGTTCTATGCGACGTTCGGGTTTCGCGCGCTGCCCTCGCGCGAATGGACGCTGCGCGCCGACTTGCTGCCGGTTCGGCGCATCCACCCGGCGCCGTTGCGCAGCGAGGATTGGAACGGCGTGCGCCGCGTCTTCGCGGCCTGCGAGGCGAGCCGGGCCGCCGGTTTTACGCGCAGCCCGAGCGCGTGGAGCTGGATTGGGATGCGAATGCGTCACGGCTCGGAGCTCGCGGCCGGTCAGGCCTTCAATCTCGTGCTGCGGCGGCCTCGGGGCGTCCGCGCCTACGTGCTCGGCGCGCGCGCGCCCGAGCGCGACGCCTACGTCTTGGACGAGTACGGTTTTGCCGACGAGGCCTCCGCCGCGCTGATTCCCGCGCTGCTGCGCGCGGCCGCCGGCGATCTGCGGCGCATCACCGGCTGGCTGCCGCCCGGCGACTTTCGCCATTTGCTGCCGAGCGGGAGCGCGCGCAAGCGGACCCGCTCGATCTTCATGATTGCGCCGCTTCGGCAAGAGGGCCGCGAGCTGCTCGATCGCGCGCTGGCGCGCAGAGGCGCGGAGTTCTGCTGGGCAACCGACCACATCTGAACGCAGCGGGGGTCGAGCAAGCGACCCCGCCACGGAAGTCGTTCGCATCGCAGCGCCGAACGACGCGAAAATGGACGAAGACATCTCACCCGACGTAATCCCCGAATCGCAACGACCGAGCGACCCCGCCGAGGCGGTGCGGCGCGAACGGGAAAAATACGGCGAGGGAAGCATCAACCCCAATCGCGACGACCAGTGGGACGAACACCACGGTCAACCGGAGGATATCGTTTAGATTGCGCATCATCACGGCCACGCTTATCGCCCTGCTGATCGGCGCAGCACCCGCGACGCAGAGCGCGGATACCGCCGACGCTCAGTACGTATCGCTTGCTAAAGCGTATTACGACGAATCCTTTCGCCTCAGCCCGATCGAGGCCACCGCGGTCGGCGTGCACGACTACGACGACCAGATCGGCGATTTCTCGGCGGACGGCGTCGCCGCGCAGCTGAAAAGCGATCGCACCTACCTCGACAAGCTCGCTACCATCGACCGTGCGAGCCTCTCGCCGAGCGTCGCGCTCGACGCGACGTTGCTCGAATACACGCTGCGCGACGATCTTCTGCTCAACGACACGCTCGGGCAGTGGCGCCACGATCCCGACATCTACGCCCAATCGGCCAGCGCCGCCGTCTTTACGGTCATGAGCAAGGACTACGCGCCGCTCGAAAAGCGCCTCGGCTTTGCCGTTGCGCGCGAGCGGTTGATTCCGGCGATGCTCAAAGACGGCGAGAAGAACATCACTACCGTCGACCCGATCACGCTGCGGATCGCCGCTGAAGACGCGGAGGGCTCCGTCGATTTCTTCAAGACGTCGGTGCCGCAGGCGTTTGCAGCGGTGCACGACGCGAGCCTGCAGTCCGAGCTGAGAAAAGCCAACGCCGACAGCGCAACCGCGATGGCTGCCTACGCGCGCTGGATCAAGACGCTCAAACCCAGCGGAACCTTTGCGATCGGGGCCGACGCTTATCGCAAGCGCCTGCTTTACGAAGACGCCGTCTCGATGCCGCTCGATCAGTATCTCGCCGTCGGCGAGCGCGCGCTCGAACAGACGCGCGCGCAGTTCATCGCGACCGCGCGAAAGATCGACCCGCACGCGACGCCGCTGCAGGTCTATCTCTCGATCACGAAGGTCCATCCGGCACCCGACGCTCTGCTCTCGACCGCCCAAAAGGATCTCGTCAAGCTTCGCGCTTTCGTCGAAGCCAAGCAGATCGTCACGCTGCCGCCAAACGCAAACATCAAGGTGATCGAGACGCCGGCCTTCGAACGCACGACGACCAGCGCAGCCGAAGACTCGCCCGGTCCGCTCGAAACGGTCGCCACCCAGGCCTATTATTACGTGACGCCCGTCAACCCGACGTGGTCGGCAAAACAGAAAGAGGAGTTCCTCGCGCAGTTCAACGACTTCGAGTTTCCGATCATCTCGGCGCACGAAGTCTATCCGGGCCACTTCACCAACTTCTCGATCGATCGCGGCCTCGACCTCAGCCTCACGCGCAAACTCTCGCAGAGCTCCGAGTTTGCCGAAGGCTGGGCCCACTACAGCGAACAGATGATGGTCGACGAGGGTTGGGGCAACGGCGACCCCCGGGTTCGGCTCGCGCAGCTCGATGAGGCGCTCCTGCGCGAGTGCCGCTACGTCGTCGGCGTAAAACTGCACACGGCGGGGATGAGCCTCATGCAGGCGGAGCAGCTCTTTACCGATCGCTGCTTCCAAACGCATCAGGTCGCCGTCGAAGAGTCTCTACGCGGCACGCAGGATCCGATGTACGGCTACTACACGCTCGGGAAACTGATGATTCTCAAGCTGCGCAGCGACTACAAAAAGAAGCTCGGCAGCGCTTATACGCTCGAGAAGTTCCACGACGAGCTACTCTCGCGGGGAGATCCCCCGCTCCCGCTGTTGCGCCCCTTCATCCTGGGCGACAGCGACGACGGAAAACCGCTCTAGAAGAAAGGGAGCAAACGTGACCCCCGATTGCCGCTGCCCGCACCGCCCCTATTCACCTGCGATCTTCCGCGACGCCGAGTACGCGCTCGGAAGACGGACGTTCCTCGCGGGCGCGGCAGCGGCCGGGATCTCAATGCTTCTACCCTGGCGCGCGCGTGCGGCGAGCGTTACCGTGCTCAAGGCGGCACGGCTCTTCAACGGCGAAGCGATGCAGACGCCGGGCGTGGTGGTCATCTCGGGCGATCGCATCGTCTCGCTGCACGAAGGGGACGGGGGCAGCGGGGCGACCGTTCTCGACCTCGGGGACGCCACGATCATGCCCGGGTTAATCGACTGCCACACCCACGTCTCCGCTTTTATCATGCCGTCGTATTACATGACGCTGACGCGGCCGAAATACAGCACGGCCGACAACGTACCCGAAGCGACGATCTACAGCGTACGCAACGCGCAAGCGATGCTGCGCAACGGCTTCACGACGGTTCGCGACGTCGGCGGCGGCGCCGGAATCGATCTCGCGATCCGCAACGCCGTCAACAACGGCGCCATCACCGGCCCACGCATTTTGGCGGCAGGCCAGTCGCTGTCGATCACCGGCGGCCACGGCGATTCAAACGACGTTCCCGGCTGGGTCGAAGAGGATCCCAGCGTTCGCATCGGCGCGATCTCGTACGGCCCCTACGGCTTCCGCGAGCTCGTTCGTCAGAACGTGAAGCTGCAGGTCAACGTCATCAAGATTCTCGCGACGGGTGGCGTGCTTTCGTACGGCGACGTCTGGGACGTGCCGCAGTTCAATCTCGACGAGGTGCAAGCGGTCGTCGAGGAATCGACGAAGTTTCACCGCAAGGTCGCGGCGCACGCGCACGGAGACGAGGGCATCGCCGTCGCGGTGGAAGGGGGCGTGCACTCCGTCGAGCACGGAACCGGCGTCAGCGAAAAGACGCTGCACAACATGCAGCAGCGCGGGACCTATCTCGTGCCGACGCTCTGGGCGCTCGATTCGATCCTCCAACCCGGCAACCCGAATCACATTCCGCCCAGCGCCGTACAGAAAGCCGAGTACGCGGCGCAACTGCGCAACGCCGGCATGCAGCGCGCCGTCGCCTCGAGCGTGCGGATCGCCTACGGTACCGACGCCGGCGTCTTCCCGCACGCGCAAAACAACAAGGACTTCACGTTGATGGCCGGCTTCGGCATGAGCCCGATCGCCGTCATGCGCAGCGCGACCGCGCACGCGGCCGAAATGATCGGCACGAGCGATCGCGGCGTGCTCGCACCGGGAAAGCTGGCCGACCTCGCCGTCTTCAGCGGCGATCCGAGCCGCAATATCCGCTTACTCGAGACCCGTCCGCAGCTCGTGCTCCTCGGCGGCCAAAAGGTCGAACCCTTCGACAACCTCAGGGTAGCGCGTAGGCGGAAGCATTTGCCGATCGGCGGAGCGTCTCCGACGGCGTCTCGCCGAACATCGCGCGGTACGCGGCCGTGAAGTGACCCATGTGCCAGAATCCCCATTCGGTCGCGACGTCAATGACGCGGCCCTGCAAATCCGCATCCAAGAGCGCTTCGCGCACCCGCGTTAGACGCAGCGCGCGCAAGAAGGCCATCGGGCTGAGCGACGTCACGGCCTGAAACGCGTTGATCAGCGAACGCGGCCGGAGCCCGGACATATCGCTCAGATCTTGGAGCGTCACGGCTTCGCCGCGCCGCGAGAACATGTACGCCTGACATTCGAGCACGGCTTTGATGCGGCGGCTGAGCGCCTGCGACGGCGCGAGCGCCTCGGCCTTCCCGCAGACCACGGCTTCCACGAGCGGAAAGAGGCGGGACTCCAGGGCCGGCACCGCCAGTCCGCGTGCGTGCCTTCGCATCGAAAGCAGCCCGCGTAAAAAGTTGCGTAGCCGCCGTACGTTCACGGTACCGCGCCACAGCGCGGGATATCCCGACGCCTGCTCGAGGCGCGCCGACATCTCAAACGCCTGCGGATAATGCCGCCTCACGTCCACCACGTCGAGCATCACCGTAAAGAATCGCGCCGGCGCGGATGCGTAAAGCGCGACGCAGCCCTGCGCCAATACGAGATCGTGGGGCTGCACTTCGAGGCCGTTCCAGCTGACGTTTGCGCCGCCCGAGCCGGGGACGCCGAGCATCACGTTTCCGAGGGGAACGCAAACTTCGCCGCGATAGGCCGCGGCATAAGCGCGATGGGCAACGCGAAGCGGGCCGCGTTCGAGCAGCTGGCGTTCGACAAACGAAGCGCCGGTCATCAAGGCCACCTCAGAACAAGAAGGGATTGCGAAGGCAGGTGGGCGCAGAGTTTCGCATTCTCGTCTCTTAAAAACTGCTCGGAGAAGGCTGAAAAATAAAACGTCTTGTTATTTCGCTCGTCTGCGGCGCGGCCGTCGCTACCGGAACCTGGCAAGTTCAACAAACCGGCCTTAATGGAAGCTCTACGGCGACTCTTACACTGCAGCAGTCTGCCATGCGGGCCCGATCCGTTCTCAACGGCAAGTTCCGTATCAAAGACAGCGTGAGAGCGACGTGGTCCGGACCAGTGGCTCGGGCTGCTTCAACGGCGACAACAACGACAAGAAAAGGGCCCCCGCCGGAGAGCGGGGACCCTTCTTCATTTGTGGCGAGATACTAGCTGCTCGACTTCTTGCAGGTAATACTGGCCGGTGTCAACTTACCGGTCGAATCGACCACGGTGCTGGCGTCCGACGTCTCCGTATCGCTCACCTTGGTGAGGACGTCGGTAACGGTGCTGCCGTCGAGGCCCTTTCCCGACCAGGTCATCGCGTTGCCGCTCCAGCCGGGTGACGACTGCGTGAAGTAGCCGCCGGTGCTATCGACGCCGGTCAGGACCCACTGCTTGACCGTGGGATCGTACGTCATGTAGTTCGTGCCCGTAATCGTATACGTGCGATACTGGTCGAACGGAGGCGCCGTATCTTGCGAGATCATCCAAGAGCCGTCCAGGCCGACCGTCGTCGTGCTGGTATCCGGGCGCGATTTGCCGCGCACCATCTGCGTACAGGTCCACGTTCCCGTCAGAAACATCATCGAGGAGAAATCGGTCTTTGCCGTGGGAACCGGTGTGTAGGTCGGAGCCGGTTGAGCCGGCGCGACGGCCGGGACGACTACGAACGCAACGGCGAGTGCGAGGGCGCCGAGCACTACTGAGGCGGTATTCTTCATATCAACTCTGCCTTTCCGAGAGCTACCCGCGCACCGCGGGACCCTTGGCGTTCAACGGCTGGCGGACGCTACCTTGAAGTGCAAGCTAGTATGAACAGACGGAGCTCGATTGCAGATAGATTTCAATGCTGCTAGACTGTGAAAGTGAAAGGTAATCCATAATGGCATCGGCGGTCGCTCGTATCCTGGAAGCACTCAAAACCGACGGCGGCCTTCAAGGTAAGGATATCGCGAACATCGTCGATGTCTCGCCCGCGACGGTGTCGCGCTGGTCCGGGGGCCAAGCCACGCCGGACCTTCACACGCAAACCGTTATCGCGGCACTTTCGTACATCATTCGCCGGTTAGCCGACTTTTATGAGCCAAGCGAGACGCGGTTGTGGTTGAACGCCAAACATCCGTTGCTCGATAACGTGCGCCCGATCGATCTAATTCGCGCCGGCGACGCAGAAGCCGTGTTAGCCGTCATCGATCGCCTCGATGCCGGCGTCTATCTCTAAATGTGACGCAATGGCGGAGCGCCCAGCACGCGATCCGGAACTACTCGACACGATCGACGCTCTCGCGTGCGTTGAGTTTAGGGGAACTGTCTGGAGAGTCGTCTGCGATGGGCGAGAGCCTCTCCAACCCTCGCGCATCGGCGGACGCTGGGATATGGGCGCGAGCGATGCGCTCTACGCATCCCTCGATTCAGACGGCGCTATTGCCGAAATACACTTCCGGCTCAACCAAGAACCGGTGTTTCCGTCGCGTTTTCGAGCCGTGCTTTATAAGCTCCACGTTTCGATCGCCGAGATTCTCCGCTTCGACGATATCGAGTCGCTGCGGCCGCTGGGCGTTGACGTCAACCGTTACCACCGAGTGCTGTACGATCGAACGCAGGCAATCGGGGATGCGGCGCAGTTCCTCGGCCGCAAGGGGATCATCGCACCGAACGCCCGATGGCCGTGCTCGGATCTCGTCCTCTACGAAACCGGCCCGAGGACGATCGACCTTCTCGACCGGGAGCCGATCGATTGGAAAAGATGGCGAACGCAGACCGGTCGCCGGGTGCCACGGCAAGATGGCGGGCGGTCGCTGTTGCCGAAGGCTCCTCTTTCCGGAAAGGGGGAAACAGGATGAAGAAGGTTTTGGGATTCGCCGTGCTGGCACTGGCATTGAGTGCTCCGGCCGGCGCACAGACGCCGATGGGAGCGATGGAATACTACGTCGGTTCTTGGTCGTGCACGGTGACGAACGCAGGCCAGGAGCCGCAGAAAGCGACTGCCGTGTACGCCCTTGAGAACGGCCTCCTAACCGAGACGGTCAGCGTCCCGGCGCAAGGCAGCATGACGTCGCCCTATCAGGCGAGCTTGGCTACAACCTACGACGAAAAAACGCACCGTTACATCGAGACGTGGCTCGGCAATCAGGCGGACTGGTCGGTCAGCATGATGGCCGCGATGGAGGGCAAGACCGAGCACTGGGCCGACACGCAAAACGCGACCGGCAAACTCCAGCACACGATCGTCACGCGCACGAGTCAGAATCAGTTCGATTTCGAGAGCTATCCCACGCTGACGAGTACGGAGGCCACATTCAAGGGTTCTTGCGCCCGCGCGTAGTCACGCGCCGGGTGCGGGGCAAGATGGCGGGCGGTCGCTGGTGCCGAAGGCTCCTCTTTCCGGAAAGGGAGGAAACAGGATGAAGAAGGTTTTGGGATTCGCCGTGTTGGCACTGGCATTGAGCGCTCCGGCCGGCGCGCAGACGCCGATGGGAGCGATGGAATATTACACCGGTTCCTGGTCGTGCATGGTCGGCAGCCCCGGCGCGACCCCGCAGAAAGCGACGGCGGTGTACGCCCTCGAGAACAACGTCATGACCGAGACGGTCCACGTGCCGCCTCAAGGCAAGATGACGTCGGCCTATCACGCGGTCGCGGCGACGACTTACGACGCAAAGGCGCACCACTACGTCGAGACGTGGCTCGGCAATCAGGCGGATTGGTCGGTCAGCATCATGGGCGCGATGGCGGGCAAGACCGAGCACTGGGCCGACACGCAAAACTCAACCGGCAAACTCCAACACACGATCGTGACCCGCACGAGCCAAAACCAATTCGATTTCGAGAGCTATCCCACGCTGTCGAGCATGAAAGCCAACTTCAAGGGATCGTGCACGCGAGCGTAGCCGCGTGATTCAAAAAAGGCTCGTCTGAACGGCGTCGCCTTGCACGAGCGAGGCGACGCGGGTTCCCAGCAGGCGCACCGGCGCCCCCTCGAGACCGGCGCGGCGCAGGCAGTAGAGCGCGGCGCGAAAGATGCGGCGCGCGTCGCGAGTGGGCTCGGCCATATGCGTCTGGCGCCCGACGGTCGTGAAGTCGGCGCGCTTTACTTTGATCGCCACCGTCCGCGCGCTACAGTCGTCGAGGCGCAGCTTCTCCGCGAGCTCCTTCGCCTGGTCGCGAAGCAGCTCGATCAGGCGGCTCTCGTCGCGGACGTCGTATTCGAAGGTCTCTTCGGTGGAAATCGACTTGGTTTCGCGCTCGGGCTCGACGCGGCGCGGGTCGATTCCGCGCGCCAGGTCGCGCACCTCGCTCCACCACGAACCGAAGAGCTCGCGCAGCCGCGCATCGTCGAGCGTCGCAATCTGCCCGATCGTCGCGATGCCGTAGACGCTCAACCGGGCTTGCATTTTCGGGCCGATTCCCCAAAGACGGGCCACCGGCATCGGCGCGAGAAAGGCTGCCTCTTCCCCCGGCGCGACCGCCAGCAGGCCGTCGGGCTTGCACGAATCTGAGGCGATCTTCGCGATCATCTTTCCCGTCGCGACGCCGGCGCTCACCGTCAGCCGGGTCGTCTCGCGGACGCGCCGGCGAATCGCGGCCGCGAACTCGCGCGCTCCGTCGAGCGTCGTCACGCCGACGGCGACGAAGGCTTCATCCATGGAAAGCCCCTCGACCTCGCGGCCCTCTTCGCGAAAGATCTCGAAGACCTCGCGCGACACCCCGCGGTATTTCTGCATCTCCGGAGGGACGACGACGAGGTCCGGGCAGGCCATTCGCGCTTTGTAGAGCGGCATCGCCGAACGCACGCCGAACGGCCGCGCCTCGTACGATGCCGTCAGCACGACGGCGCGGCGGCTCGAGCCGGCGATCGCAACCGGTTTGCCGCGCAGCGAAGGATCGTCGCGAACCGCGACGCTCGCGTAGAACGCATCGATATCGAAGTGAGCGATGAAAGAACGCTGCGCCGCGATCATGCGCCTTGGCCGCGGGCGCGCTCGCGGCGCCGCTGGGCCTTGGCCTGATTGCCGCAGGTCGCCATGCTGCACCAAGCGCGCGATCCGTTCTTCGTCTGATCGTAGTAAGCGAAGCGACAGCTTTGTCTTCGGCAAGCGCGTAAACGCGGCCACGTCTCGCGGACCTGCGCCTCGTAGACGACGGCTAAGAGCGAGGCGATCGGACCTTTATCTTCCTCGTGCGCCGGCAAGAGCTCGAGGCCGTGATAGGGATTGACCGAGAGGCTCAGGCGGGTGCTCGCCATGAAGGGGTTCAGCTCCCTCCAGGCCGTGGCGGCATCGCCTTCGCCGTTGTTGGCAAAGAGCAGATCGCGCAGCGTCTCCCTGAAGGCGAGGAGGAGGTCGAGGTGCGCTTGGTTCGTGACCGGCGGCAGGCCGTAGCTTAGGCACCACTCCCGCGCACCCTCCAGCGAACCAAGCTCGTCGGGGCCGTTCGGAAGGTCAACCGTGTTGACGAAACGCCGGATCAGGTCGAGCGTCCCGGGAGCGCGGTCGGATTGGGGTTGCGTAGGCATCAGTGGGCGATTATCACCGTCAAAACGGGTTGACAAGTTACTGTCACCACCATATAATGATTGAAGGTTACTAGTTCGTCAAGAGGTTGAAAAAAGAAATGTTCCGCGATCCCGTCCGCAACGCCCCGCTCGTCTCCGATGTCAGCGATGTTGAGCTCCGTCTAAAAGTAGGCCGGGCCGACTCGATGCTCTTCTTAGAGTCGAACATGCGCTTGCCACACCTGCGAGTCTCCTAGCAGCTCGCCCACTCTGCCTTCGTACATGCGGCCGTTTGACGCGTCGAGCGGCTGCATGCTATCTCGAAGCCGCCTCGATTCCCTTGAGCATGACGCGAATCGTTTGCATGTTGCGCAGATCGTCGTCGTCGCTGCCGGGCGTCTCCAGAATCGCCGTCTTCTCGCGCAGTTCGGGGTGCGCGAGCAACGCGCGGAAGCCCTCAAAGCCGATATTCCCTTCACCGATGTGATAGTGGCGGTCGCGGGCGGCGCCCAACGGCACCTGCGTATCGTTGAAGTGGAACATCAGCAGCCGGTCGATGCCGATCTTGCTCTCCGCCTCGTCGATAAACCGATCGACCCCCGCTTTCGAGTCGATCTCGTAGCCTGAGGCCCAGGCGTGCGCCGTGTCGAGGCAGACGCCAAGCTGCCGATGGGCGACCGTCTTGACGAGCTCGCCGAGCTCGTCGAGCGTCCCGCCCGCGAGGCTGCCGGCGCCGGCGGAGTTTTCCAACACGAGGTCTACGCCGGGTTCGATCGTTGCGAGCGCCGTTTCGAGCGCGCGGCAGATCGCCGTAAAACCCTCACGCCGGTCGCGACTGCCGTACGACCCGAGATGCGTGTTGACGAAACGCATGCCGCCGCGCGCGGCAACTTCCAAATCGTGCTGCAGCAGCCGCAGCGAGCCTTGCGAAATCTTCGGATCGGCGCTCGCAAGATTGATGAGGTAGGGAGTATGGATCGCGCACGGATCCAGACCGTTTTCGCGCCGGAGCCGGGCAAAGGCGTCGAGTGCCTCGGTGTCGATCGCGGCGGTGCGGTAGGTGCGCGGATTCGACGAGAAGACTTGCATCGCACTCGCGCCGAGCGCCTTCGCGTGTTCGACGGCCTTCACGTAGCCGGTCGCGATGTGGACGTGCATGCCCACTCGCATTTAAGCGGAGGCTGCTGCTTCGGCGCCGAGGTTGAACTCGAGCGGCTGCCCCGGTTCCAGCTCGAGTTCGGGCAGATCGTCGAGCGAGCGCAAACCGAAGGACTCGAGAAAGAACGGCGTCGTCTCGTACTGCATCGGCCGCCCGACAACGTCTTTGCGGCCGGCCTCGGCGATGAAGCCGCGGTCGAGCAGGGTGCTGACGACGCTATCGGAGTTGACCCCGCGAATCGCTTCGATCTCGCCGCGCGTTACCGGCTGAACGTGCGCGACGATCGCCAGCGCCTCCATCGCCGGCGTCGAGAGCGTCGACTTCGGCGGCAAGAGATAGGCTTCGACGACTTCGCGGGCCATCGGCGAGGTCGCAAATCGGTAGCCTCCGGCGACTTCGCGCACGACGATGCCGCGGTTGCCGTAGTCGGCTTCGATCTGCTGCAGCGCTGCGGCCACCTCCGATTCTTCCGCGCCGAGCAGCTTGGCGAGTCGCGGAATCGCGAGCGCTTCGCTGGCAACGAAGAGCAGCGCCTCGATCGGGCGCTGCAGATCCGAACCGGTCACGCAGCCGTCCTCGCGAAGAGCCGGATGTCGTCGAACGCGCCATTCTGTTCGAATGAGATTCGGCGGCGGCGGATCAGTTCGAGGACCGCGAGGAAGGTTACGACGATCACGTCGCGCGTCATCCCCAGCTCCTCGCAAAGCTGGGAGAAGCTCGCGTCGCCTTGCTCCTTGATGCGCTTGACGATGTAGTCCATTGAGGCGATGAGCGAGATTCGCTCGCGCGCGATCGAACGCTTCTCTGGGCGCGCCTGCGAGAGCATCGCAAGGAAGGCTCGTTTGAGCCGTTCGGGGTTGATGTCGTAGCGTTGCACGAGGTCGCCGGCCGGGTCGCCCGGCTCGCGGTAATAGAAGGAGGCGGCCTCGTTCTGGTAGTCGCGAAGCTGTTCGCCGAACTCGCGATACTTCGAGTAGGCGATCAGGCGGCGGCGCAGATGCTCTTCGACCTGTTCGGGCGTCTCGGCCGCCTCGTCGACGAACTCTTGCGGAATCGGCGGCAGCAGCGCCTTCGACTTCAAGAAGATCAGCGTGGCGGCGATGACGAGATACTCCGCCGCAATCTCGACGTCGCGCGCCTCCATCGTCCGGACGTAGGAGAGATATTGCTCGGCCATGCTCGCCAGCGGCACGGTCGCCACGTCGAGTTGGTTCTCTTTGATGAGCGTCAGCAGTAGATCGAGCGGACCGTCGAATTGCTCGAGGCGGACGGTGAAGGCGGGGGAGCTTAGGACTTGACGGCCAGGATGAGCGCGCAGCCTCTTCTTCGATGGCGGGCTCCCCGAAGGCGCCCGGGTTCTCGGCAAGGTACTCGAGGGCAAGATCCACGAGGCGTTTTTCGTTGATGTACTTCAAGGTCTTGCGCGCCTGCGCGACGTCGAACCAGCGGGCATCGTCCACTTCATGATCGTGATTGGCCGGATCGCCCGTGCGGTAGCGCATCAGGAAGAACGTGACCGCCTTGCGGTGTTTGGCCTTCCCGACGTAAAACCAGTACGCGATCTCGGAGAGGCGCGTGATGATCTCGCCCCAGCAGCCCGTCTCTTCACGAACTTCGCGCAGTGCCGCTTGTTCGGTCGTCTCACGTGCTTCAACATGACCTTTGGGCAGCGTCCAAACGCGCGGCGGTGCGCCGCGCCCAATCAGCAGCGCATCGTAAGTCGAATCGCGCCGGCGCAGCAGCAATCCGCCCGCCGACACCTCGTATTTGATCCGCATACGCTCCACTTTTGGACAGGGAAGGGGGCCGGTGCGGGCCCCCCTTGGTTATCCCATTATTAGGCTTCGCGCCCTGGGAGCGCCTGCGAGAAGGAGCTCCCTTTTTTAACTTTTCAGCGGCGTTCGGGCGACGCCGGGCGGCGGGCTCGTGTCGGACCCGCCGCTCGCGCCGACGTTCAACGCGGCGATGCACCGTCGAACAGGAGTGGAGCTTACCACTGTCCCTGCGTCATCGCGTTGCCGACGAGAACCGGCTGCGCTCGGCTCGCAGCCAGAACCTGGTAGGCGGCCAGCTCGGCCATGGAGCGCAGCTCCGGCACCGCGGTCGCCTCAAAGCGCGAGCCGCGCACCGGCGGCCCCACCAGCCACAAGCCTGGGGTCGGAAGGTGCGTCGCTCCCAGTGCCGCGAGGCGCGAATTCGCGTCGAGGCCTAAGCCGCCGGGTGAGGCGCAGATCAGGCCGGCGCGGAGCATCTCCGCGAGCAGCGGGTCCTTGGCCAGCGCGGCCGCGCCGCCGAAGCCGGTGCAGTTCACGATCCAATCCGGGCGCAGCTCGGTCGTATCTCCGTCACGCCGCGCGATCGTTACGACGCCCTCGCGCATCCCGGCGACGCGCCCCGCGTGGGTCTCGAGGCGGCCCGAACGGCGATAGCGCTCGCGCACCGCGTCAACCTGCTGTGGCGCACGGTGCCGGTAGCGTTCCCAGTGAACCCGCACGTGTTTTTCGAAGCGGCGCCGTTCCGTGCTTGGGACGCGCTTCCAGATCGCCTCGGCCTCCGGACGAACGGCATCCACGACCGCGCGCCAGTCGAAGCCGCGCTGCGCCGCGTCTTCGACGTGTTGGCGGAAGCTGTGCAACAGCGCGCGCGCGTCGTGCGTATCGAGCGCGGGAATGACGTCGTACGCGTCGACCTCGGCGTGCACTTCGGGGTAACGCCCGCGGCGCGAGACGACGTCGACCTTGCCGCGATGTCCGCCGGCCTCGAGGGCAACGAGCACGTCGAGCGCGGTGAGCCCGGAACCGACGACGAGCACGTGGCCCCCGACGCGGCGATAGTCGAATCGCCACGGGTCCGAGACGAAGCCCGGATGCAAGCGCATCTCCAGCGGAAAGAACGAATCGAGCGGCGCGGGATTTCCGGTTGCCAGCACGACCGCTCGTGCAACGCGGCGCGTTCCGCGGTTCGTTTCTAGGGCAAACGTTTTATCTTCGGTGCGCGTGACGTGCGCGACGCGCTCGGGGACGTGCGCGAATCCCGGGCGAGCGAAGGCGCGGCGCGCGCATTCGTTGACGTACTCGCCGTAGAGCCGGCGAGAAACGAAATCCTCGGGTTGCGCCTGCGATCCGAGCCAGCGTACGAAGTGATCGGGCCGCGCCGGAAAGAGGCTCATCATCCGGGCACGCGTGTTCAAAAGATGCTCGGGGTGCGCCGTCCCGTAGGCGGCGCCCCGGCCGGCCTCTCCCGCCTCAAAAAGGGCGAGCGAGAAGCCGGCCGGAGCGTGGTGGGCAAGATGGGCGGCGACGGCTGCACCGCAGAACCCGCCGCCGATTATAGCGACATCGCAAACTTCCGCTACGGATTGTCGGAACACGGCATCCTTCTAGTAGAGAGCTGTAAGTGGTTACGTCTTTACGCTAGCGAACCGGAACGAGCCGCCGGCGCTCGCCCAAGACGTCATCGTACGTCCCGATGACGGTCTGGCAGCGGTCCGAAAGCTCGTCGTAGACGTTGTACTTGCGCAGCGGCGCCGCGTAGACGTGCAGCGAGATCGCCGGTGCGCCCGCCGTCGCCCCAACGCGATGCAAATCGAAGGGCCCGGATCGGAGGTCGAGGTCGCCGGATCCCAGCAGGCGCGAATCGCGCGCTTCAATGCGTGCGAAACCCGGTCTCTCGTCCTTATCCAGGCGAACGAAGTCGTCAACCCAGAGGCTTCCCTCGAGCACCGACATCCAGCAGTGCTGTCCGCCGTGATCGTGGATCGCCGAAAAGGCCCCCGCCGCCCAATTGAGCAGCACGACCTCGAAACGGCCGTCACGATGGACGCGCGTACGAGTATAGGCGTTCTCCCGCGCCAAGAGCGGCCGCGGCAGGCTCCAAGAATCGCTGGCGGCCGACAGCAGGCGGGCCATATCGCGGAGACCGCGGTCCAGAGGCGCGCGCTCCTGCAGGTCGCCGATAAGCGGTTGAAACGTGGTCATCGCGGGCCGTATTTAATGACTAGGGTCAACTTTCCTCCAAGTTAGGGCAGTCGCAGGTCCCCCAGGGCGAAGAGATAGGATTCCTCCGCTTGACGCAGGGCGTAGACCGCGGTCAGCCGGTCGGTCTCGGCCTGCGTGAGCCCGCTCTGCGCATTGAGTAGGAGCGCGAGATTCGTGATCCCCGCACGATATTGGACCTGAGTGTCGACGAGTACTTCCTGCGCGGTGCGCAACTCCGACTCGGTTTGCACGAGCGCATCGCGCGCACCGGTCAGGATGCCGAAGGCTTGGCGCACGTCGGATTCGATGCCGAGTCCGGTCTGCGAAAGCGTCGCCTCTTGCAGGTCGACGCCGATCGATGCCGACTCGCTCTGCGCGTTGCGCACGCCTCGATCGTAAACCGGCAGCGTCATCGTCGCGCCGGCGAAGTTATTCGGCAACGTGCCGAGGCCGCTTCCGGGAAAACTCGCGACGCCGGCGTTCGCGACGAGGCTGACCTGCGGCGCGTCGAGCGTTTTTGCCGCACGCAACGTCTGATTCGCCGCGACGACCGCGCGCTGCGCGCTTTGGTAATCGGGGCGAACGCTCATCGCGTGCGCGACCGCGGCATCGTAGTTCGTGGGCTCCCCGGGAATCTCCGAGGCGTTCGCTTCGCCGGCCGGATCGGATGCGGGTTCGACGTTCGCATTTGCGTGCAGACCGAGCGCGTTGTCGAACGCCGCCAACGCCGCGACGTCTTGCCCCCGCGCCCGCGCGACCTGCACGAGCGCTTGCGCGGTGGGAATTTGCGCGGTCGCGAGATCGATCCTCGACGCAACGCCGGCGTCGATCTGCGCGCGGATCAAATCCTCTTGCGCGCGGTCCTGCGCGACGATCCGCAGCGCGAGCTTCACCGTTGCGCGCGTTTCGAGCGCGTCATAGTACGTCTGTGCGACGTTGAAGGCAATCTGCTGCGCCGAGCGCGCGAGCGTCCCCGAGCCCGCCGACTCCGTCGCCTCAGCGGCACGAATCTGGGCGAGCACGTGGCCGCCGTCAAAGACGAGCTGCGAAAGGCCGGCGCCGGCGAGATCCTCGCTGGGCGATTGCGCCGTCGGCGCGCTCGAGCCGGCGACCGCGGAGAGCGTTGCGGTCACGTTGGGTTGATACGGAGTTCTACTCAACGCAACGGCGGCGCCCGTCTGCCGATAGGTATCCGTTGCGATGCGCAGCGCCGGCGAGCGCGCCGCGGCCACCGCGATGGCCTGCGCAAGCGTCACCTGTGCCGCGAAAAGGAAGAACACGAAAGCCTCGAGCGCTACATCGCCGCAGAGGCAACGGGCGCGTCGACGAGCTGTCCGTCGAGCAGTCCGACGGTACGCTTCGCATGGCGCGCAAAGCGTGCGTCGTGAGTGACCATTACGATCGTCGAGCCGCCTTCGTGAAGCTCGCGCAGCAGTTCCATGACGGCTTCGCCGTTCTTCGTGTCGAGATTCCCGGTCGGCTCGTCGGCGAGCAGGATCGAGGGGTCGACCGCGAGCGCGCGGGCCACCGCGACGCGCTGCTGCTCGCCGCCGGAGAGCTGCGCGGGGTAGTGCTTTGCTCGATGTCCCGCGTGCACGCGCTCGAGCACTTCGGCGACGCGTATTCGCCTCTCGCCGCGCGTCATGCCACGATATACCAGCGGCAACTCGACGTTCTCGGCGACGCTGAGATCGCCGATCAGATTGAAGCTCTGAAAGATGAAGCCGATCTCGCGGTTGCGAATGGCGGCGCGCTCGTCGGTGCCGAGCTGTTCGACGTTGCGGCCGTTGAGCCGGTAGTGCCCGGCCGTGGGCGTATCGAGCAGGCCGATGATGGAGAGCAGCGTCAACTTGCCGCAGCCCGACGGGCCTTCGATCGCGACGTATTCGCCGCGCTCGATCGTGAGGTTGACGTCACGCAGTGCGCGCGTCTCGACGTCCTCGGTGAAATAGCTGCGGCCTAGATTTTCGAGTTCAACCAGCATCACGACCCCTATCGCAAGTTCAGCGCGGTTTGATCAATGTAGTTCGACATATCCGAGACGATGACGGTATCCCCCGGCTCGAGCCCCGAGAGGACCGCGATGCGGTCGGCGGACCCGCGCCCGAACTGCACGCGGACGCGCACGGCCGACCTTCCGCCGGCGACGACCTTGAAGAGTTCGGCTACGCTGCCGTCGGCCGCCCCGGCTGGGCGCGCGATCGAGACGGCGTTGCGGATCGAAGAGATGTAGATGATTCCGTCGACGTTCGTGTCGGGGCGCACGCCGTGTGGCAACGCTCGGGCAAAGGTGACGTCGGTAGCGACGGTGCCGTTCTCCGCGGCCGGCGCGACGCGTGCGACGCGTCCCTCGAAGATGCCGTTGCCGGTATCGATGGTCGCACGCATGCCGGCGCCGACGGCGTGCACGTCGCCCTCGGCGACTTGCAACACCGCTTTAAGCGAGCTCGTATCGGCGACGTGCGCGATCACCGCGTTCTGCGCGGCGCTGGTCCCCGGATCGAGCTCGACGCTCTGCACGATGCCGCCGGTCGCGGAGCGGACGGTAAGCGCCGCCACCTGGGCGCGATCCGCATCGAGCTGCGCTTGCGCCTGCACGACGCGTGCCTGCGCTGCGGAGACCTTCGCCCGCGCGTCGGCCGAAGCGGCGCCGAGCTGCGCGTTTTGAATGCGCACGTCGTTGCTATCTTTGCGCGAGGCAATGATCGCTTGACGATACTGCACGTCGGCGACGAGGCCGCGGCGGTGCAGCGTCGCCAGCGACTGCGCTTGCAGCGCGCTCTGCTCCATCTGCGCCTGCGCGCTATCGAGCACGCCCTGCTGCGTCAGCTGCTCGGTCCGTGCCTGCTGCTGCGCGCTTTCCAGATCCGCTCGGGCCACCGCGAGCTGCGCGTGCGCGTCGCGCGCGGCCGCATCGAGCGACGGATTCTCCATCTGAGCGACGACGGTTCCCGGCACGACCACGCTCCCCGGCTTGACGAAGAGCTGATCGATCACGCCGCTCTGCGTGGCCGCTACGACGCGCACGCGATCCGGCATGAACGTTCCCTGCGCGCTCACCGAGCGCACGAGGGTGCCTTCGCGCACGACGTCGGTAACGAGCGTCGTGCGCTCGACGGTCGCACCGGCATGCGCGCCCGTGCCGCGCAGCGCCCAGCCGATGGCGATGAGGGCGACGAGCCCCACGGCAATTGCGTAGGGCCACTTCGGCAGACGCCGCGAGCGCGCGCGAATGACGTCCACGTTTTGCGAACCTAAGCGCCTACGGGAAGCAAGCGGCGCGAACGCGCCACCTCGACGAGGTGCGCCAAGCGCGCCGCTTCGGCTTGCGCGATCTTGCGGCCCCAGGGCGTCAAACGATAATAGCGGCGCCGCATCGCGTCGTCGTCGTTGCGTTCGATTTCGACGATCCAGCCGTCGTTGGACATCTGCTTGAGCTGCCGGTAGAGCGTACCGGGCCCGAGATTGATCTGGCCGCCGGTCGTGGCCTCGACCGCCTTCCCGATGCTGTAGCCGTGGCGTTCGCCTTCGGCGAGCGCGAGCAGAATGTGAAAGGCGCTGCTCGCTAGCGGTAAGAGCGGTGCCGGGTCCTGGCGGCGATTGAGCATTGTCGTTCCTTATAACCAAAGTGGATATATCGCAACCATGATATATCCAGCATCGCCGCGCTGTCAAGCGCGCGCGTTGACATCTCGAACGAAAGTGGATATAGTGACGTTCAACCTATTTGCATTTTTGCTCGAGGTCGAACGTGCCATCATCAAACGATATCAACGATCTTCTTCCGTTGAGCCCCCGCGCGTTCTACGTGCTGCTCTCGCTGGCGCGCGAGGAAACGCACGGCTACGCGATCGCGAAAACCGTCGCAAGCCTGACCGGCGGCTCCGTGCGGCTGACGCCAGGCACGCTCTACCCGATCATCCGGCAGATGCTCGTCAACGGCTGGATCACCGAGCTTCCCGAAGATGGCATCGACTCGCGCCGGCGGCGTTATCGCCTCTCGGCGCGCGGTAGGCGCATCGCCCGCGCGGAGGCCGCGCGGCTCGACGACTTGGTGCGCATGGCACGCGATCTCGAGCTGCTTCCCGGGCGCGCAACGTGAACGGATTGGGGCTCGTTCGCCTCGCGCTGCTCGCCTATCCCGCCGACTTTCGCGCCGAGTTTCGCGATCAAATTCTCGCCGATCTCTCCGATCAGGGCTCCGGCGCCTGGCAAGCCGCACTCGATATCGTCGTCACGGGCCTGGCGATGCGCGCGGATACGCTCGCACGCGACGTCGGCTTTGGCGTCCGCCGCCTGCGCCGTCTTCCGCTCCTGGTCGCGGTCGTCGTCGCCTCGTTTGCGCTCGGCATCGGGGCGAACGTCGCGGTCTTCAGCGTGCTCGACGCGGTCCTCATCAAGCCGCTGCCCTATCCCAACGCCGCCCGTCTGGCGGTTATCGAAAATCACGACCAGCGCGGGGTTGCGGGCAGCGCGCTTTCGATTCCCGACCTCTCCGACTTGCGCGCCAACACGACGACGTTGGCAGCAATCGCCGGTGAAGCGCAGGATTCGGCGGTGCTCACCGGCAGCGGCAAGCCGCGCGAGATCGACGGCATGGACGTGAGCTGGAATTATTTTTCGGTGCTCGGATTGAAGCCGGCACTCGGGCGTTTCTTCACGCCGGCCGACGGACGCCCCGGCGTGCGCCGCGCGATTATCTCGGAGCGGCTCTGGCGCGCGCAGCTCGGCGCCGATCCAAACGCGATCGGCAAGAGCATCGGCTTCGACGGCGTTCCGATCGAGGTCGTCGGCGTCGCGCCGAATGTGCGCGTACCCGCACCCGATGCGGGATCGCTCGACCGTGACGACTTCTGGGTACCGCTGCCCAATACGGTGCCCCCCACGCAGCGCGGCGCGCGCTATTTGGGCGCGATCGCGCTGCTGGCGCCGGGGGCGACGATGCAATCGGCGACCGCCGATCTCAAGCTCGCCTCGGCGCGGCTGGCCAAGCGCTACGCGCGCAACGACGCGGGCATCGTCTTCGGCGTAGACTCGATGAGCTCGGCCTTCTTCGGCAACGTCTCGGCGGCGTTGTGGACGGTCTTCGCCGCCGTCGTCGCGGTGCTGTTGATCGCGTGTGCCAACGTCGCGAACCTGCTGCTCGCCGACGCCTCGACGCGCGAGCGCGAGTTCGCGCTGCGCGCGTCGCTCGGCGCGTCGGCCGGGCGCCTGGGCGCCCAGCTCTTTGCCGAAACCGGCGTGCTCGCGGCCGCAGGAGGCGCAATCGGGATCGGGCTCGCGTACGGGGGCCTTCATCTCTTGACGGCGACGGTCTTACGAACGCTGCCGCGCATCGACTCGGTGCAGATTGACGGCAGCGTTCTGCTCTACGCGGTGGCGCTCGTCGCCGCGGTGACGATACTCTCAGGAATGTGGCCGGTCGCGGCGCTCGCGCAGAAACGCCTGTCCGGCGCGCTCGAGGCCGCGGGGCGCAGCGGCGATCGCTCCGCCGGAGCGCTCTTGCGCTCGACCCTCGTCGTCGTGGAACTCGCCGTTACGCTGGTGCTCGTCGTCCTTTCGGGGCTCACCGTGCGCAGCTTCTACGTGCTGACGCACCCGGATCTCGGCGTGCGAACCCAAGGCGTCCTGGTCAGCGAAGCGATCGGCCTGCCCTCGACGCGCTACCGGGAGCTGCCCGCGCGGCTTCGCTTCGGCGATTCTCTGCTCGCAGGCGTGAGCACGATTCCCGGCGTCAAGGCGGCCGCGCTATCCGTCTCCTATCCGCTCTCCCAGGTGATCGTTACGTTCACCGTCGGCATCGTCGGCAAGACATATCCGATCGACGACCAGCCCGACGCGCACCTCAACGCCGTAACGCCCGCGTATTTCCGCATTCTCGGCCTGCCGCTGCTGCGCGGACGCGCGTTCTCGGCCGGCGACACCGGCGCGTCGCAGCGCGTCGCGGTCGTTAACGAGGCGTTCGTCCGGAAGTACTTGCTGGATCGTAACCCGATCGGCACGCGTTTACGCATCTCGGGGTGGAACGGCGCGCGACGAGGGACCGCAACGATCGTCGGAGTGGTGGCCAACGAGCAGCAGCGGCTCAGCCGTCCCGCGCCGCCGATGTACTACCTTCCCTTCTCGCAAGTCGGACCCAATGTGGTCGAAGTCGTCGTTTCGAGCGATTCGCTGAGCACCCAGGGACTCGACCGTGCGTTGGATCGGGTCGTCGCGCAGACGGATCCGCTGATCGTCACGCCGCACGTCTACACGATCTCCGAGCTGATCGCCGACGCCGCATCGACGCCGCGCTCCTCGGTCGTGCTGCTCGGCGCGCTGGCCGCGGTCGCGTTCTTGCTCGCGCTTTCGGGCGTCTTCGGCGTCGTCTCGTTCAGCGTGACGCAGCGTTATCGCGAGTTCGGCGTTCGCCGCGCGCTCGGCGCGCGCGCGCGCGACGTGCTCGGCGACGTTCTGCGCCGCGCTCTGCTCGTCAGCGCGCTCGGCATTGCGCTGGGAACCACGATCGCCATCGTCGCGGGACGCGCGATCGCGCCCCAGCTCGACGGCGTCTCACCCTTGGACCCACTCACTTTCGCCAGCGTCATTGCGCTGCTCCTCGGCTGCGCGGCCGCCGCCGCGCTGCTGCCGGCGCTGCGCGCCACGCGCGTCGATCCGGCGCTGGCGCTGCGTTACGAGTAGCTCATTCGTGCCGTAAAACGGCGACGGGATCGGTTCGCATCGCGCGCACCGCGGGCACGAGCGCCGCACCGAACGCCGTGAATGCGAGCGCCGCCGCGACCGCGAGGAAGGTCGGCGGATCGAACGGCGAGACGCGATAGAGCAGCGTCGAGATCGCGGCGGCGCTCGCCGCCGAGAGGACGAATCCCAGCAGCGTTCCCGCCAGCAACAGAACCGCAACTTGCACGAAGACGCTCGAGGCGATCGTCCACGCCTTCGCGCCGAGCGCGCGGCGAACGCCGAACTCTCGCGCGCGCCGGCCCACGGTATAGGTCACGACGCCGTACGTTCCCAGCCCCGCGAGCAGTAGTCCGACCAACGCCATGAAGCCGAGCATCCACGCCGCCGTCGATGCGCTCGAACGCTGTTCGGAGATGAAGGCCGCGTACGAACCCGCGCGCCGTCCGGGGATCTCGCGATCGACCGAGCGGATCGCCTGCGAGATCTCGGCCGATACCGCAGCGGCATCCCGGTGCGTTCGCCCCACGACTTGGAACATCGGCATCACGTCTTGATAGAAGGGAACGATCACTTGCGCCATCGGTGCCTCCGTCAACGACTCCATCTTGAAGTCGTCGACGATGCCGACGATCGTGCGTCCCCACGGCGGGTTCGCGCCGTACGCGATCACGATGCGCTGCCCGATCGGATTACCGTTCGAAAAGTTCTGACGCACGAACGCCTTGGTGACGACCGCGACCGGCGCCGATCGCTCCGTATCGCCGTCATCGATCAGGCGTCCCCGCAAGAGATGCAGGCGCAGCGATTGCAGGCCGCCCGGCGTCACGGCGTTATATTCGACGGTCTGCTTGTGCTTCGGATCGACCCGGCGCCCCGTGACGCGGTACTCTTCGGCATTGTAGTTTTCGCCCGAGAGCGGGGTCGATACCATCAGCCCGGGCGACTGCAGATCCGCCACGCCCGCCAGCCGCGCAACGAGCGCGTGCGCGAAGGCGAGCCGTGACGCCGCCGTGGGATAACGTCGCATCGGCAGCATCACGTCGTTGGTCGCAACGACGCCGTCGTAGGCGAAGCCGACGTCGATCGCCGAGAGCGCGATGAAGCTGCGCACGAGCAGGCCCGATCCGGTCACGAGCGCCAGCGCGAGCGCGAGTTCGAGCACGACGGCGACCGAGCGGGTGAGCTTTCCGCTCGACCCGGAGAAACGCGGACGGCTGAGGGTGAGGGCGGGCAGGGTGCCGATGCCGATTGCGCACGCGCAGGTCACGCCCAGCGTGAAGAGCACGACGAGCGGGCTCACGTGGACGCCAACGATGCGCGGGAGGTTCAAGTTGAATGCCGGCACGACGCGCACCAACAGCGCGCAGAGGACGAGCCCGACGGCGCCTCCGGCCGCCGCGAGCACCGTGCTCTCGACGAAAAGCTGGGCGATCAGCCGTTTGCGCGAGGCGCCCACCGCGAAGCGTATCGAGAGCTCGCGCTCGCGGTCGGCGACGCGCCCGAGCAGGATATTCGAGACGTTCAGACACGCGATCAGCACGATGCCGATGACCGCGGCGAGCGCGATGCCGAGCATCATCCGCGCCGGGCCGAAGAGCTGCTCGCTCATCGGGATCACATGCTGCGCGAGATTCGCATCGGCAACCGGATAACGCGCGCGCAGCAACGCGCCGACGCGATCCATGTCGGCCGCGGCCGCCTGCGCCGAGAGGCCGGGGCGCAGCCGGGCGATGGTAATGAGATAGTGCGATTCGCGCGGCGAGGCATTGTTCGCGAGGGCCCGATAGACGTCGCTGCCGTATCCGCCGAGCGACGAGTCGCGGGGCATCGCGAAATCGCCCCGCAAGACGCCGACGATGCGGTAGGAGAGATCGTTGAGCGAGAGATGCGTTCCAAGGACGTCCGGCGACGCGCCGAGCGCGGTGCGCCAGTACGATTCCGAGATCACGATCGTACGCGGCGCGCCCGGCCGCGCATCGGATTCGTCCAAGAGACGCCCCAGGCGCGGGCGAACGCCGAGCGTTGCAAAGAAATCGCCGGTAACGACTTGCCCGGGAATCGCCTGCGGCAGCGCGACGCCGGTGCGCGTGGGCATCCAGTTGGCATACGAACCGACCGAGCTCAACGACTGCGCGAGCTTCGGCCAGTCCAAGGTGTTCGGCAGGCTCGTTTCGGAGCCGTGCTGCGCCGGCTGGTCGTAGGGACGATCGAAGATGAAGACCAGTTGCGAGGGATCGTCGTACGGAAGCGGCGCGAGCAGCACCGCCTCGATCGCGCTGAAGACCGTGGCGCCGATCCCGATCGCGAGTGCAAGCGTGGCGATCACGATTGCGGACGAGAGCCACGACTTCGCCATCAAACGCAGCGCAAAGGCGACATCGCCCCCGACGATCGCCACGTGTTCGTGCAGCGCGGTCGCGACGATGTCGAAATAGGCGGCAAGCGCGAAACTCATTGCCTCCGTTCGATCGCGATCGTCGTGCAGACGCGCGATCTCCTCGGCGAACGTCGCCGCGGCTTCCTCGCCGTAGCTGCTCCGAAAGGCGCGCGGGCAGAGCCGCAGGAGCGCGCGGTAGAACGCGACGCTTGCTGCCATCGTCGCTACGCGTCGCCGGCCAGCAGCCGGTTCTTTCGCACGAGCTTGACCATGCTTTCGAGCCGCGCGACTTCGACGGCGAGCGCTTTGCGACCACCCGGCGTCAGCCGGTAGTAGCGCCGGCGCGGATCGTCGCTCGGTGCGCCGCGCACCTCGACGATCCACTTATCGCGGCAAAGCTGGCCGATCAGACGGTAGAGCGTCCCGGGAAGCAAGGCGACTTCGCCCGCCGTGAGGTCTTGAATTTCTTTGATGATCGCATAGCCGTGGCGATCGCCTTGGGCCAGCGTCACGAGAATGTAGAAGGTGGCGGCGCTCAACGAAAGTATTCTCCTTGCAAATATATTCTGCAAGAACATAGTAGGACGTGGCGCGCTCGCCGTCAAGACGTGCGCCGCTTCGGGAGGCGCCTTAGTTGGGCGCTCGCCACCTCAGATCGGGCTGCCGGGCGGCGCGCGTCTCGTCGACGCGTCCGACGACCGTCGTGAGCGGCGCGTCGAGCAACGCCTGCGGATTCGTCTTCGCCTGCTCGACGATGTGGCGCAGCGCCTCGACGAACTCGTCGAGCGTCTCTTTCGATTCGGTCTCCGTCGGCTCGATCATCAAACACTCCGGCACGATGAGCGGGAAATACATCGTCGGCGCCATGTAGCCGTGGTCCAGGAGCGCCTTCGCGATATCGAGCGCGCGCACGCCGTGATCTTTTTTGAGCTCCTGCGCCGAGGCGACGAATTCGTGCCGGCAGATCTCGGGATACGGCGTCTCGAGAAACTCCGCGATCTTCACGCGCAGGTAGTTCGCATTGAGCACCGCGAGCTGCGAGACGCGCTTGAGCCCCTCTTCGCCGTTGGCATACAGATAGGCCAGCGCGCGCGCGACGTGCGCGAAGTTCGACCAGAAGCTTCGCAGTGGGCCGATCGACTTCGGCCGGTCGAAATCGAGCCCGAAGGTCAGCCGGTCGCTGGCGGCCGAGCCGCTCTCGCCGTTGGGGCGTGCGGTCGCGGTGACGACCGGCGTCGGCAGATAGTCGACGAGGTGCGCCGCGACCCCGAGCGGGCCGTGGCCGGCACCCCCGCCGCCGTGCGGAATTGTAAAGGTCTTATGCGTGTTGAGGTGCATGAGATCGAAGCCCATGTCGCCCGGACGCGTATAGCCCATGATCGCATTGGCGTTGGCGCCGTCGTAATACATCAAGCCGCCGGCTTCGTGCACGGCGGCCGCGATCTGCGCGATCTCGTCTTCGAAGAGCCCGAGCGTATTGGGATTAGTCATCATGCAGACGGCGGTATCGGGGCCGAGCACCGCGCGAATCTCACTGACGCCGACGCGCCCACGCTCGCTGCTCGGCAGCGAGATCACCTTGAAGCCGCACATCGCCGCCGAGGCGGGATTCGTGCCGTGCGCGGTGTCGGGGACGATCACTTTGTCGCGCTGTGTCTCGCCGCGCTCCTTGAAGTACTTCTTCGCGATCAGCAGCGCGCCGAGCTCCGCGTGCGCGCCAGCCGAGGGATTCAGTGAGAACGCCGCCATCCCGAAGAGCGAGCTGAGCGAACGCTCCAGCTCGTACATGATCTGCAGGGCACCCTGCGCGAGCGCATCGGGAACGAACGGGTGCAGCTGCGCGAACTCGCGCTTGGCGACGATCGCGTCGTTCACGCGCGGGTTGTACTTCATCGTGCACGAGCCCAGCGGATAGAAGCCGAGGTCGATGCCGAACGTGCGGTGGGAGAGCCGCGTGTAGTGGCGCACGACGTCGAGCTCGCTGTTGTCGGGCAGCGGCAGATCCTCGCGCACGAGCGATTTGGGCAGAAACGTGTCGAGCGCTTTGCCTTCCTCGAGGTAGCGGTTCGCGCGCCCTTCTTGGCCGAGCTCGAAGATGAGCGGCTCGGCGGATTTGCTAGATGTGAGCGTGGACATTGATTGCTCCGTCGAGGGCGGCGGCGAGGGCGTTGATATCGGCGGTGGTCGTCAGTTCGGTCGCGGTCATCAGGATGCACGATGCAAGCTCGGGGTAGAAGCGTCCCAGGTCGACCCCGCCGAGGATTCCGAGCTCCTCGAGCGATTCGAGGACCTCGGCAGCCGGCCGCCCGACGTCGGCGACGAACTCGTTGAAGAACGGCGTCGCGTATTTGAGCGTCACGCCGTCGACGTTGGCGACCGCGCTCGCGAGCTCGCGCGAACGCGCCAGATTGAGGGCCGCGGCATCGCGCAGACCGGTCTTGCCCAACAGTGCGAGGTAGATCGTCGCGATCAGCGCGCAGTGCGCCTGATTCGTGCAGATGTTCGAGGTCGCGCGTTCGCGGCGAATGTGCTGCTCGCGCGCCTGCAGGGTTAGCACGTAGGCGGTGCGATCGGCGTTGTCGACGGTCTTACCGGCGAGGCGGCCGGGGATCCGGCGCATGTGTTCTTTGGTGGAGGCGATGAAGCCGGCGTACGGGCCGCCGTAGGCCTGCGCGACGCCGAAGCTCTGCGCCTCCCCGGCGACGATCTGCGCGCCCCAGGCGGCCGGCGGTTCCAGCGCGGCCAGCGAGAGCGCTTCGGCAACCACGGCGATCGGCACCGTGCCGCTGCCGGCGATCGCTTCTTGCGCGTCCTTTGTCAGGGTGTCGACGCAGCCGAAGAAATTCGGCGACTGAAGCGCGACCGCAGCGTACTCTTTGCCGCCGACCGCGGTTGCCAATGCGCCGAGATCGGTAGCGCCGTCCTCGGTAATGGGGATCTCATCGACGGCGACGTCGAGCCCATCGCAATACGTGCGCAGGACGGCGCGATAGTTCGGATGGACGGCGCGCGAAACGAGAATCTTGTGGCGTCCCGTGGCGCCCAGTGCCATGATCGCCGCTTCGGCAAGGGCGGTCGCGCCGTCGTAGACCGAGGCGTTGGCCAGCTCCATCCCGGTGAGCAGGCAGATGTACGTCTGCCACTCGTAGATCGCTTGCAGGTAACCTTGCGAAACTTCGGCTTGATAGGGCGTGTAGGCGGTGAGAAACTCGCCGCGCATCGCCAGCGCCGCGATCGCCGGCGGCGCGTAATGGTTGTAGGAGCCGGCCCCGAGGAAGGACCGATAGCCCACGCCGGCGTTCTTCTCCGCGAAGCGCTCGAAGCGGCGTTGAATTTGATACTCGGGCAGCGCCGGAACCACGTCGAGTTTTGCTTTGAGCGCGATCTCTTCGGGAACGCGCAGCAGCGCGTCGAGACTCTCGACGCCGACCGCTGCGAGCATCTCCTCGATGTCGCGTTGCGTGTGGGGTGCGTACATTCGAATACGATGGTTGCGTCGCGAGGCCGCCGGGTCCTTCGTAAAGAAAGCGAGCAGCGTGGCGCGGCTCGGTATCGCACTGGTAGCGGCGGGCGTATTGCTGCGAGCGGCGCTCTATTTTCCGCTGGCGCTCTTTCAGATCGATTCCGACGGCACGCTGGCGGGGCTCTGCGCGTTCCGCGTGGCGGCGGGAGCCCATCCGCTCTTCTTCCCCGGCGGTACGCGGCTGAGCGCCGCGAGCTGTTACGTGGCCGCCGGCTACTTCCACCTCTTGGGCGATGGGCGCGTCGGCTTGGCGCTCACCGGCCTCACCTGGGGCGCGCTCTATCTGATCTTTTCCTGGCTCTTCTTGCGCGCGCTGGTTGGCGAGCGGCTCGCCTGCGTCGCAATGATCTTTGTCGTCGTGCCGCCCGAACAGTTCATGACGGTCACCTACGTGCCGTGGGCGTACGGCGAGATCATGGCGTCGTGTGCCGCGACGCTCTGGCTCGCGACGCTCTGGCGGCAAGAGGGGCGCACGTGGCAGCGCGTCGCGTTCGGACTGAGCGCCGGCTTCGGCATTTGGATATCGCTGCAGACGCTAATGATTTCACTGCCGGTCCTTATTTGGATCGCCTGGCGCCGGCGCGGCGCGACGCTACCCGAAGCGGGCGTCGCGGCGATCGGCTTTGTCGTCGGTGCGGTGCCGTTTATTATCGGAAATGCGACCAACGGGGCGGCCTCCCTGACGCACAACTGGGCGTCGCAAGCGGCGCCAAACGGCGCGGTGGTCGTCAACAACGTCATGTGGTTCGTCGCGACACAAGTGCCGAAGCTGCTCTTCCACGAACCGGCCGGCTGGTGGTCGCTCTCGACACCGCTGATCCTCGGATATGCGATCGTCGCCGTGGGCCTTATCGTCGCGTCCAGGCGGAACGGAAGATACGCAGACGCGTGGCAACTGATCTGGCTCGTCTTCGCCGGCGTCCTCCTGCTTTACGCCGGCTCGCAAGCGGGCTCGATGCGAGGCTGGACGGTTCGCTACATCGCGCCGCTCTATCTCGTCGTTCCGGTCGCGTGCGCGATCGCCGTGGCAACGTTATGGAGTTTTCGGAAATGGCCAGCCGTCGCAGCGATCGTGCTCGTGACGCTGCCGAACTTTTGGCTTTACAGCCTGCCGGGAACGAAGACGCGCACCGAGCTCACGCAGGGACTCAAAGACGACGAACGCTTGCGCGCACTGCTCGCGCAACGCGAAGTCCGGATGATCTACGGCGATTATTTTTGGGTCTACCACATCAACTTCGATACCCGCGAGCGGATCGCGGGGATTCCGTCTTGGGCGGGCGGCGATTACTTCCATTACGACCGGCAACTCGCCAACGCCGGCGTTCGCTGGGCGCTGCTCGGCGGTCGCGACGAAGTGCAGAACTGGGCGCGAGCCGTCGGCGCCCGGGGAACGCTAACGCCCGACGGCGACCTTTGGACGTTCGTCGCCGATCGACCGGCGCGCGCCGGCGCGCTGATCGCCTCGCTGCGCCGCCTGTTCCACTAGCGCGTTTTTGCGCGGTTGGCGGCTATTCGGCGGCGAGCAGCTCGTATTCGGCGGGGCTGAGGAGATTGGCCGTCTCGCCGTTGTCGCGAAGGCGGACTTTGATGAGCCAGCCGGCGCCGTAGGGCTCGCGGTTGACCGCCGCGGGATCGTCGTCGAGCGTACCGTTGATCTCGACGACCTCACCGGAGATCGGGGTGAAGAGATCCGAGACGGCCTTGACCGATTCGACGACGCCAACGTTGCCGAACTGCTCGATCGTCGCACCGACCTTGGGCAGCTCGACGTAGACGATATCGCCGAGCGAGCCTTGCGCGTAGTCGGTGATGCCGATCGTCGCGGTGTCGCCGTCAAGGCGAACCCATTCGTGTTCTTTACTAAAGAGCAGATCCTCAGGCTGCGCCACGTTCTCTCCTTATCGCTACTTGGGACGTTTGTAAAAAGGCAACGGCACGACCGTTGCGTTGTGCACCGTGCCGCGGATCTCGACGCCCAGCTCCGTGTGCGGGACGGCGGAATCTCGCTCGACGAGCGCGGTGGCGATGTTCTTGTTCTCGACCGACGGCGCGATCGAGCCGCTGCGAATCTCGCCGACGCGGCGACCGTGACGCACGACCGGGTACCCTTCGCGGGCGGGCGCGCGCCCGTTCATCACGAGGCCGATGATTCTCGGATAGTCGTCGCGATCGATCTGCGCTTTAAGCGCCTCTTTGCCGATAAAGTTCGGCTTGTTCAGCTTAAGCGCCCAGAGCTGGCCGGCTTGCACGGGCGTGATCTCCGCGGTGAGCTCGTGGCCGTAGAGCGGCATGCCGGCTTCGAGCCGCAGCACGTCGCGCGCGCCGAGGCCGCAGGGCTCGAGCCCTTCGCCTGCGTGTGCTTCGAGCAGTTCTTGCCAGAGCTGCGAGGCGCGGTCGCCGTCGATGAAGAGTTCGAAGCCGTCTTCACCGGTGTAGCCGGTTCGCGCGATGACCGCCGGCACGCCGTTGACGCTGGCGCGGGCGCTGAAATAGTACTTCATCGCCGCGAGATCGACGCCGGGAACGTGCGGCTGCAGCATCTTCACCGACAGGGGTCCTTGAATTGCGATCAGCGCGTCCTTCCCGTGACGATTCTCGAGCGACACGCCGTATTCGGGAACGAAGGCGTTGATATGTTCCCACATTTTATCGGCGTTCGACGCGTTGACGACGAGCAGCCAGCGATCGTCGAGGCAGTAGAAGATCGTGTCGTCCTCCGCGCCGCCGGCATCGTTGCAGAAAATATTGTAACGCGCTTGCCATTGCTTCATCGTCGCGACGGAGTTAATCGTCAGCGTATCGGCCCACTCCGCAACCGCGCCTCCGGTGAGCCAGAACTGCCCCATATGGGAAAGGTCGAAGAGGCCGGCGCGATGCCGCACGGCGTCGTGCTCTTTGAGGATGCTCGAGTACTGCACCGGCATCTCGAAGCCGCCGAACGGCACGAGGCGCGCGCCGGCGCGGGCGTGATCGTCGTACAGAGCGGTTCGCTTCAAATCGTCGGTGGCCACGGCAGCCGGTTTTCACGATAACGCAGGCTAAAAGCCTGCCGGCTGGAGAGGGCCTTCGCGGGTGGGCCTAGGAGCGGTGCTTGTTTACCGTGGCGTAGGCGATGCGCTTTGCCTCCGACTCGGACTTTCCGCGTTCTTCCTCGGATTCCATGATGTGCTCCGCCTGCCGGTCTTCCTTGGCGGTGAAGCGATGCTTCTCGGGGTTCTGCTTGTTGACGGTCGCATAGCCGATGCCCTCGGCCTCTTCCGGCGAGTGGCCGCGCGCCTCTTCGCTTTCCTTGATGTGCTCGACCTGACGGTGCTCTTTGTCGCTGTAGCGATGCTTCCGTGGCATGCTCCGTTCGTACCCATCCTTCGATAGGGTTAGATGACACCGGGCTGGGCTGCTACTCGGGGGGCGTGAAGTGGCCGGACTTCGCCGGCTTCTCCTTGGGGTAGCTGTTAAGGAAATCGAGGGTGGCGTGCGCGACGATCTCCGTGCCGCTGCGGACGTAGACCTCGCCGTAGACGATCCGGCGGCCGCCGCGCAGGACGCGCGCCTCGGCGACGAGATCGTGTGGCGGACCCGCCGGCGCGAGGAAGTTGCACTGCAGCGCAATCGTCGTGGTATCTTGCTCGCGGCCGTAAATCGAGGCGAGCGCGACGTAAAAGACCGTATCGCAGAGGCTGACGATCGCCCCGCCGTGCACCGCGCCCGTGCCGTTGGTGACTTCGGCGCGATACGGCATGCGCATCACGGCCTTACCGTGCTCGACGCGCTCGAGCTTCAGGTCCAGGAGCGCAACGAAGTTGCTCTTCTCCTTCTCCCAGGCATGGGGCGCGCGTGAGAAATCGATGCTCATCTCGTCGCCTTTCTTCTCGTTAAAAAGTATCCCCGCCGGAGGCCAGCATCCGGCGCAAGTAGAGCGGCAGCGAAAAGAGCCGCCGGTGTGTCTGCGCGTCGTAAAAAAAACTGTCCCCGGCAAGCGTTGCGCAGTAGCTCTCGATCGCGTGAGATTCGAGGCGGGCGAGGTCCACTCGATCGCTGCACGCGAGGAACGCCCAATCGGTATCGAACGCCGGCACGTGGGTGTAGAACGACGCGACGTACTTGTAGTGGCGGCGCAGCGTGCGCGACATCTTGCAGTGCAGCGCCGCGTTGTGAACGCCCGCGGTACTCGCCTGCAACGCGTAGATACCGCCCTCGAGCAGCCGCGATTTGATCAACGCGAAGACCTCCTCGTTAAAGAGCGGGTTACTCGGAGAATCCTCGAGCGGCTCTGTGAGATCGGAGAGGATGACGCCGTAGCGGTCGCCGCGATCGCGCATGTAGGCGAGCGCATCGCCGACGACGACGTGCGCTCGCGGATCGTCGAACGCGCCCGCGGACCATTCCGGAAGAAACTCTTTGGAAAGCTCGATCACGCGGCCGTCGATATCGACCATCGTGGCGCGCCCGACGTGCGGGGAACGCAAGACTTCGCGCAGCGTCGCGCCCTCGCCGCCGCCAAGGATAAGCACCTCGGAGCGATCGGCGGCCCCGGCGAGCGCCGGGTGCACGAGGCTCTCGTGATAGATCCGCTCGTCAACTTGAGAGCTCTGCGTGTCGCCGTCGATGACGAGCATCTTGCCGAAGACCGGCGAGCTCAGCACCGCGACTTCCTGAAACTCCGTGCGCCCCGAGAAGAACAGCTCGTTGATCGCGTGACGATGCTGCTCGGTGGGCGCGAACTCTTCGACGTACCACTGCCAGTACTGCGTCTTGGGCATGCCCGCCCTAGATTGGCCGCCAAAAAGCAGAACCCCGCCGTTTCCGGCAGGGCTCTTGTCCGCGAACGAGATCTAGTGCGCGATGGGTATCTTAAGCGTTCCAGCAGTTCACGCCGAAATACAGCGGCGTTTTCGGGGGAATTTCGAAGCCGGCGGGCACGGCGTACTGCGTGATCGTTACGGTGTTGCCCTTGGCGGCGAACGTGCCCGGGAACGACGACCACACGAACTTGCCGTTCGTCTCTTCGGTCAGCAGCGCGACGCCGCAGCTCTTGCCGGGAAGGCCCTTCGTGTCGGTGATGACGTACTGCAAAATCGGCTTGTTGCCGCCAGTCACGGGCTTGATGGTCTGGGTGCTTTGATTCACCGCGACGGCGTAGATGAAGGTCTTACCTTTAGCGAGGTATTTCGGGAAGACCTTGCCCTTCCACTTCGTGATATCGCCGTTGGTATCGGTGGCGTCGGCCAGCGTGATCGTCGCCATGCCTTTAGTATTGTTTTTCCCAATCGAACCTTTGACCGTGATGCTGTCGTACTGCGCTAGCGTGAAGCTCGCACCCGTCGACTTCAGCGTGATCTTCGGATCGCACGACCCTTTGTATAACCACCAGTACTGCGGCGGGGACTTGGCGCAGGTCGTAACCGCGGGCTGGACTAGCGAATCGTTGAGCGCCGTGGGGCTGAGCGCGCTTTGACCGAGCCCGCCCGACGATGACGGCACGAGACCGTGGCTAGCGCATGCCGCTAGCGCGACGGTCGCCGCGATTGCGGTGATGCCGGCTCGAATCATATGTGAACGCATGAGAATCGTTTCTCCCTCACTCCTGAGAGCGGTAACCGTATTTTGTGCGTAAAGGAATTAGACGGAAGGCGCATTGCGCCTCCCAAATTGCAACGTGATAAAGGTGATTATTGTTACGCCGAAAGCGTTTCTGCGCTTGCGTTGCGATCGATGACGTGAGTAAATTCACCGTCGCTTTTTTCGATGCCGCGCTTGAGCTCGGTTGCCAACACGCTCTTGGCAGCGAGCGTCCGAGCGGCGTAGTCGCAAGCAAGCCACGGGTCGGTATGATCGCCGCACGTATAGAAATCCATCGCCGCGTAGCCCATTTCGGGCCAGGTGTGGATCGAAAGATGGGATTCGGCCAAGATGACCGTTCCAGAGACGCCCTGCGGCTCAAATCGGTGAAATGCGCTCTCCATAATAGTAGCGCCGGCGGCCTTGGCGGCCGCGTTCATCATGGCTGCAATGCCGGTGATGTCAGAAAGTAATGCAGGATGACAGCCCGAGAGCTCGCACACGATGTGCCTGCCGAGTGCCTTCAATTTGTACAGGTCTCCTTGACCCTTGAGGAATCCCACCTCCGGACGTCGGCTGGCGGCTGCGGTGCAGCCGTTCCCCCGACCTATCGACGAGCTCTTGCCGGCGCTTTTGTTCGGTGCGCGGGCGACTCGCCGCTATGGCGCGATGGGCGCGCCCTCCCTTTCAACCGTGGACCCCTGGCCGGCTCGCCTCGAGCCTGGAACCGGAGGACCTTGTACCTACCCTAAAAAAGGGCCGGCGCCAATCATACCCCCTACACCCCCCCGTGTAAAGGGTTTTTCCACGACCAATTCACAGGTATTTAAAGGTAGCACTTCATTATCTTGACTATGTTCGCCCTGGGGGTTACGCTGAGTAGGCCATGGCATTGAAGTTAGACGCTCCGACGGTGAAGCCGGCCCAGCTCATCGAGGATTACCGGCACGGGTTCCACGACACCGAGAACTACGTCTTTAAGTCGGACAAGGGGCTGACTCGGGAGATCGTCGAGCGGATCAGCCGCATGAAGGATGAGCCTGCTTGGATGCTTGAGTTCCGGCTCAAGGCCTACGACCTCTTCCTCTCCAAGCCGATGCCGACGTGGGGCGACACCAAGCGCCTGAGCGAGATCGACTTCTCAGACATCCACTATTTTGTAAAATCCACGGATCAGACGGAGCGCTCTTGGGACGATGTCCCCGAGGACATCAAGCGGACGTTCGACCGCTTGGGTATCCCGGAGGCCGAGCGCAAGTTTTTATCCGGCGTCTCGGCTCAGTACGAGAGCGAAGTCGTCTACCACAGCACGAGCAAGGCGCTCGACGAACAGGGCGTGCTCTTCTGCGACATGGACACCGCCGTCAAAAAGTACCCGGAGATCGTCCGGAAGTATTTTGCGACGGTGATTCCGCCGGGCGATAACAAGTTTTCCGCGCTGAATTCCGCGGTGTGGTCGGGTGGGTCTTTCATCTACGTGCCGCCGGGCGTCGAAGTGGCGATGCCGCTGCAGGCCTATTTCCGGATCAATGCCGAGAACATGGGCCAGTTCGAGCGTACGCTGATCATCGCGGACAAGGGTGCGAAGGTGCACTACATCGAGGGCTGCACCGCGCCGAAGTTTTCGACGTCGTCGCTGCACTCGGCCGTGGTCGAGCTGATCGCCGACGAGGGCGCCTCGATCCGCTACACGACGATCCAGAATTGGTATCGCAACATCTTTAACCTCGTCACCAAGCGCGCGATCGCGTACAAGGATGCGACGATCGAGTGGGTCAACGGTAACATCGGCTCGCGCCTGACGATGAAGTACCCGTCCATCTATCTCATGGGCGAGGGCGCGCGGGGCGAGATCCTTTCGATGGCGTTCGCCGGCGAGGGCCAGCACCAGGATGCGGGCGCGAAGGTCATTCACGCCGCTCCGCGGACGACGTCGGTGGTTACGAATAAATCGGTCAGCGCGCACGGCGGGAAGACGACGTACCGCGGGCTAGTCGAAGTGCATCCGGGTGCGGTCGGCGCGAAGACGCGCGTCCGCTGCGATGCGCTGATCATGGACGAGGAATCGTCGAGCGATACGAAGCCGACGATGAAGATTCACGAGCAGCGCTCGACCGTCGAGCACGAGGCCAGCGTCAGCAAAATCGGCGAAGAGCAGCTCTTCTACGCAATGTCGCGCGGACTCTCCGAGGCCGATGCGACGGCGATGATCGTCAACGGGTTCTTCGACTTCTTCGTCAAGGAATTGCCGATGGAATACGCGGTCGAGCTGAACCGGCTCGTCAAGATGGAGATGGAAGGCGCCGTAGGCTAGCGCTAGCGGCTTTCTCACCCCCTTTCGCAGCAATAGATGAAGCGGCGCCTTACGGTGCCGCTTCTGTGTTTGATGGAGACGGTGAGTTTTGCGGGATCACATTGGATGAGGTGCTTCGTCATCCGCGTTAAGCGGTGATCGTCACTCGGGGATAGGAGACAAGGCGCTTCAAAACGAGGCCCCGCTCCGCCGGGTGCCGGGCTGCGAGGCGCTACGCTCTGAGCTGCAATGCGAATCGGTGAGCCTTCCAAAACGACGCCCCCCTCGGCAGGCGCGGCGATCGAGGAGCCTCGCGCTAAGCGGTCAGTTGATCCTCAACTACAGGAACGATTCGCTAAGCGATTCCTTGGAAATTTCCGCGGTGGAATTCCCTGTCCAATTGTGGCCCTCGATTTCAAAGGTTAGGTTACTCAGGGAGATTTCGGGGCAGTGCACTATAGTAGGCAACATTGCCCCGATAGGCGGCCGCTAAATGTTCGTTTACCTGAACTGATCGTAAATGACTCGCTCGAAGTCGAAACTTCGGAGTATCCATGACTCATTAGTTCTCCAATTCCCATGTGCCGTGAACGTGCCGGGATATGGACCACTCGCCTCTCCGCTGGCGCTAAATCTGCCGTGACGCCACGGGTGAGTGTGATGACATCCTACCCGAACATGGCGCCGCGTTCCCGTGAGAGACTCACCAGAAAACGGTGAGCTTAGAGGATGCGAGCTATGTACGTCGGTCGCGACCTGAGGCGCGACTCCGCCGAGCGAGTTTGTCGAGTTGGTACTTGGGCCGGCACAGCCGGTAACTAGCAGCGCCGCAAGGCATCCGCCAGTGCTGATGATCCGAGGTCGTTTCATGATCGTCTCCATTAAGCGTCTAAATATGCGCTGGTTCGCCTTTGAGAGGGACCCTGCACGACTGAAGCATGGCCGGCAACGCTAAATGGAGACTAAATGACGCTGCCTCGGCCCGTGGCCCTGTAGCCATGGCGCCGATGGGCGCCCCTCGTCGCTGGATCTGTCACGACTGCGTTCGCACTTTGGTCGAGTCAAAACGAGGCTCCCCTCCCCCCGCGCTGCGATCGAAGCCCCAAAGTCGATGCTCCACGAACCTCTAAGCTGCGTAGCGCAATGCGATCGAGAGCGCTTTAAAACGAGGCCCCGTGTCGGCGCCGGGATACGACGAACCCAGTTTGGCCGTGCTAAGGCGGACCCACCTCCGAGCCGGGCCGGTTGCCCGGAAGCGAGACGAGCCCCTCCCGAATACGGGCTGATGTGTATCGCATCGCCCAAGGGAGGAGCTCGGCGATACGACGCTGGCTGGCGCGCTGCTCGATCGCCTCTTGCATCACAGCCACGTTTTCAATCTCAAGGGTGAGAGCTATCGGCTTCGCAAGCGCAAGGGAGGTGCTGCCGCTTCTAAGCCGTAGCAGGCTGTCTAGGTGGGTCCGCCTTAACGCGGCCAAACTGGGTTCGTCTTATCCCGGCGCCGACAGAGAAGACTGCCTTTTTTCCAAAATGCCCGCCTCCATGCACGCGGTGAATGATTCCGCCACTTGCAGTCCAGTCTGCAGGCTCAGGGAACCGGAGACAACCACCATACGAAAAGGTGCCATCCTTCAAAAGGGCATAAACCGTAAGTCGCTCATTTACCGTGATGGTTGTGACCTTGGGGTAAATGTAAAAGCTGGGCCTGCAACGCTGCCTGGCCGTTTCCGTTGCGCTGCGTGCCTCGACCGCGCCATGCGGCGCGACTCCGCTGGGCAAGCTTGCCGTCGAGTTAGAACTTTCGCCGGCACAGCCTGCAAGTAGCAGAGCGGCGACGCATCCGCCAGTGCTGATGATCCGAGCTCATCGAGGCGCTCTTTGGCCGTGGTCAGCTTGAGCGTTTCCAGTTGGCGGCGGACTCGGTGAAGCAGCAGTTCGGTCATATCGCCACCTCATCGTAAAACGCCAACGACCGCTGCTCGACGTCGACGACCGGAATGGTTCGGACGCGCCTTGGAAGCCGGGGGACGCGGCGCCGCCGATAACACAGTTGCGAGAGCAAGTTGCGCTTGGCGACACCGGCAGTAACCAGGCTTTGCAAGATCGGTGCGACAATGTCGCGGCCGAAGTCGTCATGGCGATCGAGCACGGGCGCGCTAACGCAACTTGCGGGATCTCCGTTCGCGGCCGGCGTGGGTCCCAGCGGCATCGCAGTCGACGCCAAGGGTAAGTTCGTTTATCTGGGCAACGAAAACTCCAACAATGTTTGGGCCTACACGATCAACGCTTCTACCGGTTCGCTAACACGCGTGGCGGGGTCGCCTTTTGCGGCGGGTTCCGGGCCTTGGGATGTAGCGATCGATCCCACGGACAAGTTCGTATACGTAACCAACGATGGCACCAGCTCCAACAATGTTTCCGCCTATGCGATCAACGTTACGAGCGGCGCGCTGACACCGGTAGCAGGGTCGCCGTTTGAAGCAGGCGCCGGTCCCACCGGCGTGGCAGTGGATGCTAAAGGCAAGTTCGTCTATGAGGCCAACGCCCAGTCCAACAATATTTACGCCTACACCATCGATGCCACGAGCGGCGCGCTAACGCCGCTCGCCGGCTCGCCCTTTGCGGCGGGGGATAATCCAGAAATCATAGTCACGTGCCGCCTTGTTGGTAGCACGTGTAAACCACCGCCGATGTAGTTCACCCAGTTCATGGTTTTTGACGAACTGGCTCGTGCGGACGTCAGTCTAACGAAGCAGGAGTCCCCCGCATCGCCTCCTTCTACACGGCTTCGCGATTCGCGAGGCCGTGTTGCTAGGCGGCCTTTGTACTCTGCAGCTCGCGGCAGCATAACCGCGCCGATCGCGTCGCGTACTGCGTTGGTTAGGCTTCGCGCTTTTCCGTAAGCCTTTGCGCTAGGTTTAGATCGCGGAATCGTAGCTGCCATGGAGGGGGGCCTCGTTTTAAACGGCTCTGTCTCCTATCCCGTGATCGTTAGCGTGGGATAGATACCGTATTCGGTGTCAAGCGTAATTGGCGTCGAAAGCGACGTCGGAGCGAAGCATGCCGTAGGCAAGCGCAAGCAGGTTTCGCATGACGGCCCCGATGACGAGCTGTTTGTGTTTTCCGGCACTTAGCAGTCGCTCCGCGAAGATCCGGAGCGTCGGATTGAAACGCCGCGCCACGGTCGCCGGCATGTAGAGCGCCTTGCGAAGGCGAGAGTTGCCGGTCTTACAGAGCCGTGGACGGCCGTGAATGGACGTCCCGGATCGCCGATCTCGTGGCGATAAGCCCGCAAAAGCGGCGACGGCCTTAGCGGACTCAAAGCGGTCGATATTTGGAATCTCCGCCAGCAACGTTCCAGCGGTCGTCTCGCCGATTCCAGGGATTGAAGTCAAGAGGTCGCGCCGGCGGCGAAGATCAGGATGGTCGTCGAAATGCTCCCGGATCTCCCGCTCCACGCTAGCGATTTGCTCGTCGAGGGTTGCAATAACTTCGCGGATCGAGGCCGCGACGACGGCCGCTTCTGACGACTGCGCGTAGACCGACTGCTGCGCTCGGGTCGTTTTGAGATGCTCGTAATGGCGCGTAAGCGCCTGTAGAAACGCCGATTTCCGGCGGTGGTGGGATCCAAGGCTGTGGGCTTTGGCTCTTACAGAAACGAGCAATGAGCGCGGGGTCAACGGCATCGGTCTTGGTCCGCAGAGCTCGCTCTGGGCAACGCGATCGAAGCAACCCGTAGCCCAGCGAAACGAGGCCCCCTTTGCCGGGGCGCGGGGCTACGGCGCTACCTGCCGATTCTGCTAAGTGGCTCAAGACGACACCCCCCGATCACAAAACGATTCGAAAACAACGTCCAGTGGACCGCAATTCCAGATGGCTGCACAAGCCCGGTGTTGGAGCCGGAAATAGTTTGCATGGGTGCAACGTTGCCCATCGCTCCTGCAGTACACCGTCACCGTATTATGAAGGGTTTTTGTCACATAGATATTACGCTGAGAGTCAACGGCAACGCCGCTATCGCCCCCGTTAGTTAGCCCCGTCTCTGACCCGGAAAGTTTTTGGAGCCACCTGTCGCGATCATTTTAGTGTCGAAACGACGACCGAGGCCGGCCTGCATTTCGCCGTTATAACGTGATGCACATCCGCCCAGTGCGTCCAATTGGGCCGCATCGTAAAAAAAACGGCCCGGCGTCAAAGCGAACATTGATTCTAGCTCCTAATCGACGACGTCTCGAAGAGCGAATGTCATCCTATTGGTTTTGCAAAATATAGGCGCCATTGGATGCCGGCATCGAGTAGGGGCGCATTTCCTCATGATGATCTCGAAGATAGTTCAATATCCAACGCCGGCTTTCCGGGCCGCGGACACCCACCTTTGCTGGCTCGCGCACCAGAGCCGTGAGTTCATCGAGCGTTGCATCCTCGACCTTTTCGTGGATTGCACGAAAGCGTTTTTTGATCGTTGCTGTGGAGGTGTTCATCGCACTCGCTATTCCTTCATCGGTGTGTCCATCGAGCGCGAGTTCTAGGGTATCCTGTTCCGCAAAACTGAAACCAAACCGCGGACGTGAAAATGATAGAAAGATCAACGCCAGACCCAGCCCTGCAGGCTTACTCAACGCGTCTTGCCTCGTTGCTGTCCATACCCACGGCGCCCTATCCGGTGGAATACCCGCATGCCGCAGCTGCTGCTCGGTATAGCGTCGAGTGCGAAAGCCGAGCGCTTCGCCCATTTCCTTACCGTCCCGATTGGAATCTCGTGCAAAGACTTCGTTAGTGTACGTCCGAAGGTTCCACCCCGACAGATATTTGCGCACTAATTGGTAGGTAGCTGCCCGAGTCTTTTCATTAGATTCATCGTGGCGCTCTTCGTATCCATGGTGCGCGAGCACGACGTTGACCGTGCCCGCCGCGTTTGCATGCGCGGTTTCCAAGCGGCTTAAGAACGGATGCGCCCCGCGATGGAACTGCTCCACCATTGCGTGAGCAATCTTCGGACGCGAAAGGCGGTGATAATTACCCACACTCTCGTTAGAGACAAATGCTGCAGTGAAGAAGAAGCGGACGTGCGAAACGTGCGACGCCTCGGCCAGTACCGCCATAATGCCGTCCTTGGTAGTTATGATGTGGCACCACATGTCGCGCAGCATGGTCAGCTGTTCGGGATCGTACAGAAAGCGGTCTGTAGTCAGCGCTAGGCATTGGTCGAGATCCGATTCAACGGCCCTACGCAAAACGAAATCCACGTCGCTAATCCACGCCTTACGCTTTTAGATACTGGCGGCGTCCGGAGCTTGCCGATACCATAGCCCTAGGCCATTCGTCGGGAGTGCCGCGAGGCGCCGGCAGCGGAGGCGCTCGTTTGGCAGTCGCCTGAACTGGCTCATAGTGTCAGTCCCGTGGAGTAGAGGTCGTCACTTAGTCCGACAGTTATTTGGCCTCCCTACCCGATTGCCTCTTCCAGTCATTGAGAGAAGGGTGAGTATCTATTTCTAAAGGGGTCCACAGCTCGCGCTATCGCCAACGGCACGCAATGCGCAGACGGCGTCGCGCTCGATCCATCGGACCCGTACGGCAAATAATGTTAGCGTGCTGAATTTAGCACCGGGTCAGTCTCTGCAATTCTGGCGCCCTTGTTTCCGAACTTCCACAGGAGGAAAACTAACATGTATTTTTCTAGCGCAGCGAGATGCGGGCTTATGGCATCAATTACACTAGCAGTGCTTGCCGGTTGCGGCGGCAGTTCCCAAATGACCCCGGGGCTTTCGGGCCAAGTTCCAGGGATCACAACTCAGTCCGTCCGGCAAGCTCGGGCGCAAGGCGAGGCAAAGGCGCCCGGGGGACTGTACGTTTACCAAAGTACGGACTCGCTTCCCGAATACAGCCTTCCGGATAAGAAGAATCGTGGACCGCGGTGCTCCGATAGCTTACCCAATGCCGGCGTGAACGGCATCGCGGTGGATGCACACCGGATCTTGTACGTTCCCTTGTCAAGCGGCGAGGTCTTGACCTTCGGGCCGGATTGCGGAGCGCCGGGACCCACGCTCGTCGATCCAAACAACGACCTCGGCGACGTTGCGATCGATAATGAGAAAAACACCGTTTATGTTTCCAATCTTAGTAGCGGAAACATTGACGTCTACAAGAACGGTGCGACGTCACCGACGGGCGTGCTTAGCAACTCGCAGTACAGCGGGCATGGGTACGGGTTCGGAGTCGCAGTTGACCGATTTGGCAATGTGTTCAACTCCGGCCCAACTATCGTTGAGTTTCCGCACGGACATAACAAAGGCAGCAAAGCTCTGGCGCTTTCGGGCCTCATCGGGTCCCAAGGGCTGTCATTTGACCGTAACGACAACTTGCTAGTTACGAACGAGTACAACATAGCCATCTACGCGCCGCCCTACAGCGGAGCCCCAAAACAAACGATCACCACGCAGCCATTCTGCACTTATAGCGCGCTAGACAGCAAGAATAAGAACCTATACGTCAGCGAGCAAACCAACAACGCCGTCGACGTCTACGCCTACCCATCGGGCAAGTTTGAATACTCGATAACAATCGGCACTCAACAGGGTTACCTTCAGGGCGTCGCGCTTGACCCGCCCTCGAAAACGTAGGGAGACGCGGCCCCGCTTAGCTGAACACCCCGTTATGTGATGACTTCGCCCGCTCCGGGTCGAAAAGATCCGTGAAAAGGAGCAGTCATCATCGTGAGACGTTCTCGGCGGAACCACACGCCGGCTTTCAAGGCCAAAGTGGCTCTTGCAGCCATTAAGACGGACCAAACCGTCGCGGAGCTCGCCAAGCGCTTCGACGTTCATCCCAACTCCATCGTGCAGTGGAAGGCAGAACTGCTTAAACGCGCGGGCGAGATCTTCGACGGCGGCGGAGGTGCAAAGAGTGAAGCTCCAGACCTCAAAGAGCTGCACGCGAAGATCGGCCAGCAAGCGTTGGAGATCGATTTTTTAGAACACGCGCTCGGGTGTATTGACGGGCCGAGCGCAAAGCGATGATCGATAAAGAGCATGCTCTGCCACTGACGCGTCAGGTTAAGTTGCTGCAGCTCTCGCGCGGTTGCGTGGACTACGTCCCCGCCCCGATTAGCGCCACCGATCTCGAGCTGATGCGCGAGATCGACAAGCTCCATCTTGAGCACCCTTTCGCGGGCGCCCGGATGTTGCGAGATCTCCTCAAGAGGCGCGGGTATCGTGTCGGTCGCCGGCATGTCGGCCGGCTGATGGACCTGATGGGCATTGAAGCGCTGTATCGCAAGAAGCGCGGCACTAAGCGCAATCCGGCGCATCCCGTCTATCCTACCTGCTCAGAAATCTCGTCATCGACCGGCCCAATCAGGTGCGGTGTGCAGAACTTTCGTACATCCCGATGGCTCGGGGCTTTCTCTATCTCTTCGCGGTGCTGGACTGGCATTCGCGCAACGTGCTGGCCTGGCGGCTCTCGAACAGCCTTACAACCGACTTCTGTATCGATGCCGTCGAGGAAGCAAGCGCGGCGCACGGTTGTCCCGCGATCTTCAACACCGACCAAGACTCGCAGTGCCGGGTATAATGTTTACGGGTCGACGACTCTTTCTCACCTCTAACGCCGATTCGGCGACACCGGGCTGTGCCTAGGGTCGCATCTTCTCGGTATCCCGTTCCATCGCGGAAAAGTTACAGCAGCTGCTCCTGGAATCTGCGGACTTGCTCCTCCGTTAGCGCGGTGGTCGCGGGATAATTCAGCGCCCTCAAGCATTACCGTCGCCCTAGTCGTGCCAAGTGCCGTCTCGCGGATGGCGAGCAGCGTTCTTCTCAATCCGGCACTTGGACTTCAAGCGCTGATGCGCTGGAGACTATCTCCGTAGAGGTACCCTAGAGTGGCTCGCGCGTGATGACGATCGCGTTCCGATCTGCGTCCAGCCAGATCGCGTTGCCGAGGATTGGATTCGTGAGGTACTCGAAGGCGCATGCTACTTCGGCACGAGTGCAGGCACGCGTCGCGCCGACGCGGGTGAGCTGCGATTGCACGAGCAACATTGCGCCATCAGTTGTGAGGTGCGGCGCGTCGGCCGGATCTGCTTGGGCGGCGGCCGCAATTTGAGTTGCCCACCCTTCGCGGGCAACGATTTCAGCGACGTAGATCGCAGTCCGCTTCTCTAGGGCGCCAAGACCGACGGTGTCACGGTGTATCTTTGCAACGTTGCGTTCAGGCTGGTATAGTTGTTCCTTCGTAGGCGTTAGGCGCATAGACGGTCCCGCGCTCCCGGCCGCCAAAGACGGCTTCGGTTCCGAAACGCTCTAACGCGGAGGATACGGCGCCTTACTACTTTGGAGCTAAACTCACCGTTACTCCCGCTGGATGGTTCAAACCCTCAATGGTCTTTGTCGGCATACCGCCGGCAGGGTAATTATAGAAGTATACGGCCGTGTGCCATTCCCCGGGGATTTGGTAGCTGGGCACAATAACGGTTTTATCCTGAATCCAGAACTGGTCAATGGCGCCCGCCAGCTCCAGCCCCGCCCACGGGGCAACGATCCTGGCCTCCGATCGGTCTATACGAAATCGCCCGATATCGGTCGGCCCGACAGCTCCCACCGCAATGTATTTGCCGTCCCACTGAATCGAGGCGAAGTCGAGAAGAACCGGGAAGCCGATCGTGCTAAATCGGGTACGTCCTTTGCGTAATTCGACCACGCCCATCGGGGCGTCAGCCGGCCGGATACGCCGAGACCTATCTACCGGGGAGAGGCTTCCGACGTACGATATCCCGTTAACGAACAAGTCTCCCTTGTCATCGTACGTGCAAGATCGATTGCCGTACTCATTTCCTCCAGGATACGCCTTGCCCTTACCTTTTGCATGGGCGTAAACGACGACGGTTGGCGACACGGCGAGGTTTCCTGTCGTGCGATCGACCGCGCAGTAGTCGGCGCCGCCGTACGGATCGCTTAGGACGGCAATCGGTTGAGTGCCGCCATGAGGGTACTCCGCGATGCTCGTCCCGGCCGGCACGAACACGTTCCCTTTAGCGTCAGAGCAGAGTCCGTCAGCCGGGGAAACGCCGCTAAGCTCTCCCTTAAGCTTTCCGCCAGGGTACGAATAAACGTAAACGACTCCGACGCCGTACGATGTGTCAGAAACGTAGAGGAGATCTTGTCCTTTAGCCTCCGGAGCCATCCAGGAGCCTGCGCGAACTCGTAGGCCCCCAACGGCGGCCGGGGCGCTGGATTGACTCAGCGTTGGCAAACCTGCTTGCACCTCTGGTCCACCGCAGCCGGCGAGTATTGAGAGGGTCGCGCACATGCCAACGGCGCTACGTGCTAAACCTCTCAGTGGATGGCCACGCCCCACGGTTCGCTCAACGTCGTGATCGTTGGGGTTGACGGCGTTCCTTTTGCGGTGAACGTCAGGAGCTCTTGGGGACTGTGGTTTATCACGTAAATCTTTCCCGCCGCGTCAACCGCCACGCCGAAGGGCGTCCCCAATCCGGTGGTGATCGTCGGAGTCGTCGGTTTTCCACTAGCGGTGAACGTCATGAGCGTGTTGCCGTAGTAGTTGGTGACGTAAATCTTTCCGTTCTTGTCGACGGCGATGCCACCGGGGCCCTCGAGTCCGGTGATGGTTGGCTTTGCCGGCTTGCCGTCCGCGGTGTACGTGGTCACCATGCCGCTTCCAAAATTTGCGACGTATATTTTACCCTTTGCGTCGACGGCGATTCCGCGCGGCCCATCGATGTTCGCTAAAGTTGGCGTCGTCTGCTTCCCGTCCGGCGTGTAGGTCGTTACGTTAGACGTGAAAGCATTCGACACATAGATCTTGCCCTTCGCGTTAACGGCTACGCCCGTTGGTTCGTTCAAGCCGACGGTGATCGTCGGTTTGGTCGGCTTTCCGCTCGACGTGTACGTTGTGACGGTGTCGTCCTCGTAGTTCGGGACGAAGATGTCGCCTTTTGAGTTGACCGCAATAATACCGGGGTCATTTACGCCCTTGGTGATCGTCGGCTTACTGGCTTTGCCGGCCGTCGTATAGGTTTCGATGTTATTGGCCGCCGAATTCGCGACGTAGATTTTTTCGCCCGTTTTGGCGTCCGGGATATCCGCTAACGGCCCGGGAATCCGGACCGCCGCATTGCTGACTGGCAGCGAGGGCGTTGCGGCTGCGTGTCCGCTGCACGCGCACAGAACCGACGTTAAAACGGCGATCGCTGCGAAAGGACCTCCAGCGCGCATCCCAATGCTCCTTTGGGCGCCCGACTGTGCGGCCGCCAGCTTATTAGATTCCTTATTTAAAGCCGAGCTCTGCGCGCCTTCGTGCTTTAGAACCATGCGGTGGGGTCTTCGGCCCATTTACTCATGGGGTCGAAGGCCTAGGGCGCGGAGAGGCGAGGTTGCCCTTTGCCTCAAATGCTACTATACTCTGTATCATATGAGCATGATCGAAACGATGGTTGGCCTGCTGGGTGGTCGAGCGCTGCTGCGGGCTCAGGTGAGGCGCGACGCCGACCTCGAGCAAGCGGTCGCGACGGGGCTGCCGGCTGAGGTTGTTCGGCACCTTGCCGACAGCACGGGGGCAACACTCGGAGAGTTACAGGAAATCATGCAGATCGATCGATCGACGTTCAGCCGGCGGATAAAGCAGCGGGCGCGTTTGAAAGTGGATGAGTCGGATCGGGTCGCACGATTTGCGCGAGTTGCTTCGCTCGCTATGGATGCGCTCGGCCGCGAAGAGGGCCTCGGTTGGCTGCGCGCGCCGAACAGAGCTCTCGGGGACCGAGAGCCGATGGGGATGCTGGGAACCGATGCCGGCGCCCGGCAGGTGGAGCAGATTGTCGGCCGCATCGAGCACGGTGTCGTTAGCTAAGGTTGCGAGTTTATCGCGTCTTCCAGCGAAAGCACGCGGCAACCGCGTTTTCCGGAGAGGGCGCACGCCGCTACGGCGGGCGGTGGAACTCGGTAGGAAGGGCGGTCGTCTATACGTCGGCGACGTTTTCGCTCGCACTGCTCGAGCTGATGGTCAACACGTCGAGCGCCCGAATTCCACCCGACATGGTGTACGCGCCCATTGATATTCCCGACGACGTTTTCCCGGAAGTACTTCACATCGGGCAACTGCCGAAAAACTGGTTCGACTTTCCCGCGCCGCCGGCGTGTCACGCTGCCGGAGACTCGTGGCTGCAGCGCAGCGCAACCGTCGCCTTCGTCGTCCCAAGTGCGGTCGCACGAATCGAGAGCAACGTTCTCCTCAATCCCGCGCATCCGGACTTCGCGCATCTTATCGTCGGCGACTTCGAGGCCGTGGCGATCGACAATCGGTTGAAGCGCTAGGGATCCGGCAGCCGGTACCGGGCTACGTCTTAAGAACCTTGAGTACCGCCTCGATCGTATTCCAGTTTCGCGTCGTAACCGGCACGCCCAGCGCTTTGTCGAGCCGGCCGAGATATGCGATCGTCTTCATGTGGCGCCGGTAGACGCCGAAAACGAATTGCTTTTTCCGACCGATCATCCGGACGTACCAATCATCATTCGAAGGGATGCCGAACGGCATCGCGGGAAGGCGCGCGGGCAGCGACCCAATGAGGACGCTAACGAAACGAACCTGATCCGCATCGATCACGACTCGTTGGAACGGCGAGCCGTTCTCGAGGTCGAGCACATCCCGACTCTCGCAGAAGGCTACGTTCGAATCGGGCGGCAAACGGCGGACGAGTTCCGAGCGAAACGTTTGGCCGGAGCCAGGATCGCGTGCGACAAACAGGCCGGTAGCTCCGATGTTGACCACGTCAAACTGCGCTAACTCCTTGGCCACGAGCGAAGGGCGAAACCGCCGGTGTCCGCCTACGTTCGCACCGCGCACGAACGCCACGATTGCCATGCCGCCCCATTTCGGGCTGGACGCCCTTAATCCGGCGGAGGGTCCTAGCCCAACCTAAGGAAACGCCATGGCAATGGACGATGCTCGAAGGCTCGCCGCGGCGCTCAACCTGCTCGTGAAATCGCCGCAGTTCTCAAACATGAAGGCGCGTGGCGCTGCGCGCCAAGAGCCAGCCGTCAACTGGCCCGCGACCAAGAAACTCAACGAAGACTTCAACTCGGAGGTCGACGGATGCGAGTCGTTCGTCATGAACGATGGAAGCATCTGCGCCTGGAAGCCGGGACAGTTTCGCTACGTGGCTCAAGGAGCGGGCTGACGATGTCGATGAACGCGACCTTCGTGCAGGTCGGCGCAGCCGAGCTTTCTCGATTCGTCGCCGAGCCTCAGTTGGCCGAATCGCTCTTCCAAGATGATGTCGGAGACTCCGAAACCTTCGGCGACTTGGCACAGGCGATGCGGGAGCGGATTCGTACGATCGGTCCGCAGATGCTTGCCGACACCGCGGCGCGGCTGGGCAAGACGCCGGAAGAGCTAACCGCTGCGCTGGGCAGCGACGATCTTCTGAAGCTCTTCGAGTCGCGCGGCACGCACGGCTCCGCGCAGCCCCCGGATGCGTCAGGCAAGCGTGACGTGCTTTCGCTCGAGAAGGCGTGGCACGGCGTGCACTACGTCCTTTGCGGTGAGTCGGAGCGCGGGCCGGCGCTCTTGAGCCAGGCCGTTCTTGGTGGGAGCGCTCTCGGTGACGACGATCAGGGCTTCTCCGGTTACGGGCCGCCGCGCTACTTCACCACGGACCAAGTGTCACAGCTGGCAGCGCAGCTGAGCGCACCCGAACTCGAAGCGGAGGCCGCCGCACGCTTCGATGCCGCGCGGATGGATGAGCTCGGGATCTACCCTGGCTCGAAGAGCGCGGACGCAAACTGCGTGATGGACGGCTTTCGGCGCCTGCGTGACTTCTACGCAGACGCGGCGAACAAGGGAAACGCGATCGTTACCTGCCTCGTGTAGCGGGCCGGTTATTTAGCGAACACCAACTCAGCGAGGTCAGAAACGGCGGCCTTTGGTCAAAAATGGCCGGCAGCTGGATGGGGGATACGGCCCGGCGCACTCGAAATTGAAGACGATGATGCGCTCTTTGGCTGTCGCAAGTGTACTCGCTTTCGCCTTCCTTATGCCGGCAGCGGCGCTCGCCGCTCCTCCACCCCAGGCCGTCGCGCCCGTCTATCGCGGATCGGCTCCCCATCCGCAGGCGCATTCAGAGGCGGGGCGTGCAACCGATGTAGGGCGTGCAACCGAGCACGGCGGGTATCGGGCTCCTGAGATCAACCTTCACCCCAGGTCGCTGACGCCGAATGCGGAGACGCTCTATCCCGCCTGGCACAGTTCAACGGAGCCGAGCCGCAACTATGTTTTATATCAGCCGCCACCGTGGCTCCAGGCAGGATGCCTCGCGAACAGCTTCCTCCCATCGCCCGCGTCGCGCGACGCCTACGCTCCTCCGGCAAACGTGTCGATCGGTTCGCTCGTCAACAATCAGTCGAAGGATCTCTTCTCGGCGACGCCTTCGCATCGGGCTGGCTTAGCTTCGAGTGCCGGCACGACCGCCGCGGCGAACACGTCGGGGCTCAGCGTTCAGTTACAGCCGTCGCAGTGCGCGCCGTCTAGCTCGCTTACGTTCTAACCAGACGTCTTCAGCTAACCTGATGCCTTCGGACGTTTCTAATTGGCTTGACCATTTCAGTGCCTTAAGCCGTTAAGAAGCAGCGGGAGCCCCGCTACCGGCGGCGTAGGGAGCGGGCAGCGAATCTCGACTGAAAGGAGCAGGCCTTGAAACTCAAGCAAGTGACGTTCCTCGCGATGCTGGCCGCCGCGCTTGGAGGGTGTCAGGCAATCGCCGCACCGGGTCCTTCGCCGTTAGGCGCGAGCGTCGCGCAAAACGTTCCGATCGGAGCGGCGAAAAAGTTTACGACGAAATACGTCCAGCTCGTTATTTTTGAAAATCAATCCTACGACGAAGTGATCGGCAATCAGCAGGCGCCGTATATTACCGGCCTCTCGAAGACCTGGGCGAACATGACGCAGAGCTTTGCGATCACCCATCCGAGCGAGCCGAACTACCTCGCGCTCTTTAGCGGTTCGACCCAAGGAGTTTCGGGCGATCAGTGCCCCGTCAGCTTCGGCGTGGACAACCTCGGCAGCGAGCTAATCGCGGCCGGAATCTCCTTCCGCGGCTACGCCGAGAGCATGCCGTCCGCCGGCTACACGGGCTGCCAAGCCGTGCCCGACACGCTGCCGAGCGGCTGGCTCTATATGCGCAAGCACGTACCCTGGCCCGATTTCACCAATCTGCCGCCTTCGGTTAGTTACGTCTACAAGAAGCCGCTGACGAAGGCGCCCGCGCAGTTCGTCTGGATTACGCCGAACATGTGCAACGACATGCACGATTGCTCGATCGCAACCGGCGACAAGTGGGCATCGAAGAATCTGCCCAAGCTGATCGATTGGGATACGGCCAACGACGGACTGCTGATCCTCACCTTCGACGAAAACGACGGCAGCCCGGGCAACCAAATCCCCACGATTCTGATCGGCAACGTCAACGCGGGACAGTTCAGCCAAACCGTGAACCACTATAACGTCCTGCGAACGATCGAGGATATTTTCGGAGTCAAGGCGCTCGGATCGGCCGCGTCGGCCTCGGCAATCAAAGGCGTCGTCAAATAGGAGAACGCTTCGACTAGCATCTCGATGCGAGCGATCGTAATGCGGTCGCTCGCATTTCTTTTTAGCGCGCTCGTCGTAGGGCCGGCGCTCACCGGCTGCAGCCGCGACGGCTCGCGCCACGAGCTTGCCTACGACGGAGGCTCGTTGTCGATCGACGGCCGGCAGGTCGCGCTCTCCGCGGCGCAGTTCCACTATTGGCAACTCCCCGCACCCGCGCTCTGGCCAGATGTCTTGCGCCGCATCCGAGGGGCCGGATACAACGCCGTCGCGCTCGACCTTTACTGGGGCTACCACTCGGCCCGGCCGGGCGGGTACGATTTCAGCGGCGTTCGCGACCTCGATGCGCTGTTCGGCGACGCGGCGCGCGCCAGTTTGTACGTCGTCGTGCAGTCGGGACCCTACATCGACGCGGGAGCCGATGCCAGCGGGCTTCCCGATTGGATGCTGGCTCGCACGGCGAGCCGCAGCCGGCTCCGCGCGCGGTATCTTCGTGAGTCGCGCGAGTGGTTTCGGCGCATTGATGCGATTATCGCCCGCCATCAGATAACCAACGGCACGGGCAGCATTATTCTCGACGAGATCGGCGAGCGCGACGACCCACGTACTACGCGTTTAGAGCGCGCAGCGCGCGAGGACGGAGTTACGGTGCCGTTCGCGACGACGCTCTATCCGCAAGCCTATCGAGGAATTCGCTGGGGATGGACGAGCACGACCTCCTCCGATGCGTGGGAGCCCTCGTCGCAGCCGGTCGAGCTTCCCGCAATCGGCGGCTGGCGTTCGCATCGCGACGACGAGGAAATTGAACCGTCGTTCAACGATCAAGCGTGGCCGCCGCTGCTGATCTCGCGTCCGTTCGATCGCGACGATCTGCAAAACGGCCTGCCCGCAAGCGGCAACTTCTTCGGCGTCAACGATTACGGCTTCCATCACGGCGCCGTCTGGTATCGGGGGCATTTCACCGCAACCGGAGCGGAGCAGGCGTTGCTACTCGACGCGATCGCCGGGCGCGGGGGCGCGTGCGGCGTGTGGCTCAACGGCGCCGATCTCGGCGTCGCAGCGGCGAATCGCGACGGGTTGATCCGCGCTTCCCTGCCGATCGAAGCTGCGCTGCTGCGCCGAGGCAAGGCGAACGCGATTGCGGTGCTGTTCGAGAACGCGCCGCACGACGAAGATTTCAACCGCGACAACACGCGTGTGCCGCCGCGCGGCATCTTACGCGCGCGGTTGACCGGCGGCAAAGGGAATATCGCTTGGCGGATGCTCGGCAACGGCGAGTTCAACACCGATCCCGCTCGCGGACCGCTCGACGCGGGCGGCCTCGCGGGCGAGATCGCGGGATGGCAAGACCCGGCATTCGACGACCAGGCGTGGTCGCCGGCGACGCTGCCGGCACGCGCGGGCCGCGCGGGCGTCACGTGGTATCGCACGCGCGTGCTGCTAAACGTTCCGCTGCCGGACGACGCATTCGTGGCGGTGCACGTCAACGACGCGCCAGGCGCCAACTATCGCGCGTCGATCTTCGTCAACGGCTGGCTGGTGGCACACTACGCAAGCAATGGCGCGCCATCGCGCACGTTCCCGTTGCCGACGGGGATCGTCGATCCGCACGGGGAGAACGCGATCGCGATCGCCCTCTGGAACCTCGACGGCCGCGGCATCGGACGCGTCTCGCTGACGAGCGTCGAGGCCTTCGTCAGCCCCCACGCGCCGCTGCCTGATGCACCGGAAGTGCGTGCGCTCAACGGAGTTGCGCGGCTTGCGTTGGCGGTGGCGAGCGATGCCGCGAATCCGGCGCCGCACTTCGTCTACGACGGCGCCGGCGTCGCGCCGACGATTCGCGTGCGCCCCGGCGATACGATCGAGATCGCGCTTCGCAACGAGCTGCCACATTCGACGAGCACCGCGAATAACGTCAACCTGCACTTTCACGGACTCAACGTGGCCCCCGTGCCGCCCGGCGACGATGTGATGACGACGCTCGCCGCGCCCGGGGCATCGCTGGACTATCGGGTGCGCGTGCCGGTAACGCAGCCGCCGGGGCTCTACTGGTATCATCCACACGCGCACGGCGAGACGTACTGGCAGGTCACCAGCGGCATGGCCGGGGCGATCGTCGTCGAGGGCCTGCGCGAGCGGATGCCGTCGCTACAGGCGATCCGCGAACGAACGATCGTCGTGCGCGACGTCCAGAAGGTCCCCAACATCCTGGCGATCCCGTGGTATGCGCGCAAGATGACGCCGCGCTTGGCCCATGCCGTCGACGCGGACGACAATCCCGGGCCGAACGCTTCGTGCCTTCCCGAGCCTGGGCTGCATCTGACGCTCAACGGACTCTCGGAACCGCAAATCGCGATTGCGGAGGGCGAACGGCAGCTCTTTGGGGTGCTCAATGCGTCGGCGAGCCGCGTCTTGGATCTCGCGGTCAACAACGAAAAGATCGGCGTCGTGGCGATGGACGGGTATCCCGTCGGGTCGAATGCGGGGAATCCGACGACTCTGTGGATGTCGCACGTCGTGGTACCGCCGGCCGGACGCGCCGAGTTCGTCGTCACCGGATTAAAGGCGCCGACGCTGCTGCGGACGCGCTGTTACGAGAGCGGCGCCGGCGGGGATCGTGACCCGCAGGCGGTGCTCGCGACGATTTCCAGCAACGGTGTGGGCGCTTCCGTTGCGGCGAACGACCGGGCAGGATCGAGCGGGACATCTTCGCCGATCGCCGTTGCGCGCCCAACGGTGCATCGCACCATCGTGCTGAGCGAAGACGCAAATGGGTTCTACATCAATGGCCGCGCGTTCCAGATGAACGAAGCGCCGGCGGCCGTCGTGCACGCGGGGACGGTCGAGGAGTGGACGCTGCTCAACAAAACCGACGAGGTCCACGACATGCACATCCATCAGGTTCATTTTCTCGTCGAATCGATCGGTGGGAAGAACGTCGTTCCGCGGCTCTGGCGGGATACGGTGCTCGTGCCGGTCCAAACGCACGATGGAAGCAAAACAACGCCCGGCGTTGCCCGCATTCTGGTCGACTTTCGCAACCCGGCGATTCGCGGCACGTTCGTCTTCCACTGCCACATGCTCGATCACGAAGACGGCGGCATGATGGCAACGATCAGGGCGATCTAAGTAGGATGCTCGCTTCGCGCGAATGAAGATCGCCGGTGAACGACTATGGAGTACCGGCGCTTAAGGGCCTTCGCGGCGATTGCACTCGCCGTCGCAGCCGGCTGCACGACGCTGCGCGTCGCGCCGCCGCTGGAGGCCGGTTCGGCGAGCAACCCGACTACTGCCCTGCGAGTGGGATCCGTCGTGCTTCATCACTGCCTCGGCGGCGACTACTACTGCGCAACGGTGCGGGTCGATCTCGACCCGGCCGGTCGCGTTCCCGGTAAGATCAACATCGCCCTAGCGTGGCTGCCGCACTCGAATCGTTCGTCGCGATCCGGCGGTACGATCGTCGCCGTCGAGGGGGGCCCCGGCTATCCCTCGATCGGCTCGAGGTCGTTGTACCGCGAGCTGTACAAGCCGTTGCTCGCCACGCGCGACCTGCTGCTCGTCAACAACCGCGGAACCGGCCGATCGGATGTGATCGTCTGCCAGCCCCTGCAGCGCGTCCACCTCATGAAGTTGCGAAACGTGACGCACTGCGGCGACCAGCTCGGCCGCACCTCGGATCTCTACGGAACGGGGATAGCGGCAGACGATTTGGCAACCGTCCTGGAAGCGCTACGAATCCGCAAAGTCGATCTCTACGGCGACTCGTACGGTTCGTTTTTCGTGCAAGCCTTCGCGGGGCGGCATCCCGATCGCGTTGCCTCGATCGTGCTCGACGGTGCCTATCAAGTGACGGGCGGCAGCCCGTGGTATCCCAGCACGGCTCCCGAGCTGCGGGATGCGTTTAACTCGGCTTGCACTCGTTCGCCGGTCTGCGGAGATTTGCACGGCTCGTCGATCGACCGCATCAAACATCTACTCGCACAACTCCGCACCGATAGAGGCCGCGTTACTCCCACGAACGTCGCGTTCGTCATGGACAGCGCCGGGCTCGATCCGCTCGCCTATCGAGATCTCGACGCCGCCTCGCGCGCATACCTGCGCTCGCACGACACGCTCCCGCTCGAGCGCCTCGTCGATGAGGCCTATTCCGAGGAAGAGGGCGCCGGCGGACGAGCGCGAGGGTACAGCCAAGGGCTCTTCGCGGCGGCCAGCTGCGCGGACAATCCGCAAGCCTACGACATGCGCTTGCAGCCGCCCGAGCGCATCGCCGATTGGCACCGGGCGCTCGAGCGGAAGAACGAGAACGACCCCGGACTCTACGCTCCCTTCTCGATAGACGAATATCTCGGCATACCGATCGACTACGCGTATCTGCAGCTCTGCTCCACGTGGCCGGTCGCCTCAAAGCAGCATCCCGCCGGACATCCCGTGCCACCCAATACGCGCTTTCCCAACGTTCCGGTACTCGTGCTCAACGGCGATCTCGATACGATCACCACACCGGAGGAAGGCGCGCATGCCGCGGCGCTCTTCGCGCGCGCGACACACGTAATCGTCGCCAACACGGGACACGTTACCGCACTCGACGACTTCGACGGTTGCGCCTCGAGCATCGTGCGCCGGTTTGGGCGGACTGGAAAAGTCGTCGCGCAGTGCGCCGCGCGCGTCCCGGCACTCCATCTCGTGCCGGCATTCTCTCGCACCCTCGACGAAGTCGATCCGGCAAATCCGTCGCGCGGAAATCATGCGCCTACAGAGGAGCTGCGCGCCGCCGCAGCTGCGCTGCTCGCCGCAGCCGACGTTCTCGCGCGGTCCTACGAGTTTGGGTTCAGCTCGGGTTCGGGCTTGCGCGGCGGAACCTACACCGCAAATCCTAAGAATGCCACGGACCACGCGACGCTTTCCGGCGTTCGTTGGACGAAGGATCTTGCGGTTTCGGGTACGGCCGATTTCGACGCACGGAGCGCGAGCGCGCACGCGCACCTCACGGTCTCGGGCGCGGCATCGGGCAACCTCGACGCCACATGGCCGAGCGTCGGCAGCAGCGCCGCGGCTCAGATCAGCGGAACGATCGACGGTTACCGTCTCGAAGCGACGATGCCCGCGCCTTGAAGGCGGCGTGGCAACAGGTCTGCGGCCTCGCGCACCGCGGCGTGCCGAATCGTTAGCCGTTCGGGCCGGTCGTTAAGCCTCAGATGCTTGCGGTTCCATAAACCGAGGCTGCGCCACCGTGAGTCGTATCGCGACCACCAAGAGATCCCCGCCCATTTTCCACTGCTGTAGACTCGGGCCGCCCAAGCCTGCGTCACGCTGCGGTCGCCTGCCACGACCTCCGAAGGGTGTAAATCGTAGGCCAAAAGACGCGCGGCCTTGTCGAGGTCGCAGACGGCGGCGCGGTCGTCCCGCAGCTCATAGGTTGCGAGCGCGTATGGGCGATCGCGTAGCGCAAGCATTTCTTCAGTCCACGTGTCGAGGCGTCCGAACGCTTCACTTAATGCGCCCGCAGCGCTACTGCTGACGTAAAGCTCGGTGTAGAGTTTTGGATTGGCGATGCGGCCTGCCGGGCCGCGTGGCGCAAAGAGCGCGCCGCCGGGTTCCGATGGTTTCGCTTCAGCGTCGAAGGGAAACGCGCGGTAGAGCCTCATGCATAGGCACCAGCGGCGATCGCGTCAAGTGCCTCAATGAGCGGTCCGGCTCCGCGCACGGCGAGAACGTCAATGGGCCTGGCATCGTTAAGAAACGGCTCATGCCCTACGAGCCACTGCGTCGCGACCTCCGGCGCAAAGACCTGGAGCGCGTGCACCAGGACCGTGTGTACGCCCAGTATCCGCTGCGACATATCCGAGCTGATATTTGCGCCGCCCTTCCAGCGCGTCAGCATCGCCGCGTCGACGTCGAGTAGCCGAGCGAGCACGTTGTGCCCATAGGCTTCGACCAGTCGGGAGAGCAGCGGGCGAACGTCGATTAGCGCTTGTGCGTCTTTCGGCTTGGCAAGGGGCTCGATGAAGGGACTCCAGCGGCGCTCGCCCATGCCTTAATCGTAGCCCAGGAGCTCAGCTATGTCAACGGAATTCGTTGACTGGCCCCCAGTCAACCCTCGACTTCGCTCGGGGTGACCTCGCATGCCGCCCTTCGACTTCGCTCCGCTTCGCGTCGCTCCGCTCAGGGTGACACTAGCGGGCGGTACGTTTGGATTCGTAGATCGAGAGCTGCGCGTAGGCGGCGGAGAGCAGCGGGAGCTTTAACCCCGCGGCTTCGCCGCGTTCGCACAGATCGCCTAAAATCGCGTCTGCCTCTAAGGGTGCGCCTTTCTGCAGGTCGCGGTATAGGGACGATGCGAGCGACGAGCCTGCTTCCGTCAACGTCGCGCGCGTGCTTGCGATCGCCGCTGGTCGCGGCGCGTAGCCGCTTGCCGTCGCGACCGCGATGCACTCCTCATGTATCGCGAGCGCGAGCTCGCTACCGCGCGGCGCCGCCACGATCTCGCCGATCGTTCCGCGCAGCAGGCACGTTATGCCGCCGAGCGCGGCGATGAAGACCCACTTCTCCCACATCTCGAGCAGAATGTTCGACGAGGCGCGCGCGTCGAAGCCGGCCCCCTGCAGCGTGCGGTCCACTTCTTCTAACCGCGCGGAGCTGGAGCCGTCGAGCTCACCGTAGACGAGCTTCTCCATCCCGGTCAGCTGCACGACGCGCCCCTGGGCGTCGAGCGTCGCGGCAACGATGCAGACGCCGCCCAGCACGTGGGATTCGCCGAACTTCGCCTTGAGCGCGTCGAGGTGGTGCAAGCCGTTGAGCGTCGGCATAATCAGCGTATCGGCGCCGACGGCCGCCGCGATATCGTCGAGTGCTCCTTCCAGCCCGTAGTTCTTGACCGTCAGAAGCACCAGGTCGTACGGCTCGGAAAGCTCGTCACGGGTGACGACCTTCGGCTTCAGCGTGGCGTTGCCGTGGGGGCTGACGATCTCGAGACCGCGCTCGCGCAGCTGCGACGCGCGCTGCGGCCGCACCAGAAAGGTTACGTCGCGGCCCGCTTGCGCCAGCCGACCGCCGAAGTACCCGCCGACCGCGCCGGCGCCCACAACGAGCAGACGCATTACACCGTGATTTCGTAGACGAAGGCCGGCGCGTCGAGGCTATCGAGGCGCTGCCCGTCAACTTCGGCTTGCGGATACATGAGAAACGCAACCTCGTCACCGCTCGAACCGGGAAGCGCGATATCGTGGCCGTCGTTGTAAACCATGTAGTTGCCCTCCCACGATCCGAAGAGCAGGCGGCGTGCCTCGACGACCTTCGGGTTGCTCATGCTCAAGTTGCCCGGCGGCTCTTCGAGCACGACCTTCCGTACGTCGGCGGGATCGAGCGGAATCCAGCCGTAGCCGCTCACGAAGGCTTCGGCACGGCAGTGCTGAGATTTGGTGATCGTCGCGCTGTTCGCGCCGAGCGCCTTATATCCGAGCTCCGACGGTGCCACGCGAATGCCGTAGAGATCGCGCGCCGGAACTCCGGAGGCGCGCGCAAGGCCGACGGCTAAGCCGTTGATGTCGGCACATTTTCCGGTAAAATCGCCGCTTTCGAGCAAGAACGAAATGTTGCCGAGGCCGCAGCCGCGCGTCTTTGGATTGCGCGACGTGTTCGCGACGATCCATTCGTAAATCTTGCGCACTTTGTCGAGATCGGTCGTCGCGCCGGCCGTCGCGGTATCGGCGGTGCGTTTGACGATGCCGTCGGTTGGAATGTACTTCGAGGGCGCGGTGTAAAACGCGATTTCGGCCGCCGAAAGCGTGATGTTTCGATCGGGCTTGGAAAGATCGACGTCGAGGTTTCGCGTCGTCACGTTTGACACGACGGCCAGGTTGCCGCCGCCGTGCGTGCCTTTGGGCCATTGCGCGTAGACCATCTGCGTGCCCCAGCGCGGATCGGTGACGATTGCCACTTGCTCGGCGTTGCCGTGCCAGGTGCTCGGCCCCGGCTTCATCCAGCTCGCTTCCTTAAACGAGGGAATTGGAACCCAGGCCTTCGCGTTCTTGCCCTGGGGCAACGTCACCACGGTCGTCACTTGGTAGGAGCGCCACGGTCCCGGTTCGATCTCGGGCGCCGCCGCGCGCGCCGGGCGCGCCATCAAGGGCGCAAGCGAGAGCGCCGCAGAAGCGACGACGAATTCCTTGCGTTTCATAGCCGCAAAAACGTCGATATGAGGGCTTTGGTTTCACCCGCCGGAAGGGAGCGTCATGCCGTCGACAGCCGAAGACGTCGAGATCCTGCCGTTCGATGAAGCTCGCGATTCTTACGAAAAGGTGACGCGCTTGCTGCACGCTGCCTACCGCGGTCTGGCCGATATGGGACTGAACTACGTCGCAGCGACGCAAGACGCGCAAACGACCCGCGAACGCGTCGAGGCCGCAACGCTCTGTTGGGTGGCGCGCCAAGCGGGCCGGCTCGCCGGGACGATCTGCTACTACGCCGAGTCTCCCTCCGCAAATGATCCCGACTGGTACCGGCGTCGTCAGGTGAGTTTTTTCGGTCAGTTCGGTGTCGAACCGTCGCTGCAGGGTTCCGGAATCGGTTCCCGGTTGATCGCAGCCGCCGAAATCCGGGCGGTTGCGGATGCGAAGACCGAGTTCGCGTGCGATACCGCCCAGCCCGCGCGGCACCTCATAGCGTACTATTGCCGGCACGGTTTTCGCGTCGTCGGGCACCATCGGTGGCCTCATGCGGCCTACGATAGCGTGATTCTGAGCAAGCGAATCGGCATTGCGATTCGGCGCGCTACGAATGCCGACACCTCAGAGGTTCTGCGGATCGCACGCACGATGCCGTGGACGCAGGACGACTATCTGCAACGCCAGCTCGCGGCGGCCGCAGTCGATATCGCCTGCGACGCCGATCGCATCATCGGATTCATCGCCTGGAATCGCGAGTTCTTCGCGCGGCCGTTCGTGTGGTTATGCGTCGTCGATCCCGAATACCGCGGCGGCGGCATCGGGTCGCTGCTGTTCGCGCGGGTCGAGCGCGCGTGCAAAGGCAGCCGCCTCTATTCTTCTGCGAATCGCAGCCGTGACGGAATGCACCGTTTTTTCGAGCGGCGCGGCTACCAGCGCGCCGGAGAGATCGACCTCGATCCGGGCGACCCCGAGGTTTTCTACTTCATCGATTTGTAGCTCCGGCGGCGAACGGCGCCGGGGTCTTTCTTCGCATCGGAGGATGCGGTAGCATAGAGACCTCGCAATAGCTTCGCTAGGAGGAAGGCCATGAGAACAATCGCCGCGGACGTTAGCCAAGCTCACAGGCTCTGGGGCTGGTACGTCGCTCTAGGTATAGTCCTCATTCTGGTCGGAATTTACGCCATCTGGGCCGAGATGGTCGCCACGCTGGCGTTGGTGGTCGTACTTGGGGTCGTTTTGCTGATCGCCGGAGTCGCACAGATCGTCAGTGCCTTCGCCGCGCGGGGCGCCGGCCACGTGATCCTGCTCTTGTTAGTCGGTGCACTTGACATCGTCGTTGGGTTGATGCTGTGGGGACATCCCCTGATCGGGGCGTTGACCATCACTCTGCTTCTCGCCGCGCTCTTCGTGTTCGGCGGAATCTTCCGCTTCGTCTCCGCGCTCTGGCTGCAATTCCCGCACTACGGCTGGGCGGCGTTCAGCGGCGTCATCAGCTTTATCTTGGGGATCTTGCTCTGGACACAGTGGCCCTATTCCGCGTTATGGTTCATCGGATTCGTCGTCGGATTGAACTTCATTTTCTCGGGCGTCTCGTGGTCGGTGATGGGCTGGAAGCTAAGAGCAAATTAAATGCACGTCGCCGAACTCGTGATAGAAGTAGCCGTGCCCGGCGGCCTCGCTGTAGGCCGACTCGAGTAATTCCCCGTCAACGAATGCCCTAAGCATATCGAGATGCGTCGCGCTTGCACCGTGAAAACCGGAGAGCAGCGCATCGACTACTCGTAGACCGTGCGCCGCGTCGATGAAGAGATCCGTCCATCCAGCAGCGGCGATCACGCCTTCTTCCGTCGCCGCGCTTTCCAACGCGCGGACGACGGTCGTCCCAACGGCGATGACCCGTCGTCCTTCGCGCTTTGCTGCATTCACCCGCGCCGCCGCTTGAACGGGGACGATAAAGCGCTCCGTTCCCGGGCGCTCCGGCGCTTCGAAGCTTGCGACGCCGCAGTGCAGCGTCACGGTCGCGAGCTCGACGCCGCGATCGCGTAGCCGCGCGACGACGCGCGGCGTAAAGGGTCGCGCGGCCGACGGCATCTCCGAGGAGCCCGCGCTGCGCGCGAAGAGCGTCTGATAATCGGCAAGCGCAAATCGCCCCTTGAGATACCCATAGGTAATCGGCGCTCCGAACTCAGCGAGGTATCGCTCCATCGGCGCATCGAGCGCAAACGTCGCGTACCACACGCGCGGTCGCTGCGGGTCGACCGGCGCGAGGATCGTCGCCGAAGCTCCGCCCGGGAGCGCGAGCACTTCGCCGGCAACGACGGGGCCGCGCGGTTCTGCCATCCACAGGCGCCCGTCGATCTTCGTGCTGACGTGCAGCGGAACGGCGCTGCCGTCGGGCCGGCGCGCACGCAGCGCCGCCGGCAGCGTCGCCGAGTCGTTGACGACGAGAAGATCGCCCGCGCGCAACAGGGAGGGCAGATCGTAGAACCGGGCGTGCGATTGCGAGCGGTTACGGCGATCGGTGACGAGCATCTTTACCGCGTCGCGCGCCACGCCGCGATACTCCGGCGGCTCGGTCGCCTCGATCAGGCCGCTGGTACGCGGCGGCGCTGCGATCACGCGGGTACGAGATCCGAGGCGCGAACGCGAGCGTAGCCGCCATCCATTTCAGCCACGGCGCGCAACAACGCGCGGGCCGAGTCGGCGGGATCGCGCAGCTCGGCCGGGTCGGCGTCGGGAATCGCCGCTTGATGCATCGCGGTATTCATATCGCCGGGATCGAAGACGAGCACGCGCGTCGCACGGCCCTCGAGCTCGGCGGCGAGCACGCGCGAGACGTGCTCGAGCGCGGCCTTCGTCGCGCCGTAGCCGCCCCAGGTCGGGTAGGCTTCCACGCCGGCATCCGACGTCACATTCACGATCGTGCTGAGTTCCGACCGCGCCATCAGCTTGAGGGCATGCTGCGTCAGATGAATCGGAGCGAAAACGTTGACCGCGAAGAGCGCGTCGAAGGTGTGGCGGTCGAGCCCGTCGATCGCCGGCAGCGGCGTCCGTCCGAGGGTCGATGCGTTATTGACGAGCAGATCGAGCCGGCCGTAGCGCTCGGCCGCGGCGATCAGCGCGTGCGCGTGATCGGAATCGGCGACGTCGCCGGCGATCGCTACGACGTCGCCGGACTCCGCGAGATCTCGACGCGCGCGCTCGAGTTCGGCCGGATCGCGACCGTCGGTGATGACGCGCAGCCCCTTGGCGAGCAGTTCGCGCGCGAGCGCCTTGCCAAGCCCGCGCGAGCCGCCGGTGACGATCGCCACGTGTCCGCATTGAAACCATTCCATAACGAGCAAGAGTCTACAACCTCAAGTATAGTTGAGGTCAAGAGATGGAATACCTTACCGTCGGTGAAATCGCCAAGCGCAGCGGGTTGGCCGTTTCTACCATTCACTTTTGGGAGCGCAAAGGGCTGATCCGCAGCAGTCGCAGCGACGGCAACCAGCGCCGCTTCGCGCGCGCCGAGCTGCGCCGCCTCGCGGTCATCAAGATCGGCCAGCGCGCCGGCATCTCGCTGGCGGAGATCCGCGACGTGCTCGATACGCTGCCCGCCGACCGTGCGGTCTCGGTGCGCAGCTGGACGGCGCTTTCAAAACGCTGGAAGCAGAGCCTCGACGACCGGATCGAGCGCCTGGCGGCATTGCGCGATCAGTTGGGGCAGTGCATCGGCTGCGGTTGTCTCTCACTCAATAAATGCTGGCTGCAGAACCCGTACGACGAGCTCGCCGAAGAGGGCCCCGGGCCGCGCCTTCTCAACTTCGAAGAGTAGCGGAGCCCCGGAAACCACAAGGTACCCGGGAGGTTTTTAAAGCGAGTATGAAGGTTCGCAAGCTCAATCACGCCGTGCTGCGCGTTCGCGACGTCGACCGCAGCCTCGCGTTCTACTCCTCGGTGCTCGGCTTTGAGACCGTGTCACGCATCGGCCACGTGATGGCCTTCATGCGCGCGCCAGGCTCGGAGAACCATCACGATCTTGGATTAGCGCGCGTCGGTCCGAACGCACCGCCGCCCAACGAGCGCGGCGTCGGCCTCTACCACCTCGCCTGGGAAGTCGACGAGATCGAATCGCTGCGCGAGGCTCGCGACGCACTGCAGCAGTGCGGTGCGATCAGCGGCGCGAGCGATCACGGCGCGACGAAGTCGATCTACGCGTACGACCCCGACGGCAACGAGTTCGAGGTGATGTGGATGGTTCCGCGCGAGCACTGGGGTGAGTACGAAAATGCCGCGCCGACGCGTCCGCTCGATCTCGAGGCTGAAATCGAGCGGTGGAGTACGCGCCTGCAGCCTACCAAAAAATGACGATGACGCCGTTGCCGTAGCCAGCGCCGCCGGCCATATCCTCGACGCTGGTCGCCTTCTTCTCGGCGAACGACGAACCGCCGCCCCCTCCTCCGCCGCCGCCCTGTCCACTCGTTGCCTGGGATCCGGCCCCGCCGCCGCCGCCGCCGTAGTAGCCGGCGCCACCACCGCCGCCTCCGCCTCCGCCGTACTCGGCCGCGCCATTGCCGCCGAGACCGCCGTCGCCGAATTTGCCGTGGCGCCCGTGCGCGCCCACCCAAGAATCGGCGAGGCGCGTTCCGCCGAAGCCACCCTTTCCGCCTTTATGCTGCGTCCCGCCGGTGCCGCCGCCTCCTTCGGCCGACCCGGGCCTGCCGCTGATGCCGTCGCCGCCGGTCGGGCCGCCGCCGGTTCCACCCGCGCCGCCACCGTAAAACGACTGCACGACGCCGCCGCCACCGCCGCCCGATGCTACGACGACCCGATTCGATAAGCGCATCACCGCCTTGGCGCACGTCGGAGGCCCCACCGCCGCCATCGCCGCCGATGGCATACACGTACGAGCCTCCGCCGGCACCGCCGCCGTTGAAGCCTCCGCTTCCGCCGGCTCCATAGGCTCCCAGTGCGCCTACGCCGCCGACGAAGATCGCGAGCTTCTCGCCAGGGGTAACCGGAATCGTCGCGTGAATCTTTCCGCCAAGGCCGCCCATCGAATGTGCACTGCTCGGACCACTGGCTCCGCTGGCCACGACGGTCAGCTGCGTAACGCCGGTGGGCACGGTAAAACTCTGCTCGTAGCCGGTGAAGGGAAATGTCTGCTTCGTTAGTGCGCGAGCAACCGGCATTCCGTTTGGCGTAACGAGCGGCTGCTGCGTGCCGGCACAGCCGGCGATACTGATCGTTGCGAAACACGCGATCGCCGCGTGCACGTTCCACCCGAAGAACTTCATCGATCAAACCCTCCGCCGTTATCTTCTACTCGAGCACAGCGGCCGCCTCGGCGATGGCTAAGAAGGTCCGGCTCCCTCTTCGGAACGCGACGCTAGTACTGCAGCATCGCTTCGGGATTAGCGATGGCCCGATTGACGGCGCCGATCATCTCCGGATCCTTCACGCGTGCTTTCACTTGAACTAAGGCAAGCTGATAGGCCTTCAGCAGCGCGTCCGCCGCACTCGTCGCAACGTCGGGAGCGATACCGGTCCCTTCCCAATTCGTTCTCGTAATCGGGCTGTACGCCCGGCCCGTCGGAATGAAGATGCCGAAGCCGTTGCCGAGCGATTCGAAGCCGCCGGGATTCGCCGCTCCGCCGGTCGTCTCACCCACGATCGTCACGCGCTTGAGATTGTGGAGATCGTACGTAAACTGTTCCGCGCAAGAATACGTTTTGCCGCTCGTCAACACGTAGACGGGCTTGTTCAAATAGAGCTGCCCCGGGACCATCGCAGCGGTGTACTGCTGCGTCTCGGTAACCGTGCCGGCCTTCGGGTCGCGAACCATCAGTGACGTGATCTGCTGCGGCTGCGCAAAGAAATAGGCTTCGAGCATTTGGGCAGTGCGCGGATCGCCGCCGCCGTTGCGGCGCAGGTTGACGATCAGCGCATCGGTATCGGCGAGGAAGGCCATCGTCGCGTCGATTGCGCGCGCGGCGCTCGCCTCACCGGAGAAGTTGCGAAAGTTGACGTACCCGACGTTTCCCGGCAAGCGGCGGACCGTGTAAAAGAAATAGTTGCTGAAGGCCTCGAGCCGCTGCTCTCGCGCTTGCTCCGCCTCCGTTGGGGTGCTGCCGGCGAGGGACGCGTCAAAGGGATATTCCAAGCGGACGTGGCGGTCGTGCGTCGTCGCATAGAGATCGGCGTTTACCGTCTTCACGAAGGCCTCCGGGTCGGAGATCGTCCGGTACGAAGGCTCGTTGGCTTTGAGCATGGCTTCGGCTTTGGCGGCGCCCTCGGGAATCACGTAATCGTGAAAGGCCCGCTCGGCGGCGGCGATCGTGGAATCGATCTGTGCGGGCGTCAACGCGACCGCAAATAACAGCGCGTGCAACATACCCTGCACTACGCTTCGCCGCGGCGATTGTTACAAAACTAAGGGATCTTGCCTCACGGATAAAAGGTTATCAAGATCGAAAGGCCGGCGAAACTAGGTTTCTAAGCGATGCCCTAGAGCCTTCGCCGTGGGGATTCGAACGCTGTCGGCGAGCGTCAGCAGAGCCAGTAGCTTAACGTTCCACCACGTGGGGTCGAATTCGAACCAACGTAATCCGTGCCGTGCAGAATACGGGAACGCGTGATGATTGTTATGCCACCCCTCGCCCCACGAGATCAGCGCGACCCACCAGCAGTTCGTTCAACCGGTCGGCCGTGAGATACGTCCGATACCCTAGCGAGTGCGCGGCGCTATTAACGAGCCACGTTGCGTGATAGCTGATGACCAGTCGAACGAAAATGCCCCATATGACCCAGGTCCATCCGCCGAGCGCGAAGAGCAATATGCCAAGAGCGATCTGCATCGGCAAATGGAGCGGTTGCAGTAGCCGATAGAATTTCTGCGCTTGAAGATCGGGTGCGTATCGCACCGCCTCGCCGTGCTCGGGCACCGCGTCGTTGATCTCCGTCAGCCAGCGAACGTGTGCCCAGCGGAAACCGACGTTGCGTCCGTGGGGATCGCCCTCGGCGTCCGAATGCGCGTGATGCTTGCGATGCGTCGCGACCCACTGAATGGGATCGCCCTGCAGCGCCAGCGAGCCGAGGATCGCAAACGCGTACTCGAGCGGTTTTCGCATTCGTAGTCCGCGGTGCGTCAGGGTCCGGTGGTAGCACAGTGCGATGCCGAGGCCGCTCGTAAGGTACAGCAGAACCGCCGCGACGACCGGCCCGCTCCAATGAAACGAGCCGGGCAGAAACGCCGCCAGCGCGCCGATGTGGATGCCCCACAACCCGGCGCGGTTCGTCCAGGCGCGAAAGCGGCTGTTCAAGGCTTTAGCGGTAGCTTGGTCGCGATGCGAAGCAGTCCCGGCAATAGACCGGGCGGTCGCCGCGAGGCTGGAACGGAACTTCCGCCACGCCGCCGCACTGGCCGCATGTGGCTTTGAACATCTCGCGCTGAGAGTGGCCGCCGCCGCCGCCCGTTCTGGCTCCGCCGCCGGTGGTCGCCTTACGCGCCGCGCGACAATCGCCGCATCGGCTGGGTTTGTTCGTGAATCCTTTGCTCGCAAAGAACTCTTGTTCGCTTGCGGTGAACGGAAACGTGCGTCCGCAATCGACGCAGGGAAGGGTTTCGTCAGTGTACATTTGGGTCTCTCCTTAGTCTGGGTTGGTTTTTAGCGGCGCCGGCGGCGTTGGAACGTACGGCGGCGCACCTGTGGCGCAACGTCGAGCGCCCGAGTGCCCTCCGGCTCCATGAAATCGTGCTCGCTGCGCTTAAGAGGCGTGCCGATCGCGCTTTCGATGCGCGCAAACGAAGCCGCCTCGTCGCGCGAAACGAACGTAATCGCATCGCCGGTTTTTTGAGCCCGGCCCGTGCGTCCGATGCGATGAACGTAGTCGGTGGGTTCGGCGGGGACGTCGTAGTTGATGACGTGCCCGAGATCTTCGACGTCGATCCCTCGCGCGGCGATGTCGGTGGCGACCAGGACGCGGTGCTGTCCTTTTCTAAAGGCGTCGAGAGCACGCGTTCGCTGCGCCTGCGAACGATCGCCGTGAATCCGCTCCACATCGACGCGATGGCGCATCAGAGCGCCGGCGACGCGCTCGGCGCGCGACTTCGTTCGCGTGAAAACGATTGCATTGAAAACGCGGCCGTCTTTAAGCAAGTCCACGAGAAGATCCGTTTTCTTGTGCGGCTCGACTTCGTAAACCCACTGGGTTATGGTTCGCACCGGCGTCGTCGAGGGCGCTAAGTCGATGCGCACGGGTTCGCGGAGAAACTCACGCGCGAGAGCGAGCACCGCGCCGCCGAGGGTTGCCGAGAAACAGAGCGTTTGGCGATCCGCTGGGAGCTTGGCGGCGATGCGCTTCACGGCCGGCAAGAACCCCATGTCGAGCATCCGGTCCGCTTCATCGAGCACGAAGATTTTAACGTCGTCGAGACGAGCTTCGCCGCGCTGCATCAAATCGATCAGCCGCCCGGGCGTTGCGACGACGACGTCGGTGCCGCGGCGCATGGCTTTTATCTGCGGCCCCATGGCCACGCCTCCGTAGATCGGCGTGATGCGTAAGTCCGTATGCTTTGCCAACTGGCGCAGATGAAGCGAAACTTGCTGGGCCAACTCGCGAGTCGGGGTCAAAATCAGGGCCGAACCGCGGCCGGGACGCCGCTCGAGCAGCTTTTGGAGAAGCGGAATCCCGAAAGCGGCCGATTTGCCGCTGCCGGTTGGCGCGCTCGCGAAGACGTCGTGGCCTGCTAGAGCAACGGGAATAGCCGAGCGCTGAATCGGCGTGGCCTCGGTGTAATGAAGATCCTCGACGCCGCGAGCAATCGCAGCATCAAGGTGAAGTTCTGAAAAAGTGGAGATGTGGGACCTATCTTTCGGGGGTGGGCGCTACTTACGACCACTCGAAAGATCGCGCTTGAGGACTGCAAGGAGTCTCTCACAGAATCCCTACCTACGCAACCCTCTACCCCTCCAAGGAGCAAATGGTTGCACCCCGCGCGCCGGCAAAGCTCCCCTAGTTCATCACAACGAAGCGGCCGCCATCGGTGAAGAGGATGACGAGCAGCATCGAGACCAGCGTTAGGTCGTAGGACCAGCCGAGGCCATTTTTTCCCCAGAAGCCCGTCTTCCAGACAAAGATTTTCTTTTGGATCGCGCCCAACATTATGAGGATTAAGCCGATCGCGGCGAGCTGCTGAAACACGCCCAGGATCAGGCCGGCCGCGCCCGCGAGCTCGGCCCCCGCAATAAATATTGCCAGCGGTTTGGGTAGGCCGACGCTCCGCGCGCGAGCGCCGGGATCCTTAAGATCGTTGTAGCCGCTGTCGGCATAGATCGCGGCGGCCATCAGTCTCAGAAAGAGCAGGCCGTAATCGGTCAGGTGGGCGAGATGAAACATTCAACCTCCGTACCGAGGCGAGATTCGAGGCAGGCGCCCGCAGGTCCGCGTTTCCGGCACATGGCGCGTTGCGAGAACTATGCCGGTACTAAGACTGGCCCCACGCTGCGGTTCGCGGACTCGATTATTCCCCTGCTGCTCGCCGGTCTTGCCGTACTCTCGCGTTCGGGCGCCAACAGATCGGCGTTCTCATCGACGAACGCGGCGAGCTCGTGCAGCGACGGCAAATTCTTCACGCCCGGTGAGCGCGTGGAATAGGCGAGGAAGCGTTCGAGGCTGCCGATTGCGTCGCGCCAGCGCGGATTGACGGGATCGCCGGCAGCGTGATGAAAGGCGGCGGCGACGTCGCGGGTCGCGCGGGCGGCCGCGTAGGCGGCCGTCGGCGTCGCGGGCTTCATGCCGAGCAGCACGCTTGCGATATCGTCACAGATGTGGTCGCAGATGGTCTCGTATTGCAAAGTTTAAACTCCTATGGTTGCCGGCGCGCGAGAAGCAGTACGCCGGGGGTTACGAAGAGCGCGGCAACGCCCGTCAGCAGAAAGGCGTCCGCGTAGGAAAGCGCGGCCGCCTGTGCCTGGACGGTTGCCGCGAGTTGCGCGAGGCTGCCGTGCTGCACGAACTGCGCGACGGGCAGCCGCGAAAGCGCGGTTTGCGCGGCGAGAATCGTTTGATGAAACTGCATGCGCCGTTCTAAGAAGGCGACGACCGAGGCCGACGAGATCGAGCCGCCGAGCTGAAAGAAAAGCACGATGAACGAGGCAGCCTTGGCGGCGGCCTGGGGCGTCACGGCCCGCATCGTCGCCACCAGCAGTGGGGTATAGACGAAGGCCGCGCCGGTTCCGATGAAGAGCAGCGGCACCGCAAAGGTCATGAAACTGCTGTCGGTGTTGAGCGTCTGCGCGAGCCAGACCGAACCTAACCCGCACACCGCGAGTCCGCCGCCGATCGCCCAACGCAGATCGAAGCGCGGCATGCCGGCGAGGCGCGCTACCGGAATCGTCAAGAGGAGAACCGGCAGCGCGCGCGCGCCGATGAGCAGCCCGGCGTCGGTGCTGGTGAAGCCCAGATTGTCGACGGTAAACTGGGGTAAGAGCAGCAGGCTTGGGAAGATGATCGCGGCGTAGGCGGCGGCGATCGTCAGCGCCGCCGCGACGGCCGGTTTCCCGATGATCCGCAGGTCAACGATCGGCTGCGCGACGCGCAGCTCCCACCAAATGAAGGCAGCGGTTGCGCCGGCTGCGAGCCACGTGCAAACCACGATCGCCGAATTCGAGAACCAATCGTCGTGCTGGCCCTGATCCAGGACGTACTGCAGACAGCTGACGGCTACCACGAGCAACGCGATCCCGCCGGCGTCGACCGGCGCCCGTTCGCGTTTTCCATCGTCGCGCATGTAACGCCACAAGAGAAAGAACGCGAGCGCACCCGGAACCACGTTCACATCGAAGACCCACGGCCAGGAGAAGTTGTCAACGAGGATGCCGCCGATCGTCGGGCCGACGGAGGGCCCGACGATCGTTCCCAGCGCGAAGATCGACTGACTCGTTCCCAGGTGTTCGATCGGAAAGGTGTCGCGCAGCACGACCTGCGCGGTCGCGAGCAGCCCGCCGCCGAACGCGCCTTGCAGTACGCGGAACAGAATTAGGCCGACGAGCGAGGTCGCCATCCCGCACAGCACCGACGCGAGCGTAAAGCCGGCGATCGATGCGAGAAAATAGTTTTTGCGCCCGAAGCGAAGCTGCAGCCACGGCGTCATCGGAATGACGATGACGTTGGCGATGACGTAACCGGTAAGCACCCACGTTCCCTGGTCAACGGTCGCGCCGAGGTTGCCTTGAATCGTCGGCAACGCGACGTTGACGATCGTGAGATCGATGGTCTGAAGCAGCGCGGCGAGCATGACCCCGATGACGACGAGGTAGCGACGCAAGCCGTACTCGACCAGCGACGCGCTCGCCGCTTGTGGGCTCTCGGAGCGCCTGCCCGGGACGGCCGCGACGGGCCGCGCGGGGAGAAGGCCCCGCGTTGCGGGGATAGTTTCAGCAACCGGCATTTGGCTTTTTGGGTCCCTACAAGAGTGACTTGCGCTCAGCTTACCGCCTATGAGATACTATGACTAGAACCTGGCTTATCCTAGTACTGAGCGGTACACCCTACGAGGCACCTCGATGAATTCGATCCCCGAACGACGCTCCGAGCTGAGCGACTTCCTCCGGACGCGCCGCGCGAAGATTCTCCCATCCGACGTCGGTCTCGTCAACGGCGCGCGTCGCCGGACGCCGGGCCTACGGCGCGAGGAGGTTGCGCTGCTGGCCAACATCGGAGCGACGTGGTATACGCGGCTCGAGCAGGGGCAGCCGATCAACGTCTCGGCCGAGGTGCTCGACGGCATCTCTCACGCACTGCGCCTAACGTCCGACGAGCGCCGTCATCTCTTTCTTCTCGCGGGCCTTGCCTTTACACACGCACCGCTCGACGAGGAGCACGTGAGCGAGCTCGTTTCGCGCGTCCTCGAAGGACTCGATCCGCTGCCCGCTTACGTGCGCGGACGCCGCTGGGACGTGCTCGCCTTTAATGAGAGCTTCGACGCGCTGACCGATTTTTCGAGTGCAGTGGGCCCCGCGCGCAACCTCGTATGGCGCCTCTTTCGCGATCCGGAATCGCGCTGCCGGTACGGCGATCCGGAGTGCACGATGCGTCGTGCGGTCGCGCAGTTTCGCGCCGTCGCTGCCAAGTATCCGACCGACCCGCGCTTTGCCGAGCTGATCGGCGATCTGCAATCGAACTCCGCGGAGTTTCGCCGGCTCTGGGCCGAACACGACGTCCTCGGCTCGACCGACGGGCTCAAACGCTTCAATCACCCCGAAGTCGGGGAGCTTATCCTCGATACGACGACGTTCGAACTTCCCGGTGACGGCGACATTCGCATGGTCGTTTTGACGGCGGCGGCGGGATCGGAGACCGAACAGAAGCTACAGCGGCTTACCGGCGATTTGGCGCTACGCTGACCGTTACCGAATTCGCAAACACAAATCGGTATCGCCGGTCGAGCAGAAGCTTTTCCGGCGTTCCGCCCTCGGGATACTTCCAATAACCGACGCGACTAGCGCCATAATATGAAGATGCAAATGGAACGATGACTCGGCCGCCGTCGATCCAGCCGCCGAACGCCTCGTAGGCGCCGTTCAAGGGCGTGGTCCCGACGACCGTGGCAGTCGAACCGGAGAGCGTCACTTGGTAAAACGCCGGCGTCACGTTGTTCAAACCCGGATTTTCGAGCGTGAGATAGTGGCCGTCCCACTGAATGTGGCCGCCCACGACGGATACGTTTGGGTTTAATGAGATGGGAGTAAACGTCTTGGCGCCTTTAGGGAGTTCGGCGAGTTGCCCGGAGCTGGAATCACCAGAAACGAAAAGGTTTCCCTGATTATCGTAACCGCAATTCTGTCCGAACAGGCCGGCCGCGTAGGCCTTCCCGGTACCGCGCGCGTGATGAAAAACGAGCACGCTCGTGTAGCACGACGAGAGACAGGCAATCGCAACGGCGAGATCGCCGCTGGCCGGATCGACCGAACAATCTTCGGGAAAATCGTAGGGCACCTTAAGCGTCCGAAATGGCGTAGTCGCAGCGTGCCGGTAGATGTTGACGCCTTGGAAAACCGTCGCGTACACGTTGCCATTCTTGTCCGAGCATAGGCCGGCATTACTGTAGCCGAACGTTCCCACCGGCTTGCCCTTCGGATAGGTCAAGATCTGCTCACCCCGGCCCGCCGAGATATAGAGCAAGTCGCCGGAGGTTTGGGGCGCACCGCGCGCCGGCGGGGCTGCGGCCTCCGGCAGAGCGGCGGGCGCGATCGCCGATCCGCCGCCCAGGCAGCCGCTGAGGATGACCGCCGCGGCCGATAGGCTGGAAACACACCCGTATTTCATAACCTAGCTCCTTTTTTCTATCCTAGCACCGCCGCTGCGCTTTAGACAGCGCCGCGCTTATCGAACTGCGCGTGAGCCCGCTTCACCTCGTCCATGTGGTCGTGCGCCCACTGGGTGAGTGAACCGAGCGGCCCGCAGAGGGTGCGGCCGAGTTGGGTCAACTCGTATTCGACCCGCGGCGGAACCTCGGGAAAGATCGTTCGCTTCACCAGCCCGTCGCGCTCGAGATCGCGCAGCGTCTGCGTCAGCATCTTCTGGGAAATTCCGCCGATCAACCGGCGCAGTTCGTTGAAGCGGCGATGGTTCGATTGCTCCAGGATGCCCATGATTAGCGTCGTCCACTTATCGGCGATCCGGTCGAGGATCAGCCGCGAGGGACAGGCCGCTTGGTTGTAGACGTCGGCGTCGGTCGGGAGCGGGGGCAGCTTGATAGTTTCCATTAGGTTCCTAGGCTACTTTAGAGTGCGTACTTGTGTTTGGCCTGTTAGTATGCAAAAGTTACTAACACAACGATAGCACACTTCGAAGCTATCGGCAACCGTAAGGAGCCAACCAGACTAAAAATGACTACCCAAGTGCAAGAAAAGAGCATCTACGCGCTCGATACCGCCCACACGACCCTCGAGTTTGTGGTTCGCCACCTGATGATCACGAAGGTCCGCGGCCGTTTCACCGCCTTCGACGGACAGGTGGAGCTGACGGCGGGCAACGATCTTCCCCTCTCCGTAAACGCGACGATCGACGCGTCCTCGATCGACACTCGCGAGGAACAGCGCGACGGTCACCTGCGCTCCGCCGACTTCTTCGACGTCGAGAGTTACCCCAAGCTGAGTTTCGAGAGCACGCGGATCGACGGCACGCCCGACGACTTTACGATCGACGGCAAGCTTACGATTCACGGCGTCACCCGCGACGTTTCGCTCGCCGCCAACTTCGAGGGTCGTACGAAGGACCCGTGGGGCGGCACGCGCATCGGCTACAGCGCGCACACGACGATCAATCGCAAGGATTACGGCCTGACGTGGAACGCCGCGCTCGAGACCGGCGGCGTCGTCGTCGGCGATGAGGTTCGCATCGAACTCAACGTCGAGGCGATCCTTCAGCAGTAGCGAAAAGGCCGGGCGTGCTCGGCACAACGCTCTACAGCGCGCATCTCGGAGAGGTCGCACTCTCCAAAACAGCTTACGAACCCGCAATGATCATGGGCGCGCACGCGCACGAGTTCGCATACGTCTCACTCGTCGTCGAGGGACACTACGCCGAACATAGCGCGAGCGCGCCCCGTCATTTGCGCCGCGGTATGCTCGTCTTCCATCCCGCCGGGGAGATCCACGCCGACTGCGTGCTCGATCAGTCGATGGCCACGGTCAACGTCGAGTATCTTACCGGGGAGCTTCCCCGCGAATTCATCTGCGCGTACGGCGCCGCGGTAGACGAGCTCGCGGACCGCCTCTTGTCGGCGCTGCCGGCGTTCGGGCGACCACTCGAACGTTCGCTCGAAGCGGTGCGCGAGTTACTCCGGAGCGAGGCGCCGCGCGCCCCCGAAGCACGGATCGCCGGCGCTCGCGAAGCATTCGAAAACGTGCAGTGCGAAGCGCCGGTCGCTTCGCTCGCGGCAAAGCTCGGCATGCACCGCGGGCGTCTCCATCATGCGTTCAAGCGCGCGTTCGGTGAATCACCTCGCAGCAGCCTCACGAAGCGGCGAGCAACCGACGCCGTCAACCTGCTCGTCGAGACGTCACTGAGCATTGCCGAGATCGCCGCCGAGTGTGGCTACTACGACCAAAGCCATTTCTGCCGGCAGTTCAAGCATCGCAGCGGGATGTCGCCCTCGCGCTTTCGCGCGACGTTCGCTCGCTAAAGCGTTACAAACGTACAAGCCGGGGCCGGCCGCCCTATGGTAAGAATCGAACCCATGCGCCGGCAAGCGTTGATTTTCGTCTGCGTCCTTGTAGCGTCGCTCGCAAACGCGGGCGGCCGCGCCGCGCGGGCGCAGAACGCCGGCACTTCCTGTCAACCCGGCCAAGTGCTGCGCGAAATGCGCTCGGCGCTCGGCGGCGCCGGTTGGACCGGGATCGCGCAGATTTCGGCCTACGGCAAAGCGACGATTACCGGACTGCAGGGCAGCGCGCGGTTCGACGACGACCTGCACGGCGGACGTTACGCGTGGCGCTTCAATATCGCGGTCATGGGCTCGAGCGCGGAAATCTACGACGGCACGACCGCGTGGGCGCAAGATATCTCCGGCGGCGTGCGCCCCTACGATTCGCCGTACGCGCGCGAACTTACCGTAACGAAAGGGTTCTTGAGCCGGCGCGGTTACTTCGATCCAAACTCCGGCGCGACGATTCACTGCGCCGGGACGAGCGCGGACGCGGGAGGCGCGCAACTCGTGCTGCGCGTGCGGCCCAAGGGCGGAGCGGCCGCCGACCTCGCCATCGACGCGCGGACGCATCTGCTTTCGAGCGTAACGATGCGCACGGCGCTGGACCGATCGGTCATACGCTACACGGATTATCGCACTCTCGATGGTCTCGTTCTGCCTTTTTCGATCTCGGGCGACGGCTACGACTTCCTCGTCACGCGCTACGTGCTGCTTCGCCACGTTCGCCCTGCCGATTTCGGCCGGCCCGCCGTTGCAGATAACGCGCGCATGCTCGGCGGCGCGCGTTCGACCACGGTGCCGATGACGTTCGACGGCCGCCAACTGCTCGTCTGGGCCTCGATCGGTGGGCGCGCGGCGATGCCGTTCATTCTCGACACCGGTGGCCACGCGATCCTCACGACGCTCGCGGCGAGAACGCTGGGGCTGCGCGCGAGCGGAGCCGGCTCGAGCGGGGGTGCCGGCGCCGGTACGATCTCGACGGCCTACACGCGCGTGAAAAGCATTCGCATCGGCCAAGCCGAGCTGCTCGATCAGCCGATGTTGATCATCCCCTATCCGTACGAGTTTTACGAGCGTGCGAAGAAGACGCCGATCGCGGGGATCATCGGGCTTGAGTTTTTTGAGCGCTACGCGACCCGGCTCGACTACGGCGACGCAACGGTCACCTTCACTGCGCCGGGGTCTTACCGTCATCGCGGCAACGCCGGCGCGGTCGCGTTCACGTTCGAGACCGACCCGGATATGCCGATGGTCGACGCCGCCGCCGACGGACACCCCGGCCTCTTCGGCGTGGATACCGGGAACGCAGGGCACTTGATTCTTTTCGGCGCGTATCTCAATCGAACGGGACTCGCGACGCGCTACTCGAGCGGCCCGCTGGTCATCGGGCACGCGACGGGAGGCACGAACACCTCGTACCTGGCGAAGCTGCGCGAGTTTACGATCGGCGATCGCCACGTGTACGATATCGAGACGGGCTTCACGCACATGAAGGCCGGCTCGTTTGCGGCCTGGACCCAAGCGGGGAATCTCGGTTTTAGCATCCTCTCGCGCTTCATTCCCACGTTCGACTACGCGAACGAACGCCTCTATTTGGATCCGCAGCGGCGCGCGACCCCGTTCTGGGAGAATCGTTCGGGCATCAGCGCCGAGAAGAACGGGCCGAGTGCGTTCGACATTATCGCCGTGCGGCCGGATTCAGCGGCCGCGAACCTCGGCATCGTCGCCGGCGACCGGATCCTCGCGATAAACGGAAACGCCGCCGAATATATCTCCGGCGGCGATCTCACCCATATTTTCGGCGCCGCCGCGGGCGTAAAGGTTCGGCTTCGAGTCCTACATCAGAAGGACGGGCGCGACGTGGTGCTCGTGTTGCGCTAGGGTCCTTCGACTGCGGCGCTTCGCGCCTCCGCTCAGGATGACATCGCGGGCTACGCTCAGGATGACACGACGTTGTCGAGTTCTTCCAGGTCCGTTGGGCCGAGTTTGAGCAGCGCGGCTTCGGCGTTTTCTTTCAGATGCGCGACCGACGAGGTGCCGGGAATCGGCAGCATCACCGGCGACTTTGCGAGCAGCCACGCGATCGCGACTTGCGCCGGCAAAACGTCGAGGCGGCCGGCGATGCGCTCGAGCGGGCCGCCGGGTTCGGCGAGATCGCCCGTCGCAAGCGGGAACCACGGAATGAATCCGATATTTTCACGAATGGAGTACTCGAGCTCGTCCTCCGATTCACGGTCGACGAGGTTGTAGCGATTCTGCACCGAGACGATCGTCGCCATCTCGCGCGCCGCCTGGAGTTGTTGGACGTCAACGTTCGAAAGGCCGATGTGGCGAATCTTCCCTTTGCGCTGCAGGTCTACAAGCGTGCCGATCTGTTCTGCGAACGGCACGTTCGGATCGGGGCGGTGCAGCTGCAAGAGGTCGATCGTGTCGATGCGCAGTCGCTTGAGGCTGCCTTCGACCGCCTCGCGCAGATGCTGCGGCCGGCCATCGGAGACCCACTCCCCGGGGCCCGGGCGTACCAAGCCCGCTTTGGTTGCGATCACGAGATCGCACGGATACGGATAGAGCGCCTCAGCGATCAGGCGCTCTGACACTTCGGGCCCGTACGAGTCGGCCGTATCGATCAAAGTGGTGCCGAGGTCGAGCGAGGCCTTCAAAACGGCGATCGCCTCGTCGCGATCGGGCGGCTCGCCCCAGATGCCGTGCCCGGTAATGCGCATCGCGCCGAAACCAAGCCGCACGACGGGCAGATCGCCGCCCAGCGAAAAACTTCCGCTTGCCGCCGCGGGACGATCGTGCTGCGCGGGGTGTGACGTACTCATGCACCTGTGATGGCGCCGGCCCCAGCGTTGGTTTCAGCAAAGGGTAGGCAAAGTTCGGTGCCGCAGAAGCTTGGATGCGCCTACCGCTCTCGCGCGGACTCCTAGGCCTCGTAACGCTCCTCGTCGTCATCATCTACTACATGCCGATCGGGCACGTCAACTTCGCGGAGAACTGGGGCGAGGGAACGTTCGGCCTTTACGTTGCGCCGCGGAGTACGGCGATCGCCAGCGTTCTTCGCGGTTCGCCGGCCGATCGCGCCGGTATCCGCGTTGGCGATACGCTCGTTGACGGCGGAGACTATGCCGTCTCGTCGCGCATCCGTTCGCCGTATCCCGGCGAGCGAGAGACGTTCACGCTGCGCCACGGGCCGCTCGTCTATAACGTAACCGTGACGGCGATTCCCGATCGGCGCTTCGGGATCTGGCAGCGCATTGCCGGCGTGCTTGCCTATCTTCCGCCGACCGTCTTTCTGATCGTCGCTTTTCTCCTGGTCTTCCTTCGGCCGTCGGTGATGTCGTGGTCGCTCTATCTCTTCGCCGTCGGCTACTTCGGCACGTCTCCATCGTACATGTACTGGTCGCACATCCTGGGCGCCGGGGAGTATCGCGCGTTGACGTTCGTCCTCACCGTCGTGTTTGGGCCTTGGAGCGTCTTGCCGCTGCTCCCGTTTCTTTTACGCTTTCCCAACGGCGACGTGCTCGGCTGGCGCCGGCGAGTCGATCCTTTCGTCTGGGGATTCGTGGGGGTATCGTTTTTCGCGTACGTCTACGAATGGATGGTCTACGAAGCGACCGAAACGGTCCCGAGCTGGGACATCGTATTAGGCACGATCGTTCCGCTGCTGACCTTCGTCATCGCAGGCTTGATCCTGGCGAAGAATCTCGCCACCGCGACGCCGAGCAATCGCCAACGCTTGGGATTCATCGCGATCGGCACGTTTGCCTCATTCCTTGCCTATGCAATTTATTACGTTCCTGGGGTGCCATTCGCCGTGGGGCAGGTCGTCGGCTTCGGCGTCGTGCTGATGCCGATCTGCATCGCCTACGCAATCTTTCGCCTGCGGGTGCTCGACGTCAACTTCGTGCTCAATCGGGCACTGGTTTACGGCGTCCTGTCGCTGGCCGTTATTGCGTTCGTCTCGGTCTTGGATTGGTTCTTCTCGCGCGTCGTCGCGATCGGCCGGCTGGCCATCGGGGCCGAGCTGCTGGTGACGATTGCGATCGGCTTCTTGCTCGATCGGATCAACCACGCGGTCGAAGGATTCGTCGAATCGGTCTTCTTCCGCCGCCGGAGGATCTCCGAGAGAATTCTGCGGCGTGCGGCATCGGCGCTCCCCTACGCGACCGAAGAGGGCGCCATTATCGACGGCCTCGTGCAGGTTCCGGTCGACGCTCTCGACCTCGCCGCCGCGGCGCTCTACCGGCGTTCCGCGAACGGCTCGCGTTTCGAAGGCGTCGCCACCTCCCTGGAGACGACGATCGCGCCGCCCGGCTTCGATGCCAACGATCTGCTCGTGCGCATGCTGTTATCCGACGAGAGCATCGTCTGGCTCGACGAGCTGCGCACGCATCTCGATCCACACAACGCGGGCATCTATACGCTGGCCGTGCCGGTAACGGTGCGTCACGAACTGGTCAGTTTTACGCTCTACGGCGCGCATGCCAACGGCGCGCAGCTCGATCCTGACGAAGTCGTGCTGCTCGAAGAGCTCGCACGCGAAGCCGCCCGTGCGTACGATCACGTCGAGGCCGAGCGCGTGAGAGAGCGTTACGCGAAGCTTACTCTCGCTCGTCCATGACGCGGATCAGCGGCTCGAAGCGACGATCGGGGACGAACCAGACGATCGCGACCACGACGAACAGAATGTCGGAGACGAGCGGCACAAAGAACGCGAACGCCAGCGCGAGTACGTAGAGCACGATCGAGCCATACCCCTTGACGTCGGTCTTGACGGCTTGGGCGAATGGCGCATCGGGCCCGTTGACGATCAGCAGCGCGCGCTGCAGCAGGCTGTAGGCTATGGCGCACATCAACAAAGCGGCCGCGTAGACGGCGGTCGGTCCCGTCGCCTTGGGGTTACGCCCCAACCACGCCGTCGCGAACGGCACGAGCGAGAGGCAGAACAGGAGATACAGGTTCGTCCACATAGCGCGGCCGTCGATGCCGCGCGTCGCCTTCAGCATGTGGTGGTGATTGTTCCAGTAGATGCCGACGAACGTAAAGCTCAGTGCATACGCGGCAAAGGTCGGCCAGTCGTCGAAGAGCGCGGAGAGGCTCGTCGAATTTGGCGGCCGCAGCTCGAGCACCATGATCGTGATGATGACGGCGATGACGCCGTCGCTGAAAGCCTCGAGGCGATCGCTCTCGGTGAAGAAGCGCCTCACATCGTTAGAACGACGCGGAACCTTGCCTTTCCGCTCATCATGCGCGCGTACCCCTCCGCGGCCTGCGCCAACGGGTAGGTTTCGATCATCGGCCGCACGCCGGTCAACTCGGAAAAATGCAGCGTGTCTTCGGAATCCGTGGGAATACCCGACGACCATCCCGCGACGCGCTTTCGCCCGGAGATGAGCTGCATCGGCGAGGCGTCGATGGGCTCGGGCGAGGCACCGACGATCAGCAGCACGCCGTTGGGACCGAGCCCGTCGACGAGGCCGGCCATCGCCTTCGCACTCGGCGCGGTCGTGAGAATTACGCTCGCGCCGCCGAGCTTCTGCAGCTCCTCGGCAGCATTGCTCGCGACGCTGTCGATATACACCGATGCGCCAAGCTTCGCCGCGAGCGGGGCGTTCTCGGCACCGCGGCCGATGGCGGCGACCCGGTAGCCGAGCTTTTGCGCGAACTGAATCCCGAGGTGCCCGAGGCCGCCGATGCCCTGCACGGCGACGAGATCGGGCGGCAGCGCTCCGCTGCGGCGCAGCGCGTTGAAGGTGGTGATGCCCGCGCACATCAGCGGCGCGGCCTCCGCCGGATCGAGCGACTCGGGCATGTGCGCGACGGCCTCGACCGGCACAACCATATACTCTTGGTAACCGCCGTCGTAGCTGATGCCGCAGATCAGCATGTTTTCGCAGTTCATGAAATCGCCGCGCCGGCAGGGAAGGCAGGTCCCGTCGTGGCCGCCGTGCCAGCCGACGCCGACGCGCTCGCCTTTCTTCCAATCCGTTACTCCGGGCCCGAGCTCGTCGATCGTTCCCGCAACTTCGTGACCGGGAACGCGCGGATACTCGATCGGCATCACGCCCTCTTTGGTGATCACGTCGCTGTGGCAGATACCGCAGGCGAGCACGCGGATTCTCACCTCGCCGGGACCGGGCTGCGGCATCTCGCGCTCGACGATTTCGAAATCGCCACCCGGCCGGGAAATTTGAACCGCTTTCATTTTGATCGAACTCCCTTCGAATCGCTAGCTGACGCAGGCAATGATTGCGGAGACCACGGCTTTGGTTTCGCTGGGGTCGCGGACTTGAATCGTGTCGGTGCCGGCCTCCACGGCGGGATAGTCGTTTCCGCCGGGAAAGACGGCGTCGCCGATAAAGAGCATCTCGGAGATCGGGATGCCGAGCACGTCGCGAAGCTTGCGGATTCCGTACGCTTTGTCGATCCCGGGCCGAGTGACGTCGATCGAGGTGGTGCCACCGAGCCGAACCGAGAACTCGGGAATCGTCGTATCGAGAATTGCCTTGATCGCTTTGCGCTTCGCGAAATCCGGATCCCACGTTTCCTTGGCCTCGAGTGGGGCTTGCTGCCCGAGCGCCGAGTAGGTGATCTGCGTTCCGCGATCCTCGATGCGCTCGCCCCAGGTCTGCGCGGGCTGAAAGCCGGTCTGCTTGACGGCGCTCTCGAGGGCATCCTCGATCTTCTTCTTTTGCTCGTCCGTGAGATCGTCGGAGTAGAGCTTGCTCCACTGCCCGGCGTACCGAAAGAACTTCGTTCCCGAGGTCGGCTGGAGCGACAGATTCGCGAGATCGCTGCCGGCCGGGAGACGGTCGATGACCTGCTTCTGGAACTGGGGAAAATCGCCACCGGAGATAATCGCAACCTGAATTACCAAGAGGAGGCGCTCGAGCAGCGCCGCCATTTCATCGTCCAGTGCCGATTTGCTCAGCGCGAGGGTGCCATCCAAGTCGAAGACGATAAGACGTTTCATACGCCGCGCCAGTTCGAGGAACCCAAGGCCGATTCTTACGTGGCAGTGGCGCGGGCCCGAAATCGAGAAGGCGGGGCCGGTGCCACACTCCGACGAGCAGCTTCGCGCGGTGACGATCGGCGAGCCGGTGCTGCACGACGGCCCCATCTTCCTCGCCGAGTACGACGCAGGCTGGCCGGCCACGTTTGCAGCCGAGGCCGAGCGCATTGCGGGAGCGTTGAGCGAGCGCGCGCTGCGCGTCGAGCACGTAGGCTCGACCTCGGTGCCGGGCCTCGCCGCCAAGCCGATCGTCGACATCCTTTTGGAAGTTTCCGATTCGTCCGACGAAGCGGCCTACGTGCCCGCGCTCGAATCGGCCGGTTACGTGCTGCGCATTCGCGAACTCGCGCGACGGCAGTGGAAGTACGTGCAGAACTATGCCGACGCAAAATCGGAAGTCGTCGAGGCGATCCTCGCCCGCGCGCCCGGCGCGGTCCCACGGGAACCGCACGAGACGCCGGACGCCTGCTAGGCATTTGCGTTTGCAGCGCAAAGAATGCCGGATGAAACGTCTTCAATTCAATCTTTATGCGTTGCCCGCGTGCATAGCCGCGGCGGTCGTCGCCGGCTGCACGAGCCAACCGCCGGTTGGCACCCCAAGCGTCGCTTCACCGAATGCCGCTTCGCCGGCGCGAAGCGCGCACGAATCGTGGATGAAGCCATCTGCGAAGAGCCAGGCGCTCGTGTACGTCTCCTCGGTCCTGAGCAACGACGTCTACGTCTACTCCTATTCGACGCAGCAGCTGGTCGGAACGCTGACCGGATTCACGACGCCCTACGGTCTCTGTTCCGATAAGAAGGGCAACGTCTGGATCGTTAACGACGGCGCCTCGCAGCTCGTCGAGTACGCGCACGGCGGCACGAGCCCGCTCGCGACGCTCGGCGATAGCGGAGAGTATCCGGAAGGATGCGCGGTCGACCCGCAGACCGGCAATCTCGCGGTGACGAACTTCTATAGCCAGAGCGGCGGCGGCAGCGTCGCGATCTACGCCGGCGCCAAAGGCACGGCGACGCTGTACACGGATCCGTCGATCGCGCAGTATCGCTTCTGCGGATACGACAACAAGGGAAACCTCTTCGTCGACGGCGCCACCGGGAGCTCGGCGTTCGCGTTCGCCGAACTGCCCAAGGGCAGCGGAACTTTCACCGACATCACCCTCAATCGCAGCGTCGAGTGGCCGGGCGCCGTCCAGTGGGACGGCAAGTACGTCGCGGTCGGAGATACCGACGCGGGCGTGATCTATCGCACGCAGCCCAACGGCTCGGTCAAGGCGACGACCGATCTAGGCGGCGCCAACTACGTCAACCAGTTCTGGATCACCGCGCCGGCTCGCAAGAAGCATCACAAGGACACGGTGCTCGCGGCGAGCCAGGATGGCGGCGAGTTCGCCTACTACAGCTACCCGGCGGGTGGCGGAGCTACGATCACCGTCAACGTCAGCGAGCCGTTCGGCATCACCCTCAGCAAGTAACGCGCCAGGAACGGGCGCTCGATACTACAAGCGAATGTAGGAGATCTGCTCCTGCGGGAAATCGAGCTCGCGCATGATGAAGGTCTGGGGATCGTACCAGAGCGTAACCGTCTTGCCTTCGGCGCGTAGAGCCATGGCGACGTCGCCCGGTAAGGCCCCGGCCGGGCGCGCTGCATCAGGCGGCACGATCTCGATGGCTTTGGCTTGGAACGCCGTTAAGCAGACGCAGTATTCGCTGTAGCGGTCCGCGCCCGTCGCGTGAATCATCGCCGGCAACGTGGTAAACTCGGCAACGAAGAAGTCGAAGACCGCCGCCGGAGCGCTCGCCGGCGCATCCAGCGTCGTCGTCTTCTTGCCGTCGCTGTACGTCGCGCTCTTCGCGGAGACCGCAATCGTCGTCGGCGGATCGTCGGCGCTCCACGAACGGGTCGAAAACGTCTGCGGATCGAGGACGCGCGTCGTCGTCAACTTCTGCGCATCGAGACCGATCGTCTCTTTCACGGTGACCGAAGCCGCATCGTGCGAAATCGAGACCGTCGTGGTCGCCGTTTGCTTTCCGTCCGACTTGACGGCATAGCGGTACGTACCGTCGGGAAGCACCGCTGCATGCGCGGCCGCGCACGCCGATACGATGAGCGCCCCCGCGAACGCTACTGCTTCGGCAGCGCGACCCACGCGTTGTTCCCGCGTATCTGCCAGCCTTGCGCGTTTCCCGTGCGGCTGCGATAGGTTCCGTCGCCGCCGGCGCAGCCGCCGCCGGCGCCGATTGCCTGCGCGCAGAAGCCGACGACGATATACTTGCCGTCGTACTTCATCTGTTGCGAGGCGCAGGCCGTCGCCCACTTCGGGTAACTCGACATTCCCCAATCCGAGGCCAAGACGACGTCCCATCCGACGATGTCGGAATGCGCGGTTTTCGCCTTGTACAGGATGCAGTCGTTCAATCCGAAGAACATCGGATCGTGATTGGGTACGGGCACGCGCAGGACGCGGTTTCCAAAGCGCGTCTGGTCCGCCTGCGACAGCTGATAGGGGACGTGCGGCGCGCACGCCGCGATAGCCAGCAAGAGCACTGCGGCCGGCGCCTTCACGCATTCGCGAGTTCGGCGAAAGCCCTCCAACCCTTTTCCGGTAGTTCTTGCGGCGGCCCGGGTAGAAGGCTACACCTATGAGGCCCTCGGCTTGACGTGACGGCAATCATCGTTGTCTTTCTTGCGATCATCGTGCTGGTCACGATCGCGAATCGCATCAACGTCGCCTATCCGATCGTTCTCGTGCTCGGCGGAATGGCGATCGGTTTCATCCCGGGCGTGCCGACGGTTCCGCTGCCGCCGGACCTCGTGCTCGTCGTCTTTCTCCCGCCCCTGCTCTATTGGGAGAGCGTAACCGCGCCGACTAGCGAGTTCCGCGCCGGTGCGCTCTGGATCTTCCAGATGGCCTTTGGCCTGGTCATCCTCACCACGATTGCCGTCGCGGTCGTCGCCCACGCGATCGTCCCCGGCATGCCGTGGGGCGTGGCGTTCGTCCTCGGCGCCATCGTCGCTTCGACCGACGAGGTCGCCTTCGCGGCGATCGCCGACCAGCTCAACGTCCCGCGGCACATCATCGGAACGATCGAAGGCGAGAGCCTCGTCAACGACGCGACGTCGCTCATTCTGTATGCGGTCGGCATCGCCGCGGTCGTCGGCGCGTCGTTCTCGTTTTGGCACGCCGCCGGCTCGCTCGCAGAAGAGCTCGTCGTATCGGTGCTGATCGGTCTGGCGGCGGCCGGGCTCGCATACTTTGCCTGGCGCGCGCTCAAAGACGAGACGCTGCAGGCGACGATCTCGGTCGTCGTGCCGTTCATCTCGTACTTGCCGGCGTACTATCTCGGCCAGTCGGGCGTGCTCGCAACCGTCACGACGGGTCTGGTCGTCAGCCGCTTTTCGCCGACGGTGCTGCAGCCTCGCGCGCGCGAGATGCTCACGGGCTTCTGGGTAACCGTCGTCTTTCTGCTCAACGCCTTCATCTTCACCGAGGTCGGCATTCAGTTCCACTCGATCCTGGCCGGGCTCGGCAACTACTCGCCGTTTCAGCTGATCTTCTGGGGCGTCGCGGTCGCACTCGTCTGCATCGTCGTCCGGCTTGCGTGGACCTTCGCGCAAGGACTGTTGCCGGCAACCAACGAGCCCGAGCACGTCGAGGGCAAAGCCGACTGGTCGCACGTCGCTCTGCTCGGGTGGACGGGCATGCGCGGCGGCGTCTCGCTTGCTGCGGCACTTGCGATTCCGCTCGAAACCGCTGCGGGGCCGTTTCCGTTTCGCGATCTCCTGATCTTCATCACCTTCGTCGTTCTGCTGGCGACGCTCATCGGGCAGGGCGGCACGCTGCCCTGGCTGATTCGTTGGCTGAAGATCAAAGACGACGGCGCGGCGGTGCGGGAGGAACGCCTGGCAATCGTCGTCACCGCGCGCGCCGGCCTGCACTGCCTCGACCGGCTCGAAAAAGAAGGGACCTATCCAGCCGACATTCTGGGCATCCACCGCTTTCGGCTGGAGGCGCGCCTCGGGGAGTTCACGTCACCGATGGCCGGCAAACAGGCGGCGAAAAATACCGCGCTCTTCCGTCAGTCGTACAACTTGGTTATCGAAGCCGAACGAACGAGATTGATCGAGCTGCGCCGGCTTGGGAAGATCGACAACACCGTGTTACGCCAAGTTCAGCGCCTGCTCGATCTCGAAACCCTCGAAGTCGAGATGCTCGGCTCGACGGGACACAGCGAACTCGAGGAGTGAGCCCGGCGAGAGACGGGAAAATTGAAAACGGCCTCGCGAATCGCGAGGCCGTCGTTTCAAGAGGCGGCGCTTACGGCTGCGACTGTGGCGCCTGGGGCGGCGCTTGGGTAAGCGTAAGATCGTATCGTTGCGTCTGGTCGGCGTAGACCGAATAGCCGCTGAGCGTCTTGGTGACGTATCCCGTCTTTTCCAGCGTGAGGGTATAGTCGTCCGGCTGCAGCGAGAAGACGATGTAGTGGCCGCGCGCATCGGTCGTCACGTTGACCGCCTGCGACGGCGAACTGATCTTCACCTTAACGTCTGAAACCGGCGCGCCGGTCTTCGAATCGGTGACGATTCCGGCGATGCCGCCGCTTGTTCCGGCGAGCGCCCAAGCGGACTGACTCGCGAACGCAACGAGCAAAGCAAGTGTAGCAAAGGAAAGCCTAAGAGAAACTGACCGTATCAAAATATCTCAATCCTGTTCCGCAAAGCGAGTAGCAATTACTGCCAGAAGTAACGCGCCACGGCTGCGCCGGGTTGCGAACCCGCGAAAAGAACGTGCGCCGTTACGAAGAGGAGGGCAGCTCGCCTCGAATGGCAATCTCGGCGATCAGCGCCGCTCGATTGTTGACTCGGTAAGCGCGGAACACGGCCTTGAGATGGTTGCGGATCGTATGCGGACTCAAGCCGAGGTACGCAGCGATCTCTTCGGTTAACATCTTCCGGCAGAGTAAGTCGAGGACTTTACGCTGCATCGGCGGCAGCTTCACCACCGGCGTCTGAGGCTTTTGCTGTTCGGCGATGCTGCGGGCGAGCCACGAGCGTGGGTACGGCTCGAGCTTGTCCTCGGCGAGGTGTCCCCAGCGCTCCTTCTTCGTGGCTTCCAGCAGCCGCAGGGCGGTTCGGCCCGCGCGCCAGTCGTAGCCGATGCGATCGAAGACGACCCACGCCTTGCGCAGCGCCTCTTCGGCGCCCGCCTCGCCGCTCTTCAACTTAACCATGCCTTCGCTGTAGTTGGCGAAGGCCTCACAACGTTGATCGAACGCGAAGAGGTGGATGGCGGAGCGGATGCGGTCGAGGCTCTTGTAGCGCGCTAGGTAGAAGTGCGCCTTCTCCGTATTGCACTCGGCCATCGCCTCGGCCAGCAGAAGCAGCCCGACGCGCTCGTCGCCGGCCAGCTCGTTCCAGTCGATGCGATCCGCGATCGCTTCGGCCTTGGCGACTTCGTTGGCAGCCCAGTTGTGTTCGCCGACGATCCGCGCGAAGTACGAGCGGTCGACCAGGACCATGGCCTCGAAGGCCAGGCTCGCCTCGGTGCGCTCCGCTGCGCGCAGATAACGGAAACACCCAAGCAGATCGCCGCGCAACGCGCAGGACCAGCCGACGGCTTTGAGCGCGTGGAAGTGCTGGTCGGCGAAATCTGGAGGCCACTCGATATCTTGATCGACCTCGCTTCGCGCCAGGTCGACGGCCTCGGGAAGGACGAGCTCGCGACCGAGCAGCGCCAGATTCTGAACGGCGTGAAACCACTCTTCGAGGTGGTCTTCGCGATGCTTGCCAATGAGTTTGATCGCCCGGATCAAGCTCTCGACCTCTTCGCGATAACGCTCTTCGTGGCTCAAAACAAACGACTCGAGCAGCTCGTGGCGGATCCGCGCGGCCGGCGATTTGTCGACCAGCATCTCCGCGGCCCAGTGGCGAGCTTCGTCGAGCCGTTTCTCGAGCATGTAACGGCGTGCGAGCTGATAGGCCAGGGTCGCTCGATCTGCCGGCGTGCTGACGAGACGCTTGGCCATCTCGAAGTGATGATCGGCGCGCTCGAAGTCGCGCATTCGCGCGTATCCGATCGCCAGCAGCAGCGCCCACTCCGCGCGCTCGCGCCGCGCATTGGCGCGCGGCGGCCGGCGGATGAGAAAGGCAACGGCTCGATTCTCATCGCGCTTTAGCAAGACTCGCGCGGCAAGGAGTTGCGCATCGTAGGGTGGAGTCGCACCAGCATCGATCGCCGCGTCGTACACGTCGCCCGCGGCCAGGAACTGCGCCCGATTGAAGAGGGTCCGCATCTCTTCGAGCCAGCGCTCGGGGGCTAGCTGCTTTCTCGCCATGGCCAAATAGATTAGTCCGACGACGGCCCCGGCCCCGCCGCCGGACGGATCTATCGCCCGGCTTTTAGCCGCCGCCTCCGCCCTGGCCGGGCATCGAGCCGCCGCCGTCGGTCGGTATCGACCCGCCTCCGTCCTGGGAGCCTGCATTTTGAACGTATCCGGCCGAATGGAAAGAACTTGAGCCGCCGTCGTAGCCCCCGAAGAGGCCCATGAGTGCGAACGTCAGCGCGTGGAAGAACACAAACATCGGGAGGTCATCCTTTCCGCCGCGTGGGCGGCGAATACGAATAGCAGCTAGCTTACTTAGCCAGCTAATTGAAATTATCGGATGGCCGGTGCTTCCGTATAGAGCCAAGCGAATAATTAGGGCGTAAGCCCTAGGCAGGCCGGTTGCCCCAAACGCCTTGGCGCGTCTAGGGCGAAGGGTTCGTTTCGGCCGGACCCTTGTACGAAATCGCACCATCGACATCGATGAAGTATCGCTGCCCTTGCGCAACGATGATGCTGGGAAGATGCGGTTCGCGCGAGAGCACGTGGAAGACGTCGGTATCTTGCGGAACGTCGGAGAGAACCTCCTTAAAGGAGTTCGCGACGAGCCGGCCGCCGTTGGGTCCGATCGGGGAGGCCGTCTTCGCCAAGAGAATGTTCTTGTGCATGCGATGCGTTTCGAGGATCTTCGTACCGTCCGCCGAGATCGTATAGCGAGTGTCGCCGCCGACGGGGTACACGTTCAGTTTCGCCTGCGCGGGATAGAGATAGACGTAGAGCGTGGCGTCATCGTTGGGCAACACCGCGACGTTATACGCATACCCCTCCACGGGAACGAAGGCCGCTCTTGCCGTCGCGACGGCGTGGGCCGCGGCAACGAGGAAACCGCTCTCGCTATGCGGCGGCGCAAAGATCTGCGCGGTGAAGTGCCGGCCGTCCGTGCTCTGCGCCTGCGCCCGGATCAGAAAGGTCGTCCCGCTCGAGTCGAGCGCGCCGAAATCGACCTCCCAACCGGAGGCGGTCTTGCGGGCGATGTAGTCCTGGAGGCCGCTGGAGTCGCTTCCGAGCAGCGCGCGTGCCGCATCGGTGGCGTGCCAAGCCGCTTGATCGTAGGCATAGAGGTTGCGGCCGCGTTGCGTGATTGCCGCTAACTGATCGGGCGTCGCGGGCGCCTGCTGTGCGGCGGCGGCTCCGGCCGTCGCTGCGAACCATGCGGCCAGAAGAACGAATCGAAAGAGTGCGTTAGTCATGAGCGTCCTCGCAGTGCTGATTGGTAACCTTCAGATAAACGAAACCCAGCCGGTGCTTCGCTGCGCTAAGCGCCGTGAACTGCGCTTCGATCGTGCCGCACATGTAGCCCGGAAGGGCCTTCCACTTCGTATCGGCCACCTTTTTGAAGAAGCAGACTTCGTTGCATCCCGCGCCGGGCTTGGCGAAACGCACGCGCGGGCCGCTGACGGTGACGACGATGCCCCGGGCGTTCTTCAAAAGGACCGGGCACGGAGTGATGCGGATCTCGCCTGAGCCCTGGCAGTATGTCGCGCGCTGCGTCTGCGGCACGCCGCGTGGCCCGTACGGCTTCGACGAAGTCACGCCGTTCGTACATGCTGCGAGGAACGCAAGAGCGGCGAGCCCAGTGACGCGGCGCATCGTAAGGGTTCACTTCTACGACGCGACGAACGCCAAGCCTCCGGGAGGGGACTCTTTGGCGATCGAGATTCAACGAGTTGCAAGCGCTCGCGACTTCGAGCGGCTGCACGATCTTTTCGTCGCCTACGAGGACGATCTGATCCCGGAGCTGCGCCACGGCGACGTGCCGCCGGCCGACGAGTTGCGAAGGATGTACGGCGGCGAGAACGCGGCGTTTCTCGCTGAGGACGAGCAGCGCGCCGCCGGATGCGTGGCGCTGATGCGCTTCGATCCGCAGACGGCCGTGATCCGCCACCTGTTCGTCGATCCGCTGGCGCGCGGCGCCGGCGCGGCGCGGGCGCTGGTCGCGGCGGCGATCGAGTTTGCGAAAGATGCCGGATGCGAGCGCGTCGTCCTCGATACCGCCAAGGAGCATTTGCCGGTCGCGTACCGGCTCTATCTCTCTTTTGGGTTCCAAGAGTCCGCGCCGTATACGACGGTGAACTATCGCTGCCCGACCTTCATGGAACTCAAACTCGACATAGGATCTCGCGACGAAGGTTAACGGCGGCGCAAGTCAGACGTGAAAAGCGAGTAGGCGCAGACCGGAAGCGTGAGCACCCAGGCGAGCAGGATGTTGCGAACCGTCGCCGCCTGCAGGCCCGAGCGATTGGCAAACATCGTTCCGGCGACGCCGGATGAGAGAATGTGCGTCGTCGAAACCGGCAATCCGAGACGGTCGGCAGCCTGAATCGTCGCGTAGGCGACGATCTCCGCCGACGCGCCCTGCGCGTAGGTCATGTGCGTCTTGCCGATGCGTTCGCCGATCGTGACGACGATTCGCTTCCAGCCGATCATCGTACCGAAGCCCAGGAAGAGCGCGACCGCGACCTTCACCCAGACGGGAATGTAGTTGGTCTTCGTTGTGTGTGCCTACGCCGCGACGTCCTGATCGCGGCGACCGGCGTCCTCGGCCGGATCTAGCTCACTCTTGAGCGCCAACTGCGCTCGCCACCGAATCACCAGCGCCGCATTTACATCGGCATGGGTGCCATACCCACACCGGACGCACGCAAAGCGCCTTCTTCGGCGACTCTCACTCGCAACATGCCGGCAATGCGAACACGTCTGCGAAGAGAAACGGGGATCCACCTCGACTACCGTGCGCGCAGCTTCTTCCGCTTTCGCCACGATCATCTGTCGAAGCAGACCAAATCCACTATCGAGCATCACTCGGTTCAGAGCCGCCTTCGCCCGTACGTGGCGGCCCGGCTGCTCAACGCTGCCGCGCGCACTTCGGGTCATCGCCCGCACGCGCAGCTTCTCCAGGGCAATCGTATCGACCGCGCTGACGAGCTGCCGCGCGACCTTGTGCGAATAGTCTCGCCGCGCGTTGGCCTCGCGTTCGCGAGCCTGCGCCAACCGCTGGGCCGCCGCAATCCGAGCGTGATCCTTCCGATTGATGACGCGGCCGCGGCCATCTCGGTCGGTCACCGCTTCCAGTTCACGCTGCAAGCGTGCCGTCGCAGCCTTGCGGTTTTCGCCGATAGCGGCATTAGGGATCAGGTGGCCATCAGAGAGCGCCGCCAGCACGTGCACCCCGCGGTCAATGCCAAGCATCGTGCCGGTGGCCGGCAACGGCTTCACCGCGCGCTCGCATTCGAAACACGCATACCAGCGATCGAGCCGCCGCACCAGCCACGCTCGTCCGAAAGTCGGCACCTTGCGGCCCTTGCGGAGCTTTACGGCACCGATGCCGGGGATGCGAACCCGGGCCTGTGCGACATCGAAGCGCAGCGCGCGGTCCCCGTGCGGGAACTCCAACTGCTGCCAGCGTGAGGCGCTCTTAAATCGAGGGAAGCCTGGGGTCTCTCCGCGTTTGCAGCGTCGAAAGAAGGCCACCATTGCTAGGTCCAGCCGGTGCAAGACGGCATCTTCGCATTCGCGATACACCGCTGCCACGCGCCGGTCTTCGGCGCGAAGCTCGGTCAGTTCGGCATACTGCATTTTGGCGGTGAGTGAAATACCACGCAAGCGATAGGCATCGCGGCGCTCCTGCAGGAGCGCGTTATAGAGATCGCGCGTCACGCCGAGCCGGAACGCTAATGCGCTTTGTTGCTGCGACGTCGGATAGAGCCGGATGCGCTCGATGCGCTTCATGGTAGAACGATAGCCCACGTGACTGCCAGACGCCTGGCACACACCGCTTGTCAAGAGTCCATCGTTCGTGCGATCGCTGCGCCGCGTACCGTTTCGCGCGGCACCTCGGCCCGCAGAGCTTGGATCGTCGGGCTTTGCGACGGCGTCGTTCACATCCTATTCACTACCAGGGATTTAAAAAAAATGGGTCTACGTGACGCCGAGCACGGCGCGCGCGTGCGAACCGCCGTCGAAGCGTTCGGTCACGTTGAAATCTTCACTCAGTGCCCAGACGATATAGAGTCCGCGGCCGCGCTCGCTCAGGAGATCCGAAGGCAGTTTCGGCGCGAAGGTAAAGCCCGGCCCACGGTCGAGCACGTGCAAGACCGGCGGCCCTTCGTTCCAATCGAAGATGATCTCGATCGGGCCGGGAGCATAGCGAACGACGTTGCCGAGGAGCTCGCCGAAGACGAGTTCGGCCGAAGTGAGGTTGTCGCCACGCACGCCGCTGGTTCGCAGCGCGTTGACGAACGAGTAGCGCGCGCGATGCGCGACCGAGACGTCGTTGGCGTCGAAAGCCCACTTGAGCGTGTGCAGCCGGCCGTCGTTGACCGCGGCCTCGCTTACCGGGTCTCCGAGCTGCATCGTGAGCACCACGACGTCGTCGCTGCTCTCGCCCTTGAGCACCGCTCGGTAGAGGGCATTGGCCGGATTCGATTCCTTGACGATCTCCGCGCGTCCGAGCGCCGCGACGAGCCGGTCGTGCCCGCGAATGATATTGCGGTCGGCTTCGATGAGCCCGTCGCTGTAGAAGACGACCAAACTACGCTCCGGCAATTCGGCAACACTGGCGGTATCGCCGCGCACGCGCAGCCCGAGCGGTAGCCCGCTCGTGCCGAGCTCACAGACGGTTCCCTTCTCGTCGCGCAGCAGCGGCGGCGGATGGCCGGCGGAGGCATGCGTCAGCGCGCGCGTAACCGGATCGAAGACCCCGACGAACGCGGTGACGAACGTGTCCGGATACTCCGTTTTGAGCGTGCGATCCGCCGCGTCGAGCATCGCGATCGGATCGGCATAGACCTGCGCGACGCCGCGGATGACTTGCCGCATCGAAGCCATGATCACCGCCGCGGAAAGGCCGCTTCCCGCGACGTCGCCAATCGAGAGCACGATGCGTCCGTCGGCGAGCCGCAACGCGTCGTACCAATCGCCGCCAAGTTGCTGGCGGTCGCTGGCGGGGACGTAGATCCCGTCGAACGCGACGCCCGGCACTTGGGGCAGCGAAATCGGCAAGGCGGCGCGCTGAAACTCCGCCGCGATCTCGCGTTCGCGCCCGTAGAGCCGCGCGTTCTCGATTGCGACCGCGGCGCGTTTGGTCAGCTCTTCGAAGAGCGGCACGTCGTCTTCGCTGTATCGGCGCGGCGTCTCGGCCCAATAGGCAACGAGCGAACCGATCGTCCGGCCGTGGGTGCGCAACGGAATCGTCACCGCGGAACGCGGCGCGAGCTCGCGGATTACGGGCAGCAGATTGGGAGCCGCGGAGCGTTCGACGAGCTCCTCGCTGACTTCGCGCACGATATTCGCCCGATTCGTCCGGAGAACCGCAGCGATATCGGGCTCGACGTCTGGATTGTGGTTGTAACGGCTGAGAAGACGCTTGACGAGGCGCGACTTTTTCGAATCGGCATGGATAACCGCGACGGTCTTGAGGCGGCCGGTCTGGTCGAAGAGATCGATCGCAGCCCAATCGCCGAACTCGGGCACGATGATCGCGAGGAGCCGGTTGAGCGTGGTCTGCAGATCGAGCGATTCGGCGAGCACCTCGCCGGCCTTGGCGAGAAACGCGAAGCGCTGACCCTGTCGCTTGTAATCGTCGATGTCGGTGCAGATTCCGAGCCAGCCCTTCGCTTTCGACGCGGCCTCGATCGGCGAGACTTGCGCGGCGAACCAGCGGTTCTCCCCGTCGGCGCGGCGCAGTCGCAGCTCCATCTCAAAGGCTGCGAGGCTCTTGACCCCGTCTCGTAAGGCCTGGCGCGTTCGCCGAAAATCTTCTCGATAGATGGCCGCCGCCCACCGCTCCTCGAGACTCTTTCCGTCGGCGCCGGCTGCGAGGGGCTGCCCGGTGTACTGGTACCACCTCCGATTGAACCACGCGATGCGTCCGGCCGGCGTTGCGGTCCATGCGATCTGCGGGATATCGTCAATAACAGGAGTTGGGACGGGCATAAGTAGCTACCGGCCCTTTTTCTTTACGACGGCGACTTTCATTCTTTGGAAGGCTCTCCCCGGTGAGGCCGACAATGGCACGTTCGTTATGGAAGGCCCGCCGAGCTCGTGGAAGATCGTCATGCTGCTCGCCGACAGCGCGCAGGCCGTAAACGGTAAGCTCTACATCCTCGGCGGCGGCTGGTCGATGACGGGCCCCGCGCCGACGCCGTCGGCAATCGCGATCAAGTTCGAGGTACCGTGGGAGGTTGCCAATCGCAAGCACCAGGTGCGAATCGAACTGCTCGACTCGGACGGTAACCAAGTGCTCATCGCCGGGCCGCAAGGGCCGCAGCCGATGCTCATTGGGGCCGATCTCGAGGTTGGGCGTCCCCCGGGCCTGACGCCGGGCGCACCGCTCGATTCACCGCTGGCAATTAATATCGGGCCGCTTCCGCTCGCTCCCGGGCGTTACGAGTGGCGCTGCACGATCGTTGAAGCCAACGTGAGCCAATCGTGTGCGTTTACGTTTCGCGAAACGCCATTGACGGTGCGCGTTCCCCCAGCGGAATAGCCGATGCCGCTCGCCCCGCCGCCGGCGATCGTCCAACAACTCGGCGAAGTACAACAGATCGATCGCTTCACCTCGCTACCCGCACCAATCGTCGCCGGCCGCTTCTCCGTCAACGGCGTCTCCGCCGCAGGTTGGAAGATGGCCGAACCAGGAGGCGCGTTTAGCGCAACCGACGTGCCGGTTCCCAACGCGCCGGCGCGCCGCTTGATCTTTGCCGCCTGCGATCCGAAGCTCTGCCTGGTTCACTACGAGCGCGGCGGCGTCGCGCACATTTACCTTATCCTCGCCCTCTCGCAAACGAGCGCGGGATGGAAGACGGTTTGGGAAGCGGTGGGTCCGCAACCGCTTGCAAATCTCGACGCAATGCGCGCCTTGCTGGCGCGTCCTTCTTCGAGCAGCGGCTGGACCCAGCAGTGGGTGAAAGGCGACTTCTAGCAGAAAAGGCGCGCGATGACTAAGAAGAGCGTCGCGAAGCTTTCGGAGATCGCGCCCGGCACGACCAGACGCGTCGAGGTCGACACGTGTGGGGTTCTGCTCTGTAACGTCGACGGCTCGATCTATGCGATCGAAGACGTCTGCACGCACGACGGCGGCCCGCTCGATCAGGGAACGCTCGAAGGCGAATGCGTCGTTTGCCCGCGGCACGGCGCGACGTTTGACGTGAAGACCGGCGACGCGCTCACGCTCCCGGCCGTCGTGCCGGTCATGACGTTCCCAGTGGAAGTCGTGGGCGACCACATCTTCGTCACCCTGGACTAGTGTTGTTCGGCTCCAAGCGTGAGAGGCGCGAAGGCGCAATCGCCACGGTACGCGACGTCGTCGAGATCGTCGCCATCCTCGCCGCCGGTGCCTGGGCCTTCTACGTCTTTGCCTACGAGAATCGAATTAAACCATCGTGGGCGAACCCGCAAGTCAACTTCTCCGCATCGCTGCAGCGGCTTGGCGAACGCGACGGACTGATCGCGCTTCGGCTGCATCAACGCCTGCACAACTTGGGTACGGTTCCGGCTCACTTTCTGGGAGTCGCGATCAACGTCTACGGAGAGCGCGTCGGCGCGGCGAGCGCGCGCCACGCGCCGCCGGCGCCCACTACCACCTACACCTACAAAGCGTTCTTTCAAACGACGCGCGAAGACCCAGTCTACAGTTTGGCCTACGTTACCAGTTTAGGCGATCCCACGAGCACGCAGATCACGAAGCTCGATCCCGGCGACACGCTCGAGAACGACTACACGCTCTACGTCCCGCGCGGGCGCTACGATCTGCTGACCGTCGAGATCAGCGGCGTCTTTACGAAGAACGAGGGAGCCGTCGTTCCGACGCGCATCGAACGATCGGCACAAGGCGCCGCAAAGATCGTGCCCTCCGACGCCAGTAAAGCGACCGTAGCCGACACCAACCCCGTTACCTCGCTCAGCCTTTAAAGCACGCTCCGAGCGGCTATTCCTCCACGGCCTCGCGAAGGCGGCTCAACGCGTCATCCCATTGCTGCGAGATCTGCGCCAGGTAGCGTCGTACTTCGTCGAGACGTTTGGGTTCCAGGCGCCAGATGTGCTCGCGGCTGCGGCGTTCGCTTCGCACGAGGCCGGCCTTCTCCAGTGCATAGAGATGCTTGGTGACGGCCTGGCGCGAGATCTCTTCCCCTTCGGCGAGCCGCGTTATCGAGAGCGGCCCCCCCTTGCAGAGCTTTCGGACGATCTTCAGCCGCGATTCGTCGCCGAGCGCCGCCATCGCGGGCGCGACTCTCACGTCTGCGGCAGAGCCAGATACTTCTCGACGACCGTTACCATCATATCCCAGCCTTCTTCGTTGGCTTCGAACGCGTCGGCGCGGCGCGCAAGCGGAATCGCGTCGAAGCCGGTCTCGACGACGGTAAGCAGCGTGCCGCCATCGGCCGGTTCGAGATTGAAGGTCACCAGCGTCATCGGCTCGTTCGAATAATCGACCGATGGATCGATCGCAAAAGGGTGCCAGCGAAAGGCGAATCGGCTCATCGGCTCGATGCGCTCGACGAAGAACGCCAGCGGCATCCCCGCGTACTTCTCTTGCACCTTCGCGACCTCGGGATCGGCGACCGTCGGCTTGATTCGGCCCTTCATCTGCGCGCCGGGAGCAAAGTCGCCTTCGAACTCGACGCCGAACCAGTTGCCGAACTGGGTCGCGTCGCTGATCGCGCGCCAGACTCGCTCTTGCGGGGCGCGCAACAGAATACGTTTTTCGATTCGATCGGTAGACGATACCATGTGCAACCTCCTGGTTGCATATCAGCCTATCACGGCCGGCACGACAACGCAACCCTGAGCTTGCGCGAACCTTTTTGGGAACAAATGGGTCTATGGGCGAATCCAGTAAAGACCGCACCAAGGCGGCGTGCACTCGCCGGGGGTTCGTCGCCCGGGCCGCGAGCGCGACCGTCGCGCTACCATTGATCCTGCGGCCGTACGAGGCCGCTGCCAGCGAGGAAGGCAGTAACGAGATGCTCACGGCGCTCAACATTACGCAAACTTCGATCGTTTTGAACGTCAACGGGGCGGAGCACCGAATCGCCGTCGAGCCGCGCGTGACGCTGCTCGACGCCCTGCGCGATCGTCTCGGGCTGACCGGCACGAAGAAAGGCTGCGATCACGGGCAGTGCGGCGCTTGCACGGTGATGGTCAATGGGCGCCGGATCGACGCGTGCCTGACCCTTGCCGTGATGCACGAAGGCGATCGGATCGTGACGATCGAGGGAATTGCCGAGGACGGGAAACTTCATCCCTTGCAAACCGCCTTCATCAAACACGACGGCTTCCAATGCGGCTACTGCACGCCGGGACAGATCGTATCGGCGGTCGCACTGCTTGCCGAGGGAGTGGCAGCCGAACGCGGCGCCGTGCAAAAAGCGATGAGCGGAAACCTCTGTCGCTGCGGCTGCTATCCGCACATCGTCAACGCGATCCTCGAGGTGCGGGGCGAGCGATGAACCCCTTCGCCTACCTTCGCGCGGAGAGCCCGCCGGCGGCGTTTACCGCGATCGCTCACGAACCCGGCGCGCGGTACGTCGCGGGAGGAACGAACCTGCTCGATCTGATGAAGCTCGAGGTCGAGACGCCGCCACTGCTCGTCAACATCAATCCACTCGCGCTGCGCGCGATCGAAGCGCGCGGCGACTCACTCTTTATCGGCGCGCTGGCGCGCCTGACCGACGTTGCCGCCGACGCGCAGCTCGTCCGCGACTTTCCGCTGGTCGCCATCGCCTTGGAAGAGAGCGCTTCGCCGCAGCTGCGCAACATGGCGACGATCGGTGGCAACTTGATGCAGCGCACGCGCTGCGCGTACTTTCGCGACGTCGCGATGCCGTGCAACAAGCGGGATCCGGGGAGCGGTTGCGGCGCGCTCGACGGCGAGAACCGCCGCCACGCGGTACTGGGCACGAGCCCGCAGTGCATCGCGGTCTCTCCGTCGGATCTCGCGGTGGCCCTGGCGGCCCTGGGCGCGACGGTCCACGTTACCGGCCCAAAGGCAGATCGCGATATCGCGCTGGACGATTTCTACCGTCTACCCGGTGACACGCCACACGTCGAGACCGCGCTCGCAGCGCACGAGCTGATCGCCGGCGTCTCGCTGCCGCTCCTTCCCTTCGCGTCGCGCTCGACGTACGTGAAGGTCCGCGACCGCGCGCAATACGATTTCGCTTTGGCCTCGGCGGCCGTCGCCGTCGACCTTCGCGGCGCGACGATCCGCGAAGCGCGAATCGCTCTTGGCGGCGTGGCGACGGTTCCGTGGCGCTCGGTGCAAGCCGAACGCGTTCTGGCCGGCGCGCCGGCAACGCGCGAGAGTTTCGAACGCGCCGCGGAGGCCGCGATGTCGGGCGCGCGCGGACGGGGCGCCAACGACTATAAGATTGCGCTCGGCCGGCGCACGCTCGTCCGCGCGCTCGAGAAGGCGATGGCGCTGTGAGCCAGCCGCTCATCGGCGCGCCGCTCGACCGCGTCGAAGGACCCCTGAAGGTGCGCGGCGAGGCCAAGTACACGGTCGATATCGCCGTCGAGGATATGCTCCACGCGGTCGTCGTGCCCAGTACGATCGCAAGCGGACGCATCGAGGAGATCGACGATGCGGCCGCCCGCAGCCTCTCCGGTGTCGTCGCGGTGATGACGCATCGCAACGCGCCGCGCGTCAACCAATCGCGGGAGACGCCGAACGATACCAACCTCTTCCTTTTGCAGGGCGACGCAATCGAGTTCGACCGCCAGCCCGTCGCCGTGGTGATCGCAACGAGCTTCGAAGCCGCGACCTACGGCGCCGCGCTCGTGCGCGTACGCTACGAAACCACGCCGCCCGAGATGCAGTTTGATTCCGCGCCGCGCTACGTTCCCGAAGAGATCTTCGGCGAGCCCGCAAAGCAGCGGCGCGGCGATCCGGCTGGCGCGCTCGCGAACGCGCCGGTCGCCGTGCATCAAACCTACCGCACGCCGACCGAACATCACAATCCAATCGAGACGCACAACACGGTCGCTCAGTGGCGCGACGGCGACTTGACGCTGCACGATTCGAGTCAGTGGGCCTTCGGCGTGCGACGCCGGGTTGCGGCGGTCTTCGGCATCGATCAGGAGCGCGTTGTCGTCATCGTTCCGTACGTCGGCGGCGCGTTCGGTTGCAAAGGCACGATGTGGTCGCACGTCGCGCTGGCGGCGATGGCGGCCAAACTCGTCGATCGGCCGGTGAAGCTCGTCCTCACGCGGGCCCAGATGTTCGGCTGGGTCGGGCATCGCCCGCAGACCGAGCAGCGAATCTCGGTGGGCAGCGATCGGGATGGTCGTCTGACGGCGGTAACGCACGACGTGCTCTCGGAGACGAGCCTGCACGACGAGTTCGTCGAAGCCTGCGGTGTCTTCAGCCGCGATCTCTACAGCGTGCCGAACTACGAGATGTCGCACGCGTTGCCGCGTTTGAACATCAGCAAACCGACCTACCAGCGCAGCCCGGGCGAATCGACGGGCTCCTTCGCACTCGAATCAGCACTCGACGAGCTTTCCTACGAGCTTCGCCTCGATCCGCTGGAGCTGCGCTTGCGCAACTACGCGGAGCTCGATCCCAACTCGGGGAAACCCTATTCCAGCAAGCACCTGCGAGCGTGTTACCTTCAGGCCGCGCAACGCTTCGAATGGAGCCGCCGTAAACCGGAGGTACGCACCACGCTTCGCAACGGAATGCTGGTCGGGCTCGGGATGGCGACGTGTTCGCGTTCGACCTTTCGCTCGGCCGCGAGCGTGCGCGTGCAACAACACGAAGACGGCCGCGTCGTCATCGGCTGCGGTACGATCGAACAGGGCTGCGGTTCGCCGACGGTCTACGCGCAGCTCGCTGCCGAGATCCTCGAAATCCCGTACGACCGCGTGCAGTTCGAGTTCGGCGATACGCGGCTGCCGTACGCACCGCTCGCGGCCGGATCCCAGACCTCCGGCAGCGTCGGCTCGGCGATCGTCGTCGCGGCCACGCAGCTGCGCGAGCGCCTCGCGCGCAACGGCGGACGCGTTCCGCCGGGCGGCATTACGTTCGAAATCGAGGAGAAACCGGAGGACGAAGAGGCGTACGCGATGCAGGGCTTCGGCGCGGGGTTCGTCGAGGTCGAGGTCGACCCCGATCTCGGTGAAGTGCGCGTCGTGCGCTACGTCGGGGCCTTCGACAGCGGCCGCATTCTCAATGCGAAGACGGCCAATAGCCAGTTCGTCGGCGGCGTCGTCTGGGGAATCAGCATGGCGCTCTTCGAAAAGACGCGCTACGACCTGCGTACCGGGCGGGTCATGAACGCCGACCTTGCGGAGTATCTCGTGCCGACCAACGCCGATATCCCCAATCCCGAGATCATCATGATCGAAGAGGACGATCCGCACATCAACCCGGCGCACGTCAAAGGCATCGGTGAAGTTTCGATCACCGGCGCCGCGGCAGCGATTGCTAACGCCGTCTACCATGCGACCGGCGTGCGCGTGCGCGAACTGCCGATCACACCCGATAAACTTCTTACGTAAGCGAAGCCGTCGCCGTTCGACGGGAGGGCTCACTCGACCGTAGAAGGCAGCGCACGATGGCGCGCCTTCTGTTTCGGACGGTTCTTACGGTGCCGGCAGTGCTGCTGCTAATCGTCGCCGGATACGCGCTCAACGTGACGATCGGCCTGCACGCCCACCCTCGGGAGAACGGCTCGATCTCCGGGCTGCCGATTCGCGCGCCGGTGACGATTCTGCGCGACGACCGCGGCGTACCCCACATCTCGGCCGCCAACGAGCACGACCTCTTCTTCACGCAAGGTTACGTCGAGGGCGCAGACCGCCTCTTCCAAATGGACCTGCTGCGACGCGATATGCTCGGACAGCTCGCCGAAGTCTTCGGCAAACCGGCACTCGCGCACGATGAGAGCGAACGCGACGTGCCGGTGCGCGAGATCGCGCAGCGTCAGTACGAGCATCTCCCCGCCGGAGAGCGCGATCTGCTCGCAGCGTTCAGCGACGGCGTCAACGCGGCAATCTCGCGCGAGACGCTGCCGGTCGAGTTTCGCATCCTCGCCTATCGCCCCCGCGCCTGGACGCCGCAAGATTCGCTCGCCGTTGAGATGGCGACGGTGCTCGACCTCACCGATACGTGGGACGACATTGCCCCGCGAAACGCGGCCTACCGCAGCGGCGGCCTCGCGCGTTTGAACGCGCTCTTTCCGCTGACCGATCCGTGTTACGACGCGCCGCTGCTGCTCGGGCTTGCCGGCATGGCACCCGGCCCTGCGTGCCGGCACAACGTCGCCCTCGCCGGCGAGCTTGCCGATCCGCGCGCGCCGGTCGGCAGCAACGAATGGGCCGCCGGCGCGGCACACACCGGCACCAGCCGCGCACTGCTCGCCAACGATCCGCATCTCTCGCTCGAAATGCCGGGAGTGTGGTATCTCGTCGACATGCGCGCGCCCGGCTTCCACGCCGCCGGCGCAACGCTTCCGGGCTGTCCGGGCATCGTTCTCGGGCATAACGAGCGCGTGGCGTGGGGTGCAACCAACGGCACCGTCACCTCGCTCTCGGCGTACTTGGCGCCTTCACATCTCGATCCGGGCGGCTGGCAGAGCGAACGTTTCGGAGTGCGCTTCGGCCGCAGCGTCGAGGCGAAGTATTATCGGACTCACGACCTTTTCGGCGCAAAAACTAAGCGCGACGGACTCGTCTTAGTACGCTGGGACGCCTACACCGATCCCGACTCTCCAGCATCGGCCTTTCTCGCGATCGATCGGGCGGCGACGATCGAAGCGGCAGCTGCCGCACTCAAGACGTTCCCGGGACCGACGCAAAACTTCGTGCTCGCCGACACGAGCGGACGCGTCGCGTACTATCTCGCCGGGCACATTCCGGATGACCCCGCGCGCGCGCGGTGGTTCCACCCTGCCGGAGACCTCATACATCGGTATCCCATCGTGCCGTTCGGGCACCTCCCGAGCGTCGCGCCGTCGCGTAACGCGATCGTCTGGACGGCCAATAACGAGATGTACGGTCCCTCCTATCGGCTGCAGCTCAGCCCGCAGTTCGCACCTCCCTATCGCGCCTATCGCATCGCGCAGCTGCTGCGCGCGCGCCGCACCTACGACGTCGACTATTTCACGCGCATGCAGCTCGACGTGCTCTCGCTGCCGGAGCGTGAGATGGCGCACGACGTTGCCGGCGCGGTTCGCCCGCGCGACGCACAGCTGGCTGCCGGCCTCGCCGCGTGGGACGGCGAGATGACGGGAGCGTCGTTGACGGCCACCATCGCCGAAGCATTGCGGGTCGAGCTCACGCACCACCACACCGGACGTATGCCGACGCTGCTTGCCAAGGTCGCACAGACTCGAAAGGCGCTGCGCAGCATCGCTTTGCCGTCGCCCGAGCCTTGGCGGTCCGCCGGCGCCGATCCGGTGCCGCATGCGCTCGCCGTGCTGGGCATCGCCTTTCTCGACGGAGTAACCCTACCTGGCAACGGCGACGCGTTTACGCTGCACATGCAGTCGCCGGGCTTCTCGCAGAGCTTCCGCGCGGTGTGGGATATTGGCAACTGGGATGCGGGCGGCATCACGATCCCGCAAGGCGAGTCGGGCGAACCGGGCTCGGGGAACTACACCGATCAAGCCGAGGCGTTTATTTCCGGGCGCTTGTGGCCGTTGCCCTTCAGCGACGCCGCCGTCGCGCGCACCGCCGTCAATCGCGAGACGCTGCTGCCGTAACGTCGCGCCGCCGCGTTCCCTGAGCCCGTTGTTTGACAAGCCCAGGGTGCGCGTAGCGGCTTTTAGGAGCCCGCGTGGGAGGCCATCGCCTTGGCGATCTGTTCCTTCACCGCCTCGAGGTTAAAGGATGCGCCCTTCTGCATGGGCGGGAACTCGATCGCGGATTCCGCGGCCTTTCCGACCACCTCCTGTACGAGTACGAACCGCCAGAACTGGTAGACGAAGAAATTGTAGTAATTTAGCGAGCCGGCCATTCCGGTTCGCTCGAACGGATCGAGCCGGAGGTTGGTAAGGATCGGCCAGTCGACCTTTACGGTTCCGCCGAGCCAGCCGCCGGGCTGATCGATGAAGCGGTACTTAAAGTCGTTGACGCGGACCGCTCCGAGCGTTCCCTCCGCGAAGTAGAAGATCTCGCGCCGCTTCGATGGACCCGCGCCGGTGATGAGATCCATCTGGTTGTAGCCGTCGAGGTGCACCTTATAGGTGGTATCGCCGAGCTGCTTGCCGGCCTTGAGCTCGTTCGACGACGTTCGGATTCCCCGCTGCCGCGCAGAACGTGGGGAACCAATCGAGTCCCGAAAAGATGTCGTTGACGACTTTGTCCGCGGGCACTTTTCCGGGCCAGCGAAGGATGCACGGCGCGCGGAAGCCGCCCTCGAGAACGGTGCCCTTACCGCCGGCAAACGGCGTCTGACCACCGTCGGGCCAGGTGAAGTTCTCCGTGCCGTTATCGGTTGTAAACATGACGATCGTATCGCCTTCTAGCCCCTCATCCTTGAGCTTCTGCAAAACGCCGCCGACGATGTCGTCGAGCTGCGCCATGCCGGCTTCCGATTCCGACCAGCCATTTTCCGCGGTGCGCATCTTCTGATACTTCTCGGAAAGGTGCGTTACGATATGCATGCGCGTCGGATTGAGCCAGACGAAGAACGGCTTGTTCTCGCCTTGGCTTTGTCGATGAACTTGAGCGCGGACTCGAGGATCTCGTCGTCGACCGTTTCCATACGATCGGGGTAGAGCGGGCCACAGTCTTCGATCTTCTGCTTGCCGACTGCACCCCAGCGCGGCTCGACGGTCGGATCGTCGGTATCGGTCGCCCAGCTGTGCACCATGTTGCGCGGGCCGATCTTGTCCTTGAGTTCCTGCGGATAGTTCGGATGCGCCGGATCCTCCATCGCATCGAGGTGATAGAGATAGCCGAAAAATTCGTCGAAGCCGTGGACCGTCGGCAGAAAGCGATTGAGATCGCCGAGATGGTTCTTGCCGAACTGTCCCGTGGCGTAACCCATCGACTTCAGCGCCGTCGCAATCGTCGGCGCTTCGTCGGGCATACCGGTCTGCGCTCCGGCCTGACCGACCGTCGTAAGCCCGGTTCGAATCGGGAGCTCGCCCGTGATGAAGTTCGCGCGACCCGCGGTGCAGCTCGCTTCGGCATAGTAATCGGTAAACCGTATTCCTTCGCTGGCAAGGCGGTCGAGATTCGGAGTCCGGCTCGCCATGATTCCCTGGTGGTAGGCCCCAATGTTAAACCAGCCGATGTCGTCGGCCATGATGGCGACGATGTTCGGCTGCGACTGACCGGGCATAAAACAGCCTCCTCAAATTATGAAACGCGGTGGTAGGGAGAATGAACCGGCCTCAAGCGTAGCAAGGCCGCCAAATGCGAGCAATCCGAAAAGCGCAAACCCTCGGCCAATTCTGGCGGTACCCGAACGCCACCTTAAGGAATCCTGAAAGAATCCTGAAATTTACTCGGAGTCTACCGGTTTGTATGAATACGGCTGGCGGAGAAAGTAGCGGCGCGAGTACTTCGCCGGAATATCGCTGAACGAACGAGGCGCCTGCGTGAAGTCGAAGCAATCGATGAGGCTCGCGGCCCGTTTGTCGGTGGCGCCGAGCGAACCGAGATTCCAGTTCTGTTCGACGAACTTCAAGATGCTGCCGAATTCATAGCGCGTATGCGAGACGTAGCCGGGCCGCCTCGGGGAGGTCTCGCGCGCGTACGGCGATACCAGCAGCATCGGGACGCGAAAACCCAAACCGCCCCACGTGTCGAAAAACGGCGGAGGAACGTGGTCGTAGAAGCCGCCCCAATCATCCCAGACGACAACGATCGCCGTGGTGTTCCAGTACGAGCTCTCACCGATCGCATTGACGATGCTCGCGACCCACGATGGCCCGGTGTCGTGACGGCCGCCGGGATGATCGGAATTGGCGTCGTCCGGAACGACCCAGGAGACGTTCGCGAGCCGCTTCGCTGCGACGTCGGCAAAAAAGACCTTATTATTCGCGATGTTCGCGTTCCACTCGGGGCCCTCGCGGACGGCGCGAATTGCGTCGAACGCGTTCCACAGCTTTCCCTCCCCGCCGGGTTCCGGCGGCGAGTAATACTTCCAGCTGACGCCGTGAGCGTCGAGCAGGTTGCGAAGTGTCGGATAGTCCATGCACGGAAAGGGCCCCCGATGAAATTCCATCTTGAGGTGGCCCCCCATATCGATCAGAATCGTCGTTTTCGTGCCGTTCGGAGCGTCGCAGCCCCACGGCATATGCGAAGGGAAATCGACGAGACTTTTCGTCTTTGCGGGATCGTACGTCGTCGTGCCGGCGATCAAGTCTTGATGGGCGGTGAAGCTGCCGCTTCCCTGAGTTTGGAACATGTGGTCGCCAAGAACGTATTGCTGCGCGATGCTCCAGTACGACTCGATCTGCGACGGTATCACGTACTGATACGCGGCCTCGCCGGCTCTCCCGGCATCGCACTTCGCCAGCCCGTTCCCGGCCGCGCCGAATCCGTCCATCGCGCCGCCGTCGTAGGCTTCGAGATAGGTATCTCGGCCGTGCCCGAAGTCGCAGGGTTCGATCAAATTGACCGGCATCAGGGGAACGTACTCGTCTCCGCCCGGGCAGCTTCCCGAGCTGGGCCCCGAGCCGTGGGGCGCTTTCATGCATCCGCCGGTCGCTCCGTCGGCGCCCGGAAACGTCGCAAAGAAATCGTCGAAGCTGCGATTTTCTTGGATCACGATGACGACGTGCTTGATGAACTTGGGACCGCCGCCGGTCTTATGGGGCGCGCCGGCCGGCGCGGCGCCGCCGCGGTTGGCAACGAGTGAGTTACCGCCGCACGAGGTCAGCAGAAACGCAACGAGCGGCGCGAAGGTGAGGAGACGACTCCACGGTAGTGAATAGATACCGTGTTACTCGTCAAGCATAATTTGGATGTGAACGACGCCGTCGCAAGGCCCGGATGATTCAAGGTTTGCGGGCCGAGGTGCCGCGCGAAGCGCATGCGGCGCATCGATCAGCACAAACGACTGACTCTTCACAAGCAGGGTGTGCCAGGCATATGGCCTTGGCGCTTGGTAGATTTGACTCTGCCAGCGGGAAAGCGAACACTCGCGCTCGGACGGCAGCCGCGCTCGAAGGCGTAAGCCAGGGTGAGCGAGGTGAGCGCAGTTGGCGCTCAAGAGTGACCCATATCCGGCCGAGGACGCCGGTCGCCGCGATCAGGACGTCGCGGCGTAGGGACACACAACGAATTCACGGTCCGCCGTCACTTCGGTCGGCGACGCATCGCGGCCTTTTGTCGCCGCAGGTGGTACGTGAGGGGCCTCGTGCGGCCCCTCATCGCTTACCCGCTACCCCCCGCTAGATTTTGACCTGTGCGTTGAAGTAGACGTTGATCGGTGGAACGCCGGCGCCGATCGCGCCGTTGTTGAGGTTCGCCGGAGAGTAGCTTTGCGTGAACGGCGTTCGCGCTTTGTTTGCGGCGAAGTCGTTGATGCTCGTACCGTTGTAGAAGTTCGCCGGATAGAGCGTGCTGTTGAACGCGCCGCCGGACGGACCGTAGCCGCACGTCACGTTGCTCGGCGGGTTCGCCGCCGTCCACGGCTCGGGCGTTCCACCGAAGCACGCGTGGAAGAGCGAGGCTCCGAGAATCGTCAGCTTGATGCGCGGGCTCACGTCGTAGGAGATCTGAAGATTTCCCACCAGCGAGCTCGGCTGCTGCAGGTTGTCGTAGTAGAACGAGCCGGTCTGCGGATCGGGGATGTAGAGATAGGCAAACTGACCGAGGCCAAGACCGTTCATCGTGAGATAGTTGCACTGCTGTGGGTTCGTGTGCGGCGAGACCTTCGTGATCCCCGTCGCGCGCGAGTTGAGCGTACATGTGCGCGGGTCCATACCGTTGGTGTCCATCGGGGTTCCGTAGAACCCGCCATTTTGGAACGTGAAGCTCGGCGTAATGGCCAGCTTGTCGTGACGGTAGTTGAGGATCAACGACGACACGATCGGCGAGATGTAGCTGCCGAGCAGCGCGTTGAGATTCGGAGCGATCGCCGTGCTATACGGATTGTACCAGCCGCCCGGATCGAGCAACCCCTGTGGAGATTGGCCGTAATAGGGATTCAGAATCGTATCGAATCCCGACGAGACCTTCCCGTTGGGCATCTTACACGAGACGGCCTGACCCGCCTGATAACAGGGGCTTCCCCCGCCCGCTTTAGTTAGGGCGTTGTACTGGGAAATGACTTGGTTGAGCGCGGTGATCGGATTGGGGATCGTACCCCCGGTGCTCGTCGAAACGTTTTGGAACATGACCTTCGAGTCGGTGTACGTGAAGGCGAGCTGCCCCGAGAGTCCGTTGCGGGTGAAGTCGCCCTTGTTGAACTGGAACTCGACGCCCTCGTTGCGATTCACGCCGACCGGGACTTGCGTTACGAAGCCGGCGCCGATGAAGGTTTGCTGCTGCCAGCCCGAGACCCAGGTGTAGAACGGCGTGACCTTTAGGCTCATGTCCGTTCCACGAAAGTGCTGCTCGTACGAGAGGTCGTACTGGCCCGACGAGATTCCCGGAATCGGATGGAACGGCGTATAGAACCCGAGATTCATCGTATTCTCCCAGACCGAACGGTCGTCACCCGACGGGCTGAGGTACTGAACCGACGCCGAGATCGGCGGCTGCGTGAAGCGGCCGGCCGATAGACGCCAGACGACGTCCGGCGACTGCGTAAAGGTCATCGAGAAGCGCGGCTGCCAGTAGTTGAGGCTGTACGAGCTGGGCGACGCCGCGGTGAAGTTCGGCGCCGCGACGCCGTCTTGCGTCGTGCCATTGGGATGGACCCAACCGGTGTGCGGCCCCCCGGGGTGGAGCGCAATCGCCGCTTTGTTGCAGTCTCCGACGACGTATTGCGCCGCCGCCGGCGGGGGTGCACCCGGCGGTAAAGGCTGCGCGAGAACTTCGTTGGTGGCCGCGAGCACGCACGTGTAGTTCGCGGTCATACTCGCATAGAAGCCGTCGGCCGGCCCGGCTGAGTTTGGAAGTTGATACGTAAAGTTATCGTACCGCAAGGATGCATTGAACAGAAACCGGTCGCTAGGCCGGAACTGATCGGAGATCGAGGCGTTGGTGAACTCCGGTTTCACCGTGTTGAGCGAACCGGTTGCATTACCTTGCCAAAGGCTATCCCACGTCGCACCAGCCCGCGTGGCCCCCGTTCCCTTGGGGGCAAAGCCGGTTGGACCGGATGCGGCGACGTTCGTCCAGGTCGGAGCCTCGAACGTGCACTTACTGCCCGTTACGACGCAGTACGGACTTGCCGGACTCGATACGATGCACGGCACCGGTTTACCGGACGTGGGGTCGTAACACGTGTATCCGCCCGCACTCTTGGCCATATAGCCGATCGGCGAGCAATTGTTGGGCTGAAACAGCTTTGCCGGCGAACAGCCGAGGTATGCGGAATTGTTGCTGAAGCGGTTGACGCTCGCGGTCGTGTAGTTTCCGTCTATGCTGATGAGGTTCTGGTCGTTGATTTGATCTTCAAAGTTGAGGGCGCCGCCTGCAGTGTGAGTAATCAGCGTGTACTGGGCCGCGGCGGCAGAGGGAACGAACTGGTCGGTCGAGCCGAAGACTGGATCCAACTGCATCCAGTCCGAGTAGAACGAGTAACCGTAGGCGCGGAGATACGCCGACTGGCTCAATGCGTACGTGTACTGAAGCTTCGTGATGCCCGTATCGTTTTGGATCGTGTTGAGATTGTCGTCGTTAAGCGGAATCGGTCCGCCGAACGCGTGGGAGGGTGTGTTGGGCGCCATGTAGACTCCCGGCGCCTTGATATTCGTCGGACCGGTCGCAATTGGTGTGCCGAACGGTAGGTTATACGCAACGTTGTCGGCATACGGCAGATAGCTGAACGAGCACCCGTTTTGGCCCGCAGAGTTTCTGGGGTTGCAGACCCACTGTGAGCCCAGCGACAACACCGACCCGATCTGCGCGCAGTTCGGATAGCACGGATTGCTCCCGCCAAAGCGCGCCAGGTTCGAGCACCCATTGACGGTCAGCCCGGGGCCGACTTGCAAAGGCCCGCAGTTCGCCGGGCCTCTGGCGTTGGTGCCGAAGAACGATTGGATGAACTGATCGTTGCCGGGACCCGTGTCGTTTGGGCTCTGATAGAAGTAGTTCGACAACGCGGATCCACTCCAAAGAAACTGAATGTCGTCGCGCAGCCCGTTGGCCTTCGGGATGCCCATATGCAGATTGATCACGTCCTCGCGATCGGCGATCTGCGATGGGCTGCTGGATATCCCGCTGTAGAATTGCCAGCAGCCTTGCTGGGGAAAGTCGAATTTCGCTCCAACGAGCGGGCAGACGGGCTTGACGCCTTGGCACGTGCTGCTAAGGCACTGCGCGCCTACGGTAAAGACTTGAGCGCTGCCTTCGGCGTACCCAATGCCGGCGCCGAGGTTGTTCCCCGAGAGGATTCCGCCGGGCGTCATGTAGCCCGCGCCGTTGGAATTATCGAAGAAACGGTAGGCCTGGTTGTAGCCCAAGAGCCCGACGTAGTAGCTGAAGGTACGGTCCGGAGTCGAACCTCCCACTTCGACTGCGGCTTGATGGTAGTACACCGGAGTGCCGATGCCGAGATTCGCGGTGGCAAAGCCCGGATAGGAGCCGGTCTTGATGACTTGGTTGATGAAGCCGGAGGTACCGGCCGAGGCGACCGATGCCGGTCCGCCGCCCGTATAGACTTGCAGTTCGGAGAGGCCGAGGCTCGACTCGGTCGACGAATTGTAATTATCGAAGGCGCGATTGACCGGGATGCCGTCGTATTCGTACCCGGTGTAGTACGAGTTCTGCCCGCGAACGTAGGTCGCGTTGAAGTTCCAGCCCATCCCGCCCTGCGACGTCTGCACGCCGGGAACCGACGCCAGCGCCGAGTAGGCGTTGTTGAGGTTACCGCCGCCGCCGAGCGAGGCCGCGGCCGCGGCCTGCGCCGCGTTGACGCTGTAGAGATCGCTTCCAACGCCCGATTTCACCAACGAGGCGCCGGATTGCGCGGTAACGTGGCCGATCGTTACCAGCGACTTGGTCAGCGCGTACGCGACCTGCTGGCTCTGATCGGCGAAGACGACGACTCCGGGAAAGGAGGCCGTTTGATAACCGGCTTTGCTGAGGTTGAGCGTGTAGGTATCCGGCGCGAGTGACAGGATGATGAAGTGCCCGGCCGCGTCGGTCGTGGCGCTCTTGGTCTGCGAAGGCGAAACGGCCTGCACCTGTGCGCCGGCGATCGGTGTACCGTTCGTATCCTTGATCGTCCCCGCGATATTGCCCGTCACGCCGGCCAGTGCCCATGTTTCCTGGCCGGCGAAGAATGCGAGCAACGTCAGCGCGGCAACCAGTGTACGCGGCAACGAAAATCGTTTCATGCGTGTGGTTTCCTCCAGTGCAACGTTACTTGAAGTTAATGCGGTTCGGTAGCCGCAACAGCAACGCGCGTTCAGCCTTGCAACTTTGCTTCCTATAAAGCTGTGGAAAGTGTCATCCTCGTAGTCACTCTTAATTTGCGGCGCGCGAAACGAGTTATCAAATACCATCAAAACAAATGAACGGCTCTGCACGATATCGCCCGGCGAGCGTTGATGAATCGTGATGACTCGGATGCCCGGCTGGGTCTATACTCCCAAGTATGGCAACGTTGCCGCTGCTATCGATGCATGGATCGTACGCGGCGCCTCAGCCGCGCTTCGAGGCCGAGGTTCGGCGATTGTTGCGCCGGGCCGGCGACCCGTTCTTTTTGGCGACGAGCCCGTTGGCACAAGCGCTCTGCCATGCAACCGGCGTCCCGAATGCGAAGCAGGCGCTGATCCGCACGATCGACGGCGCCTTTGCGCAGCGCTCGGGCGAGTCGCGACTCTGCGCGCTGCTGCACGCGCCGGTGGAAGGAACGCCCGAAACGGAGCTGCCCGACGCGCTGCGCGTTTCGCGGCGCCATCTGCTTCGGCGCCGGGCGAAAGCCGTCACGATCTTGGCCGCGCATATCCGGCAAATCGTCGGACGCTCGACGCTTACGTCGCTCCCCGAGGAACCCGGCGCGGCCGTGCAGCCGCTCGATGCCATCGGCGAACTGTTAACGCTTGCCATCCGCGAGCGCGTCGAGATGGGCGCTTTCGACGAGCGGCTTTCCGATCTCCGGCGTTACGTCAACCCGGCCCTGTATGAAGTCTTTGCTGCGCAGGCGCGCGAGATCGCCGGACTCGAGGCCGGCACCGAATCGCGGCTCGCGTTGGCCGTAGCCGCCGCCGGTACGGCGGAGACCCGCTTCGAGTTGGAGTCGCTTGCGTTGCTGCGGGCACGCCACAACGGGGACGCCCGCATGCTCGAAACGATCGCGCGCAATCTGACGCGCCTTGCGGGCGAGCGTCCGTCGTGGGTGCTGCGGGCGCTGCTCGCGCAGGCCGAGGCGTCGCTTCGCCGCGGGCGCCTGCAAGAGGCGAGCGCGCTGCTCGACGCGATCGATCGAAAAGGCGCCGCGAGCTTTGCCGCAATCGAGCTGGGCTGCGCGAGCCTGCTCCGCGGAGAGCTCGCGCTCGCGCAAGGTGACGACGCGCTGGCGGAGCGTTTTGCATCGGCCGCCTATCTCGTTTTGCGGGGACGGCACTTCAATGCGTACCGGTGTCAAACGATCGTGGCACGCGCGCGGCTGCGCTTGGGCGCGTCGTGGGCAGCTCCGAGCGATGCCGGAGCGCTTGCAGCGCCGGCTTGGGACCGCGTCGCGGTCGACGTCGAACACGCGCGCCATCTCGCGATGGCCGGCGATGCCGTACGCGCAAAGAGCATCGCGCGGGATTCATTCCGAGTCGCAAACGAGTGCGGCTACCAGATCCTCGCGGCGCGAGCGGCCGCGACCATCGGCGCGCTGCACGGCGGCAAAGAGCGCCGAACGTGGTACCTGCGCGCACTCGCTCTCGCACTGCCGGCGCGCGACCGTTCCGCGACCCTCGATCTCTTTGCCTTGGAGGCGACACCGCTGGCTGCGACGCTGAAGCTCGCGACGGCTCCCGCCGATTTCGTGGACGTGCTGTACGAGAGCTTAACCGTCGCTATTCCGCCGTTACGCGGCGACGGCCGAAGCGAGATGCAAGCCACACACGCTTTTCTGACGGAGCTGCTCGCGGGGATGCTCGATGTGGCGGCTCGTCCGCGTCATCCGGCCGATGCCGCCGCCGCGCTCGCCCGGGACGCTCCGGCGGTTGCGCGCACCCTCGCCTATTTTTCGGCGAGCGCTTCGGACCTGATCGGCACGCTCATGCAGGCCGTCGTGGGGTTGGGCGATCGCTCGAAAGTGCAGTACCGCCTCGACGACGCATTACGTGAGGTCGAACGCTGCGCGAACGCGCGGGCCAACCCGCTACGATTCTTGGTGGGTTGAGCCGGCCTCAACGCGCTGCACGATCTGCTTGAAGCGCGCGTCGCCGCGAGATCGCCTCGAACCACGGCAAACTCCCCAGGAACGGCAGCGTCGCCTCGTGCTGCTCGCAGGCCGTTTCGAGATACGAGAGCGCATCGGCGTAACGACGCAAGCCCGAAGCGACGATCGCCAGATTCCAGCAGACGACGTATTGGGTCCGAGCGAGGCCGCGCAGCGCGTCGAAAACCTCGACGGCTCGCCGGCTCTCTCCCGCATCGGCGTAGGCACGGCCGAGCATCGGCAAGCGGAAACTCGGATCTTCGCTCGGCTCCTGCGGCAGCAACTCCAGGTCGCCGATCGCCTTTTCGGGTTGCGCGTCGAGGAGGTAGGCTTGGGCGCGATAGCGGCGCGCGATATAGAACGCCGGACTCGTCTCCAGAATGTTCGACATCAACGCAATTGCTTCGGTATTTTTTCCCGAATGCAGGAGGACGCGCGCGACGAGTAGCTGCAGGGAGAGCGACGAGGGCTCGAGCGTGAGTGCGAGCTGCGCTTCGAGCAGCGCCCGCTCCAAGCGCCCGGCGCAAACGTGTACCCAAGCCGCGTTGGTGCGAACGAACGTCGAGCCGGGGTTGAGGGTTATCGCGAGCTTCGACTCGCGACGCGCCCCGTCCCAGTCCCATTTCCAGAAGCAGAGCAGCCCCGAGCGCACGGCGTGAGCGACGGCGCTCGCCGGATCGATCGCTAAGGCTTTTTCAACGGCTTCGAGCGCCGGCGGAAACGCGAGGTTCGGCGGCAGATGCCAATAGGTGCCGAGGTATTGATGCGCTCGCGCGAGGCCGATGAGCGAGGGCACGTAATCGCTACTCGCCTGCAAGGAGCTTTGGAAAAAAACCGCCGCCCGCCGAATTGCCGGCGCCGTTCGCTGTTCCAAGAAGTAGCTTCCCTGACAGTAGGTGCGGAACGGTTCGAATTGCGCGCCGGAGACGATCGCGCCGAGGCTCGCGGCATCGGTCGTAAACGTCTCGTTCAACGACGACTCGACCACTTCGACCGGCACGGCGAAGCGATAGCCGGTGCGCGGCACGGAAAGGACGTGAGAGCGGTCCTTTGCCGTTTCTCCGAAGAGGCGGCGAAGCAGATAGATGTGCTGAACGAGATTCCCGTCGCTTACCGCGTCGTTCGGCCACACCGTCACCGCCAACGTCTCCTTGCTCACGACGCGCCCTCCGGCCTGTAGCAGCTGCGTGAGGATCAGCGCCAGTCGCTCCGCCACCGGCGTAACGCTAGAACCGCGCAACAGCACGCGACGCATCGGGTCGAAGCAAAACTCACCAAACCGAAAGAGCCGAGCCTGCGGAAGCATCCGTTACGATTGACGTCAGAATGCGTGCCGGAGTTTCATCTGCCGGCTTTGATAAGATTTGATAACTCGAAGTGATACAATCTCGTCGTGAATAGATCCGACTTTCTCAACGCTTGTTGCGCGGTTGCGGCGATCGCGCCGTCGCAAGGGTTACCGAAAAGCGTTGCCGGCGTTACGCTTCCGGATACGCCGCTTGCCCTGGAGGCCACGACGACCGCGCTCGCCGCCGAGCCGGCCGAAATCTTCAATCACTCGCTGCGCACGTTTCTCTTCGCGGAGCTCATCGCGCGCGCGAACGCTATCGAGCACGACGCGGAAAGCGTCTACGTGGCAGCGATCCTTCACGACGCGGGGCTCAGCGCAACCTATATGAGCCAGAGCCACCGCTTCGAGGTCGACGGCGCGAACCTCGCCCGCGATCTCGCGAAACGGCACGGCCTGGGTGCGAAGCGCGCCGAGACGATCTGGGATGCGATCGCCCTGCACGACCAAGGGGGCCTGGCGCGCTGGAAAGGCAGCGACGTCGTGCTGGTCAATGCGGGCGTCGCGGCAGACTTCGGCGCGTCGCTCGGCGCGCTGGCACGCGAGGACGTCGTCGCCGTCTTGAGGGCGGCGCCGCGCACCAACTTCATTCCCGCCTTTCTGCAGGCAGTCGAAGCCGTCGCCAAACGAAAGCCGCAGGCGACCGGCAACTGCTTCGTCGTCAACGTCGGCTACCGTATGGTCCCCGGTTTCCACCTCGAGAATTTTTGCGACGAGGTCAAAACCGATCCGTTCGCGGGATATGCGTGACGCGCGATGGATGGTCTCGTCTTCGTGCGATCCCTGCTCGGCACCGCCTCGATGCCGATGGCCGAACACTTCGACTTCGTACTCGATGAGGTTACGGCCGGCAGCGTGCGCGGGAGCGCGACGCCCGCAAGCCGCCATCAAAATCCGTTCGGGGTGGCACAGGGCGGCTTCGCGAGCACAGTCTTGGATATTGCGCTCGGTCTCGCCTCGATATCGGTTCTGAGCGGTGAGTCGGCCGGCGTGATGACGCTCGATCTCGACGTGCGCTTCGTTGCGCCGATCTATGCGAGCACCGGCACGATGGAGGTGAAGGCCGAGGTGATCCACGCGGGGCAAACGATCGTCGTCGGAGAGGCGCGGCTCTTCGACCGCAGCGGAAAGTTATACGCGGTCGCACAGTCGACGAGCATCGTGGCGCGCGAATGATTCACTACCGGCGCGAAACGGAACTCTCTGCGCAAGAGTTCGTCGACCTGCTCGTACGCTCGACCTTGGCGCAGCGGCGTCCCGTCGGCGATCCGGCCCGCATCGCCCAGATGGTCGAGCTCGGAAATCTTACGATTACCGCGCGCGACGACGCCGGCCTTCTCGTCGGCGTCGCTCGTTGCGTCACCGATTTTTCGTTCTGCTGTTACGTATCGGATCTCGCGGTCGACGCGGCGTTCCAGCGCCAGGGGATCGGGCGACGGCTGCTCGAGCACGTGAAATCGTCGATCCACGAAAAGGCGATGATGTTTCTACAAGCGGCGCCGGACGCCGCCGAGTACTACCCGCACATCGGGTTTACCAAAGTTGACCGGATGTGGCGGCTTTGAAGCCCGGATAAGGCTGCAACGAAACAATCGCACGCAGGGGTTGGTAACCTCTACAAAGCCGTCGCGAGGATTTGTTTTGCCGCTTGCTCGACCGCCCGAGATCCGGTATTGCCCGCCCCAATATTACGTGGTACGATATATTACGTGGCACGTAATGAGAGAGCGCCCGCGCAAGCGAGCGCCAGTCGCTTCAGCGAGCCCGCGCTTTTGATCCTGGCATCGCTGACCGCCGGCACCAAACACGGCTACGCGATCATCGCCGACGTCGAGGCGCATACCGGAAAACGGCTCGGGCCGGGCACGCTCTACGGCGCGATTTCCCGGTTGGAAGGACTGGGATACATTGAGGGGAGAGCCCTCGAGGAGCGCGGCCGGCGCCCGTACCGCATTACCGCCGCCGGCCGCCGCGCCTTTGCCGAGCGGATGAGCGAACTGCGGGAGTATCAGATGATGCTCCAAGGACTCGCAACCTGATATGGAAGCACGAGTTGCGCGGGTGCTCGCCCAGATGCACTCCTCCGATTTTAAATCGCGCTACGGCGATGAGTTCGAAGCCCTGCTCGTCGATCTGCCCGCCTCGCCGGCGCTGATTGCCGACGTCGCCGGAAGCATCGTTGCCTCGCGGCGGCGCCCCGTACTGCTGGGCCTTGCAGTACTCGCGGTTCTCGCGGCGACGCTGTGGGGTCAACCCAGGCGGGAGCTCCAGACGGCCATCACGATGGCCAAACCGGCGGTCGGCCTGCTGGCGACCTGCCTTCCCCCCACGCTTCGGGTGAGTAAGTCGAAGTCACCCTGCGCTCTAGGCTAGTCCTAAAGAATTAGTTGACACCATGCGCAGCACCGTTTATCATTCAACTAAAGATTTAGGAGATGTGAGGGCAGTGAGCGTCGTTCGGTTGATCGAGGAGCCCCGGCCGCAGGCCGCATCCTACGCGTACTCTTTTGGCGATTGCCGCTTCGACCCGGCGCGGCGCCTGCTCTTCAGGGGCGAGGAGGTCACGCCGATCCCCGAGCGCCTCTCGGTTTTGCTGGGGGAACTCGTTGCGGCCAACGGCGGCCTCGTCACCAAGGAACGACTGGCGGAGAGCATCTGGCAGCACGAAGCCGTCAGCGACGGCAACCTCGCGCAACACGTCTATATGCTGCGCCGCCTGCTCGGCGAACGGGCGCGCGACCACTCCTACGTTCTCTCGGTCTCGGGCGGATATCGCTTCGCAGTGCCGGTCGTCGAAATGCCGATCGCTCGCGAGGAGCCGATTCCCGACGCGACAACGATCGGCGACGCGCTGCTGCGCAGCGGCGTCGATCCGTTTCGCAACTACTGCCAAGGCAGCTTCTTCATCGAACAGCGAACGGCGCCGGCGATCAAACGCGCGATCGAGTTCTTCGATGCCGCCCTGCGTTCGAATCCGAACTACGTCCCGGCGCTGATCGGGCTGGCGCGGTCGCGCGCGCTGCTCGCCGAATACTGGCACGCACCGCCGGGCCTGTCGTTTCCGCTTGCGAAGAAGGCGATCGCGCGAGCGCTGGCCATCGACCCGACCTCGGCGGTCGCGCACGCCGTGCGCTCGGGCCTTCTCTGCTTCTGCGACTGGGATTGGAAGGGCGCGCAAGAGGAGATCGACCTGGCGATTCGCTTGAATCCCGGATCGACGTTCGTCCGCAACAACGCGGCGTGGCTCTACGTCTGTACCGGGCGCTATGCCGACGCGCTGGCGCAAGCGGAATGCGCGCTCATGATGGAACCGTCCTCGCTTCCGCTGCAGCTGCTGCTCGCCCGCGTGATGCTGCACTCGCGCGACTATTCCAACGCGATTGCCATCATGACGAGCCTGCTCGAGACCGACGAGACCTTTTACATCGCGCGGCGGTACCGAGCCCAGGCGCACCTGCTCGCCGGCGACCCGGAGAAGGCGATAACCGATCTGCAGCTTCTTCCGCAGGAGCGTTCGGAAGATCCCAGTTTCCGTCTTCCGATGCTCGCTCGGGCCTACGCCGACATGGGCGAAACGCAGCGGTCGGAGCAGGTCTTCGAGACGCTGCTTTCCATGGCGCGCACCGACTACGTCGTCAATTGGAATCTTGCGGTCGTCGCCGCCGGGCTCGGCCGCTTGGAAGAGGCAATGGCGCACCTCGAAGCCGCGTACGAGCAGCGCGAATCGACGCTGCCCTTCCTCAAGAGTCTCCCGTGGTTTGCCGCGCTCGTCGCAACGCCGCGCTTCCGCACGCTCCTCATGAAAACCGGACCGGTTCTCTAGGCATTTGCAACGATGTTAAATACAGCGCTCTGTTTCGTCGGCTACTGGCTTATGGTTCTCGCGCTCTCGATGACGTAAGAACCCGCCGATCTTAGAAGCCCGAGGCGACTGCGGCGCGACTCCGAACTATGACCGGAGCCGTGACTCACGACCGTCGCTCCCGCACTCGGTTTCGGCTGCAGCGCATCGGCGCGCTCGCGGCGGTCGCGCTCGCGCTTTCCGCGTGCGCGGGCGTGGGGGGTAACTCGTCATCGGTACCCCTTGGTTGGCCGGCGGGACTGCCGGCAGCGCATCATCGGCAGATCCAGCACGTTGTCGTCATCGTGCAAGAGAATCGCTCGGTCAACAATCTATTTCAGGGATTTCCCGGCGCGCGCACGCGGCCGTACGGCTTCAACCGGAGCGGAGTCAAAATTATGCTGAAGCCCGTTCCGCTTGAAGCCGCGTGGGATTTCCAGCACGATTCGACGAGTTTCTTCGACTCTTGCGACGGTCAGGGAGCGTACCCGGGGACGGACTGCAGAATGGACGGCTTCGACCGGGAGTACTGGGAATGTGGAAAGGCCGGCTATCCAAAATGCCCCAATGCCAACCCCCCGTACAGTTACGTGCCGCGCTCCGAGACGAAACCGTACTTCTTCATCGGGCAACACTACGTCTTTGCCGATGAGATGTTTCCTTCCAACTTCGATTCGAGCAGTTTCGTCTCGCACCAATACATCATCGCCGCGCAAGCCAGTTCCACGGTCAACTTTCCGATCGGCCCTTGGGGCTGCGAAGGCGAATCGACGATACCGACGGTCACCCAGCAACGGACGATCGGGAAGAGCGTCGCGCCATGCTTCAATAACAAAACGCTCGGCGACGAGCTCGACAAGGCGGGAGTCTCATGGCGCTACTACACATCGGGGGTGCATGCCGGCGGCGGTGCTTGGAGCGCGTATCAAGCGATCGAGCATATCTACGAGGGTCCCGACTGGAGCAAAGACATTATCGTACCGCAAACGCAGTTCTTCAAGGGTGTCTCAAAAGGTGTTTTGCCGGCGGTGAGCTGGATAACACCGACCTGCCTCAACTCCGATCACGCCGGGTGCCATTCAAACACCGGGCCCGATTGGGTTGCATCGCTGGTCAATGCGATCGGCGAATCGAAGTATTGGGATTCGACCGTTATCTTCGTATTTTGGGACGACTACGGCGGTTGGTACGATCACGCACCGCCTGCGATGGTAGACTACGACGGGCTGGGCATTCGCGTTCCGCTACTAATGGTTTCGGCGTACGCCAAAGCGGGGTGCGTGTCGCACGTGCGCTACGAACACGGCAGCATTCTCAAGTTCATCGAGGATCAATGGAACCTGCCGCGGCTCTCGGCAAGCGACGCGCGCGCCGCCAATCCCATTGCGGCGAACTGCTTTGACTTTTCGCGGCCGCCGAGAGCCTTTACGAAGATACCCTCGTCACACGGTGCGGAAGACTTTCTCCGGCAGCCCCTCGATCCACGCCCGCCCGATGCGGAGTAGCGCCGCCGCCAGCCGATGCGTTGCAGGCTCGGTTGCGTCACAGTCCCTCCCAAACAGCGTTAGACGTATAGAGCCGCCGCTGCGCCTCAGACGGCCGGCGGCCGGCAATCGCAATGGACCCCAGGGGAGGCGGCACGCGTGTTATTTCACCAAAAGAAAAACCCTCACGATGTGAGGGCTTCGGAGTGGAGCCGACGGCCGGACTTGAACCGGCGACCTATTGTTTACGAAACAATTGCTCTACCAACTGAGCTACGTCGGCGCTGCAGCCGCGGCTCTTTCCACGGATGGCTTGCCGTCGCCCTTCTTTTCCTGCTCGCCGCCCCCGTCCGCGCCCTCGCCGACCAACAGCCGACCTACTTTGGTAAGCCCGACGCCGTCGAAAGCGCGTGGGCCGGCCAGATGGCGGCCTATCTCATGGCGCACTATCCGGCGGTTGCCGATGCCGAGAAGGCGGGCTACGTACGCTACACGTCCCCGGATGAAACCGGGGCGATCAGCTACGCGAACAAGCAGTGGGAGTCGAAAGACTACGAGCACCCTAGCCAGCTCTGGTACGATAAGGACGGAAAGCTGCTTGGCGCCGACTACTCCGTTCTTACGAGCACGAGTCCCTCACGGCCGAACCTCTGGGGCATCAACCCCGGCCGCTGGTTTCAGTTCAATGCCCACGTGCACTGGGTTGCGAAAGACCCGGCAACCGGGCAAGTGAAATACGATCAGTGGGCCTGGGATTCGGATTTCAACTCCGTAGCGGGTGCGAACGCTGACGATCCGAGCGCCGCAACGATCGTCGCGATGAAAAAAGTCCAGAGCGCAAGCGACGTGGTGACGATCTTCCATTTTCCCAGCCTCTGGGATCTGATCGTCTGGGTCGTCCCAAATCCCAACGGCGCCTTCGCCTGGCACAACCCCAACGTCAAGCCGTAGCCTCGCTACGGGTCGGTGTCGTGAAAGGTGCCCCGCTTCGCGCTCTCGTCTAGCTCGAGGTCGTCGAGCAGATAGTACACGATCTTGCGATCGTCGAAGCCGACCTTCGCTAGCGAGCGTCCGGCGATTTCCACGACTTCGTGGATGTGCCCGGTTCGGCCGGCGTAGGTATAGTTGACCTCGGTATAGCGCGGATCACCGGGTTTTGGGCGGGGAACGGCCTTGACGCCGCGCAGCGGCGTCCGGTGTCGATGCATGGCGGCGAGGTTCGACGCGCGTGCCTGCGAAGCTTCGCCTGATGATGATCGAATATCGGGGCAAACTGCCCAAGGTCGCCGGCTCGGCGTTCGTGGCGCCCAACGCCGTCTTAATCGGCGACGTTGAGGTCGGCGAGGAATCGAGCATCTGGTTCGGCGCCGTCCTGCGCGGCGACAATGGACCGATCAGGATCGGAAAGCGAACCTCGATTCAAGACAACGCGGTCGTCCACGTCAGCGAGGGCGGCGGCACGTACGTCGGCGACAACGTGACCGTCGGACACTGCGCCGTAATGGAGGACTGCAAGATCGAAGCCTTCGCGCTGATCGGCAGCAACGCGACGCTGCTCAACGGATGCACGATCGGCGAACGCGCGTTGATCGCGGCGGGCAGCGTCGTCGGCCAGAAGGCGACGATTCCACCGCGCGTCGTCGCGGCCGGCGCGCCCGCGGTGGTAAAGAAAGCGCTCGAGGGCGAAGCCGCCACCTGGATCGAGGTCTCGGCCGAAGAGTACGTCAAGCTCTCGCGCATGTATCTCGCGCAGAGCATCGGCACGCCCGAAGATCAAGATCTAACGATGTGACGTGCTTCCCGGCCTAAAACGCCGGGTCTTTACGGGCTTGCATGTAACGCCGATGCGATCAGCACGGCGTTAAAGGTGAGGATCGTCAGGGCTGCGCAGGCGGCAAGAGCGGTTACCCAAGGTGCGTTGACCATCTCACCCATCACTTTTTTTTGCGCGCCGAGCAGCACCAGCGCGATGATGGGAACGGGCAGCACGAAGCTGAGCACGACCTGACTCAGGATCAGCGTCTGCGTGACGTTAAGACCGGCGGCGGCTACTGCGACGGCCGGCAGCATCGTGATCAGCCGGCGAAGCCAGAGCGGGATCGTGAAGCCCACGAAACCCTGCATGATCACCTGGCCCGCCATCGTGCCGACCACCGAACTCGAGATGCCCGACGCCAGCAGGGAGATGAGAAAGACGCCGGCCGCCGAAATTCCCGAGCAAGGGCGTCAGCGTTCGATAGGCGGTCGTAATATCGGCGACCGCGGAGTGGCCCGTCGAGTGGAAAACCGCCGCAGCCATATACATCATCGACAGGTTGACGAGTCCTGCGATCGTTAAGGCGACGACGACATCGACGTACGAGTAACGCACGATGCGTCTGGCGTCGCCGCGTTCCTTTGGAACGACGCGATCCTGCGTCAGCGCGGAGTGCAGGTAGATCGCGTGGGGCATCACCGTCGCGCCCACGATGCCGACGGCAAGCAACAGGCTTTGCGAGCCCCCGATCCACGGCACGACCGAGTGATAAAGCACCTGATGCCAGTTCGGCCTCGAGAGCAGGGTTTCGACGACGTAGCAGATGGCGATCACGCCGACGAACGAACCGATCAATACCTCCATCGTTCGGAAACCGAAACGATGCAGAGCGAGGATCGCATAGGTCACGACTCCGGTGATCACCGCGCCGGCAAGCATCGGAATTCCGAAGAGTAAGTAGAGCGCGACGATCGCACCGAGGAACTCGGCAAGATCGGTGGCCATCGCGCCGAGCTCGGCGATCGCCCACATTGCGAAGACGAGCGGTTTCGGCGCGTGGTCGCGCGAGAGTTCGGCAAGATTCTTTCCCGTCGCGATACCCATTTTGGCGGAGAGCGCTTGAAAGAGCATCGCCATCACGTTGGCCATCACGACGACCCACAGCAGCCGGTAACCATACGAGGCGCCGCCCTGAATGTTCGTCGCAAAGTTTCCGGGATCTATATAGGCGATGGAAGCAACGAACGCGGGCCCCGCAAACGGCAGAAGCTTGCGCAATCCGCGACGATTGCCGGCCAGCGCTTCGCGCGCCGCGGCAACCACGCGCGGGCTGTCGGCGCCGGCTCCGAAACTACGTTGCAATCCGCACCATCTCTGCGTGACTGCGGCGCAGTTCGATCGTCCGCTTACCGCAGCGCAGACGAAGCCGCTTCGCATCCGCGGCCACGACGCTCACGGCCGTTCCGGGAAGCAGTCCGGCTGCGGCCAAGGTCTTGACGCCTTCTGCGTCGCGATCGTCGAGGCTGACGACGCGCGCGCGTTCGCCCGCCGTGAGTGCTGCCAGCGTCGGCAGCGGATCGCGGGTCGGAAGCGCGTCTTCATAAGGTATCGGGTGGCCGTGCGGATCGCTGACCGGGCGCCCGAGTAGATCGGCGATTCGCAGCGCGACGTCGTCGGAGATTACGTGCTCGATGCGCTCCGCCTCGGCATGCACGCGCTCGAGCGGAACGTGCAGCGAGCGATGCAGAAATGTTTCGAGCAAACGGTGACGCCGCACCATCGCGATGGCGAGTCCCTTGCCGCGCCGGGTCAGGGAAAGCGGATCGGAGGGAGCACGCGCGGGTTCGATCAACCCCTCGCTCTCGAGCAGCCGTTTTGCTTTGCTGACCGAGACGCGGCTAACGTCGAGGTAACGCGCGACCGCCGCCGCGCGCACCGGAGCGCCGCCGCCGATCTGATAGATCGCCTTGACGTAGTCTTCTCGAGCGCGCGTCGGCGATCGATCGGAGCCGACGGTAAGAAGGTTGACCGTTCCCTTGTTAGCCATGGTTAACGATAACCATGGTTAACGCCTTAGCCCCGCCTCCAAAAGCTCCTTCTGTTTAGGAGCGTCTGACCGCGGGCCGGAGCACGGATGCGGGAGGCCCGAGGCAGACGATAGGCCTAGGCGGTCGGGTAGTGCGACTCGTCGGCGTAGGGCAAGAAGAGCGTGAACTCGGGACGGAAGCGCAGGTTGACCGTGCCCGTCGGACCGTTGCGATGCTTGGCGATGATGAACTCGGTCAGATCCGGTTCCGGCGTCTCGGGATTGTAGTAGCCGTCGCGATAAAGGAAGGCCACGACATCGGCTTCCTGTTCGATCGACCCGGAGTCGCGCAGATCCGAGAGCAGCGGGCGCTTCGTACCCGCGCGCGCTTCGACCGCGCGATTAAGCTGCGCGCACGCGATGATCGGAACCTCGAGATCCTTGGCCGTGACCTTGAGCGTGCGGCAGATCTCCGAGAGCTCCTCATTGCGATTGACGTTTCGCGCGAGCGCGCCGGGGCGCAGCAGTTGCAAATAGTCGATGAAGACCGCGCCCAGCCCGACGGTCGATTTCAGGCGCCGGCAGCGACTGCGCACGTCGCTGACGGTCAGCGCACCCATATCGTCGAGGTAGATCGGCAGATCGTTGATCGCTCCCATGGCGTTGGAGATCAGCTCCCACTGACCGTCTTTGATGTTGCCGCGGCGCATGTGATTCATCGAAATGCGCGCTTCCGAACAGATCAAGCGCTGGATCAGCTCGTTGTTCGACATTTCGAGCGAAAAGAACGCGATCGGCGCGCCCTCCTGCCGAGCCGCAGAGACGGCCATGTTGAGGGCGAAGGAGCTCTTGCCCATGCCCGGCCGGGCCGCAACGATCACGAAGTTGCCGGGCTGAAAGCCGGTCGTCATTTCATCGATGTCGCGGAAGCCGGAGGTGAGTCCCGTTCGATCGCCGCGCATGTGGTAGAGGCGGTCGATGTGATCGAAGGCGCCCTTCATCAGACGGCTGACCGGCATAAACTCCGTGACGCCGCGACGTTCGCCGATCTTATAGACGAGCTGCTCGGAGCGATCGAGCGCCCCGGCAACGTCTTCTTCGCCTTCGTAGCCCATCCCGGTGATCTCGGTGCCCGCATGGATCAGCGAGCGCAGCACCGATTTCTCGCGCACGATCGTTGCGTAATACCGCGCCGAGGCGGCGGTTTGCACGGTATCCATCAGCGCGCTGATGTACGAGAGACCGCCGACGCGCTCGAGAACGCTGCGCCGCTTCAGCTCCTCGGCGACGGTGATCTTGTCGACGGGTTCGCCGCGCTCGTAGAGCTCGACGAGAACCATGAAGATTGTTTCGTGGACGTGTGCGTAGAAATCGTTCGGCCGGACGATTTCACCGACGGCGGCGAGCATCTCGCGGTTGACGAGGACGGATCCGATCAGCGCCATCTCGGCTTCGAGATTGTGCGGCGGTATGCGGTCGATCGTCGAATGAATTGGCGCTACGGTCATGCGCGACCCGCTGTGCGTCGCTGCGCCGGTGAACGCCTTGTGGGTCGCTTGTGCATAACGAAAAAATTGCACGTGACTGTGCCATACGTCGTGGCACAGTGCCCGGTCAGCGGCGGCGCTTCTTTGGCAAGTCGCGCAGCACTTGCGCGACGCTCGTCGCGGGAACGATCTCCAAGCCGGCGAGTGCCGCGTCAGTCTCGCGCAAATTCTCTTTGGGAACGAGCACTCGGCGCATGCCGGCTTGCCGGGCGGCGTACAGCTTCTCCGGAATTCCCCCGACCGCGCGAATCTTGCCTTGGATCGTCAGCTCGCCCGTCATCGCGACGTCCTGCGGCATCGGCGTCTTCGTCACCGCCGAGTACAGCGCGAGAAAGAACGGCAGTCCCGCCGACGGGCCGTCGATGTTTCCCCCGCCGACGACGTTGATGTGCAGATCGAAGTCGGCAACGTCGAAACCGGTAACCGTGCGTAAAACGCTGGTCGCATTGAAGACGGAATCCTTGGCCATCGAGCCCGCGGTGTCGTTGAAGCGAATCGTCCCTTTGCCCGGCTGCGATGCTGAGAAAGCGACCGCTTCGATCTCGATGATGCTTCCGAGGTGATGCAGCACACCCAAACCGAAGGCTTTTCCGATCTCGCGCGTCGCGCGTCCTTTGACGAGCGTCTGGCGCACGAGCCGGCTCGCGCGCGCGACCGCGCGAACGTCCTCTTCGGTTATCGAAGGATTCTTCGGCGATTCGACGCGCTGTTTGCTCGGGTAGACTCGGAAGAGCGCCTGGCCGTAAGCGTCGGCGACGATTTGCACCGCCTTGCGCCCTTCAATCGTAAACGACGCGATCAGCTGTGCGACGCCGCGCGCCGCCTTCGCGCCGAGCCGGCGGATCGCGCCTTGAACGATCGAGACGATCTGATGCTGCGTCAACGGCGAGAAGTAAATCTCCGCGCAGCGCGAGCGAATCGCCGGATCGATCTCGTCGGGCTCGCGCGTCGTGGCGCCGATCAGGATGAAGTCGGCCGGCGCGCCCTCTTTGAAGAGACGCCGGACGTACTCGGGAACGTTGGGCGCGCTCTCGTCGTAGTACGACGATTCGAAGACGACGCGCTTATCCTCGAGCACCTTGAGCAGACGCATCTGAAGCTGCGCATCCATCTCGCCGATCTCGTCGATGAAGAGCACTCCGCCGTGCGCGCGAGTGACGAGTCCGAGTTTAGGTTCCGGAACGCCCGCCTCGGCGAACTCTCGCCGGCTGCCCTGATAGATCGGGTCGTGCACGCTGCCGAGCAGCGGATTGATCGTCTCGCGCGGATCCCAGCGCAGCGTCGTGCCGCTCGCCTCGACGAAGGGTGCGTCCTTGGCAAAGGGCGTGTAGGGGCGGAGCTTCGCGACCTCGAGCACGAGGCGTGCCACCGTCGTCTTGCCGACGCCGGGCGGACCGTAAAGGATCGCGTGCTGCGGATAGGGTGAGCTGATCTTTGCGAGCAGCGCGCGGATTGCCGCGTCCTGTCCGACGACGTCGCGGAGCGCTTGGGGCCGAAGCTGCTGCAAGGTCGAGACCGCGAGCCCGCGCTGCGAGAGCGCTTGCAGCTCTTCGAGCTTGGCTTGCGACGCCGGCGTCTCGGGGCCGCCGGTCTCCCGCAGCGCTTCGAGCTTGAGATCCTTGACGTATTCCTGATGGCGCTCGGCCATTTTCTCGTTGACGCGCCGCTCGATCGAATCTTCGGCGTGACGCTGGGCGATGACGTCGGCCATCGCCTCTTCGATCTCGGAGACGACCTTGCGCTGCTGCGCGCGGGTCGTCGCGCGCTCCAAGGTTGGGTCCTCGAAGACGAGCCGCTGCAGGCCGCAGAGGCGGTCGGGAAGGTTTTGCGAGCGCATCAGCTTCAGCGCGTTGACCTTCCCGGCGCGCAGGACGAGCTTGTCCTGGCCGAGCACGGCGACCAACATATCGTAGAGTGCGCTGACGTAGCGGCTGAGCTCGTCTTCGGCGCCAAACTTCCGCCGAAAGCGGGACGTGTAGACCTGCTGCACGGACTAGAGACGCCTGCTAAGCGGCGACGACGTCCACCACGGTCTTGGCGACGACGCCCTTGTGCAGCTTGATCTCGACCGGATAGCTTCCGAGCGCTTTGATCTGACTGGTCATTTCAATCTTATGCTTGTCGATCTCGATGGAAAGCGCTCCGGCAATCGCCGAGGCGACGTCGGCGTTGGTCACCGCTCCGAAGAGCTTGCCGTTCCCGCCGGCCTTCGCCCGGACGGCAAGCTTAGCCGATTCGATCCTGGCCGCGAGCGCCTTTGCCTCCGCCAGCTCCATGGCCGCCTTGCGCTCGCGCGCCTTGTGCTGTGCCTCCAGCTGAGCCAGGGCGCCTTTGTCGGCCTCGCCGGCGAGCTTGCGGGGAAGCAGGAAGTTGCGCGCGTAGCCGTCGGCGACGTCGACGAGGTCTCCCTTTTGGCCGAGCGGTTTGACGTCGGCAAATAATACGAGCTTCATCCGGCTACTCGGATCCGAAGGGAAGGAAGGCGATGAGCCGGGCGCGCTTCACGGCCACGGTCAGCATCCGCTGGTGCTTGGCGCAGTTCCCGGAGATGCGGCGAGGCACGATCTTTCCGCGCTCGGAGACGTACTTTTTAAGACGGCCGGTATCGCGGTAGCTTACCGCGATGGCCCGTTCCGTGCAGAAGCTGCACGGCTTACGCTTGGGCCGCCGGTCCTTGGCGGCGCGTTTGACTGACGTCCTTTTCGGTGGCATGGTGTCCTTTCGACTAGGTGGTTGCCGGTTTCGCTCGACCCCAGAAGAGGGGCGTCGAAACCCTAGCCAGGTGGGGCGATAACCTCGCTCCACCACCGGTGGCCTCCGAGCCGAACTCGGGGGGCCGGATTTCCGGAACGTACGTTCGGACGCCCCGCCCGAAGCTCCTGGCCCCGGAGCTCAAACGGTCGTGACGCTTGGCCCCGAATAGTGTATAGTAATCGGGTTACCCAGGTTTCGAAGTCGGCGAGGTTCCTCAGGCACCCAAGCGAGTCGGATCCGGAGAACAACCTCAACTCTATTAGGAGATTCGCTCGCTAAATGTATACAGACGAAATGCTCACGTGCGTAGACTGCGGACAGCAGTTCCCGTTTACCGCCGGAGAACAAGAGTTTTTCGCAATGAAGGGCTTTACGAATAAGCCGAGCCGCTGCACGGATTGCCGGGCGGCGCGCAAGGCTGGACGCACTTCGAACGGTGGTGGCGGCGGTGGCCGCACCAGCAACCGGGAATTATTCAAGGCAACCTGCAGCCAGTGCGGCGGCGTGGCCGAAGTACCGTTTCAGCCGAGAGGCGACAAGCCGGTATATTGCCGCGACTGCTTTGCCAGCCGCAGTTCCTCGTACCGTTAATCATAAAACGGAAACCGAAACACTCTGAGGAGAGCCCGCGAAGGCGGGCTCTTTTCAATAGGAGCCCTCGCGCGTGATGCGAACGGAGCCAGCGATGAATCGAACGGCAAGGTACGGTACCGGCGCTGCGCTGGGACTTATTCATATTGGTGCGCTGGCAGCTTTCGTGCCGGCGCTTTTTCATCCGTCCGCGATTATTGCCGGCGCGATTCTCGCCTGGGCGACGGGCGTTCTGGGAGTAACGCTCTGTTACCATCGCGTGCTGACGCATCGCAGTCTGCGCTTGCGCAAGCCGCTCGAGTATCTCTTCGCGCTCTTGGGAACCCTCGCGCTGCAGGGCGATCCGATTCGCTGGGTCGCGATCCATCGCAAGCATCACGCGCACGCCGATGAAGACGAGGACCCGCACAACATCCGCTTAGGTTTTCGCTGGGCGCACGTTCAACTGGCTCTACCGTCAGAACGTCGCAATGCCTTCGGAAGAAGAGATCGCGCACTACGCTCCCGACCTCTACGCCGATCCGTTCTATCGCGCGCTGCAGTACTTGGGCAACCCGCTGCAGCTGGTTCTCGCCGGCCTCCTCTTCTGGTTCGGGGGTTGGAGCTGGGTCGTCTGGGGCGTCTTCGTTCGTCTCGTGATCGCCTACCACTCGACGTGGCTGGTCAATAGCGCGGCGCACATGCTCGGCTATCGCACCTACCGCACGACGGATTGCTCGACGAACTGCTGGTGGGTGGCGGTTTTAGCCTGGGGAGAGGGATGGCACAACAACCATCACGCCTTTCCGTTTTCGGCTCGCCACGGGCTGCGCTGGTTCGAGGTCGATGCCACGTGGTGGCACGTCAGAGTCCTAGAGTTTCTCCGCCTGGCCGATCGCGTTCGCGTTCCCAGCGAGGTCATGCGCGAGAAGCTGGCGTATACGACCGTACGCCTAGAGCAGAAGCCGTCCCGAGGAGTACCGGCATGAAGGAACAACGCGCCCGTTGGGAACGCCCAGAGTTTCAGGAACACCCGCTCGGTGCCGAGGTGACGGCCTACCTTAGCGCGCCCGCGCGGGAGCCCAAGCTCTAGCTAGCGACCGCCGTCGGCCGCCCCAGCCTCGTCGAACGGCTGCACGCCGTCGGCGATGAGCGCTATCACGACAAGCACCCCTTTCACCAGCGGCTCGTGGCCGGCGTGCTCGACCGCGCGCAGGTGCGCGCGTGGGTCGCCAACCGTTACTATTACCAGAAGCAGATCCCGGTGAAGGACGCCGCGATCCTTTCGAATCTGCCCTCGGCCGCCCACCGACGCGCCTGGATATCGCGCGTGACCGATCACGACGGAACCGGAGACGGGAGCGACGGAGGAACCGCCGCATGGATCGAGCTCGCCCGCGCCGTCGGTCTCGATGAGGAGGAGCTGCGCTCCGAGCGAGAGGTCGCGCCGGGCACGCGGTTTGCCGTCGATGCCTACGTCGAGTTCGCACGAACGCGGCCGTGGGTCGAGGCCGTCGCTTCGTCGCTCACCGAGCTCTTCGGACCACCGGTCATGGCGCGCCGGGTGGCCGCCATCGTAGAGAAATATCAGTGGATCGATCGTTCGGGCCTCGCCTATTTCCAACGGCGTATTCCTCTGGCAAAGCGCGACTCCGAGTTGGCGCTCTCCTGGGTTCTACAGGAAGCGCGCTCGCCGGAGATCGAGCAACGGTGCGTCGACGCGTTGCGCTTCAAGTGCGATGTGCTCTGGTGCATCCTCGATGCGACCGCGCTGGCGTGCGGCGTCTTTGCGTGAAGGACGACGCCGTGCCGCGCTTCGGCAAGGGCGTCAAGCTGCGGCGCGACGCGAATGGATCGGCGATGCTCCTCGTGCCCGAAACGGCGCTCGAGCTCAACGAGAGCGCCGCTGCGGCGCTCGAGCTGGTTGAACGGCCAGCGCTCGTTTAACGAGATCGTCGCCGCAATCACCCAGCGTTTTGAGGTAAGCGGCGCGCTCGCACGCGAGGACGTGAGCGATCTTTTCGGACGTCTGGCCGAGCGCGGCTTCATCCGTGAATAGCCCGCGGCCGCTCTCGCTGCTCTGCGAGCTCACGTACCGCTGCAACCTGCAGTGCCCCTACTGTTACAATCCGCTCGACCTGCGCGCATATCGCGACGAGCTTTCCGCCGAAGAGTGGCTTTCGGTACTCCGGCAGGCCGCGGCCATGGGCGTCGTCCAGGTGCATTTTTCCGGAGGAGAGCCGACGCTGCGGACCGATCTCTACCGGCTGGTCGAGGGCGCCGCGAGCCTCGGACTCTACAGCAATCTGATCACGCAGGGAACCTTCCTGGACGATGCGCTGCTCGACCGTTTGGTGAGGAGCGGGCTCGATCACGTTCAGATCAGTATCCAAGCGCCGCAAAGCGAACTCGCCGATCGCATCGCCGGCGCAACCGTCCACGACCGAAAGGCCGATGCGCTGCAGCGCGTGCTCGGGCGAGAGGTCGCGCTGACGTTGAACTGCGTGCTGCACCGTCTGAATCACGACACGATCGAAGACGTGATACGCTACGCCGAGCAGGCCGGCGTCGCGCGGCTCGAGCTTGCAAACGTGCAGCTCTACGGCTGGGCCTTCCGCAACCGGTTCGCACTGCTGCCGACGGCCGAGCAAGTGCGTCACGGTGAAGAGGTCGTCGCCGCGGCCCGGGAGCGCTTGCGCGGCCGGATGGAGATCGTCTACGTCCTCGCCGATTACTTCGGCGATTTCCCGAAGCCGTGCATGAACGGTTGGGGGCAACGGTTCATGACCGTGACGCCCAACGGCGAGGTGCTTCCGTGTCCGGCCGCGGCCGCGATAACGAGCCTGCACTTCGAAAACGTTCGCGACCGCGAGCTCGCGGCGATCTGGTCGGAATCCGATTCGTTCCAACGTTATCGCGGAACCGGATGGATGCCCGAGCCATGCCGCTCCTGCGAACGCAAGGAGATCGATTGGGGCGGCTGCCGCTGCCAAGCCTTTCTTCTGACGGGTGATGCGGCAGCGACGGACCCGGCGTGCTCGCTCAGCCCGCAGCATTCGCTCATTGCCTCCGTGCGCGAGCGTGCCGGAAAGGCGGATCTCGCCGCTCGCCGAGCGTGATCGTTCGCGTGCTCGGCTCGGCTGCGGGCGGAGGCGTTCCGCAGTGGAACTGCGCGTGCGCGAACTGCCGTGCGGCGCGCGCCGGAGGCCGGCCACGCCGGACGCAGTCGGGACTAGCGCTAAGCCGTGACGGGGATCGCTGGCTGTTGCTCAACTGCTCGCCCGACATCGCCGCGCAGATCGAATCGTTCGCGCCGCTCCAGCCGCGGGAATCGCGCGGTACGCCGATCTCCGGAATGCTCTTTACCGATGCGAACGTCGATCATCTCGGGGGTCTCGCAACGCTCCGTCAGGACGGCGAACATCGCTTCATCTTGCGCTCGAGCGCCGTCGTGCGCGAGATTGCGGCGAGACAATCGGCCTTTGCGCGCTTCGTGCAACCACCGCACCGCTGGTTGGAGGTTCCGCTCGATGGGCCGTGCGTCCCATGCGGTGACGACGACCTCGCCGGCAACGACTTCGAGATCCGCGCCATCGCCGTGCCGGGAACGACGCCGGGTTACGACGGACGCCGCGAGGCCGCCGGTGCCGTCGTTGCCTATGAGATCGCCGAAGCGAAAGGGACAAAGCGCCTGCTCTTTGCACCGGTCTTCTCGAGCATCGACGGCGCGCTTGCGAGAGCGATCGCTTCTGCCGGCGTCGCGTTCCTCGACGGTACGTTCTTCAGTGACGACGAGCTCGTCTCGCAGCGGCTGTTGCCCAAGCATGCGAGCGCGCTGGGGCATCACGCACTGGGCGGCCGCGAGGGAACGCTCGAGCAGTTGCATGGGACGGCCACACGACTTATCCTCACTCACATCAATAATTCTAATCCAATTCTCAATCCCGACTCGACGGCTGCGCGCAGCGTGCGCGACGCCGGCGCCGAGGTTGCATACGACGGAATGGAATTACGCCTCTAAGGCGGGAAGTTGAGTGCGATGAGCTTGCTCGCCGTCCGCATCTTCCTAACGCTGGCGGCTGTGTGGACGCAGTTTCGCATGGGACCGGAGAACAACGCCGTCGTCCCTGGAACGCTGCACGCGTCGTGGCGGGTTGAAACCGGCGGCCAGATCTCCGCGAGTCCAACGGTCGCCGATGACACCCTCTACGTCGGCAACAACAACGGCTCGCTCTATGCGATCGACGTCAACACCGGGAAGATCTTGTGGAAGGCGCACGTTCCCAATCCGCTGATGAGCGCGCCGTTGATCTACGACGATCTCGTCATCGTCGGCGAAGGCGATCCGACCAGCCGAACTTCTTCTCCGTCGGAGCCGGTCATGGTCGGCCAAGGTCCGAGCGCGCTGATCGGCTTCGACCGCTACGGCGGAAGCGTTCGCTGGCAGACGATGCTCACCGGATCGGCGATGCCGACGCCCGCGATCATCGACGGCATCCTGGTCAACCACGACGGTGCGGGCTGGATCAACGGACTGAATCCGTTCAACCGGTCAGAAGCGCTACACGCACTGGATCGGTTCGATGGCTTCCATGTCGGCGATCCTTCCGGTCGGCGGCGGTGATTTCGTGACGACCGGCGTCGGAACGAACGCGGCGTGGCGGATGCACGCCGACGGCGGCTCCGTCGTCTGGCGCAGCCAATTCTTGCGCGGCGCTTCGGGGATCGGCGATTGCCCGCCGGTCGGCAATGGCGAGCGCATCTTTTGCGATTACGTCGCCCCGATCTCGCCCGATGCGTTTACCGTCATCGGCAACTTAACCGTCGAGCGGGCCTACGCGCTCGATACCGTTACCGGTGCGCGCTTGTGGGACGTTGCGCTGGAAAGCGGCTCGTTGCCAATCCGCAACGAAGCGGCGATACCGCTGCTCAACAACGACCGCCTCTATCTCGGCAGCGCTATTACGCCCTGGATGCACGCGCTCGATGCGTCCAGCGGAATGCTCGTCTGGGAGACGCCGACGCACGGCGTCGTGAAGGGCGGTGCCGTCAACGTCAACGACGTGATCTACTTCGGCGACCTCGGCGGGTATCTGTGGGCGCTCAATGCGAAAACGGGTCGCGTGCTCGGCTCGAAGTTCATGCACACCGCTTTCAACGTCGGCTCGCCGATCGTCGTCGGCAAGACGCTGATCATCGGCAGCGACACGGGCAGCATCGTAGCGGTGCCGCTGGAAGAGATTCGCGCCTCTCACGACTCCTAGACGTTGGATAGCTTCGGAACGGTTACATTCCGACTCGGACACATTCGTCGGGCCACATCCGTGTGGCCCTCCTATCGTCTGCCTCGCGCCTCCCGCATCCATGCTCGGCGCTCGGTCAGACGGTCCTCATCGAAACGTAACCGTTCCGAAGCTATCCAGCGTTGGCTATTCGACTTCTAGAATAAATTCCAGAGATATTGGTTGTAGACTTCGTGGTGGTATTGTACTTCTTGAGGTTTGACGAAGCTTCCGAGTAGGCGCGGGCAGCGATCCGCGCTGGCCTGTTTGAGATCCGCATAGCGCGCCTTGACGTCCTCGCCAAGGAGCTTGCCGGTCCACTCGGACTTACGGAACGCGCTTAGCGCGTCGTAGATGTTGTCGGGCAGATACCGGTCGGCCTGACGCAGGTTTTTCGCACTGCTGGTGCTGCCTTCCAGGCCCGTCTTGAACACGGCGAGCATCACCATGTAGGGATTCGCGTCGGGAGCGACCGAGCGTACTTCGGTGCGCATGCTGCGTTCGTTGCCGATCGGGACGCGAACCATCGAGCCGCGGTCGATCGCCGATGCCTTGATCTGATTGGGGGCTTCGAAGTGCGGATCGAGCCGCCGGTACGAGTTGACGCTAGAGTTGAGCATCAAGCAGGTATCGTTTCCGTGCGTAAGGATCCGGTCAACGAACTTCCAGCCGAAGCTGCTGAGCTGTTCGGATCCCTTCGGATCCCAGAAAAGGTTGCGGCCGTTCTTGCTGACCGAAACGTTGGTATGCATGCCGCTGCCGTTGACGCCGACGACCGGTTTTGGCAAGAAGCTCGCCGTCATGCCGAGCCTCGTCGCCACTTGGCGACAGATCAGCTTGTAGAGCTGAATCTGATCGGCCGCTGCGACGACTTCGCCGTAACCGTAGTTGATCTCGAACTGCGATGGCGCGACCTCAGGGTGGTCCTTTTCGTTCTGGAATCCCATCGCGCGCTGCACTTCGGCGACCGTATCGATGAAGTCACGCAGCGGGTCGCCCGGAAGCGAGTGATAGTAGCCGCCCGTGTTGACGTACTCGAACTTGCCCGTCTCGTGGAAGCGGCGTTCGGCGTCGAGCCCCTTGAAGAGGAATCCCTCGATTTCATTGGCAGCGTTGAGCGCGTAGCCTTCTTTCGTATAGCACTCGTTTGCGAACCTTTTGAGCGTGCCGCGAGTATCGCCGGCGAAGGGTTTGCCGTCGCGGTCCAAGACGTCGCCGAAGACCAGCACTTTACCGGCGCCGAAAATGTCCGCGGGCCCCCAATGGAAGGCGCTCCAGTCGAGCTGCAAGCGCAAATCGCTCTCGCGCTGCGGCGTAAAGCCGCGGATCGAAGACCCGTCGAACGTCAGATTGTCGTGGGCCCGGAGCAAAAACTTCTTGTCGTAGTCGAGCATGTGAAGCCGGCCTTCGAGATCGCTGAAGAGCACGGTCAGCGCCTTGATCCGCGGCTCGTCGGCCAGATACGCAAGGCGCTGCTCCGCAAGGGCGTGCAGGGGTACCCGTTCTTGGCGCTGCTGCTTGGCCCGCAGGTTGAGCTCTTCGAGCTCGGCATAGGGAAGCATCAGGAAATCGCGCAGGTCGGAATTGGTCAACATGGCGGTCGAATTCATCGCGCTGGTTTTCTCCTTGATCGTAGGCGTGTTGAGGTGCGTCCGATGCCTTGGACGCTTACACAATGCGCCGGGGCCGCCTTTGGACAAATGCTAAATCATTTCGCCGCCACCAACGTTCGGGTGCCGGAGCGCATCTAAAGAGATATGCCGATTACGGTGGACGCCGGCCTCGTCGAGCACGCCAAGCAGGACGGCGCGGCGATGGAGCGGCTCGCGGCGGCCGTCTGGCCGGAAGCCTACCGGCTTGCCTGGGGCATTCTACGCGACGCCGGCCTCGCCGAGGACGCCGCCCAAGAGGCGACCTCTCAGATCGCTCGTTCGTTGCGCGCCCTCAAGGATGCCGCAGCCTTCCGTTCCTGGAGCTACCGGATCATCGTCAACGCGGCACTCGCCGTCGCGCGGCATCGCGCGGCTACGCAGAGCCTTGGAGCCACCGAAGAACGCGGCGCCTTCGAGGATCCCAGCGACGCGATCGATCTCTACGACGCGCTCGCCGCGCTCACACCCGCCCGGCGTGCGCTGATTCTGCTTCACTACTATGCCGGGCTTTCAGCCAAAGAGATCGCGATGACGGCAGCGCTTCCCGCATCTACCGTCCGCTTCCAACTGATGCTCGCGCGCCGGGCGCTGCGAATAGCCCTTACGACGCCCGAAGAGCGTTCCACCCGTTTCACCAGCGAGGCACTCCACGATGTTTGACGATCGCAAAATGCGCGCGGCCGCAGCGGCCATGCTCGCGCAGATCAGCGTACCGCCTCTGCCATCGCAGGCGATTCAACGCCGGCTCGCGGAGGCGCAACCGCCGGCCGCTTCCCGAGCGCCTCGCTATTCGCTCGCCGTCGTGGCCGCCGTACTGCTCGCGATATTGCTCGTGCCGGCGGTTGCACCGGGCTTCACGCAAAGCCTTCGCGATGAAATTCGCGAGCTTCTGCAGTGGACGCCGCCGTCGGCCGCGCCGAAGCGCGTGTGGCGAGCGATGCGCCCACAAACCGTGACGCTCGAACAGGCGCGAGCGCGCGCGCCCTTTACGCTCGCTCCGCCCGTCGGCCTTCCGCGCGACGCCACCGGCGAAACGATCGCGACGATCTCACCGGGCCTCTTCTCGAAGTCGCGCGCTTCATGGAGCGTCGGTGCGGCGTCGATTACGTTCCGCTATCGCCGGCGCAACGGACGGCAATTTGCGATCTGGGCCTCCGGCTACGATCCGCGCGAAGCGCCTCCTTCAAAGTATATGTTCGAGGATATGGACACGATGCGAAACGGGCACGAGGTCATCATACGGCGCGACCGTTACACATGGCGGAACGGCTCGCAAGTGACGTCCGCGATCGTCGGCGAGGGCCTTAACGCCGCGGAGATCGTCGCGATTCGTGCGGCGATGCACGGAACGCCGGTCGCGGAGGTCTGGCCGTCGCGGCCCAGCGGCGACGACAAGCAGTACCGGCTTCCGTAGTTACAAGGCTTGCAGCAAGCGCGATCCGTCGGGGGTGCCCAAGCCGGTGCATGCATCCCATCCGGGGCCGGCGTTATAGGCGCCGTTGTTTCCCTGCGTCACGTCGCGAATCGGTCCGGGCTGTTTTGGATAGCCCGATAATCCGTAGAGGCTCGTATTGAGAAAGCCCAGGCGCCGCCCGAGCTGCTGATTTGCCAGCGCAACCCACGCCGCCCACAGCGGGGCGACCGCACTGGTTCCACCCACGACCATGCTCTGGCCGTCAACGCGCACTTGGTAGCCGGTATCGGGATCGGCATCGCCGGAGACGTCGGGAACGCCGCGGCCGCCCTTCGATCCCGCCGGCGGTGCGGGAACGCCGGCCTTACTTTGAAATGACGGCAGCGCGAAGACATCGCTGATGCCGCCGCCGGAATCGCTCCACGCAACCTCCGACGAGATGCTGTTGCCCGATGCCGCCAGCGTCGTTCCGCCGCAGCCCAATGCAAACGGGCTCGAGGCGGGAAAATCGGCGTGCGACTTTCCGTCGTCGATACCGTCGCTCGAACCGCCGTCGCCCGAGGCGATGCAGACGGTGACGCCGAGTGCCGCCGCCGCCGAGATCGCGGAGCTGAGCGCGTCGAGCGATTGTTGCGTCCAGTCGGCTTCGGGCGCGCCCCAACTGATCGAGATCACCGACGGATTGTGCGTCGTATCGTGAATCGCCGTGGTAACCGCATCGAGAAAACCCTGATCGGTATTTGGCGCAAAGTACATCACGATCGCCGCCTTCGGCGCGATTGCGCCGACGATCTCGGCATCGAGCATCACCTCGACGTCGGCGTTGGAATCTTGTCCCGGCGTCTCGGTCGCTCCGTCGACGGAGACCGTCGCGACGGTCTGGGCGCTAAGCCCTAAGCCCGATAAGTAGGCCGCGAAATCCGGCTGGCTGAAGCCGCCGCCGAGTTCCACGATCCCGACGCACTCGCCGGCTCCGTCGGCGCCGGCTGGAAAATCGTACAGCTTTGCGACCTGCACCGGCGTATATGAAACCGACGGCGCCGCGGCGATACGAACGCGCGTATCGGCCTGCGGGCGATTATCGAGGCCGAGCACGGCCTGAACGATGTCGGCAAGATCGGCGGGGATCGTGATGCTGCCTTCCCGGCCGCGGTACTGAACGCCGTCGCCTTCGCAGCGTTTGAGCGTGACGGCGAAGGCCGCGCTGAGCTGGGCCACCGTTCCGCGCAGAATAACGCTGCGCCGCCCCGCGCTGCTTTCGACTACGGTTAAGCCGTGCGCGCGTGCGAAGTCCTCGACGCGCTGCAGGTCGGCGGCATCGGCCCCGTAGCGCTGCGCAAACGCCTCGCGCGAGAGCGCCCCGACCGGCGGTTCGTCCTCTTGCCTCGAACGCACGAAGACCGTGACGGTCGCGTGCTCGGCCGGATCCGCATCGCCGACGACTCGGCTTCCCGGCAATAAGGTTCGTTCGCTTCCAGCGACGATCGATCGATCGGTCATTGCGCCTCCCAATGCTTAGAGCGGCGCTTTTTCAACGCTCGCGGCTCGAATCTTTTGCCGGCCGGCGGCGGATCGCGGCTAATCGATCGCGTAGAGCGTGCCGTCGGTGCTTCCGATGAAGAGCGTCCCGCCGGCGAGCGAGGGCGACCCCGCGATCGATCCGAGCTTGTAGACGCCGCTGAGCCCCACGATCACGCCGTCGAGGGTCGGCTCGCGATAGAACGTGCTCATGTCGAGATTGCCCGATTTGTCGAGATGCGCGGGCAACCCGCGCTTAGACGCGTCGGTGGAAAAGCGCGCGACGACTTCACCCGACGTCACGTTGACGCCGTACAGTTTTCCATCGAACGAGCCGTAGTACGCGACGTTGCCCGCAACCGACGGCGATGAAAAAGAGAAGGCGCCATACGGAATGCTGAACTTGACGCTTCCGCTCTGCGCGTCGACGGCGAAGAACTTGCGCTCGTCCGAGGTCGTGTAGAGCACCGTTCTGCCGGCGATCGCGGGCGAGCCGATGACCCAGCTGCCGTTCTCGTCCCGCTTCCAGCGCAAGGCTCCCGACTTCGCGTCGAGCGCATAGAAATGGCTGTCGCGACAGCCGAAATAGACCGTACCGTCCGCGACCGCTGCCGAGCCGGCGATGCCGACCTGATTGTAGATTTCGTGGTCGTCGCCGGTCTGGAACTTCCAACGTACGGCGCCGGTGCGCGCATCGAGCGCGTAGAGGTAGCGATCCCAGCTGCCGATGTAGACGATGCCGCCGGCGACGGCGGGTGAAGCGTGCACGACGTTACCGGTCGAGAACTTCCAGCGCAGCGCGCCGCTCTGCGCGTCGATCGCGTAAACGTCATGGTCGCCGCTACCGACGTACACCGTACCGTTCCACACGGCCGGCGACGACAAGAAGACGTCGTACGGATCGGGCATGACTTCGGTGCTGGGTTGAATCCCGTGGATGCCCGGCGCCGTGAAGCGGCGCTCGCCCCCGGTGCGCAAGCGCCAGCGCTCTTTCCCGTCGCGCTCGTTTACCGCGTAGATGTTGCCGTCGAGGCTGGAGAAATATACGGTCTGGTTCCAAACGGCCGGCGTCGAGTTGACCGAACCTTTGGTCGCGAAATGCCAAAGCTCGGTACCGTCGGAGGCGCGGACGGCGTAGAGCCGCGCGTCACTGCTGCCGACGAAAACCGCGCCGGCGTCGACGACCGGCGAGGAGAATATGCGGCCTTTCGTCTGGAAACGCCACTTTACCGTCGTCAGATTCGGCGCCGGCGAATCGTACACGCCGCGATGCGCCGCGTCGGCGCGAAACATCGTCGCCGCACCGGCATCGGCAAGCGCCGGCGTGCAGTTCAAAACGAAAACGCCGGACGCCGCAACCGCCGCGGCAACAAGAGGTACCAAAGCCGTGCTCTTCATTCGGCGCTGCTTTCGACGGCGCCAGGCCGCGTCATTGCGCTCGTTCTTTTATTTGATAAGCTTTGATTAGCGCAGGCCGTAAAAGAAACGCACGATGTGGAAAAAGACCGGTGCGGCAAAGATCAGCGAATCCATGCGATCGAGAATGCCGCCGTGCCCGCCGATCATCGTCCCGTAATCTTTGACGCCCTGGTCGCGTTTGATCGCCGACATCACCAAACCGCCGGCGAAGCCAAGCAGCGTAATCGTCAGCGAGATCACGGCGGCAACCGGAATGCTAAACGGCGTCAACCACCACATCGCGGTGCCGATAGCCGCCGCGCTGAACGTGCCGCCGATGAAGCCCTCCCACGTCTTGTTCGGACTAATCGCCGGCGCGATCTTGTGCCGCCCGAAGAGCTTGCCGAACACGTACTGCAGCACGTCACTGAGCTGATCGACGATCACCAAGAAGAGCAGCAGCTTCGCATCGGGTGCGTAGCCGGGGATCTGGAGCATGAGGAGCGCCGGCGCGTAGCTGAGGCAGTAGACGCAGAGCATCAGCCCCCACTGGATCTTGGCCGCGCGCTCCAAGAACGCTTTGCTGTCGCCGGCCAGGGCCATCGCCGCGGGGATGAAGAGAAATGCGTAGACCGGAATTACGATGAAGAATCCCAGCCAGCGAATCGACAGCAGGTAGTATTGCAGCGGCGTAAAGATGAAGAACGTCCAGAACAGCGTGTGATGATCGGCGCGGCGGGTCGCAACGAGCGACAGGTACTCGCGCAGCGCGAGAAATGAGATCAACCCGAAGAGCACGAGCGAACCGGTCGGCCCGACGACGAGGGTGAGGCCGAAGATCAGGCACATGATCCACCAGGATCGCATTCGCGCGTTGAGATTATCGATGGCGCCGGCGGCAGCGGGATCCCTGACGACGGCCCTGAGAATAAGCCCGATGACCGTGGCGCCGATCAGCAGCACGAGAATACCGCTGCACGCCCACACGAGCTGCGGGTCGAAGACCCGGCCGGCGATCGTCACGGCGCCCGCAGCTCGCAGACGGCTTGGCGCATTCGTTCGATAAACGACACCTTCGACTCCGCAGGGTCGAAGAAGGTGGGCGCGCCGAAGGTCACGCGGCTGATGAACGGCACCGGCAAGAACTCGCCTTTGGGCAGGACGCGGTTGAGATTCTCGAGGTATGCCGGCACGAGCTGCACCTGCGGCTTTTGCAGGCACAGATAATACAGTCCGCTTTTGAAGCGCCCGACGACTTCGCCGTCGCCGCGCGTTCCCTCGGGAAAGATGATCAAGGAGTAACGGTCCCCCATCTCCCGCGCGATGTGATCGATCGTCGCTTGGGCCGCGACTTCTCGACTGCCCTCGCTCTTGTGACGCGGAACCAGCAACGAGTTAAAGACCCCGACTGCGAGCATGCGCCGCACGCCGGTCTCCCAATAATCTTGAGCGGCGATCGGCCTCGTCTTTTCGCGTATCAGGCGGGGCAGCGAGGCCCACAATACGACGAAATCGAGATGGCTCGTGTGGTTTGCGAAAAAGATCGTCTGCCGGTTTTCGGGCAACCCCGCGCGCCACGTCGCTTGGGCGCCGCAGATCCAACGCGCGGCTGACGCGATCGTCCCGGCAAGTGGACGCCCGTTCAACGAGCCTTTACCTCCGAGACGATCTGCGACGTTCGCCGAACGAGCGTCGCGACGCAACCGATGACGATCGCGATTAACGCCACGGCGAGCACCTGCCCGTGCCAGCCCACGAGTGGCTCGAGCGTCGAGAGCAGGCACGCAACGGTGAGCACCGCCATGCGGTGCGGCTTAGCCATCGGTCCCGTGAAATATTGACGCGTGCCCATCGCGCCGCCCAGTAGACGGACGTATGCGGTGAGAACGGCAAGGATTGCGGCCAGCCAGCCGAGTTGCACGCCCCAGGGAAACTCGCTCGCCGCGTAACCCGCGCCGACGAGGATTGCTACATCGGCGAAGCGGTCCGGCATATCGTTGAAGATCTCGCCGTACGGCGTCTGCCGGCCGCCTTCGATCGCGACCATCCCGTCGAGCATGTTGCACAGGAGCCGCAGCTGGATGCACCCGGCAGCCGCCAGGAGCTCCAACACCCGCGCGAAGCCGGCGCTCTCAGCGGTCGCCCACAGCGCAACGCCTGCGCCGATTGCGAAAACGAGGCTTGCGATCGAAATGAGGTTGGGCGCGACGGCGGCGCGATTCAGACTTTGCGCCAGCGCTTTCGCCCAGCCTCGCTCACGGGTGGCCAGTGGGCGCCGCTGCGGCTCCGGCGACATGCGGCGAGCTTCGGCGCGCTTGCTCGCTTTCCCGCACGCGCTCAGGGAAACGTCAGCCCGTTGCGAAATGCTCCCGGCAATGAAAGCAACACTTGCGTTTGCAGCCGCCTTCTTCTTTAGCGCGCTGGGCTTGAGCGCAGCAATCGGCGCTCAATCCGAAACGTGGACGGTCGATCCCGTGCACTCGACCGCGCAGTTCACCGCGCGTCACTTCGACATCGTTCCGGTAATCGGCACGATTCCGATCAAGAGCGCGTCGGTCAAGCTCGACAGCGGCTCGCAGATCCCCACCGCCGTCACCGCCGACCTCGACGCCTCGAAGCTCGACACGCACAACGACATGCGCGATAACGATCTGCGCTCCGCGCACTACTTCGACGTCGCCTCGACGCCCGACATTCACTTCGTCAGCACCAACATCGAGAGCACGGATCCCAAACACTTCACGATCACCGGCGACTTGACGATGCATGGCAAAACCCACGCGATCGCGCTCGCCGCGCAAGTTGTCGGCGCCGGGAAGTCGCCGCGCGGCCGATCGATTATCGCTTATCAGGCGACCGCAACGATCGATCGCACGCAATGGGGGATGAGCTTCGGCCCATTGATCGTCGGCAACAACATCGATATCTCGCTGAACGTTGAGGCCGACGGACCGCAGAGTTAAGCCCGGTCCGCGACCTTCGCGTAAAGGAGCATGTCGGCGATTTTGCCGTCCTTCACGCACGCATTTCGCATAATGCCCTCACGTTCGAATCCGGCTTTCTCGAGGACTCGGAAGGAGGCTGGATTCCATGCGATCGGCGTCGCAAAGATGCGCAACAACCCAAGCTCCTCGAAACCGTAACGACAGATTCGCTCGAGCGCCGCGGTTGCGATTCCGCGATTCCAGTGGTCCCGTCCCACCCAGTAGCCGACTTCAGCGGAGCGGCGCCCGATATCCGCGCCAACGACGAGCCCGATACCGCCGACGACTTCGCCATTTACGTCGATGGTGAACTCGACTCGCGGATCTTGGTCCCCGATCAATTCGATAAACGCTCTCGCATCGTCTACGGAATACGGATGAGGCATGCGGTCGCGAAGGTTTAGCCAAATCTCCCGGTTGTTCGCGTGCTTAGCCATTGCCTCGGCGTCTGACGGCCTCGGTAGCCGCAGCAGCACGCCATTTGCGCACTCGAGCGAACCGTCAACCTCGCTCATGAAGCGGCCCCGACCCGAACTCTTCGCCTCAACATTTATCCGCCCGTGCTCCCGATGCGAGTTCGATAAATGCTCCTCCAGCGTCGTTGGTTTTTCCACTGAAGGTCAGGGTTGTCCGTCCGGCCGGCTCGATGCCGCGTGTCGTAAACGCACACGTCGGGTTTGGCAGCGCACCTCCTGCCACTAGAACGTGAACGGGAGTAAGCGAAGCATATATTGAGTCACCCGCTCCGTGCACTTCCGCGTTTAGCTGAACGTGCGGGTGCGTAATGAAGAGGTCCGAACGCGACCAAGAAGCCACCGCGTGCCGATCGACGGAGGCATAGATGCTACGCGCGTCACCGCGTAACTCGATCAGGCACCCGGCGGAGCAGTTCATCGAATGACTCTTGTAGTCGTCCCGGAGTCCAGGATAGACGACGTATGTAAAGGGACGCGCTGGAGCGTGATCTGGAGGATCACTCGCCACGCCGACGGATGCTCCGGGTCCCGGGATTTGGCTACCGACCAGCAAAATACTCAGGCTCGACCACGACTTATTGTGGACAGCAGGCTTCAGCACGGCTCGATAGGCGAGGTCGAAATCGGCGGAAAACTTGTCCAGCAGATAAACCGTTGCCTCACCATCTGACGACGCGGATTTTACGTTCGCTGCGGTAGCGTTCGTTATAAAGACGCCCATTACACCACAGAGCACGAAGGCGAAGACGCGAGGCATCCTAAATTTGATCATTTAGCGCGCCACGAGTGAAACGCACGCTCCCGGCGCCGAGGTGCTTCTTCTTTTAGTTTGAACGCTGAATACGCGCGTTGCAATCCTGAAAAACGGTCGCATCTTCGCCAATCTTTCTCGACCAGGCGGCCAGGCGTTCACAGCCCACCGCCGCGACAACCGCCCGCACCGTTACGTGCGGATTCTCTTTCAGCGCTTCGGTGAGCGTAGCGCGATCGATGTCAAATACGGCCAGTTCTAGTTGATCGCGTTGGCTAAGAGCCAATCCAAGGGCCCGTACATCCGCGGCGTACTGCGCGTTAGGTGAAAATGACAGGACCGTTCCGCCGGCGATACTACCCTGGACCGACCCAATTCCCTCAAAGGTCCCCGCCTCTCGAACGAGGTGAAGTTGCACCTCCCGCACGGGATTCTCGCCTGGGTGCATGCCGAGAAGTTGCTCGATCAACACGTCGGGAACGGCGTCCTGATTGTGAAACTCCCAGTGGTTACGCTTTGGGCCGATCCCTACGCCGAGCAGCATCGTGTTATGGTCTTGAATCACGTCCCAAAAGCCTATGCCATTGGGGGTATCGTTGCTTTGCGCGCCCCCGTTGCCACATGTTAAAAAACCAAGCGTGCCAAGAACCGCGGCCAGGAGCGTCACTCTGTTAAAAATCGCAATCATACCAGAACCCCTCGCTTCTCTACCTCTGATGGCGGCTTTTGCGCTAGGGAGTTTAACTCCCGCGCAGGTTCGCCGGGAGATACTTCAGCGAAGGCTTCTTCAGCTGGCACGTCATGAAGATATGCGAGCGTTTCGCCATCCTGAGCCTGGGGACCGCGTAATCCGGACTGGACGGCAACAAAAACGCCCCGTCGTAACGGGGCGTTTTTCAGATGTTTCTGACGCTTAAAATGGGATCTCGTCGTCGAGGTCATCACCAGCAGCGCTGTCGCCGCCGGCGCGCGCGGGTGAGCTAACGGCGGCAGCGGGACGCCCGCCTCCGTTGAAGCCGCCGTGATCGCCGTCGGCCTCGTCGCGCCGCGAGGAGAGCATCTGCATTCCGTTGATCACGACCTCGGTCGCGGTGCGCCGGATCGGCTGGCCGCTCTCGTCTTTGAGCTTCGTGTCGTCGTACGAGCGGATCGAGAGCCGGCCCTCGACGAGTACCGGGCTACCCTTCTTCAAATAGGTATTGCAGGTCTCGGCGAGCCGCTCCCAGGCCACGATATCGACGTACATCGTCTCTTCGGGCTTCGCGTCGCGTTTATTCGGATTGACCGCGATGCGGAATTTGGTGACCGGCGAGCCGGAGTTGATGTAGCGAATCTCCGGATCGCGGGTGAGGTTCCCGACCAGAATTACCTTGTTATACGATGCTGCCATACCTTACTCTCTTTCAACCAACGCGTGCACCCCTCGAGGTTAGGGCCCGAGAGTGTCACCTGTGTGGCACAAATGTTGCCGGCCCGCGAACGTTTTCATCCATGGACGGCGGGGGCGGCGGTGCAGCGGCGGCGAGCGCGGCCATGTGGATCTTCATCTTCTTATCGAGCTTGACGATCAGCGCCCGGAGCACGTCTTCGTGCAGCTTCAGCAGACGGTCGAGCTCTTTGGAGGCGCCCGCTCCGGCCGTGAACTGCATCACGACGTAGGTGCCTTCGCGGGAATCGTTGATCTCGTAAGCGAGCCGCTTCTTGCCCAGCCGCTCAACGGCCGTGACCTCGCCCCCTTGGCCCTTGATGATCTCGGCGATAGCGTTCGCGCGCTCTTCGACGTCGCTCTCTTCGAGCGACGGGCGCAAAATATACGTTACTTCGTAGTCGGTCATTCGTCTCTCCGTACTATGGACGCCCGCGTCAGCGGGCGGCCCACTCCAAGGCGAAGCGGGCAGCAGGTAAGTTTTTGGGCTTCGCGCCGGACGAAGGGGACCCTTCTCAGACCGATCGCGCGAAGAAAACGACGGTCATCGTCGCCCCGATCGCCACAACGATCGAACGGGAGATCGCCTGCGGGACGCGGCGGAAGATGCGCGCGCCGCAGTAGCCGCCCAGCAGCGCCATGACCGCCATCGGAATCGCAAAGCGCCAGTCGACGATTCGCGCCGCGATGAACGGCACTAGCGCAACGCCGTTGATCACGACGGCGAGCACGTTCTTGATCGCGTTCTGCGCATTGAAGCTCGGCAGCCCGGAAAACGACAGCACGGCGAGCATCACGATCCCCATTCCCGCGCCGAAGTAGCCGCCGTAGATCGCGGCCGCGAACTGCACGGCTATCTGCCATGGAGCGTGACGCGGCGGCCCTTTCGGCGGGCGCGCGAGGAGAGGGCTCGCGGCGAAGACGATCGTCGCAAAGAGCAGCAGCCACGGAATCAACCGTACGAACGTCGTTTGCGGCGTCGCCAAGAGCAGGATCGCGCCGAGCAGCGCACCCAGCGCGCTCGCGATCGCGATGGCCCGCAGCAGCGACCGGTGTTCGCGGATCTCTTCGCGATAACCGCGGGCACTGCCGATCGTTCCGACCCACATCGCGGCGTTGTTCGTCGCATTGGCCGAGATCGGCGGGACACCCGCGAAGACGAGCGCCGGAAAGGAGAGGAAGCTCCCGCCGCCTGCCACGCTGTTCATCATCCCGGAGACGAAGGCGACGAGGGTAGGCAGGATAAGGTGCGCGGTCGACGCCTCTCCGCCCAAAACGGCTTAGAGCGCGGCGCGCTCGCGCTTGGTCACGCGATAGACGCGGCGGACGTCTTTGAGCGTCTGCAGCTTGGTGATGATCCGGTGCAGATGATCGAGATCGCGAATTTGAATCGTCAGGCTCGCAACGGCGACACCGTCCTTGCGAACGCGCGCGTTGACCGAGCTCACCTGCGTTTTGAGCTCGGCGAAGACCGACATGATATCTTGCAGCAGTTGGGTCCGGTCGTCGGCTTCGACCTCGACGTCGACGAGGTGCGTGAGATCGGTTCCCGTCACCCACTCCGTCTGCATGATGCGTTCGGGCGTGGCGTTCATATAACCGACGTTGGGGCAGTCGGCGCGGTGCACGCTTACCCCGCGGCCGATCGTCACGTAGCCGATGATCGGATCGCCCGGAACCGGCGAACAGCACTTCGAGAGCCTCACGAGGACGTCGTCGACGCCGGCGATGCGCACGCCGCTGGAGCGACGCACGCTCTTTCGGGCGACGGGCTTGCGCCCGATCTTCGTAAAGTCGACGACGTTGTCGTGCTTGACCTCGTCGCGCACGCGGTTGGCGACTGCCTGCGCGGAGGCGTCCCCGAAGCCGATCGCCGCGTAGAGATCCGTGGGCGTCGCATAGTTCAAGCGCGCCGCGATTCGTTCGATCAACTCGCCGCGAGCGGCGTCGGTTCGCACGCCGGCGCGCACCAGCTCTTGCTCGAGCGCTTCCTGGCCGGCGAGCACGTTCTCTTCGCGGCGCTCCTTGCGGAACCACTGCTTGATCTTGTGCTTCGCGCTCGACGTTTTGACGATCGAGAGCCAGTCCAGCGAAGGGCGGCCGCTCGATTTATTGACGAGAATCTCGCAGATGTCGCCGTTCTGCATCTGGTAGTCGAGCGGAACGATCCTCCCGTTGACCTTTGCGCCGACGCAGTGATTCCCGACGTCGGTATGGACTTGATAGGCGAAATCCAACGGCGTCCCGCCGGCGACGATCGGGTAGACGTCGCCGCGCGGGGAAAAGACGAAGACCTGGCTATCGAACAGATCGAGCTTGAGGTTCTCCATGAAGACCCGCGAGTCGCGCATGTCCTTCTGCCACTCGAGCAGCGCGCGCAGCCAGGAGAGCTTGTTCTCGAATTGATCGGCCTTGCCGCCCTCCTTGTAGCGCCAGTGGGCGGCGATGCCGTACTCGCCGGTCCGGTGCATCTCCCACGTGCGGATTTGAATCTCGAGAGGATCGCCGCTCGGGCCTACGACCGTCGTGTGCAACGACTGGTACATGTTCGGTTTGGGCATCGCGATGTAGTCTTTGAAGCGCCCCGGCAGCGGCGTCCACATCGCGTGCACCGCGCCGAGCGCGGCGTAACAGTCCTTGACGCTGTCGACGATGATGCGAATCGCCGTCAGATCGTAGATCGTCGAGAAGTCGCGGCCCTTGTTGATTTTCGAGTAGATGGAGTAAAAATGTTTCGGACGCCCTTGAATCTCGGCGTTGATCTTGAGCTCCTTGAACTCGTCGCGAAGGCGCGCGATGGCCTGTTCGACGTCGGCTTCGCGTTCTCGCCGCGTCTTGGCCACGCGCTCGACGATGTCGTGAAACGAATCCGGATCGAGATACCGCAGGCACTCGTCCTCGATCTCCCACTTAATCTTCCAGATGCCCAAACGATGCGCGATCGGAGCGTAGATATCGAGCGTTTCGCGCGCGATCGCTTCCTGCTTCGCCGCGGGAAGGCTCGCGAGCGTCCGCATGTTGTGCAAGCGGTCGGCGAGCTTGATGATGATGACGCGGATATCTTTGGCCATCGCCAAAAACATCTTGCGAAGGTTTTCGACCTGCGCGTCTTCCTTCGACTGGTAGGGAATCCGCGTCAGCTTCGTGACGCCGTCGACGAGGCGCGCGACCTCTTCGCCGAACTGCGCGGTGACCTGCTCCGAGGTGACCGACGTGTCTTCGACGACGTCGTGGAGCAGTGCCGCGGCGATCGTCTGATGATCCATCTCGAGGTCGGCGAGGATGCCCGCGACGGCAAGGGGATGCCCGATATACGACTCGCCCGAAGCGCGGCGCTGGCCTTCGTGAGCGGCGCCGGCCGTCTCGTAGGCGCGCTCCAGCTGCGCCCCGTCCGCGGACGGATCGTAGGAACGGACGCGTTCGATCAGTTCTGAGATCGTCATGGCCGTCCGACCATTATAACCCGGGCACCCAACCCCACCGTGCTACGCACCGCGGGGGAGCCGTCTAGGAGGGCTTGGGAGAGGGGGTCACCGTCTCGGTATCGAGCCGGTTCTTGAAGAAAATCGTCGCAATCTTCCCTTGCGGATCGAGCGCGAGCCAGAGGTAGATATTCCCCTCTACGCAGTGCATCTGGTAGATGTAGCCGCGTGCACCCGACGGGAAGCTCGGGTCCTCCCAGGGCCCGATGAAGACGGTATCGGTCAGCGCGCCCAGCTGACCGAGCGCGTGCGACGTATCGGAGATCTTCGCGTCGCTCAGCTTATCGAGTACCTGCTGAGCGTAGAGGTGCTGATTGATCTCGCCCGCTTGCCAAGCCACGAACTGTTGGCGTGCGAGCAAGGTAATCTGCGGATCGGCGATCGGGGTCGGTGACGGCGAGGGTGACGGATGCGGCCGCGCCGAGCCGGCCAGCGTCAATGCGGCAAAGGCAAGTGCGATACCCATCGCGACCAACAGGGCCGGTACTCTCATCACCGTGTCAATACGAAATGAAGGTGACGATCTCCGCGCTGCCAAGCGCGGCTCGCCCATTGAGCGCCGCCAGCTCCACCAAAAACGCGTAGGCTTCGATGGAGGCGCCGAGACGTTCGAGCAGGCGACCAGTCGCCGCAGCGGTGCCCCCGGTTGCGAGCAGGTCGTCAACGACCAGAACGCGCTCGCCCTTCTCAACGGCGTCGGCGTGGATCTCGAGCGCGTTCGTCCCATACTCGAGCGCGTACTCTTCGCGCAGCTTCTCGTACGGCAACTTTCCGGGCTTGCGCACCGGAATAAATCCGGCGCCGAGCGCGTACGCAACGGGTGCCCCGAGGATATATCCGCGGGCTTCGATACCGACGACGTGGTCGATGCCGCGGTCGCGAAAGCGGTCCGCAAAAAGGTCTACCGCCGCGTGAAACCCTTGCTTATCTCGCAGCAACGGGGTAATGTCACGGAAAAGGATCCCGGCAATCGGAAAATCCGGGATCGCTCGAATCAGCGCCTCGATCTCCACGCGTGCCGGGGTTTGAGTTGTGGGATCGATTGGCCTGCAGGAAAGGAGAACATGAAGAGACCGCAACTCCTGGCCGGCGCGATGATCGCGGCGCTGGGGCTCAGCGCGGCGCCCGCATTTGCCGACGGCAGCGGGAGCACGAACACGATTATCCTGGTCACCGCCGCAGCCGCCGCATCGGTTCCCCTGATCGTGAACTACAATCACAAAGTCAGGGAAAAGCGCGCCGAAGAACAGGAAGTAACTCGCCGGCAAGACGCGTACCGCGATTGGTTCTATCACAAGTACGGATATTATCCGACGTACGATCAGTTCAAGCAGTGGTACGTACAGACATACAATCAGAGTCCTGAATAGGAGCCGGCATCACCGCAGCGCCGAGCCTTTCCCGCAAGACTGGCTCGGCGTTGTCTTTGGCGCAGCGAGTTCGCGCCGTTTAGCCGTCGCGATCGCGCTCTCCATTGCCGCGCACGAAGTCGTCGCCGGATTGATTCCCGCGTCGCCCGTTCGCTCGACGGCCGCGCGCGAAAGCCTCTCGGACGTTCGAGTTCTGACGATACGGCGGCTCGCGACGCCGGCGCCGCGCCCGATCCCGACCCCGGTCGAGCGCCTCGTCTTTACACAGACCCTGCGCACGGTGCCGGTTCGCGAAGCCGCGTCGGGCGCGCCAAGCGCTGCGCGCCGTATCGCCATGCACCCGGCGAAGCTTGCCGCCCACCGCACCGCCTTCGCCGCTCATTTCCAAACGAAGCCGGTGTGGGACGTCGGCTCGGCGGCCGGCGGCTCGCACGGCGGAACGGCGAGCGGAAATGGAAGCGGTGCCGGCACCCAAGGCGCCGGCACCGCCGCGGCAAACGCCAACGAGCCGTGCGGGTTCGTCACATTCTCCGATCCGCACGGCTCGCAATACGATTCACATACCCGTGGATTTTTCGTCGACATTCGCATGTCGGTGCACTTCGCCGACGGCTCGGCGCAATCGGTGATCCTCGACTATCCATGGTACTATGCGAGCGAGGCCGAGAACCCGTGGTCGGACCGGAACCTAAAGGATCCGGCCTTTCCCACGCGTTTTCAGCCGCCTCCGCCCGCGAAGATCCCAGGCGAACCCCAACTCGTCCGCTACGTGATGGCGCACAGCACCTCGGAGGGCATGACGCTGCTTGCCGATTGTCCCGGCGCCTCCAACGCTACGGCGCCACGACCCGATCGAAGTTCGACATCGTAATACTCCGCAGCGAAGACGCGTCTTGCGACGTCCACGTTGGAGCTCCGTGCACGTCGTTCGCGAAGAAGATCGTGTTGCAGCAGCCGGTATCGTACCCGTAGGCGCCAAAGTGTTTGAGCGCCTCGGCTACGGCCTTTGCCTCTTTGGGAAAGGCCGAATCGTCGAAGGCGGCCTTCAGACGAATGTGGGCGCCGTACGGCATCGGGTTATCGCCCGCGGGCCCCTTAAAGGTGAGGCTGTCGGTGCAGTCGGTCTCGCCGGCGGGCGATGCGCAGGCCGTCTTCGACCAGGAGTACGCGACACCGTCCCACCCAACCGCGTGCCCGATGTAGCCCGCATTGAGTTCTTCGGGGCGCACGGCGAGCAGGCCGAGCGGAATCCCGCTGGCCGTGGAAATCGAGCCGGTGGCGGGCCGGACGTAGGCCGTATTGAGGTTCCACATTCCGCCGTTGTACATCGACAGCTTCCCGTTGCTGTACGAGACGTTGTAGCCCTCGTAATAGAAGCAACTCTGCGTTTGCAATACCATCGCGTGGCCGTCGCTCAGTGGCTCGATGTAGAAGTTCGAAGCCCACGGCCATGGAGAGTAGGGCGTGTGCCACTTGACCTTCCCAAGGACCGCGACGACGGGCGTTTGTGAATTCGCCATGTTGATCAGCTCGTCGGTGGTCGGCGCGTTGGCGCCGAAGCTGCCGCCTCCGCCGCCGTCGATCGTCGCTTGAATGTTCGCGGCGCTATTTGGATCGATTTGGGCGTTGAGGATACTCTGCTGCCAAACATCGCCGGATTGATACGGGCAACCTGAGAATTTGCCCGAAAGAGGTTGCGTTCCATTGGGAAGCAGCGCTTGAGTAGCAGGGACTGGGCTCGTTGCCGATGAGCCGCAGGCCGCCAGCGTGGCCATAGCGATGCTGGCGAAGATATCGTGTCGAATCGATCTCGAGGCACCCATGGTAGTTCGCCTTCCTTCCTCACGTTCCACACGTCTTGGCACGTCGAATAACTACTAAGAGCGCGACGAGCGTCGCATACGGGCCGCAGATTCGGTTCGGCTTGCGTGGTTGCGCCTTTTTTGTAACCCGATGTCGGGCGTAGCCGTTTGACTACTATGCCATCTCTCCTGGCGTTAACGCGTACACGCACAAAAAACGTTGAGTTAGAAAACGGTACCATCTTTTTGCTTGGCCTGCCAAAAAAAGACGCGGCCTCGCTTGATTGCGAGGCCGCGTAGCGAACGAACGCTTTTGGCGCGAAACGCTAAACTTTGAGTTCGACCTTTTCGAGCGCGCCTTTCGTCGAGACGACGTGATGGTCGAGGCGCAGCTGCTCCGGCTCCATCCCGAACGCCAGGCCGAGCAACTGCGGAAGATGGAAGATCGGTACGTCGATCTCTTTCTTGAGCACGCGCGCGGCGTCGGGCTGCTGAGCGTCGAGGTTGAGATGGCAGAGCGGACAGGGCGTAACGAGCAGGTCCGCGCCCTTCTCCTTGGCCTCGATGATGTGGTTGCCGCCCATCGCAAGCGCTTTCTCTCGATTGAACGTCGCCATCGGGAATCCGCAGCATTTCGTCGCACCGCGGTACTCGACGGGTTCGGCGCCCAGCAGCGCGATCAAACGCTCCAGATAGGTCTTGCGTTCGGGTTTCTCCCGCAGTCCGAGCGCCTCCGAGGGCCGCAGAATGTAGCAGCCGTAAAACGGCGCGATCTTGAGTCCGGTGAGCTTGCGCTTGATTGCCGACGCGACGCGATCGATGCCGATATCCTCGAAGAGCATCCAGAGCATATGCTTGACCTTCGTCGTTCCGCCGTAGCGGAAGCCCTGATCGGAGATCGTCGCGTTCGCCCGATCCATGCGAGCCTGATCGTTCTTGAGGTGATAGTTGTGCTGCGAGAGCACGCCCTGACAGGTGCTGCAGATCGTCATCAGGTCGGCGCCCTCATTCTCCGCCATCGCGAGGGTCAAACCGTTGAGCGCGTCGGCGAGCTCTGGATTCTGCTCGCTCAGCACGCCCGCGCCGGTGCATGGCGCCGAGACGAGCTCTTCGAGCTCCAGGCCCAACGGTTCGGCGATGGCTTTCGCCGAGACATAAAGCTCCGGACACGCGCCTTTCGAGACGCAGCCGGGATAGAAGGCAACCTTCACTTGAACCGTCCTCCGACACGTTCGAAAATGGCTTTGATGCGATTTGCTCCGGGAATTTTCTTGTGAATGAGCGGCGGCAGCTTGCCGGCGCGAAGGAGATTGAATGCGCTCGGCAGGGTCTTGAGCTGCTCGACGATGTTGAAGAAGCCCACCGACTTCGGCATCAGCGTCAGTTCGTTGAGCCGTCCGCTCTCTCGGACCGACTCGGCAAACGCGTCCGCGTGCCGCGTACCGGGATTATTCGTAAAGCCGGCGTCAACGGCCATCTTACGAAGCTTGAGGATTTGATCCAGCGGCGCGACCCCTTTGGGGCACTGGACGACGCACTCGTAGCAGTGCGTACAGTCCCAGACGCCGCCGTCTTTGCTGTACTCGCCGAGGCGTTCTTTGCTCTCGGCATCGCGCGGATCGGCCGCATAGCGGTACGCCTGCGCCAGCGCCTGCGGTCCGAGGAACTCCTGATTGACCGCAAACGACTCGCAATCCATCAGGCACGCCCCGCAGCTGATGCAGCTGACCTCTTGGATCAGCTCCTCCATCGCAGCGTTGGGAACTCGGTACTCCTCATTGTGCGGGGGAATCGGCTGTTTGTTCTGCAGCCACGGCCTTACCGCGAGGTGCTTGTCCCAGAACGGCGACATGTCGCAGACGAGATCGCGAATGATCGGCATCGACGGCGGGGACTCGACGCGCGTCTTCCCGTCTTTCGTGAACTCCGAAAGCTTGCTCTTGCAGGCCAGATGGGCGTGACCGTTGATCCACATCGCGCACGATCCGCAGATGGCGCTGCGGCAGGCGCAGCGGACCGCGACCGACTGGTCTTGGTATTCGCGGATCGCGATGAGCGCATCGAGAACGACGGCGTGCTCGGGGAGCTCGACGGTGTAGGTTTGATAGCGGCGCGCCGGCGAGCGATCCCAGGGAGCCGGAAAGGGCTTGCCGGGAACCGCCGTCTCGGAGTACAGACCCTCGGGGTTATAGCGCCCAACTTCGATGGTGAACTGCATTAATACGTGCGTACCTCGGGCTTCCAGCGAGTGATCTTGACCGGAGCGAACGACATCTCGGCCGTCCCATCGGGGCGCCGCGTGAGGATCGTGTGTTTGAGCCAATCGACGTCGTTGCGCTCGGGGTGTTCGACGTGCGTGTGCGCGCCGCGGCTCTCTTTGCGCTCGAGCGCGCTGCGAGCGATCGACTCGCCGCAATCGAGCATAAAGCCCAGCTCGAGGGCAAAGGTCAGCGCCTGATTGAAGACCCGGCCTTTATCGCCGACGGCGATCGTTTCATACCGCTTGCGGAAGCCGGCGAGCGCGTCGAGCGCCTCGTTCAAGCCGGCGTCGGAACGGTAGAGCCCCACCTTCTCATCCATCATCGTCGCCAGCTCCAGACGCAGCCCCGCGGGCGTGTCGCCCGCGTACGGCCGCGCGAGCAGATCGCGCAGGCGTGCTTGCTCGCCTTTCAACAAATCCTCACCGCCGGTGGCGGCCGCGGTCCGCTTCGCGTATTCGGCCGACGCCTTGCCGGAGCGTCGTCCGAAGACGATCGTATCGAGCAACGAGTTCGCACCGAGACGATTGCCGCCGTGCACGCTGACGCAGGCGACCTCGCCCGCCGCGTAGAGGCCGGGCACCGAGGAAGCGCCGTGGATATCGGTGCGAATGCCGCCCATCTGATAGTGCATGCCGGGACGCACGGGAACCGGATCCGTAATCATGTCGATCCCGAGATAGTCGAGGGCCATCTCGTGAATCTGCGGCAGCTTGCGCAAGATGACGTCGGGGCCGAGGTGGCGCAGGTCGAGCAGGACGTTCCCGTCGATGCCGCGTCCCTCCGCAATTTCGGTGGCTTCGGCACGCGAGGTGACGTCGCGGGCGGCCAGCTCCATCTTATTCGGCGCGTATTTCTTCATAAAGCGGTCGCCCAACGAGTTGAGCAGGAAGGCGCCTTCGCCGCGCGCCGCCTCGGTCATGAGAAATCCGCTGCCGGCGAGGGTCGTGGGATGGTACTGCACCATCTCCATATCCATGAGCGGCGCGCCCGCGCGATAGGCCAGCGAATATCCGTCGCCCGTGCAGATCAACGCGTTCGTGCTGGGCTCGTAGAGCCGTCCGAGCCCGCCGCTCGCGACGATCACGGCCTTCGCGCGCAACAAGTGCAGTTCGCCGGTGATCATCTCGATGGCGACCAGCCCGCGGCACGCGCCGTCTTCGAGGTAGAGCGAGGTTGCGAACCACTCCTCGTACACTTTGACGCCGGCTTTGAGAATCTGATCGTAGAGCGTCACGAGCAACGCTTGCCCGGTGATGTCGCCGACGAAGTAGGTGCGCGCTTGCGACGCGCCGCCGAAGGCGCGCGTATCGAGCCGGCCGTCCGGACCGCGATGGAAGATCACGCCCATGTGCTCGAACTCGATGATGTCGCGCGGCGCCTCTTGGGCCATCACTTCGACGGCGTCTTGGTCGGCGAGATAGTCGCTGCCCTTAACGGTATCGAAGGCGTGCGACTCCCAGCTATCGGTCTCGCTGATCGCGGCGTTGATGCCGCCCTGCGCGGCGCTGGAGTGGCTGCGAATCGGATGGACTTTCGTGACGATTGCCACGTCGGCGCCATCGCGTGCCGCTTCCAACGCGGCTCGCATCCCGGCTAAGCCTGCGCCTAAGACGAGTACGTCGTGATCTTTGGTCACGAGCCCGTACTTTCCCGAAAGAAGGCGGCCCCATTCCGAACGGGTGTTCGATGCATGATCTCGCTCATTTTGCTACCCGCTAAGGATAGGACGCGGCCTTCACGGCCGATATGCGTTTCGTAGCCGCCCTTGCCGGCTCGGCGCAATGTCGCAGTAAGCCTTGCGAACTCATCTATCTGGAGGAAGCCTCATGCTGCAGAACGTCAGCTTCACGCCTTCGCGCCGAACGCTCGAGTTCGGCATCTACCGCGACGGCGACAACAACCTGGATTCGATCCAGGAATCGACCCTTTCCCAGGCGCTGCAGACGAGCGCCCGGGACGCACGGATCGAGTTCACCGTCGAGGATACGACAAAACTCCGCTCCGACGGCGATTCGATCTCAAGGGGCCCGCTTCACACCGAGCAGTACACGATCGCCGGCGGCGACGTCGCGCAGGTCCACGTGAGCGAAGCGCACGAGATGAGCGACGAAGGCAATCTCGCGCATTTCGTCGCGCGCACGCTCGACAACGCGCAGGCAAGCGGAGCAAAGCAAACGTGGATCGATCTCGTCGACCACGGCGGCGGAGATGGCGGCGGCCTGCAGACCGCCGGCGGCAAGTGCATGTCGATGCCGGATATCGCCAAGGCGATCTCCGACGGTGTGGCGCTGCATGCCGCCGCGCACCCCGAGGATGCCGGCCGCTCGATCGAGGGCGTCGTTGCCAATCAGTGCTTGATGGACACGATGGGCTTCGCCGACGCGCTCTCGGGCGCGGGCGTGAAGTATCTCGCGGCCAGTCCCGAGACGATGCTCGCACCCGGAGTCCCGAGCAACGTGGCGCACGCGATCGCGGCGCACGAGAATGACCCCGGCGCGATGGCCGGCAGCGTCGTCGGCGACGTCATGCGCACGAAGTACGACGCCGGCGATTTCGGCGGCTTCGGCCCCGCAGCGGCCTTCGACGTGCTCGATTTGAACCCGGAGAAGATCCGCTCGGCGGAAGCGGCGATCAAGCGCCTCAACGACGACGCCGCCGCGCAGGCGCCCAATCGCGAGGTTCGCAGCGCCATTCGGGAAGACGCTCGGGCGATCGGCGGCATGGTGCGTTTCCCCGGCGGCGCGCAGATGCCGTGGCACGCCGATCGCCCGGCCATCGCCTTCTACGACACGCTCGCGGGCGACGGACGCTTGGATCCAGGTCTCCGGCAGGATGCCGGAGCGGCGTCCGCGGCCGTGCGCAGCTTAGTTCTCGCGCACCGCGAGAGCGGCGAGTTCGGTCCCTTCGGCGGCGCCGACTACACTGACGCCGTCGGGCCGACCGTGCATCTTCCGACATCGCGCGCTCAAGTCGATCCATGGGCGTCGGCCGGCGTCACCGAGACGCACAATGCCTTCTATGCGAAGGTCGACGAGGCGGCGATGACGCGGGTGCTCGCCTAACGCTAACGGCGGAGCTGCGCGCGCGAAGGATAGATCGGCCGGTTGATAATTCGCTCGAGCGTCGGCGCGGGCGCCTTCAGCGCCAGCTCGCAGAAGCGCGCGAAGGCCTCGCGCGTCGCTTCGCCTTCGGCGTAGCGTTCGTTGCGCTCCATCTCGATTCGCCCGCTCACCGGAAGAAAGCGAACGTAACGGCCTTCGTCGTCTTCGCCCAGTTCGACGAGCTGCGCATCGGCAAAGATTCGCAGCGCAGCGCCGACGCTGCGATCGCGAACGCCGTCGGAGCCCAGCGCGCTCGTAAGCGCAACGTTATCGCCGTGCACGACGCCGTCGCGCGCGAGGCCGCGCAGGCCGCGATAGATCTCGCGCAGCCGGGGAAGCGGCGGGGCATCGAGATCGATCAAGAACTCGTTGAGCGATCGGTCGTGCGGTCCGAAGAGCAGATGAATGCGCGCCTCCCCGCCGTCGCGCCCCGCCCGCCCAGCCTGCTGATTGAACTCGCCGGTATCGAAATTGAGATGGTAGAGCACGACGTGACGCACGTCGGGCAGGTCGATGCCCTCGCCGAAGGCCGAGGTCGCGACGATCACCCGCAGCCGGCCCTCGCGAAAGAGCCGCTCGATCTCTAAGCGCTCGCCGTTGGGCATCTTGCCGTGATAGAACATCACCTCGTCGCCCAAGTCTTTGCGCAGCCGCTTGGCGACCTTCGTGACCTCCGAACGCGAGTAGCAGTAGACGATTCCCTTCTCCCGGTGCTCGTCACGTTGCGTGAAGAGCTCGGTGAGGTAGCCGATCTTGTCTTTGGTGCCGCGCGCGTTGACGACGCTGAGATTCTCGCGCACCGTTGGGTCGATCACCCACGATTCGATGCGCAGGTCGTCGACGATTCGCGCGAACGCCTCGTCGGCCGCGGTTGCGGTCAACGCGAGCACTTGCGGATTGCCCAGCGAGCGGATCGTCTCCGCAAGCCGCGCGTAGGCGGGCCGATGCCGCGACTCGTGCAAGTGGTGCGCCTCGTCGACCACGACGAACGAGGGAGCGCTCTTGCCTCGCAGCGCGTCGCGGTGGAACTCGAGAAACTCAGGCGTCGCCAGCACGACGTCCCAGGTTCCCTCGTCCAGCGCGCTAAAGAGCGCTGCGCGCTCGAGCGCGTCGATCGAACCGTTGGCGCGAAAGAACCGCAAGCCCAGCGGCTCGAGCGTTCGCACGAGCGCTTCGTACTGGTCGTTAGCCAGCGCCCGCAAGGGATAGACGACCAGCGTTCGTCCACCGCTGCCGAAGGCACGCATCGCCGCCGCATACTGAAAGCAAAACGACTTACCGCGCCCGGTGCCCAGGACGGCCAGCGTATTCTTCCCGGCCTCGACGCGTTCGAGAACGGCCAGCTGCGCCTCGTGCGGCAGCGACGTTCCGATCAGCGCGGCACGGATCAGCTCGCTCGCCGGCGCAGCCTCCATCTCGGCGCCGGTCCACACCCTCTGCAGCGAACGTTCGCGAGTGCTGGGGAGCGGCGCGGCATCGCGCTCGATGAGAATGTTGACGCCGCGATGCTTCCGCGCGCCGGCGTCGCCGGCGCCTCCCGTCAGCGAGGCGACGCGCGCGCGATAGCGCGCGCCCGCATCGATCAGCGGCGCGATGTGCGCCGCTAACTTCTTGTTGAGAAAGCCGAGCTGAAGGTGGCCGTAGCAGACGGCGATCGCGTTGGAATCGTGTGGGTTGTCGGGCTGCCGCCGCAGTTCCAGCGGCGCCTCGGCGCGCATGCCGGCGATGACGTCCTGGCGCCCTTCGAAGGAGACGCCGGCGAGCTTGGTGTGAAAGCGCGCGGCGTCGTCGATGGTCGCATAGGGATCGCGCAGATACTCGTCGCTGGCCGCAAAGACGCGCTCGACGAACGCACTCGCCTCGTCGAAGGCGCTCGTTTCGTCGATTGCCGGTGTTGCGCCAATCGAGGGCAGTTGCGGGGAGGGCGGTTGCGAGAAGGAACGGAGAACCGCCTCAAAGGCGGCCTCCGACGGCGTCGGGGGCGGGAGCGCGCTAGGGCGCGCCGCCTTCTTCCGGACGCTCGGCGCTTGGGTGCTGCTGCTCGGTTGAGTCTTCGAAGTTGAGCGAGATCTCTTCGTGGCCCTGTTCCAACGCCGCATCGTGCAGACCCGCCTTCTGTGCGTCGAGGGGATCGATGGTCTCTTCCTGCGTTATCAGCGGCTCCTCAACGGCGACCGCACCGTTTTCGTCGGGACGCCGCTTGCGATAACGCTGCGGCGCAACCGGGGAGGTCGAACGTGCCGCCTTCGCCTTCTGCCGGCGCTCGCGCCGCGCCGCGACGATGTCCTCACGCGCCGCGCCACCGCGGCTTTGCAGCGACGCGGCTTCCGCACGCGAGCGGGGAGTGGCGCTGCGATCCTGCGTGGCCCCAAGCTTGCGGCGCCGCGCGGCCGCTTCGAGCTGTCGCTTGCGGTAGCCCAGCACCAGCGGCGCGGAGAAGAAGATCGAGTGATAGCCGCCCGAGCAGATACCGACGAGCAGGGCGAATGCAAAGTTCTTCAGGCTCGCGCCGCCGAGCGCGAGCAGCGCGACCAGCGTGATCACCACGGTCGCCAGCGTATTGAAGGAGCGCGTCATCGTCTGCTTGATCGACTCGTTGACGATCGTCGCATACGGCGCGCCGGCCATGAGCTTGGTATTCTCGCGAATTCGGTCGAGAATGACGATCGTGTCCATGACCGAGTAGCCGATGACGGTCAGCACCGCGGCTAGGAACGCGTCGTCGGCGCGCCGGTCGGCCAGCGCGTAGATGCCGATCATCATCGCCGCATCGCGCACGAGTGCGATGACCGTGACCAAACCGAAGATGTAGTTCCAGCCGAAGCGGAACGCGATGTACAGGAACTGGATGCCCAGCGCAATGACCAGCGCCCAGAGCGCGTTGGTGAGATACTCGCGGCCAAGCGACGGTCCGACGGCGGTGATCTGCGATGCGGCGCGATCGACCGGCGCGACGGTATTAAGCGCGTTCCACAGCGGCGCCGAGTCGTTGGCGTACGCCGACTGCGTCTGAATCACGAAGGCTTTGCCGCTCGTTCCGGCGGTCGTCACCGACTCGTCGGTGAGGCCGAGGCCGCCCAGCGCCGACCTGACCTTATCGGCGGTGGTCGGCTGGGTGAACTGCACCGCGATGTCGGTGCCGCCGGTAAAAGAGAGGCCCAAGCGCAGCATGTGCGAGGGCTGGAAGCCGTTGCCGCCCTGGAAGCCGTGGTAGATCATCGCGCCAAAGCCGAGTGCGATGATGAGGTACGAGATCGTCGAGACGATCTTGAACCAGCCGACGATGTTCCAGTTGAGCCGACGAAACAGCATGCGTTACGCCCCCGCTCCGGCCTTGCCGAAGATGCCGAGGTCCGAACGCTTGACGCCGTAAAACTCCGGCGCCGTCAGCACGTCGTTGTCCACGAGCACGTCGACGAAGAAGCGCGTGATGAAGACGGCGGTGAAGAGCGAGACGACGGTGCCCCAGAAGAGCGTGAAGGCGAAGCCCTTCACCGTCCCGGTGCCGAGCATGTACAGCACGCCCGCGCCGACGATCGTCGTGAAGTGGCTATCGAAGACGGCCGAGAAGGCGCGCTGGAAGCCGACGCGCACCGCGGCGCGCATCGTCTTGCCGTTCCAAAGCTCTTCCTTGATTCGCTCGAAGATTAGGACGTTCGCATCGACGGCCATACCGATCGAGAGCACGAAGCCCGCGATGCCCGGCAGCGTCAGCGTGGCGTGCGAGAGGGCGAGGATCGCCATCATCACGAGCACGTAAACCGCCAACGCCAAATCGGCCAGCAATCCCGGCAGACGATAGACGACGATCATGAAGATCAACACGAGGCCCAGACCCAGCGCCGCCGCGCGCATCGACTGCACCAAGTCGAGCTTGCCGAGCGTCGGGCCGATCGTCTCTTTCTCGATGATCTTTACGCTGACGGGCAGGGCGCCGGCGTTGAGTTCGTTGGCCAGCGTGATCGTCTGCTCTTGGGTGAACGAGCCGGTGATCTGTCCGCTATCGTAGATCGGGCTCTGGACGATCGGCGCCGAGAGGTAGCGATGGTCGAGGAAGATGCCCAGCGGCTTTTGGAGATTCGCCGACGTCAACTTGCCGAATCGCGCGGGGTCCTTCGTCTGAAAGGTGATGTTCGGGCGGCCGCCCTGATCGTAGCTGGCCTGCGCGCCTTTGAGGTCCTTGCCCGAATAGACGACCGGGCCGCTGACGTCGTAGGCCGTCTTCGCGACATAGGCTTCCGCATCGGCCTTCTGCTTGGGCGTCGCGGTCGGCAAGTTGAGGATATTGTTGGCGGCGTCGGCCTTCTGCATCACGTCGAACGGCACGATCTTGTACGCGAGCACGGCGACCTGCTTGAGCACCGCCTCTGCCTGATCGGGATCCTTGACGGCCGGCAGCTCCACGAGAATTCGGTTGACGCCGACGTTGCTGATCGAGGGTTCGGCCACGCCGAGGCCGTTGATGCGCTTGTCGATGACCTCACGCGTCTGCGCTTGGACCTGCGAGGTAATCGTCGGCACTTCTTCGGTGGGGTAGAGCTGCAGCAAGAGCCGCGCTCCGCCTTGCAGATCGAGGCCGAGATGGATCGTCTTTTGCACCGGCACGACCGCCCAGATCGAAAAGACGCAGATCGCAACGATAACGAGCGCCTTCAACGGCGCTTTTAAATTCTTCCAGTTCATTGAAGCCGGTGGGGTTTAGCTTTTCACCGGCGCCGGGCCTGCCGCCGGACGCCAGAGATGCCGCCCGATGAAGAGCAATCCGAGCGTCGCGCCGCCCGCTACCAGGGAACAAAGCAAGCCCGCGCCCGTACGCCCATAGATGAAGGCCCCGGTGGCGAAGAGCGCCCCGTAGACGGCGGCCAGCCCGAGCACCCACCCGAGCAATGCCATCGGCAGCGAATCCGGCGAGGGCGGGAGCCCCCCGCGGCGGCGGACGCGGCTCCAGCCCGGCCCCGCCGGCCGTACCTTATCGTAGAAGGCCCCCAGCGTCGCTTCGCCGACCGGGGGCGTGAGGAACGTGACCGCGACCCAGACGACCGTCGTGGCGCCGACCGTGATCAGCAGCGCCGTCGTCGCGTTCGACGCCGTGCCCGCTGCGGTGGGCGATGAAGAACCCCAGCGCGACGACGAACGAGCAGAGCATCGCGCTAACCTCACTCCAGGCGTTGATCCGCCACCAGAACCAGCGCAGAAGGTAGATGAGACCGGTGCCCGCGCCGATCGAGAGCAACAGCGTGAACGCGTCTTTGGCGTTGTCGAGGAAGAGCGTGAAGATCACGCCGAGCCCCATCAGCAGCGCGGTGACGAGCCGGCCGGCGAAGACCAGCTCGCCCTGACTCGCGCCCGGCGCGAAGAAGCGCTGATAGAAATCGTGGACCAGATACGACGTGCCCCAGTTGAGGTGGGTCTCGATCGTCGACCGGTACGCGGCAAAGATTCCGGCGACCATGAAGCCCGCAAAGCCGGCCGGCAGAAAGACGAGCATCGCCGGATACGCGACGTCGTTGCCGAGCAGGTTCGGGCTCAGCCCCGGAAAGCGCGCGCTGATGTCGTGCAGGCTTGGATAGACGATCGTCGACGCCAGCGCGACGACGATCCACGGCCAGGGGCGCAGCGCGTAGTGCATCGCCTGAAACATAAAGGTGCCGAAGAGCGCGTCGGACTCGGTGCGCGCGGCGAGCATCCGCTGCGCGACGTAGCTTCCGCCGCCCGGCTCGGCGCCCGGATACCACACCGACCACCACAGCACGGTAATCGGGATCACGAAAACGGCGAGCGCGTTCTTGGGATCGGCGAAGTTCGGCAGAATCGAGAGCGCGGCCGCGTGGCTGCCGCTAAAATGGGCAACGAGCCCGTGCAAGCCGCCGACACCCGGCGCGTGGATCGCAAAGTACGCCGCCGCGAACGCCGAACTCATCGTGATGAAGAACTGAATCATGTCGGTGACCATCACGCCCCAGAGACCCGCGGTCGCGGCGAAGATGATCGGAATCACGACGCAGATCGCGAGCGTCTCCCAGCGCGGCCAGCCGAAGAGGACGCCAGCGATTTTCACAAGCGCGAGGTTGACCGTCGCAATGATCCAGCAGTTGAAGAACAGCCCGAGATAGATCGCGCGGAAGCCGCGCACGAAGGAGGCCGCGCGCCCGGCGTAGCGCAGCTCGTAGAACTCGAGATCGGTAAGCACGCCCGAGCGGCGCCAGAGCCGCGCATAAAAGAAGACGGTCGCCATCCCGGTGAGCAGAAACGACCACCACAGCCAGTTTTCGGCAACGCCGCCGTCGCGCACGAGGTTCGTCACGAGATTCGGCGTGTCGGTCGAGAACGTCGTGGCGACGAGCGAGATCCCGATCAGCCACCACGGCGCCTGGCGTCCGGCGGCAAAGAACTCGGTAATATCGCGCCCGGCTCGGCGCGCGAGCACAATGGCGGGCAGAAAGCTCACGCCCAAGGATGCGACGACGATGATCCAGTCGAGCGTCGTCAGGTGCATGAAGCGAGCGCGTTCGTCTCCTCTTGCGCGATGACCTCGGCCGGAACGAGCGCCATCTCGTTGGGGAGCTCGCCGTAGGCATAAACAGCGATGCGGATTCGGGAGCGCAACAAGAATAGGGGCGCCACCCCTCGCAATGCCGACGCGACTACCGTCGGCGTGAGGATGCCGTCTACCGCGCGTCGCCGACGAGCGACGAAGATTCTTCGGGAGCAGGGCGCGAGCGTCGCACCGCCGCCGGTTGACTTCGATGGAAGCAAGAAAGTAAGGGGCGGTGTCCATTCATTTCGACGGATCGAAGTTCAACCCGTGGCACATCCGCCGGCGCAAGCCGATTCGGAAGCGAAAACCTGGAGAGCACTCTATGACAAACGCTCGCCCTTCGGCTTTCAACCAGACGACTTTACTGAGAGCTTGGGCGAGCATTACGGAATCGACAAGTCATCGCTAAGGAAGGCGCGATCGGCGTTGAGTCAGGCGCGACCGGCCGAGAACAGCGCCCCTGCTTTCGCGGAGGCCGGCGTGGCTATGCTCCATGCTCGCCGGTTTTGCTGCATGACCTCACCCACGAAGATTCCGGCGGTCGTATCTGGCGGTCTTGAAATCACCTGCGGCTGTCCCGATGCGTCACCGCAAGCGCGGCTGGGTCACCATAAGCATGACTATCGGGGCTTAGTGGTACTCCTCAGTGCGTAATCCGTTACCAGACGTTACCGTGCCGAAGCCCACCTGTCTGTATCAAGTACGCGGCCTCGGTGGGCAGATGACGAATTGCCCAACGGCCACAGAAATCGCTGGCCGCATGACGGGACATAGCCCACCCGCCCGCCGCATTGCCTGGTCGAGGTGAAAACGCACGTAGCGCTTTGCTAGCCGAGCCACCCAGATCGCCACACCCCTGCGCCGAGCCGCGAGGCGCTAAGCGGCCGAACTGGCCGCGTGTCTCATCTGAGCGTCGGACAAGCAGGGAGGCATGACTAGACCGGAGCCAGGGCGTCTGAAACATATGCTCTCGGCGAACCGTAACCTCGGTGATCGGGAACGTTCCGGTCTATTATTGTCGCCGGAGGTGGGAAATATGGATCCGTCAAGGCGAGTGGGAAAGCCGAGAAGCCTGCGGTTCTCCGTTTCGTTTATCCATCTGGTCGTGACTCGCGCGTTGACGCGGGTAAGGCTGGTCCCTCAGCGACTTCTTGCGACCGTCGCTATCGCACTCACGGCGCCTCTCCTGTTGCCCCCCGTTGCTATCGCAACCCAGGAGTCATCGTTGTCTGGTTGCCTGCTTCACGCGATTGGCTCCAAATTTAGCGGTCTGTGCGGTCCTCTTTTACCTGCTTTTAACCACGTCCCAACCGTTACACTTGAGCGAGTAAAGTCGATCCAGACCGGCTTGTGGCGCGACGATGTTCGCACCGACTCACTTTATTCAGGTAGCATGGAGGACGAAGCGGACCCGAAATCCGCACAAGCGATCGAGCTAGAAGTGTATCCGGGCGGATGGGGGTTGTGCATACCGATGAGGGATGGTTTCCTGCGACGAACGTGCGAGTCTCGGCTTCTAGTCTCTGGTTCGATTTTTATATCTACTTCGGAGTCGCGCCTAGCTCCGTCGATAGAAGAATCATAGATCGAGCGGCTACCCTACTGTCCACCGACGACGTTTGGAATCGTAAGGACGACCGCAACTGTCCGACAGTCGCCGCAACCCTAAGCATTTACTGCGCAATGGAAAGAGCAACAATCCAGGTGACGGGCGGATTTTCGCATATGCGCCCAGCACTGCAAGTTGTACGCGACATTATTGCTGAGCGAACCAGCGGCCGCCAATACCAGCACAACCTCATGGATTACAACAACGACGCGAGCACAAAGCTTAGCGACGTGCAGAGGCTTTTTAAGGAAGCCTTATCGCGAATGAACGATGTACAATGGCTGGCGAGTTATGGGTTTGTAAGGCAATCGGGTGACTCGTTTCAACCCGGGTGACCAGCAAAGCCACAAACAACGGATCGTTCAAGTATGCAACGAGCAGATTTCACTCTCAAACAAGCGGTCCACTCAAAGGAAGGAAGGTAACTTAGGTGAGCAACAATATTGACCGCGGAGCCGGAGCCGGCTTTATCGAGGCTGCGCAATCGTATTTTAACCAAGCACTTCCGATGGAAGAAGTTTTGCGATTAAGGGACCACGGCGTCACCAGCGCGTACTTTCGCGAATTTGAGTTACAACAGTCAGAAGTTTCGTCCCGATGAGATTGTGGCGCTGATTGATAACGGTGTATCGCTTCGGTTTATGTCAAACTTGCGAAAGTCCGGCGTCAAACCCTCACGGCTTCAGACTTGATTAAACTTGTGAGGCATGGGTTAAGATAGTTCCCGTTGGTCGCGAGCTCGCGCGCTGTTCTTCAAGAAATTCACGCATGTAAAGTTCGGTTACACGCGATTTCACGCTTTGGAGCTGCTGTCGAAGAGCGAAGTGCGAAACAAGCTAAAGGCACAACGTTAGAAAAGTTTCATCCACTCCCGCCTCGCAGCGTAGCCGCCATCGGCAAAGCCACTCGGAGCTACGCCAGCCTAGCGGCGCAGATCGCTTTGCGGCTGGGGGCGGCGTTTGAAGTGGCTTAGCTCCTTTATTATGACGGTAGGGCCGGTCACGCCGAGTTAGCTCGAGGGTTCTTAACCCGTGGGATAGATAGCGGCCTGCCCAGTGGCGTCTGAGAGAGATCGGACGGTATCGTGAGCGGCGGTCAGTCACGCTAGCTCGAATGCACAAGGTAGATCCCGAGAAGACGCCGTCATTGGAGGCAGCGCACATGGCATCGCAGATCGGGTGATTCCGCTTCTATTGGCGGTGCTGCTTCATGCCGCGCACGCACGGAGTATTCGACGGCGATTCTCTCGATCCTGATTGCTGACAATACGAGCTTCAAGGCTTCATGTTAACGTCGGCTGAAAATTCTACCCGCCTAAGGGCGAAATCGCCGGTTTAAATTTGACCCACCTTGGGCGCCGCTTTTGCCGTCGGCAGCTTGATTCCCGCCTTTTTACGCTCGCGCAGTCGATAGCTCTCGCCGCTGATGGTCGCAATGTGCGCATGGTGCAGCAGCCGATCGAGCATCGCCGCCGTCATTGTTGCGTCGCCAGCGAAGGCGCTATCCCATTGCGCGAATGGTAAGTTGCTAGTGATGACTACCGAACCGTGCTCGTATCGTTGCGCGATGACTTGGAAGAAGTGGTTGGCTTCTTCGCGAGAGAAGGGGAGATAACCGAGCTCATCGATGATGAGGAGTTTGGGTGCTTGAACGGCTCGGCGGATATATTCTTTGAGGCGTCCATGCCGGTAAGCGGAAGCGAGTTGGAGCATCAGATCCGCGGTTGCAACGAAGCGGGTCTTAATGCCGGATTGAGTCGCTTTGTAGCCAAGCGCGATCGCGAGATGAGTCTTGCCTACCCCGCTTGGTCCGAGCAAAACAAGATTTTCTGCTCGCTCGATAAAGGCAAGCGACGTCAGCTCGTTGATCATCGATTTTGGTGCTCCAGTCGCGAAGCCAAAATCGTACTGTTCCAGTGTCTTGATTGCTGGGAACCCGGCCGTCTTGGTCAACTGGATGCGGCTGCGCTCTTGCCGTTCCCGAAGCTCTGCTTGCAGCAGATGTTCGAAAAACTCGTGGTAGCTCCATTCCTTGCGGGCCGCCTCTTCGGTGACGTGAGCGAGATGGGACGCCATGGTGCCCAGAGCCAGCCTTTGGCAGAGGTCGTCAACGCGCTCGAGCTCGATCATGCGCCAACCTCCTGGGCAACGAGGTCATAGACCGACAGGGGATGTTGGAGTGACTCTATCGGCGTCGGAACCGCGATGCCAACGGGCGCTGAAGTGATGAGTTTCTGACCGCCATACGGGAGCGGCAACGGGCGCAAGGCTTGTCGCTCAATCGCAAAACGGTCCAATGGACGTTCTTTGAGCGTTGCGTGAACGTCCGTTCGATCCAGCCTATGCCTGATCTTTGACGAACACCACGGTATCTCCGGGCGCTAACAAACGGGATTAAGTGTAAGCCTCATAAAGAGATGCGCCGTCGCCCAATTCGGAGGAAACCAGGCTGTTAGAACCCGGCTATGCGGATCGTAGTGTCCGGTGCCGTTGGCGATTAGATACCCGTCTTTAACTACTCGCGCATAACCGATTGCCTTCGCAGGGCAGTAGCGCGAGGTGGGCTTCTCATATCCGACAGAGACTATGGCCAGCAGTAAAGCTAGTGGTAACGGCACCGAGGTTTTGACCCCCTAGCGGCATCAGAAATTGACCCCCTCGCAGTCCAGGGGTGCTCCTCTCGAAGGACGGGCTAACACACAGGTCCTCCCAAGAGGAGCACCGAGGAGGTTGATTACTTTGGATAGATTGGAAACCATCCGGCTTCGCTGGTCGGCGACGGCGAGCCGATCAAAACCGTCGCGGTGAACTCGGCCTGTCGAAGAACACCGTACGCAAATACGTTCACTCCTTACAAGCCCCCCAGCATCCTGGTCTGAAGCGTGCATGTCGGCTCGACGCCTACGGCTACCATATCGACAATCTGATCCGCCTATCGCCAAAGATCACGGCGGTGCGCGTCGGCAATCAGCTGCGCGCGTTCGTCGATCCTGATCTGGAAGTCAGCGAACGCTCGTTGCGCGAGTACGTCGCCACCCGTAAGCGCGACATCCACGGCCGAGAGGCGTTCGTTCGCGCGCTGTACGTCCCAGGCGATCAGATGGAGTTCGACTTCACGCCAGTTGACCTGGTCGTTGGCGGCATACTCGTCAAGGTGCATCTGTTCGTTGCGCGCCTGAGCTACAGCGGCCGGCTCTTCGCGCGCGCGACATTCCAGGAAGATCAAGCTGCACTCTTTGCCGGTATCCTAGGCGCTCGTCGTCCACTCGGCGGCGTTCCGCGCGTCGGCGTTTTCGACAACGCGAAGACCGCAGTCACGCGTGTGCTGCGCGGTCGTACTCGTGAGGAGAACGAGGCCTTCCGAGCCTTCTGCGGCGGCTTGGCACTGGAGATGGAGTTGCGGCGCCAGCCAAAGGCAACGAGAAGGGCGGCGTTGAGGGGTTCTGCGGGTTCCTCGAAGACAACATGTTCCGCCCGACGCCCGAGTGCGAGAGCCTCGATGCTTTCAATCTCGAACTCGAATGGTTTTGCCGCAACTATGAAAACCGCACGTCCTCAGCACACCGCGAAACCATCGGCGAACGTTTCGCTCGCGAGCAGCCGCAGTTGCGCCCGTTGCCGTCAGTGCTGCCAACTCCGTGTGTGCGCCGGATCGCCGTATCAAGAAGTTCGCCGAGGCGATCTGTGAAACCAACCGCTACTCCGTGCTGACGCGGTGGGCCCATCGTGATGCCGTGCTGGAGATCTTTGAAAGCCGGCTACGGATCGTCGTTGACGAGCAGGTTGTCGCCGAGCACAAACGCTGTACTGGCAAGCACCCAACGATGCTCGACGTCCGCCACGCAATCGAGCTGCTGGCTTTGAAGCATCGCAGCGTCGAGCGTGCCGAGATCATCGCCCAGAGCCGCCTGCCGGCGCTGCTGCTAGCCCTGCGCGACCGATTGCTGGAGCACGATCGCGCGCGAGCTGGCCGCGCCTTCGTCGCTGTACTGCAACTGTTGTTGGCGCATTCAGCGAGGTCGTCGGCGAGTGCGTCTCGCAGGCACTGATCTGCGAATGCTCGACCCGGCAGCGATTGCGCTGCTGGTTCGCCAGCGGACGACACCGATAGCGCCGGCGGCCCCGCTGCTGGCGCTGCGCGCTCCTGATGGCATGCAGCGACCAGTCGTCCATCTGGCCCGTTACGACCTGGCGACGCTTTCGGAGGCGAGACCGTGATGGATCAATACCGCTCTTGGAGATGCATCTCCGCAACCTCAAGCTGCCGACGAAGCTCGCCAATTACCGCCGCATTGCCCGCGATATCTCCGAACGAATCGAGTACCTCACGCAGCTGGCGGCGCTCGAAGTGAGCAAACGCCACGAGAACGGAGTGCGCGCGCGGATCGCCGCTGCGCACTTCCCCGTCATTAAGACCGTCGAATCGTTCGACTTCACCTTACAGCCGCGGCTCCCCAAGACCAAATTCTTGGAACTCTTCGATTGCGCGTTTGTCGAGCAGCACCGCAACGTGATCTGCATCGGGCCGCCGGGCACGGGAAAACGCACTGCTTGTTGGCGCTTGGCTTAGCCGCGTGACGCGCGGCTACCGGGTCCTCTTCGTCACCGCAGCCGAGTTGCTCATGGGCTTGATCGCCGCCAAGCACGAAGGGCAGCTCGATCGCAAACTGCGAGCCTACGAACGATTCGACTTGATGCTCGTCGACGAGCTTGGCTACATCCCATTCGAACGCGAAGCGACCCATCTACTCTTTCAGGTCATCTCGCGTCGCTACGAACGCCAGAGCTCGATCAGCACCAACCTCGCGTTCACCGATTGGACGTACATCTTCCCGGATCCGATGGCGGCGACGGCCGTATTGATCGCCGCTTCATCACGGCTCCGTTTTCGAGTTCGCCGGCGAGAGTCAGCGGCTCAAGATCCTCAAGGCCGCGGAAATTAGCCAACGGCGGCCAAGATTAACCCCCTGGGGTCAGTTTCTCACCGCCGCTAAGGGGTCAATTTCCTGCCGCCGTTTCCAAGTGCATGCGTCGCAAGACTATGCTAGCCACGATGGTTACCCGGCACGATCCAGAGACAATGAGGCGCAAAGCACAGACCCGAACCCATCATGCTCCTGGGGTCCGGGTCCGGCGATGCCCTACCTCTGCTGAAGCACCGGCCTCGGGTCACCCCGTACCCAGGTAACGTGGTGGACTATCATGGGAATCCTGCGCCTCTGCCGAATCGTTTACCCGAGGGCCGGAGGGCCAGAGGAGTGACAATGACGACAAGAGATTTCGTAATCATCATCTTCGCGGTCGTCGTCTGCGGTCTGCATAATCCAGCTACTATACTCTGAAACGCTCGGCGTTATCGGCGCCCGAATGATTGGCGCAGCGCCAGGGCCGGTGCGCCGTTTCTACGACTGGGCAAACTTCAGGCAACCCCTGGATGGGCCTTTCTGGAATCGTGCTAGACGAAACATCGGTGCCGTTGTCGGTTCGGTTTTCCTAGTCGGGTTGGTGATCGTCGCCATTCGGTGATGAGAACGCGCCAGGTTTCTTGGATCGCTCCATCGGAGTTTTTTCTTTAGGTACACTTAATCAACAGTTATGGGGTAGTGAGTAAACAAGTCTTGTCCCGCAAACCTCCGTGGAAACTTTTTTACCGGAACCATCGGCAACAACGGCGTAAATTATAGAAAATCCCATCCGCTCCCGCGTTCCAGCGATTCCATTGGATGGAGGAAAGGCGGGGAAGATAGAACGCCTTGACATTATTGGAAAGTCCCGTCGAGGGCAGCGATTCTGTGCCGGGGTCCGGGTCATCTTGCATGTCGCCTTTCACTGAGGCCCGAAGATTTGCGATCTCTTCTTTATACCGTTTTGGATAGAATGTGGTGAAAACAATCCTTTTGAACCAACGAATGTGCTCCGTGTCTTGTCCTGGATTTGCGAAGCCGACCTGAACAAAAGGTTCGTGAAATATGTGGGGCGCTTTCGAAACATCTGCTTCTATCCCCGCCCACTCGAAACTTGGCGTCGGGCTCGGGGATGGCGTCGGCGCCGCAGCTACGACAACAGGCCGAGATAGGTACGAACCGCCGTAGATCACGATTAATCCGATGATCAGTAAGCCGTATGAGGTCAACGAGGTTATCGGTACGTTCTTCCCTCGTATCTGAAGGTTTTCCGGGATACCCCCAGACGCTCCCACGATTCTGCCAAGGCCGCCACTAGCGCGATTAGCACGAGCAACGCCAAGAACCACAACGGGCCGAGTTGCGCCTTAGAACTCAAGGATGGGATTCCGAGATGAAAGCGGTTCGTAAGAAAATCGACAGCACCGAATCCAACAAGAATAAAGGTGCAAATCTTGACTGATCGCGTCCAAATGGAACCTAAGTAATCAGGCCAAGAGAACATACCCGCTTATTGCGCCTTCCAAGACAACCAACCCCCACCGGCTCGCTGTCGAAAAGAATCCTGGTAAGGATCGCACCCCATTACTGGAGACTGATCATGTCTCAGGTCTCGGTAAGGACGGCACCTGATCAGATAGGGCGGCCTCGGCCACACCGGGCCGCCTCGCCCAAGGGGCCGAGTCAGGCCCATCGAACATCCGTTCGATCTATGGCCAGGACCAGGTCACACTTTGACGATCCGCCGACCTTGAAGGCCGCGAAGGCCATGATCAAGAGCCGGCCTGAGGAGGACCGTAGTCATCTCCTGAAATGGCTGGCCCATTGCTTCCGGAACGACGGCCGAATGTTCAGCCCGCAAATCCGGAAGGCCCGTCAGCGTATTGTCCTGGACGGCAACGAGTATTGGTTGGTCGCGTTGCCGAAGCAAGCCGACCCATGACCCTTGAGAAAGCGGCCAATTTTAGCGTGGAAACCCAGAACCCAACCGTGAAGCCGGGAGGCCTTGTAACCGTAGCATTCTTGAAGGCCAAGCTGGATGAGAACAAGGACAGGCTGAGCATCTTTATGCCCCTCGTTCTTGACGCCGCCGCGTTCTTAGCTGAACGGACATTCACAACTTCGGAAGTTCAGGAAGCGTTAGCGCAACTCCATAACATCACCATCCCTCACCCGCCACTCGAAACGCTGCTGCGACGTTGTAAGTCGGAAGGCTATCTTAAGAGAGACTACGGGCGATGGGAAAAAACCCAGCGTCTTCACAAACTTCAAAACGTATCGAACGAGAAGGCGAACATCGAAAACGCGCAAAATGCCTTTGCAAGACGTTTTGTATCGTTTGCAATTCAGCATAACTTTCCATGTACCGAACGGCAGGCACTTGATTTGGTATCCTGCTTTCTAGACGATCAGCAGATTGCTGTGCTTCTCGATGAACCTCCAGAGAACACCACCGGCTGCAAACTGGATCAGCACGAAACTGCTCTCGTGGCGGAGTTTATGAGTACCTCTGTTCGAAATGATCCAGCTTTATCAAACGTTTTAAAGGGGATGCTGGAAGGTCTAGTGCTTTACCATGCCGCCTTTATTCCTGACTTCGAGGCCAAAGGACGTAACTTTAACGACCTGATCGTCTACTTCGACAGCGACCTAGTCAGGCGCGCCCTGGGTTACGAAGGAAGGGCTCGCCAGACAATCATGCGTGAGATTATCAAACTCTTTCACGCGTCCGGCATTCGCTGTTACGTTTTTGACAAAACCGTGGTCGAGCTTCAGCACATCCTCGAAATGTACGAGTCACAGGGTAGCCGTAAAGGTCGGCGGCAGCGGGTGCGCTACCAGACCGAGATGGATCGTTATTTTCTTTCGTCGCATTTTAGCCGAGGCGACATAAGTGAAATGATCGGGTTGCTTCAGCATAACATCGAGGCGGAACGCCTGCGCGTTGTATCAACGCCGACGAGACTCGCCAAGTACGTTTCAAATGAGGCGGCACTACAGAGAAGACTTGCCAACCCTTTCACACAAGACGAATCGGCACCTCGGATTGCTCATGACGTTGACTGCATCGCAGCCATCCTCACTCTTCGTAAGGGCCGTACGTTTAGCCGCATCGAGGACTCGCAGTTCATCTTTGCCAGTTCATCGTTTTCGGTTATTCGTGACATCTGTGACTGGTACACTCAAGATGATCAGAGCGAAGGTGTGCCACCAATCATCCACCTTCAAGTCCTTTCAAATCTGGCGTGGCTGAAGAACCCAATGGCCAGTAGCGACCTTAAGGAACAGGAGTTGATGGCGCTCTGTGCCAGCGCGATACACCCGTCTGAGAAGCTGTGGAAACGCTTCATTCGCCACCTAGCCAAGCAACGCGACAATCATAAGATTACGTCAGATGAACAGGCTGCGATTCTCGTTGATCACCTGTCGCAGCAACTGCTCTTTGCCGTTGAAAGCTACGCTCCAGACGGTGATGTTGACGCTGATTCAATAGATGACGTGATTGACAGAGTCAAGGAAAGCTATAAGCAAGATTTTGGGCAGAAACTGGCTGCGAAGGAATTGGATCTTCAGCGAGAATCCCATCGCGCCGAAGCCGCCGAGCAAGAGTCACGTGAGTTCCTAAATACCGTTAGGACCACTACTGAAAGCAAAGCGCGCCGCTTGGCATCTGCCTTAGGTCGCTTAACCTTTGCCATATTAGCGGTTGCCATTGCTGCGGGGACCCTTTACCTCTTGCTTGACGAGCACATTCCGGTTAACTTTATCGACAGATTGCTCGTGCTTCTAATCCTCTTGCTTTTTGCCTTATTCGACTTCCAAGAGCGCCTTGAACGCGTAAGAGGATGGTGCAGCTTTATCGAAGAGCGGCTCTTCGAACGGCTAAAACGATTTTTTAATCCCCTTCTCTAAGGCATTGTCAGGTGAAACGTTCATGATCACTGAGCCCCCGCAACCCGCGGCTCCGAAGGCGCAGGAGCTCCCGACCGCAGGGGCTTCGGGCTGCGCGAAGGGTTGATTATCGCGGGCCTTCCTGTACTGGCCTACTTCTGTGATTTCCAGTATCAAGCGGGCTGTTGCGACTTTTACGCAATCCCACGCGAGCTAATTTCAATCTGACCTGAGGTGGCATTTTACGCAGCCGTTAACTGTGAGGGTTGGGTAGTTTGAAATCGCTCGGCGAACTCCCTCGGAGTCAAGTAGCCGAGCACGGAATGGGGCGAATCTCGTTGTAGCGTAGTCTTGCCGCCAATCGGCGGCCTCGCGCCTCGCCTCGAAGATTGTTCGGAAGCTGTGCGCGTTGGGCAGCTCGTCGCGAATCTTTCCATTCAGCGATTCGATCTGAGCATTTTGAGTAGGTTTACCGGGATCGATGAAATGGAGCTGCACGGATCTTTCAGCGCCCCAACGCAGCATCGCGTGGCTCGTGAACTCCGAGCCATTGTCGAAGCGGATCGTCTCGGGGAACCCCCGTTCAAAGGCGAGGTCCTCGAAGCAGCGGATGACGTCGCGGCTTCCAAACGAGAACCAATCTCTAAGACGAGGCATTCGCGAGAGAAGTCATCGACGACGGGGATCGCTCGAACATGTCGGCCGTTGGCTAACCGATCGTGAACGAAATCGATTGACCAGCGCTGTTAGCGGACTTCCAAAAATGACCCCACCCCGGACGTTGAAAATTGACCCACCTGACCCAATCGCGAACGTCTGTTTGCGATGCTTACAAAGGAGTCAGGTGGAAGTACACGTCCTGCACCGCCAGGGCAAGAAGATCCGGGCGATCGCGCGGGAAACGGGGTTCTCCCGCAATACCGTCCGCGCCATTTTGCGCGGCAAGCACAACGGGCAGTACGGCCCGCGAAGACGATCGACCAGCAAACTCGACCCGTTCAAGGAGTTCCTGAGGGCTCGCGTGGGCCAAGCCGGAGCCATCCGTCTGCCGGCGACGGTGCTGCACCGGGAGATTTCCGAACACGGCTTTGAGGGCAGCGTGAAGATCGTGCAGCGCTTCTTGAACAGCATTCGACCGGTGATCGAGCTGCCGCCGGTCGTGCGCTTTGAGACCGAGCCAGGGCATCAGCTGCAAATCGACTTTGTGGTTTTGCGGCGAGGGCCATTGCCGCTGCGCGCCTTTACGGCCGAGCTGGGATATTCTCGATACCCTACGTCGAGTTTACCGCCGACGAGCGTGCCGAAACGCTCATCGCCTGCCTCGAACGCGCGTTTTACTGGTTTGGCGGCATTCCGCTGCACGTGCTGTGCGATAACCCCAAGACGATCGTGCTGCAACGCGATGCTTACGAGAAGGGCAAGCACCGCTACAATGGCAAGCTGCTCGATTTCGCCAAGCACTACGGCTTTGAAATCCGCCTCTGCGCGCCATATCGCGCTCAGACCAAGGGAAAAGTCGAGCGCTTCCACCGGTACTTCCGGGAATCGTTCTTCAATCCATTACAGTCGAAGCACTCCGACCCGTCAACGTGGCCCTGGCCAACCGCGAGGTGATCCCGTGGCTGCGCGACGTCGCCGGCATGCGGGTCCACGCAACACTGAAAGAACGGCCGGCGGACCGCTTCGCGATTGAACGCGAACACCTCCGTACGCTGCCGCCGCCGTACGGCGGCCATCGCCGGTTGATCGCTGGCCATACGGCACCGGTGCCCACGCCGTTTGAATCGCTGCAGCACCCGCTTTCAACCTACGAACTCTTCGCTAAGGAGGTCGCATCATGATGGACCTGGCCAGAATCGGCGATCTCTGTGAGCGGTTAGGGCTCGGGACGATGGCGACGCATCTGACCCACGTTGCCGACGAAGCGGCCCGCAACGAGCTCAGCTTCGTCGAGTTCTTCGAGCGCCTGCTGCAATCCGAACACCGCGAACGCCAAGAACGCAGCCGGACGCTGCTCACCAGAACGGCCGGATTTCCAGCCGTCAAGACGCTCGAGCAATACGACTTCTCTTTTGCCACGGGGGCACCCAAGGCGCTGCTCACGGAGTTGACGACGTTAACCTTCGTCGAGCGAGCTGAGAACGTTGTGCTGCTTGGACCATCAGGCGTCGGCAAGACGCATCTGGCCATCGCCATCGGCTATAAGGCCACCCAATCGGGAATCAAGACGCGATTCGTTTCCGCCGCCGACATGATGCTCCAACTCACGGCCGCACACCGGCAAGGGCGCCTTAAGGAGTTCCTGCGGCGCGGGATCCAAACGCCAAAACTCCTCATCATCGACGAAGTCGGTTACCTGCCGTTTTCGCGCGATGAATCGAGCCACTTCTTTCAGGCCATTGCGCAACGCTACGAACGCGGCTCGGTGATCATCACGAGCAACGTACCGTTCGCGCAGTGGGACACGACCTCCGCCGGCGATGCGACCATGACCGCGGCGATGCTCGATCGGCTGCTTCACCATGCTCATGTGGCCATGATCAGCGGCGAGAGCTATCGCTTACGCGAGAGAAAACGGGCGGGAATCACGCTGCCCGGAACAAAATCCGAGACCGAGGTGGGTCAACTTTAGACGACCGATCCGGGGCTTAAGTGGGTCAGTTTTCGGCGACCGTTAACAAGCGCTCGTTTGGCCGGGATACCGCAGGGACAACGTCGCCGGGGATGTAGCGCACTTTGCGTTTCTTACGCGGACGTACTTGCAGCGCCAAGCTCCGGTAGATACGCCGAAATCTGAACTCGCCCACCGCAAGATCATCTCGACGAACCATGTTCAGCAGCCGGCGCCAGCCCCAGCGTGGGCGCTCTTGGGCCAACGCTTGAATCCGCTCAGCGAGTTCACCATCGTTTTTGGGTTTACCACGGTAATATAACGTTCGCCGCGCTGCCCGACGATCGCGCATGCTCGTACCTGGGAGAGCCCGTACTCTTGCAAGGGCCTCACCGCTTCTTTTCGCCGCGAGGGTTCCAGCCGTTTTTTGCGATCAGCTCCCGGACCGCATCGACCTCCATCGTCAGCTGCGCGATTACCCGATCCTTTCGTGCGCTCTCAGCCTCGAGCTGTTTGAGCCGCGTTAGATCGCTGGTTTCCAAGCCGGCGTACTTAGCACGCCATTGGCGGATCGTGTTGGCATGAATGCCGTGTCGCCGCGCAAGCTCCGTTGCGGCCGTGCCGGCGTCGAGCTCCTTGAGGATGGCGACGATTTGCGCCTCGGTGAAGCGACTTTTCTTCACGTGAGTTCTCCTTGGGCCGCAGCCCGGAACTCACAGTTTCAACCTGGGCCGTTTTGCCACCTCAGGTCACATTGTTCACGTGGTTTGTACGGGCAGAAATGGGGCGGTCACGGCCACACCTGATCGCCCCATTGCCCCGGACGTTAACTCCATGAAATCGGATGCTCCGCAATCACAATTCGACAGCCCGGTGCGAGCACTAAGGATCTACGTTAGTTTAACGTGGCGGAGCCGTACACAAAGCTCGCGCCGGGCTTGCAGTTGTCTCCGGAAGACTCATTGTAGGCACGCAGGTCGATGACAACGTCGCCGGCAGAGGTTCGCTTAAACGATGCTCCGCTCGAACCTATCCCGCCGCCGGTTAGTGTTCCGTGACTGCCTCCGCTTTCGACGATGAACTGGTACTCGTAGCCGGATTGTATGTCCGGCATACAGTTGGTGTCGGGCGGTATGCTCATTGCACATGAGTCACCAATTCCAACTGTGTAGGTTCCGTTATCACCGGTGGTAAACGTGAACGGGCAAGACCTATCGGGCCTTGCTTTTGAAGCGCTACTAACTTTGGAAGAACCAATGCTTGTGAGTGCGCTTTCACCTGTTGGCACCGCGGTACTTGAACACCCTACGAAACCGAGCACCAGGACGCCAAGAGCTACGGTTCGCGCTGCAAATGCAGTCATTGCTGATCCCTTTCTAGCGCAGCTAGGTACGCCAGGCAAGAGTATACAGCGCTTGTTAGTTAACCTTAATAGTCAAGTAGGCGGTCGCTTATTGAGGTGCTCGGGCATTGGAAAATTACCCACGGCGACGCACTTATGAAGTCGAACACCCTGCAAGGCCACGGCCGTGGCAACGAGGTCGTTAAGATAGAGGCGATCGGAATAGCAGTTGGCCGCCATTCATTAGCCGCGCAAGGGAGAGATTTCCCGGCATATCGGGGCGCCGGAAGATCGATTAACCTCGACTCCGCTTTGTAGTGCTCCCCGCTTATGGAACACTCAGTTCGGCTTGCGCGGGTTGGCTCTTAGCGGCCTGATGATACATTCTCTCGAACTCGGCTGGAGACCGCGTTCCGAGCGAGCTGTGTGACCGGTACTCGTTGTAGTCGTGAATGAACGCGGCGATCGAAGTCTGAGCGTCGTCGATGTCAACGTAGGCGCGAACCCAGATCTCCTCACGTTTGAGCGTTCCGATGAAACGTTCGCACACAGGATTGTCGGTTGGTGTGCCCGGCCGACTCCAGCTCTGCGTAAGCCCTTGCTCAAGCAATGCGTCTTGATATACCGAGCTTCCGTACTGACTTCCGCGATCGGAATGGTGAACGAGCGTCGCTTTGGGTCGGCGTGACACAAGCGCCATTCGCAATGCATCGAGCGTTAACTTGGTGGTGATCCTTGTTCCCAGGGCCCAACCGATGCATCTTCGACTAAATGCGTCGATCATAACGGCTAGATAGATCCAATGCGAGCGCAGACGCACGAAGGTGATGTCGGTCAGCCACAGCTGATCGGGAGCCGCCGGGCTGAACTGCGACAGATTAGCCAGCTCGCCGGCGGCATGCCCGCCACGCCATCGCGGGCGTCGCAATGGCTTGGTCTGCAAGTCGTGCAAACGCATGAGCCGCAGCGTCCGTTTAACATTAATCACTATGCGCTTTCGGCGAAGGCGATTCGTTACTTGGCGATAACCGTATCGCGGGTGCTTGATCAAGATGTCCTTGATGGCTGCGACCAAACGCAGGTCGCCTTTGCGCGGCACCGGCTGTGCCGCGCGGTAAAATGCCGATCGTGGAATATTGAACGCGCGTGAAAAGATCGTGATCGTCAAGCGCACCATACCGTATGGCGTTGGAACTACCGTGCCGGCGAGTTCCGAGGCCAACGCAAGACAGGCTACGCGCCTCGCTCGCGGGCTAAGTCCTTGATGCGCTGCAAGGCTTTTTTTAAAACGAGGTTTTCTGCGGCCATCTGGCCGAGCTGGCGTTCCAGCTCACCGACCTTGGCATTATCCGTGTAGGCTTTACCGCGACCGGCGAACGCATCTTTCTGATAGGCTTTGAAATCGCGCACCCACTTGCGCACGACCTCGGGGTGCAAGTCGTTGGCTTTGGCCACCTGAGTGGCAACGGCACCTTTTAATATCGATTCGACGATCTGCATCTTGAACTCGCGGCTGAAGCGACGGTAGGACCTCGGCATGACTCCCTCCAAGCGGTAGGCAAGCCATTCTTTCTGTGTCAGGCGCGGCTACACTTTACCCGTCCCTGTTGACGAGATCTCTCCGTGTGCCGAGGTCAAGGATGCGTGCGGTTCACATCGGAACGCGCTAACCCAAGGCGCCCTTTAGATCCTCGGTCGTAAGACGGAGCGGCTACTGATCCCATCGTTTTGGGTTCTCCACGCCACCTCTAACGCGAATCGGTCTCTTCATTTAGTTTCCGCTTTTGCTCGAGCAGCCGATCACGATTTTACGATGCCGCCTTCGTCCCTCGATGCGCGCGATTGCGCCTACCCTTGAAGGCGTCTTCTGCTCTACATCTACGATAGACGCGATATCTACAGCCGCTACCTCGGTCGGCGACGCCAGCGGATCATCCCTTGACCGAGTAGTACAGCCCGGCACCAACGGCGCCGGGGGATGAACTTCGCACAGAAAACCGCGGTGCGTTGGGTGAAGCATAAGCGGTTCGCCGCCACGCGCTCCACAAATGTCGTTCGGAGCGCTCGTCATAATCGGCACGCGCTCGCGTCCGAGGAATGTCGTCACAGTGGCATCACCCGATGCCATCAAGGGACCCGTCGCGGCATTGGAGTCGCGGTGAGTGCGCCCTTCGGAGCCTAGTCCAGCACGGCTACGCCCGAGTCAAGCGTGGTTTATCGCGGGTGCATTGCGGGCTGCTGGCCGCCAAGCGCTGGCCGCTAATAGGGCCGAGACGATGGCGCGCGTCGCAGGCGAGCGGTTCAGCGTATAAAAATGGATACCAGGAACGCCCGACTGCAAAAGCTCGGACGCCTGCATGGAAGCATACGCCACTCCTAAATCCTCGATTGCCTTGGCGTCGCCTTTGCGAGACTCCATTTCGACGCGTAGTTTCGGCGGAATGCTGGCGCCGCACATTTCGACGAAGCGCTCAATCTGGCCGAAGTTCGTGATCGGCATGATGCCCGGCAGGATCGGCACCGATATGCCGGCCGCGCGAACTCGCTCTTCGAATGAAAAGAAGATCGAGTTATCAAAGAACAGTTGCGAGACGAGAAAGTCGGCGCCCGCGGCGACCTTAGCTTTGAGCGCAGCTAGATCCGCCTCAGGCGTCGGGGCAGCGGGGTGCTTCTCCGGGTAGCATGCCGCGCCGATGCAGAAATCGTAGTTGCGGCGTAACATCGCGATGAGGTCGTTGGCGTGAGCAAATCCGCTCGCAGGCTCCTCGAAGGCAGACCCCGCCGGTGGATCGCCGCGTAGCGCCAGCACGTTCTCGATCCGCGCCCGCGCCAAGTCGTCGAAGAGAGCTCGCAGATCGGCCCTGCCGACGCCCACGCAGGTGACGTGCGCGACAACAGTCATCCCGCTCTTATGGATCTCTTTTGCCAGAGTGAGCGTTCGAGCTCGACCCGAGCCGCCCGCGCCGTAGGTTATCGAGACGAAGGCGGGCCGTAACAGGGCGAGCGCATCGATCGTCGCAAAGAGCTGGCGCGACCCGGAATCGTCTCTAGGTGGAAAAAACTCGAACGAAAAAAACGGGCGTTGGGTCGCGAGCGCGTCGCTGATGCGCATATGCGCTCGTTTCTTAACGAAAGCTCGAGCTATGCCTCCGCAGATGCGCGCCGGAGCGGACCCAGCGGCGGACACCTAGGTCGACCATAACGCTTTTGGTGGGCTCGGCGCGGCGAGGTCAGAATCGTTAGCGCTGAGTTTTTACAAAGGGGTCGGGCGGGGTGACGTGGTCGGCGCCGACACCGCCCGAAACCTCATCCAGCAGCTCTTCGGGGACCTCGGACTCCTGCTTGGGCCTCGCGTCTTCGTTCACGTCTCGTCCTTTCGCGGCTACGCGCTTTCTTACTCAGCGCGTAATGGTCGTTCGGGTCCCGGGGCTGACGGGACCCCGTGCCAACTTGAGGCCCCTTCGCTGCGGAGGCGCGCCCACCTCGGCGGTGGCTGGAGCCCTGCCTGGCGCACTATCGGGCGGGTGTCACGCAACTGCCGCATGGGGCGGGGTCTTTCCACAACGCTCTTGTATCAGGGATCAGGCAGAGAGCTAACGCAAGTTGTCGGTTTCACGCCGAAAGAAGTTCGGGGGTCAGCGATTCTGAAGGGGATCCAATGATCCATAGGCGTCCTCGTAATACGTATCGCGCAAATTACCCAGTTGTAAGTCACTAGGGATCGACTTACCATCGCCGCGGTAAATTGTAAGCCGTTTTACAAAAAATCGGTACGGGCCGAGTCGCGAATTCCTCCAATCGGAGACCTTCCATCGCTGAGGGGCCATCACCGGATATTCGTAGGGCGGAAGGGGTCGCTTATCGGGAAAGAGGTCGAACTCTACCCGAAAGCCTTCACGATCTAGTATTGCCTTTTCAACTTGTGCCTTGGTGGCCAACGACGTCTACCTTTCTCCGCTGTTCGCGACACCTTAAATACTCGGATTCTAGGATCTTGCCTTGGCAGAAACGCTAACGCCCTATGGATGCGGTGTGACCTGAGAAACGGGTGAAGGCTAGGTTGGAAGTTGCTCTCTACGGGGTAAGAATCGGGTGAAACCGCGCTAGCCGTGCGGGCGCACCCGTTGGGGGAGGCCGTCCCTGGGCTATAATTGGGTTTATTTGATAAATAGCTTTCAAGGAGGACCAATGCGAATCGCAAGATCGCTTCCCGCAATCATGGCGGCACTACTCATCGCCGCCCTCCCGCTGCCCTCGCCGGCGCAGTTCAGCGTCGGCGTCGGCTTCACGATCGGCTCGGCCCCGCCGCCGCTCCCGTACTATCCGCAGCCCGCGGCACCCTATCCGAACTATCAATGGACGCCGGGCTACTGGGGCTATGGCTCAGCCGGCTACTACTGGGTCCCAGGCGTCTGGGTCGCCCCGCCGACCGTCGGCGCCTACTGGACTCCCGGCTACTGGGGCGCCAGCGGTGCCGGCTTCGGCTGGAATGCCGGCTACTGGGGTCCCAGCGTCGGCTTCTACGGCGGCGTGAACTATGGCGGCGGTTACATCGGAACCGGCTTCGTCGGCGGATCGTGGGCCGGCAGCCAATACCGCTATAACACGGCGTATACCAACGTCAACAAGACGAACATCCACAACACCTATGTGAATAAGACGGTCGTGAACGGCAACCAGTACAACCATTCGAACGTCAGCTATAACGGCGGTAAGGGCGGCGTTAGCGCCAAACCGACGCAAGCCCAGATGGAGTCCCGCAAGCACGGGCGCCCCCCGACGACCGATCAGAAGAACACGGCGCGCATCGCGGGCGAAGATCGCAACCAGCTTGCGTCGGTCAATAAGGGCAAGCCCTCGGTAACCGCATCCGACAGACCCTTTAGCGATTCGAACAAGCCGAAGGACTTCGCGCCGGTGACGACCGCGGACAAACAGAACGCGCAGAAGAACAACAAGACGAACCAGAACGGCAGCGCGAACAAGGCACCGACGACGCAGAATAAGGCATCGCAAAATAAGAACTCGATGCAGAGCAAGCCGCAGTCGCAGATGCAGAGCAAGCCCAAGCAGCAGCAGATGCAGAGTAAGCCCAAGCAGCAGCAGATGCAGAGTAAGCCGCAGACGCAGAGCAAACCCAACTCGCAGATGCAGAGCAAGCCGCAGCAGAACAAAGCTCCGACGACGCATCAGAATCAGAACGCGAAGCCGAGCCAGCCGCCGCACCATCAGTCGTCCAACACGATGCAGGCGGCGCATCACCCGCAGAGCGGCGCAATGGCGCAGCCCCAGCACCATCCGCAGGGCAACACCATGCAGAGTCACCCTCAGGGCAGCAATATGCAAGGGCATCCGCCCAGCGGCGGAAACAACAATAACCACGACAACGGCGGCAAGCCGCCGCAGAACTAGACTCCGCTAGAAAGCAAAAGGCCCCTCGAAAACGAGGGGCCTTCTCTTTTTACCGGCTTACTTCGAAGACGGCAGGCCGTCGGGATCGAGCGGAACGCCGAGCATCAAGCGCGTCACTTCGTCGTAGTTGGCGATGCCCGAAGCGATCCGGTTCGTCTTCAAATACGCATTATAGGTGCGCCAGGTCCAGTGCGCGAGGATGACGTTGATGTGGCGCGCGTCGCGTCTGCGCAGCGCCGCAAAATCTTGCCAGACGAGCGGCTCGAACTCGTGCTTGGCATAATGCCGTTTTTGCGGGAGATACAGAAAGAGCTCGAACCAGCCGGCGTACTGCATCGCCGGGTCGTGGGAGCGCAAGCAGGTGACGATCGCGAGATAGTTCGCCTCGTCTTCGCGGGCGAAGGCGGCGTCGTGGCTCCACTCGTGCGCGTAGTCGAAAGGGATCTCGAACCAGAGCAGGTCCGAGGCCAGCGCAACGTTGAGCGTCAGCGGATTGATGAAGCCGCTCGTGCCGGTTGCCAGCATAAAGGGATTGAAGATCGTCGGTTTCGCCGGACCGACTTGCGGCGCCCAGGTATCGCCCGAACGCTGCACCGCCGGCAGCCACGCCGCCCGCAGCGCCTCGCGGTCGAGCGGAACCTCCGCGCGCGCGTGCGCCGACGGGGCGAGCGCATTCATTTCCGCCATCGCGCGTTGGCGTAAGGCCGCTGCTCCGGCCGGCGTGATCCGCGACGGGTCGAACCGCACGCGCGATTCGAGCGGCGCGCGCGCGTAGTTCCAACCCCAGCTGAGCTCGAACCACACGGCGTAGAGCCCGAGCACCGCTGCGCATCCTAGGATGAGGGCGCCGGCATCGGCCCAGCGCCGGCGGCGCAAGCGCGCGAAGGCCACGATCTGCCAAACGATTGCGGCGATGCCGGCCAGCGCCGCCAGATCGCCGAGCGACCACGGTAACGGATAGGTGATCGCGTAGGCGACTCGCTCCCAAACGGGATAAGCGCCGTTTGAATAGGCGCTTTCGATCCAGGCTGCGGAGGGTTGAACGGCAAGTGCGATCGCGCCCAGCGCGATCGCGAGAAATTTTAGGCTGCTCTTTAGCGTTTGCTGTATTGGAAACGCTTGCGCGCGCGCTTGCGCCCGTACTTCTTCGATTCTTTTTCGCGGGGATCGCGCGTCAGGAAGCCGTTCTTGCGCATCGTTTCCTTCATCGACGCGTCCATCTCTACCAACGCTCGCGCGATGCCGTGGCGTACGGCACCGGCCTGGCCGGTTACCCCGCCGCCTTCGGCCTTGACGCGCACGTCGAAGCGCGAGAGGCTCTGCGTCGCCTCGAGCGGCTGGCGGACGATCTGCAAAAGCTGCGGACGCGCAAAGTAGTCCTCGACGGCCTTACCGTTCACGGTGATGACGCCCTGGCCGAGCATCAGCTTCACGCGCGCGACCGCGCGCTTGCGGCGCCCGGTCGATTGAATAACGTCGAGACTCTCGTCCAAGAAATACTCCTACGGCAGCGGCTGGGGCTTTTGCGCGTCGTGGTGGTGCTCGCCCGCGACGTAGACATTGAGGCGGCGAAGCTGCACGTCGCGCATGCGATTGGTGGCGAGCATTCCGCGCACGGCCTTTTCGATCAAGCGCACGGGATGCTTGTCGTGCATCTCTTGCGCGGTCTGCACCTTGAGACCGCCGGGATAGTTACTGTGGCGATAGTAGAGCTTCTGCTTCCACTTGTTCCCGCCGAGTTCGATCTTATCGGCGTTGAGGACGATCACGTGGTCTCCGTCGTCGATGTGCGGCGTCCAGGTCGGCTTGTGCTTACCCGAGAGCGCGCGCGCAATCCGAACGGCGAGGGAGCCGAGACGCTGACCGGCAGCGTCAACGACATACCAACCGTGCTCCGTATCGGCAGTTTTCTGCTGGTAGGTGCGCACAACTAACGAATCTTACGGGAAAGCCTGGCCCCAGTCAAGCTGCGCGGTCGGAGGAGCCGGCCTAGATCTTACCCGGGGTAGCGTCGTCGCGCCACCTGAAAATCTTACCCGTCCTGGCAGGCGAACGGTCGCCCATGAGCCCGAGAGCCCGATATATCCAGGATCTGCCGCGCCGATATGCAGCCGTCTCCGCAGCCCAGCGATCCGGACTGCTCGATCCAGGTGGTTGCATTGCACTCCTGAGGGGTCAGCCGCGGTTGCCGCGCAAGCGGCGCCGCCGGTCGGTCTACGGCCCCCAAGTGTTGGCCGCCCTTGCCTTGGTCTGGAAGGCCGGCGACTACCCGTGGTCCGCGCGCCTAAAGGCGACGCTCCCGCACTTCTAACCGAGGCGGCCCTGCTACGCATGAGCGCGCGCACTATCGATCGGATCTTGCGTGCAAAGCGCGGCGAGGTTCGCCGCCGGCTCTATGGGCACACGCGCTCTGGGGCACTGCTCAAACACCAGATTCCGATTCGTGCCGAGCGGGGAAGTGAGCGAGCCGGGATGGGCCCAGATGTCGTCGCCGCGATTGCGCGCGCCACCGGCGTGCCCGTCCTCCCGAGCGGCGCATTCGCACTCAACGCGCTGCACTTGTCGACGCAGGTCCCTGCCAAGCCCGATTCCTGACGGCTGGTCCAAGTACACCGATCGCCAGGAACTGGGGCCCACATCGGCGATGCGCCCGTTTGAATGCAAGCGTATTTACGACAGATCACTGCTACTGAGTGAGTCGTTCAATATACGCCGTTACGTACGCAATAACGTCTTCTGGCGAATACTCCAGTCCAATTTCTTCAATGACCTCCGCTATAGTTGCCGCCCACGCGCCGGGGAAGGCGGGATTCGGAGGCCACGCGTGCGTACCTTCGCGTTCGAACGTGGTTACGCAAGCGGCACGGACAGCTTCGTCGTCCGTTGTAGCAAGCGTATCAAATAGATAGATGTCAACGACATTGTGAGCGCGATTCTTGCGATTTCCGTCGATTTCCGGACGCGTGGTACAGTGAATCCATTCCGCGATCTGATGCGGCTGTGAAAGACATGCGACAGGGCTAGCCTGCGGAAGACCGAAACGTTCTATTGCCACGTTTGCCACTCGCTCGACGTCAACGATTTTGGCGTCAACCACATCGATCTTGAGCGTGCCCCAATCGACCCGGTTGAACCGCACTTGGACATTGACGCGCGCGACATGCTCGCGTTGTTCCTCGCTCTTAATACGAAAGTCGAATGCGTCCCATTTTGCCGGCAAGATCTTGCGCAATATTGCGATCGCTTGGTGCTCGCCGGCAAGAATGAGATCGATGTCTTCGCTAGTGCGTGCGGCAGCATTATGCCGCAGTTCCACGGCGAAGCCGCCCTTTATTGCGTATGCGCCGAGACGACCTTCTGCCTCTGCGCAATTTAGGACTTCAAAGAAGGCGGCAGCTGAAACCCAGCGCATTGCCCGAGACGGCGCGACTGCGCGCTCGTTAGCATCCGTCGTTACAAGTCTTTGCAGCTTGCCTTGACTGATGATTTTCGGTTTATCGGCCATCATCGTCCCCGTTCCATATGGCGCGCTCGCGAGAGTGTGCTCGCAAGATACTGCCGCGTTTCATCAGAGAGATCGTAGATTGCCCGAACCTGCTGAAGTTGTCCCAGAGAAAGGCCTACAGAAGAGCCGCGATCAAGCACATCTGCGACGGCGCCGCGCGCAAGGTTGTCGGCGGCGAGATCTAGGAGCGTGCGATAGAGCGTGGTGAGGCGAAAGCCCTCCCGATCCTCGACGTCTCCTTCCGCAAGATCGCGCCGATGCGTAACGACCGCTGGCGGTTTCGTGGAGCGGACACGGGCTTCGAGAGGGAATGTAACGTCGATCTTCGCTGGGTTGAGATCTGAGACGTCGTGCAGCTCAAGCGCTGTGCGGTGCGAGAAAGCTGCGCGCGGGTCTATGCGCGTCGCCCAGAGGAAAGTCCGCCAAAGGCCTGGTCGTTTGCTCGATGGCCATCGCGCCAAATGATAAACCCCGTATTGCTCTCGTTCGAGGTGGCCAGCTTGCTGAAGACTAGCCAGGGCGCCCAACGTTAAGCCGGCATCGCGGGCTTGCTCGGTAGTAAAGTAACCGTCTCGTCCTTCACTGACGGCGACGAGGGTGTCCAGGCGATCGGGGTAAACTTTTGGCATATGATTGCCATCATTCTACATTAAACAGAAAGTTTTGGCAACCGCCATCCATAATTCAATGCAAAGGCCTCAATGACGCCTCGCTCCATCCAATACTTTAACCTTACCGATCAAGATTGGTAGCTGACCAGATCGCATGGGCGGAACACTTATTCAATAAGAGGCACTCCCCTCAGTCCTCAAGAGTCGTTGGCGCCAGGACCGGCGGCTCGGCGAAAGAGTCGTACCCGTCGGTGTAGCGCACTCCGGCCAGGTAGAGCCCGGCGGCAGGTGCGACCGGTCCGGCGGCGGCACGCTCGCCCCGCGTGAGAATTTCGGAGATTTCCCCGGCCTGGCGCCGTTCGCGCCCAACCTCGATCACGGTGCCGACGAGCGTACGGACCATCCGGTGCAGGAAGCCCTTCGCGACGAGCTCCAGCCGCAGCAGCGCCCCGCGCTGCTCGATCTCGAAGCGGGAGAGCGTCCGCACCGTCGACGCGGCCTCGCCGGCCGGCCCTTCAGGGAGCGCACCGCAAAAGCCGCGGAAGTCGTGCTCTCCGAGCGCCAGCTCGGCCGCCATACGGAGCGCTCGCAGGTCGAGCCGTTGCGGCACGTGCCACGCATAGCGGCGCAAAAGAGCGCTCGGCTGCGGGCGATTCAGAATCGCATAGACGTAGGTTCGCTCCAAGGCGGCGAATCGGGCCGAAAAGCCGGCCTCGACGATGCGGGCCTCGCGAACCGAACAGTCGTCGGGCAGTTGGGCATTGAGCGCGAGCGCCAGGCGCTCGAAGGCAAATGACGCCGTCGTCGCCAGCGAGACGACCTGTCCGGTCGCGTGCACGCCGCTATCGGTCCGCCCGGCCCCCGTAACTTTGATCGGCTCGCCGAAGAGCCGCGAGAGGGCCTCCTCCAAAACCCCCGCGACCGTGCGCACCGCGGGCTGCCACTGAAATCCCGCAAAGGCGCTGCCGTCGTACTCGATCGTCAGCCGAAGGGTCGTCAGACCGGGCAGGCTCCGCGCAGCTCGGCCTTTGCGGCGGCGAGGTCGCGTTGGAACTGGGGATCCTGCATCATGGCATACGCGGCCAGCGTGCCGGAGGTCCAGCCGGCGACGATGTCGCTCGGATAATGCAGGCCCAAGATGATTCGGTTCTGGCCGAAGGCGCGCGCCTGTTTGAAGATCTCCGAGCGTTTGCACGGCACGGCCTGCGCCAAGACGACGGCGGCCGCAGCGGCGAACGCCGCGTGCCCGCTCGGATAGGAACCGCGACGCTTCGCCGCGCCGGTGGGCCGAGGCCGCCCGTAGTAGAGTTTCGCATCGTCAACGAGTTTGCCGACATCGGCGCCGATGCGATCGAAGAAGGCGGCCGTCACGGGATCGTGCGTCGCGTCGAAATCCCCACCGACCGAAGGCGCGAAGAAAAAGACGCTACGGATAGCTTCTTGCGCGCGCTCGACCTGCGAATCGCTGCGCGCGGCGATCGTCGCCGCGACCTCGGCTTGGTCGGTACGCTCCTGCAGCGAGCCCGGATCGGGCGGAGGCGGCAGAAAGAGCACGAGATCGAGTTGTCCGGGGTGCAGGTAATGATACTCCGCCTCGACCGCGAGGGCGCGCGCGCCGCACAGCGCGACGACCAGCAGCGCCGCGGCCGCCAGCCGGCGTGGAATCATCCGTGCTGGCGCTGCAGCGGAAACGGCAGCACGTCGCGGATCGAGCGTTGGTTCGTCAGCAACATGATCAAACGGTCGACGCCGATGCCGATGCCGGCGGTCGGCGGCATGCCGTATTCGAGGGCTCGCACGAAATCCCAATCGGGTTCGGGTATCTCTTCGTCGCCCGCCGCCCGTTCGGCAATCTGCGCCTCGAAGCGAGCCCGTTGATCGTCGGGATCGTTGAGTTCGCTAAACGCGTTGGAGATCTCCATGTGCGCGCAGAACAACTCGTAGCGATCGGTGATCGCCGGGTCGCCCTGCCGGCGCTTGGCCAGCGGCGAGAGCGCGACCGGGTAGCCGGTAACAAAGGTCGGCGCGGTCAGATTCGGCTCGACGACCCGTTCGAAAATCTTGTCGAGTGCGTGCGCGTGCGTCGGCGAGCGTGGCAGACCGAGTTCCTGGACGATCGCGTGCACGCCCTGGGCGTCGAGCAGGCGGTCGCGCCCGTACTCGCCGCGGCTATATTGCGCCATCGCGTCGAGATACTCGATCCGCGCAAACGGCCGCGCAAAGGAGATCGTCGCCTCTCCGTGCGGCAGTTCGGTATCGCCTTGCGTGGCGATGCTCACCAGATGGGCGATCAGCGCCTCGTTGAACTCCATCATGTCCCAGACGTCCCAGTACGCGGCGTACAACTCGAGCATCGTGAACTCGGGGTTGTGCGTCGTATCGATGCCTTCGTTGCGGAAGATGCGCCCGATCTCGTAGACTCGCTCGAGGCCTCCGACGATCAAGCGTTTGAGGTTCAGCTCGGTCGCGATGCGCAGCTGCATGATCCGGTCGAGCGCGTTGCAGTGCGTCACGAAGGGGCGCGCCGCCGCGCCGCCGGCGACGTGCAGCAGCGTGGGCGTCTCGACCTCGTAAAAGCCGCGCTCGTCGATGAAGCGGCGCATCTCGGCGATCAAGCGGCTGCGCATGATCAGCGTATCGCGAGCCTCGGGGTTGACGATGAGGTCCACGTAGCGTTGGCGATAGCGCTTCTCGACGTCTACCAGGCCGTGCCACTTGTCGGGCAGCGGCATCAACGCTTTGGCGATCGTCGCGAAACTCGTGACGTGCAGCGTCGGCTCGCCCATCTTCGAGCGAAACATGAAGCCGCGGACCCAGACCATGTCGCCGCGATCGAGGTCGGCTAGATCGGCGAACGCGTCGTCGCCGATCTCCTGTTTGCGCGCGTAGATCTGCAGCTTGCCGGTCCGGTCGGCCAAATCGGCAAAGACCGTCTTGCCCATCGTCCGCTTCGAGAGCAGCCGTCCGGCTACGCTCCACCCCTCGGCGGACGCGTCTTGGCCGGGAACCAAAAAATTGTAACGCGCGAGCAGCTCGTCGGCGGTCGCGTCAACCTCGCAGCGCCGCTGCTCGAAGGGATCCCGCCCGCGAGAACGCAGAGCGGCCAGATTTTCACGTCTGGCCGCTGCGAGTGCTGCTTCGGTTTTCCCGAGGTCCTCCAACTACGACGCTTTCTTCGCGGCCTTCTTGGGTGAGTTGCTCTTGATCGACTCTATTTTGTATTTGGCAAGGCCGCGCGGCGTTATGACGTTGACGACGGTGCCCTTCTTGTGTCCCATCAAGGCTCGCCCGAGCGGAGACTCGTTGGAGATGCGTTGATTCGACGGATCGGCCTCGGCCGAACCAACGATCGAAAACTCGTACGCGTCGTTCTTCTTCACATCGCGCACCTTGACGACCGCCCCGAGATGGACTTCATCGGCGGCGTACTCCGATTCGTCGATGATGCGGGCGTTGCGGATCATGGCCTCGAGCTTGAGGATGCGCCCTTCGATGAAGGCCTGCTCTTGCTTCGCATCTTCATACTCGGCGTTTTCGCTTAGGTCGCCGTACTCTTTGGCCTGGCGGATGCGGTCGTTGACCTCGCGGCGGTGGACGCTCTTGAGCTCGTCGAGCTCTTGTTCCAGCTTCGTCAGACCCTCCGCGGTCAGGACGATCTCTTTGTCGTTCAACGAATTTCTCGACCTCACGTGGGCGTGGTCGGCGCCCAACAGCTAATGATGCGCCTTGCGAACGCTGGCGCCGATTGTTCTCAACGCTCGGCGGGAACGCCTCCTATACTACCCGGGGTCCGCCCCCTTCTAACCCTTTCAGCGGCTTCCGAGTTCGACGACGCGGGGCCGCAGCGCAAGCTCGAGCAGCAGGCGTTCGTAGTCGGCGGGCTCGACGTCGCTCCACTTCTTCCCCAGCAGCGCCAGGAGCGCGGCCTCCAGCACGTTGGTCCCAAAAGAGCGCCCGGCAAGCTCCGGGGTCGTCGTGATGAGCGTTTTGACCCCGCGCGCCCCAAGGTCGTTAACGTCCCGCTCGGTCACGGTATTGGTCAGGACGATCTTCCCGTCGAGCCGCTCGGGCATGAACTGGCGCATGAAATGGAAATCGCCGGCGATGATCTCGGCTTCTTCGTAATAACGGGGGTACTTGGGCTCGGGCGGCTTCTCTTGTTTCTTTCCGGTGGGATAGAAGAACTGGAACGGAAGCTTGCACGCATCCGGCAGGTACTTTTCAGCGAGCGCTTCAAACTCGTGCAGCCCGCGCACCGGCATGTCCTTGTCGAGCGCGAAAATGAAGTCGCCGAACAGCACGTCGGCCCCCGCATCGACCAGTGCCTGCGCCATGCCGAACCGATCGAGCGCGCTGACCATCAGGACGTGCTTTCCGCGCAGATCCATCGAAAGCTCGTCCTGCATGAAGCGCACCGCTTCGCGCTCGAGCGTGTTCTTCAATCCGCTTCCATCGACGATCGGCGTGATCTTCGCGGCTTCGAGCAGCCGCAGCCCGTCGCGCAACGCGTAGCGGTGCCGCCCCGCGTACAGGTAGACGTCGATGCCGCCCAGGCCAATGGCGTCGACCTTTCCGTCGAGCTCGTGGACCATCCCAATCGCGACGTCGAGTTTGCCGTCAGTTCCGACCCGCGAGATGTCGAACCGCTCGCCGAGCAGCGTCGCTTCGGCGCGATGGTCGCGGCTGCTCGAGCCAAGCGAAACGGAGACGACGCTCTTCATCGGCTCGCCAACCTTCCTTCGGCCGCTCGCAGCTCGGCCGCCGCACGAGTCGCGGCAATGCTCTCGGGCGTGATCGCGGCGTCGAACGCGCGCATGTCGGCGAGCTCGAATCCGCACCGCTGCGCCATCTCTTGGATCTCGATCACTCTTTCGAGTTTGATGCCCCGGCCGATCGTATAGGGTTCGAAACGCCCTTCCAGCGCGAGGATCATCGTTTCGCTCATGCAGGCCAGCGCCGTGCGCGCGGGCAGATTCAAATCGAAGTCGGTCCCCGGTTCGCGCACGCGTTCGAAGCGGGGATTTCCCGGCACGCGCATGTTGCCGCCTTCGACGACGAGCACGTCGGGACGCTCGCCCGCGACTCGGCGGCTCACGTCGTGCGGCATCGAGAGCTCGCAGACGATCGCGCCGGCCTGCAGGTCCTCGGGCTCGATGACGTCCTGCGTCGAGCTCGTGGCGGTCAGCACGAGCTGCGAACGCCGCACGGCGCTCGAAACGTCCGTCGTGTACTCGCTCTCACACGGCAGCGTCGGGGCGACCTCCTCGTGAAACTTGCGCAGCCGTGTTAGATTGCGCGCGACGAGGATCAAACGGGCAACTTTGGGAGCGATCAAACGCGCGCACGCGGCGCCGATCGATCCGGTCGCGCCGATGACCGCGGCGGTGCACTCACGGGTGTCGACTCCCATCTCCTGCGCGCCGCGAAAGAGGCTCTGGACTCCCGCGGCGATCGTCAACGAGTTGCCGGTCGTTACCGGAATCGGCGAACGCTCGTTGATCGTAATCCCCGCGTCGCCGACGACGCCGGTGAAGGCACCGAGCCCGGCAATCTGCGCGCCGAGCCGTGCGCCGATCTCGATCGCGCCCAGCACCTTGCCGTAAACATCCTCGCGTGGAAGATCGAGCATCGACTGCGGCAGAAAGTTTGCGGCAACGAACCAGCCTTCGGTCTGCCGGCCGTCGGGCGTGCGCACTCCGGTAACGTGCACGGCGGCATACGGCGGCATCCATTCCATGATCTTGCGCAGAATCGGCTCGCCTTTGCCTTTCGCCCCGGGCTCGTACCGTTCGATATCTTGCAGCGACAGCGGATGAATAACGAAGCAAAATTTATTCACTCGCTCGCCTCCGCTTGGCGCTTCAACGCCGCAAGCATCATCTCGCTGTTCTCGCGCACCTTGCGCTCGAGCGTCGGGCCGATGAGCTCGGCGAGCGTCGGGACGCCGAAATCGAAATCGACGCCGAGCACGACGTGCGTGCGGCCATCCCGGTTCTCGAAGGTCCAGGCGCCTTCGAACTTGTCGAGGTCGCCCTCGATCAACTGGTAATCGATGCGCAACGCGGCGTCGTCGAAGCGGTCGTCCTCGGTCCACTCGATCGGCGCTTCTTCGACCAGCGTCTTCCAACGCGAGATCACGCCGTCGGGACGGCGCTGCAGGATCGTTACGGTCTCGACATCGGGCATGAACTGCGGAAAATGCTCCTGATCCTTCGCCAACTCGTAGACGCGCTGGGCTGGGGCATCAATCACGATCGTGCTCTCGACATACGGCATCGTGCGGCGGCTACAGTACGCCCAACTTCGCGCAGGCCGTGGCGACGCCCCCACGCAGCGCGTCGATTGCGCGGTCGATCTCGCTCTCCGTCACGATCAGCGGCGGCTCCATGCGGATCACCCGCTGCTGGTTGAGCGTCCACGCGGCGGTCACGCCGGCTTTGAGCATCTCCGGGATGATCCAGCCGCCGTACCCTTCGTGGCTCAGCTCGACGCCGACGAGCAGCCCCAAACCGCGCACTTCACGCACGACCGCGGGATACTCCGCGCCGATCTCGCGCGCTCCGGCGAGCAGACGCGCTCCGAGCGTTCGCGCGCGCTGCGCGAGCCCTTCTTCCTCGAGCACGTCCATCGCCGCCAACGCCGCGGCGCAGGCAAGCTCGCTGCCGCCGAAGGTCGAGGTATGCAAGAGCGGCTCCTTGCCGAACGCGCGGTTCCAAATGCCGGGGCGCGCGATAAACGCGCCAGCCGGAATCACGCCGCCGGAGAGTCCTTTGGCCAGCGTCATCACGTCGGGCACGACGTCGTCGCGATTGCAGGCGAAGCGATACCCGCAACGCCCCAGACCCGTCTGCACCTCATCGGCGATAAAGAGCGCGCCGGTTCGATCGCACGCCTCACGAACGGCGCGAAGATATCCGGCCGGCGGGACGTTTACGCCCCCTTCCCCTTGCACCGGCTCGACGAGAAACGCCGCGGCGTCGCTCAGGGCTTCGTCGAGTACGTCACTGCGTCCGTAGGGAATGCAGAGCGAGTCGGCGAGCAGCGGGCGGAAGGGCCGCTGAAACGCTTCGCGGCCGCTGACCGAGAGTGCGCCCAGCGTCTTTCCGTGATAGGCGTCGAGCGTACCGACGATCTTCGCGCGTCCGGTCGCGGCGCGCGCGAGCTTCATCGCTCCCTCGATCGCCTCGGTTCCGCTGTTGCACCAAAAAGAGATCTCGAGATCGCCCGGCGCCAGCTCGGCGAGACGGCGCGACGCGCGTCCCAGCATCACGTTGAACATCGTCTTGCCCGAGAGCGACATCAGTTCGAGCTGCGCGCGCACCGCGGCGAGCACGCGCGGATGGCTGTGCCCCAGCGTGAAGACGCCATAACCGCCGGCAAAATCGAGATAGGCCTTCCCGCTCTGATCCCAGATCGTCGCGCCCTGCGCGCGCACCTCGACGGGCGATCCGGAGATCTTCATCACGCGCGCCAACGGCGGATTGACGAACCGCTTGTAGTTCTCGTACGTCTCCGAGGCGAGTTCTTGCGGCGAGGCGGCGCCGTAGAGGTCGTCGCGCGCTTCGATCACGCCGCCACCAGTGCCGCCGACTCGAGGCGTGCGATCGTCGTCTCGATCGTGTCGATCGCCTCGGCCGCGCTCTCGATTCGCATCATGCGCTCGCGTAACGCGGCCGCGCCCACAATGCCTTTGAGATAGAGCGCGATGTGTTTGCGCATCTGCGGAACGGCGCGCGGCTCGCCGAGCTCTTCGACCATCGTGCGATAGTGGACGATGGCAAAACGTAAGCGCTCGGCGGGCAGGGGCAACGGACGCGCGTCGCGGCCTTCCATCAGATCGGCGATCTGCGAGATGAGCCAAGGATTCCCCAGCGTCGCGCGCCCGAGCATGATCGCATCCACGCCGCTCTCACGCATCCGCGCCATCGCCAGATGCGGATCGTCGAGATCACCGTTGCCGATCACCGGAATCCCGACGCCCTGCTTCAATCGCGCGATGTGCTCCCAATCCGCCTCGCCCCTATAAAACTGCTTTGCGGTGCGCGCGTGCAGGGTCACGGCCGCGACGCCGGCATCTTGCGCGCGGCGCGCGACGTCGAGGTAGACGAGCGCATCTTCGCTCCATCCCAGCCGCATCTTCATCGTCACCGGACAATCGACGGCGTCGACGACTGCCCGCATGATCGCTTCGCAGCGCTGCGGATCGCGCAGGCACGCCGAACCGCCGTTGGTCTTGGTCACCTTGGGCGCCGGACAGCCGAAGTTGATGTTGACGATGTCGGCGCCGCACTCGCGGACGACCTTGGCCGCCAAGGCCATCGTGGCCGGGTCGTCGCCCCAAAGCTGCGTCGAGACCGGACGCTCGAGCCCGTGCTGATCGATCATCTCCATCGTTCGGCGGCTTCCATATTTGAGCGCGTTCGAGGAGACGAACTCGGTGACGGTCAGGCCGAGGCCGAAGGGGCGATAGAGCGCCCGCATCGTCCGGTTGGTCACGCCGGACATCGGCGCGAGGACGAGCGGCGGCCATATCTCGATCGGACCGACGCGCAGCGGCATTACCGGCATATCGCTATGGTTTAAACGGCTCGTCGCCGCGCGCCTCGCCGCCGTGGCGCGCAAAGAGGCTCAGCCCGAGCAGGCTCAAGTGCGGATCCACGGCTTCGATGACGGGCGCCTGCTTGGCCACGACGTCCCCCAGCCCGCCCGTGGCCACGACCTTCGCACGAACGCCCATCTCCGTCCGAATCCGCTCGACGATCGCCTCGACCTGTCCGGCAAAGCCGTAGACGATGCCGCTCTGCAACGCCTCGACGGTATTGCGTCCGATCGCCCGGCCGGGCGCTTCGAGCCCGATCTGCGGAAGTTTGGCCGTCCGTCCAATCAAGGCGTCGATCGAGACGTTGATGCCCGGCGCGATCGCGACGCCGAGATACTCGCGTGCGGCCGAGATCGCGATGAAGACCGTCGCGGTACCGAAGCTCACGAGGATCAGCGGCGCGCCGAAGCGCTCGAGGCCGCCGATCGCGGCGGCAACCAGGTCGGCGCCGACCTCGGCGGGGTTCTCGGTGACGACCGGAATCAGCCGCTGCGTCTGCGGCGTGAGGAAGACGGGCGTGGTGCCGAAGAACCGCGTGCACACGCTTTCGAGGATCGGATCGAGCTTCGGGACGACGCTCGCAATCACGACCGTCCGGATCGCGGCGAGCTCGACGTTCCCGGTGGCAAAGAGCTGCGTGAAAAAGACGCCGTACTCGTCGGGCGTGCGCCGCAGCTCGGTCGTGACGCGCCACGTGTGCGTCAGCGTCTCCCCGGAAAAACATCCGAGCTTCGTTTCGGTGTTGCCGACGTCGATCGTCAAGAGCATTGCATCAACTCCTCGATCCCGTCGAGCAGCCGGGCAGCCAGCGTGGCTTTTTCCGCGCGCCCGAGCTCTTTGCGCCCCGTCTCGCCCCAGAGCAGCACGAGTTCGTTTGGACCGAGGCCAAACCCGCGCTCGCCGCGCACGTCGTTGACGGCGATCGCATCGAGATGCTTCGCCCGCAGCTTCGCGCGCGCGTGTGCTTCGTGATCTTCGGTCTCGGCAGCGAAGCCGACGAGAAAGCTTCCGCCTTTTACTTCGCCGAGCGCCGCCAACACGTCGGGATTGGCCTCGAACGCGACGACGAGTTCGGCGCTGCCTTTTTTGAGCTTCGAATCGCTCGACTCCGCCGGGCGCCAGTCGGCGACGGCGGCGCTGGCGATCACGAGATCGGCGCCGGTCGCATGCGCGAGCGCGGCGTCGTACAGCTCGCGCGCGCTCGTCACCCGCACGACTTCGACGCCGGCGGGAGGTTCGAGAAGCGTCGGTCCGAGCAGCAAGGTGACGCGCGCGCCGCGCAACGCCGCCTCGCGCGCGAGTTCGATGCCGGTCGAACCCGTCAACGCGTTGCTGACGAAGCGGACGGGGTCGAAGGCTTCGCGCGTCGGCCCTGCGGTAATCGCGACGCGTTTACCCTGCAGCGATCTCCGGCGCCGCAACGCGCGTTCGAGCGCTTCGAGCAGACGCTCCTCGGAGGCCAGACGCCCCAGCCCCTGCTCGCGCTCGGCGAGAAACCCGCGCTCCGGAGCGACGATTTCGTAGCCGCGCGCCTCCAGGGCGGAAAGATTGGCGTGCGTTGCCGCGTCTTCGTACATCGCCTCGTTCATGGCCGGCGCTAGAATGCGGGGAATGCGCGCCGCGAGCAGCGCCGCGGTCAAGATGTCGTCCGCGATGCCGGCGGCGAGTTTCGCAATCAGGTTCGCCGTCGCCGGAACGACGAGCGCGACCGCCGCCTCGCGCACCAAGCGAATGTGCGGTATGCGTTCGGGAAGATCCCAGAGCGAGGTATACACCGGACGTGCGGTCAGCGATGCGAAGGTCAACGGCCCGACGAAACGCTCCGCTTCGGCGGTCATCACGACGTCGACGCTCGCGCCCCGCTGAACGAGCGCGCTGGTCAGTGCGGCCGCTTTGTACGCCGCGATCCCGCCGGCGACGCCGAGAAAGATGCGCGCCTGCTCGAAGGGCGTCACTGGGGTATCCACACGTTGTCGATCAAGCGCGTCGTGCCGAAACGCGCCGCACCGATGACGAAGGCCGGCCGACGCAGCCGGTCGATCGGCAGAAACGATTCGCAATCGACGACGTCGAGGTAGTCGAGCTTCGCGAGCGGGCTCAACGCCGCTCGCCCCGCGGCCAGCGCCTCGGCCTTCGCGGCGCCATTCTCGAGGGCCGCGCGCACCGCGGACAACGCCGCAAACAGCGACGGCGCCGCCGCGCGCTGCGTCTCGTCGAGGTAGCGGTTGCGGCTCGACATCGCCAATCCGTCGCGCTCGCGAACCGTCGGGACGATCTCGAGCTCGACGGCGAAGTTGAGATCGCCGGCCATCTTCCGCGTGAACACCGCTTGCTGCGCGTCTTTCTGCCCGAGAAAGAGGACGTCGGGCTGCACGATGTTGAGCAGCTTGGCGATCACGGTCAGCACGCCGCGAAAGTGTCCGGGCCGGATCGCGCCTTCGAAGTGCGCGTTGGACGATTCGAGGTCGACGTGGGTCGCGAAGGACCCGGGATACATCGTCTCGGGCTGCGGTGCAAAGAGCGCGTCGACGCCGGCGGCCGCCAGCCGCTCTCGATCGTGCACCGGATCGCGCGGATACTTCGCCAGGTCTTCGTTGGGTCCAAACTGCAGCGGATTAACGAAGATCGAGGCGACGACGCCGCGGCAGCGTTCGCGTGCCCGCCGCACGAGCTCGAGATGCCCGTCGTGCAGGGCTCCCATCGTCGGAACGAAGCCGATCGGGCGCGGCAGTTCGGCCAGCAGCGCGCGTAAGCGCGCAACCGAATCGGCATCTTGCACGAGCTCTTCGATCCTCGCGGCTAGGACCGGGTTACGCGCAGCATCGTCCGGCCGACGACGAATGGGACGCCGACTGGAAGCGGCACGTCGCCGACGACGGCCTCGCCGTTGAGGCGCGTTCCGTTGCGGCTTCGGAGATCGGTCAAACGGAGGGCGCCCGAATCGATCTCAAGTCGCGCATGCTGCCGGGATACGTATCGGTCGAGCGCGAGGCAGGCGTCGGCCAATCCGTCGTCACGCCCAATGGTGATCTCGCGCTCGAAGGGCCAGGTTTTGCCGTCGAGCGGGCCGCTGAGCACTTCGAGCACGTACATGGCCGCCAGCCCTTCTCTAGCGGAACCGGCTGCCTCCTGGCGGAGGGCAGCCTAAGAAATCGTCCGGAGGGCGACGATATAAGAGAGGTACGATGGACGACCGAATCGATCAGCTGCTCCACCTCATTGAAGCCGAGCCCGATGGTTTGCGCGCTGCCGAGTTTCTCCAAGCGCAAGAACTTCTCCAAAAACTGGTCGGTAAGACGGTCGCCGCGGCCTCCGTCGAGGATACGCGCATCATCCTTACGACCTCGGACGGCTGCCGGTACCACTTTTACGGCTTCATGGGCAGCGTCGCGCCCGACTAGCCCGGCGTCTCCAGCGCGCGCGCCGCGAAGAGCGCGCCGAGGCAGGCGTGCGCGAGGCTTACGCCGCCCTGCACGTAGACTTCATACGGCGCGCGAAGCGGCCCGTCGCACGAAAGTTCGATCGTCGCACCGCCGATAAAGGCTCCCGACGACATCAGCACCGGATCGGCGTATCCCGGCACGGCTCCGGGTTCGGGACGAAATCGCGCATTGACCGGCAGTGCGCTCTGCAATCCCGCCGCAAAACGGCCCAAACGCTCCGGAGTTCCCAAGCCGATCGCCTGCACGATGTCGGCACGCTTCGCGCCGCAGACCGGGTTGACACGATAACCGAGCTCCTCGAAGAGCGCGGCGAAAAAATCGAGTCCGCGCAGCGTCGCTTCGACGATCGACGGCGCGAGAAAGAGCCCCTGAAAGAACGAGCGTCCGAATCCCAGCGTCGGCCCGAGTGCGGCGCCGAGCCCCGGTGCGAAGAGCCGCGCGGCGACACGCTCCACGAGCTCGCTCCCACCCGCGACGTAGGCGCCGGCCGGTGCGATCGATCCGCCGAGGTTCTTGATCAGCGAGCCCATGATGAGATCGGCGCCGGCCGGCAGAGGCTCGCGTTCTTCGACCAGCTCGCCGTAGCAGTTGTTGACGAGCACCAGCGCCTCGGGCGCCTTCTCTTTAACGAGACGGTACGCGCGCTCGCACTCGGCGACGCTCAACGCGCGCCGCGGCGCGTAACCGCGAGAGCGTTGAATGAAGACGCTCGCAACCGTCGGGTCGCCCAGCGCGCGCTCGACGGCGTCGAGGTCGATTCCGCCTTCGGGGCCGAGCGCGACTTCGGCGTATTCCACGCCTTGGGAGACGAGGGAGTAGGGGGCGCCGCAAATCGCGTTGCGCAGCGTGTCGTAGGGAGCACCCGAGATCGAGAGCAGCGTACGCGAGGGAGGCGTACAGGCGGCGAGGGCGGCGACGATCGCGTGCGTTCCGCTGACGATCGAAAGCCGCGCGAGCGCGCGCTGAGCGCCGAGCACGCGCGCCAGCAAGGCTTCGTACCGTTCGCGGGCCGCGTCGTCGTAGCCGTAGCCGGTCGTACCCGCCAGGTCGCTCTCCGCGATTCCCTCGGCAAGAAAGGCTTCCAGCACGTTGAGCTGGGCGTGGCGCTGCGCCGGGTATTCGAGCGCCGCGCTTCGTTCGTAGGCCGCGAGCGCCGCCTCGCGCACGCGCCCGCCGACACCGAAGCGCTCGCAGATTCGGGCGATCATTTTTCGCCCTCGACGTGCCGCTCGTAGGCGCGAACGAATGGATAGTACATCGCCGTCGCCAGCGCGATGTTGAACGCGGCCAGCGCGATCGCGCGCAGATCCTGCGTCGCTAAGTACGTCGAGACGAACGTCGGTATCGAAGAGGGGACGTAAAACGCCGCGCGCGAGACGAATCCGGTGACGACCGCAATGTAGGTTACGGTCGCCAAGACGACGGGCGCTCCCACGAACGGCAGCACCAAGTGTGGATTGAAGACGACGGGCGCGGCAAAGAGCAGCGGCTCGTTGAGGTTGAAGAGCGCCGGCACGATCGTCGCACGCCCGACGCGGCGCAAACGAGGCACTCGCGAAAAGGCGAAGAGCGCCGCCAGCGGCAGCGTCGCTCCCGCTCCGCCGGGAAAGACGAAGAGAAAGAGCGAGACCACGACTACGTACGGCAACGGCTGGTGCACCGTAAAGGCGTGCGTGTTCTGCATCTGCATCGTGAGATAGACGGGCGTGACGATTGCCGCGAGCACCGCCGGCCCGTGAACGCCGGCCGTCCAGAGCAGCGTCTCGATCACGACGATCGCGATGAGCGCGAGATACGTGTCGCCGAGGTGCGCGATCGGCTGCATCGCGCCGGCGATCTCCGCCGGCAGTGAAACGTGTAACGCATAGAGCGCAGCGAACGTCGCGACGCCGAGCGCCGAACCGAGCCAGTCGGCAAGCGACGGACGAAGGCGCCGGCGCAGCAGCCAGATCCACGCAGCCGCGATTCCGCACGCCAGCATGGCGATGAAGAGCCCGGCGGTGCCGGTGACGCGCAGATACTCGATCGGACTCGGGCCGAACGGCCGCGGCAGCGCGAGCCCAAACGCGGCGAGGCTGCCCAGCAGCAGCGGGAGCATGCCGTACCCGGTCGCGCGCGCCAAGCGGATCGGCAAAATTACCACGAGCGCCGCCGCCATAACGCCGAAGGCCGGCAGCAAGGCGCCGGCGACGCGCAGGCCGAGCGTTTCGTTCTGCCCCGTTCCGGAGGTGATTTGTGCTACAAGGATCCCGACGAACGCGACGGCGAGGCCGATAAAGCTCCAGGGCAGTCCGTCGCGCAGCGCCATGACAAACGGAAGCTCTCCAAGCCGCCGCATAATCGGGACGGCTCGCCGTTCGAAGGCGAGGAAGAGCTTAGAGGCGGCGGACCACGGCTTCGACGCGACCGACGATCTCGACATCGCTCGCGTAGATTGGCGCCATCGTGCGATTCTCCGGCTGTAAGCGAACGCGCCCCGTTTCACGGTAGAAGCGTTTGACGGTTGCCTCGCCGTCGAGCATCGCGACGACGATCTCGCCGTTCTCGGCCGATCGCTGGGGGCGCACGAGGATCAAGTCGCCGTCGAGGATCGCGGCCTCGACCATCGAGTCGCCCTGCACCCGCAGCATGAACGCATCGGAGGAGCGGGGTACGAATGCCGCCGAGAGGGCGAACTCGCCCTCTACGTCCTCTTGCGCTGTGATCGGCACGCCCGCCGCGACCCGGCCGAGAATCGGCATCACCACGGTATCGTGTGCGGGAGTGAAGCCGGCCGAGCGCATCGCCCGGGGCTTGGTGGCATCGCGCGAGAGCATCCCGCGGCGCTCGAGGGCTTTGAGGTGGGCGTGAATTGTGGAAGAGGACGAGAGCCCGACGCGCTCGCCGATCTCGCGCACCGAGGGCGGGTAGCCATGCTCGGCGGTAAAAGCGCGAATTACGTCGAGAATGCTGCGCTGCCGTTCGGTCGCCGGCTTCTCGCTAGGATCTTTCCGCATCGGTCCTCCGTCGAGTCATAATGCCACGCGTATGGCACTTAGGGCCGGTACAACCCTATCATAAAACCCAAACGAAGGCAAACATACGTTCGTAATCCCTTGACAGCGCTGGGCGGCCCCATGGTAAAATGTAGTGGACGAACAAGCGTTTGGCACTAAATATAGGAGAAAAGACGGTGGATAGGCGCAAACGGTTCACACTCATGCCGGCGATCGCGGTGGCGGCGCTCGGCCTCATGGTCGCCCTTCCGACGCTCTCCAGCGTTCGCCTGTACGCGGCCAGTGCCCGGCACTATACGACGGTCACGGTCCGGCCCGGCGACACCCTCTGGGGCATCGCGGCCGCACACGCTGCCCCGAACAGCGACCTCCAGGAGGTCGTCGATCGGATCAGCGACGTCAACCATCTCAATGGGACGATCCAACCCGGCCAGCATCTTCGAATCCCGGAGTAGGAGGCCCGTCCCATCGGCGGGACGGCCGAGTAACGGACACCCGAGTAAATTTGAAGCCGCGCGTAAAGCGCGGCTTTTTCACTTAGCGCCTGGAGACGAGGACGACCGAGTGGCCGACGTGCTCGTCGAGGAAGACGAGACCCTCCATCATCCAGGAATCGAGCCCGTCGTTCGCGTGCTTGGCGACCTCACGCACGACGTGCAGCCGGTCTTTGAGCCAACGAAGCTCGTTGCGGGTCGTCGTCGGAAAGACGGCGACCTCGCAATCCTCGCACTGGTAGCCGTACTGCGCTATGTCTTGGCCATCGTATCGGAGACGAGCTGCAGCGTCGTCTGATAGATCGTCGTCGAGCGTTCCCTGCACTCCGTTGTCGTGGCGCTGCGTAACGTACTCGTCAACCGTGGTCGGCACGGACTTGCTCATGTCGTAGCCGATCTTGGTTTGAACGTCGGTCGTCAGGCTGCCGCCGCCCGCCTGGCGGAGCTTGCGCGTCTCGCGAAATTTGCATCGCTCCGTTGCTATTGCTTTGAATCACGTAGTCGGCGGTCACGTTGAGCGCCGGCGAGTCTTGCGAGATCTGCCAGTGCTTGTTCTTGTCGAGCGCGTTGGGGTCGACGAACTTCGAGCCCAGAAAGCGTAGGAGGGTGTACTCTTCGGTGTAGACCGTCTTGTTCGGGTCACAGATAACGTGCGTGTTCCCGTAGACGACGCAGGTCGCCGCCGGCGCGCGTCGCGTGTTTTCGCCCGCTTCGCTGATCGTTACGACCTGACCGCCGTCGGCTTGCGGCTTTCCGACGACCTGCACGGTCATCGTGCCCTTATCGTCGAGCTTGCCGCCATAGTGACTGATGCCGTTCGTACCCCCGGAGATCGCGTCGCTTTGGACCGCCTCCGCGTTCTGGTTCGAGTCCCGTGCGGTGATGCTTTGATCGGCGCTATAGGTGAAGTTGTACACGAGCGTCGTCATGCCCGGCGAATCGGCGCCCGCAAGGCCGGGCGCGACAAACGCCGCGACCATGCCGGCTACTACCAAGCTTGTGCGTAGTCTCAACATTTCGTCACCCCGTAAGTTCAGCTAAGAATAGTATTATTTCGGACACTGACTCATCGCGGCAGAGATCGTCTTCCCCACGGCATCTTCGCGCTTTTGCGTCTCGTCCTGGGTCCATTTCAACCCGCCGACGATGTTCGTGATCGGATTGTAGCCGACGGCGAGGCCCGGAATCGTCGCGGGATCGAACGCGTAAGGATTGGGCGACAGGCCCGGGGTATTGGGATCCTGCCACGGGTTGGGCGTGTTCTTGATCGGCTGATTAGCCTCGTCGCTGCCGTTGATCTCGGCGATGTACTCCGTCCCCGCGTGCTGCAGATTCCCCATCTGCTGGGTCTCGACGAATCCGTTGATCAGGTCGAGCGACGCGCTTTGAAACGCGATCGTGTCGAGCAGCTGGTCGCGGATTTTCTTCAGCGTCACGTCGTCGGTCGGACTGCCGGTGGACGCGATGAACTTTTGGTCGTCCAGCAGCGTCTGAGCCGAGACGAGGTTATGCGCCGTCGGCAAGACGAGATATCCCATCCGCTGCAGCGCCATCCGCGTGCCGGGCGTATCGACGTTGATCGAATCCCCGCCGGCGTTACTGAGAGGACCGCCCATGAACGCGGCTTGAGCGTAATCTTTGAAAAGCGGCGGGCTCTTGTCGATCAGCTTATCGTTTTGCAACACCATGGCTACCGCCGGCCGAACGGTCTCGTGCAGCTTCGCGCACAGGGCGCTGGTAACGATGTGGTAGATTTGCGGCGGTGGCGTGCCGCCGGCTGCCGCTGCCGTACCGTCGGAGCGGGCGGCCATCGGCAGAAGTGCGGCGGCGGAGAACGCGCAAGCCCAAAGCAGACTCAACCTCTGCATCGTCAAATGGATTTCGCGAGCCTGGGCGCTCCGCCTGCCGTACAAAGCGAAGCGGGGCCCCGAAGGGCCCCGCTTATTTGGTTGCCTATTCGAGCGCTTGGCGAGTTGCTTAGATCTTCACCTGAGCGTTGAAGTAGACGTTGATCGGCGGTACGGATGCTCCGATGGCTCCGTTGTTGAGCCCGCTCGGAATGTAGCTCTGGGTAAACGGCGTGGTCGCCTTGTTGGCTGCACGGTCGTTGATGCCCGTACCGTTGTAGAAGTTCGCCGGATAGAGGGTGCTGTTGAAGGCACCGCCGTCCGGAGTGTATCCGCAAACCACGTTGCTCGGCGGGCTCACGGCCGTCCAGGGTTGGGCCGATCCGCCGAAGCAGGCGTGGAAGAGCGAGGCTCCGAGAATCGTCAGCTTGACGCGCGGGCTCACGTCGTAGGAGATCTGAAGATTTCCGACGAGCGAGTCCGGCTGCTGCAGGTTATCGAAGTAGAACGATCCCGTTTGCGGATCGGGGATGTAAAAGTACCCGTTCTGACCGGCCGTGCCGTTGTTGAACAGGTAGTTGCACTGCTGCGGGTTCGTGTGCGGGGACACGCCGGTGATGCCGGTCGTCCTCGAGTTTCGCGTGCAGGCCCGCGGATCGATACCGTTGGTATCCAGCGGTGTTCCGTAGAAGCCACCGGTCTGGAACGTCAAGCTGGGCGTGATCGCCAGCTTATCGTGACGGTAGTTGAGGAGCAACGACGACACGATCGGCGAGATGTAGCTGCCCAGCGCGGCGCTGAGGTTCGGCGCAATCGCCGTCGTGTACGGGTTGTACCAGCCGCTCTCGTTGAGGAGACCCTGCGGCGCCTGGTTGTAGTACGGGTTGAGGACCGTGTCGAACTCCTGCCCGCTGGTGGTCTTGATGTTTTTAGCGTTGCAGTTTACGCCTTGCCCTTCGCGGTAGCAGGGGAAGCCGCCGCCGGACTTGGTCAGTGAGTTGTAGGACTGAATCACCTGATTGAGCGCCGTCAGCTCGTTAGGAATCGTACCGCCGGTGCTCGTCGGAATGTTCTGGAACATGACCTTCGAGTCGGTGTACGTGAAGGCGAGCTGGCCGGAGAGCCCGTTGCGGGTGAAGTCACCCTTGTTGAACTGGAACTCGACGCCTTGGTTACGGTTCACGCCGACCGGGACTTGCGTCACGAAGCCGGCACCGATGAACGTCTGCTGCTGCCAGTTGCTGACCCACGTGTAGAACGGCGTGATCTTCATGCTCATGTCCGTTCCACGGAAGTGCTGCTCGTACGAGAGATCGTACTGGCCCGACGAGACGCCCGGAATCGGGTGGAACGGCGAGTAGAACCCGAGGTTCATCGTGTTATTCCAGACCGACCGGTCGTCGCCCGAGGCGCTGAGATACTGGACCGACGCCGAGATCGGCGGCTGCGTGAAGCGGCCGGCCGATAGACGCCAGACGACGTCCGGCGACTGCGTGAAGGTCATCGAGAAGCGCGGCTGCCAGTAGTTGAGGCTGAACGAGTTGGGCGAAGCGGCGGTGAAGTTCGGCGCCGCAACGCCGTCTTGCGTCGTGCCGTTGGGATGGACCCAGCCGGTATGCGGGCCGGCAGGATTCAGCGCCGTCGCGGCCTTGTTACAGTCGCCGACGACGTACTGCGCCGATGCCGGAGGCGGCGAGCCTGGCGGAAGCGGCTGCGTGAGAACCTGGTTCGTTGCCGCCTGCACGCAGGTGTAGTTCGAGCTCATCTGCGCGTAGAAGGCGTCGGCCGGACCGGCCGAATCGGGGAGCTGATACGTGAAGTTGTCGTAACGAATCGACGCGTTGAACAGGAACCGGTCGTTGGGCCGGAACTGATCGGAGAGCGACGCGTTCGTGAACTCCGGCTTCACCGAGTTGAGCGAGCCGGTGGCGTTGCCTTGCCAGAGGCTGTCCCAAGTCGCGCCTGCGCGACCCGCGGGAGTGTTGGCTCCGGCAAAGACGAGCGGCGCCGTACCGACACCCGCGCCGTTGGCGTTTTGCTCGGCGTTGTTCGTCCAGAGGGGCTGAGTACCCGCCGTGCCGGTAGCAACGTCATAGTAGCTGCTGGTCAGGCAAGGAACCGCCTTACCCGTCAGCTGGCCCTTTTTGTTCGTGCTTTGCGCGTCGTAACACGTGAAGCCGTTACCGGTCTTCGCCATGTACCCGACCGGCGTGCCGAAAGAGCACGAGCCGAGGCAGCCCGCGTAAGCCGACGAGTTGTTGAAGCGCAGCACGCTGGCCGTCGTGTAGTTGCCGTCGACGCTGACGAGGTTCTGGTCGTTGATCTGGTCCTGGAAGTTCAGCGCAGCGCCCGAAGTATGGGTGATGAGCTGATACTGGGCCGAGATCGCCGACGGCAGTTCTTCGTCGACGGCGCCGAAGGTCGGGTCATTCTGCATCCAGTCCGAGTAGAACGTGTAGGCGTAGGCGCGGAGGTACGCCGACTGGCTCAACGCGTACGTGTACTGGATCTTCGTGATGCCTGTGTCGTTCCGGTTGGTGTTCTGCGAATTGTCGTAATTCGGCATGGCGCCCTGGAAGGCGTGCGCCGGCGTGTCCGGTGCCATGTAAACGCCCGGGTGCTGGAAGGTCGTCGGCGTTCCGATCGCGGTGCCGAAGGGGACGTTGTAGGCCACGTTATCGCCGTAGGCGATATACGTCGGTCCGCAAGCGAACGACGTTGCCTTCGAGCAGAAGATCGGTCCGACCGAACCACCAAAGAACGGCTGGTTCGGCTGGAGGAACGAAGTGATCTGCGTGCCGAGGCCGTGGTTCGGCTGAACGCAGCCGTTGACGTTGAGTCCGGGTGCGATCGTTTCCGGACCGCAGACCGGGTTGTGATAATTCGTACCGTAGAAGGACTGGTAGAACTGGTTGATGCCAGGTCCCATGTCGCTCGGGCTCTGGTAGAAGTAGTTGGCCAAAGCCGAACCGCTCCACAAGAACTGGATGTCGTCGCGCAGACCATTGGCCTTCGCGATGCCCATGTGCAGATTTACGACGTCTTCACGGTCGGAGATCTGCAGCGGGTTTGCCGACGTGCCGCTGTAGAACTGCCAGCAGCCCTGATCGGGGAAGCTGAACTTGGCGCCGGCGAGCGGACAGACCGGCTTGACGCCTTGGCAGGTAGCATCGACGACGCAGGCATAGCCGACGTTGAGGACCTGGTTGCTGCCGAAGCCGTAACCGATAGACGCGCCGAGCGTGTTGCCCGAGAAGATGCCGCCGGGCGTCATGTATCCGGCACCGTTGCTGTTATCGAAGAACCGGTAGTCCTGGTTGTATCCCAGGAGGCCGACGTAATAGCTGAACGTACGGTCCGGGGTCGATCCGCCGACTTCTACCGATGCTTGGTGGTAGTAGGTCGGCGAGGAAATACCGAGGTTCGCGGTCGCGAAGCCCGGGTAGGTGCCGGTCTTGATGACCTGATTGATGAAGCCGGACGTACCGGCCGAAGCAATCGAGGACGGACCGCCGCCCGTGTAGACCTGCAACTCCGAGAGGCCGAGGCTTGACTCGGTCGAGGAGTTGTAGTTATCGAAGGCGCGGTTGACGGGGATGCCGTCGTACTCGTACGCGGTGTAGTACGAGTTCTGGCCGCGGACGTACGCGGCATTGAAGTCCCAGCCCATGCCGCCTTGCGAGGTCTGGACGCCGGGAACCGAAGCAAGCGCCGAATAGGCGTTGTTCAGGTTACCGCCGCCGCCAAGCGAGGCCGCCGCGGCGGCTTGCGCCGCGTTGACGCTGTACAGGTCGGAGCCGACGCCGGACTTCACGAGGGAAGCTCCGGATTGTGCGGTCACTCGACCGATCGTAATGAGCGCCTTACTGAGCGTAAAGGCGACCTGTTGCGTCTGGTCGGCAAAGACCACGACGCCGGGGTTTGAAGCGTTTTGGTAGGTTGCCTTGCTGAGGTTGATCGTATACGTATCGGGGGCCAGCGAGAGAATCGTAAAGTGGCCTCCCGAGTCCGTCGTTGCGGACCGGGTCTCCGAGGGTGAGACGGCCTGTACTTGCACACCGGCAAGCGGATTGCCGCTCGGATCCTTGACCGCACCCGCGATATTACCGGTGACACCTGCCAGTGCCCATGTTCCCTGGCTGAGGAACGCCATCAGTAATGCTACGGCTGTGACCGCACGACGGAGGGTTGGTTGTGAACTCATTGTTCGTTAACCCTCTGCTTGTAGTTTGAGTTGTCAAAGCGCAGGCCGCCCTGCATTCCCCTCGGCTAAATGCCTCAGGAACTTCACAGAGTGACCCACTGCGCCAAGGATTTCCTCAGGACCAGTTCGGTTCCTTTAGCCGCCCTTAAGGGAAGGGCCGCGGCGGCGGCTACGCGTTAACGGCGAGGCGCTCGGCCAGCAAGCCGGGGATATCGGAGGGGCGCTCGGCGACCGGGACGCCGGCGGCAACGAAGGCCGCGATCTTGCTCTGCGGGGTGCCGAAGTTGCCCGAAATGATCGCGCCGGCGTGCCCGAGCGACTTACCCGGAGGCGCGTTGCGCCCACCGATGAACGCGACGACCGGCATCTCGGGCATGTGCTCGGCGATGAAGGCGGCCGCATCTTCTTCGTCGGAGCCGCCGATCTCGCCGCAGAGCACCAGAGCCTCCGTCTGCGGATCGTTTTTGAACTCGCGCAGGCACTCGACAAACGTCGTGCCGATGATCGGATCGCCGCCGACGCCGACGCAGGTCGATTGTCCGAGTCCGGCACGCGTCAGCAGGTCGACCACCTCGTAGGTCAGCGTTCCGGAACGAGACATGACGCCGATGCTGCCTTCCTTGAAGACGTGCCCCGGCATGATGCCGACCAGCGCCTTGCCCGGCGAGACGAGCCCCGGACAGTTCGGCCCGATGATGCGCATGCCGGAGGTGGCGCCGACGACCTTGAGCGTGTCGTGCACCGGCACGCCCTCGGTAATGCAGACCGCAAGTTTTATTCCGGCTTCGTACGCCTCGTAGAGTGCGTCGCCGGCAAACGGCGGCGGAACGAAGATGCACGAGTGGGTCGCGCCGGTCGCGTCGACGGCCTCTTTTACTGTGTCGAAAACCGGCAGGCCCTGCGGCGTCTGCCGGCCGCCCTTGCCGGGCGTGACGCCGCCGACGAGATTCGTTCCGTACTTCACCATGCGGTCGGTGTGATACGAGCCCTCTGCGCCGGTGATTCCCTGTACGATGACGCGGCTGTTCTTATCCAAAAAAATTGACATCGGCCTATCAGCCCTTCGCCTCGGCAGCGAGGCGCACGGCTTCGCGCGCACCTTCGTCCATCGTTTCGACCGGCGTCATCTTCGCCTCGGCGAGGATGCGCCGCCCCTCTTCTTCGTTCGTGCCGGTCAGGCGAATCACGAGCGGTATTTTGCGCGAGGTCGTCTCGCGCATCGCTTCGACGATGCCGCGCGCGACTTCGTCGCCGCGCGTGATCCCGCCGAAAATATTGACGAAGAGCACCTTTGCGCCGGTGTTATTGACGACGAGTTCGTAGCAGTTGCGAACGCGTTGCGCGTTCGCGCCGCCGCCTACGTCGAGAAAGTTCGCGATCTCGCCGCCGGCGTTGCTCACCGCGTCCATCGTCGCCATCGCCAAGCCGGCGCCATTGGCCATGGTGCCGACGTCGCCGGGAAAGCGGCGGAAATTGCGGATGCCGACGCCGGCGCTCGAAGCGAGCAGTTCGTCCTGGTCGAGCGGCAGGACCGAATGCCACTGGGCGAACTCCGGATTCTTGAACATGCCGTCGTCATCGAGCTCGACCTTGGCGTCGGAGGCGACGACCCGTCCGTCGGCGGTAAGTGCCAACGGATTGATCTCGACGAGCTTCGCGCCGTAGGCGAAGAACGCGTCGTAGAGGGCGCCGGCGATCGCCGGAAACGCCTTGCGATAACCGGGGTCGAGCTGCGCGGCAAAGGCGAGCTCGCGACCGATGAACGGAGAGTACCCGATCGTCGTATCGACGTAAAACTTTGAAATCGACTCCGGATGCTCCGAAGAGACTTCCTCGATGTCCATGCCGCCGTACCGGCTGACGATGAAGACCGGGCGCCGCGCCGCGCGATCGATCGCGATCGCGCAATACGCCTCTTTGGCAATCTCGAGCCGCTCTTCGACGAGGACCGATTTTATCGGTTCGCCGTTTGGATTCTGCCGGTTCGGCGGCATCGGCGTCGCCATGATCTCTTGCGCGACGCTTCGTCCCTTCGCCGCGTCGCCGGCCATCTTGATCTTGCCGGCCTTACCGCGCCCTCCCATCAAAACCTGCGCTTTGACGACCCAATCGCCGGGCGTCCGTTCGATGAACTCGGCGACCTCCTGCGGCGTGTGCGCGTGCACGCCGCGGGGCACGGCGATGCCGGCTCGCCGGAAAAGCTCCTTGCCTTGATACTCCATCAGATTCATAGCGGGCCGAGAGGTTCGCGACCGCGCGCGTCCGGCCCCTTGCTATTTCTGTCGCACCTAGCCTAGGCGCCCGAGCAACGAGCGAGCGATGATCAATTGCTGAATTTCGGACGTTCCCTCGTATATCTCGGTGATCTTTGCGTCGCGATAGTGCCGTTCGACCGGGAACTCGGTCGTGTAGCCGTAGCCGCCGTGGATCTGCAGCGCTTCGGCCGCGTGTTTGCGCGCGGCGGTCGATGCGAAAAGCTTCGCCTTGCTGGCGGCGATCGCAAACGGCTCGCCGGCATCGGCCAGTGCGGCGGCGCGGTAGGTCAGCATGCGCGCGGCATCGAGGTCCATCGCCATCTGCGCGATCTTGAACGAAACGCCCTCGAAGGCGCCGATCGGCTTGCCGAACGCGACGCGCTCCTTGGCGAACTCCACCGATTCATCCAGGCACGCCGCGAGAATTCCGATCGCTTGCGCGGCAATTCCGATCCGCCCGGCGGTCAACGCAGTCATGGCGTTGCTGAAGCCGGCGCCCTCTTCGCCGAGCAGAGCGTCGCCGGCAACCTTCACGTCGTCGAAGGCGAGGTCGCACGTATTGCTCGTGTGAATTCCCAGTTTCTGCGTGACGCGTTCGACGCTGACGCCGGGCAGCGACGGGTCGATAAGGAACGCGCTGATGCCCTTGGGGCCGGCACCCCCGGTGCGAAACATCCCCATGACGACGCCGGCGAAGCTGCCGCTCGTGCACCACTGCTTTCGACCGTTCAACACGTAGCCGGCGCCGTCGCGCTTGGCGGTGGCGCGCAGCGCGACCGCGTCCGAACCCGCATCTGATTCGGTCAGCGCGAAGCCGGCGATGACGTCGGCGGTGGCGAGCGCCGGCAGCCAGCGTTCCTTCTGCTCGCGCGTGCCCATCTTGAGAATCGCCGAGCAAATCATCGAGTGCACCGAGACGGTGACCGCCGTGCCCGCGTCGACGCGCGCGAGCTCTTCGATCGCGAGCGCGTAGGCGAGATACTCGGCCTCGACGCCGCCGTATTCTTCCGAGACGAGCATCCCCATGATTCCGGCTTCCGTCAGCTTGCCGTACAGTTCGCGCGGGAAGAGGTGCTCGCGATCCCAGCGCTCGACGTGCGGCGCGATTTCGCGCTGCGCGATCTCGGCGGCCAGAGCTCCGATCTGCCGCTGCTCGTCGCTGAGTTCGAATTGCGCCCGCTTCGTCTCAAGCATCGTTCCCAATTATCTTTGCTTAGCCGTTTGACGTTCGTTCATACTACGGTTGCGGGGCCCCGAAACCGTGGTATGAACGAACATCAAACGGCGACGAGTACCGCATCTCCCTGACCGCCGCCCGAGCAGATCGACGCGATTCCATAACCGCCGCCGCGCTTGCGCAGTTGGTTGATGAGGGTGATGAGAATTCGTGCTCCGGAGGCGCCGATGGGATGCCCCATCGCGACGGCACCGCCGTATTGATTGATGAGGCCGTCTTCGAGCCCGAGACGCCGCCCCGACGTGATTGCGACGGTGGAGAAGGCTTCGTTGATCTCCCAAACGTGGATGTCGTTGCGCGTCAATCCGACGCGATCGAGCAGTTTCTGTGCCGCCATCGCGGGCGTGAGGCTGATGTACGGCGAGTCCCAGGCGATCGTCGCGTGCTCGACGATCGTCGCCAGCGCTTCGTAGCCGCGCTCTTGCGCGTAGCGCGCATCGGCGAGGATCATCGCCGCCGCGCCGTCGTTGACACCCGGGGCGTTGCCCGCCGTCACGGTGCCGTTCTTTTCGAGCGGCTTCAGCTTCGCCATCGCTTCTACGCTCGCGTCGATGCGGACGGCTTCGTCCCGGTCGACGCGCGCGTGCGGATGCTCGCCCGTAAGGAACGGAGCGTACGAGGCGTAATCGAGCGTAAACTCCGCAGACGGTTCGTGTTCCCAAACCTCGCTCGCGGCGCCGACCGCGGCGGGAACGCGGATCTTCCCTTGACGCGGCAGCCGCTCGACGATGACCTTGTCCTTCGCCTTGCTCGCGACGTTGACCGCGACGATCTCCTCGTCGAAGTGTCCGGCGGCGTGCGCTTGCGCCGCGCGCCGGTGGCTCTCATACGCAAAGCGGTCCTGGTCTTCACGCGACAGCTCGAGCTCGATGGCAACCTTGCTGCCCTGCGTCGCCATCGTCATCGGGAAATACTGATCCCAAAGACCGTCGTAGATCATCGCGTCGACGAGTTTGCCGTCGCCGAAGCGGTAGCCCCAGCGCGCGTCGCGCAGAAGGTACGGCGCGTTCGACATCGACTCCATGCCGCCGGCAGCGACCACAGATTCCGCTCCAGCGTTGATCGAGCGCATCGCGTTGACGGCCGCCAGGAGGCCCGACGCGCAGACTTTGTTCACGGTGTCGGCGGTCACGGTCTTCGCCAGGCCCGATTTGAAGAGCACTTGGCGCGCCGGATTCTGCCCGACGCCGGCTTGGAGCACCTCGCCGAAGGTAACGTGGTCGACCTCCGTCGGATCGATCTTGGCGCGCTCGACGGCAGCCGTCAAGGCAACGGCGCCGAGGGTGGTGGCGGAGAGCGGAGCGAGCGCTCCCCCGAGTTTTCCGAAGGGTGTGCGGGCCATCCCCAGTACGACGGCCTTGGATTCGATCTTCATAACCATGCGTTCATTTTGCGAGCGCGCATGGGCGCCCTGCGCTCACTGGTCGTCGGGCGGCCGCGACGACGGCTTCTCCGAAAGGAAGTACGACGGGCCGTAGGTTGCGCCAATCGGCCGGAAGGTTCGCGCCTTCTGCTTGAAATCGAACGAGTCGGTGATGCTGTAGGCTCGCTCGTCGGTGTAGCCGTAGCCGGTTCCCAACGAGGCGAGATTCGGCAGATCGAAGACCTCTTCGACGAATTTCACGATGCTGCCGAACTCGTAGTTGGTATGCGAGACGTACGCTTTGCGCGCGTACGGCGAGATGATGATGCAGGGTACGCGCACGCCCAGGCCGCGGTAGTCCAGCTGTGGAGGCGGAACGTTGTCGTACCATCCGCCCCAATCGTCCCAGAGCACGACGATCGCCGTCGAGTTCCAAGACGAGCTTTTGCCGATCGCATTGACGATGCTGCTCACCCAAGCCGGCCCGTCGTCGCGCCCTTCGCCGGTGTGGTCGGAGTCGCCGCTGGTGGGAATGACCCAGGATACGCCGGGGAGACGCCCCGACGCCGCGTCGCTCAGGATCGTGCTCGGCGGAGAGATCACGTTTCGCGTCCAGTCGCGGCCGTGTCGAATCGCCGCAATCGAATCGAACTCGGACCAGACGCGGCCGCCCGCATTCCCTCCTTTAAGCGAAGGAGCGTAATAGGCCCAGGAGACGTTCGCCGGATCGAGCAGGCTCGCCAGCGTTTCGAACTGCGTAAAGCACGGAAACGGGCCGCCATTACCCTCCAGGCGTGCCCGATCGAGCGTATAGGTTCGGGTACCCGGCGGCGCGTCGCAGCCCCACGGCGTCGCCGTGGGCGAGTCGACCTCCGCTGAATCGTTCTGCAAGTCGGTAGTCGAGGCAATCAGATCGAGATGCGCGGTGAAACTGCCGCCGAACATCGTCGGAAACATGTGATCGGCGAGAACGTACTGACGCGCCATCGACCAATACGGCTCGATGTATTTTTCCTGGACGTACTGGTAGGGATAGCGCCCCGCAAGATGGTTCGGCCCGAGGAAATCGAGATCGAAGCCATCCATCTTTCCATTGTCCCAGGCATGGATTGCGTCGATCCAAACGTGCGAGAGATCGTTGCTCTTCGGGCGTAAGTCGCTCGGCTGCAGCATCACCCGCGTACCGTCGTGCATGTAGCCGTAGTCTGTGGACTCGGCTTTAGGAAATCCACGGAAGAGGTTATCGAAGCTGCGGTTTTCTTGGACGATGATCACGACGTGTTTGATCAGCTTGCGAAGCTCGTGCGGAGGAGGCGTCGGCGGCGGCGTTCCGCGGCCGGTGGGAACGAAGCCGCCCGAGGAGCTGCCTCCGCCGCCGCCGCCGCAGGCCGAGACGACCACGACCGCGAGCAGCGCCGCGATTCGCAGCGCGCCCTTCAATGCCGCACCACGACCGGGCAGCTCTCGCATTCAAATTGAATCGTAACGTGGTCGATGCCGAAGTCCTCTTTGGCGTAGTCGTCGATCTGCCGAAGCACCTCGGTCGCTTCGCTGAGCCGCCGATCGTCGAGCAAGACGTGTGCGGAGAGCGCGTGCGAGCCGCTGCCGATCGACCACACGTGCAGATCGTGAATGCCGGTGACCCCCGCGATCTGCTCGAGGCCCGTCAGAAGTTGCGCGCAGTCAACGTCGCCGGGAACGCTTTCGAGCAGTACTTCGGTCGCGTCGCGTAAGAGGCGGACGACGCCCACGACGATGATCGCCGCGACGAAGAGCGAGAGCAGCGGATCGATCCAGGCGAAGTGCGTCAGCGCGATCGCGATGCCGCCGAAGATGACGGCAAGCGCGCCAAGCGCATCGCCCATCACGTGGAAGAGGGCCGCTCGCACGTTTAGATCGCTCTTCCCCACGGAGCGCAGCGAGAGGCCGACGCCGGCGTTGACCGCCAACCCAGCAGCGGCGACGATCGCCATCAACCCTGCCTGCGGTTCGACGGGCGCGGCGAAACGGCGAACGGCAAAGTACACGATGGCGATCGTTGCAACCAGGAGCAGCGTTCCGTTGACGAGGGCGCCGAGCACCTCGACGCGGCCGTAACCGAACGTACGGCGCGTATCGGCCGGCCTCGCCGCCCCGATCGCGGCAATCAGCGCAAGCGCGAGCGCGACGACGTCCATGCAGACGTGCACCGCGTCTCCGGTCAACGCCAAGCTGTGCGAAGCCGCTCCGCCCCAGAACTCGAGCACCGCGACCAGCGCCGTCGCGACCAGCGCAACGCTCAAGCGTCGCGTCGCGGGGCCGGTCGCAGCGGTCACGCTTTTCGAGCCTTGATCAGCAACGTCGCGAGCATTGCGCCAAACGTAACGAACGTCTTGCTCTCGGCGGTGCGTACGACCTCCGGCTTCCACTCGCCCGTCCCGTCCTCCATCGGCGTTAGCAGCGGAACGACGGGCGGCACGCGCTCGCAATACTCGTCGAATGCCTCGCCGAACTGCGAACGAAGAAACGCTTCCTCGTGCGGAACGATCGCGCTGTAGACCGCGGCCATCGCCGCGAGCGAGCCTCCCGCGAGCAGCGTGCGCGCCACCAAGCCGTTCTTTCCCGTAAAAGCGATCGCGAAGCCGGCGGCCGTGATGAAGTTTCCGACGTACAGCGGGTTGCGCACGTACGCGTAGGGCCCAGCCGTCACGAGCTCGGGCGCTTCGACGACGTTGCCGCGCGTCGTTTCACCCGAGTAGCCGACGGCCCAACAGCGGAGCAGCTCGCCCGCGATCGCGATCGGCAACCCGAGCGCAATGCTCGCCGCGCTCGGCCGGCCGTATTTAGCCAGCAAGGCGGCGGGTACGCTCAATAAGAGTCCGCGGTTCTTGAAAACGAGGGCCCGCATCATTCTTCTTCCTTTCGGAGAGCGGATTCATAAATGTCGCGCAGCGAGGCGACGAGCGAATAGCGAGGTTGCCAGCCGGTCGCCGTGCGCAGGCGCTCGGGACTCCCAACCGTCAACGGCACATCGGCTTTACGCATGCGCTGCGGATCTTCACGAACTTCAACCGGCACGCGCGCGATCGCGATCAGCTCGCGCAGTATGTCGCGGATGGTCACGGCGCGCCCGCTGCAGACGTTGTAGATATGCGCGCCTTCGCCGCGGCGCGCGAGCGCCAGATAGGCCTCGACAACGTCGCGAACATCCATGAAATCGCGACCGGACGCGAGGTTACCCACGTACATCTGTGGCTGCGCGCCGCCGGCGATGCGAGCAAGTTGCGCCGCCATTGAGGCGACGACGAACGGCTCGCTCTGCCCTGGCCCAATCTGATTGAACGCGCGCGCGATCACGACGTCCAGACCGTAGCTCTGCGCTTCTGCCAGCAATATCGCCTCGGCCGCGGCTTTACTCGCCCCGTAGGGATTGGCGGGGCGCGGATCGAGCGTCTCTCGCAACGGATACTCGCCGGGCTCGCGCGCACCGTAAACCTCGGCAGAGCTCGTAAACAGAATGCGCGGCATCGGGTCGGCGCCGCACGCGCGCACCGCCTCGGCAAGACGGGCCGTGCCCATCGCGTTGATTTCGAACGTCTCCAGCGGCGAGCGTATCGATTCCGGCACGAAAGCTTGCGCGGCAAGATGAAAGACGACCTGCGGCCGCGACGCGGCAAGCGCCGCCGTCAGCGATGCAACGTCGGCGAGATCGATGGGAAAGTAATCGGCCTCGGCGTCGTGCGGGCCGCCACAGGCCAGCACATCGTCGCCGTTGCGGCGCAACGCGTCGACGAGCCGGCGTCCGACGAAGCCGCTCGCTCCCGTAACCATGGCCCGCACGGCGATGCGCTCTTAGGCTCGCGTGCGCGCCGCGAGCCGGTCGAGTTCGGCTTGCACCATCATCGTTACCAACTGCTCGAAACCGACTTTGGGTTCCCAGCCCAGCTCCCGGCGCGCTTTCGCCGGGTCGCCGATCAGCATGTCAACCTCGGCCGGGCGCACGAAGCGGGGGTCGCTGACGACGTAGGGCTCGAACGATCCGAGTCCCGCAACTTCGAAGGCGATGCGCACGAAGTCGCGCACGCTGTGAGTGCGGCCCGTCGCCAGCACGTAGTCCTCGGCGGAGGGCTGCTGGAGCATCAGCCACATCGCGCGCACGTAATCGCCGGCGAAGCCCCAATCCCGATGCGCGTCGAGGTTTCCGAGGCGCAGTTCTCCGGCGAGGCCGAACTTGATCCGCGCGACGCCGTCGGCGATCTTTCGCGTGACGAACTCCTTGCCGCGCCGCGGCGACTCGTGGTTGAAGCAGATCCCGCTGCACGCGTACAGATCGTACGACTCGCGATAGTTGACGGTAATCCAGTGTCCGTAGACTTTCGCGACGCCGTACGGACTGCGTGGATAGAACGGAGTCGTCTCCCGCTGCGGCGTCTCGACGACTTTGCCGAACATCTCCGAGCTCGAGGCTTGGTAGAAGCGAATCCCGGGTTCGACCTGGCGTACCGCTTCCAGCACGCGGGTAACGCCGAGCGCGGTGAACTCGCCGGTGAGCACGGGCTGGCTCCAGGAGGCCGGCACGAACGACTGCGCGGCGAGATTGTAGATCTCGTCGGGGCGAGCGTCGGCGACGATCGACGTGATCGAGCTTTGATCGAGCAGGTCGCCGGAGACGATCTCGATGTCGTCGACGATGTGCTCGATTCGCTCGTGCACCTCGGTGCTCGTGCGCCGCGTCATGCCGACGACCCGGTATCCCTTCTCGAGCAGCAGCTCGGCGAGATACGAGCCGTCTTGGCCGGTTATGCCGGTAACGAGCGCGGTCTTGCTCACCAGTGAGGCCGTCCTAGGTGAAGGCGCTCCGCGAGCGTCACCGCGACGAAGGCCGCTACTTGGCTGGGCAGCGTTCCGCGCCCGAACCCGGCGTCGTACCCGAGTTCGCTGGCCAACAGGTTGGTCACGCGCGGACCTCCGCAGATCAACACGACCTTGTCGCGCACGTTCTCGGCCTCCAACAGCTCGCTGAGCGCCGTGAAGTTCTTGATATCGCTGCCTTTCTGGGTTACGGCTTGCGACGCGAGCAGCGCGTCGATGCGGCGCTCCTTCGCAAAGGCAACCAGTTCTTCGACGGCGACTTGGCTGCCGAGATTGAAGGTTTCGAACTCGCGGTAGCGTTCCAATCCGTAGTCGCCTTTGTAGCCCTTCATGTTGAGGATCGCGTCGATGCCGACGGTATGCGCGTCGGTTCCGATGCAAGCGCCGGCGACGCGGACCTTGCGCCCAATGCGGTCGCGCACGAGCGCGTCGACCTCTTCCATCGAGAGCGCGTGCGCCCCCGTCGAACGGGACGGTGACCGCGTCGACGTCGACGGATTGCGGCGTGCTCGCATAGAGTACAAAAAAGGAAAAACCCGTCGCAATCGGCCGTCCGTCAACGACCTGCACGTCGCGCAGTCCCATCTTGACCGCGAGCTGGCGCGCCGCCTCGTCGGCCGCTTCGCTCCACGGTACGGGCAGCGTAAACGAAAGCTGGACCTTTCCGTCGTTTTGGGTATCGCCGTACGGGCGAACGAGCTGCGTCACGCCGGCGCTCGCGTCAGCGCATCGGCGAACGGGTTCCAATACGCTGGGCCGCGGGTGAAGACGCCGTCGAGTCCGCGACCGCTCTCGGGTCCGCGCGAAACGTCGGCAAAGAGCGCGGCTTCGATGGCTTTCATGAGGCCGATCCCGGCGACCCGCTCCAGTAGGCGCTCGCACTGCGCCAGGACGTCGTGCGCGCGGCGCTCGATCGTCCCGCCTGGGCGCAGCACGATCTCATCGCCGAGGTGGCGCGCGGTTCCCATGATGTAGCGCGCGTTCTCTAACGAGAGCGCGCGATCGCCGATGAAGGGCGTGTGGATCGCTTCGGTCGGCATCCCGCAGAGATGGATGCTCTGGCGCGTCATCACCGACGTGAGATTGAACATCGCATCGATGAGGTGCCCTTTGAAGACGTCGCCGGTCATATGTTTGGTGGGCGGCATGTATTTCAGCGAGGCGTCCGGGAAGATCTCGCGGGCCAGCTGTGCCTGCGCGACCTGGTAGAGGAAGCTGTCCTCGCGGTCGGGATCGATTTCGTACGCGTCGCCGAGCCCGATCTGATGGTCCGGCAGCCCCGCCCGGTGCGCGAACTCTTCGTTGATGAACTGCGAGGCGAGCACCGCGGGCGCTTGCTCGACGGCGTCGGCGGTCGTGAGGTAGTTGTCTTCGCCGGTATTGATGATGATGCCGGAATAGGCGTTGAGCATGCGGCTGAAGTGCTGGTCGACGAACGTCCGCTTCATATTGATGTCGCGGAAGAGAATGCCGTACATCGAATCGTTGAGCAGC
>CAWHZL010000005.1:0-12327 GCA_963833845.1 Vulcanimicrobiota bacterium
CGTAAACAGCGATGCGGATTCCAGAGCGCAGCAAGAAGTCGGCGAGCACGGGCCGCAACGCCGAAGTACAGACGACGGCGGCACGCTCGCGGGGCGTGCGCGCGGCGTACCGCTCGATCCTGGCGCGAACCGCAAGCGCCGTCACCGGCTCCGCGGCTTCGGCGCCGTAGCGGCACCACGAGGCAATCAGGCGCTGCTCGAACTCCGGCTCGAAGATCGCCGGTTCCAGTGCGACGACACCGCGCCTGCGCAAGAGATCGGGAACGATCGCCCGCCGGGCGCACTCGGCGAGCTCTCGGGGATCGCGCGTTCCGGCTTCGAGCATCGCTTCGAAGACGGCGATCGGATCGCGCGGCCACGCGCCTTCGCGCAGCAAGAGTCCGATGGTCCGATGCACGGAGCCGAACGGCAGAGCGTCACCTCCGATCTCCTTCACCAGCGCCGGCACCGTCGAGCGGAGATGTTCGAGCAGCGTGCACAGCTCTTGACGCCCGACGAGTTCGGCTGCATGGGTGCGCGCGATCTCCGCGAGGTGGGAGCCGAGCACCGAGATCGGATCGAAAACTAGCGCGCCGGCATTGACGGCAGCCTCCCGCACGTCGGGCGGAATCCAGGCCGCCGGCAGCGCGTAGACCGGTTCGCGTTCGATCTGCACGGAGAAGCGTGCTAAGACCGCTTCGTCGGCAACCGCGAGCAGGCGCTCGAGCTCGAGTCTGCCGGTCCCCGCCAAACGATCGCGTACGCGAATGCCGTACGTGCGAGGATCGCGCGCGAGATCGTCGCGCAGGCGCACGCCGGGGAGAACGACGCCGATGTCGGCCGCGAGCGCGCGGCGAACCTCGCCGATCCGGTCGAGCAGCGCGTCGGCAAGCGGCGGTGCCAAGAGTTGTGCGAGATCGGCGCCGATCTCGAGCGCGACCGCGTTGACGCCGACCAACCCGAGCGCAAGCTCCGGACGGCGCATCGCGTTGCGCTTGAGACGCTCGCGCGCTTCGATGGCTTCGCTCTCGCCGCGCCGGCGATTCCGCTGAGCCATCGCCGCCAGCGAAAACGCCGTCGCACCCAAGAATATGAAGAGCGGTCGAGGCAACGCCGGCACAAGGGCAAGCGCCAGCAGCAGGCCACCGGCGCTACGCAAGACGTCGGGACGCGCAAAAAGCTGGCTCGCGAGATCTGCGCCGAGCGCGCCCTCAGAGGCCACTCGTGTGACCATCATGCCCATTGCGGTCGAGATCAAAAAGGCGGGCAGCGTAGTGACCAGCGCGTTTCCGATCGAGAGAAGGGCGAACGTCGAGATCGCGTTAACGGGCGAGAGCCCATGATATAGGACACCGACGAGCACGCCGCCCGCCAAGTTGAGCGCGACGATTACGAGCGCCGCGATCGCGTCGCCTTTGACGAACTTTCCGGCGCCGTCCATCGCGCCGTAGAAATCGGCCTCGCGCTGAACGATCTCGCGTTTGCGCCGCGCTCCGTCCGCATCGAGGGATCCTGCGTGAACGTCGGCATCGATCGCCATCTGTTTGCCGGGCATCGCGTCGAGCGTGAATCGAGCCGCCACTTCAGCGACGCGCTGCGAGCCACTCGCGATAACGACGAACTGAATCGTCACAAGGATTGCAAAGACGATCAGCCCGACGACCAGATTTCCGCGTACGACGAACTCGCCGAAGGCGGGAATGATCGCACCAACGGCCCCCGGGGCCGCCCCAGCCGTCAAGATTAGCCGCGTAGCCGAAACGTCCAGCGAGAGGCGAAAGAGCGTGGCGATCAAGAGCGCCGGCGCAAACGCTGAGAACTCCAGCGGGTCCTCGACGGTCACCGACAACAAGAGCACGAGCGCCGACCCGAAGATGTTGATTCCCAGCAGCAGATCGAGCAGCCATGGCGGCAGCGGCACGATCAGGATCGCGACGATCGCCAAAAGTACGGCGGCGAACGCGTAGACGGCGCGCCGCGAAGAGCTCATGCCGACTCGCTTGCGCGCGTGAGCGCGATGACGACCTCGGCGACTGCGAGATAGTGCTCGTGCGGAATCGGCTCGCCCGAGCGTCCGTCGCGATAGAGAGCTCGCGCCAGAACCGGATTCTCGACGACCGGTATGTCGTGGTGAGCGGCGAGCGCGCGAACGCGCAGCGCGACGTCGTCGAGCGCGCGTACGAGCACTTTCGGCACCGCAACGCGCGGCGGCGCGTACGCGAGCGCGACCGCGACGTGGGTTGGATTGACGACCACGAAGGCGGCCTCTTTCAGCTTCACGATCCCGCCGCGCAGCAAAGCGCGATGAAGCGAACGCCGCCGGCCGCGTGCCGTCGCGTCACCCTCCTCCTCCTTCTGTTCGCGTTTGCGCTCTTCGAGACTCATCCGCAGCCGGCGCAGCCACGCGTTGCGCGCGGCGCCGAACTCGATGAAGCGAAAAGAGCAGGCCGACCCCGCCCGCAATGGCGACGACATCAATTGCGCAAGACCACGCTGCCGCCGCGAAGCGGTCGAGTGAGGTCGAAGCGAGCAACGCCGGTGCACTCGTTGCAAAGGCAGGGACCATCGCGCCGGCGGCACACGAAAACGCGAGGATCGCTCGCAGCGAATGCCCGCCCGTCTCGCGCGAGAGGAGGCGGCGCATTCCCTGGGCTGGATTGAGTCGCTCGATTTTCATCGCGACCGGCACGAACGCCGGGCCGCCGTTTTGAAACAGCGTCGCAGCCGTACCGGCGAGCGCTGCGCAGAGGATCGGCACGAGCGCAACGGCTACGACAATCCAGGCACTCGACGGAGCTGGACGCATCGACGCAGCCCGCGCGAGGGCATCCGCGCCAAGGCTCGCGACGCTCGCCGCGATGCTCGCGACGCCGAAACCCGCCGCCGCGAACGAGCAGTTCGCCGCAAGCTCGCCGCAACGCGCAACGTCACCCTCGCTGCGCGCCTTGGCGATTCGCCGCGGCGTGGCTTCGAATGGCTTCTCGGCGCTATCGCTCACCGCCGGAGTCCGGGAACCAAGACGATCGGAAGCGGGGCGTGCCGCGCTTCCAGCGGCACGACGACGGTGCTCGCGAGGAGTGCGGCGGCAAAGGCAAGCGGAAAGGCGAGCGTAAAGCTGCCAAAGCGCGGAACTACGCGCGACAGTGCGCCGAGCGCGACCTGCACCACGAACGCCGCCGCGACCGCCGGCGCGGCGACCTGCAGCGCGACGACGACGAACGTCTGCGTGAAACCCGCAACAAAACTCGTCCACCGCGCGGCGTCGATCGCGCTTGCCGGCGGAATATGGTTAAAGCTCTCGGCGAATGCGAGCAACATCGGACGATAGGCCCCGGTCAGAAAGAAGGCGCCGGTAAACGCGAGCGACCAGACGCGTCCGTAGCCTGACGGCGCCACGAGCACAACGCTTGGGGCGATCGCCTTGACGCCGATGTAATCGTCAACCACGCGCCCTCCCGCGTAGGCGCCGTCGTAGATCAGCGAGGCGGTCATGCCTATCGCGCTGCCCAGCAAAAACTCCGCCAGCAACGCGGCGGCGAATGCGTAAACCTCTTCGCCGCGGATGCGCAAACCGAGCGCCGGCGCGACGAGCGTTGCCAGCGAAAGCGCAAATCCACCGCGCAATGCGACGGGTACGCTGGGATGCGAGAACCCCGGCGCGCGGAAGACGAAGCCCGCGCAGCGAGCCAGTACGAGCAGACCGCTTACCATCCCGAGCCCAGGGCCGGGATCGCTGCGATCGCGCGATCGAAGAGTGAGACCAGCAGATGCATCGCGGTCGCCCCGAACGCCGCGACAAGGAGCCCGACGGTGGCGATCTTCGGGAGCAGCGTCAGCGTCTGTTCCTGCACTTGCGTCGCGGCTTGGACGACCGCGACCGCCGTGCCGACGAGCGCAGCACCGGCGAGCATCGGCAAAGCGATCAACGCCGTCGTGACGAGCGCATCGCGCAGGAGTCCGTCGAGCGCTTCCACGCCCTAACGGTAGGAGAGAGGCGTTACGAGGGCGTTACGCGAGTGTTATGGCGGTCGGGTTGCGCGGGGCCGGGCGCCACGCACTCACGGCCAAAAGCGCAGAGACGATCGCGCGAGTGGCGGGCGAACGATTCAGCGTGTAAAAGTGCAAGCCAGGCACTCCGGATTGCAAGAGTTCCGATGCCTGCATCGAGGCGTACGCCACGCCCAGATCTTCAACGGCCTTGACGTCGCCCCGGCGTGTCTCCATCTCGACGCGCAGCTTCGGTGGAATGCTCGCGCCGCACATCTCGGTGAAGCGTTCGATCTGAGAGAAGTTCGTAATCGGCATCAAACCCGGCAGCATCGGGACTGCGATGCCGGCTCCGCGCGCCCGGCGCTGGAACGCGAAGAAGAGCGCGTTATCGAAGAATAGCTGCGAGACGAAAAAGTCGGCGCCGGCGTCCACTTTTCGCTTGAGGGCTTCGAGATCCGAGTCGATCGTCGGCGCTTCCGGGTGCTTCTCCGGGTAACACGCGGCGCCGATGCAAAAATCGTAATTGCGTCGCAGCATCGCTATCAGCTCGTTCGCATGAGCGAATCCTCCGGCGGTCGCTTCAAAGGCGGTACCCGCGGGCGAGTCGCCGCGTAACGCCAGTACGTTCTCGATGCGCGCGCGAGCCAAGTCGTCGAAAAGCGCGCGCAGGTCGGCGCGCGAAGCGCCGACGCACGTAACGTGCGCGACGACCGTCATTCCGATCTCCTGCTGAATCTGTTTTGCCAGCGCGACGGTTCGTGCGCGGGTCGAACCTCCGGCACCGTAGGTAATCGAGACGAAAGCCGGGCGCAGGGGCGCCAGCGCCTCGATCGTCGCAAAAAGCTGCCGTGAGCCGGCATCGTCTCTGGGCGGAAAGAACTCGAAGGAGAAAAACGGCCGCTGGGTCGCGAGCGCGTCGTTGATGCGCATATTACGCTCGTCTCTTAACGAAAGCTGCCCGCGACGCCTCCGCAGAGCAGCGCCCAGCCGTCGACCATGACGAAGAGCAGCAGCTTCACCGGCAACGAAACGACCGGCGGGCTCAGCATCATCATGCCCAACCCCATCAGCATCGCGGCGACGGCCAAGTCGATCGCGACGAAGGGCAGATAGAGCGCAAAACCGATGGCAAATGCGCTGCGAAGCTCGCCGACGACGAAAGCCGGAATCAAGACGGTCATCGCGACCGGACGGCCGGGCGGCGCGGCCTCTCGCGCGATGCGTTCGAAGAGCGCGATATCGGCGGCGTGCGTCTGCCGGAGCATGAACGAACGCAGCGGCCCGGTCGCGCGGCCGATGGCCTGCGACGGCGTCAAGCGGCCGTGCGTGTACGGCCCGACCGCATCGCGGCCGATCCGCTGTGCGGTGGGCGTCATTACGACCATCGTCAAGACGAGCGCGAGACCGGTGAGCACCGCGTTGGGCGGCAGAGCCGAGGCGCCGATCGCCGAACGCACGAGCGAAAGGACGACGACGATTCGCACGAACGACGTGCACATTACGAGCAGCAACGGCACGAGCGACAGAAGCGTCAGGCTCACCAGCAGGTCGAGCGGTTCGCTTCCGTGACGCCCTGAGGCGGCGAACAGCGGATCGAGATTCACGGCGATCGCCCGCTCAGCAGCAGCTCGGTGATCCGCAGGCCGAAGCTATCGTCGACGGCGACGATTTCGCCACGGGCGATCGCGCGATCGTTGACGAGCAGCTCGACCGGTGCGTTTGCGGGACGATCGAGCTCCACGATCGATCCGTTTCCCAGTTTGAGGATCTCGGCCACCGACATTTTGCACGCGCCCAGCTCGACCGTCAGCTGGAGCGGAACGTGCATCAGCAGGCCGAGATTATCGGCTTCGAGCGGACGATTGACGTCGTCGGCCATCAAATTTCGCCAGCCACGTCGATCCGCAGCGCACGGCGGCCGTCGGCGAGACCGCAGGTTCCGCGCGCCAGGGCCCGCCCAAAGGCGACCAGCGTGCAGCGGTGCAGTTCGTCGGGACGCACCGGCAGCACCGCTCCGGTTGCGAGCGCCGCCAACGTGCGGCTGGAAACCGGACTGAGGTTGACTCTCGCCCGCGTCGTGATCGGGATCTCCGCCAAATGAGCGGCTTCGATTCGAGTGTGCGGTTGCGAGGACGGATCTCGGGTCAGCGCAATCCCGATCCGAGCGACGACCGGTTCGAGCAGCGAAAGCTCGAAGTACGTTGCGAGCCGTTCGATCCGGTCGACGCGCTCGGCGGCGAGACTTTCGCGCGTTCCGCAGACCGAGCCGAGATGCGCCGCGAGAGAGCCTATCGTGCGATCCAAGACGTCGCGCTCGAATGGAGAGAGCCGGCGATTCGCGCGCGACGGATGCTCGCCGAAGAGCGCCGCCGCGAGCGTCGCCGCATCGTCCGACCGAAGGATTACCACCGCATCGGCGACGCTGCCGCGGACGCGATAGAGAAGTGCGTCGCGCAGCAGCGTGGGCCATGCACAGGCACGCGGAATCGAGGGTTCGATGACGCGCAGGTCAACCGGCGCAGTAAAAAGGGCAGCCAGCGATTCGCGGACGCCGTTGGCGACGACGCAGGCGGCACTCGCCGGCAGTGAGGAGCGGGGCGTGACGACCCACCTTCGCACGCGCCGGTTCACTTCAGCAGATCCATCGCCGTTTTGCCTAGGTGGCCTTTAGCGGTCTCGGCCGCTTGCAGGGCATCGAACGCAATATACGCCTCTTTGAGCCGCGCGAGGCTCTCGTCTAAGTTGACGCGGCTGCGCGAGCGATGGAGTGGCTCGAGCGCGGCAAAGCCGTCGCTTCCCGCCGCACCGAACCGTGCGTCGACGCCCGGCGGCGCGATCCGCAGACCGTCACGTTCGGAAAGGCGCGTGCCTGCCGGAAAACGCGCGAGCGCGAGGCGGCCGGCAACGATTCGCCGCGATTCGCGCATCCCGCTGCGGGGGTCGATGCTCGTTCGATCGTAGACGAGACTCCCGTCGGCCTCGATCCGCGCGTTCGCGGCGCGTCCGAGCACTTCATCGACCGGATCGATCCGCAACTCTGCGAGTTGCCCCGAAAGATCTAGGCCGCAGATTGCCCGTCCGCCGCGATCTTCGAGCTGCCCGTTGCGAAGCGCGAACGATCCATCGCTGCTGAAGCCCGCCTCGCCGCGCGAATCGCGGGCAACGAAGTAGAGCCCGCCGGACGCCGTAACAGAGAGCGGATCGAGCGTAAAATCCGAGATTGCGGCCGGCGTGGCGACGTCGTCGTGCTGCGGCACGCTGCCGGGTACGAAGGCGCGACGCACGTCGGCGGCGCGTTCGGTGATGCGGTCGAGCGCCGCGCTCAACCCTGGGTTTAGGAACATAACGGTTCTCCCTCAGAGAGCAGCGCGATCTCGAATCCGCGCGCGGCAAGACCTAAGCGCGCCTGCGCCAGCGCGCGCGCGACGAGTTCGCGCATCTCGGGCCGGCAGAGTGCGACAAGCGTAACCGTTCCCCCGTTGCTTTGCAGGATTACGTGTACGCGAGCGCCGCCGCGTCCGAGCGAGAAGGTCGCGCGCCGTACCGGCGCCTCCGGCCGGAGGAACGTGCGCTCGATGCGACGGCTCAAAGGGAATATCCCCCGAAGGTTCACGGTTCGCACAGCGTTCGGTACGAGTTGTGTTTGCGCGGCGCGAGGAGCCGAGTGTTTCGTTTTGCGCAACTCAAGCTTTCCACCTAGCGATGGATGCTTCGCGAGTTGCCGCGCCTGTAAAGCGATCGTCGCGGCGGCGTGCGCTCGCTGCACGGTTTGCCTCGCCGGTCGCGGCTGATTTCGATCGAGATGAAGCGCCGAATACCAGGCTTGCGAGAGCGCTCGCCGGTCGATCGCCGCGAGGGGTGCCGCAAGAATGCTGACCTCGAGCCGTTCTGTCGTCATGGCAACATGCTGTCAGGCGGGCGTGAACCTTCGGTCGTCAACGGGTTTCCAAGTTGAGAACGTCGCCGGTACGACGAGAGAACGCGCTCCACGTATTCGCGCGTCTGCGCGTACGGCGGCACGCCGCCAAAACGCTCAACCGCATGCGGGCCGGCGTTGTACGCCGCGAGCGCAAGCCTCACGCTGCCGAAACGGTCGAGCAGACTTCGCAGATATCGCGCTCCACCGTTGACGTTCTGCCGTGCATCGTACGGATCGCGCACGCCGAGTCCCGCAGCCGTCCCAGGCATCAGCTGCATCAAACCTTGCGCACCGGCTTTCGAGAGCGCGCGGTCGTCGAACCCGGATTCGTTCTCGATGACGGCTTCGATCAGCGCCGGATCGACGTTGCGGCGTGCCGCGGCGGCCACGACGATTCGTCCGATCTCGCCCTCCGATGTGCGCGCGGCTGCCGGCACTTGGAGCGGGACGTCTACGGGCGTTTCGCCGTACCGTTTCGCCGCGAGGATCTCGTTGAATTCCGCGGCGCCTGTGGGGCCGGTTGTGATTTCGGCGATGCGGCGCCAAATTGCGGCGAGTTCGTCAGCGATCTGCACCTTGGGCCTCTACGAGCCCGGCGAGGGCGCCCAGACGCGCCAACGTCGTCTCCGGATCGGAGCATCGCGCTCCCTGGCGAAGGAAATCTTCAAAGCGATCTTCAGCGGCAACGGCAGCGCGCACGGCCGGCTCCTCGGACTCGATGCCCAAGCTGCGAGCGTCCTTGACGCGCTCGAGCGCGGCGATCGCACCGCGCACCGCTCGCGCGGCACGAAGATGCGCTCCGTCGGCGACCATCTCCATCGTGCGGCTTGTGCTGGCGAGCACATCGACGGCGGGGAACCGTCCGGCTTGCGCGAGCACAGTCGAAAGCGCTATGTGGCCGTCGAGCAGCGAACGGGCGCCTTCGCTCACCGGATCGCGATCGTCGCCGTCGTTGAGTACCGTGGCAATCAGCGTTACGGAGCCCTTCGCAAGCACGCCGGCCACCTCGACGAGCCTCGCCAGCTCGGCGAAGACGCTGGGCGGATAGCCGCCACGCCCGGTGCTCTCTCCTAACGCGACGGCGATCTCGCGCAAAGCCGCGGCAACACGAGCCAGACTATCGAGCACCAGCAAAACCGAGAGCCCGCGCTCGCGAAGCGCTCGCGCCTGTGCGACCGCGACGACGGCCGCTTCGAGACGCTCGGCGGCGGGACGATCGCTCGTCGCACAGACAACCGTCGTTCGCTCGTTGAGTCGCGCGATCCATTGCTGAGCTTCGCGTCCTCGCTCGCCGACCAGCGCGACCACGACTGCATCGGCGGCGCATCCGTCGACGAACGCCTCGAGCAGCGTCGACTTTCCCGAACCCGGCGAACCGAAGACGCCGATCCTCGCGCCGCATCCGATCGTCAGCAGCCCGTCGATGACGCGCACACCCGTCCACAGTGGCGCGACAACCGGCGCCCGCTGGGCGGGACGCGGCGGCCGAAGCTCGACGGATACCGCGCGACCGGATAGCGGCGGACCATCGTCGAGCGAACGCCCAGAGGAATCGATTGCGCGACCGAGCGCGCACGTCCCCAGCGCTAGACGCCGCAGCGCGTTCATTCGTGCGCGGCGGCGATTGCCGCTTCGAGCCGCGCGGACAACCGTAAGTCGATCGTGCCGGATCGTAGCTCGACGACGACATCGCCGGGAGCGAGCGTCGTATCGGATATTTTTTCGACCTGCAGTTCCGCAAGCGATTCACGATCGCGCGGGTGAACGCGCACCGCGACGATCCGCTCGTCAAGGAGCCGTTCACGCGTCTTGGCGACGATCGAGGCGACGTCCGCAGCGCGCAACGCGAGTTCGCGTGCCAGCACGTTCTCCGCGATCTCAAGCAGCAGGCGGGCGACCGCGGCATCGAGCGCGTCGGCGAGCGCCGCACGAAAACGGCGAATCGCGCCGAAGGTCATCGCATACTCATCGGCCGCGTGGGCGTCGAACGACGTCGTCCGATCGAGATCGGGCCGGATCTCGACTTCCGGGGCTGGCGCTTCGTCGGGAGGTTGCAGCGGACGCAAGAGCGCCGTCAACGGAACGAACTCACGCATGGCGGCGAAGCAGCTCCTGCGCTTCGTCGAGCAATGGCGCGTGACTGCGCTGCATCCGTCGCACGATTGCCTCACGCTCGTGCGGCGGATAGAGCTCGAGCACCGCGGTTGCCGTCGCGGCCGGAAGTGCGCTAATGATCGCCGCCGCGGCGTACGGCGGCTCTTCTTCGAGCATGCTGCGAACGCGTGCCGGTGCAAAACCTGCGGCTTCTTTCGATCTGCGCTCCAGCGCCGCGCGTTCCATTAACGATTGCACGAGCGCGCCGCATGGCGGAATCGCGAGCCGAACGCAAACGATCAAAGCGATGGCAATGACGAGCGCCGGCGCGAGCGGAATGAGTGCAGCATACACCAGCGACCAAGCATCCCGGCGCATTTCAGGCACCTGATGGAAACTGACGGCTTCGACCGCCAAGAGATCGCCCCGGCGCGCGTCGAAACCAACCGTCGCCTCGGCAAGCTCGCGAATCTTCGCAAGGTCCGTCGACCGTCCGCGGTCGACGAAGACCGCGGTCGAAAGCCTCCGCAACCCTCCCGGCGACGCCTGCGATGTAACTTCCCGGGTGTCGCTTCCGCGATCCGCACCTTCCTCGGCGCGACGGTAGCGCTTGCCGCCGCCGTCAAAGCTCTCGGTACGCCTCGTACCGGCAATCGCTTGGGGGCCGACAGGCAGCCGGCGAACGTCGCGTTCCGAGACCTGCTCGTTCGCGTACTCCGCGCGCACGCGAACGATCGTCGTTCCGTCGCCGAAGGCGGCGTCGAGCGCCGTTTGAAGCGACGCCTGAACCTCAGCGGCATCGCCGTTGCGCTCGGTTCTCTCTCCGAGCGCGACGCCGCGATCGTCGAGGATCGTTACGCGCTTCGGCGAGAGTTCGGCGACGCTCGCGGCGACGAACGCACGAATGCCGTCGATCGTCTCCTGCGGGAGTTGCGATCCGGCACGCAACCTCAGCCGCACGCTCGCGCTTGCGTCGTGCGCCGTTTCGTCGGCAAACTCGGGCGGCTTCGCCGGCGCGACGATCACTCGCGCGTCGTCAACGCCGTCGATTCCGCGTAGTCCGGTTTCGATGTCGCCGGCCAGCCCGGCCCGAGTCTGCGCGTCGACTACGGCTTGCGGAGTCAGCACGCCGATCGTGCCCAAGGCCTCTCCGGTGCTCGAGAGGTGTGGATGCGGAACGCCGGCGAGCGAGAGCCGCAGCAGCAGATCGTTACGGCGACCCACATCGACGATCACGTTGTCGGTGGTCGCGGTGAAAGGAATGTTCCAGGCGGCTAGCCGTTCGTCGACTTCACCGAGCTGTTCGGGATGTAAGGGCGCGGCGAAGAGTGCGACCCGCGGCGCGTGTGCCAGAATCGTAAACGTGAGCGAGAGCGTTAGGATCGCCAACGCGGCGCCGCTCACGCACACCCGCGCCGCGCGAGAGAGGGCGTTCCAGCGGCTGCCGAGCAGCGTCAACGCGTGCATCACCGAAGAAATTAGACTTGCATGTTGAGGACGGAGGAGAGCGATTGCGCAAGGCGCTGCGCCGAAGCCGTCGCCGCCGAGAGCGCGACGTCGGCCCTCGTTCGCTCGTAGATCGCTTCCTGCAGCGAGCCCGAACCGTAGGCGAATGCATCCTCCGCGCGTTGCGCGCCGGCCAGTGTCTGTCCGAGTGCGTCGATCGCCGCTGCGAATCCGCCGCCGTCTGCCGGAGCAGGAGGCGCCAGCGGCACCTCATCGATCACCAGTGGTTCGACCCTCATAAACGCCCCAGCTCGATCGTTTTTTCAGCGAGCGTCTTACCGACGTCGAAGATCGAGGCGTCGGATTCGTACGCACGCGATGCATTCATCACGGCGATCATCTCAGAGAGAATATCGACGTTCGTCCCGCGCTCGAGCCTCGTCCCGGAGAACTCGACACGCGGGTCGCCGGCGTCGGAGTCAACAACGCTAAACTCGGGAATCATCCGGGGGTACGACCCGTTCGGTCCGGCCGCCTCAGCGGCTGCGATGTTTCGAGCAGCAACGTCGAGCGCCGCACGCTGCGCGTCCATGCCGCTCGCAGACGCGTCGAGAAGATCGACGGTCACTTCGTCACCACCTTGATCTCTTCGAAGCGCGCGTGCGCGGCCGCCAGAAGCGCCTCCGAAAAGATCGCCGCTCGCGCGGTCTGCGCCATCGCCGCGTCGGCGCGGCGTCCGGGGACTCGCCCCGAGTTTGCATCCGCAACGGCTCGCTGAGCGTCGAGCAGCTGACGACGCCCGGTGGCCATCGCGGCGAGTAAGGAATCGGCGAGATCGAACATGCCGCCGATTTTACGCGTTGGGAGTGGCCGTCAGGCTAACGGCCTATGGATGCGCT
>CAWHZL010000006.1:0-316015 GCA_963833845.1 Vulcanimicrobiota bacterium
CTGGGAACGCCGCCAAAGTGCACGACGGCGCCCAAGATACCGGCGAAAAGGGCGACCTGATCCTCGCGCAACGAGACGCGCGCGAAGATCCGACCGCTGTAGCTCAGACGGGCGACGAACAGGTGCACAACGGTCAGCACACCGGCGACGACGAGTTTGACGGGCGTGAAGTAGAACTGCATCTGATCGCCGGGGACATAGAGCGCTCGCACGAAGGCTTCTTTGCCGACAATCTCGCGCCGGCGATTGGCAACGTACTGGCGCAGCGTGCGTTCGCTGATTTCTAGATCCGGATCGACGAACGCGCGTAGCTGGTTGCCAATGCGAACCGCCGTTATCTTCGGCGATCGGCGAATCAAGTTGTCGATGTGGTAGCGGTATGCATCCAGGCGAAGCGTCCGCTTAGGGCTCTGGTATTGCGGCGCTTGCAGCGAGCGGATGTATTTCTTAACCGCGCTGTTTCTTCCAAAGGCCAAGCTCACGAGCGACGGTCTTGACCGGCTCGCGATCGCGCACGCAGCGAAGACGAATGGTTTCCCATGTATCCAAAGTAATCAACCTCCTCGGTGCTCCTTTTGGGGAGGGACTTGTTCGTTAAGCCCATCCTTCGAGAGGAGCACCCTCGGTTCTGTGAGGGGGTCAATTCTTGGCCGCCGCTAGGGGGTCAAAAGCTCGGTGCCGTTACCACGATCTGCCGCTGGGTCCAGCCCATGCTCAGCAGCCCGATGATCTTGTTGCGTTCCGTCATGCTCAGTGCGTTCATGGCGGCGCTGTTCGCCGAGAAGCCCGAGCTAGGCGGCGACCTTAGCCGTGGCCTATTTTCAAGTGGCCACCGACCTCTTGGCCGGTTTTCAAGTGGCCACGGTGGCCGGCTTGGACCGTCCCATTTCCCCGGTCAAGCCAAACTCAATGTTAGTCTCAATTACCCCACTTTTCCCTGACTCGTTCGGGCCGGAAATCGCGAAGGTTTCTTTCCGAAAATCGATGTCGGGCTTGCGGAGTGCCCTTGACTTCCTCGATGTGCACTGTCGAATTTAATCACTTGATATCGCCGCTCTCAGTTGCCGTAAAAACGGCAATGATATCATCAGGCGAGATTTTATTTTGGAGCACATAAGCTTCTAGAAGCCTCGCGACCTTATCGTCCTCGACGTCCCCGGGCGCCGAAAGCTTCTCCAGAAATCTTGTCGCTATCTGCTCTTGAATCGTCGCCATACCTAACCTGCTCCCGGGAGCGCCGATGAGTTGAAAGCTAACGAGTAGCTCGTGCTTCGTCCACCAGCGGCATCTCTCGTAAGAATCCCGAGCGTGACGAGCCCATCGATATCGCGCAAGGCCGTATCCGTCAACGTCTTAGCAATCTTTGCCCACTTTCCCGAGGTTAGCTTTCCATCGAAACCGTCAAGCAACTTGTTCACCATCAATCGCTGGCGAGCATTCAGCTCAGCCTCGCGATGCCGCTCCCAAAACTGCGCCTTTGCCAACACGGCCCCAGATACGCTTGCCGCATTTTCGAAGGCTCGGCCGAGACAGTCGAGAAACCAGGACATCCAGGGTGTCATATCAAGGTTACCTCTTTGGGTCGTCTCAAGAAGCCGATAGTATTCATTGCGTTCCGCTTGGATCTGCGCGGACATGCTATAGAAACGTTGCGAAGTCTTTTCCGAGCGTGCGAGCAAAAGATCCGTGAGCGCACGCGCAATACGGCCGTTGCCATCGTCAAACGGATGAATCGTCACGAACCACAAATGCGCGATACCGGACTTCATCACGAGATCAGTGCCATCGGAAGCGTTGAACCAGCGCAGGAAGGCGACCATTTCCTCATTGACACGCGGCGCGGCCGGCGCTTCGTAGTGCACACGCTCTCGACCATAAGGCCCCGAGACAACCTGCATCGGACCGCCCAAGTCTTTCCTCCAGGCGCCAACGCTCATTTTGTTGATACCGCTGTAACCAGTAGGGAATAACGCTGCATGCAGGCGAAAGAGCCGCGTTTTCGTCAATGGTTCCATTATACTTTTGCGTCGCGTCGAGCATCATCTCCACGACGCCCTCTACATTGCGATCAGTCGGCGCCAAGGCGCCAATATCAATGCCAAGGCGTCGCGCGACTGACGATCGCACTTGTTCTTTATTAAGGTGCTCCCCCTCGATCTCGTTGGATTCAAGATTTCCTCGGTCAGGCTCCGTAGCGTCGCCTCAGCCCGTAACGGGAAACCGAGCCTCTCCATGCGGCCGATCAGCCGCCCTTGCAGGTGCCATGCAGTCGCTAGCTTCCTGGCTACGCTTTCCTGATCGAGCTTAAATCTAGGCCGATCGTTGCGCTCATGGATGTAAGAGGTCATAATCGCCGCATCCTTTGCAGCGATGATGGACCTATGCCGTATTTGCAAGATCTATTCACCGCAAGGTTTGCGGCAAATGAGTGTTCTAATCGCCGCAGCATGCTTTAGATCGCCACTCCCGGCAGGTCCCGGAAAGCCCCTCCCCGCTTACTGTCCAGGCTGGGCGCCCGTGATGGAAGGCGCCCTAAAATGCCTCTGCAGCGCTCCCCCCGCCATAGCCGAAGTTTCAATCCCGAACGCCCAAAGCGCCTCCTGGTAAAGCTCGACCGCCAGGCTGTCGTGCGAGCCCAGAAGCTCTTCGACCGACATCCGCCGCCGTAGACTCGCAACTTGCTCTGTCCCCGGATAACCGGGACCGCCCAGGGATGCCAGCGACGGGACCGCTAGGCCATGGCGCTCGGAGTCGTCCTCGACCTTACGATTTGCCAGGCCGCTGACCGCGACTGCAGAGATCAATCCGCTCCTCGCTCGCCGCCATCTCCCGCGAAAGACGCGCGGCAAACTCCAACAACAGCTTCAACCGGAGCGCAAGACCAGAAATGGTAGCTTCCGATCCAAGCGTTGAAGCGTGTTGTTCTCGTCATATTCCGTCGGCAGGACTCTGCGATAGATCAGGTATCCGCTTGTTGCGCAACACGCCAGATGTCGCATTCGTGCGGCTCTGGATAATTCCGCACGAGCATCACGCCACTATACGTATTCCGAAACTCAGTTTCGGCAAACAGCGTTGCAGCCACGACACCCGCGCCCGGGACTGTCACCGAAGCGCGAGCCACGTCCAACGCGCCCTTAAGTTTCAGTCGCCGGAATACGATCGCGTGCATACGTTTCCGGTCGGAGCGTTACCCCAACAATGCCAACCGTGGTCGGACGCCGAACGGCAGCCGGAAATTGATTTCCTCCTCCCGGTACTCGGCGTCGTATTCGTCCCGCGCTTTCTCATCGGCCTCGCCAGCCTCGGCCTCACCACTGTCGCCGGCTTCATCAAACGTCACCGATCCTCGGACGTTCCGTACCAGTCGGCTCCAAATGGCACGCCAATCGTCAGGCTCGCACAGGCGCGTGGTCTGAGACGCTGGCGTTCGAATAAGAACGTCGCCGCGGCGGAAGTGCGCGCGCGGGCCGACGTGGCCATCACGATGACATCGGCTGTCCTTTTGGAAGCAGGGCGGCGTCTCGACGAAGCCCGGAATATCCAAAACAGCGAGACGATCTCCGTTATGCTCGACGACCTCGACGCGGATAGCCGGCAGAGGTCGGAGTAACCCGCAGACGTCTCGCAAGCCCCGGCTGCGACAAAGTACGCGGAACATCGTGGTTCGTGGATTGATCCGGTGTCTGCAAGTGGGAACCTTCTGTATATTTCGCGTCCAATTGACAATACTGTGGACGTCTACTCGTACCCCGAAGGGAAGAAGGTCGGCGAGATCGGGCTCTCGGCTGCGCCGTTTGGCCTTTGTTCCGACGCCAAAGGAAACGTTTGGGTCACAATGTATGGCCAAATCAACGAATATTCGCACGGTGGCACTCAGCCGATTTCATCGATCGAAGACGGGACGCTCTACGCAGTGGCCTGTTCAGTAGACCTCAAAACGGGAGACTTGGCCGTTGCAAACGAGGATGGGCCGTAGACGGAGGTGTGGGAACCTTACCGTTTACAAAAGCGCAAGTAAACCGCCCGTGACGTATACGAATCCGCGAGAATTCATCAAATATTCGTCTTGCGCGTACGACGCCTCGGGTGATCTTTACGTCACCGGCTACGGAACCGCCGGCACTTTTGTTTTCGCCGGGCTCCAGGCGGGCGCTGGTAGTTTTGGAAGTCATCGCGTTGAGCCACACACCTCAAGGCGCGGCAAATGCTAAATGGGATGGACAATACGTTGCAGTGAGTAGCCCGGATGAAGGAGCCATTCTTCGATCTCACATTCTCCGGCAGACGCGGACAAGAGCAGGGCTCGACAGAGCCTCGAAAAGTTTGCGAAGGTCGTGCAAATCTCCTTCCCGATAGCTCCAACGAGAAAGAGGGTAAGACGGCCCATCGCGTTATTCGGTCGGATAATCAGTACGGCGCCACGAGATTCTGGAGATATCCTCAAGGCGGAGTTCGAACAAAACAGATCCCGGGCAACGGGGTTCAGGCGTTCGGCTCTGCCGTCAGCTTTGCGCCGAAATAGTCTGCACCAGTCGGTCTGCGTCGTGGCGAGGCGGCCGTACGGTTTGTTTACGGGATTGACGCTGCGCATATGTGGGAACCGCTCCGCGTCGCGACGACGAGCGGCGTGGATAGGGTGATGCACAGCCTTGATCTAGGGTCGCGGGATTCGCTCTCGCAGGACTGGAGGACCGTTCGCAAGGTGGTTAGCGATGAGTTCCGGGTGGTCATCTGGAGGTCGAAGAGGCCGCAGATATTACATGGACCTTCAAGCGCGCGCGTCGGCATCCGCCCGACTGGGATGGCGAGCCGCGAGGTATGCACGACGGCTTGCCCGACTAGGGCGATCGGGACGACTTTGGGAATCGGGAGGTCCAATGGCACGCCCTCCACAGTTCGAGCGCCAGGACGACTTTCAGCCCAACTTGGCGACGCTCAAGGATATAGTGCGCTCGACGGCCGCAGAGCGCGCGAACCTGCTGGCATGGCTTCTACTCTACTTCGATGATCGGGGCGAGCTATTTTCGCCTCAGATGCGAAGGGGGCGTCAACGAATCAGGCTCGACGACGTGGGGTCCTGGCTGGCCAAGGTCCCAAAGCGTAAAAAATGATAGCGCCCCTTTACCGCGCGCACTCTTTTCGCAGGGCCGCGCGCCACGCGCACGCAAATTGATCAAACATGACGAAAAAATCACAAGTCGCGACCCTTAAGGGCTCGCGTATGGAAAGAGACGCTTCAGCCCCAAAGGGCTGGGCTTACACGCTGATCTTCGTGGACGCCGATGGCCAGGAGTTCGAGATCGCGCTCGATCGCGAATCGAACGCGCGGGCTGCGATGGGCGGAGACGGAACGATGACCCTCGGCAATACGAGAGCGGTCCCCGAGCGTAGCGAGATCAATCTCCCAGAGAACTTCCGGGCGAAGGGGTACACTGCGGTCGCCGGTCCCCCAAATGGCGACATCGTGCAGAGTTCCGTTGGGTTCGTCCCGGAAGACAGCGCTACTGAGAACCCATTTGTAGATCCGCTCCTGATCACGCTCAATATGGGTCCGGCAACGTTTAAGTCGCTCCAGGAGCGAATCAGAGACTAGGGCGTGTTTTCAAAGTGGTTTGAAGGATAGTGCCGGTATTCGTAGGAATTTTTTGAGGCTATGCCACGACATAGCCTCTCGGACGAGCAGTGGGCGTGCATAGAACCCTTGCTGCCGCCGCAAAAACCCCTGATCGGAAGGCCTTCGATTAGCCATCGGAGGTTTTTCAATGCGATCCTCTGGTTGGTGCGTACCGGTGCGCCTTGGCGGGATTTGCCGGCTGAACATGGGCCGTGGAGGACGATCGCCACTCGATTCTACCGATGGCGGCGGAACGGTACGTTGTTCAAGGTCTTCAAAGCTCTACAAACTCAAGCCGATGGGCGCGGATTGCTGGACTGGGAGATGCACTGCGTTGACAGTACCGTGATTCGAGCCCACCAGCACGCAGCTGGTGGAAAAAAGGGGCTCCCCGCGCGCTCGGCCGCAGCCGAGGAGGGTTCGGTACGAAAATCCATTTGCGCACTGATAGTAAGGGCAACCCGCTCGTCTTTCGCTCACCGGCGGCGAGAAACACGACGCGCCGCAACTCGTGAGACTCGTCGATGCCGGTGAGATCAAGGGTGTCCGCCGCGGCCGCCCGAGGCTGCGCCCAAAGCGTTTGGCCGGCGACAAAGGCTACGACAGTGCGGCGCTGCGAACCGCATTGCGCCGGCGCGGCATCGAGCCAATCATTCCCTCGCGTTCGAACCGGATACGGACCACAACGTTCGACAAAGCTCGGTACCGCCAGCGCAATGTGATCGAACGATGCATCAATCGACTCAAGCAATGGAGGCGCGTAGCTACGAGATACGAAAAGCTCGCCGCCAACTACGTCGCTGTGATCCTTATCGCCGCAAGCATACATTTTGTGGACCTGCTCAATCGAAAACACGCCCTAATCTCTGCGCAACATCAGCTTCGCCCACACGGCGCAACAGATCCGCCATCGGACGAAGACGGTCACGCGCCGTGTGGGCTGGCGGTTCCTCAAAACTGGTGATCTGCTCTCGGCCGTCGTAAAATCGCGCGGCTTGCGCAAAGGCGAGAAGGTCGAGCGCCTCGCGACGATCCGAGTTGTAGGCGTCAGGCAAGAACGCCCTGATCAAGATGTGGCACGAGCGCGAGTACGGTCTCGAGGAATGCCGGCTCGAGGGCTTCGGCCACGATCCGCGTCTTTCAAACCCCACCGAGTTTGTCGAGTGGTTCGCGTTCTCGCACGGCTGCGACCTCGAAAGCGCTGTTACCCGGATCGAGTTTACTTACGAATCAAGCTCCTAAGCGCCCCGGGAGGGGCACAACCGCAGCTCTCTAACCCACTTTTTGTATGGAAAAGAATCAACGCGCGCTCGGCGTCAAGGTGACTCAGTTTACCGCCTTCAGCTCGTTAGATAGCCGACGCGCCCAGCAGATCGCAAGGTCTTCGGCGTCGACTCGGGCCAGCTCAGGGACTTCTACGTACAGCAGGTCGTGCGTCTCGGCGACCTGGCTGCACGTCAGGCCGGCGGCGACTATGCGCGTGTAACTGTCAGCGAGAGCATGGACGGAAATCTTCTCAGCTGGTCAGCATTGATAATGCAACCTTCGGGGAGATCTGGGTCGATCCGACGACGCGCCCGCTGACGGTGCGCACCCGAATCAGTATCGGTAAGGACAAGGGCGAGATCTCCGTGCCTTTCCCCGGCAAGAGGTAAAGAAACGACTTGCCGAACATCTGGCCGCCGTGACACTTGTTCGACGTACAGCTGTACGGAAGGAGGCGGGATGGGTCGGCAACGTAGAGACCGCGTCCGGTGGTATACTGTGGTCGTGAATCCCGCCAAACGGAGTTCGCATAGCGCCCGGGTCTTTTCGCAGCGTCACGTAGCCCGGCTTCGCGCCGGATGGAACCGTCAGCAGAGCTCGTCGGGAAACGGATTTTGACCCCCGTTACTTTTGATTTCAATGATCAGTTACTCGTCTTGTAACCCTAGTCAAAACGCCGCTAGGCCTTAAGTCTCAATTAGAGCCGACCGGTTGCGGGGAACCCATTTGGCCAGTCGAATCATTTCTTTCAGGACCCCCCCGAGGTCAAGAAAGAGGAACACGATGACTTTATTTCCGCTAGGCCGCGCATCCGCTATGGGCGTGGCGATTTTACTTTTAGCCGGGTGCGGCGGATCGTCGCAACCCACGGCCACAATTCCGGAGGGGCCATCGGCGCGCGAGACGGCGCAGCAAGGCAAGTATGGCGATCTCATGTATCTGTCAGGGCTCGCCGGCAAGTCGTATATTCTCTCGTATCCTGACGGCAAGCTAATCGGAACAAATGCTCAGACGGCAAATGGCGCATGTTCCGACAGTTCTGGGAATGTCTTTCTGCCCGGACCTGGCGGGATTTCGGAATACGCGCACGGAGCAACGAAGCCCACAGTCACGCTATCCTTGCCGGATGATGGAAATGGTTGCTCGGTAGACCCGACGACTGGCGATCTAGCGGTTACACTCATTGGATATAGCGGGGTTGCAATATTCAAAGGTGCAAGCGGAAACGCGACCCGTTACCAGACGGATTTTCCCGCATACTACTGCGGGTACGACAATGAAGGTAATCTTTTCGTCGATGGATTCGGAAACTCTGGCCTCTGGTTAGCCGAGTTGTCTGCGGGTGGCGACATGTTTTCGAACCTTAACCTTGATCAGCCAATCGTCTACAACCCGGGACAGGTTCAGTGGGACGGTGCGTATATTACCGTGCAGATTGGCGCTAACATCAAGAAGCCCCTCAATACTCTGGCAATCGACCGACTCTCAATAAGCGGGTCGGTTGCCCACGTCGTCAGCCAAACCAAATTCAACGGAATCAAAACTGCGCCTCAAGAATCTTGGATCTATGGCAGCACAGTCTTGGTGCCGCTACGCGCGCATCAAGCAGCCCCTAACGTAGGCCTATGGGCATATCCCAAAGGCGGGAATGCGAAACGTATCATTAAGAAGGCCGCCGGGTCATCGGCCCAATTTACCGGCGTAACGGTGAGTACAGTCGTCCACGCAACTTCTAAGCAACGCGCTCAACCAGCTAAGCATTTCGGAGGGATCTGATGTCTTACTTTTCAGCGCCCGGAATCTTCAATGTCCTCGACCCTTGGCTGCCGGGCCTCAGGATGATCGCTAATGATAACAGCTCGATAACCGCTGAGAACAACGCAAAGGTCCTCCAGGCAATCATCCTGATCGCCCAGAACGCGACAACGAGCGGCTGTATTTCAGGTGGGCCGCTCGCACTGGGCGCAACGATTCTGTTTCCAGGCAACTCAGAAGTCCCCGGGCCGGTCGGGCCAGGTCCATATCTGGACCAGGGCGCCGAGTACTTTATAGCCATACCATCACCACTTGCGCCGACTAACCCTAATGCCGCGGTGTTGGTTCCCTGTTACTGGCCGCTGCGCTTCCTTGGCACCGGCAATGCGAGAATTACCATGGTCGCCGGGGATAACGGCTTTGGAGATATGTTCTTCGTCGAAACAGCCGGAAGCCATGACGCAGATATCGGCGGCATAACCTTTGAGGACTTACGTTTCAGATTCGTCGATTCTGGTGACACCAGCGGCGTCGCAGCGATTCACGTCCCCGCGCTAGGAACCAACAACGCCATTAACGACGGCGGCCAGAACGTTCGCGTAATTCGCTGCATTTTTGAGGATTGTCCCGTAGGCGTATGGTTCGAAAACAGTCTCCAGGCAGTCATTGACGATTGCACGATAGTATATGACCAGATCATAGGCACTGCTGTTCAGATTGGCGCCTCGAATAATCACATTAGCGCCAAACCGGCGCACTCAATTGAGACCCACATTTCGAACTCTACTTTTCGCGTAAGTTCTGGCGCGCCGCAAGGGTCCACCGCTATGCTGGTCATTTGCGCGGAACACCTCAGAGTCTCAAACGTTAGAATGGATGGTTTTAGCAGCGGTATTGTTATTGCTCCCAAGCTGGGATGGAACGTTGTTAAATGTCACTTTAGCAACGTGTCATGCTACGTCGGCCCGACAAACGACACGGATGACATTATCGGTACAGCGTTGCTTATTAAGACTGACGACACTGAAGACAACCCAACTTTTATTTCCCAACTGATCTTTGAAGGTTGTGAGTTCGAGCCCGGCGATTCTAATATGAATGCCGCGGGCGGCACGGGTGGGATCATTATCAACGAGGCCTCCGGCACGACGATTGAAAACGTTAGATTCGTATCGTGCTATTCATCTCGCTTCCCGGGGGCGGGCATGTCGATAACAGGCGGCAGCGACATCGAGATCCTCGGTGGGATGTACTCGGGAAACAACCTTGCTGGATCAGCACCGGCCAACGGCATCTACGCCACTGGTACGGAGGGCCTCAGGATCATTGGGGTCAATTGCATCGGTAGATACCAATGGATCGTTCTATCTGGAAGTCCTACGGGGTCTCCAAGGCAGGACGTAGGTATCTACTTGGATTCCTCCGTGGCAAATGTTCTCGTTTCCTCATGCCAAGCGACGGGCAACGCGGTAGCTGGTATTCACGTAGAAGGTGGTGTTTCGGATGTCATTATTGACTCTTGCGACGTTAGTGGGGATACCGTTACCGTTAACGGCATCGTCGTCAACGCGGCGACAGTGGCCGTGTCTAATGTGTTTATCCGTAATTGCAATGCGACAGGATATTCCGCCTACAGCAGCGCCATCGACGTTTTAACTTCTGGATCAAACGCGCATACGGTCGCGGTGACGGATTGCGCGGGGTATAACGACCAGGCCGCTGGCGGTACGTTCAGCGTATTATTCAATTCACCGTTTCATGCTTACGAAAGCTGAGATGTCACCGGACTTTTGCCGGCACAGCGGCATCGTCCGCGTCGCCCCGTGCAAAGTTAGTTTACGAACTCAAGTGCAGGGCCGGTTGACCTTGTCGTATCACTGACGCTCCACGCAAAGGGCACAATCGTTGACCACAGAGATTGCGGGGGTGCTTCGGGAATCGCAAAGATCGTTCGCCGTTCGAACTTTCATTGGCGCGGTGACAAGGACGGTTGGGCTAACGTTGACATCAGGAATACGCTTTAAGGAAAGTATTGGCCGCCGGCTACCGCTGATTGCGCAGGGCGTCGCCGAAGCGCGGCTTATGGGGAAGGGGCGGTCTTTAGGCCGCCCTTCATTCGGAAATTTGCGTGACGCAAGCCACTCTGTGCTGCCTGTTCCTAATAGACCAGGAAGGGGTAAAAGCACCCTCGAGGGTGCTCGCACCCCCGGGACCCAGGATCACGCATCGTCTCGGGTCCTTTCACATTAATCCTATTCTTGCCGACGGTAGGCAGGGCGGCGGGCTCCTCCTCATGATAAGCCTCGTGGATCACGCAGGCAGGGAGGATCAAAATGAGCCAACCGCTCGTAATCCATTTCGAACACCCGAATGGGACACCGCATCGGCTGCCGAGTTTGAGAGTCTGCTCGCGCCAGCTATGAGCGGGGCGACGCCATTGTCGATCTCAGTGCCGTGAACTACATGGACTCGAGTTGCGTATCGAAACTCCCTCAAGCTTTTTTTCCGATCGCGTAATCAAGCACGGGTAGCTTTAAGCGGCGCGACCAGCGGGTAGGATGAAGCATGCAAGGCAAAGCTACAAATTGCCGGACATACCCTCCACCCCGTACTGGTCACTATTCCGATCGGGTGTTTCATCGCTGCGGTTACTTCTGACATTATTTCGATTTGGGCGGGTCCGGCTTTTTGGGCGCAGATGAGCACCTGGCTGCTGCTCTTCGGCCTCGTCGGTTCGCTCGTCGCGGCCTTCTTTGGTTTCATCGACTACTTGAGCGCACCGATGACCGCGGTTGCCAAAAACCTAGCGGGCTGGCACATGGCGCTCAACGTCGCGGCGATTCTCGTACTCGGCTGGGCTTGTGCGATCCGCTTCCAGGACCACACCGCCGTTGCCGGCTATGCGTTGACCGGGCTCGGCATCGTCGTGCTCGGAATCTCGGGGTATCTGGGCGGTGAAGTTGCGCACCGGCATCTCGTCGGTTCGGACGAGCGCGATAATCGGTGCGGCGCCAAGTCGACGATCGATCCGGAGTTAGTACGCCGGCGGCGAGTAGACGTTAAAGGTTACTGCGCGCCGTTGCGCGCGGTTGACGAAACGGTGCGCGACGCCCTTGGCGACTATGACGCTGTCGCCGGATCGAATCGTAAACTTCTTGCCGTCCAGTTCGGCTTCCAACTCGCCGTCGTGGACGAATAGCACTTGCGTGCTTTCGGCGTGCTCGTATCCATGCGGCCCGCTGGCATCGCCGGGCCCTAAGATCATCACGGCCGTTTGTATATCGCCGCCGTTGTCAAGTACGGAGAAGCCGGCATCGTTATCTCGAATGTTTTTCATGTTTCCTTTTACCATTGAGGGCTTCGTTTACAGTTCGAAGGTCTTCGATAAACGAGGCCATGGCTTCGTAGCGTGCACGGGCGTCGGGCGCGCGCAGGATAGCCGACGGATGAATCGTCGCAAGCGCCGGCATTGCGAGCAGCCCGTCGAACACGCGGCCGCGGTTAGCCGTCAAGCGAAACGACGGTCCAAAGAGCGCCTGGGCCGCCGTGGCGCCGAGCGCGACGACGAGATCGGGCCGGATCACTTTGAGTTCCGCTTCGAGCCAGGAGTGACAGGCGCGAATCTCGATCGCGCGCGGCTTAGCGTGAATGCGGCGCTTGCCGCGAACAACGAACTTGAAGTGCTTGACGGCATTAGTGACGTAGACGTCGCGCTCGGGCAGCCCGGCTGTTTCCATCGCTTGGTGGAGCATCTTTCCGGCCGGCCCCACAAAGGGATGCCCCAAACGATCTTCGCTATCTCCAGGTTGTTCGCCGACGAGCACGCAGCGCGCCCGCGCGGCGCCTTCACCAAAGACGGTCTGGGTAGCGAATTTGTAGAGATCGCAACCGCGGCAGCCGGCCGCCGCGGTGCGAAGACGTCGAAGCGAGCGGCGCGCCGGTAGAAACCTCGCCGCGCCGACGGCGTTAGGCGTCGCCGCCAATCACCGTGCCGTAGTGTCGCTGCACCGTGCGAACGAAGTGTTCGCTGTCGGCGTCGCTGGTCACGACCGCATGCAGTTGGAACGGCGCCGCTTTCCCTTGAAAAAAGTCCTTCGTGCGTTCGTCGAACGTGTTCGACGCCGGTAGAATCACTTCGGTCTTAAAGCCGAGCTCGCGCAGCGTTACTGCGGTCGCCTCGGCATCGGGTTCGTTCTCAAACACGGCTACTGGCATCAGCAACTCTCGACCCCTTCGCGTGGGCGAATAAGGTCAACATTTGTTCGTTGAAGGCGGGAAGGTCTTTGGGACCGCGGCTGGTTACCAAGTTACGATCGACGACGACCTCACGGTCAACCCATTGCGCACCGGCGTTGCGCAAGTCGTCGGTTATCGTCGGCCAGCTCGTCAGCGTACGTCCTTCGGCCAAACCGGCCGACACCAAAACCCACGGTCCGTGGCAGATTACCGCTATCGGCTTTCCTTGCGAGTCCATTTGCTTGACGAAGCTCTGAACTTTAGGATCGGTACGCAAGCCGTCGGCGTTAAGTGCGCCGCCGGGAAGCAACAGCGCATCGTAATCTTCGGGCCATGCCTGATCGAGCGTGGCGTCAACGTCGACTTTGATCGTCGGTTGATGGTGTTTAAACGCTTGGATCGGGTCGCTTTTCGGCGAAATAATATCGACGCGCGCACCCGCGGCTCGCAACGCCTTGGTGGGCTCGATGAGCTCGCTCTCTTCGAAGCCGTCGCCGACCACCACGGCTACCCGTCTATCTTTTAACTCGTCCATGCTTTCGATATCCCCGCCGTGCCGGGCCGCGAAACGCGTGCTGATTGAGCCTGCAGCGCTTGTGGAAAGGAAGGCCATGGCAGAAATCTTCGGCACAGCCGGCGATCCAGTCCCCGTTGGCGGGGCCTACGAATGCTCGGAGTGCGGGCACCGCATTCACCTGGCTACCGGGTAAAGGTTTCCGCCCGACCATCACCCCGAAAAGCCTTGGACGCTCTATCTCAAAGACGAAAATTAATCAGGGGAGGCTTTGGTTGGCCGTATTTTGGGCAACAAGAGCGCAACGTTGCACCCCATATTAGGAGGTGAAAATGGAAGGTTTAGTCCGGGGCGACTCATCCTGGTTCTGTTTTTCTTCTGGCCGATCGGCTTCTTGCAGCACTTCGGCGGCGGCTTGATCCACATTCTGGTGATCGTCGTGCTCGTGCTGATCGTGTTCAGTCTGTTGAAGGGCCGAGGCGCCCCCGTCTGAGCAGCTAAGGAGAGAATACCTTAAATGGCTGAACGCAAAAAGACGACTCGAAAAAAGACGGCTTCACGCAAAAAAGAGAGCCCACGAAAAAGCTCGGCTACACGCAAGAATTCGACTACCCGAAAGAAGGCGACCGAGCGTAAGAAGACGACCGCGCGTAAAAAGTTGACCCGCAAATACGGCAAGAAGTCGCAGCGCAAGGTCGGCAAAGTCATGCGCGAGTACAAACACGGCCAGCTCAAGTCGGGCCGGTCTGGTAAGAAAGTAAAAAGCCGAAAGCAAGCGATTGCGATCGGGTTGAGCCAGGCGCGGCGCGCCGGGGGGAAAGTGCCCCCCGCACGCAAGTCCTCGAGGAAAAAGAGCTAGGCGGGAGCCTCTAGCTCCTTCGCACTCGATAGCGGTCCGCGGTCCGTCAAAGGACCGCCCGCGGACTGCAACGCACGATCGACCAGCGCTTTCGCGCTGGGATCGTCGCCGTAGATTGTGATATTCGATCCGGGTTTCGGTGCCCGATCAGCACGACACCATGTGAGGCGAGCTTACGTGCCAGCATCTCCGAGCCGTTGCGCCGAGGCGAAGGCCGGCCATCGGAGATCGTGTCGTAGAAGCGGCGTACACAATTTGCCTGAGCGAGCCATTAGTTTGGGAAGGGCGGCCGATTACTTCCTTGAGCGGCCTTGTGCCGCGTAGCTAATATCAGTGGCTGTGCCCCGTCCCGCCGCGACGGTGGGACCCCTCGTGACGACGTGGGATGCGCCCTCCCGCGTAGGCGGCGGCGAAGCGGGCGCGATGGAGTCCTTCTTTTGAACCTCGTTGACGTCAACAACTTCGACGCCATGAGCATCGGCGTGGCGTCGCCGGAGGGAATTCGCGCCTGGTCGTTTGGCGAAGTCAAGAAAGCCGAGATGATTAAACTACGGCGCGCTCAAGCCCGAGCGCTCTCGCGTTTTGGAGGCTACGAAGCTGCTTGCCCGCTCCTTGCGCCAGTCGCCTGACGGCCAGCTGGATGCGCCGGGTATAGTCAGGGAATGACAGCAAAAAAATGGTCTCAATCCGTTACCGCGCGTAGCGACTCGCTGGATCTCGAAGAATCGGTATTCACGAAAGACGACCCTGCGGAGATTGCGCGATCGCTCAAGCGTTCCGCCGAACACAGCACGCGGCGGAAAGGAACACCGTTGCAATCGGCGATGTCGATGCTGACGTTCTACATCAATCGCGCTGGAAAGGCGCTCCCCCAGAAGCAGCTGCGCATCCTCGAGCGCGCCAAAGGAGAGCTTCGCGCCGAGTTCGGCCGCGACCGAGACTAGGTCTTGGATTATCCCGCAAACCGGGTATCTTTCGATCGATGAAAGCATTGCTCTTCGACCTCGACGGGACCCTAGTCGACTCCGCCTATCAGCACGTCGCCGCGTGGACGAAAGCCGTTCGCGACGCGGGGCTTCATATTCCGGCGGTCGCGATTCATCGGCGAGTGGGAATGAACGGACGGCTGCTTCTCAAAGCGCTCGACCGGACCTTTGACCTTGGATTATCGCAAAGCCAGAGGGACGCACTCGAACGAGCACACGCGGAGGCTTTCGAGCTCGTTGCCAAAGAAGCAATCCTCATCGACGGCGCGGAACGCGTCTCCCGAGAACTCGAGCGTCTCGGCATACGCATGGGGATCGTGACGAGCGCTTCGCTCGATGAGGCTCAACCCTATTTCGATCGCCTCGATCTCGCACCGTTCGACGCTCTGCATCACCCGCGAGGATGAAGCACGTTCCAAGCCGGCGAGCAATCAGCTCCATCGCGCATTCAAACAGTTGCGAGTCGATGCCCAGGATGCCGCACTGGTGGGAGACAGCACCTGGGACATGCTCGCATCGAGGACTGCCGGCTCTTTTGGAATCGGGGTGTTGAGCGGAGGCTATGCACGCGAGGAACTCATCGCTTCGGGCGCTTTTCGTGTCTATCGTGATGTGGCCGAACTGCTCAAGCACCTCGAAGAGATTGGCATCGAATTAGTGTAAGGACGGTGAAGGCCGTAACCCTCATTCTCCTCGACCGTGCCATCGTCGTTATAGTCACGCACGATCGCAGACCACTTGCCAACCAACCAGTCAAAGTCCGCGGCACGTTCTCCCAACTCTTCGGAGGCTCTCGGAGAAATGAGGGCCCGCGCGAACTCAAGAGCATCTGCGTCCATTTGTAAAAATGTTACCTCACATCTTGTCAGCCTTGACGCCCGTACATAATATATTATATACTATATCCGGCATGCACGTAGACGAGCCGTCGTGTTAGCGACCACATCGATGGGAGACGTACTCCTCGACAGTCTTCGCCGCGAAATCGTTAGCGGGCGATTGAGCCCCGGCGAGTCGCTACGTCAGGACGAAATCGCTAGATCCTTTGGGGTCAGCCACGTTCCCGTTCGTGAAACATTCATCAGGCTCCAAGCAGAGGGTCTCGTCGATATCCGCCCGCGTCGCGGGGCAATCGTTGCCGCTCTGTCCGCCGCCGAAGTCGAGGATCTCAACGACATGCGCTCCGCGTTGGAATGCTGCGCGCTCAGGATTGCGATTCCTAAAATTGGCGACGCCGATCTGCGCAAAGCTGCCCAGGTACTCGATCGGCTTGATAGGGATCGCAGCCGGTGGGCCGACTTCAACACCGACTTTCACTCCATTCTGTACAAACCGGCAGCACGGCCTCGTCTTCTAGGCGCAATCCTCACGTTGCAGAGAAACGTCGCACGTTACATCCATCGAGAAGTGGAAGTCACAAATAATTTCGCTGAATCACAGCGCCAGCACCGTAAGCTCCTCACGCTCATAAAAGGAGCAAGAGTCGCCGAAGCATGTGCGCTACTGCACGATCACATCGCCGAGCCGGGAAACGTACTCGTTTCCGAACTACGCAAGGCTGGATACCAGTAAACGCTCCTTCGGCGTCCGCGCGCACCCAGAGGAACCATGCAAAAACTATATATCACCGTTGCGGTATGTGCTTTGACCTGCTGGGCCATGACCGCGATTGCCCAAGCCTCGAACGGCGACTCGGATCTTGCTAGCACAATTCAGCAGACGCGAAAGGCTCTCGGCGCGAGCACCTTGCGGAGCCGAGGCACGCTGCAGATAAAAGAAACGGTGACGAGCAACGGACTGAGCGGTATTGGAACCTCTGCAGGCTCCATCGGTGGCATACTTTTTGCCGAGCGCTTCTCGACTCCGCCGGTCGTATCGGCCGACGGATACGACGGTACCTCGATGTGGAATCAGGATCAAACGGGATTGGTTTGGGTAGACGACAGCGTCGGCGGAAGGTCTCAAGAGATCGATCAGGCGTACGCATTTAACCAGACGCTGTTTACACCGGGCGCCGGCGGGGCTTCGGTGTCGTGGAGCGGCGCAAGGAGCGATGGCGGGCACCGTTACGCCGTCGTGATCGTTACCCCGAAGGGCTCGCAACTTCCGATGCAGGTGTGGATAGATATGGCGAGTCATCTGCCGTCGCGCTACGTTATCGCCTTGGGCCCGATCGTCAATACGGTGACGGTCTCCGACTACCGATCGGTCAACGGCTATATGGTGGCTTACCGCCGAACGCAATCTAGTGCCGGCAACTCTACCGACGCTGCAGTCTCATCGGCGAAGATCGTCGATTCTGGCAACACAGGCTTAAGCCGGCCCGCCTCGAGCGTGCACGATTTTTCAATGAACGCCGGTCGCAGCTCCACGACAGTCCCATTCGAACTCATCAACAATCACGTCAACTTGGAGGTCATGCTCAACGGCAAGGGGCCGTACCGCTTCGCCTTCGACACGGGAGGCGTCAACGTTATCGATCCCGCCGTGGCGAGCGAGATAGGCGCAAAGGGAGCCGGCGCGGCTCAAATGGGGGGCGTGGGGGCGGCCACGCAGTCGATTAGCATCGGTACGGTGGACTCGCTGCAAATCGGCGACGCGCTCCTGCGCAATCAGGTGTTTGCAGTCGCTCCGGTGCGGCAATTGTTTGGCGTTACGGGAGAGAAGACCGACGGAGTGATCGGCTTCGAAGTTCTCGCGCGCTACGTCACGACGTTCGACTATGCCGGTCACACGATTACGCTGCAGATGCCGGGAGCGAGTCCGCCTGCCGGCGCCACGGTGATGTCGTTTTATTTCGGCGGTACGCAACCGCAGTTCAAATGTACGATCGACGGCATCGCATCCGATTGCGCGGTCGATACCGGATCGCACGCCACACTCGACTTGTTTTCGCCTTGGGTCGCAGCTCATCCGCAAGTTCTTCCCTCGACGCACAGCGCCGAGAGCGTCAACGGGTTCGGCGTCGGCGGCGGGAGCAAGGGTCTTCTAGGACGACTGCAGAGCCTGGGCTTTTCACAGTTCATGTTGCACGACCTCGTCGCGGGCTACTCGACGGATAAAGGGGGCGGTTTCGCACTGCCGTTCGTAGCGGCCAACGTTGGCGGCGGCGTTTGGAAGCGCTTCACCGTCACCGTCGATTACGCCAAAGAGACAATGGCGCTGCAGCCCAACACGAGCTTTGCAGCGCGTGACGTCTACGAGCGCGCCGGCCTCTTCCTCATTTCGAACGGCGGAAAGATCGTCGTCTTTGACGTACGCCCCGGCACGCCGGCGGCGGAAGCGGGCATCGTGAAGGGCGACGTGATCGTTGGCTTTGACGGCAAGGCGCCGACGCTGTCGCAGGTCCGCAAAGCCATTGACGGGCCTGTAGGAACGGTTTTACGTCTGCAGGTTGTATCGAAAGACGGAGCCACAAAAACTGTCGCCGTGACGCTCCGCGACTGGGTGTAACGAAGGCGAGCGAAGTCATATAGCTGACCGCGACGAGCTTACGCCTGCGATCGCATAGCTACGCGCGTTTCTTGCAGTCGTTGCGGTAGGCCGTCTTCAACGACAGCCCGGGGGCTTATTTTGATCCCCAAATCATCGCATCGGCGCCAATAGCCAGCGTTCGCGTCGGTGCCGATGCACCTGGCGCAAACACTTCGACGCGATAAGATTCTCCGACGTAGACGATGAACCTGAGTACGAGGGCACCCGCACCGCCGGCAGCGCCTGGGGTTGGATCGTCCCGATTAGTATTTGCATTTGCGGCCTTGGCGCGATTGGTTTTATGCGCCGAAGATTTGGCGGCGTTCCCGATCGCGAGACTCGAGCCGTTCCCAGGTGCGTCCGATTTCGCTCCCGAGAGTGACGCCTAACGCCGATCGCGACCTCGAAGCGGTCTCCGACGCCTTCGAAGCCGATCGCCCGGGCGTGCGATTCGTGCTCATCACGTGTATCACGAACCTAAACGGTCCCTCGGGTTCGTGGGACGCCGAGACGCCGATGACGGTCGCCGCCTCTACGGTTATACATATACACGTGTAAAACAGGTATACACGTGTAAAACAGGGCGGCGATTGCTGGGCCACCGAAAGGCTGCCAATGGCCTATCAGGTTCGCGACCGAAGTATCGCGGAGCTACTCCGTTGCTTTAGAAAGGAGATCGAGATTCGCTTATCAGCAGTCACCTTGAGTTCTTCTTTCCCGGCCGTGCTCGCAGCGTTGCTTGCGGGGTGCTCCGGCACCACGCCCAGCTCACAATCCCTGCCAATCGCTTCGTCCGGGGCGACTCAATCAGCTTTCTCTCCGTCAGCGCCCACTTCGGTCGGGGCGCCGCTTGCGCCATCGCTTGGAGCGCCAAGTCTGCCGCAATCACTCCGTTCGCAGCCCACGTTCGGTCGGTCTGCGTCGCACCGGATAAAAAAGAACGTCCAGATGGAAAGCATTCTTCACGGTTTCACAAGTACGCCCGACGGCGCTTCCCCGTTTGCGGGCCTGACCAACGTAGGCGGAACGCTGTATGGCACGACCATTGTAGGCGGCGAATACGACTACGGCACGGTCTTTACGATCACGACCTCCGGCGCGGAAATCGTGCTCTACAGCTTCGCGGGCGGCAGCGACGGCGGCGACCCGGCTGCCGGCCTGACGAATGTGGGCGGCGTGCTCTATGGCACGACCGAGGATGGCGGTGCAAGTGCCTCCGGCACAGTCTTTAGGATCACCACCTCCGGAACGGAAAGAGTGGTCCACAGTTTCGCGGGCGGCAGCGACGGCGCTTACCCGGTTGCGGGCCTGACCAGCGTGGGGGGCGCGCTGTACGGCACGACCCAGTCTGGCGGTGCAAGCGACGACGGCACAGTTTTTAAGATCACGGCCTCCGGCACGGAAAGTGTGCTGTACAGCTTCGCAGGCGGTAGCGGCGCTTACCCGATCGCCGGCCTAACCAACGTGGGCGGCACGCTATACGGCACGACCGAAGGCGGTGGAAGAGGCGTCGGCACAGTCTTTAGCATCACGACCTCCGGCACGGAAAGAGTGGTCCACCGTTTCGCGGGCGGCAGCGACGGCGCTTACCCGAGGGCTGCCCTGACCTACGTGGGCGACGCGCTCTACGGCACGACCGAGAAAGGCGGTGCAAGCAACGTCGGCACGGTCTTTAAGATCACGAACTCCGGCACGGAAAGTGTGCTCTACAGCTTCGCAGCCGGCAGCGACGGCGTTAACCCGACCGCCGGCCTAACCAACGTGGGCGGAACGCTCTACGGAACGACCAGCGAAGGCGGGGCAAGTGGCTACGGCACGGTCTTTACGATCACGACCTCCGGCACGGAAAGCGTGCTCTACAGCTTCGCAGGGGGCAGCGACGGCGTGTATCCCGACGGCAACTTGACCGACGTGGGCGGCACGCTCTACGGCACGACCCAAGGAGGCGGTGCAAGTGGCCTCGGCACAGTCTTCTCATTATCGCGATCGCGTTAAACGTCGAGCGTCTCTTAATACCCGGCGCTAACACTTTGCAGAACATTGAGCCGCTCGCAAACTCCGGGCGCCGGATGCCAAAAATATGCGTGCGCGGAGGTGATTGCACGACCGTTAACCGACGATAGCTATTATGGTATCCTTGCGGGGATGAAGCCGGCAGTCAGCTATATCCGAGTCAGCACGCGTCGCCAAGGCACATCCGGCTTAGGAATCGACGCGCAGCGCGCTGATGTCGCCAATTTCTGCCGGCACAACGGCTACAGACACCTCGAGGAGTTCCTCGAGATCGAAAGTGGCCGGCGATCAGATCGGCCGATCCTGCAGCAAGCCATCGAGCGAGCGGAGGCAGCTCGTGCCTTGCTCGTGATCGCGCGCCTGGACCGCCTGTCGCGGAATGTTGCTTTCATCGCGAACGTGCTCGAGAGCGGGGTTGAGTTTAGGGCGTGCGATATTCCGAGCGCCAACCGCCTTACGCTGCATGTCTCGGCGGCCTTCGCCGAAGAAGAAGCGCGCGTGATCTCAGCTCGGACCAAAGCCGCGCTTGCCGCCGCCAAAGCGCGCGGCGTCCTCCTTGGTGCCGCCAATCCGAAGATCCGCATTGCTCTTCTGGCAGCGAATAGTTTGCCCAAGGCGCAGCTCGCAGCGCGCGTTGCACGGCGGTTCGCGCGATAAAGCGCGGTCGCGGGTCGCGGGTACGATCGCTGCGCTTCGCGCTCAAGGGTACGGGTACTGCACGATCGCGGCTGTGCTTAACGAGCGGGAATTCAAGACGTCGCGAGGTAATCGCTGGCGCGCGTCAACTGTGTGGCGCGCGGCGCAAAGAATCGCGTAGCGGTGAAGTAGCTAGCTGTCTCCCAGGCGCAAATACAAGAAAGCCACGGTGCTGCAGCGCTGTGGCATAGGGGAACGGGGCCAAAGCCAGGCCCCTGGGCCCAAGAGTCTCTCGGGGCGATTTCGCGAAAAAAATCTATAAAATAAGGACTTTCAGCTCTCGCAAATCTGGCCCTCGCGCGTCGCCGCATTTGCAACGCGCGTTTGCAAAATGCCGCACACGTCGAACAAACTATATGGGATGTATACTTTTTGCATTGAGTCGCGATGAACCGTCTAGGCCGACGTATGCGAGGAGCCTGTCTGATGCGGAGCGACCGGAGTCACGTAGGCGAAGCAAGTTCCTCGTAAGCTCTAAGGAGCGTCTCGGCGATTTTCTCGGGTGTATATGCACGCCACTCGAACGGCAGGCGGCGCCGCCTACGTAGCGGGTCATCTTCTCGCGACACGTACCAGATTGTATCTCCTAGCTCCCCTGGCTTGCCGTATTCGGCCCCCCCAAACACGAAATACCCGAGCCCGAAGTGGTCATGGTCGTTTGGGTCGACCTCAAGCTGCGCCGCTAGCAAAGAGCGGACGCGGTTGGTGCGGTCTTGATAATCCTGATGCTGGTCCATTAGTGACAGATGGTTGCTACTTCGGCATCCGACCCCTTCTCTCCGCGGCGCCCTGGCAACGAGCGCCGTGCCATAGGGAAATGCGATCGCCTCACCTCGCTTGCGATTCAACCTCCGCGCAGTAATTGTTGCGCTCGAGAGTCTGTATATGTAGCATGTCCCGCATCCAGTACCTCGACAAGGTTATCACCAGCATCAGAGTGGTAGCTCAATTCTTTGGCATGGTTGGTGTCGGGCTACCCAATCTTTCCGCTTCCTGTTAACCTTAGAGCCAACCCTTGTGCGGCGCGCCCGACTAGTGTTTCGCGCAAGTTGTGTCGCTATCCAGGCACGCCGCCGTCGTGCTCAATGATCTGCCGAATCACATCTCCTGCGGGGCCGGTGCACTGCGCTTTCGGCGGCAACGGTGCCGCATTGAACGTGTTCGGCATCTGCATAAAGTTGAAACTGTCAATCAGCGAGTTTGCCGATGCATCGGTTGTGCCGAGCGACCCTAAGTCAAAGGTATCCTCGATAAAGCGCAGGATGCTACCGTAGTTGTACTCCGTGTGCGAGACGTTGTGGGGTATGGCGTAGGGCGAAATCACCAACAAAGGAATTCGCATCCCGTCACTCGTGTAGTTGACCTGCGGCGGAGCTACCGGATCGTACCACCCGCCCCAGTCATCCCAGAGCAGTATGATTGCGGTGTGCTTCCAATATTGGCTTGTGCCAACCGCATTGACCACCTTGGTCACCCAGCGTGGTCCACCGTTGCAACCGCTAGCAGGATGATCGGAATCAAAGAGAGTCGGAATTACCCACGAGACTGCCGGGAGTGTGCCGCCTTTAAGATCCTTGAAAATGTTCGTGTTTGGGACGCTGATGTGGTTCTTCCAGTCAGAACTGTAGCGGAACTTTTTTACAGCATCGAAGCCATTCCACGCGCCTCCGGAAAAATCGTAGTGTGGCCTCGTCGAATCTAGCCCTTGCATAACGTAAAACTGGTAAGAAACGCTCTTCGTATCAAGCAAGTCAGCAATCGTGCGGTACTCCGTGAAGCATGGGAACGAGATTTTTGATGGGGGATGGATTATCGCGCCATCTTTCAATAGAAAGGGCGTTGTAAGACCTGGCGGACCATCGCAGCCCCAGGGTGTAGTGGCCGGCTGGTCGGTCAGCGACTCGCGGTCATTGAGCCGGACCGTTCCCGAAAGGATCAACTGATGTGCAATGAAGCTTGACGCAGTATCGGTCAAGAACATTCTGTCGGCCAGCGTATATTGGCGCGCGAGCTTCCAATACTGCGCCGTATCTTGGCGATCAACGTACGCATAGGGATAGTTCTTGGCCACCCCGGCTTGACCTGATTCACCGAAGGAAATTAGGTTAAAGCCGTCCATCGCGCAGACGTTGGAGGGGCTGGGGTCGCACTCGGTCTCGAAGCCGGTGTGGCTATGATCGATGTCCCTACCGAAGTCTGGAGTGCCTGTCTTGAGACGGACCGCATGCAGTTTAATGATGTGGTTTCCCTTACACCATTTTGCGGCTTGTCCCTTAGGCTTACACGGACCCGACATCGCCGTCGTCGCGCCTGGAAAGCCAGCAAACAAATTGTTAAAGCTGCGATTCTCCTGCATCATCACGATGACGTGCTGAATCGCAGTTTCGTGCGCCGGCCTTACGCTCGGCGTGACGGCCGATGTGCTGCAGCTGGTAGCAACAGCAAGTACGCTAACCAGCATGCAGGCATAAACGAAGGCGTGGGCCGTTTTCATAGCACCTCCTGATTTTGCGTCGCCTGTTCGCCGAGAAAGCGTTAGACCTTCTTAGCGGCCTTGGAGTTAACCCAACAAGGTAATATCGTCAAAAACATTAAGTCGAGGTTTAGCGCCTCGCTTGTCAGTTACGGCATGAACGCGAAAATAGTTCCGTAGCCGGAGAACGTCGCGCCGTATAACGTTCGATCGAGCAGCACCAAGCCGGGCGCCGGCTCCGCGGACGCCGAGTTGCACGAAAACGTATGATCGACGCGTTCAGCGCCGGCGGTGCTCACGGCAAAGATCGTGCCGGAATCCGAATACCCGCAGCTTTCGCCTCCCGATGCCGTTCCGTACAGCAGGCCATGGTCTGTAACGAGCATTCCGTTCGGCGCGCTTGCGTCAGGCGGACCCTTGAAATTATAGATTGCCGACTCGGCCCCGGACGTCGTTGCTTTAAAGACGGTTCCGCAGCACCCCCCGCTTGCGCCATGGTAGCCGGTCGTGCCGTAGAGAGTGCCATCGATATCGAGCAGCCCCGGGCCCGGGTTGCTGCCATCGCTGCCGCCCGCAAATCGGTGGAGCACTTTTTCGTGGCCTGACGTTGTCACCGCAAACAACGTACCGCAGTAGTAGTCGCAACTACCGCCTTCGCCTCCGGAATCCGTCGTTCCATAGAGTTTTCCGCCCAGCGCGAGCAGCGGGGCAAGGGGTCTTGCGCCGTCCCGGTTGCCGTGAAAACGATGGAGGATGCGTTCGTGTCCGGATGTGTTGACCGAAAAGACGGTTCCGCATCCTTGGCCGTAGCCTATCTGCGGACACTCGGGCGTAAGGCCCCCGCGAGAAGTCGTGCCGTAAAGCATGCCGTCGAGCCATGTGAGACCGCCGAACGGGGCGACGCCGTCGCGGCCGCCCTTGAATCGATAGATCACGTGCTCTTGACCGGATAGCGTGACTGCGAAAACGGTTCCGCATCCGGTAAACTCCGACTCGCCGGGGCAGTGAATGCCGCCGGCGACGGTCGTCCCGTAGAGCACGCCTCCAACGCCAACAAGGCCGCCGACCGGCTCAATGCCGTCCGAGCGGCCCTTGAACTCGTAGAGCACGTGCTTCTCGCCCGATGTCGTCAGGGTGAAGATCGTTCCTTTACCGTAATCGCGGCCGCCGAAAGCCGTCGTCCCGTAAAGCACGCCGGCGATTGCGATCAGTTTACCGTTCGGCCCGACAGATCTCCCGTGGCCCTTGAAATGGTAAATCGTCCGGAAAGTGGCGCCGCCAAATTGATCAAGTGCCTGGGGGCCGATGCGACCGGGCATCGCCGCGCTTGAGCCTGCGCCGCATCCGGCCACGACATTCAGAATCACAACCAACGTGAAAGTAAAACTGAGGAGCTGGAATTTAGTCATCGCGCATTCCTCCTCGATGCCGGCCCATCAAGACCGGCGGTTCGCTTACGCGATTGATTTCGCCGGTGTCGGCGGTCCAACATGCCATCACGGGTTGCTAGTCGCGAGGTGACGATCTGCCGGTCATGAGGTGGGGCGCACACGAAAAGAGTTCCCCCGAGCCCCGGAACAACCCGGCACAAGTCAACCGCTGTGAGCCGCTATCGACTGAGGGGAAGAGCGCGACGAATCGAACCGAATGCTCCGAGCGAACGAGACGCAACGGGTATGAAAGAAAAAGGGCCGCATTTGTTGCCCCCATCGCAGGTGCTTAGCTACAATTGTTCGTAGCCATCGGCCGCTATGTGGAGAGTCGCAAACGCCTTTTGCTGTAAGGCTTTTTTGGCCGTCTGCAACCAGCAAAAGCCCCCAGCGCCCAGAGAGCGAAAACCGCCGGTCTTGGGCTTAGGAGCCCCCGCTCTATTCTGACGTGAGGTGCGGCTCGAAGATCGTCCACACGCCTCGAATCGGCGCCGGGCCAGCTTGGGTCGCGAGCGAGTTTTACGGCCCTAGGAGACATGTTTGCCGCTTCAAACGGGATGACAATCGGCTCGGCGCTCTCGAAGCCCTCACGGCGCCGCGCAACCGGCTCCCGGACTCATTTGAGCGGGGCGGCCTCAGGTTACCCTTGCCGATCCGCCGAGGCGCGGGCGCGGCCAGGTGCAAAATTCGTCGGTTCTCGACCCGCTTTGACAAATCACGACAAGCAAAAAACTACCGACAGGTAAAGGCTTTGTCACGTCTTAACAGGTTTCCCCGAGTCTTGGCACGCAAGGGGACAAGCGTTTTCGATTCCCGCCGGCTCTGCGTGGCCCGGCCCGCGGGGCGCGCTGAAACTCGCGCGTGCATGTGACTTCGCCTTTCATTCGGTGTCAGCGTCGTGGGACCGGGCGCCCCGTCTGCCGGCGAATGCGCGCTAAGGGTTCAGCGGCTTCCGTAGGCCGGCCATATCGATCCGCCGACTCCTAGGTCATGATCCAACCGAAAAGGGCTCCTAGAGCCTACAGACTGCTGCGACTCGCCTCGATCACCCATATAGGCGGTTCACAGTCGAGCACGACGAGCGCGACACGTCTACAAGAACGACGTGTCCCCCGTCGGGCACCATTTGGGAACCATCCCAGAGACCCGCGCTGCACGTTCCTGCACTACGAAAAAGCCAAAGACCCAATAAAACCGCACTTTTTTGAATCATGCTGATACAGCCCGATGCAACGAGGGCCGCATTCGATTCCCGTTGGCGCTACCACATCGGGCCTTATTTTGCTGGGCTTTTTCGAAGTCGGTCGCTCGATTGCCCCACATTTGGCCCACGCGCGCGACTCCGCACCAACAGCACGGCGCTTCTCCGCGCGCTGAAAGGTCGGGTCGAGCCGGTCAGGCATCGGCTTTCAAATCGCCCATCACGTGCGTATAAAGATCCGCGGTGATCGCGGTCGTGTGACCGAGCATTTCGGAAACGACCTTCAAGGGGCGTGCCTGCGCGTAGCGAGATCGATGCGTACGAGTGACGAAGCCCGAGGAAGCTCACCTTCGGTAACCCAGAGGCTTTGACGCCCCGCAGAAACTCGTTCGAACGTGTCGGCCTTCCACGGTTCGCCGGTGCGCGGATTGGGGAAGAGGAGCCGCTCATCACAAAATGGGCCGCTCAGGTGCAGCTGCAACTTCGACTGCCGCGCGTGCTGCGAGCGCAGGGCCTGAATTGCGCCCGAGGTCAGCGCTACGTCGTGCCGGCTCTTCTCGGTCTTCGGCGCCTTGAAACGCACGGTCCGATCCTTGCCGGTGCCGATCACCTCGAGTGATTGGCGCACGCGCAGTACGCGATTATCGAGATCGATCGCGTCCCTGTGAGAGCTGCTGTATAGCGTTTCGCTATACGAACGATCTCGTCGGTTGCCGAGGAGATAGCGGAGAAGGCCACAGGCGCTGGCTTTTCCCTCGTGTTGTGCGCGACGACGAGATCGGCGCACCGCTTAACGTCCTCGGTCGCGTCGCGCAGGCCTTTAATGTCCTCTTTTATTTGACGAGCGCGGAGCCTGTCGGCGCCACTGTCTACGTCCCCCGACGTTCCACATCGATTCCACGAGAAAGTCCCGGAGTTCGCCCTCGTATGATGGAGCGTCGCTTGCATCGAATAGGCCCTCTATCTCCGACCGGCCGAACGCCTCAGCCGCTCGGCGCATGTCTTCAAGGAGCTGCCCGAGGGACCACACATCGAATCCAGGCGTGTAGGGCTCAACGAGGCGCCTTATCGAAGATAAAACTGAGTGCGACGGGGGTGCACAGCTGACCGTCGATGCGTTCATGCTTAAGGAGCACAGCACATGAGAACTTCAGACTTTGGGCGCTACGCGCTCGGCATTTGCGTGGCCGTGGCAATGCTCGCAGGGTGCGGCGGGGGGGGCCAGTCACAACTAGCGCCGTCGGGCTCGTCTCAGCAGAGCACTGCGCAGTCGCCCCTCGGCCAAATGCCCGAGGGCCCGGTAACTGCGGCTACGAGCGGCGCCGCGCAGACCAGCGTGGTGACGGCCACTGCACAGACAGGCTATGTCGGCATTCTGGGGGAGGGCCGGTTTACAAGCACATCCCGAAAAATATCGAGGAACTCAAAAAATCAGGGTTCAGTGAACTGATCGTCTGGAGCGTCGAGGTCGGCAGCACGGGCGATTTGAACCTGAATGGCGAATTTCCGCTGACATCGGAGGGCGACTATATCGGGAATGAAACATACCCCGATTTTCCCGCCGATCTAAAGAATATCAAGCGGGGCAGGGTCAAGCGCGTCACCCTTAGCATCGGGTCGTCCAACTACGGCGACTGGGAGGATATCAAAGCGCTGGTCGATTCGCAGGGAACCGGACCAGACAGCATTCTCTACAAGGATTTCGCCGCGCTGAAGGCGGCGCTGCCGCTCGACGCGATCGATTTCGATGACGAGAACAGCTATGATTCGTCTTCAACGATCAAATTCGCGGTGATGCTGGGTAAGCTTGGCTACAAGGTCACCATGAACCCCTATACCAATTCCGATTACTGGACGTCGGTGGTGTCGCAAATCAACAAAAAGCGCGCCGGCACGGTGGATGGCATTCATTTGCAGACCTTTGCTGGGGGGGAAGGCAACAGTCCCTGCCCGGGGTCGGGGTCAAGATGAACTGGAATTTCGGCAGCGTGCCGGTTTATCCCGGCGTATCGGACCAACCCTCGGCGCCGCCCTATCTGACGCCGGCGCAGGCAAAGACGGCGATGAAGAACTGGCATACGCAATGCGGCATCACCGGCGGCTGGCTGTGGATTTTCGATCAGATCGCGGGCACCAACCTGGTGCGGAAATACGCCCACGCGATCACCAGCGGCGTCGGCGGAGCGGCACGGTAGTGGCGTTGCGGACCGGCGATTTCGGATTTTAGCGAATCTACGTCAACGCCGTAGTTCGTCGTGACGTGCTGAACGTCGCCGGATTAACGGGGCTAAGCGCCTTATTATCTCCTCGTCGCCGCCGCCAGGGGGTCTGAAGCGCAGCAAACTCCATGGACTACGCGGAACAAGGCCAGAGCCGCCGTAGAATCGGATTGGCCGATTCTCCGTGTGGCGCGATGTAACCGAGCGCGCAGAAAAGGCCTGATTTTAGTGGCTTTTTTCAAAGGCGCGCTCGCGGTTCGGTAACCTTGTCCCGTGGAATCGGGTCCGGACCAGGGCAACGGCCCTGACGTTTTCGCAGTATCTGCATTACGCCTAGTTCGCACCCGCTATATAGGCGTAAGACGCTCCACGCGGTTCGAGATAGAATGCCCTTCACGCAGACGGATCGGCCACAACGGAACCGCAGCATGCCACAAGGCGCTGCACACAGCGATTTGGCGCCACAATGTTAGTCAACCTCGCGGGCGTTCACATCCACCAGTTCCCCGTTGATCCCGCTTCCGCGGGCGCTGCATAAGAAGGCGATCGAATCGGCAACCTCTTGGGGCGTGGCCGCTGCAGCGAACTCTTCCGGCATGCGGTGCGATCGCGCCTCTTCGATCTGCACTCCGCCCAGCACGAGTGCGTTCGCGACAATCCCGTCGGCTTTATGTTCGCGCGCGATCGCACGCATGAGAATATTGACTCCGGCTTTGGCAACACCGAAGAGTCCGCGACCGGGCGCCGGATCGCGAGACGAGCCGGCAGTGACGGTGACGATACGGCCGCGTGAGAGTGCACCGGCACGGAACGGCTGCGCAAGCATCGCGCGTAGCGCCGGGAGAGCAAGGTTGTACGCCGTCTCGACGTATGCGCCGAGATTGGTGCGCAGATCGTCGACCGTGGAATCGATCAGCGGCCCGATGCGCGGGCTACCGCCCGCGAGCGAAGCCAGCGCGTCGATCCTACCGAAGCGTTCGACGCAGACGGCAGTTGCGGCTTCGGCGCTAGCGGGGTCGGCGAGATCGGCCTCATAGGGGAACGCGCGATCCCCCGCGGCCGGAGCGTATCGGCCGATTGCCGCAACGGCTCGGTCGAGGCTGCGCGAAATCACGACAACCCTCGCTCCTTCGCGCACCAACGTCGCCAGCGTTGCGCCGCCGACGCGCCCAGTCGCGCCGGCAAGAACAATCGCGTCTCCTTCAAGCAGTCCCATTGTGCTCTTTCCCCTTTACACCGCGGCTCGGCCGCCGTCAACCGGCAGCACGACGCCGTGTACGAAACTTGCGCCGTCGGAAGCGAGATAGACGATCGCATCGGCGATCTCCTCGGGCGTCGCCGGATGGCCGGCCGGCGCCATCGCGGCAAGTTGCGAGACGGCGTCACTCATGCCGGCCGTTCCGTCGGTGCGGGTTGGCCCCGGACTCACGGCGTTTACGCGTACACCTTTCGGGCCAAATTCGGCAGCCCAGGCTTTTGTGAGTAAATTGAGCGCCGCCTTGCTCGAGCCGTACAGTGCCATCCCGGCCATGCCGAAGTCGCCGACCATACTGCTAACGTTAACAATCGCACCCTTACCCCGTTGCGCCATTTTAGGCGCCAGCTCGGCGACAAGAATGAACGGCGCCCTTACATTAGTCGCATAGACGTCGCGAAACGTGTCGAGGCTCGTTTCGGCGGTAGGTCCGAACGGGAAAACGCCGGCATTATTCACGAGGATATCGACGTGTCCGGCAATATCGAGTGCGCGTCGCGCCAGGTTTCGCGTAGATTCGGGATCGTCCAGGTCCGCCTTCAAAAAGTCGGCTTCCCCGCTGCCGGCCCTGATTGCGGAAACGACCGCTTCGCCGCGGGCTACGTCGCGCCCGGAAACCAATACGCGGGCTCCGCGACGAGCCAATGCCGCTGCAGTCGCCTTCCCGATGCCGCTCGTCGCCCCGGTGACAAGCGCGGTTTTGCCAACGAGGTCTTGATAAGTCGTACTCATTTTCTCTCTCCCAGCAAGATTGGAGTGTTTAATCCAATCCTAGCTCCGACAAATTGGATTATCAACTCCAAAATGTGGTATGCTAGCCACTATGAGTGTCACGTCGGGCAACGGTCGTAAACTGACGCCCAAGGGGGCCGCCACGAGCGACCGCATCGTCGCCGCGGCGGCGGAGCTCATTGCGGAGCGAGGCGTCGCCGGAACGACGACCGAGGAGGTCCGCAACGCGGCCGCGGTCAGCTCATCGCAACTCTATCATTACTTCAAAGACAAAATGGCGCTCGTACGCGCCGTAATCGCCTACCAGACAGATGCGGTATTGGGCGCGCAGGACGAATTTCTCGAGAAGCCCGATAGCATGCGGGCCTTGCGTCGGTGGCGCGATTTCCTCGTACGAGGCCAGCGAGGACTGCGGTGCGAAGGAGGTTGTCCCCTCGGATCGCTTTCAAGTGAAATCGTGGAGATGGCGCCGGAATTCCGGATGGACCTCAACCGGGCTTTCGCGCGTTGGGAAGATGGAATCAGAAGCGGTCTGCGTGCGATGCATGCGCGGGGTGAACTGCGCAGGGATGCCGATCCAGACCGGCTCGCCACCGCGCTGCTGGCCGCCGTTCAAGGGGGACTGTTGCTGACGCAAATCCGGCGAAGCACAAAACCGCTTGAGGCCGCCATCGACGCGATGTTAGACCACATCGAGTCACTCAGGACGCCGCTGCGGCGCCCGCGGGGGTCAGCGTCGCGTTCCCTGCGTCCGGCATTTTAGTCCTTGTAAGCAAAAGTTTGCTCTGGTCGCTTTAGCGGTAATCGTGCGCTCCTAGGACCTCTTCCAATCGCGAAACGCGCTGAGTAACCGACTACGCGCTACGTCGTTCGACCGACTCGACTGGAACCCGCCCAGCGCAGAAAGCGTTGCACGCATCTGCTCGAGATAGGTCACGCAGTAGGGGCATTCGCGCAAGTGCGCTTCGAAGCGCTCGCGATCGCTGGGGGAGAAGTCTTTGCGTAATTCGCCCGATTGCAACATCGGCGTCCGCTTCGAGTACCACGTTGGGATGAGACTTTTACGTTTACTTTTTGCCGCGAAAGCAGCTATTTTTCCAACGGTGCCGCTGGTACGCGATGCGCGGGTTCCGCTGTCGCTCAAGGTCGTCGCGGCTTTGATCGGGCTGCTGATCATCACTCCTCTCGACCTCTTCGGCGACATTCCGGCGTTGGGTGCGCTCGACGATGCCGCGCTGCTGACGTTGCTCTGTGTATGGTTCGTTAGCCGGGCCGTAAGACACGTGGAACCGGTTCTCGGACGCCGCCGTTCGGGCAGCGCCCTCGCCGTTCGATAAGCATGAAGCTGACCTTCTACTACGATGTGTGCTCGCAGTGGTCGTATTTCGGCGACGTCGCGTTGGATAGGCTGCGTGCAAAGCACGGCAGCGACCTTGATGTCGAATGGAAGATCGCTATGGTGAAGGATGGCGAAGCAGTCGGATACACATCGGAGGCGCTTGGATGGATGTACCGGCGGTCCGAGTCGATCACCGGCATCGCCGTCACGTCCCGATGGATCCAGGGCAACGATCGCACGCTCTACGCGAACCTCGCGGTGGCTGCGGCGGGCCGGCTGGGCCACGACGTGCGCAGGCAGGTCGCGGAAGCGATATTGTTGCGAGGCGAGCCTATGGGATCGAAAACCGGCGCCGTTGGCGCGGTCTCGCGGCTGATTGCCGTCCCGCCCGATCGCTTGGAGGCAGCCATGGAAGCCGTCGAGCCGGGCGTCCGCAAAAGCACGCAAGAGTTTCGCGCACTACCGGTCACTGTTGTTCCGACTTTTCTCATTCGGAATGAGATCGACGATACAGCGCTGCTCTCCGGCCTGTGCGAGTTCGAAACGCTCGACCGGGTGATCGCGGAAATGCTTCGAGCGGAACGAGGCTATACGGCATTCGGTGCCGCCAACGCGCCCTCTCCGGCCTAACGTCGGCGCTGCTTACGGGTATACCGAGTAACGTGCGGATAACGTTAGGCGGCCAAACGCTAACAGGCAAGTTGTTACCGGCTTCGCAGCCCAGCTTGGACCCAAGGCGAAAACGCGATTACGGCGCGATTAGCGGATCGCTCGCAACGCACCAGAAGACAATCGTCGGGACAGCATGGAAAACCATGCGCAGTCCTCGCGAGAAGATTCGGTTCCCACGACGCTGCAAAAGCGGTCTGCACTTGCAGCCGGCAGGGCGTAGCGTAAGACATTTCGCAGGGCTGCTCCGCCGGACCGAGCATCGCGGATGGCGAACCGAAAATATCGGCGATTCTTTAGTTATTTGGAGGCACAGCGCGCGAGGATCTTAGCTCGTTTCGCGCTTAATCTCGGTGATCGCGTCGTCGCCTGGGCCGCCGGCGAGCCAAACGATGGGATCACTCTTCTTTTGCGCCGACGCCGCCGCGACGATCGCCACGGAGAGCCGAATCGTCGGCGAGGTCGCGTGGTGCCGATTTTCGGAAACTATGAGCTGCCCGCAGCGTGCTTGTTTCAATTCGGCAATCGGCTTCGGCGGCGCGGGACACGGGCCGGGAACGAAAGCCGGCCTTGCCGAGCGTGCGGTCGTAGTGACGGACGCGCTCGCGGGTAACCCCAGCAGAGCGCAAGCCACGAAAGCGAGCGAAAGCATCAGTTTCATGTAAAGTCAATTCCTGGCGCCACGGCGGGGACGACGTCGTTCGGGAGAGGGGTGCTTGCAAGAAGGATCGGAAGATTTGTTGTGCGCGCGACGACTGTGCGATCACCCAATGCGTCCTCGCTCGGACTTTCACGTAGGCGGAGTTGGATAGCGTGCTCGTAGCGTATTGTCCCACTCGGCGCCGCTCTTCGCGTTGACCACGCTGGACGCGATGATCGTGGCGGCATCTGGGGAGCGTTGATCAACCGCACACCCATGGCGGAAACATCGACCGCCCGGCTACCGTCCGGCTCGCAAGATCGGCTCCAATGAGGCCCCTATTGTTTTTGAGAACAATGCCTGACTGATACCAAGTCCCCGCGGTTAAGGCTTCGATGGCGTGATTGTCCCTGATGAAAGACAAAAGCTCATCGACGGACTTTGAACCCCACGATTGATATTTGGACGCATCCGGCAACGATCGATAATCGAACATCGGCAGGCGTCCTTCTCGCGAAGGGGACGCACTAGCAACCTATCGCTCCACAAAGTCGGCAGCACGGGTTTGTGCACCTGTTCGAAGCCCTGCATCCGACTCTTGTATGGTCCTAACCTGTCGAGAACCTTCGGGAAATCGGGCGGAGCCCGGCGCTGCACTCCCCACCGGAGCGTTCTAACGAACATCCCTTTCGCAAAGGGCCTCCGTCTTCGTCGCAGCGAAGGGGCAAGCAATCTCGTTGCATTTCTATAGGTTTTCGGTGAAAGGATAGTCTATGAAACTCTTCTCGTGGCTCGTTTTGGGGCTGCTCGTGACTGCCGGCGCTACGCTCGCCGCGATGCAGTCAGCTCCGGTCGTTTTTACGTCCGATAGCCTCCACTGGGTGGCCGCCACCGGTCCTGCGAAGGGCTCTTGGAATGCGGTGATGGTCGGCAATCCGAACTCATCCGGCACCACAATCATTCGCGTCAAGATGCCCGACGGCTACACAAACAAGCCGCATTACCATTCGCACGCCGAATATATCACCGTGATCCAAGGAACGCTTTTGTTCGGGACGGGTAATACCATCGACAAGTCTAACGCGCGGGTGCTACCGGCGGGGTCGTTCATTGCAGTCCCAGCAGGCGTCCATCACTGGTCGGTCGCACAGGGCGACACCATCGAGCAGGTCGGCGGAGAAGGGCCCCTGACGAACATTCCAGTCAAGCAAAGCATGTAGTAGGCGGATTAGGAGGTCCGCGAAACTTTCTCTAGCGCTTCGGCGGCGTAGCGCCTGCGCCGCGGTCCTCCCTCCGACGCATGAAGGAACTCGATTTCGACCTGTGAGTCGGGATGCACGGCGATGTAACGATCGCTTCCTCGTCCTCGCCTTTCACGATGACGTGATCACCGAGTCGAATCACGCTGCAACTCCATAACGTCGTCTAGGGCAAAGCGTGCTGGTTCCACGCTTGGCTCTTCTGTTGGCCCTTTTCGCTGTTTGCTGGCTGGTGTGGGCCCGCTGTGGTCCGGCACCTGCAGTCAGCGCTTCGCCGACGGTTCTCCCGAGCATTAAATCGAGCCGTGCGGTGCCGTCGGCCTGAAGCGCCTCGACCGAATGCAGGTAAAGGTTTCCGGTAGTCGCGATCGTGCTGTGTCCCAAGGCCAGTGAAGTCGTCTCAAGGTCGGTGCCGCTCGCCGGCATGAAGGTCGCATAACTATGGCGCAGGTCGTGAAAACGCATAGATACCTTCGCGCTCTTCGCCAGGCGCGCAAACCGCAGCGAGAAGCTGCCGGGTTCGATAGCGCGCGCGAGAGAGGGTGGGACGCCCCCGAAATGAGTCGCACGCGGCGACGGGTGTCGTCGGGGTGAATGGGTTCGCGCGAGGATCGCCTGCAGTCAGCGTGACGCGTTACGTTACTGATGCCTAGCAAGCCGGTTTTGCGATCCGAGTGGCTTCAATGAATGAGGCAGAATGCACAGAGAGAGTCGCGAGACGCGGCGTCGCCGCGCCGAGGGCTAGCTCATCCGCGCAGCGCGCAACATGTCGGGTCGCCTGCGCTCGAAGAAGATTGTCGGCGGTAGCGCCTTTTAGTGGGAGCTGCTTTGAACTCGGATACCCAAGTTGCACGTGTGTTAAGGGATCGGGATTCCCTTGTACGCGTGAAGCATGGCGTAAACGGTAATAGTCGCGTATACGACGGCGATGAGAAACGCTATTTTAAACAATCGTTCGTAGAAGCGGTTGCCTACCTGACGCGCATCCATAGCGAAGGCCGCAATAAGTACCGGCACGCTCACTTTTGTGATCCACCAAAGCGTCTCCTCAATCGCGCGGGGCGGTAGCGGTGCGATGTGATGATGATGCGCGATCCAAAGCCCGGTAACTGCGAGCTTGAGAGCGAAGAGACCTAACGCCACGAACAGCCACCATCGCAATTCGAAGCGCTGTTTCATCCCGTTAGCCGGTTAAGTCAGCTTCGAAACGCGCCCGGCGCGCCGATCGGCGGCTGCGATCCGCCACACCCCGCGAGGAATGCCGTAGCCACGCTGCTGAGCGCGTAACGGCTAAGAAGTCGAGTTTGCACGTACATTGCTCCCTGATCCGAGAACGTCTCGGCGCCGAAGATTGTTCGGCGCACCGCCGCTCAGTCCCATGCGAGGCGATCGGCTACGCTTTGACCAACGCGACGTCAGTGATGAGCGGTAGTCGAGTCTACAGGCCGTTCACAGCAACCGCACGTATCGTCAGGTCGAGGAGAACGAGAAGTTGCGAACGATTCCAAAGACGTCGCCCACGGGGGCAATGCTTTGTTGCGCCGCATCGTTGCTGGCGGGTTGTGGTGCATCGACTGCGGGGCTACCGGCTAGCTCCGCGTGGGCACCATCTACGTCACAGCACGTACTACCATTGAACGGTGGTGACTTGCTTTACATAACTAGCTATGGCCAGAGCGTAGTTAAAACATACGATTGGCCGGGGCTCGGAAAAAGTCAAACGCTCAAAGGATTCACGTACGAAGAGGGTCTATGCGCGGACAAAAAGGGCAACGTCTTCGTCGCCAACACAAACGCAGATGACGTTTTAGAATACCCGCACGGCGGAACGAAACCCAGCGAGACGCTTCAGGACCTTCCAAATTATTATCCCAGCAGCTGCGCGGTCGATCCGGTTTCCGGTGACCTCGCCGTCACCAACCAAGCTATAAGCGGGACGGGTAACGTCGTTATCTTTAGGCACGCGACCGGTCACCCTCAGCCGTACACGATCCCCTCGATCGATTCGTACTACATGTGCGGGTACGATGATCGCGGGAACCTCATCGTCAACGGCTATGGGGCTGGGTCTCACGGTTCGGGAGGGTTTGCGATACTGCCACACGGCGCCCATCTCCAAAAGTTGACCCTCGATCCGGAACCGGCGGCCCCGGGCGGGATTCAATGGGATGGCAAGCACTGGGCAATCGGGGATATTCACTCGTCAATCTATCGCTACGACGTTACGGGATCAAAAGGCACAAGGGTCGGCACTACCACACTGCAGGAGAGCAGCACCATTTTCGACTTTTTCATTTCCGGCGATCGAGTTATAGCTCCGGAACACGAAACCGACAGGAATAAGCCGGGCCGACAAGCGCAAGTCTTTAAGTACCCCGCCGGTGGCGCGGCCATTGGCTCGATTAACGGATTAAACCTACCCTTTGGCGCTGTGGTAAGCCATGGGATCTAGCAGCGCCACCCCGCCCCGCGAGGCCGCATCGCGTTAGGCGCTTAGCGTAGCCACGCAGCTCCTCAGCAGCGCGCGGATCGCGTAGCGCTTAAATGCCGCATCACAGATGCTTAGCCTCGCAGCTACCTCGCAGTCTCGCAGCGTAGATACAGCAGCGATGTGGGCTCAGCGCCGAGGGAGACGCCATCTTTTGCGCTCAACTCCTATCCCACAACGCTGCGACGCCCCGCTTCTTCGCCCACGCCGTCGGTTTGTCGGCGCAGGTTAGAAGATACTTCAGTTCGTCTTCTGTTAACGCTACCGAGTCGGGCTTCTCTGCTCTCGGCAGGTCTTCAGAGACGAACGCCGCGATGTTGGAATCAACCTTCTCCTTCCGAACCGCATAGTTCAACATCCCTCGTATGAGGTCTTGGACATGCCGAACCGTGCGGGCGCTGAGAGGACGACCGCTTTTACCTTTGAGTGACCAGCGAGTATCGCCAAAGGCGGTTCGATGTACGTCTTGTACAGCGTCCCGTACCGCGCAAGAGTAGTAGGAGCGCGTTTCCGTCCTCGCTTATTCTCGATGAAAATTTCGTAGAGCATTGAGACGGTTGCGTGCTCCCGTTTGTAGTTTGAAGGCGTGCTTTTTGTGTGGCGTCTGTATGCTTGGCTCGAGATGCGAATGCTGACGCCAATTCTCTTCGATCAAGCTATAAGAGGCCGGCGGCGCCCCCGCGGACCGTCGCGCCTTATCCTGGGGACGACGCGATCTTCGAGGCCGATCCGGCGTCTGACGAGATCTCCGCTCCTGACCTACGTACCTTCGGGACCTTTGCGCCTTCCCAAACGCCTTCGAGGACTTCATACCTGACAGCGACGACGCGTAAGCGATGCCGGGCGTGAATGAGCCTCTGGAGCGGGCTAGGATTTCGGCGCGCAAGGAGCCGCCGTCGAGCCCTACTGTCAATTCAACGGCTACCTGTTCGACGAGTTCCTCGAAGCAGGGTAGTATCCGCGTTGGCCAGCATCGGTCCGACCGATCCGAGCATCGGGCGATGCCCAGAGCGGCGCTCCATACAAGGCTTTAAATCCCTCCGTAAGATGCAGAAAATGCTACTGGCTGGCACGGTTATAGACGTGTAAAACAGGGCGGCGATTGCCACGCCACCGAAGGCCAGCGAAAGGCTGCCCGAGGGTCGATCGAGGTTTGCGACCGCAAGTATCGCGGAGCTACTCCGTTGCTTTACAAAGGAGATCGAGATTCGCTTATCAGCAGTCACCTGGAGTTCTTCTTTCGCGACCGTGCTCGCAGCGCTGCTTGCGGGGTGCTCCGGCATCACGCCCAGCTCACAAGCCCTGCCAATCGCTTCGTCCGGGGCGACTCAATCAGCTTTCTCTCCGTCAGCGCCCACCTCAGTCGGGCCGCCGCTTGCGCCATTGCTTGGAGCATCAGGCCTGCCGCAATCACTCCGTTCGCAGCCCGCGTTCGGTCGGTCTGCGTCGCAGCGGATAAAAGAGAACATCCAGATGGAAAGCATTCTTCACAGTTTCGCTGGCGGCAGCGACGGCGTGGACCCTGATGCAGGCCTGACCAACGTGCGCGGAACGCTGTATGGCACGACCTACGATGGCGGCGCAAGCAGCAACGGCACGGTCTTTACGATCACGACCTCCGGCGCGGAAAGCGTGATCCACAGTTTCGCAGGCGGCAGCGACGGCAGCGGCCCGGCTGCCGACCTAATCAATGTGGGCGGCGTGCTCTACGGCACGACCAGCGGCGGCGGTGCAAGTGCCTCCGGCACAGTTTTTAGGATCACGACCTCCGGCACGGAAAGAGTGGTCTACAGTTTCGCGGGCGGCAGCGACGGCGCTTACCCGAGCGCTGCCCTGACCTACGTTGGCGGCGCGCTGTACGGCACGACTAGTAAAGGCGGTGCAGGCGGCGACGGCACAGTTTTTAAGGTCACGGCCTCCGGCACGGAAAGTGTGCTCTACAGCTTCGCGGGCGGTAGCGACGGCGCGGGCCCGGTTGCCAACCTGACCAACGTGGGGGGCGCGCTGTACGGCACGACCACGTATGGCGGTGGCGAAATCAACCACGGCACAGTCTTTAGGATCACAACCTCCGGCACGGAAACAGTGCTCCACCGTTTCGGGTTCCCCAGCGACGGCGCTTTTAACCCCAGCGACGGCGCGTATCCCGACGGCAACTTGACCGACGTGGGCGGCGTGCTCTACGGCACGACCCATGAAGGCGGTCGTCCAAGAGGCGGCGACGGCGCAGTTTTTAAGATCACGACCTCCGGCACGGAAAGAGTGATCCACAGTTTCGCAGGCGCCCGCGGCGACGGTGCCAACCCGGCCGGCCTAACCAACATGGGCGGCACGCTGTTCGGCTCGACCTACCAAGGCGGTACAGGCGGGTACGGCACAGTTTTTAGGATCACGACCTCCGGCGCGGAAAGCGTGCTCTACAGCTTCGCAGGGGGCCGCGACGGCGCTAACCCGAACTCCGGCCTAACCAGCGTGGGCGGCGTGCTCTACGGCACGAGCCAGTATGGCGGTACAAGCCCGATCAACCTTTTCACCGTCGGTCTCGGCACGGTATTCTCATTATCGCGTTAAAACGCCGGGCGTCTCCTAATACCCGTCGCTAATACATTGCAGAACATCGAGCCGCTCGCAGACTCCGGACCGCTCTTCCGTTGTGTGCACTACGGCGTGTGTGCACGAGCGCACGTACGAAGGGGGAGTTGTGGTGGTGTGAATTGGTGTATTGAGAGGGGAGGTGGTTGTTGGGGGGTAGGTGTTAGGGGTGGGATGATGTTGTGTGTTAGTTGACTGATGGGTTTTTTGGGCTGTGGTGATGAAGGCACTTGCGGCGTTTTTGGGGGCAGCGTGAGCGCGGCGAGTTGCTATGTTGCGGCAGCCTACTTTCATCTCTTGGGACCGGGCCGAGTTGGTTTGGCGCTGACGGGATTGACGTGGAGCACGCTTTACCTAATTTTTTCGCTCCTCTTTCTGCGCGCGACACTTGGGCCCCGACTCGCGTGTCTGGCGTATCTCTTCGCCGTCGTCCGGCAGAACAGTTCATGACGGTGACGTACGCACAGGGATACGGCGAATATAGCTTTGTGCACGCTCTGGCTGGCGGGGTTGGCGTAACGAAGGTGCACTCTGGCAGCGTCTAGGTTTCGGATTCAGTGTGGGCGCCGGCCTTTGGTTTTCGCTCGAGACGCTGATGGTCGCGCTGCCCGCCGTCGCGTGGATTGCGCTAAAGCGCCGCGACGGATTGTTAACGAAGCTGTTGAGGCAGTGCCGGCCGCGCTCGTCGGTGCTGCGCGTTGCTCATCGGCAACATAACGTGGGATTTCCGACATTCACGACAACTGGGCCTCGCGGCCGGTGGGAACGGGGCGCAGTTTTTCAGCAACTTTGCTTGGCTGTTGTCCTATGAGCTTCCTAACCTGCTCTTTCGTTCTTCAGGCTGGTGGTCGAGACGACGCTGCTTATGGCGGCGTATGCGATTGCGGCGATCGCATTTGCGATCGCGCTACGCCGCAACTCTGGCGATGATCGAGCCCGAACGACGTGCGCGAAGTCGCTGAGCTACTGGCGCTTGCCTCGCGGCAACCGCTCTGATCTTTAGCCTTTCGGCTGCTGGCTCAGTTCGCGGTTGGACGGACCGCTACGTCGCGCTATTCACGTCCTCGTTCCACTCTTTCTTGGCATCGGTGTCGCGGGGTTGTGGGTCTGGAGCCGCATGATCGCCGTCATTTGCGTCGCGGCGCTGCTCATTCCCAACCTGCTGCTTTACGGGCTCCCCGGTACCGCGCTACGTAGCAGCTCACGACCGAACTGCGCGACGACGAACGCTTGCGCCATGCTGGCGCAGCGCGATGTGCGCCTGGTATATGGAAATTACGTCTGGGTTTACCATTTAAATTTCGACACGTATGCCCGCATCGCCGCTGTTTAGAGATTACAGGCGAGATTACCTTAACTATGGTGTGCGCTGGGAACAATGAGTGCGTGGGCTGGAATCGGAAATTCGGATGAGGTACACACTTGGGCGCGCGTCGCGCACGCGCACGCCTCGATCACGATGGACGGTCCCCTATACGTGTTTATAGCAGATCGTGCGGCGCCAAACGCGGCTCGCCTATTGACGCAGTTGCGCAGTGCAGAGCAATAGCTCCGGTCTCGCATGCTCGCTTGGGTCAGGACTGCAATTGCGTTAATCACGTTTGGCTTCGGCGCAGCGAAGTTTCCCGACATCTTCCGCCCAAACGTTGAACGAAGTAACTATGTTCTGGGAGCGCCAAAAGCAGGTTTTGTCATGGTTGCATTGGCGTGGGGTCGCTGGTCCTCGCCTTTGTTGAGCATCGGCGAAACATTCGCGAGCTTGGAGCACGCTACGCGAGCAAACAACACTCTTCAGCGGTTGTTCTTGCCGGCCTAGTTGCGCTGTTGGGGCTGCTGGCGCTGATCACAATGATCCTACGTCCGTGATGAATGGCGGGACTGCGCCAGCGGGTGGTGGGTGCTGGCCGCGGCGGTTTCGCGATGAAGTGATCGCTCATGCTCGGGCCTTATGAAGCGCGCACGAGTCCCGGAAACCGATATTCGACCGCTGCTTGAGTGAGGAGGCAAGGCAGGAAGTCACGGTTTCGTACGCGTAGAGTTGCGCGACCTGGGTTCAGATCTTTTGAGACAGAGGTTCGTTTTGCTATGAAGACGGCTCCAGATTCAGAAATCGACGAAGTCTCCCTTTCGAATTCAGCCATTTTTATCTTTGACGCACGCTTCGCCTTGGGCGACGTGACCGTCACGAAGGACTGCCGCCGCGCGCTGATTGAAACCGGCCCCGTAGACCGGCAAATACTTCGTGATCTGCTGTCGGCTTGGGGATCCATCGCGAGAGATGCGCCGGCCGCCGCGGCTGAGGATGCGCCTCCGCCTCAAAGCCGGGCGGCGGCGATTCCGTCCGAATCGATCTGGGCGCAAAAAGCGATTCCGTCCGAATCGATCTGGGCGCAAAAAACGATTCCCTCCGAATCGATCTGGGCGCAAAAAGCAATTCCGTCCGAATCGATATGGACCCAAAGAGCCGTCCCCGGCCCCCCTGATATGGGCGCGCCAGCAAATCCCGATGCCGAATCCGAGGCAGAGACAATGTTCGCGTCGCTCGGTCTCCGGCCCGCGATCACTCCGTTTCACGTGCCCCTTTCGCTTGTCGGGACGTTGCCGAGCGGCAAGCGATGTGCGATCGTGATCAACCGCGCGCTAAAGTTACACGTTTCAACCTCCCCGAACGTGATCAGAGTCGATACCGACGGGGCGGGGCACGAACTACTCATCGTCAACGGCTGAATCGCGTTGCGAGTCGCAGTGACGTGGCCGTGCAATGCCGTATTCAATTCCTTCTTCGTTGCGGGCCGGCTTATTATACGATCCCTGATCGACCACGCCGAAGTCACTTCGAAGCCACACGATGCCGATCTTCGTATTCACGTCGGCACGCCCGAGGACGAGCAGGCATGGATGTATGCCTATCGACAGGAAAAGCTAATCGCCTACACCTTCGCGGAAGCCTCCGCCATACCGCCGAAGTGGACCGCCGTTCTCAATCGTTGTCGTGAAGTGTGGGTGCCGTCGAAGTTCAGCGCGGATGTCTTCGCATCGGCCGGAGTGCAAACGAAGATTCGAATCGTCCCCCTCGGGATCGACGTTGACGCCGCGCCCAAACCGAACATCAACAGGAACGACCCAACCTTCACCATACTCTGGCAGGGCGTCGTCTGCCGCAGGCTGGCCGGCACAGCCGTCGTTCACGGGGACCGCAAGCGCGGTTACCTTGTTGAATGCGCCTTTAAGCGGGCGAACCTCCCAAGAACGCGCCTTATCCTTAAGTCGATCCCCCTTCAACAGCCACGTTATGAGTCTCGCCTCGAACCCATTTGGGAGATCTGTGAAACCGTCTCGGCGGCTGAAGGATACGCCATCGACGACGCGACCGACGTTTTCGTTTGGCCGACAATGGGCGAGGCATTCGGGCTTCTTCCTTTAGAAAAGCTTAGCCGCGGTATTACATGCCGCGTGACCGCGTGGTCGGGCGTCTTGGAGTATCTCAAAGACTTTCCGGGCCATTCGCTCGAGCGGTTCTCGTTGCAAGATTTCTCGTATAACGGTGTGACGTGCCAGATGGCCGACGTGGACGAAGACGCTTTGGTAGAGGCGCTGCGCGAATGCTTCGAAGGGCGCGCCGAGATTCGCAAAGCGAGGCGCGAGCTCTCCGAGAAGACGCGCGACCTCTGGAATTTCCGTCGAGTTATGCTGCCTCAGGTGCGCCGCGGGGTTGACGAGGCTATGGCACATGCCTGAAGCGGACGTACGAATCGAAGAGCTTGATTGGTATCACACGCTCGAACTCCCCAACGAGACGACCGTCGGCGTTTACGATCATCGCAAGGTCGAAGCGTTCTACGGGTTTCCGTCCACACTCGCGGGGAAGCGCGTTCTCGACGTCGGCGCGGGGGATGGTTTTTTCTCGTTTCTTTTCGAGCGCTTAGGTGCTCAAGAGGTCGTCGCAGTCAACCCCCCGAGGTGGGATGCGGAGGACTACTTTCCGGCCAAGTACGCCCACTGGCAGCGCGAGAACCTGGAACAAAAAACCGTCGATAAACTCGCGCTGGCCTCATCCCTGCTCGCCTCGTCCGTGCGGCAGATCAAAGGAAACGTCTACGGCCTCAATCCAGCCGAGCACGGAACCTTCGACCTGGTTTTCTGCGGGAGCCTTTTGTGCCACCTGACCGATCCGTTACGTGCGCTTTTCGCGTTGCGCAGCGTCTGCATCGGCACATGCATCGTCGCGACCCCGGCGACCCTCGAACGCCCCGATTGGCCGGGCGCGCTTTTCGTTGGACAGGCGCACAGTCACACGTTTTGGGCTTTCACGCCGAGGTGTTTAAACGATATGCTGCTGGCGGCGGGCTTCGCCTCGGCGGCGTGCATCGCAACCTTTGATCTGTGTAGCGAACGGGGAGACCCTGTCGTGATCCCTCACGTCGTCGCCCACGCTTTAGTGTGAGAAAGAAGACGGCGGCTGTCCTCGGCTGCGGCAACATGTCGACCGTTGTTCACCTGCCGATCTTGGCGGCGATGCCGGACGTGGAGATCGTCGCGCTGTGCGACCTTCGCCGAGAGAGCCTCGCCGCCGCGGCGCAACGCTTCCCGAGCGCCTCGGCTTTTACCGATGCCTCCACGTTTGCTCGAGAAACGAGAGCCGATGCGCTTCTGATCATCGTGCCCCCGCAAAATCTTTTGGACGCGCTGCGAGCGAGCCTTGACGTCGCACAGACCGCGCTCTTCGTAGAAAAGCCGCTCGGCTTCGATTACGGCGAGGCGAAGGAAATCGCCGCGCTCGCCGGCGGGGAGCTCGCGACCTTTTGCGGATTCAACCGGCGCTACTGGCCCGGGCTCGGCGTCCTTCGGAGCCTGCTGCGCGATCACGGGCCCCTAACGCACCTCGAGGTAACGTTCTTCAAGCACAGCGAGGATCGCGAGCATTGGTGGACGCCCGCGCAGTCGCTCGTCTACAGCGAAATGTGCCATGCGATCGACCTCGCCATCGAGGTGGGCGGCCCAGTCGCACGGTCAACCTTTCAGACGCGAGCGCAGAACGCCGGCGTTACGGATCTTCTAATTGGCATTGGCACGTTTGGGTCTGGGGCCACGTGGAACTTGATTTGTAACTTCGGCTCGGGAAATCAGCGATCGACGGTTGTCGCACATGTTCGCGGGATGCGGTTCGAGCTCATCGACGCATCCCGGCTGACGGTCTTCTTCGGAAACAAAACGCAAGAATTTTTCGATATCGGCTCCGATCTGCCGCAATTCTGGCGCGAAGGGTACGGCTACCAATGGCGTGAGTTCTTGCGAATGATACACGAGCCGCCGGGAGAGCGTCCGCGAGGCTTTCTGCGCGAACTGCAGACCATGCAACTCTGCGCGCAAGCCCTGCGCGGACCCGAACTACCGCCGGCGATGTGACTTGAGGTACGCGGTGGTCTCTCGCGGCGGCCTGGGTGATGTCATAGTTCACGCCGACGTACTTCGTCAGGCGCTCGAGCGAGTGCCGCCTCCAAGCGTATGCTTTGCAACCGAGCACGCGAGCATGCTCGGAAGGTTTCTGCTTCCAGAGCTTCAGTGGAGCACGCCGGCGTCGTTCGAGGCGCCGTCGATTCTTTTCGACTTCGACGCGGTCGTCGAGTTGCAGTGGTTCGCGACTGTCTTCGCGCCGCCCGGCCTACGAAACCGCCTCGTCCCGAACCAACGTTACTACGATTCCTTCGAAGACTCGAGGGCCGAGGGCCCGACGGCTCTGGGCCGCCATTTCGCGGACGGCCTTTCGAGCCGTTCGATCCTCTGCCGTTCCTGGGGATTCGATGCCGACGATCGGTTCATCGCTCTGCGCATCCGCTCGCGGGCGCACCGCGGCGAACCGTACATCGTAGTTTCCAACGGTGCCGATCGGCCGTGGCCCGTCGTTGGCCGTCAGACCAAACAGCTGCCTCGCGATTTGTTCTCGGAAATCATTCGCGCGACGATGGCGCGCCTGCCGGATTTGCGTTTTGTGGAGGTCGGAATCGATCGCGACTCGCCGAGTATCGCCGGCACGCGCGATCTGCGAGCGGCGACGACGTTGGCCGACCTTTTGGAACTCCTTTACGGCGCAAGTGCGGTCGCTTGCATCGAAGGCGGCATGGCACATCTCTGCGCGGCGCTGGGAAAACCCGCGCTCGTGATGATTGGACCGACTTCCGAAGTCAACTACGGCCACCGCTTGCATACATATATTCGCTCGGGCTTGTGCAGCCCGTGCGCGTGGTCACGCATCGACTGGTACGCTACTTGCATCAAGAACCTTCAAGCGGCGTGCATGAGCGCATTCGACCCGGCCCGCGTCGCCGAAGCCATTGCGGCAATCGTGCCGGACGGCTCGGAAACGGTCGTTCGCGAACCGGCGACTTTGTGATTCGGTTCGCCGAGCTCGACGCATCGACCGAACGCTCCAGCTACACAGAGATTGCCGCCGGCCACGAGACCGTTCTCCAGGCGCCGGCTTTCGTTCTCGGTTCGTTCCCGGGTGCGGCGACGAGAAATTACTTCGGCGATTACCGAATTCCGCCGGTGGGGGTTTACGAGCTCCGCGACTGCGCGGTGAGCTCCGATGGTCTCCTCATACGCGACGGGGCATTCTTTACCAGCCTCCAGCTGCTGATCACAGAAAAGGTCGTTAACGAGTGCGCTCGCTACGGGGAGCTCACCGCGAACCGCATTCCCCGAAGGGTGATCGAAGAACCGGTTGCATTGCTTAGCGGACCCGGTAACGTGATGTGGGGCCATTGGCTCATCGATTTTCTACCAAAGTTGTACGTGTTGTACCGCTTCGGCATCGACATACGCCGCGCTAAATTCCTCATCGCCTCTAACACGCCGCAGTTTGCGCTCGATCTCTTAGAACTCGTTGGGATAGGCGATACTCAGCTTATACGGTTCGATCCCTATTCCGAAACGATTTTCGCTCGCAATCTTATCGCGTCAACTGGGGTTCGTGGCGGGAACGGCGCTCATCCCTTGCTGGTTGACGCTTGGCGCTTCCTCATGGCGTCGATTGAGGCGAAGAACGAGGTTCCCGAGAATCCTGAAAACACTCAACGCATTTTCCTTTCGCGGGGCGTTAGGAGGGGTCGCGTCATGACAAATCGCAAGGAAATCGAAACGATAGCCGGACAGGCCGGCTTCTTGGTTGTCGTGCCCGAAGAACTCTCGATTCTAAAGCAAATCGGCGTTTATCGGGCGGCTCGTGTGATCGTCGCCGAGTACGGATCGGGTTTGCATAACAGCATCTTCGCTACGGAGGGAGCCATGGTGTGCGGCCTTCGGGCGAATACGTTGAGTCCCAGCTTCCTGCAGTCCGGGCTTTGCCAAGTTATGCGCCAGACGGTCAGTTACGTCTTCGGAGATGCACAAGAGGAGTTTCCGCGGCACTTTGCAATAGGCAACGCCGATTTTCGCTTGGCCTTGCGGCTGCTCACGTTGCTCGGTCAGACGCCAATGGTGATGGGGGCGCTACCGCAAACAGGGTATTCATGACGCCATGTATGTGGGCAGCTAAAAGGGCCGGCTATAAGTTTTGTGCGTTGGGAAGCGCTAGTGCCGCTTATTAAGAAGGAACGGCGCTCGGTAAATCCGCCGTCACTAATACGATTCGAGCCCAAATCTTCAACGAAAATCGCGTCAACGCACGAGGGCACGGGAATGATGCGGAACCTCTTGACCGAATGAGGCGTTGCGTCAGTAAAAGGAGATGCAATGAATCGTAAAGAGTTGGTATGCGCTACCGTTGGAATCGTGTTGGGTGCAGCTGGATGTTCGCCCGCAATAAAATCGCCTGCCGTACCCGCCGTCAACGCCGAGGGGCCTGCGTCGGCAATCGACGACCGACGCGTGGCTGAAGATACCGCGCATCTCGAGGAGGCTGTGATTACGCTTATTTCCGGCACGACGAGGGACGTATCCACTGCACTACTTCACCTCGTGCCGAAGTCGGGCTGGAGCATTAGCAGCAGCGATTCCCGCCTTCAGGTTTCAATCGAGAGGGGGCACGTGGCGACGCTGATAGCTCCGGAATACGAGAAAGTAGTGTTCATAGCAAAGGTAACGATATCGCACGCGAGCGGAACGCAGTTCGTGGTGCGCTGCCACGTCGAGGAAACCTGTAGCTGAACAACGCTTCCTGCTTCCTTGTACTATGCATGCAGGCGGCTCACGCCGGCTTGACTCCTAAGGGTTGTCAGATTCAAATGTGACGAGCCCGGCGCGATAGGCGCCGGGCTCTCAGCAACGTTACGAGAGCATCCTAGTCGTCGTCGTCCTTGACCCGAGGAAGCCGAATGGCTTTACGCGATCCCTCGAGTTGCTGGTGTAAGTAGTATCCTGAGGTCTCGTACCCCGTCGGAAGAGATGCCGGCGCTGGAATCGGGGTGATTCCGAGCGTCGAGCAACTCATCTTCGGTGGAACGCCTGGCGAGGAGATCTCGGCAAGCGATCGGGGGTTGAATGAGTTGCTGCGAAGTTTCCCTTCATCAAACGCATCGAACAAATTTGACGTCAACTTGTCGCCGTCGGCCGGCGAGAGACCCTGCTGGACGCCCTTGGCTTCATCCGGCAACGAGGAGAACGTCGGCAAACCGAAGATGGCTTCGATGAACTTCGAGACCGAGCCGTGATCGGAGAAGTCATGAACGACGAAGCCGGTCTTCGAGAACGCCGAGATGACTAGTGCCGGGATGCGAACGCCGTCGCCGCACGAGTAGCCCTCTTCCGAGCCGCTTCTGTCCTGTGGGCACGTTTGCCCGTACGCCGGCGGCGGGACGTGGTCGTAGAAGCCTCCGCTATCGTCCCACGTGACGATGATGGCCGAGTCGTTCCAGTATTTGCTTTTCGCAATGGCGTTGATGACGGTCGCGAGATAGGCTTCGGCGACCTGATGATCGGAGCTCCCGCTCCCCGGATGGTCGTCGTCGCCGACGAAATACTTCCCGCCCGACGGGTTGTTCGTAAAGACCGAGTCCGCCGGTACGAAGCCGTACGAATTCTCGTTTCCGCCTTTTACCCAATAGACTCCGGACTGCAGTTTCCCGTTCCGAATGTCGGAAACCAAGCCGTTGCTTTGTGTATTGTCGCGCAGAGTTTGCTTGTTCGCAAAGGCCGAGTGCGCGTTATTGAGGTAGTCGAAGTAGAGCGGCGCCGTATGATGCGCGGAGAAGCCCGCGTTTGAGGTGTAAAGCCCTTCCTCATACCATCCCCAGCCGAAGGAGCGGCGAAGTGCTCGCGCTTCCTTCGAGATGTCGTCACCGATGAAGCCGACGACTTTGGACTTCTTAGCTGCACGATCCATCGTCGGGCTAAGCAGTACCGGCGCCGTCGCGTAACTTTGGAACGTACTGTTGTCTCCGGAATACGATGTAACTCCAAACGGCAACTGCGATGAGGGCGGGTTGTCGTCGTTCGAAATCGGTACGCCGTCCGAATAGCCCCCGCTGGAGAGCGGTTGGGAAAGGGTGCCTTCACCCGCGGCGGCCTCCGTTTGCCCGATTTGCGCTGAAAAGAGCTGAATGTTGCTCGGGGTTGAGTCTCCCGTTGAGGCCTGGAAGTAGTGATCGAAGAGTGCGAAATTCTTCGCGTAGTACCATAGGTATGGAACGGTGTCGCAATCGTACACCCCCTCGATGGCGATCGACTCATTGTGAGCTTCGATCTGTTGGGGGTTCGGGGTCGGCCCGAGGATCGGCGTTCCACCTTCGTTATCGACGAGGAAATCGTCCATCTTGCCTCGATCGATCGAATATTCTTGATCGTAGCGACCGTTATTGCCACCGTTGATATCGGGCGCGTCGGGGACGTAGCTCGGGCTGTTCTGATTGGTCGTGATCAAGAACGGACGCTGACAGCCCAACGTCTCGGGGTCGTACTGACAATCAGTTTCTTGAGCGAGATATGTTCCGAGGTTCTCGACATAATTTCCGTTCATCCCGGGATAAAGGCCATAGATCTGATCGAACGTGTGGTTCTCCTGAACCAGCACAAAAACGTGCTTGATCCTGGACTGCGCTAATTTCATTACCCTACGACGGGCCGCAGCATCGGCCACTTGGTGAGTGGATCCCGCGACGCCTAGCGCGTTTTGCGAGGTCAACGGCGAGATCGGGGAGGCCCCGCCACACGCCGCGAGCACCAACGATGCTGCGAGAATTACGAGGTTCGAAGATAAACGAGCCATTGTCTTCCCCACCTTCCAGTTGTTCTTAAATGCGAGGTGCGTACCGTCAAACTAACAGAAGGCAAGCTGGCGTACACCACGGGCAAAGCCCGACTTTGATAACATTGGATAATCGTCTCTTAAACTGCTAGCAGCGGAATACGTGGCCGGGCTGCTCGACAAAAGGCGATTTCGTGGAAGTAGGCGCGCCGGTGATTGACGCGGTGGGAAAAGCTCCGGAAAGTTCTGGAACGCCTTCGATCTACTCGCTAGCCGGTCGCATGCATCGTTCGTTGCACGCTACCAGGAAATCACAACGCGACCGTCCCCCGATGGCGCTCCTCCCTTGACGTTCTCGATCCCCGTTGCCGATTTTTCGATGAACGACGACCCGCCGCCACCGCCGCCACCACCGCCCCACGCGCAGTAGCCAAATTCGCCATAATAGGTAGACCCGCAGTTCATAGCGGGACCGCCGCCGCCACCGCCGCCGTACTTGCCGCCGCCGCCACCGCCACCGCCGGCATAACAACTGCTGCCACCGTCGCTACCGCCGTTGCCGCCAAGGTGCCGTACCCCCGTGCCACCGGTCCCGCCCGAACAGCTGTTGCCGCTCCTACCGTGGCCGCCGTTTCCTCCGGCGGTCTGAGCGCCGCCACCGCCGCCGCGGCCACCTGCGGCCTCATAATCTCCGGCGGTGCCGGGCCCGCCGTCGTCTGCGCGCATTCCACCTCCGTCGCCTCCTTGGGCATAGCCGTAGGACGCAGAACGAAGATCGGAGTCCCTCTGTGTGTGCTCTCCCGAAGCGGAACCGGCTCCTCCGCCGCCGCCCGCGATGAGAATCCGAAGACCGGTATCGAGCCGCACGTCGGCTGCGCCGCCGCCTTCGCCGCTGCGATGGTGGCGTCTGCCGGAACCTGCGCCGCCGCCATTAAAAGATCTGCGGAAACCGGTGCGGCCTCTTTCGCCAACGAAAACCGAAAGCGACTCTCCCGGCGTTACCGAAATCGCGGCCTTTACTAGGCCGCCGCGGCCGCCAGTATACGAGCCTATGGTTCCGCCGCTCGCGCCAGACGCCGTAATCGTGAGCCGCGTCACGCCGGCCGGCACTATGAACGTCTGCAGCTTGCCCGTGTAGTTGAAAGTTCGGCTCTTCGGGGGCGCATCTTCAACGGAAACCGGGCTCGCTGGCATCGGCGAAGTCGACCGGATCGCGCAGCCCGAGAGAGCTAGCGCCAATATTCCGCTTGATGTCACGGCCATGGCGTAACGGCCGACGTCGCTGACGTTCATCTCGCTTGCCTCCTGGCACGGTAGGTGTTCAAGACAGGCAAGCCCTTTCCCGCTGTAGCTCCCCGTCGAGACCGTCGCCCCGCAATCGCTTTCCGCTCCACGGCATGCGCGTCACGCGACTCCTTTATCCATCCGGCTGCGCAAGCGGAAACGTCGGTCGCCGGTTACGCGAGCCGCACCACTCTGGACAAGAGGCTCGGCGGCGAGGCGCAGCATATTACTTCAGCGACACGGCAATGTGGACGATCGTGAGTTTTATTGTCGCTTCGGCGATTGGTTTGGCGACCGTGCTTCGCGCTGCGAGGCGCGGCTCGGTACGGCGCCGCGACTACCCGTGGATCTTGGACGGGGTTTCCCAGCTCCACGTCACGATCGTCGGCACGCTGGCCGGCTTCGCATTTACCGGCGTCGTGCTTGTCGTAACGTTCGCACATGACCGGCCGGGCCGCGCGGAGATTGCTCTGGACACGGTCGTCGTCATGTTTTTAGTCTCGTACCTGTACTGGGTGGGTAGCGCCTTTCTGATCTCGTACTTGCCGCACGCGAGCACGAGTGGAGACTTCGTTCAACGCGTTCATTTTAGTCTGGCCTCGACGATCGAGTACCGCACCGTATTTCTCTCTTGGTTCGCGCTGTTGCCGTTGCTTCAGGCTGATGGTCTTGGTCAACTGGTCCCTGTGCTCTATTTTCTACTGCCCGCGTCGCTGCTTCTCGGCTCTCTGCTGGTCGCTATGGCAACCGATGGGCTGGGGCTCATGACCGTTAAGGAGATATATTTTTCGGGGGCCGTTGGCACGGCGCTCGCGTTGGGCTACGGGGCCATCGTGGCGTTCGCGCTTCCAGGAATGCGTTCACCTTATTCCTCGCTGGATCTTGCGCTCGTCATATTTTGTGTCAATGGCATCGGCTTCGCGGTGGCTGCAGCAACGCCGCTCGTATCGCAATACGACGGCGTCAGACGTTTCTACGAACGATATGGACGGAGGCTTATCGTCGCAGACATGCAGGTGACGGTGGTGTCACTGGCATTTCTCTGGCTGGCTGTCGTAGGAGTCGTCTAGCTATCGTGCATGAGTCCGTACATGGTACCCGCGTAATTCGGCAAATGATAACCTGCGTTAATTCGGCAGTTGTTCACTATCGCGAAGGCACCCCGACGGAGGTAGCGTAAATACCGCTCCGCGGCCGCCCGTGTAGGGGGCGGACAATCCTGTAAGGCCGGCCGCTGCGAGAGACGCGTCAGGCGGAGGTCCGAACCGGTAGGTTACGCGCTCCGGCGCGCTTAAAAGCTTGCAGCACGTTTCCTCGCCCGACGTCGTAACGCTAAGCGCGGGTTCCGGCCCAGACGTTCCCGCATGATTGCATTCGAAACTGGGCCGTCCATTGAGAAGATGCACGGTTCGGCCAGGACAGCATAAATGCGCGCCGAACGCATAGAGCCCCAAGGCCGGCGGAGGGGCTGATGAGTACAACCGCTTTTAATAGGTACGCGCTAACGATCGGCATCGTCGCTGCCGTACTCCAGGGATGCTCTCCACAGCATTTCGGTGACGCGCGACCGCCGACTGCAGGCTACGGATTCGAGGCAGCCGCCACTTCCGACGCGATCGCCAGAACGATGCCCCGTTTCGCCGCCGGGCCGAAGCGGTCCGACCACCGCACGTCGTGGATGTTGCCCGACGCAAAACGTGTTGGGAAGCTGCTCTACATCTCCGATTGGAGCACCAACGACGTCTTCGTCTACGACTACAATAAAGGTACGTTGGAAGGTCAGCTTACCGGCTTAAACGATCCGTATGGCCAGTGCGTCGATAAAAAGGGCAACGTCTGGGTGGTTGCCTTCGGCGGAAGCTCCGTTTCGGAATACGCGCACGGCGGCACGCAAATCGTCAAGGCGCTAACGACCGACTACGAGCCGATGGGATGTTCCGTTAACCCAACCACCGGAAATCTTGCGGTGGCTGCTTCGCAAAGTGTTGACGTCTTCGTTCATGCCCGCGGGAAGGCGCACGCCTACCAAACCTTCGTGTGTCACCCGTTTTGGGCACCAGGCTACGACAGCGCCGGCAATCTCTACGTCGAAGCCTTGTTGTACGGATCGGCTAAACCACTACAAGGATACTCCGATCCTCTTGCTTGCGAGCTGCCGCACGGAGGTAAGTCGTTACGAGGCGTGCACTTGAGCGGATTCGGCCTCTATTACCCGGCGAGCGTCATGTGGGACGGCAAGCACCTCACGCTGAGCGATCAGGATTATTTGGGGCAAAATGAGACGGCAATCGATCGCGTATCGGAAGATGCGTCCGGCGATCTAAAGTTAATCGGGCAAACCATTCTTACCGACGATTGCGACGGCAACGACGTCGAAGTGCCGCAGCCGTTCATTCTCGGGAAAACCGTCGTCGGCGGAAACCTCCGGTGCAGCAATTACGGATCGCAGGCGAAGTTCGACTACTGGCCCTATCCGGCGGGCGGCAACCCGACGCGATCGCTGCAATCGCCGCCGATGACACCCGTCGGACAATCGGTCAGCATCGGCCCGTAAAACCGAGCGTTCCAGGGCGCTTGCCGTTGACCGCCGCTGGGATGGAGCGTCAGGTGGGGAACCTGACGGCGACGTAAAATCCCAATGCGTGAGGTTCGCATCGCTCTGCTTGCTGCTTTTCGTGGCCGCATGTTCTGGAACCACGCCCGCTGTTGAGCCCGGCGGGGCGGCCCCCGGTGCGCCGCTCGTAGTCGGTCCGAGCGGCCACGTCGTTGTTTTGGAATACGAAGCGTGGTTCGGCCCGAAAGCCGAGAACTTCTCCGACGCGGAAGCGATGCCGATCTTGCAATCGGCAGATATGAAGCCGTTTGGCGGCGGCTACAACAGCGCCGATCCGCCCGTTATCAAGCAACACGTCGAGTGGATGCGGTACATGGGCGTCGACGCGGCGATGGTCGATCTCTCGAACAATGTCGGCTGCATCTTCTCAACTGGGCCGCCGTCGCTGCGTTACTGCGTCGCGGCGTCAAGGGCATTTCGCGCGAACAACCGCGCGATTCTCGCCAACGACGCGAACCTCTATCCGGCCTGGACGGCGCTGCGCACGAATCTGAAGCTGATCCCGTTTCTCGGCTGCCAAAGCTTGCGCGACGTCGTGCGCGACGCTGCTGGAAAGAGCGGTTTTCAAAAGGCGATCGAGTACTTCGGCGGCCTGATGGCGCGGTATCCAGGGCTCTCCGTCGTGTACGCCGGGCATCCGCTGATGCTGGCGTATCTCGGAACGCCCGCTTCACCCCGCATCATCCGGCGGTGCCGTGCAGTGATTCGTGCGCACGCTTTTACGCAACATTACACCTTTCGATTCCTTACCGGCTACCTCGACAGCCAGCGGCCGTTTTGGAAAAATCCCTCCGAGCATCCGGACGGGCCGATCGAAATTGCTCCGCAGTACGGTTTTTGGAGCTGGGTCAACCGGTACAAGCCCGACGACGGTCTCTATCCCACGTACAGCACCGTGTCCGGCAATCCAAGCCGGCCTGAGAACTTCACGGTCTCGATCGCGGTGGCGGGCAGAGAAGGCTGGGGATGTCCGCAACCACGTTACTGTCCGGATGCCTCACTGCGCTACGGCCACACCGCCTCGACGTACGTGACGCTGCAGAGCTTCATGAAGCTCGCGGCGCAGTTGAAACCGACGTTCCTTATCGTGCACCAGTTCAACGAGTTCACCATGGCCGACGAAGGCTGGGACGCGCAGACCAGCGACGACATCGAACCAACCCGCCTACCGAAGGGGTGGTCGCACTCCGCAGTCGATGCCGTGCATACCGCGGTTGCGGTTTACCGGCGCGCAGTCCCAAGCCCGTAGCGACGGGCGGAAGCGCCGGCGCCAAGTATCACGGTGTGATTCGGTAAACTGTTCCCGCATTCGCGGGGCCGCCTCCGGCCGACGTCGTGCCGTAGAGAGTGCCGTGCACGTTCGTAAGCCCGACGAGGGGTGTCGAACCGTCGGGAGCGACTCCAAAACTGTGAAGAGCAGTTGCCTGGCCGGCTGCCCTTGCGTGCCGGCTTCGCGGTAGAAGACGTTCGCGGGGCCTACTCGGACGGTCGAATGACGAACGTTAGGCATTATCTTTTGGCAACCATTTGAGAGCGCACCTCCGAACTTACCAGTGGCCGGCGCTTTGACCGCCATCTACGTGGGAGATTTCCCCCGTTACGTACGGGGCGTTTTCCAGATACATCACGGCAGAGACGACGTCTTGGATCTCTCCAATTCGCCCGAGCGGAATCTGCGATTCGAGGCCGGCGTACGAGGCCTCCGGATGCGTCCTGATGATTATCGGTGAGACCGCATTCACCCGGATGCCACACGACGCATATTCGATCGCGAGTGCCTTTGTCACTGAGTTCAAGCCGCCTTTAGCCAACGATGCTAACGCTGCCGGAACACCTTTGACAGGTTGTTCGGCTACCGTCGCCGTGATGTTGACGATATGACCCCAACCTTGGGCCTGCATCACACGCAGCGCACGCTGCGCAATGTGGAAAAATCCACCGAGGTTCGTCGAGAGCATCAATTCGTAGTCCCCTAGGGTGTACTCTGTGAATGGCTTCGAAATGTAAGCTCCTGCATTATTGACGAGCGTGTCGACCCGGCCGAATTTATCAACGCCCTCGCTCATAATGAGGTCGGCGGTCTTTGGGTTACTGATGTCGCCGGCAACGCTCAGCACATTCGGATCTGCGTCGTGCTCGATCGAGAGTGCACTGGCGACCACCTTGAAGCCCGCATCGCGGTATGCGGCTACGAGGCCCGCGCCGATACCGTGCGAAGCACCGGTAACTATCGCAACCTTTTCATCGATCATGCCGGCAGCCGGCCGGGCCGAGCCTTAACCGTACGTGACATCGGTGCTCTGTCCGACCTCGATAATATAACCGTCGGGGTCGCGAATGTAGCAGCGAGTCTCGCCGTACTTGGCAATCGGTGGCGTGAGGAAATCGGCTCCTCGACTTTTCCATAATTCGTAGCACGCTTGAATATCCGCAACGCGGAAATTCAAGAAGCTGCTGACCTTATCCGGGTCGGCGGGGACGCTGAGCGTTACTGACGGCTTGTCCGGGGTGGGCCCGCCCCCGACGTTGACAATCAGCCAAGTATTCGCGATCTGAATGTGCCCAGAGGCACCCTTGCTGTCGCCTCTGCTCAGAATGCGCCCGCCGAAGACCTTTTCATAAAAATCGGCCGACCGGTCGATGTCGGCGACGGTGATGAAATGCGTGACGGTAAATCCCTCCCGCGGCGGCATCTCATAGCTCTTTTGTTCGATTTGTACTTCGTCCATTAACGACTCCATTTCAGATAGAGAGTATTTATACCAGCGTCCGACGCAGCCACCCGCGTGGCACTCGTGCAGCCTATGCGGAGGTGGCGCCTATCGCAGGCAAGCGGTTCAGCCATCTCGGGCTGGTTCCGGCATCCGCCCCAATAAAACGATCACTCATATGAAGCCACCGCCTTTGGAATCGACACTAGGGGTTTGAGAGAGAACCGACGGGCTTGCCCACGGGATAGCGCAATTATCCGCTTATTCGTGAGCGCAAGGCCTACAGGGCTATAGAGAGCCTGAAGACTGGCTCACCTGGGACCTAAAGCAAAACGGCGCTCGCGATTAAAAAGCTCCGGCTATCGGCCGATCGGTTCGATCGATCCATCCGCCCCAAGCACGCTGCGCGACGCCGTTTCACCGCAGTAACGAAATCTGTGGAGCATACTCTGAATCCGACTTTGTTGGCCATTTTCTTAACCATCATCAAGTGACTCGCTATCTAAATACTTTTTGCCGTCATCCGCGAAGGCGCTGATACTACGTGCGAGGAGGGCCGAATGTAAGGTAGGCTGCATGTGCGAGGCTTCGCGCGCCGAGTTTCTCCTTCGCAACCGTGAGGTAGTTGCTGACCGTGTGCTCCGAAAGTCCGACGTACCTGCCAATTTCGGCGCGGCATGCGCCATTTGCGTAGGCTAGCAGGATGCGGTGCTCTAGAGGAGTCAAGTCGAGGTGATAGCGTCGTCGGGGCATTTCGCGGACTCTCATTGCTGCTTGTGCGCAATCATCTGTTGACGTTTCGCGCGCAGCTGGTTACCTAGATCCAACAGGGCGGAATTGCCTTGCACCATCGCGATCGTGCCGGAGCGCGGGTGGCGAAAGCTGCCGCGAACAATCCCTGCCGCTTCCTGCCAGATCGACACGATAATCAACGCGGCGTCAACGCTGAACATTTCGTTGCCGTCGGCCGGACGGATCACGGCGTTTAGCCCGCCATTTGGCCCAGCGGAGACGGAAACGACCGCATCGATTCGCACTGGAACACGATAGCATGGGGCCCTCCCGAGACTCTCTCAAAACATTCAACGCGGGCACGGTTGACGCGCTATGTCTACCAGTCTGCGGCGCTCTCGAGAATCTCTCGAAACATTCAACGAGGACGCGGTTGACGCGCTTATCCACCGGTGCTACTATGAAGCGACTGTACTAGCCCAAATGGTCTGAAGCATATGGCTGTTTTAGTTATGCGAACGGGTATAGTCGTTCCGCGCCTGTCGATCAGGAGCACTTCCCTGCATGGTATCGCTAGTCTATGGGGCGGTCACGTTATGCCTCGTTCATCGATGCGGTTTCCTCAAGGAGCGGTTCCGGAGTCGCGGCGTGTTTTGCCAGAGTTTACGGCATCGGCGATGATGGAACACGATGTCCTATTGCGGCGGCTCCGCGGCGATATCGCGCAGCTTCTTGCTGTTGCAAACGAGCGACCCGAGATCGCTTCCGCCATCACCGAGATACGCGGCGCGCTGGAAACTAGAAAGGGCGGTGCGCCGTTTGCTCCAACGCTCCATGTCAAGGCCTTTGGTGCGTTGAACGTAGGCGCGGGTGATGACGCGGCCCAGCTCCCTGCCCCGAAACGCGGGCGCGAGCTGATCGCATACCTCGTCACGTTTCCGGGCCGCACCGCCACGCGAGACACGCTCGGGGAGGCGTTTTGGCCGACTCTCGACGCTGACACCGTCGTGCATCGCTTGCACATCGCTGCCAGTGGCGCTCGGAGCTTTCTCCGCGAGACGCTCGGCGGTTTCGACGCTCTCCGGTGTACCACCGCCGGCTACTCGCTACATCCGGCGCTGCGCATTGCATCCGACGTCGCTCAGTTCTTCGAGTTACGAGAAGCGGGGACGATCGACGCCTTCAAACAAGCGGTCGGGCTCTACGAAGGCGAGTTCCTCGCGGGCGAGCACGGCGACTGGATCGAACCGATGCGCGTAAAGTGCGCGTTGACGCATGCCGGCATGCTCGAGAAGCTCGCCGATGCCGCGATCTCGTATGGCGAACACCAAGAGGCTTTGGTTTACGGGCTTGACCTACTCGCTGTCAACCGATCTAACGAGTCAGCGTCGCGAATGGTCATGCGCTGCTTCGCGGCCCTCGGCAGGCGCGGGCGCGTTCTCGCAGAGTACGAAGCGCTTCGCGCCTACCTCAGGAAACATCTTGGCTTGGAACCGACCGCTGAAACGCAGAACGTCGTTCGTGCTTTGGTTGCCGCCGGCTCGCCGGCGGAAGTTCCCTAGCATAAGCCGGAGTCAAAGTCAAGGGAAAGCTACACTGCTCTCTTCTTCGCGTTCGACATAGGATCGTGACACAACGTCCCTCGCGTAGTGAACGCCCGTCGAGCGTTTCATGCCGAGGTAAGGAGATGTACCTATGTCAGCAAACGCGCTCTTCGAAGCGCCGGCGTCGCACGAGGCGCCAGGATCGCAGGAATCGTCGTACGCCGGGGAATTCGAAGACGAAGCCGCGACCGAGTATGAGGATGAGCTCGAGGGAGGTCTGGGTGGCCTTTTAGGCGGCCTTTTAGGAGAGTACGAAGACGAGGCCTCGGGCGAATACGAGTACGAGGGATCCGGTGAGTACGAAAGCCCGTACGCAGGCGAATACGAGTACGAGGGATCCGGTGAGTACGAAAGCCCGTACGCGGGCGAATACGAATACGAAGGATCCGGTGAGTACGAGTACGAGGGATCCGGCGAGTACGAAGGATCCGGTGAGTACGAGTACGAGGGATCGGGTGAGTACGAAGGATCCGGTGAGTACGAATACGAGTACGAGTACGAGGCCGACCCATTTTTTGGCGGTTTTGGAAAGATCCTCAGTAAGGTGGCCAAAGCGGCCGCTCCGATCGCCAAAAGACTCGCGCCAATGGCGGCGCAAACACTTGTCGGAATGATCCCGGGCGTCGGCGGAATAGCCGGACCGCTCGCAGGCAAGCTCACGCGTTCGATGCTCAACGAGGCCACGGCAGAGACGGCCGAAATGGAAGCGTCGGTATTCGGCCATGGTGAAGCGCTTGGCGAGGTGGCCAATACTGAGATCGCGCATGAGGCGGCTCTAACCGAGGTACTCGGGTCGCAAGCTGCTGAGGCCGCGACCGAAGGCGAGGCCGAAGCGACGCTGGCCGCGGCCCTGCCGCTTACCATCACAATCATGGGAGCGCGGCGCTCGGCCCGCAGAGTGACGCCGATATTAACGCGCGCCACATCCAAGCTGGCGCGGACGATTCGCCGTCATGGTGGTCCCCACGCTCGCAACGTCCTGCGGACGATCCCCACGATTCAGCGCCGCACCGTCGCCACGCTGCGCGCAGCGCGCCGGCGCGGTATACCGGTGACGGGGCCTCTTGCCCTCAAGGCAATGGCCGCGCACACGAAACGCGTCCTCTCCAATCCTCGCACCGTTACGCACGCGGTTGCACGGAATGTAGCGTTGAGGAAGCGGGTCGCACCGCCGCACAGCCATCGTGGACTTGGTGGTCGTATGTGCACCAAGTGCCTTGGGAAGAAGGCGCGCGTCAGAGTATGAACGGATCTGCGACCCTCGAGCGCCCGGTCGCTCCGCCGCGGGCCGATAGGCCCGCGGCGGGTTCTGCGCTTGGCGCAGAGCGGGCGCTCGACAAATGGCTGGCAATCCAAGGCATCAACCTCGACCGCCATGCCAAGTCGCTGCGAAACTTCGATAAGGGCGAATTCGGAACCGGACCAGCCTCGCCGAGCGAAGCGCACATAGAAGCGGCGAACCGTTTCTTATCGGGCTTCCGGGAAAAACTGATCGAGCGTTCCCGGTGGGTCAACGCGGCGGTTGCCGCCGCTCGGCACGAGCCTACTGAGGAGCGTCTTCGCAGGGTCTTGGTTCGTAAGCAAGCCATTTCGACACGCGTAACTTACGTAGAGGGAATATGGGATTTTTACTTCGACCTCTTCGTGCAAAGGCTCTCGAAGTTTGGCGAACGCCTTCGAGCCGTCGATCGGATCGGCGCCAACTGCTACGAAGATCTCTACGTCGGAATGGGAACGGCGAAGCCAACGCCGACCCTGCTTCCGTTCAGTTACGCGCAGAGCGGGTTTAGCCCGCTTACCTATCGCCGCGGTGTCCCGATCACTCGGTTGCGCCGCCAGCCGAACCCTTTTCCGTTGATCATGCTGCCGCAGCACCGGCTCGAAAATGTTTGGGCACTGTCGAGCGTTTTGCACGAGGTGTCCCACAATCTTCAGGCCGATCTCGGTATGTGGGAGCTGCTGCCGAAGATTATCCACGTGAGGATGACCGAGGAGCGCATCCCCGAAGACGTCGCGGAAGTCTGGGCGCGTTGGAACAAGGAGATCGTGGCCGATGTGTTCGCTCTTCTCTTCGGCGGTCCGGCCGCCGTGGAGTCGCTGATGGACGTCGTCGGCCGTGCTCCGTCTTCGACCGTGAAGTTCTCGGCGCTGGGCGCTCACCCCACACCGTTTCTTAGGGTGGGCATCAACCTTGTGCTTTTGCGTCGCCTGGGCTTCTCGGCGTTCGCCGATAACATCGAGCGAGTTTGGAAGCGGCTGTATCCGAATATCACGCCGGCGGACATCCCGCCGGCGTTTGCGACGACCTTCGATCGCGCGGCGCAAATAGCCATTGACGCAATGGCCTTCCAGCCCTACAAGCAGTTCGGAAAAAAGTCGCTCGCGCAAATCCTCGAATTTGGGTTGCCGCAGATGCAGATGATCGAAGAAGCGGCGAATCGTCTTGCAGGCGCCGGCGATCCCGGCGCGATTCCGCCTCGCTTCATGATCGGCGCGGCGCGCCTCGCGCTCGACCGAGGCCTCGCTACGCCTCAGGCAATTACCGACCAGTTTTACCGCGTTCTAGGGAGACGATAAGACATGACGGACCAAGCGAACAAATACTTCAACAGGATCGTCGACGATCTCACTAAGCTGGTTACCGAGATCCATCATGCTATGAAGGTGCACCAGTCGCCTGAGCAGGAACTGGTGATCTTTTACTTTGGAGTGCAACAACTACTTGATAGCCTTCCGAGTCCGCCGATTAGCCTGGATTCGCTAATAGCTGCAGCGCTTTGCGTGAACGCCTTCTTCGATAGCAACACGTCCCCAACGTCCGTCGCCGGACAGTGCGCTACAACCCACATGGCAGCAAAGAAGGCGCTAGAGGATGCTTATCACCATCCCGCAGCTAGCGACGAGCTCAGCTTTGAGAAGCTACAAGCAGCTGTCAACAAGCTTGAGGCCCATTTCAAGGAGGACCATGTAAGTCGGATAGCGTTCGGATGCCAATAAGTCGCTGAAGGCTTTCCAAGAAACGGGCTTTCAGCCGACGCAAGAGCATCCCGCGCGTCCGATTACCGCGTGGTTTGATGTAACGAAGAGGCTCGACGCGCCGGCTGAAAACAAGGGAAAACACCGAGAACACATCGGAACCTAGTCGATGTTTGCGAAGGGGCTTAGTGCCGTGGCAAATCGGCTGGGAGTTCTCGCCGAAACTTCGGTGGGAGTCGACATTCCCGAATTCTAGAGATCACTTAATCTTGCGCTGAGAGGTTCACGATATGTCTACTTTAATGAACGCTATGCCTGCCTCAATGGGATCGTATCTAGACGCGTTTCGCGCCTTCGTCGGCCGCGAGTTTCGTGCCAAGGCCGTCGGCCGTCTGTTTGGAGGCGTAGCTGCCCCCGGTGCGGGGATAGACGCCGAAGTCCGGCGCTTGGCCGATACGTTCAAACGTTACGCTTCCACGCAAGAGACTGCGTATGACAACGGCGCCGCGCGTCCGAGCGGCGGCGGTACCGGTGTCCTCGAACGACAAGTAGATCGCGCGATCGCGCAAGTGCTTGGGCGCTCTCCGGGCCAGTCCGGAGATGCGTTCGCTGCGGCACTGGACGGAGCGTTTCCGATGGCAGCGGACGGACGCATCGGGACGACGCCGGCTCGAAGCGTCGTTGGCCTCATCGGCACCAACGGAAGCGCCGATCCACTAGCCGCCGCGGGCCTAAGCGGACAGCTGTCGGCAGAACAAGCGACGCTCTACCGTCAGGCGACGACGGTGACGAACGACGCTCTGCGTGTCCTTGCCGGATTGCAAAGCTTTTCGCCGATTGCAGAAGCCGACCGGATAGAATCGCTGCGCGCGCTTGTCAAGTCCGAGTTCAACAGCCTCATCGACGAGTTCGGGCGCGTAGACGAGCCCCGGACGAACCGCGTTAAGATATACCTGAAGTCGTTGAGCGGGCCCGACGGCCAGGTCGCGAGATTCGGCGCAACCGCGCTCATCGATGGCCGAGTCGCGCCCGTGTCAGCCGATGACGAGCAGCAGATCGCCGGGTTCCGCCTATTGCGAAGCTATGCGGAGATGCTCCCGCAAATCTGGAAAGCGTACGCGCAGGAGACGAGCTCAAGTACGCCCGCTCAGCTCTTTCGGATCAGGCCATACACGGAGCGGCTCGCTCGCGCAAGCGTCATGATGCCGGTCATCGCCGAGGCCAACAACAACTTTATGTCCGCGATGGACTCGATCGGCTTCACGGAGAACGAGCGGCGGTCCACCGCTGCGCGCTTCACCGGTATCGGCACAGGGAAACCCGACCTGCCGGACTTTACGGTTAGCGACCTTACCGACTGGATCGACCGGTTCGCGAGTATGGAGGGTCCGGTCAACTTGACCGAGTCGGGACAATACGGTCTTGAGTTCGTAACACTCCAAGCCGACGATTTGTTCTGGGTCTTTGTCGCGGTATTGGCCCACGTGCAAGAGGATCCAGTCACGCTGAGCAGCCAGCAGATCGTCGCTCAGGCGTTGACGCACGAGCGCGTCACCTGGTCGCTCAGCGACCTAACGAATCAATTCAACGCTTTGGCCGACCTGGCCGCATGATTGTCCGCGACGAAACGAACGATAGGAGAGCATGACTATGGCAACGACTCGTACCCACGATCAACTCAACGATCGCGTTGCCGCGCTGTTGAAGAACACGGTCGATCAGCTCGGTCCGGAACTGGTCGGCAATCCGCAACTTGGAGAAGTACTGAACCGTTACATCGACCAACAGGTTCAGAAAGCGGCGGGCGCGGCCAACGGGAAAACTCCGCCGACCGATGGCGGGCTGACGGACCTTATCGGGCTGAGCCCGACCGCGCCGAAGGATCTCGGCGACGCCCAGATATCGGCGGGTGTCGCCGACTACGACGATACCGTCGTCAGCGATCGGATCTTGGCGTCCGGAGATCTCTACTATCTGTATATGCACGAGCGGCTCGGCGTGTTCCGAGTGATGGCGAAATTGCAGGAACAGTTCCGAGCGGGTACGTTGCGCATTTCCAACGGCCCGGGCGCCTTCGGCCTTTATCGATTCGACAAGCACGGCCTCGTGCGTTACCGGCGCCGCGAACGGATGCAAGCCTATCGGCGCGTTTTTGGATACACGAAGCCGGCCGGTGCGACGGCGCGCCCGAACGTTCAGTTCCATGGCCTGTTCCGCAATTTCATCGAGCAGACGGCTAAGTACTGGCGTGACAAGCGCATCAGCGAAGTGATTCGTGAGCGTGCGATCGATCCGTCATTCGGATCGATCGCCATGGTGCGGCGCGCGGCGCTCGATTTACGCAACAACCTAAAGAACTGTTCGTATGGCGACGTGAACGTGCTGCGTGTAGAGCTTTCGCAGATGCTGGACGAGAGCTTCAAAGTACTGGAATCCAAAGACCTGATGGCACAGTTCGGCGCGACCAATGCGTGGGATATGATCGAACTCATTCTGTGGCAGTATTTCCACGAATCCGTCCAGGCATCAACGATGAATCGTATGGCCGTTGCCGGACGCGACATCATCCGGTGGCTCGGACAGCCCTTCGTATTGAACAAGGACCGAAATGCGTTCGAAACGATGCTCTTCCGCGTTGCAGAAAGCGCTGAAGAATGGATTTCGAGCCTCGAGGGATTGCAATCCGGCACGGTGACTGCACCGCCGCGCCAGCCTTTTGCGCGCCGCCCAAGCCCATTTAGCGCGCGAGGCGTTTCGCTCGCTTATGCTACCGAGAGTGAGGCAATCTAGAATGTTTGTGAATTACGAAAACAAACCGCACGCACGGCCGGCGCCGCGTCCCGCACCGCATCCTGCCGCGCGCCGCCCCGCCGCTCCCGGCGGCAAACCACATCCCGGCGGGGCTCGCCCACACGCGGTTCCGGGCCGTTCGACCGCATCCTGCGGCGGCACCGCATCGGCGACCACATGCCGCCGGGCCGCCGCATCGGCGACCACACGCTGCGGGACCGCCACACAGATCGCCGCATGCCGCGGGACCGCCGCATCGGCGGCCGCATGCCGCGGGACCGCCGCACCGCACGCCGCATGGTGGGCGCCCGGGTCACCATCGCCCGCAGGCCGTTCATGCAGGTCACCCCGGTCATCACCGAGGTCGCCCCGGTTATCACGGAGGCCACCCCGGTCATCACGGAGGCCACCGCAGCTGGCGTCCAGGGATGCACCATGGAGCGCGCCCTGGTACGTACGGTTCCGGCTTCGGATTTGGTGGCGAGGCCCCGTGGTCGAGCGGTGGCTACGGATACGGCGGAGGCTATGGATACGGGGGCGGTCATCCGGGTTGGTGGCGACCTGGCGTCCCCGCTTACGGTGGGGGTCAATCTGGATCGGACTCCGGTCCGTCAACCGACGGAGGCGATGAAGCTGGCTATTGGGGCTCAGATCCGTCCTTGCATGCAGGGCGCCATCCCGGATGGTGGCGTCCTGGGATGCACACGCCACACCACCGCGGCACGCCGCCGCATCACGCGCGACCGCACGGTGGAGCACCGCCGCATCACGCGCGATCGCACGGTGGAGCACCGCCGCATCATGCGCCGCCGCATCACGCGCGGCCGCACGGTGGAGCACCACCGCATCATGCGCCGCCGCACCACGCGCGGCCGCACGGTGGAGCACCACCGCATCATGCGCCGCCGCATCACGCGCGGCCGCATGGTGGAGCACCACCGCATCATGCGCCGCCGCATCACGCGCCGCCGCCGGGTCCGCCGCCCCCGCATCATGCGCGCTCCGGCGCACCGCCTCCGCCGCATAGGCGACCGTGATCTCACGAATCTGCGGGCGCGCTCCGAAACGCTAACCGGTGTACGCGCGAACCGCCGCAAACGAGGCGATTGCGTTCGCGCGCAGGAGCGACGTCCGCAGACGGTGGCTCGACCAACTCGCCGCCCTGGTCGCAATTCCCAGCGTTTCTTCAGACGCTGCGCACCGCCAAGATATCCGGGATGCGGCCTCATGGTTGCGGCGGCACTGCGAGGCTATTGGCCTGGAGGCTACCGTCCTTCCGGGTGAGCAGGGCGGTGCACCGAGCGTTTTCGCGGAGCGCCGGAGCAGAACGAAGGGTCCGACGATCCTCTTCTACGGACACTACGACGTTCAACCGCCCGGGGCGCGTAGCGTTTGGCGAACGCCACCGTTCAACCCAATAATAAAGCAAGGGCGAATCATCGGTCGCGGCACCAGTGACGACAAGGGTCAGCTCTTTGCTCACCTTGCCGCGATTGAGAGTTGGATTGCGAGCACCCAAACGCTTCCAGTCGGAGTTAAGGTGTGGCTTGAAGGAGAGGAAGAACTCGGGAGCCCTACGCTTCCGTTTGTCCTCGACCGGCACATCGCTCGCCTTCGCGCCGATGGCGTGGTCATCAGTGACACGGAAATGATGGCCGAAGATGTTCCGGCTATCGTGTACGGCCTGCGTGGAATTGTCTCTTCCGACCTGCATGTCGCAGGGCCGCGCCGTGCGGTGCATGCGGGACGCTACGGTGGTGCGATCCGCAATCCACTCGAAGTCGTTGCTGCGATGATCACTGCGTTGCACAGCCCCGATGGGCGCGTCGCGATAGCCGGCTTCTACGATGACGTGCGCCAAGCCAGTCCGCGCGAGCGATCCGCATTACGAGCATCAATGTCAGGCGTTGAAGCGCTAAAAGCCGAATTCGACGTTGGCCCATTCGGGGAACCTCACTTCAGCACTGCGGAGCGAATCGCGATCCGTCCAGCGCTCATCGTCACCGCCGTTTGGGCTGGCGATGCAGCCGAAAAAGCCGGCATTCCGCGCCGCGCGGGCGCACGCGTGACTGCGCGCATCGTTCCCGATCAGAACCCAATTCGCGTTGCAGATCTAATCCGAGCGCACGTTCGAGCCGTCACACCGGCAGACGTACGCGCGGACGTCACCACTCGCGTCGCCTCACCGCCCGTTCTGCTGCCGAGGCAGCATCCGATCATCGACGCGGCGGCTCGCGCGGTGACCCGAGTTTGGGGAAAGGCGCCGCCCTTCGTTCGGAGCGGCGGGTCGATTCCCGTTGCCGGGCAGTTCCACGTGCGGCTCTCCGCTCCGGTAGTTTTGCTGGGGTTCGGAAAACCGGTCGATGGTGCGCACGCCCCTAATGAGAGCCTGGCGCTCGATCGGTTTTTTGGCGCGATCGAAACGGTTATTCAATTCATCGCAGAATGCGCAGGATGATCGGCAACGCGCAGTTGTTTCACGTGCGCCGAGGTTAGTTGCAAAACGTCCGGAAGCCGAGAGCTTAGCAACAAACTAAACGCCGGCATCGCGCGGCCGCGGCGCCGCGACGGCCGCCGTTTCATTGTAAAAAGAATCGGGCTTTTCAAATGCCCATTTTCTTTCACGAGCAGCGCCTCAAGAGCCCCCGGAGAATGACGTTCCGGCAGCGGGTTTTTTTCGAGCTTCGCATGGTACTAAGCGGCGGCGATCTCGATCAATCTCTGTTCGCCACGGTTATCGCGAAACGAGGCAGTGTTTCCAGAAGATGTGCGCGCCCACTAGGCCCGAAAATTGTGATCTATACCGGGAGCCCCGCGCGACTTACGGCTCGGCCGTAAAACGCGGCGTCGCACCTTTCGCGCGCGATCAGAACGTTCTACGATCGCTTTGCTGTGTGCGCTTATCAGCGGAGCGTTGTTCTATCAATCGACCGGGATAGGCACCGCTTGGCCACTCGCGTGGCTGGCACCCGTTCCTCTGCTCTGGCTAGCCTACGCCCGCTGGCCCGTATGGCAAGTCTTCATTGCGAGTTTCGCCGGCTTCGCGTTGGGTCTGCTGAACGTCGTTCAGGCGTATGGCACCATTATTTTTACGATAGCGCCTTTTCTTTTCGTCGTGCCTGTGCTGTTCGCGGCATCGGTTCTGTTCGCGCGCTTCGCTCACAAGCAACTGCCGAACGCTCCAGCCGTCGTTGCTTTTCCAGCGCTTTGGACCGGCATCGAATATCTCATGACCAGCACATCGAGGAACGGGATCTTCGGCTCGTTGGCGTACAGCCAAGTACCGGCGCCACCACTGGTTCAGCGCGCGTCGCTATTTGGAATGTGGAGCGTAACGTTTCTTTTGTGCATGGTCGCGAGTGCCATTGCGCTCGTTTTGGTTGATGGGCGTAGAGCTCGCGCTGCGTGGCGATCGCCGCGGGCCTCTTCGTGACGAACCTTGCGTTTGGCTATGGGCGCTTGGCGGCTGCGCCATTGCCCGCTGTCCGCGTCGGAGCGGCCACCGACGATGCGATCTCGTTCGCTGCCGATCGAGGCTCCATGTTGATAGCTGCGCGGCGTTACGCCAATCTTGCGAGGCACCTCAGCGCGCGAGGAGCCACGACGGTCGTGCTTCCTGAAAAAATCGGGATCCTCGAACCGGATTGGGGCGACGTGAGGGCCGTCTTCGAACGTGTGGCGCCAGAAACGCACAGCCGAGTCGTGGTGGGGGTCCAAGAGCGTGGGACGCAAGACGCGAACGTCGCGTTGGCCTTCGAGCCCACCGGAACCGTGGAGCGTTACGTTAAGCGCCACCTGATCCCACATTTCGAGCCGCTAGTGCCCGGCAACGCCGCCGGGCTGATCTCCAACGGCGGCGCACTCGAGATCTGCAAGGACATGGATTTTCAAGGACGATTCGGGGGGACGCTCGCAACGGAGTCAATATCGCATTCGTTCCAGCCTGGGACTTCGTCACGGATCGGGAGGCTCACGCAAATATGGCAATCATGCGCGGTGTCGAAAACGGCTTGGCGGTCATTCGTTCGGCGCGCGAGGGATTGATCACGATAAGTGACTCGCAGGGCCGGATCGTCGCGCGCGCAATTTCGAGTCCTGTGGGTCCGGTTACGATACTTGCCGGCGTCGCACCCGGTAGGGGAGGCACTCTCTACGTTAAAATCGGCGACGTCTTTGGGTGGGGCTGTCTCGCCCTTGCAATCATCCTTGGCGCGGCTTCGCGAATCCCAAGCCGGACGTGACGGCGGTCGTTATGTGGCGGTCAGTTCTTCGAGTTGATGTAGCAATGCTTCCCACTGGATGACGCACTCCCGACTGCGCATTTTTAGTTCAGAGAGTTCTTCGCTCAACGCCCGGGATCCGGCGGCGTCGTTATAGGTCTCGGGCGACTCGAAGAGAAGCTCGATCTCGTTGACGCGTGCATCGAGGCCTTCGATTTCTCGCTCGACCCGTTCGATCTGCCCCTTTAGCTGCCAGCGTACGCGCAACGGAGTTTGACGTGACGCTTTGGCACGCACGGACGACTCTTCGACCGCGCGGTCAATCGCTGCTTTGTCGCGCTCTCGCTGGGTCGCCTCGTACACGTCGTAACCGCCGTCGACGAGGCCCCACGCGCCCCGTTCAAGCCACAATACCCGATCGCACAGGCGCGACAGAAGATAGCGGTCGTGCGAGACGACGACGATGGTTCCCTCGTAGTCGCATAGGACGCTTTCGAGTGCTTCGCGGCTGTCGATATCGAGATCGTTGGTCGGCTCGTCGAGCAGCAAGACGTCGGCCGCGCGCGCCATCAGTCGCGCCAGCATGATACGGCGCCGCTCGCCACCGGAAAAATCGCGCACGGCTTTGTCGGCGGCATCGCCGCTAATCCGCATGCGGCCGAGCAGTCCGCGCGCCTCCTGCGGGGTCAGTGCAGCGCCGTCCAGCACGGCTGCAAGCGCGCTCTGCCCGACGTCGAGTTGATCGTGCGAATTCTGGGCAAAGTACGCGACTTGCGCCGCGGGATTGAAGACAACCGACCCGGAATCCGGTTGCGCTGCGCCGGTGAGTATCTTCAGAAGCGTCGACTTTCCGGAGCCGTTTGGACCGACGATGCCGAGGCGCTCTCCGCGCTCGACGTCGATTGCTAGCCCGCTGAAGAGCTGTTGATCGTACGCTTTGCTCAAGCCTCGGGCTTCGAAGGCGAACCCGCCACCGGCGCGCCGCGATGAGCGCAGGCGGACAGAGATCTGGCGTTCGGGAGCCGCCGGCGACGGGGCTCGCGTTGTCGCCTCGATGCGCGCCAGCTGCTTCTCGCGACTGCGCACTTGGCTGTAATCCGAGGAGGTGTGCGTCGCTCGCAGGCCGGCGATTGTCCTGCGCCGCTTGTCGCGTTCGACAACGAAGGTTTCGTACTCGCGCCGCTCCGCCTCGAGCCGCACTTCTTTGGCTACGAGGTACGCCGTATATGCGGGCCGTTCGGGCGCGTAGGCGTGGAAGCGCCCTCGCTCGATCTCCCAGATACGCGTGGATATCCGGTCGAGAAAGTAGCGGTCGTGCGAAACGACGATATAACCGCGGGGATCGTTGGAAACGAAGGATTCGAGCCAGCGTATCGTCGCGACGTCGAGATGGTTCGTCGGTTCGTCAAGAATTAGGTAGTCGGGCTCGTCGATCAGCACGTGCGCTAATGCGACTTTCGCCCGCTGGCCGCCTGAAAACGAGCGTAGCGGACGATCGTATTCCGTTGGCGCGAAGCCGAACGCGGAGAGCATGGTGCGCAGCGCTTTGTTGCGCACGCCCCACTCTTCGTGCGTTGCTCTGGCCAGCGCAGCGTCGACGAGCTCCTGCAACGTTCAACTCGGTCTCGTCGGCAACGCCCTGAGCGAGGTACCCGAGCTTCAAGCCTTTCGCCCGCACGACGGTACCGCCAAATGGCCGGTCAACGCCGGCGAGGAGGCGCAACAGCGACGACTTCCCCGCGCCGTTGGGGCCCACGAGGCCGACGCGTTCGCCTTGGTTAAACGCTCCACTAAGACTCGAGAATACTTCGCGCGCCCCGTAGTGGCATTCGAGATCGGTAAACCGCAACAATTCCACGCCGAGCCGTACATTTGCGCGCCCCCAGCCCGCAGGCCTTCGCGCCCGAAGCTCAACGCTGGAAATACACCCGTGGGATAACGTCGCGTCGCATCGAACAGAGCCAGACGCGAATGAGGACCGTTACTTTCAACCGCTGCGACCGCGCCGCTATGGCATCGTTTCTTTTCGCGTTCGCGCTCACTGCCGGGCTAACGTCGGCCCTGCCGCTGGCTGCGGCGGCGGCCCCCACATCCCTCCGTGTTCTCGCGTTGAACGACAACACCGATTGTGAAACATTTCAGCGCTGGTTTGCACGACAGCCGGGTTCGCAACTCATCCTGAGCTCGACAAACGACTTTTACAAGCGCTCCCTGCGGCCGCGCAAGCCGGATACGCTGTTCGACTACTCGGCGTTCCCGCTGTCGCACGATCAAGCTTCGTGGTACAGGGACATGAAGCACTTCCGCAATAATGTTGGGAACGGCCGTTGCCTATCCGGGTTCTACGATTCGGCCCACAAGACGGCGGTGCTCTATTCTCAATACGGCACCGCTTCGGATCTGACCGTCACGACGGTTTCCAGCGCACCCGCTGGACTCCCGATCCATCCAGCCCCCAACGGAACGCGCAATGGAGTACGCCTCGGAATGACCCTTGAGCAGGTCACGGCGATTGACGGGCCCGGTACTCTTTACTCGAACGGACGTTACCGGCGGCTCACGTACGATCAGGACTTCAAAACGTCCTCGACTGATAGGGAGGGCGGCAAAACGAAGACCACTGCCGTTGAGGTCACCGCCTACTTGGGCTTCCTATTCACGGACGGTAAGCTTGTCGCCATTAACGCTGGCGGCGGCATGTGAGCCGGCACCGGCGGTGAGGGGGGCCCGCACGGGTCCCGTAGCGATTTCGCCGTGCCCGGTTTCGCCGGCTAATGCGCCGCAAAAACCGTCGCGGGTATCAATTGATTTAAGCGGTAATCGCCATATACAATCCGCGCGTTACCGCTATAGCTCGGAAACTTTGCGACTACGGTCGCGGCGCGTGGTAGATGATACTGCGTGACACCGTGGTGGCGCTGGAACGCTATCGTCAGCGATGCCCCGTTGGTATACGAGAAGATAATCGACTCGATACCATAGGTGGTGGCGCTAATCCACATCGTCATGGTTTTGATGCGGCTTTCGCGCTTTGGCGTGCCGGTTAAGAGGTAGGCGGTGTGGTGGCCATGTGCTTGCGAGACCGGCTGCGCGATCGCGTAATCACGTAACCAAGTTTGCGGCGTCCCGATCGTCGAGAGCGTGTTGCCCAGGCCGCGCGCGTAGCTCGGCGGATTGTCGAGGTGGAGCGCTTGTTCGTCCGGAGCCTGATAATATTGCGTTCCGGACATCTTGAATGGCACCGAGACGAAGGCGACCTTGACGCTGCCGCTGATCGTGACCGGGACCTGATAGGAACTGAGGCCTTGCCATCGGCTTTCGCTGCGCTGCAAGATGGTGGCGGCATCGAGCGTTGGGACGGGGGAAGAGGTTGCCGTCAGACCGACGGCGCCGAGAACGAGCGCTACGCACGGTAACACCAGAACTAGCACCAATCCCGCTTCGACCGGCGCGAGTTCGCCCCTGCCGTGTCCAGAATAGCAAAGCCGTTGCGAATCTATGGGCCGAGGGAACGACGATCGAATAAAGGCCTAATCACGGCCCGGCCTCAAGTTCTAAACAAATGACAGAGCATAGCGAAGAAATCGTTGCTAGCGCTAAACGCGCTCGTTCGAATGGGCCGACGCATTGATCGAGGCAAACGAGCTGGAAGAGGTTCCGCTTTTCGCAGGCGTAACGCCCGCGTTGCGGGCACTGATTGCGTCGCGTTCCGCGGAGATTCTGGTGGCGCCCGGGGATTGGGTCACGCGAGAAGGCGACGCCGCGTATTTGTGGGTCGTTCTCTCGGGGGAAGTAGAACGCGTACGGCTCCTGAGCGGCCAAGAGACGCAATCAACGACGTTCGACCCAACCGAATTCTTTGGCGAGTTCTCAGTCATTCTCGGTACCGAGTCGTTCGTCTCGATTCGCGCGCTGCAAGCGTCGCGGCTGATGCGGATGGACCCTGCCGACCTTCATTTGCTCATTACCGAATCCAAAGAAGCGGCTGCGTTTATGGCTCAGACGCTGATTCGCCGCGTGTCGATTTTCGGCGAATCGTACGGAATGTACGGGGCGCGGCAGGCCGTCGTGATCGGTAGCGATCTCGATGCGGATTCGCATACGATGCGCGACTTTCTGTCTCGGAACCAAGTGGCGTTCGAATGGCTCGACCTCGACGATTCGGTCGACCAGGAGTTCATCGCGAAACTCGGCGTCGACACGTCATCGTGCCCGGTCGTGCGTCTCGCCGATGGGCGCACGCTCGTAAAGCCTGACCTTCAAGTCCTTGCCGAAGCACTTGGCCTTCCAATCGCCCCACGATTCGGCGAATACGACGTCGTAATCGTTGGTGGCGGGCCGGCCGGTCTCGCCGCGGCGGTGTACGGAGGCTCCGAAGGTCTTGCGACGATCCTGATCGAGCAGGACGCGCCCGGCGGCCAAGCCGGCACGTCGTCACGCATCGAAAACTATCTCGGTTTTGTGACGGGCATTTCCGGGGGCGAGCTGGCGCATCGCGCGCTGCAGCAAGCAAAACGGCTGGGCGCGGAGATCCTCGTCACGCGAAGCGTCCGCGGAATCCGGCCGAACGGCTCCGAATTCGTGGTGGTGTTGGATGGCGGAACGGAAATTCGAGCCCGCAGCGTGGTGCTAGCAACGGGCGTGGCGTGGCGGAAGCTGGCGACGCCGGGTGTAGACGCGTGCGTCGGGCGGGGAATTTTTTACGGTGCATCGCGCGGTGAAGCCTACTCCGTTCGAGGGAAGGATATATTTCTCGTCGGCGGCGGAAATTCGGCAGGACAAGCGGCCATCTTCTTTTCGCGTTACGCGCGCAGCGTAACAATTGTGGTACGCGGCAGCGGACTCGAGCGAACGATGTCGCAGTACTTAATCGAGCAGATTCGTTCCGTGCCGAACATCAGCGTGGAGACTCATACGACGCTCGAAGCGATCGATGGCGGCGGCCGTTTGGAGGGCATCGTCACTCGCTCGAGCGTTTCGGGCACGGAACGGGAACGGGCGGCTCACGCGCTGTTCATTTTTATCGGCGCCGATGCGGAGACCGCGTGGCTTCCCGATGAGCTAGAACGAGATCAACACGGCTACATTCGCACGGGTCGCGACATCGAAGATTGGCGGCTGGCAAGAAAACCCTATCCGCTCGAAACGAACATCCCCGGAATCTTCGCCGCGGGTGATGTTCGAAGCTCGTCCGTCAAGCGCGTCGCATCGTCGGTCGGTGAAGGCAGCATCGTGATCTCGTATATTTATCAACACTTGGAATCGCCACTTGCGCGGCACGCCGTGAACGGGGAAGGGGGCAAGCCGTAGTCCGCAATGCTTTATCACCCTATTTCGCCTGGATTCGCCCGGACTGGTGCAGAATCGCAAGGACCGCTGCGGCCTTTCCCTCTGCGTCGCCAAGCGGATCGTTCGATAGGCAGACGATTGTGAATCGTTCCTTTGGGAACCGCTCGATGAAGGTCGATGTATCGATATCTGAGCCGCTGTAGTTTATGGTCGGTTCGCCGAAGCGGGAGTGGAACCCGAGGCCCATGCCGTCCATCGCGCCAAACTTGAATTTCGGCCGGCGAGTCATTATCTTGGTAAACGCCGGTCCGGCCAGACGGCCCGAATACCAAATTCGCATCCCACTTCGCAAGATCGACGAGGTTGCTGAATACACCGCTTCCTCCAAAATGTGGCGAGTTGCGTGCAAGCATGATCCAACCCGGCCCGGTTTTCGCAAAGATGCCGACGCGCCGAAGCTCTGCGATCGTGCGTCTGTCGCGAGGGGCGTAGCCGACAGCGCGATCTGGGATGACCGCCGTCGAATCATCGTTTATCTCGGTGTCATTCATCTCTAAGGGCGCGAAGATCCGCTTATGCATGAACGCAGAGAAGGGTTGCCCGCTGACTCGCTCGACGATCTTGGTCAGAAGCATGAAATTCGTGTTGCTGTAGTCGTAACGCGTACCGGGCTTGAAAAGCAGCCGGTTCGGTGCAAGACCTGCGCCAATGGCTACATCTGTCGTAAAGTAGTAAGCGCTGTACCATGGGATGCCGCCTTTGCGCGGCGTATCGAAATATTCGTGCAAGCCACTGGTCATATAGACGAGGTCCCTTACCCGCAGCTCGGATGGATATTTCCGCGCCTCCGGAATATAAAGCGCAACGGGGTCTTCCATCGAGAGCTTCCCGTCGAGAACGAGCAGCGCAACCGCCGCCGCCGTGAACTGCTTCGAGACGGACGCGAGGTGGAACGATGTGTGCGAAGTGATCGGAATTCGATTGTCCAGGTTGGCATCGCCATATCCCCGCGAAAAAACCAGCCTGCCGTCGTGGATTAGCCCTAGCGCAAACCCGGGTGATCCCCGATGAGCATACGTGGCGAAGACGTTGTCTATTCGCCTCGCGGTGCCGCCGTCGATCCAGCGTTCCGGACTACGAGCATGGTCGCACGCGGCAAAGAGCAACATCGGAGCAATGCAGAGAAGCATGCATCTAGACGTCAATCGCGCGGATGTACGTTTTGCCACGCCGACGGATTCCTTAGCATCGGCACGCCACCTTTATGTGGTCCTATTACGCGCGTTTATCGGGCCGATGACTTTGTCGTCCCGCTCAGGCGCCGATTTGATACGTTTGGAGGTCGCTCGCTACTTCAACCGGACCAGTGTACTCGCTCCGCACGATCGCAAGCGATTGTGCAAGCGCGCTCTCGATGGGCGGCATGAGATGAGACAACAGCAGCCGCTTTGCGGAACTTTGCTGCGCGGTGTAACCAACCGCAGAAGGCTTTGCGTGCAGCTTTCCATTCGGCACGTCACCCTCGGGTAAGGCGAAATCGTGAACGAGCATCGAACAGTTCTTGGCAAGCGCGATGAACGACGCGGTCAACCCGGAGATGTCACCCGAGAAGACGACCGACTCGGCGCCGCAGTCAACGCGAAATGCCACCGAAGGCATCATGCCGTGCGGGACGGCAACCGCGTAGACGGACACGTCGAGATCTTCGAGCGCTCGATCGACGGGAATGCTATAGATCGCCAACTCGGAGACGTCACTCGGCGTGTCGCGTACGGTGATCCCAAAGCCCTCGAACGTGTTCATATAGCGCCAAGCGCCGCGGGGTCCGAACAACAGGCGAACGAACTCTCTCACCCCTGGCTGAGGCGAAGCGTTCTCAGGGGTGGTGTGGTTACCGGGGCGACCGGTCGGGCCGGTTATGGCGATCGGTGTTTTGCGATTGCCCATATAGAGGTGCATGACGACGGCCGGCAAGTCGGATGTATGGTCGATGTGCAAGTGAGTTAGCAGAATCTGCTCGAGGTAGGAAATATCGAGACCGCTTCGGCCGATGCGTTCGAAGCTGCCACCGCCGGTATCGACGAGAAGCCGCGGCTTCCCGTCGATTGAGAGCACGTACCCGGCCGAGACGCGCCTTGGATTCGCGGTCGGGCCGCCGCTGCCGAGCACGGTGAGCGATAATCTCGAGCTCAAGTGGCGTAACCGTTGACGTCGATCACGGCTTGAGCAAATGATTGCGGATCTTCCTGGGGCACGTTGTGGCCAATGCCGTTGAGGATACGGTGCGAGTATTTTCCGGAGAACTTGTCTCGATAGCCGGCTCCGCTCTTGGCCGGACCGTCGAAATCGCTGGCGATAGTGATCGTGGGGACGGAGATGACCGGACCCAGCGCAAGCCTCGCTTCCAAGTGTTCGTATTGTGGTTCGCTTTTAACGAGGTTGATGCGCCAGCGGTAATCGGATATCACGATAGCGACGTGATCCGGATTATTAAAGGCCGCGGCGGTTCGATCGAAGGTTGCATCGCTAAAATGCCAGTTTGGGGAGACGATGGTCCAGATGAGCTTCGCGAAATCGTGCCGGTACTTCGTATAGCCGAGCACGCCGTTTTCCGTCGCAAAGTAATACTGGTACCACCATCCCAACTCGGCCTTCGGGGGTAACGGTTGTACGGTCAGCTTACGATTGGTAATTAGATAACCGCTCACCGAGACGAGAGCCTTGCATCGTTCGGGCCAGAGCGCCGCGATAATATCGGCGGTCCGCGCTCCCCAATCAAAGCCGCCGAGGATGGCCCGCTTGATCTTGAGCGCATCCATGAGCGCGATGACATCCAGAGCAACCGGCGCTTGTTCGCCATTCCGTACTGTTGAACTTGAAAGAAAGCGCGTCGTTCCGTAGCCGCGCAGAAATGGAATGATGACGCGATACCCCGCCGCTGCTAGTATCGGAGCGACGTCAACATAACTGTGGATGTCGTAGGGCCAGCCATGTAGCAGAATTACCGCCTGCCCGTCGGCCGGGCCGGCTTCGGCATATCCGATATTCAGCAGGCCGGCATCGATCTGCTTGAGGGAGGCAAAGGAGGTGTGAGTCCCCGCGGTGGTTGCGGGCACGCCTGCAGCGAGGAGTTTGCGGACTTGTGCGCCCGCTGGGCCCACCGCCGCGAGTTGGGCACCGGCCAGCGCGATGCCGGCATTGCGCAAGAAGCCGAGGCGGTCGTATTTACTCTGTTCGGGCATTTCATTTCTCCAATTCGGCTGGAGGCTCTTTGGCCTTCGAACCTATCCTAGCGCGACGCTGGCCGGCGCTCACAGCGACAGTCGATACAGTTCACCCGGACAGTTGAAGGGTTAGGTTGCGGGTCCCGAGTCGAGCGCGGCGCGCGCCTCGCCGATGGCCTCCTCTTCGGTGAGCCGAGTTCCGGCGGCGCTTGCCGACGCGATGGCCTCCTCGCTCAGTTGCCGCGCAAGCGTGGTGCGAAGCAACTCGTCCGCCGCTTTTCGCACGAGGCCCGGACGGAAGCCGGCGCGCTCCTCGCGGACGCGAACGAAGCCGGCTAGCCTCGCGGCAGTTGTAGGGTGCCCCCACAACGCAGCGACCGCGGCAGCGTAGCCGCAGGCGTAGTCGAGGCACATGTCACTGTAACGCGCGTGCCCGAGCAGTTCCCTCGCGGAGTCCGCGGCGCCGTCGACATCGCCGAGCAGAAGTCGCAGACTTCCTACGATTCGTAAGCTTTGCTGGGCTACGAGCGCGACAAAGGCGAATTCACTCGTCAACATGCCCTCGGCGATCTCGAGTGCCCGCCGCACGTTCCCGGCAGCGTATTCAACGTGAGACAATCTCGGCCAGCACTGGGAGACCACAAAGTACCGATCCGCACGTGATTGCCCAACGGCTTCCGCGGCCAAAAGGTCCGCGCGTGCGTCGCCGTATCGGGCCTGAAGCCTGCGAAGCGTGGACCTATGCATGAGCAGCCCTGCATACTGCATTGAGGATAGCGTTCGCTCCGTCGCGATCACCGCCGCGGCACGCTCGGCCGAGCGCTCGGCCTCGGCAAACTTACCGTGCCAAGCGTAAGCGGAGACAAGCGCTGAGTGAAAATCCACAAGGTCGCGCGGGTCGCCGATTTGGTCGTAAAGCGGAACGGCCCGTTCGATAAGGGCGACGGTTGCCGTTTCGTAGAAAGCGCGGGCAATGAGATCTCGTAGGAGGTGCGCAACGACGCGAGGATGATGCGCCTCATCGGTGCGCTCGAGGGCCGTTTCGATCCAGCGCCGGTGCTCTCGCAGCGAGCCCGTTCCCTCCCAGACACTGCTGCAGCCGACGATGATGCGCCCAGCAGAGGCGCGATCGTCTTGGGACGCGGCGGCGAGCGACCAGGTGATTGCAGAACGAATGTTGTCGATCTCCGGTAGGAACCGAGCTGACTCCTCCGGCCGCGCCACATCATATTTATGATACATTTCCTCGCCGATTGTCGCTAACCAGTGAGCGTGAGCCCGGGATGCGCCGGTCTCCTTGCCGGTTTCGCGGAGCCGGTTCAGTGCGAAGGATCGAACCGATTCGAGCAGCCGATAACGTACGTGCTCCGCACCGTGCTCGAACTGCACAAGCGATTTGTTCACGAGCGACGATAAGACCGGCAAGATCGACGACTGCTCGAGGGACTCGCTTACGCACACACCCTCGGCGGCGTCGAGGGTGAACCCGCCGGCAAAGATCGCAACGTTACACAGAAGCTCGCGTTCTTCGGGCGTCAGCAGGTCGTAGCTCCACCGAATCGTTGCCGTTGCGGTCTGCTGACGCGCCGGCAAATCTCGACGGCGCGACGGGATGTTGAATTGGTCGTCTAAACGGGCTTCCAGTGCATGGAGTCCAATTACCGCAAGCTGAGCCGCGGCAAGCTCGATTGCTAGCGGAATGCCGTCGAGGCGTCGAACGATTTTAACGACCGCCTCCAGGCTTGCCGCTTCGAAAACGGCGCTCGGGTCGGCCGCTTCGGCCCGCTGCACGAACAAATCCACCGCCGGGTACGCCTGCGCATCGTCAAGCCGTTCGGCTGCGTTCTCTGGAAGCAATAACGGCGGCAATCGATAGACGAATTCTCCGGCGATATTGAGCGGCTCGCGACTAGTAGCGAGGATCGTAATCTGGGGGCACAGCGCCAAAATCGCGTCCGCTGCCTGCGATACGTCGGCGATAAGATGTTCGCAATTGTCGAAGACCAGCAGCATGCGTCGCCTTGCAAGAGCCTGCGCGAGGTCCGCAATCGTCTCTGTTCCTTCGGTGAGCGGCGGTCGAACGGTCGAGGCGATTTTCGCGGCGATGTATGCACCATCCGTAAGTGGAGCGAGATCGACGAAGCAGGTTTCGGGCCAAGGAGCCGGCACGACCCGATTTAGGACTTCGAGAGCGGCGCGAGTCTTTCCAATTCCGCCGAAACCGGTCACCGTGACCAACCGGGATTTCGTAAAGAGCTTGATGATGTGCACGACGTCAGGATCGCGCCCTATAAATGAAGTACGCGGTTGCTGGATATGCTCGAAATGATCCGTCTTTGCGGCGTGGACGCGCCCGCCGTCACGTGCCGCTGCTAACGCGATTGCATCTTCTTCGCTTAAGCCCAGCGCGGTCGCAAGCAGAGAGACGGTACTTCGGTAGGGCGTTCGCCGGATACCGCGTTCTAGGGCGCCTACGGCCGCTGCGCTGATGCGGGCTCGTTCGGCCAGTTGTTCCTGCGAGATGCCGGCACGAGTGCGATATTCTCTGAGCAAATCTCCAAATGCCATCCCACCCGGCGCCAGATCGCCGACTGGATTGGAAGGCTCGGCCGAACGCTTTGACATGAATGCTTGCCCCGAGAGCGCGCATTAGCGAGTTTGATCCGGGTTGCCTGCGGCTCTGGCCTAACTGTGCGGTACGGCTGTATGGAGTGTCCGTGGCTGCAAGGACCGCCATCGTACTACGATCTTCCCAGAGAGAAAATGGAGGCACGAATGATACACCCGATACTCGCACTGATCGATCCGCCGATCGTGCTCGGTCTTGCCGCAGTGGGACTGCTGCTCTTCGGAGCGGACAAACTCCCGAAGTTAGCTCGGAGTGCAGGTCAGGCCAAAAAAGAGTTCCTTATGGGGCAGATCGACGCCATAACGAGCGATCACGATCGAGCTAGCAGCTAGGCAGTCGGCGGCGTGCCTCGAAGCGGCGCCAATTCCATACGCATATCTTTTGTAACCGTCAAGGCCGCGTCCGGGTTCAGGCGGCGACCGGTACTGCGACCGTTAAAAGAGGGCGTATGTCAAATCCCAAAACAGGAAATCCTCTCGATTTTGTGCCCGACAAAATTCCTTCGGCTTGCCAAACACAAGGCTCGAGCGGCTGCGACCTTCCGGCGCGAGGCCGGCGATAGCAGGGTCATCGGCGTCATTCCTTCGAAGTGCCGGAAAGTGCCGGTTTTATTTTCGGGGTCGTAAGGGGTCGCTATGGACTCGTCAAATCGCCTTACGACGATCCGCGCTGAGCCTTTCAATGCGGAGGCGCCATTAACGGCGCTCGATGCGCCGATCACGCCCACAAGCCTTCACTTTGTGCGTCGAAACTTCGCGCTTCCGGAGCACGATGGCCAGCTTGCGATCGGCGGTGCGGTCGCGAATCCATTTAGGATTACGCTTGACGATTTGTACGCGATGCCCCGCCGGGAGCTCACCGTTACGCTGGAGTGCGCCGGCAATGCTCGCGTCGGGCAGATGCCGCTGCCCGTTGGGGAGCCTTGGACGGGCAACGCGGTTTCAACGGCTCGTTGGGCCGGCGTTCTTCTGAGCGAAGTGCTCGAAAGGGCTGAACCGTCGGATGAGGGGGTTGCCGTCAGCTTTGAGGGTGCCGATCATGGCCCGTACCTCGAGCATTCGGACGTTTATTTTGCGCGCTCGTTATCGCTCGATCACGCGCTCGCCCCGATGGCCGAGATTCTGATTGCCTATGAAATGAACGGCGAACCCCTCAACGCCGAACATGGCGCGCCCTTTCGACTTATCGTTCCGCGCTGGTACGGCGTAGCATCGGTAAAGTGGCTGGCGCGAATCGACGTTTTGACGGCGCCGTTCGAAGGCACGTTTCAAACTGCCCGCTACATTTACGAGTGGCCCGATCGCCCCGCCCAACCGGTCACCCTGATGCGCCCGAGGGCCAAGATTACGTCCCCGGCTTACGGCGTAACTTTACGACCCGGTTCGTACACCGTGCGCGGAAAGGCCTGGTCTGGGAGCGGCCCGATTACGAACGTCAACGTGTGCTTAGCTGGTGAGGGCGACTGGCGCGCCGCCGAGTTGGAGCCTCCTGCCGGCCCTTACCAGTGGCAGGAGTGGTCGTTCGTCTGGGACCTTCGCAATCCCGGACGGCACACGATGCGTGCTCGCGCGACCGATGCTGCCGGAAACGTACAACCGGAATCCCCTAGCTGGAACCGCTTGGGCTATGGAAACAATGCGGTCGAACTAATTTACGTTCACGTGCAATGAGAGGCGGTCTCTAGCATCTGCCGTCGCTGGAGTTTTTAGCGCTGAACTTCACGGGCCGCTGGGGTGGTTCACGAAACTCGGGTTCAGGCATTGCGTACCGCCCTTATCGTGGGTAACGAAGACGCTTAGTTGCGCGGTAACGGCGCTCGGTGTTCCCTCGGGAAGTGCGTATCCGCTAAACCGCCATTTCCCACAATCCTTCACGTAGTATTCGGTGAGAAGCCCTTTTGACTGGATGTCAACGCGAGCGTAATCTTGCACTACGACGATGTCCATGATCCTCGATGCGTCGGATGCTCCGTGCGAGAGGGCTAAGTTTTCGAGCAAATTCGTATCGGCGGATGAGCCGCAATACGCCGCCATGACGGGCGTTCCCGAGAAAAACGCTAAGGTTGCGACAACGGCCGAAAGTGCCCTAGAAAAGGATCTGGGTAAAGTCACGGTTCAGAGCCCTCCGAAATCAAGACGTCTCGGCGTGCTTCGCCACCTGCGTGAGCCTCCCTATACCGGCAGGTAAAGCACTTCTTGCAATAACGCCGATAGCTAGTGGTTGGCTCGGCCGCCCAAAGTACCTCCGGGAAGTCGCAACCGCACGAAGTCGCGGAGTGTCGGATGGAGCAGCAAGAGTCAAAGGAGTGTTTTGATGGATCTAACCAAAGAATATCCTCGAAGCGTGCGCGATAAATGGCAGGGCGTCGTTCAACTCGGGCGCGCCGTGGATAAGGGGAAGGCGAAGGCTCGCGGTAACGTCGGCGAGTATCACTACAACTGTCCTATGGATGAGGCCGTGTTCGGCTTTCTCGCCATCGACCACGAGCAATTGCTCGATTCGATTCGAAATGCCAAGAGCGACGCAGAGATTGAAGCGTTCACGCAACCATTCGTCGATGCGAAGTCGCGCGAAGAGATCGAGCGGTGGAATCACGAGTGGTTATCCCGCGAGCCGCAAGGCGAGTCGGCGAAGGCCTTCCAGGGCCTCCGCGAACAGATCGCATCCGACCGAACCGACGTGACGACGTGGCCCGACCTTCTCGACATCGACGAAAAGCGCCACGTTCCACGCCGCACCGGCAGCGCGGCTTAAGTTTTGCGAAGCTAAGGAATACTGAGAGGAGGCTTCGCGCGGAAGACCGGGGCGAAGACGTCGCGATATTGAAGGGCGACCAAGAGCCAAAGAATCGTTGCCACGATCGGCGCCGCTAGTGCGATCGGCAGCTTCGTAATGTGGAAGGCGTAGCTGTTATATAGAAACTCTGCCACGATAATAAGCGCGACCGGGACGTAGCGGTTCGCGAGCAGCAGCAGGCCGGCAACGACTTGCGCGAAAGCGACGAACTGCGCCCAGTGCGATTGATAAAAGATGCCGTTGAACTCCCCGGCCAGGCCGGGCTGCGGAGGCGGATTGTGGACGAAAAACGGGATCGCACCCAACCCGGCAAACACGAGGCCAAGAAGAATGCGTGCGATGAGGGCGGCAATTTTCATCTTTCATAGCTCCACTTAGCGTCGCAATCGTACGTTGAAAGTAAGGTCATGCTGCGAGACTAGAGACCACTGAGGTGATTGCCCTCGCCGGTTTGCGGTGATTCCCGCAATAAAACGTGTCGAGGCAGCGAACGAGCTCGCGGCACCGCACGAGGCACATCGTCACGGGCTTAGTTTAAAGATCGTGCCGCAGCCGGTGCCGCTGGTGCAGTTTGTGCCGCCTCCCTGGTACGTCGTGCCGTAGAGCTCGCTGTTGTAGAGATAGACCGGACCTTGGGGATCCTTGCCGTCGCTGCCACCCAGGAAGCTGTAGAGCACCGTTTCAGTTCCTGACGTCGTGACTTTGAAGACCGTTCCGTCGCCTTGAGTCCCGCCACCGATGGTTGTGCCGTAGAGGTTCCCGCTGTAATAGATTAGGTCCGCGCCGGGACCATTTCCGTCGGGATTGTCTTGGAACGTGTAGAGCGTCTTTTCGCTTCCTGAGGGCGCGATCGAAAAGATCGTGCCGGAGCTCCTCGCCCCGCCGCCTTCGGTCGTACCGTAGAGCGCGTTGTTAACCGCAACCAGACCGTTCGGGTACGCCCCGTCGCTGCCGCCGGTGAACGTATAGAGCGTGCGTTTCTTCCCTGAAAGGCTCAACTCGTAGATCGTTCCACAGCCGGAGCTTCCGCAGCCCGATCCACCGAGGAGCGTCGCACCGTATAGCTTGCGATGCAGAGCGGTAACTCCCGAGTAGAGGCGTGCGCCGTCGCCGCCGCCACCGAAGGCGTAGATCACGCGTTCCGTCCCGGTCGGCGTCACTGCGAAAACGGCCCCGCAACCGGAACCGCCGCACCCGGTGCCGCCGCCGGAAAGCGTTGCGCCGTAGAGCTCGCCGTTAAGCAAGGTCAGCCCCGCTTCGGGAGAGCCGGCATCGCTGCCGCCTTTGAAGTTGTATAACACACGCTCTTTTCCGCGCGTGCTTACGGTAAAGACCGTGCCATAGCCGTAAGCGCCGTCGCTTGAGGTCGTTCCATACAACCTCTTATGCAGCAGCGCCAGCGGCGAGAATGGCCGCGAACCGTCCTGCGCACCGTTGAAGTTGCCGCGGAAATTGTAAACGACATGTTCCTTGCCGGAAGCGTCAACGGAGAAGACGGTACCGCAGCCGAGATAGCACCCGTTGCTGCCGCAGCTTTGCGAGCAGTAGTTCTTCGAGCCCCCCAACGTCGTTCCATAGAGCTTGCCGTGCAGCGCGACAAGTCCGTCGAGCGGGCCGGCGCCGTCGGGCGTTCCTTTGAAGCGGTAGAGCAACTGGTAACCGGAGGATGACGTTGTAGGCACGGCCGTTCGTGCTCCGAAGCTATTCGCCGCTGGGGTGAGCGCGCCGCCGGCGCACGCGGCCAGCGTGACCGTTATGCATAGAGCGCCAACAAGGCTCCGCGGATCTTTCACGGCTCCTCCAAGTTTCAGAAGGGATTGCCGGTCGATTCGCCGCCGCGCTCGCGCTCCCCGCACTGTGCAGCAACACGTTGGAGACGACCGTGGGTTCCCGTTGGCGCTAGTGCAGTTCCTCGAGAATAATTGCCCCTAAAGGCCGGCGCGCGAATTTACGCGGGGCGTCCGAGGCATCGCCTTTCCGACGCCTCCTCGACGGCTTGCTCTTCGGTCATCGTTGCGCCCTCGAGCATCAGGCTGGTCACCGCATCGGCGCCGAGCACCTCGCGCAAAGCCGCGACGGCCCGATCGTACGCATGCTCGTAAATGTACATTTTTGCCGATCCTATCGCTTCGAGCCGAGCGTCAACGAAACCCAAGATACGCGCGGCTCGGCCATAGGCTCGGGGCGCGTCTTGGGTGGACACTTGCGGACGCAGGGCCGCGATCGCTCCGAGGTGCTGGAGTGCCCAGGCGACGAGGACGTCTTGTTGCTGCTCGCGTGCAAGGGTCAGCGCTTCGCACGCCCGCTCCGCGGCTTCATCATATCGGCCCAACGCGATGAGATATATCGCCAAGCTGCTGAGAACGGAGGCGACAAAACGCTGATTGTTGACCGAGCGGAAGGTGGCAAGCGCGTCGGTGGCAAGTTGAAATGCCAGCTCGGCATTGCCCGCGCGAAACTCGAACTCGCCGAGGTCGTCGCGTGCCAATGCCGCGCCGAGACTTGCACCGAGCCCCTCGTAAATCGGCACGGCTTCGGCGACGTAATCGCGAGCCGCATCGCAGTCGCCTTCGACGGCGCTGGCATATCCAAGATTGCGCAGAATGCAAGCGATGAGCCGGCGATTGCCCAACGTGCGAGCGGAAGTTAGAGCTTGTCGTAAGAGCGTTTTGGCCTCTGTGATTCGCCCCAAAGAGACAAGCGCCTGACCGGCGAGATCCTGCGTACGGGCGACACCAAGCGGATCGCCCACGGCGCCGTAGCGTTCGATGGCGCGCTCGCTGCTCGTAAGCTGTACTTTGTACGAGCGATGCTGCATTGCGACGAGCCCATCCGCGTACCCCAGTCTCGCGAGCACGTGTGCCGGCGTTTGTTCGTCCGCCAACTCGAACGCCGATGCCACGTAGCGTTGACCCTCCAGCGGCGCGAAATACGCCCAAACAACGTGCAGGGCTCCGACGAGCGCCTGCCCCAAGACGACATCGTTGCGATCCGTGAGTGCCCATTGCAGTGCGGCTCGCCAGTTGTCCAGCTCGTCCTGAGCAAGTGCGCGCCAGACAACGTCCGCCTTGGTGTCGCATGCGCGTTCGAGTTGCTCGGCCAGTTCCAGGCACGCGAGCGCGTGACGGCGCGCCACCGCGTCCGCTTCATCCCGCGCCACCAGCTTTTCACGCGCGTACTCTCGGAACGACTCAAAAAGCGAATAGCGGGGCTCGAAGCCGTCGAAATCGGCCGCCAAGAGCGACTTGTCCAGCAGCGACGAGAGAAGTTCCATGACGTCGGCCTCCGCGACGTCGTCACCCGCGCAGACGGCCTCGGCGCTCGCCGGCGTACATCCGCCGGCAAACACCGAAAGGCGCTCAAACATACGCTGTTCGCGTGCCACGAGCAGATCGTAACTCCAATCGATCGCCGCGCGCATCGTCTGTTGACGCGGAAGGGCGGCGCGCTCCCCTCCGGTTAGAATAATAAAGCGATTGTTGAGCTTGTTGGCAATGGCTTGAACGGGAAGCACGTTGACTCGGGCAGCGGCAAGTTCAATTGCGAGCGGGATGCCATCTAAGTGCCGGCAGATCGCGGCAACGGCAGACGCGTTCTCGCCGGTCAGCGTGAAGCGATGATCGGCCGCGCGCGCGCGATCGCTGAAAAGCACGATCGCGCCGAATGAGAGCGCCTCCGCTACGCTGAGCCGGCGAGCCGTCTCCGGCGTCGGAACGCTCAACGACGGTAACCGGTAGGTGTACTCGCCGGCGGTTCGAAGCAGTTCGCGGCTCGTCGCGAGGATGCGAAGTCTTGGGCAGCCCGCCAGCAGCGCGCCCACGACGATTGCAGCCTCCATAATGACGTGCTCGCAGTTGTCGAGGATCAGCAAGAGCGTTTTGTTCCGCAGATAGGCCGTCAGCGTCTCAAGCAGTGGCCGGTTCGGTACTTCCTGCACGCCCAGCGTCAACGCGATCGCGGCAACCACTAATGCTGGATCGCCAATGGGCGCGAGTGCAACGAAGCAGACGGCAGCCTCGGTGGTTGCGCTAAGCGCGGTTCCGACCTGGAGCGCGGTCTGGGTTTTTCCAATGCCTCCGGCGCCGGTGAGCGTGACGAGCCTATGCTCGCGGACGAGTCGGGCGACTTCGTCGAGCTCTGCCTCGCGCCCAACGAAGCTCGTCAGTGATAGCGGTAAGTTTGAGGTGCCGATGCCGGACCAAGGACCCGCGGCGACCGCGGCACCGTCTCCTCGGCGCGGCGCTCTCGAAGGTACGGCGACCGCTTCGAACTCGGCGCGCTGTTCGTCATTGAGCGCCAGCGCGCGCACGAGGAGCGCGAGCGTTGCGCGTTGCGGCGTGCGCCGATACCCCCGTTCGAGCGCACTGATGCCGTGCGTACTCATCCCCGCCCGTTCGGCGAGCGCCTCTTGCGAGAGTCCCGCGGCGAGCCGGTAGCGCTGCAAGAGCGTACCGAACTCCGGGGGGCCTGCAGCCGGCCCTTCGTCTTCCACAGTAGTCGTCAAGTTCTCGCCGCCGTCGGCGGCAACCCTCACTTCAATTAGCCGCCGGCGACGACGCTATTTAGCGCTGATCGCCGTGCCGAATGGATGAGTGAGGGTAGCGTGGTTGCTGTTTGTCGGTAGACCGCCGGCCGGGTAAGCCCACCGGTTCACACTGCTCGTAGCGTAGCCGCAGCCGGACTCGTCATCGCCTCCGGCGAGAAACCTCTCGCCCGACGCACCGATTACACCTTGGGCCATGTCGCAGATCACGTGCCCATTGTAGGCTTTGAACTTCGTCTTGCCGGTGATCGTTCCGGTTGAACCGGAAATCGAGACGTGATAGACGCAGGTGGTTCTCGGAGTATCGCAGTGCCGATCGCCGACGGCGAGGTAATGACCGTCCGGGTACCATTCCACCATGCCGGGGTAGTGTATGGTACCGCCGGTGATCGTAATCTGATGGATCACGGTGCTCCCGGACGGGAGCTCTGCGAGGACAAAGGTTCCGCTCTTCGTTCGCCCGTCGATGTAGAGATCGCCGGGATCGTACCCGAGCTCTTGCACGCTGTGCAACGCCGCAAGGTCGTACGACGGCGGTGGGTTGTGGTTGTAAACCACGGTTTCGCCGGGGCCGCTCAGGTTGTGCGAATTCGCTACCGCGAGGCCGTCGAAGGCGCAGCCGACCGGGTATCCGTACGGATCGGTCAGTGTGGAGATGAGCGTGCCGGTATGCGTGTACTCGATAATCTGACGCGTCCCGGTGTTCGTCGCCCAGATGTCGCCGGCGGGAGTGGAGCATAACCCGTGTGGCTGGCTAAGCCCCGTTAGCGTCCCCCTGAGGGCCAGGTCCGGAAGCGAGAAGATCGCTATGTTATTAGCCACGGGATCAGAAACGAAGAGAAGCCGTGGGTCCGAAGCGAGGGCCGATTTTAAGCCGCTTACCGCGCATACCGCGCAAATCGCCACAAACGCGCAAACGCCGAGCGCGTAGGACACCGCCCGTAAAGTGCTCCTCATGTGATTTCTCCTTTTCGCCTGAGGGCAGCGAGGTCCAGGTTAGTAAAGCGACGGGAAAGCGGCTGCTCGCCCGGCTTGCTTATAATGCGACAAAAGTCGCTGGCATTCCCCTGCCCGGGATGCACGCGCCTCGGACGGCGGCTACGCTTGACTACTCTAAGCCACCGCTCAGGCCTATGCGATAAAGCAAGAGGCACATGACCGCGCTGCGCTTCGATGGCATAACCAAGCGTTACGGTGGTCGAACCATACTGGACGATGTTTCGCTTTGCGTCGGGAGCACGGGGATCGTTGCGTTAGCCGGAGTGAACGGCAGCGGAAAGAGCACTCTGTACCGGATTGCGTCCGGCTTCGTCCGGCAGGACGCCGGCCGCGTCCTCATGGAACGCGCGTCGGAAGCACTCGATCTCTCGCCGCTAGCTCCCTCGGAGCGGGTCCGCAACGGCCTCCGATATGTCCCGCAGGATCGACGCGTCCTTTGTAATCTTTCCACCGTCCAGAACCTACGGCTGGCGGCAAACGAGTGCGACGACGTCTTCGAAGTCGTCGCAAGACTCCGGTTAGGAGTGCTGCTTTCAAAGCCGCCCAACCGGATGACGGCAGCAGAGCGAGGCTTGTTGCTCTTGACGATTGTGCGCGCCGCGCTTCCGGCCTTCGTTATGGTCGACGAACCGTTTGCCGGGCTCGACCGTTCGCAGCGCCAGCACTGTATAGCTATTCTCCGACACCTCAACGAGAGCGGCGTGGGCGTTTTGCTCACCGACCACGACGGCCGGGCCCTGCTCGACGTCGCAACCACCGTACACATCATCGAGCGCGGCCGCATCGTCTATTCAGACGACGCGAAAGCTGCAGCCTTATCGCCGGTAGCAAGGCGGCTTTATTTCCGAACGCGTGGGTAATCCGCTGGCGCGCTACGTCACGCTGACGTTCGCGAAGTATTTCGTCCTGCTTCTCGTGCCGTTCGCCGTCGTCGCGCTCCCGGTGGCGATGGACCTCCGCAATGCGTACCTCATGATCTTGCCGCTCGCGGTGGTGGACGTTATCGCCTTTGCGGGCAGTCTACGGTTGCTCTCCAGCAGAGGAGAACTCGAAACGTTACAGGTGTACGGCGTTCCGGAACGGTCGGTCGGGGGACCGCTGGCCCTTGCGACGTGCGCTCCATTGGCGGCGTTCTTGGCCGCGGCCATTCCGTTATCCAGCAGCCCGGGGAGCGCGCTGCTGTTCGGGGCGATTGGACTGATCGTCACAATCTCGATCCCGCTCGTCGTCGTTCGCCGATGTTGGAGACGGCGCTAAGATCCGGAAGTGGCCTTACGGGCCTATCTCTGCGGCCAATACTCGATGCCGTAGCGCTTGAACTGACCCCAGCGGGCCGCGAGTGAAGGGCGCATGTTGCGGCAGATGACGATGGAACGATCGCGTTCGTACGGCATCGCGAACGGCGAGGTTCCGTATCGCGCCGCGACGGTGACCGAACCGCACAGCGATGCCAACGCCGACGGCTCGAAGCCGACGGCGATCACCACGGAGCCGTCGTAATCGCGCGGCCCCCAGAGATAATACTGGTTGTTACCGCTGAGGGCGGGCGGTAGCCCTTTTCCAAAGATGTCGATCGAGCCGGCTTCAGCGTAGTTCGACGCCAAAATCGCTGCCTTCGTTCGATCGGCGGGGGACAACGACGCGTAGACATCGGCCGTGCGCTTCGCCACATCCTCCCATCCGAACTCGAGCGAAAAGATGCATCCTAGGGGTGCCCCGATACACGCTTTCTCCATCGGCGGCGGGCGAAAGTTCATCCGGTTCAGCATTACCGCGAGTTGCGCGGGCGGCTCAAGCGGCAGGACGAACGGCATCGCCAGCACTCCATTTGCAGCGATGAGCACGGCCCAGAGCGCAACGAACCAGCGCCAAAGCTGCCTGCACGCCACGGCACCTGCGGCGAACATCGTCGGATAAGCGCCGGCTAAATAGTAGTCTTTGCCGTGGGTCGCGACGATCAACGCCGCCGTCGCCACAAAGGCGACCGAGAGAAACCGCGCGGAAGCCATTTTCTTTGAGGCGAAAGGTGCGATGATACCCGCGATCCACAACGGCGCGAGCAGTACGTTCACCAAGAAAAGCTGATCGAGCAGGAAGCGTAGCGGATTGCCGGTTAAGTTGCCCGCGTTGTCGTTGCGTACGAGCTCTAGGAACGGCAGGCCGTGCGCCAGCTGCCAGACCGCATTCGGAAGCGCGAGGAGCATCGCGATCGCCGCGCCGATCCAGAAATCACGCGACCGCAATACCGAACGATCGCTGAAGAGAAGAAGGCCAAGCGCGATTCCAAGGAGCCAGAAGACGATGCCGTATTTCGCTTCCAACGCGAGGCCTGCGATTGCACCCGCCCACCAGAAGGCGCGTGATTCCGCCAGCAGCACGCCGCGCGAGACGAAGTACGCCACGGCGGTGAAGGCAAGGGGCTCGAAGGTCGAGGTCGAGAGCGCCGCCGACATCGCCGTTATCATGGGAGATGCGGCCGCCGCGATGGCCGCGAGCCAAGCCGCGCGCGTGCCGGCGCCGAGCAGCTGCGTAAACGCTACGACCAGCGGCACGAGCGCCGCGGCCGCGAGCACCGCCGGCAGGCGCAGCAGCCACGTGTTGTTGCCGCCGAACTGCGTCGCCGCGGCAAGCAGCGGTATCAAGGGTGGCTGATCGACATAGCCGAACGCCGGATGGCGCCCGCAGACGATAAAGTAGAGCTCGTTGGCAAAGAAGCCGTACTGCCCCGCACTGACCAAATGCACGAGAGCGACCGCTGCGGTGACGAGCGCCGCCGCAAACCACACGGCGCGGCTCATGGGTTGGCCGGCTTCAGCAATTATAGGCGCTCAAAAACTTCACGAGATTCACGATGGGTCCGGCGTAATAGTAGCCGCGGGGCTCGAAGAGCAAATTGGAGATGACGAATCGGCCGTGCTCATCGGCGAGAACGGCGGAGACGTGCGTCTCGACGCGGCTGTCCCGGGAAAGTCGGAGGGTGACCGCTACCGTTGCCTCGTCGCCTTGCATGCCAGTCGCTCCGATGGCGTACGATGCTGCCGCCGATGAATCGTTGGTGAAGGGGTCGTAATGAACGTCCTTGCAGTTCGGAGGCGTGTTACCGTGCGCGCAGAGCGATACCAAAATATCGCCGGTATACTCATCGCCCTTGTAGTACGAGTCCTCGAGTCCATCGTAGAGATCGCCATCGAAGAAGCGGCGCGCTTGGGCGACGTGTTTGCCCGCGTGGCCGTGCTGCATCAGGTACCAATCGAAGAAGGCAGCGACCGTCTTTGCGGGAGAGGCTTCGTCGCCGGCGCGCGCGACGCCGGGCATGCCGAGTATCATTCCCGCCGCGATGAGAAGTGCGAGCGCACGCATTTCATCGGTGCTCTTCGCCGAAGCTCGGCCCGATACCGCCGTGCGAGGCTGCATCCGTCGCACCTTTGCACTGGCCCGCCGGAAGGTCTGGGCAGAGCTTGCCGATGGCCGTAGACTGCTGCCCCGCGTTGGCGAACCAAAGCTGGTCGTCCGCACCGAGCGCGATGCCGTACGGCCGTGAGTAGCCTTGCGGCAGCGGACGCGAGTGGACGATGTGCGTCGGGGGATCGTAGCGATCGATCCGGTTACCCTGCAGCTCGGTCATCCAGAAGTCTCCATCGCGCACGGTAATGCCTTCGTTTCCACCGTGTCCGGCACCGTACTTGGCTATTTTCCGCACGTGCGTTGCAGGGTCGATTCGTCCCACCATGCCGCCGCCGTGATCCGATTCTCCGGTAAACCAGACGCCGCCATCCGGGCCCGTCGTTATTCCACTCGGGCTGTTCTGACCGATCGAATAGACTTTAACGTGACCTTGGGTGGTGATGCGGCCGATGGATCGTAAGTTCGTGAACCACAACGCTCCGTCCGGGCCGAGCGTTATCTGAAAAGGTTCGCTCGGCGCGGGGACTTTGTATTCGCTAATCGCGTGAGTGATCGCGTCGATCCGGCCGATCTTTCCGCTCCCCGTTTCGGTGAACCACATCGCGTGGCCGGGGCCCGCACTAATGCCTTCGGGGTTCGAATCCTTGGTTGGAATGGTGAACTGCCCGATCGTGTCATTGAGAAGGTTCAGGTATCCAATCGAGTTCGAGCCCGGATCGGTGAACCACAGAACGTCGTGCGCGGGGTTCATGGCAAGGCCGAAGGGGCCCTCAAACGATTTCGGCAAAACGTACTGTGTAAACGCGCCCGTATCCTCGTCGATGGAGACCATCGCGAGCGGATCGGCCGTGCCGAAAAACTCGTTTCCGTGAAAGTCCGAAGCGACGTACTCAATGCCGCTCGATTGAAACTTGAACTCGACGACGCTCGAACCGGTATCGGGTACGGCCCGTTGCAGGTCGCTCGACGCCGGCGCCGGGACGAGACCCCCGCCGCCCTGGTTTGCGGCGCACCCGGTCACGACGAAAAGCGCGGCCAGGCAGCCTAAAGCTGAGGGAAATTTGCCCATCACGTTCTCCTTTAGAGACAACATGAAGCCATCGTAGCCGCGTCCCCGTCCGCAAGCGTCCGGGGGCGCATCGACAGGCTACGGATGGGCGCTATCGCCGATGGTTATTGCAACGGCCCCGCCTTGCCCCGATAGATGCACCACCGATACGACGGCTGGCTAAGCGAGTAAGAAGGCGGCGGCAGATGCCGTGAAAACGGGCACGCTAACGACGGAAACGGCGCGAAGCCAGAGGCCGGCAACGAGCATTAGAGCGAGAAGTGCTTCTAAACGACACGTTTTAAATCGCAGCGTGGGCTGTTCGGCGCACGGGCGCTTGAGCGAGCCGATAGGCGACGGTAAGGTGAACGAGGAGGTAGATCGGGACCAGGATCGTCGGGACGATGACCGACGGCAACTGCGTCATCGCGGCGAGGCCCGGCTCACCGAAGAAGACTCGGAACGGCACGCCGTCTTGCGAGAGCGCGCCTAGCGTCAGCGCCGTGAACAGATCGAGCGCGCCGAATGCATTCCACCACGCCACGGACGATTTGCTGGACGAACCACGCGCGATCGAAATGGCGAGCGGAATCGCGAGCAAACCGGTTATGGTGTCGCCGAGACCGGCAACCGGAGCGAACGGCGCCGCTAGTTCGTGCGTGAAATACTTCAGCACAAAGAACAGACCGAGGAGACGCAGCACGTTGAGCCCGACGAGCGTTTGCAACGGAATCGAGAGCATCGCGCGGCGAAACTGCGGAGAGAAAACCCAAGCGATCGAGAGCGCTGCACCGGCGAAGGCGAAGATCGCCGGCGGCTGAATCACGACTCCCGGCGTCCCGGGCGTAAAGTGCCCCATTGCCGCACCGGCAACGATCAACGCCGTCCATGCGAGGATTCCGGCGATGGCCCAGCGGCGAGCGTTCCACGAGACATCGGCTTGGGTGGCGAGAACCGTGACGATGATTGCGAGCGAGGCTCCCAGGACGATGGCGTTAATCAGTTCTAGCATCGTTCCATTACTATATTATGTTCGTCATATAGTGTCAAGCGGCTCGCCTTTTTGATATGATGAGCATCGTGCCGTGGTCAAAAGAGCATAAAAGGGAAACCCGCGAGCGGATCGTGCGAGCGGCCGCCGACGCGTTTCGGGAGCGCGGCATCGACGGTGTCGGTGTTGCCGACATCATGAAGCGAGCGGGCCTTACCCATGGCGGCTTTTACGCGCACTTCAAGTCGAAGGACGAGCTAGTGAAGGCAGCCTTCGAGCAGATGTCACGCGAAATTGCCGATACGGTCGGGGCGACCGACTACCTCGCCGAGCTCCACATGCTGCATCCGGAGCGCGGTTGCCCGTTGCCGACGGTCGGCACCGAGCTGGCGCGAAGCGGGGCGAAGATGCGGCGTGGCGTCGCCGGCGAGATCCGCGCACGCCTCGCGCGTATCGCGGAGCGCCTGGGAAAACGGCGGGACAAGGAAGCCGACGTCGCCGGGGCGTTCGCGTGCATGGTTGGCGGCATGCTTATCGCGCGCGCCCTCCCCGAAAGTGAAGGTAGCGCATTTCTCGAGCGCTGCCGTGCTTTCTTACGCGGTGCGATCGGCGAAGAGATCCTGTAATTTCACGCTCCTCCGCAGTCGTGCTCGGTATTCATCCCGGAGTACTGCGCGCGTTGCCGGTAATCGTAAATCCGATAGATACGGCCTCTTTCGTCCTCGTCGGGGTTGCAGCCGAGAGTCGGCGCAGGGCGTGAGAGAAAACAGACCTGCACCCTGTCTCCGGGCCGCTCGCGGATCATGACCTCGTTGCCCGGCAGTCCACCGTAGTGCGTCACCGAAGCGAACAAGTGCGGATGCGCCGGATCGCTGCCCAGATGCGTGTTGAACGCAACGTCAACACCACTCTCGAAGTCTTGCGCGCTGAATTTCGTTTGTCCCTCACCCACGAGGCGTGGTTCCACCGACACGACGGTCGTGTTGACGCACGCCACCGACCGGTAGTGCCAAATCCCGGGAACGTACTCCTCAACCTGGGCCAGAGCCGGTGCGTTCGTCAGGGCGATGCACGGCCCGGCCAGGGCCCAGACCCCGAGTGCCGCTTTCATACGATGCCGGCGAGACGCCGAATTTACAGCCATATAGGCGAGCCTCCTGAGGCTCAACCCTTACGGCCCCAATCCCACGAACTACCTGCTGTGGGGGGAGGGCGAAGATTTCGGACCCCGTTCCGGGACGGTCCCGGACGCCCGGCGCCCTATAGTAGACGCAGTACTCCCTCACCGCTGCTTCAAAGGGCTTATGATTTCTAAGATATCCACGCTCGTCATCATCTCCGGAGGCCTCTTCGGCGTCATCCTCCTGGCCGTAGTCGTGGGCGACGCCATCCAAGCCTCGGGCGCCGTAGCGCATCCGACGGCCTTCGAAACACCAGCGAAGATCGTCTTCTTTACGCTCTTCGTTGCCTTCGGCTTCTCCCTGATACCCCTCATGGTTGCGGTCGTACTCGGCGGTCTCGATCTCATCGGGAAGGGGTTAAAGGTGCAGCCGTTCCAGCGGCTGATTTCGCGCCCCGGATGCATCGTGTGGCCGATCTGGGCGCTGATGGCCCTCGGTCTGTCGGTAGCGCTTCCAGCCGCGATTCGCGCGGGCTTCTTCGGCCACGACGAGACAACGTCAGCGGTCCAGCGCGAGCGCAGCGCTGCCGAGGCCATCGCGCGCATGCCGGTGCAAGGCACGCTGGTGGCGGCGCCCGGGATCTCAATCGATCGAATGATCGCGGCCTCGTCGCTTAAAGTGCAAGGCGGTTCGAAGTCGGAGCTATTCAGCGGTGCGCAATATGGGGGCGCCGCAATCTTCGACTACCGTGTCGCGGGAAGCGCGACGACTTTTGCGCGCTGCCGCTACTACTATGTCACGACTTACGCCCGCCATCCGGCGCGCATCGCTACCATCAACGTGGGCATCTCGTCTGAAAAAATGAGCCGCGCGGTATTGGAGGCCGCCGAGCGCGACATCCGTGCGCGGCTTGCCGCCGATGGCTGGAAACGCTCCGGGCGTGGATGGACACGCTCGGGAACTATCCTCGATCTGCGTTCTCGGCGACTCGACGATCGCGTCGCCGGCGAGAATCCGGCGACGGCCGGCGAGTGGATAGAGTACGTCGAATTACGCGAGGCGCACCCTCCGCGTTAGGAACGGGCGTTTGCCGTTACGATGTGCGTCGAACGCGGGGCTTGGTCGCGCGAATTATGAGGGCATCGCGATGGTTGCACAGGCCACATACTTTGTGGTATCGGCGCTGCTTTCGTGGACGTCGATGACGTACGGGCTCGTCAGCAAGTCGCCCAGGTTGATGCCCGATATGGTCGTGGTGCTGCTCCCATGTGCGATATTGTTCAGAGCATATTTGGGAACCGGGTTTGGATTTACGCACGTGCCGGAATGTATGTGGATGGGCTGTGAGCCGTTTTGACCGCCGGCCATCATTACGACGATTTTGACGGCACCGGGAATCTGCTCGAGCGTTACCGTGCCGGTCTCACCCGGCCGATTCTGAGCATACAGTTTTAAACCTAGGGCGGCAGGATAGGCACCGGCCGCAGCGCAAGCGGTTGCGCCGATCGCGGCTGCGGCTATTGTCGTGCGCAGAATATGCATGGGTGCATCTTTCCTACTGATTCTTTTAGCGATTTAGGATCTGCTTGATTCGTATGGCGCGCGCTCAGCGCTTTCGTTAATTGTCCTCGCTGCCCAACTCGTCAACGGCCTTGCGCAGTGCTTGGAGTTTCTCGTGGAGCAGCAGGTGGTGGCTGTTCGTGGTGTTGCGAATCGCGTAGGCTATGGACATAGTCGCCAGCAGCACCCAGACTTGAAAAAGATTCTGGAAGGCGTTTCCGTACAGAGCACCGGGATCCCAGGCGCAGCCCCAAAGGCGGCCGTGGCCGTCGCACAGCACGAGCGGTTCGCCGGTTGACGACCACACTGAGAGTAGAATCCATGCCGTCAGCCCTAACACGAAGAGCCCTCCAACGATCGGCGTCGAAAACGTTCGCTCGAACCACGAAAAGGCGCCAACGAAGGCTCGGCCGATCATTTGCGCAACGCCTCGAGCGGGACGGCCTCCAAAACGGTCGGCGTGGGCAACCGGAACGTCGGCAGTGAGCCTACCAAAGCGGTATCCTCGGGACCGACGGCGGCCAAACACGATGCGCGGGCAATGATATTACGCTTTCAGGGCGACCGGCTCAAAGCCAAGCCACAAGAAGGGCAGCTCTTCTCCTCGTATCTAAGCAGCGGGTGCGATCGGAAAAGCGCCATATACGAGCGTAGCACCTCGGCGAGAAAGGGACCATCCTGAAAAAGCCGATATTGCCGGCGGAAGATCGACAAGGGCCGAAGCACCCCGGCCAATTTGCCTTGTTTGGGCCACGATCATAACGGGAGCACGGTCGACAAGACGGCGACCGGGAACCGCACCGAGCCGATCGCGCGCGTGCTGGGTTGGGACAACAGGCGTAATGCTGGTTCCGATCTCCAAGCGTGAAAGCATCGACCCTCGCGAACCACCTGAATGGTGTGTCCGCAGAATGCGACGCTACTTACAATTCGGAGTGGCGAGGAACTCGAAGCCTTCTGCGCCGAGGCCAAAATCCGTTTCCGTTGGTGCCGTTCCACTTCGCGTGATGAAGCCGTCGTTCGCTGCTGCGCAATGGCCAGTCCAGGTGACGAAATATCCCATCGCGAAACGCCAAGCCGTTGCTTGGAAGAGGAGTAGCATTAGATGGAGATTGAGCCGCCGCCGCTAGACTCAGGGGGCAACGGCGCAGGGAAAACGAGAGGCAGGTTTCTCACCCGATTCGCGCAGTTGCTCGCAGCCTTAGGATTGATCCGGATTCCGGGACGCGCGCTCGCGCAAACGGCGACGAGCCACACGGAGCCCGGCAAACCACCGTATAATATCGTCTTCATTATCGTTGACCAAAGAGTTGAGAAGCTGCTTGCCGGCGCCGACTATTCATTGCCTGCGATGAACGCACTCGCGAGCCATGGGGTGACGTTCTCAAAGCATTACATCTCCGCGGCCCAGTGCTCGCCGTCTCGCGCGTCATTCCTTACGGGCCAGCCTCCTCAGGTCACGGGCGTCATCGATCAGATGCAGTTTTCGTTCGTCCGCAGTCTGGATCCCAAGATGCCGAACATGGGCTCCGTCTTGAAAGCCATGGGCTACAAGACGGCCTATTTCGGAAAGTTCGAGATGGACAAAGACATCCTCGATCCCAAGCCCGGCGTCAACTACCGCGACGCGGCTCAATCCTACGGCTTCGATATATTCAGCGCAGGCGGAGATATCGGCAGTACACCCGATAGCGGTTACGACAACGACCCCTTCATCGCGGGTGAAAGCGTCCGTTTTCTGCGCGAGACGGGTGCAGAAGCGAGAGAGTCCGGGCAGCCATTCTTCATGGTCGCGAGCTTCGTCAATCCCCACGACATCATGTACGGTGACGGTAACGTCCCCGGCCAGCCTGAGGTGCAGAAACCGGTCGTGCCGTCGGCAATACCACCCCCGCCGGCGAACTCGATTTACGAACGGAAGTGGTCGTTCACGCTGCCGGCAAGCCTTGACGAATCTTTGACGGCCGCGGGCATGCCCAATGCTCTTTCGGAGTACAAGACGGGCTGGGACGGCTGGTCTGGGACGATCCCGACAGATCGCAAAGACATGTGGACGATCTTCTACGATTACTACCTCAACGCGATTGCGGACGTCGACCGCGGTATCCAACAGATCGTAGACGTCATGAACGAAATGGACCTTTGGCGCGACACCGCCGTCGTCTTCACGGCCGATCACGGGGAAATGGGCGGCGCGCACGGCGGCCTGAAGGGCAAAGGCCCGTTTGTCTATGAGGAAAACATTCACGTGCCTTTGATCGTCGCGCATCCGACCGCGAAAGTAGGGACCACCTGCCTGGCGCTCACGAGCCATCTCGATCTGGTTCCCACGTTCGCCGGCTTAACCGGACTCCCCGAGACGAAGCGGCCCGCCGCCGTAGCAGCCTTACCCGGAAAAGACTTCTCCTCGTTGCTGGCCGACCCCGAAAAGGCAAGCCCGACCGCTATGCGCCCGGCCATTCTTTTCAACTATGTCGGACCATCGACGGTTGACGGAGCCTTCCTCAACAAAACGATGGACACCCAGTTCAGGAATGAAGTCTCGCCGCCGTTATCGGAGGCGAATCTGAGCAAACGCGGTCTTCTCGCTTTAGCGTTTGACGGACGCTACAAGTTCGGTCGCTACTACGCGCCGACCGCCTGCAACACGCCGCATACGCTCGAGGAGATTTTGAAGAACAATGACGTGCAGCTCTTCGATCTGCAAGACGATCCAAGCGAAATTCGAAACCTTGCCCTGGAGCCGGAAAAGAACCTGGAGACGATGCTGCGGATGAACGCGCTGCTCAATGATTTGATCGCCAAGGAAGTCGGAGAGAATGCTTGCGAGCTTCTTAGCAAAGCCCTCGGTCCGATCGCTTCAAAGTAATCTCCTTTCGTATCCGTTTGCGCTGAGCGTGCTTCTCGGGATGCAAAGCACGGCCGGAGCGGCACCCGGCGACAATCTCTACGCGCGTCCCGGACAGATCGTGCCTGCAGCCGACGGAGCGCGTCTGAACCTCTATTGTATGGGAGGAGGCTCCGCCACGGTCGTCTTCGATTCGGGGTGGGAGGATTGGGCGCCGGCCTGGGCCGTCGTGCAACCGCAGATTGCGAAATGGGCTCGCGCTTGCAGCTACGACCGCGCGGGTGCAGGCTTTAGCAGCGCCGGACCGATGCCGCGTACGAGCGTTCGCATCGCGAGCGAACTGCATAGCGTGCTCCACAAAGCCGGAATCAAAGGGCCGTACATTTTAGTCGGCAACGCCTTTGGCGGTGATCCCGTGCGGACGTTCGCGGACCTCTATACGGCCGAACTCGCCGGCATCGTTCTCGTCGAAGCCGATGCAAGCGATGTCGAGCCGAAGGCGCTGCAAGAAGACGATCACCGCGGCAACGCCCGAAATGTCGTGCGGCTCCGAGCGTGTCGGGACGCCGTCGCCGATGGTACGCCGCTGCCTCCGCTGACTGCTCGCCCGGGAGAGCCCCATCGCACTTGCGAGCAACAGTTCTTTCGGGGCCTCCCTGAAGCCGAGTGGTCGCCGGCGCTAAATGCTAAGCTGTTGCAGCTCGCGCGAACCAAGGTCGCAATGTACGACGCCTATATATCCGAAATGGAGCAAATGGCGTGGGATGAAGCTTGGCTCCAGCAGCACGTGCGCTACTTAGGTTCGCGTCCCGTGCGTATCATCACGACCGGCAATCATGGCGCCGGGCATTTGCCGGCGCGCAATGCGCAAGACCCCGAGCACCTCGAATACGAGCATCAGATTGCGTTGGCACAGGCGAAGTGGCTCACCCTATCCTCCAACGCAAGGCAGATATTCCCGCCGCATAGTTCCGAATACGTGGAGTTCGACGACCCAAACGCCGTCATCGAGGCTATCCACGAGGTCTACGTTCAGAGCGTTAAGTAGACTTTGCCGAGCCGCCGGGTCCCTTGGGTCTCCATTGCCGGCACCGTAAGAAAAGGAAGAATCATGAAAGCCGTCGTGCTCAATGCGCCGCGCCAGATCAGTATCGAAACGATCGACGAACCAAGGCTCGAAGCCTCGACGGACGTGCTGCTGCGCTTGACGTTCAACGGCAATTTGCGGTACCGACCTGCACATCTACGAGGGGCGGCTCGGCGATGGCCGGCAGATGGTCATCGGTCACGAGCCGCTCGGCGTCGTCGAGCGCGTCGGTGACGGGGTAACCAACGTGCGCGTTGGAGATCGCGTTACCGTACCGACTCACATCTGCTGCGGGTTCTGCCCGAACTGCGTGCACGGTTTCTCGGGCGCATGCCTCACGAACAATCCTGGTAAATGGGGTGCAGCGTACGGCTATCCAGGAATGGGTGGCTATACCGGTGCGCAAACGGAAAAATTGCGCGTGCCGTTCGGCGACGCCAACTGCCTGCGGCTACCCGGCGAGCCCGGAGATCGGTGGGAGCACGATTTCGTACTGCTGTCCGACGCGCTTCCAACCGCATTTCACGCGACGCAACTCGCGGGAATCGTGCCCGGGGACATCGTGGCGATCTACGGTGCGGGCGCCATCGGGCTACTGGCGGCGATGTGCGCGCTGATGCGCGGCGCGCTGGACGTGTTCGTCGTCGATGCGATTCCCGAGCGCCTCGATAAGGCTGGCGAGCTCGGTGCGCGTCCGATTGACATGCGTGACGGCCATGCCGCCGAGCGGATTCTCGAACAGATTGCTCGGGATCGTAAAGGGATCGCATGGCGCGGCGAAGAGGCGAACCTTGGCGCGACGGCGTGCATCGATGCGATCGGATTTCAAGCGAGGGATCCTCGCGACTACGCCGTCGAAAAACCGGCGAGCGTTATTCACGACCTCGCGCGCATCGTCGCGCCCAACGGGAGGCTGGCAATCATTGGTGTCTTTCTCGATGCCGACCCGCACGCTCTAAGCGACCCGGCAAAGCGTGGGGAGTATCTCGTCCCCTGGGGCGTCCTCTTCAAGAAGGGCGTGAGTGTGGGCATGGGACGAGACCATGACAAGCGCTACAACGATCACCTGCGCGATGCAATCGTGAGCGGGCGGCTCAAACCTAGTGCGATCGTCTCGCAACGGCTCCCTCTTCGCGACGCGGCCGACGCATTCGCAAAGTTTGACGCTCGCAGCGACGGCTATATCAAAGTCGTGCTCGAACCGTGAGCACTTGGCCTATCACTTACCTCGATTCATGAACTGCAAACTCCAATCAATCGCCGGCGTCCCCCAAGGAGAGCAGCAGCTTTCGCAATAGTTCGGCAAGTTGCAGCTGCTCGCGCGCACTCAAACCGGAGAGGAGGCGTTCCTCGTTGGCAACGTGGCTGGCCGTGGCGGCATCGATGAGCGCTTTCCCTTTTTGGGTTAACCGGACGAGCGTTCCGCGACGGTCCTTCAAATCGGGCCGTCGCGACACCAGGCCGGCTTCTTCCAGGCGATCGATGCGATTGGTCATCGCCCCCGAGGTGAGCATCATCTCGCGAAAGAGCTGCGTGGGGGAGAGTTGGTACGGTGCGCCTGAGCGCCGAAGGGAAGCCAAGACGTCGAACGATTCCCCTGCCAGCCCGGAGAGGCCGTGCGTCTCGTCGAGACGGGGCCGTAACGCGGCTGCAGAACGCTGGATTCGGCCGACCAAGCCCATGGCTCTCGTATCGAGATCGGGCCGCTCGCGCTTCCACTGCGCCAGTATCTGATCGATCCGGTCTTGCATATCTCGACGTTAAGACACTTGACGGTCGCGTTCCTGTATGATATCTTGACGTTAAGATGATTAATCTAAAGGTGAATTCCTTGGACCACGTCGTGCTTAACGTCGCCGACGCCGAACGGAGCCTCGCATTTTACGCCGGCATTCTGGGCCTTCGCTCCGAACGGACCGAGGAGTTCCGGTCCGGACGCGTACCCTTTCCTTCGGTGAGGATCGACGCCGGCACGATCGTGGATTTTCTCGACCCCGCGCATCGCGAGGCTACGCCGCCGAGCCGAAACCTCAATCACATCGCGCTTGCGATGGCAAACGATCCGGCGGACATCGCCGAATTTCTCAAGCAGCGCGGCATACCGATCGTACGCGAGATGAGCGGCAACTTCGGAGCGCAAGGCGACACCGCGCATTCGTTCCACGTCTTCGACCCCGACGGCAATCTACTGGAACTGCAAGCGTATGAGTAGCGCGGGTGAACGCTATGCAGGCGCAAGCCCGAGAGCTGAGCCGGGCTTACGCCTGCAGCGCGATGTGGTCTAACCTCCGAGGTGCTTTGTGTGCGCCCAGGACGTTATGCGCCAACCACTCGCCGTTTTCTTGAGCGTCACCGTAAGGGCTGACCCGGTCTCCCTTACCGTCGCACCCTTTTGATTGTAGTGGTAGTCGAATGGAGTACTGATGTACGCGTTATTTCCGGTCACGAACACGTGCCACGGCATGCCGATGCCGCCATTTGCATCGGTGATTTGAGCCGTCTTGTCGTAGGCGTCTCGCGCGTTCCACCAATCGCTACAACCCGAACTAAGGTACGGATCGAACGTGTCGATGACGACGGCCGGGGAAGCGCACAACGCCGTAAATGCGCTCATGTTGCCTTTGTTCATTGCGTCGATGGCAAGCTTGACGGTGTTAATCGCATCGCTCGAGGGTGTTGCCGAGCTGACTGCGGGGGTGGCCAAAAATGCGAGGGCCGCAGCGAGGGCCCAAAGTGCAAGTCGATTAATTCTCATGCTCTCTTTCCTTTTTGAAGCTGCAGCAGCGCAGCCTCCGAGCTGCAGCAGCGCAGCTCCAACACCAGGCACTTTTCGCCAAGGCAGGCTTCCCCCTGCCCGTAAATAGCGCCAAACCGGCCTTTTCGGAGAGTACGGGAATCGCAGGGATACGGAGACTCGAAAGCACGGATGCCCACACAGGAAAGGGCCAGCCCATCGACGGAAACGATTCGCCCGCGCCGCAAACGGTCTCGTTTAAGGCCAATGAAGGGAATAGCATTACGATTAAGCCGGATTTATGCCCGGCCGTGGCGTGCGGATCGGCAGCACCGATGAAGAGTTATTGGCCACGTCGGCAATCCCGAATCAAGGGCATTCGTCGTCGAGAATGGCCGAGTTGCCGCAATGACCGTGCCGTCCGTTTGGGCGGCGAATTCTGAAATGAGTAACTAAGCCCGGAGGATGCATTAATGCCCGCTACGATTAGTCTCGGCTCCACAGGCGAGGACGTCAAGCGCCTGCAGCGCGTTCTCGCGCGCCACCTGCTGTGGAATCCCTTCGGACCGATTACCGGTACGTTTGACTCGAGCCTGGAAACTGCGGTGAAAAGCTTTCAGCAGGCCAACGGGTTGGCCGTCAACGGCATCGTCGGGCCGCAAACCTGGGCGGCCCTTCCAAGCTATCGCGAAGCCTCCCCGCAGCTTGCCCAAGGATCCCACGGTCCCGGTGTTGCGTGGCTGCAGAAGACCCTTTCGGGTGCAAACGTCGCCGTACAATTTACACCGTACGCCGGCGCGCTCGACGGCATCTTCGGGCCGGCTACCGACGCCGCCGTTCGTGCGCTACAGACTTGGGCCGGCGTGACGGTCAACGGTATCGTCGGCGATGTCAGTTGGTTCGTCTGGATGACACCGGGTTCGGCGCAGCAACTCACGCTGGAAGGCGCGTGCGGGCTTACGAACGGCCTCTTATAAACAGCAGTCTCGGGCTGAGGTTGGACCGGTCCGTTAAATTCACTCTGAGCGCCTCGGCCAGTCTTCTGATCTTCTGCGTGCAGGCTCGGGCGGCTTCGTCAACTTCGGGTGGCGCTGCCGCCGCGCGCGTGGACGCCGCGATCGTTAGCGCAATTCGTTACCTACAATATACCCGGTGCGACGGTCGCCGTCGTCAACGGCGGCAAGGTTATCTATGCGCGCGCGTTCGGCTTTAGCAATGTAGCGAAACAGGATCCCGCTAGCATCGAGACTCATTATGAGGTCGGCTCGGTCACCAAACGGTTCACCGCCGCCGCGGATCGTGCAACTCAGCCAAGGCGGAAACCCCGATCTCGACGCTAAGGCGGCCACGTACGTGCCCGGCGTTTCCCATGCCAACGAGATAACGCGGCGTCAACCTAACGCAAACGAGTGGGCTGCCGGATTATCTTGACGGCCCCGATATTGACGAGGCCGCGAAGAGGCCTGCGACCTCCGATCAGGTCACGTCGCGAATTGCGGGCAAGCCGCTTGCCTTTGCCCCAGGAAGCCAATGGCCGTACAGCGCCTAGGCTCTGAAGTATCCCAGTTAGCGCCAGGGCTTTGATGACTCGCCGTCGGTCCGCCCGGCGTCCACTCTGGCTCCGAAGAGTATCGCGAAGCCTTTAACTACGCTTAAACGAAGAGCTTTAGCCGGAACCGTACGCAGCAGCTGGAATACGTTCGTATGATCGTTGGAAGGCCGGAGCTGCCGCTGTACCGGCTCTATCTGCTGCGAGCCGCTTACGCGATCATTGGTGTCGCGCAAGGGTTGAAGACCTGGCCGGCGATCCTGCACCATACGCATCCCTGGGATTTCTGGCACGGCGTCGGGATGAGCTTTCTCGGAGCACTGACTCTGCTCGCGCTGCTGGGCATTCGTTACCCGGTACGCATGATGCCGCTGATGATCTTCGAGTTGGCATGGAAGCTCGTCTGGGTGCTTGCAGCGTACCTGCCGGCGTACCTCGCACACTCGGTCGATGCCGACCTTGCGGACAACTTTTTCGGGATATTCCTCGGCGTCGTGGTCGTCCCGTTCGTACTCCCTTGGGGTTACGTCTGGAAGAACTACGTGACCGCCGCCGGAGACCGCTGGCGTTAAGGTGACGTGGCGGCGGAAAAATCCGGCAGTGTTCGCTAACCGGCGGCTAGGAAAAACCGCCGACGATCCAATTCCGAGGGGAAGCCATCGGGGCGTCGTACGTCTCGCTTGTGAAGTCGATATCGGTAGACGAGCTCGAGCAACGCCTTAAGGGTGGCGCGCCGTTCTTGCTCGACGTACGCGAGGTCGAGGAGATGGCAGACGGTAGGATCGCCGGTTCGGTCAATATTCCGATGGGGCAGGTGGAGCAGCGGCTCGACGATATCCCCACCGACCGTGAGATCGTGGTGATCTGCCACGTCGGGGCCCGCAGCGGCTACATTACGAAGCGGTTAAACGCGCTCGGCTACGATCGCGCGATGAATCTGCGCGGCGGGATGGAGGCATGGCTAGCGGAATCCTCGCGGGCAAACGACTAGAGTTTACGGTTTCGTCGTCCAGACCATGGTGGAGATCAGCCAGGTTCCGCCGGCGTTGTGAAACGTGTACGTCATCGTTCCCGCTTCGGCGAACGGCTTCGCGCCGGCGACTCCGGTAACCGTGAGCGCTTGAACCAAGTACGCGTCGGTAGCAGACTGCCGGAACTCGCCGAGGCGTACGTTGACCGCCTTGACGTGCTGCATCTGCGCCTTTTGCGTGACGGCGTCAACGACGTGCCACCAGGCGACTCCGGCCCCGGCTCCACGCCACGCGAAGGGCGGGTTCTCGTCGACGACGACCGCGTCGTCGGTAAAGAGCCCGGCAAGCGCCGCAGCATCGTCCGTATTCGTGGCCGTAATAACCGCATTTGCCAGTTTCAAAATAGGCTCCGGCGGCGGTTTCGGCGCGGCGACGGCGAGCGCCGGCGCGAACGTGAGGATAACAAAAGCAGCGATCGTTCGCAGGTTCACGGATCCTCCAGGGCAGCGGCATCTTAAGCAGGGCGTTCTTCACTGGGCCGACGGCGATAGTCCTTGTAATCGCACGCATTCCGAAGGTCCAGTGGGGCGGTCGAAGCAAGGAAAAGCAATGGCACCAGCGCTAGCCGCCCTCCTCGCTCTCTACAAGCCGCACATGACCTGCGTGTTTCACGCGCACAATCAAGCCGATCAGCCGTTCTTCTCCGATACCACCGCGACGCCGGACGGTAGCCTTATAACACAACGCAACTATGCAAAGGGATTCTCGGAGATCATTGCGATCGCGTACGATGAGGCGAAGCGCCAGTACGCTCGGACTCAGCTCACGAGCGACGGGGCCATCGCCACCGCGATGGCGCTCGGGCCCGAAAAAGGCGTGTGGACTTGGGTCGTGCTCACCCCGCACGTTGCAAGCCAGGCGAAGACGATCCACTTCGGTATGGTCTCCGGAAAGCTTCGGTATTGGTATGCCGGGGGAGCGTACACGATTTGCACTTGAGCGGGCCAATCGAAGCGCCGCAGTGAACCTGTCCGTAGGAGGGCTTGGATAATGCCTAAATTTCTCGTTGAGGCGAAGTACACGGCCGGCGGTACGGAAGGACTATTGAAAAGCAGCGCTTCCCAACGCCGGAAGGCGGTCGAGGAGCTGATGAAGTCGATGGGTGGAAAGCTCGAGAGCTTCCACTTTTCTTTCGGGGACGCGGATGCCGTCATCATCGTCGATCTGCCGAGCAACGAAGTGGCGTTGAGCGTCGCGTTTGCCGTCCGGGCATCCGGCATGGTGCACAGCTCGACGACGCCGCTGATGACCGTCGAAGAGGCCGATCGGGCCATCGAGCACCACGCGAAGTATCGCCCGCCCGGCGCCTAGCGTTCACCGCGAATGAGCGCCTCGGAATCGCGGCCGAGCGGAACCGTTACCTTCCTTTTCTCCGATATCGAAGGCAGCACGCTGCGCTGGCAGCGAGATGCAGACGCGATGGCGGTCGCGCTCGCGCGCCACAACGAGCTGTTCCGCGCAGCGATCGAGGCCCACGGCGGTTACGTCTTCAAAACCGTCGGCGATGCGTTTTGTGCCGCTTTTGCCGGCGCACCCGAAGCGATCGCGGCGGCGCTCGGTGCGCAGCGCGCGCTCAATGCGGAAGATTTCTCGGCCGTAGACGGAATTCGCGTTCGAATCGCCCTTCATTCCGGCTACGCGCAGGAGCGTGACGGCGACTACTTCGGGCCGCCGCTCAACCGCGTTGCCCGATTGGTTGCCATCGGCCACGGCGGGCAAACGCTGATCTCGGGTACGTCGGCAGAGTTGCTGCGAGACGCGCTGCCTCCACAAGGCGAGCTGCGCGACCTGGGCTCGCACCGATTGAAAGATCTTACGCGGCCGGAGCGCGTCTATCAGTTCTGCATGCCGGATCTGCTCGATACGTTTCCGCCGCTGCGTTCGCTCGATTATCTTCCCAATAATCTGCCGCAGCAGCTCACCTCCTTCGTGGGGCGTTCCGGGGTCGTTGAAGAGGTCAAGGCGATGCTGCACGAGCATCGGCTCGCGACGCTGGTCGGAACGGGCGGCGCCGGCAAGACTCGCTGCGCCGTTCAGACGGGCGCGGAGGTGCTCGACCGCTATGCCGACGGAGTGTGGATGATCGAGCTCACGCCGATCTCGGATCCGGCGCTCGTCACGACGACGATCGCGCAGGTACTCGGCGTGCGCGAAGTCCGCAACGAGGATCTTCTGACGACGCTGCGCGCCGATCTCGAGCAGCGCCGGCTACTCTTCGTTCTCGATAACTGCGAGCATCTCGTCAACGAAGCAGGGCGCGTCGCCTCGGCCATCATCGGCAGCTGCGCCGGCGTTGCGATTCTGGCAACCAGCCGCGAGCAGCTCGGCATCGCGGGCGAACGAGTCTTACGCATGCCGTCACTCCAGGAGGCCGAGGCCGTCGAGCTCTTCGTCGATCGTGCTTGCGCGGTCAACGGCCGCTTTGCGCTTACCGACGGCAATGCGCCCTTCGTGGCCGAAATCTGCCGGCGGGTCAACGGAATTCCGCTGGCCGTCGAGCTGGCCGCGGCGCGGGTGAAGCTGCTCTCTCCCAAACAACTCACGGAAAAGTTGAACGAGCGGTTTCGCGTGTTGAGCGGCGGCAGTAAGGACGCGATGCCTCGCCATCAGACCCTCCGCGCCACGATCGACTGGAGCTTCGACCTCCTCGACGAGCCTTCTCGCGCGCTCTTTCGCAAGCTCTCGATCTTCGTCGGCGGTTGGACGCTTGACGCCGCGACGGCCGTCTGTGCGGAGCATGGCGATGAGTGGGAGGTGCTCGATGCGCTTTCGTCGCTCGTGGATAAATCGCTGGTCTCCGTCGAGGCGCAAGGAGAGGAGCGGCGCTACGACATGCTCGCCTCGATCCGCGAGTATGCGAAGGAACGCCTCGGCGAAGCGGGCGAAGCCCAAGCAGCCGCCGCGAAGCACGCGCAATTCTACGCCGCGCTGGTAAAGCGCCTCCAACCGCTCGCGCGCGAACTCGAAGATGGGCAGTGGCGCCACAGGCTTGCCGAAGAACTGGACAACCTGCGCGCTGCCGTAGAATGGACGATCTTTTGCCAACGGGATCCGCAGCTCGGAGCGGAGATGCTTTCGGAGCTCGAGTGGCCGGAGTTGATCGTTACGCCGCATGAAGCGCTGCGCTGGTTCGCGGCGGCACTCCGGCTCGAGGATCGAATGCGCAGCGATCTCGTCCTCGCGCGTCTGTTTCGGCATTGCGTCATGTTGGAGTGGCTGACCGGCCAACCGACCGGGCACCGCGAGCAGCTCGCGCTGCGCGCCGTCGACGCAGCGCGGTCCGCCGGAGATTCGGACGAAATTGCTTTCGCGCTCGGTTATCTCGGGGCGACGTACGCGCACGAGGCTCGTTTTGACGACGCCGAGCGAACTTTCGCGCAAGCTTACGAAGATCCAGCGCAGCTCTCCCGCCTCGCGTCCAACGCCGTCCTCCGGATGTGGGCCGTCGCCTGCCTGCAGCGTGGCGACGTCAACGTGGCGAGGAAACGATTCTCGGAAGTTGCACGCTGCGAGCGGCCCGGCAGCGAAGCGCATGCGAGCGCGCTGCTCAATCTCGGCGAGCTCGAGTACGCGGCGGGTAATGTCGAAGCGGCGCGAGCCGCGGCTTTGCAAGCAAAGGAGAGTTACACGCTCATCGGCTCGGTCTACACCGTTCTGGTGCTCGCGAATCTCGCGGCATACGCTATGGCGGCTGGTGATCTCGACGACGCGCGAGCGCACTTGCGCGAGGCGCTGGAACTACAGCCAAAGTCGGGCCGCGGTTGGCTAGCATCCGTGATCGAGGCGCACGCGCTGCTCGCGGCGCTGTCGGGCGATTGCGAGCGCGCGGCATTGCTCGCCGGTTTCTCCGACTCGCTCTATCGCGCGCGCGGCGACGTGCGGCAGCAAACCGAGGAGCGGGGATACGAGCGCCTTTTGAAGCTACTCACCGAGTCCTACTCGAGCGACGCGCTTGCGAGCCGAATCGAATCGGGGGCGCGACTCAGCGAAAAGGAGGCGCTCGCCTGCGCTTCGGCGATATATGAGGCGCATGGCCGATAATACAACCGAAGCGGGCGCTGTGCTCGACGCACACGCCGGTGCGATCGACGTCCTCCACAAAAGGCTCGCATCCTTACCGGGATGCGATCGGGATCGCCTAGCTCAAGCCGTCGAGAAATACAAAGCCGCGCATCAAGTTTTTCAGGATGACGCGCTCGGCTGCGTTACTCACTGACTGCGGCTGCGATCGCCGTTCCGTTGGGAACGCCGAGCCCCGTGCACGGATTCCACCCGGGCGTGCAGCGGTAGCGATCGTTCCCTCCCGAGAGCACGTCGTACAGTAGCCCGCTGCGCGACCTTTCGTAGAGCAGCGGAGCAAAGAATCCCAGCGGTTTACCCAGCCGTTGATTCAGGCGCGCCGTGAGCGCGGCCCACATTGGGGCGGAGGCGCTCGTGCCTCCCATCGCGACCTGCGAACCTTCAAAGAAGACGGCGTAGCCGGGCCACACCTGCGCCGCAAGGTCGGGAACTCCGCGACCTGGAGAAACGTTGTACGCCGACGCCGCGGCAGCGACGGAGCCTTGCCACGACGGCACGCTAAAGAACTCGCTGAATCCGCCGCCGCTTTGGTTCCATCCACCCTCCGCGCAAGCACCAGCTCCGGCCGGAACCGTCGTACCGCCGCACGCGTGCGCGAACGGACTCGAGGCGGGCGCGAGCACGTGTGCCGTACTTTCATCGTCAACTTCCGCGCCGCGATCGCCCGAGGCGCAGAAAATCGTTACGCCGAGTAAGGCGGCAGCCGTGAAGAGTTCGTCGAGGATCGTCAACGCGATCGGGGTCCACAACCGTTCCGGAAATCCGAAGCTGATCGAAAGCACCGACGGCCGGTGTTCGTCGTCGAAGATCGCGGATCGGATTCCGTCGAGCACGCCACGTTCGTCATCAGGCGTTGCGTACACGACGATCTGCGCTCCGGGTGCGAGCGCGCCGATAATCTGCGTATCGATCGCCGACTCGACGTCTTTCGCCGTTCTGATTCGGTGCGTGAGTTCGGCATTGTCGACGCGCTTGACGAGTGGAACCTTCGGGGTGACGCCCTGCGCCTGCATGCATTTGGTGAAGTCGTCGGGACTAAACACCCCGCGCATTTGCAGCACGCCGACCGTCACGCCCGAACCATCTGCATCCGGAAATTTGTAACGCGTCGCAATCTCGGATGCGCTCAGCGGTGCGATGTCGCTGTGCAGCGAACCGACCGCGTGCGATCGCGGCCACTGATGGATGCCGAAGGGTGCTCGCAAAACGGCCGCGATCTCCGGCGGCGCGTGCAGGCTGCCGGAACGATGGCGGAAGCGTCGCTTATCGCCGAGCTGATAGATGCCGGCGGTGGCGCCGAAGGCCTCGATGAACTTGCCGATCGGCCCGCTGAGCACGACGCAACGCCAGTGCTCGGCGATGATTTCGATACCGTGCCCCGCGCAATAACGGCGTAGGAGGTCAACATCGCTCGGATCGGCGTCCGTTGCTTGCGTCAACGAAACCCGGTCCTCGTACGTACGCTTCGCAGGCAGAGTCCCGCCCAATGCCGTTGCCTTCGCAACGTCGAGCTCGCATCCGGGGCGCGGGCGCAGCCACGCCGTCAACCAGACGTCGCCGGCCATCGCTTCGGCGACGGGGGTCGCACCGGGCCATACGGGACGCTCGGTTTGCTCGATGGGAACGAGGCTCGCTCCGGACGGCGGCTGGACGGTCACGGGGTTTTTACTGAGAGCCGCCGAGCCGCGTCAACGCTTGTGTCGCCGCACTCGAGCGTGGACTTGCCGAAAGCTCAGCCTCCAGGGCGGAACGCGCCACCGCCGTATTACCCACCTTCATCGCCAACTCTGCGAGCACCATGTGCGGCGAATAGTAATAGAGCGTCGGCATTTCGACGCCGCCCGCCAGCCGATCGCCGCGGGTCGCCTCGGCCGACGCCTGCACGAGCAGCGTCAGCGCGGCGGATTGGTCGTGCTCGTCGAGCGCGATCTGCGCCTCAACCATGCCGCGCATCGCGTTCTCGATGGCGACGCGTGAAGGGAAGGCCTTCGGTGCTGCGGGCATCTGCGCGAGGGTCGATCGTGCCTTAGCGACCTCCCCCAGCTTTGCGTAGGCAAGGGCGCGCGTGAATGACGGGATCAGTTGCGGACCGCCTTTCGGAAACGAAACGTCGAGAACGCCTGGCCAGTCTCTCACCGCGACGAGCGATCGAGCGATCATCGACGGATTGCCGGCGCGCCGCGCGACCGCGACGGCTTCGGACGGATGGCCGGTCTGCGTTAGCGCATAGAGCAAGAAGGAGACGTTGTGCATGTGATAGTAGCGCGGTGCACCGTAGTAACCGGGGTGGCAGCAATCGATCGCGGCGTCGTCCATCGCGACCGAACGCTGACCGACGTCGAGTGCCTCGTTATACATGCCGACGTCGAAGAAAGTATGACCGGGCATATGCGTTAGATGCGAGTCTTCTGAAGGAAAGTCGAACGCCGCGAGTTGGGTTGCCGCGGCAACCGCCGCCTGCGATTGGTTCGCGAACTGCGCGGCGTGAATGTAAAAGTGCAGCAGCCCGACGTGCTTGGGAAACTTGACGAGGCTCGCCTGGAAGTAGGGGAGGAGCAGCGCGACTCCTCCGACGTAAGCCGAACGCGCAGCCGCGTTCCACCCTTGCCTATTGAGCGTCACGTCGCCAACGGCGGCGTAGAGCGCCGCTTCGGCGTAGAGCGCCGCGGCGTCGGGATCGTTAGGGTAGGCATCGGCGATGCGTCGCAGCGAGTCTCGATAGTTTGAGAGCAACGCATCCGGCGTAGCCTTCGTCTTGTCGTCAAGGCGCGCGGCGGCAGCATCGATGAAGAGCCGGTCCTCCGGAGACGCGCTCGCCTCGAGCTCCTTAGCATGCTCGATCGCCTTCTGCGCTTGCTCTTGGCGATCGTCGGTTGCGGGGACGTTTAGGTTGGGCGCGTTACTAAGCGCGATGCCCCAATAGGCCATCGCCATCACAGGATCCAGGTCGGCTGCGGTATAGAACTCGTGCTCGGCAGCCTCCGGATTATAGGCGTAGTAGTCCAGCAAACCGCGATCGAAGGCGGCCTGCGCCGCAGCGTTGGAAGAGACGCTATGGTGGATGAGCGGCGCCGGCCGCGGCGTTCCCGAAGGGGCCGCCTGCGCACCCGCTGCCAACGGAGCGCAGGCGAGAATTGAAAGCAGGACGAGCGTCTTCATGTCACACTTCGCTTTGGTCGCAAGAAGGCCGCACCCTTCTCACGCATCGATCCGCCCGCTATTCCTTGCGTCTCCCCGCAGCGGGCCGGCGCCCCGCTCGAACGAATCGGAACGGCATGCAGATGAGACGCACCAGCTTCATAAGCGCAGCCCTGTCACCATTGCTCGCGCCTGCGGCGGTAGGGGCGGCGGCCCGATCCGCAGGGCAAACCGGCGGAGGCGTGCCGCAGACGCATGCGCTATCGAGGGACGACGTCCGGCGAGTCATCGCCGACGACCAAAAGATCGTCTCGCCGCTCGGCATTGAAGAGTTGCAGAGCATCGAGGTCAACGGTTGCACGGAGTGGCTCTCGATTCGCAGCCGCGATCGCCGCAACCCGGTGCTGCTCTACCTCCACGGAGGCCCGGGCTCTCCGACGATGCCGGAAGCGTGGACTTTTGCGCGACCGTGGGAGGACTACTTTACGGTCGTTCAGTGGGACCAGCGAGGAGCCGGAAAGACCTACGCCTCAAACGACCCGCAAGCGATTGCACCGACGATGACCGCGCAGCAGATGATCGCCGACACGGAGTACGTCGTCGCATATCTCTTGCGACGCCTCAATAAGAAGAGGCTGTTTGCCCTCGGCCACTCGTGGGGATCGTTTTTGGGCATGGAGCTGGCGCGCCGGCATCCCGATTGGCTGCACGCGTACATTGGAACCGGACAGATGATCGACACGCAGCGTTCCGAAGCCGAAGGCTACGAGTTTGCGCTTCAACAAGCGCGGATCGAGAAGAATGCAGAAGCGGTGCGCGACTTGGAGGCCCTGGCGCCCTATCCGGGGCCGCTCGGAAGGCTCACGGTCGACCGCATCGGCGCACAGCGCGCTTGGGTCATCTACTACGGCGGCCTTACCTACCGCCGGCGCAGCTTCGACTACGATTCAAATGCGTGGAAGTTCTCTCCGCAGTACACGGACCGCGATCTGCGCCTTACGGATAAAGGCAGCCTCTTCTCTCTGAACCATCTGCTCGGCGTCGTCGAACGCACGAACTTCCAATCCGTCCGGGAACTGCATTGCCCGATCTTCATGTTTCAAGGAAAGCACGATTACGAGACGTCGTGGTCGGTCGTGAATCAGTGGTTCGCCCAGGTCCACGCACCGCGCAAGGGATTCGTGACGTTCGAGGAGTCGGCCCACATGGGCATGCTCGAGCAGCCCGGAGAGTATCTTCGCCAACTCGTTGACCTCGTTCGGCCGATCGCCGTCGAACACGGCGATGGCGCGCCAACCAATGTGACGGTTTCCTAACCAGGTGCCGGAGGACGCGACTGCCCGATTCCTGACGGACCTGACCGCCGCGCTCTCGTGCCGGAGGCCGAGGGCGCGTATCGATTCGCGGAAGCCGTGCTAGGCGAGTTAGGTCTTCCGCGGGAGCGCATCGCGGCGGTCGTGAACGACGACCGAGCGCGCCTCTCTTAGGGAGTCGAAAAAAGAAGCGGTTCGGGCGGCGCGATCGCGCCTTCGAGTTCGAGGAGCGTGCGCTTGAGCGGCAGTCCGCCACCGTATCCGGTCAGGCTGCCGTCGGATCCGATGACGCGGTGGCAGGGGATGACGATCGGAATCGGATTCGAGCCGTTCGCGCGACCGACCGCGCGTGCGCCGTTTAGGAGCCCAAGGCCGGCAGCGATCGCGCCGTACGACGTCGTCGCACCGTACGGTACGTCCAAGAGCTTTGCCCAGACCTGCCGTTCGAACGGGGAGCCGGCCGGTTTGAGCGTCAAGTCGAACGTGCGGCGCGTCCCGCGGAAGTACTCCAGAAGCTGGTCGCGCGCGACTTGCATTCCCTTTTCGGCAACGGCCGCTGGGGCGGCCGCGGGTGCCGCGGCTTTGCGGTTCGGAAGGAGGATCTCGACGAGCTCTCCTTCTTCGTTTACCGCCAGTTGCAGGGTTCCGACTGGAGTTTCGAGCGTCGAGCGAAAGAGCGCGGGAGTCATATCGGCAACAACGCCAGGCGGGGTCTCTGGAGTTTCGCGCAGATCCTGATAATCGGGCTCGTCCGTCACATTCCATCGGCAAGTTCCGTCATCTGTTTCGACGGAGGGGACGGCCGCGATACGCGGGCACAATACCGTCATCGTAAGAGGAGGAACATTCGTGGAAGAAGACGCTCGACGACTCGTGCTCGTTTACCCCGTTGCCGACCTTGCCCGCGCGAAAGCGCTTTTCGGCTTGCTTCTCGGCATCGAACCGTACGCCGACTCGAACTATTACGTCGGATTTCGCATCGGGCCCATCGAGGTCGGGTTGGCCCCGCAACACGGCGAGAAAACGTCGGGGCCGACGGCCTTCTTTGCGGTCAACGACATCCGCGAACGCCTGCAACAGCTACTGGACGCCGGCGCGTCTGCGGGGCAAGATGTCAAGGACGTCGGCGGCGGCCGTTTGACCGCTACCGTAAAGGATGAGGACGGGAACGTCTTGGGAATGGTGCAGTAACGGAAAGGCTGCACTAACGCAGCGCGCCGTTGTACGTGCTCCCGTGGTCTTGGCGGTACGGCGAGACGCGCCACCGCCCAAAAGTGAGAACGCGACTTTGGTCGTGCGCCATGAACTCCCACGGTCCGGTGTAGGTGTTGTTCGAAAAGACGTCGCCCTGGTGAAACGTGATCGCCTTTTCGATCGCCGGGCCTTTATAGGGAGACCAGCGCGGATAGGTGCCCCAGTTCGAGAACAAGCCTTGCATCCCGCACGATGCCGACGGGCTGCAATTGCGGATATGCGCGGGATCGAACTTGAAGAGGTTGCCGCTGACGGAGACGTTCTGCGTCTTCCAGCGGCAATCGGAGTAGTACGGTTTCTTGCCGATCTTTCCGCGAACGCACGTCTTGCGGCTTACGACTTTCGGATCGACCAGCGTGCAGAAGTCTTGGCTCGTATTGGCCGGTGAGCCGCAAAAGCGATCGGCGTTCTCGAAGAGGACGACTCCACTCCAGTTGTCGACGAACGTGTTGCCGGTAACCGAGATCGTGGCGTAGCGAGCCTGGACGCGCGAATCGCCGCCGCTCTCCGACAAGTAGACGGCGCCCGTCGGAAAACCGGGATTCTCGGGCCCGGCGGCCAGCGCGTTGCGCTCGAACCGATTGTTTGCGATTTGCACGTTGTAGGAGATTTCAATGATGATGCCTTCGGCGGAGTTCTCCTCGATGTCGTTGTTTTCGAAGTCGAAGTCGTTGTTGTCGGTATCGGCCCATAACCCCGGGCCTCGGTTATTGTGGACCCAATTGTTCGTTACGGTGCCGCCGTCGGTATCCCAGAACTTCCCGCCGCCCGAGCAGCCGCAGCCGTAGACGTGCTTCTCCCAATCGTAGGTGTTGTTGTGGGCGATCTCATTGTGATCGAGCACGACGTTGCGGTCGCCGTGAGTCGCATAGGAGGAAAATCCGTACTCGCCGTTGTGCGAAAGGCAGTTGTAGCGCGTAATGCTGTTCGGGCCGAGAAAGACCCCAGCACCGGCATCGTCGACTACGGTGTCGTACTGGATCGTCCACCCTCGGCCCGGATTATGATTGACGACGGCCTGGCCGTTGTTGCTGCCGGCCGCGCCAAAACGGCGGACCGTCAGGTACTCGACGGTCACCTTCGTCGCATTGCCCGTAAAGGCGTACTGGTTCGTCAAACGGCCGTCGAGCACGGCGTTGGGAGCACCGATAAAGACGTCGCCATCGGCAGCAATAATTTGGCCGTACGGACTGCTGCCGAACGTGTGGGTACCGCTCGCGAACCAATAGGTCGCGTTCGGCACGGGCGCGAGCGATGCGTTGTCGCCGGCGGGCACCACGACGGCGCCCTTCGGCGGTCGCGACGGGCCGCTCAACAGCGAGGTATCTCCGCAAATCGCGGCGCCCGCGTGCGCGGGCGCACGGGCGCGCTCGACTGCCGCGGCGATGGCTCCGGCGGACGGCAATGCCTGTGGTGACGTAGGCGCGCAGCCGGCGACCGCGAGCACGAGGCCGATCGCGCATTGGCGTATCGGGCTCACAATCGAGAGTTCAGGAGACCGGCGACGCGTACGGCGGTTCGCTCGATCGTCGAATCGTTTCCGTTTGCAAAGCCCAGCAGCAGTCCCGAACAATCGCGACGCTCGACGCATAACTGCGAGAGCGCGACGTAGCGGTCGGGATCGTTCGCGGCCGTCAACTCCGTATCCACAAAGCCGCGAGGGCCCGTCACGGCGACGTGAAGTCCGGTCGAGCTTGGACCAAGGCGGAACGGGCTGCGCAGATGGGCGCGCAGCGTTCCGAGAAGGAGTGCACGCCGCCGCTCGTAGAGCGCATTCATCCGCCGAATGTGTCGTGCGAAGTGACCTTGGGCAATGAAAAAAGCGGCCGTGGCTTGGAGTTGCGGAGAGATCCCCAGGCTCGTGCTCGCGCGCGCGGCGCGAAAGGCACCGGCGAGATGGGGTGGCGCGATCAAATAGCCGAGCCGTACTGCCGGCGCGAGCGTCTTGCTGAAGCTCCCGATATAGAGAACGCGCTCGTCGCGGTCGAGGCTCTGCAGCGCCGGTAACGGGCGCGTCTTCGCCGTAAACTCACTGTCGTAATCGTCCTCCAAGATGTAGGCATTGCCGCGTTTCGCCCACGCGAGCAGGTTGACGCGTCGGGCAATCGGCAGCAGCCCGCCTAAGGGAAACTGATGCGTCGGCGTCACGAAGGCCAGCTTCGCGTCATCCGGAAGACGCTCGACATCGATCCCGTCCGTATCCACGCGTACGCCCGCAAGCTGCAAGCCGTGCGCTTCGAAGGCAGCGCGCGCCAACGCGTAGCATGGATCCTCGATGGCGACGCGCTCTCCAGGCTCCGTCAGCACGAGCGCCGCTAAATGCATCGCCGCTTGCGCGCCCTCGAGAACGATTACGTGCTCGGGCTGCGTCGCGACGCCACGGAATTGCCGAACGTGCGTCGCGATCGCTTCTTGCAGAATACGAAATCCGGCCGACGCTCCGTAGTCGGCCTCTTGCCGATAGATGTCGAGCGCTTTTCGCGCGCAACGCGTCCAAGCTGCTTGGGGAAAACTGGCGAGATCCGGGACGCCGGGGCGAAGCGGCCCCGAACCTCTGGCGACGCTGAAATACGAACGCAGCGAAGCGGCTCGACGAGCGCGAGCCGGTTGCGGCCACGTTTGCCGGGTTCGTTGCGCCCGCTGCGTGACGCCGATCGTGGCCACGAACGTACCGGCGCCGGCGCGCGTTTCGAGGTAACCCTGTGCCGCCAGCTCCTCAAACGCTAGCGCAACCGTATTGCGGCCTAACCCGAGCCGATTCGCGAGTTGGCGCGTGCCGAGCAGCCTCGTCCCCGTGGTCAGCTCGCGGCCTTCGATCGCCTCGCGCAGCCGGCGAGCCAGCTGAACGGCAAGGTTCTCGCCGCAGGAGCGGTCGGGGAAGAGCGTCTCGAGGGAAAGTGGCTCCTTCATTTTGCTCAGTAGTGGCCCGTTACGCAGAGCCACTCCTTTCGTACAATCGTCCCATGAACCGATTGTATGGCATCCTTTTTGCGCTCGCGCTGACCCTTGCTCAGGCTCCGGCCGGCGCCGTCGGGCAGCAGGGAGGCGACTTTTCGCGCGATTTCGACTACCAGTTCGGAGCCTGGCGCGTCCACGCCGCGCGCTTGCTAGATCCGGCCGGCGGCTCGCCGCACTGGGCGCACTACGATGGAACGCACGTGGTGACGCCGCTCTTGGGAGGGCAGGCGAGTGTCGGCGTGCTCGAAGTATCGGGGCCAAGCGGAAAACTCGAAGGGCTGCAACTGCGCCTGTACGATCCCGCCAATGGAGAGTGGAGGCTCTCTTTCGCGAACGGCAGCGATGGCATCGTGCAGCCGCCATCCTCGGGGCGCTTCGAAAACGGCCGCGGCACGTTCTTTTCCAGCGAGCGAATCGGCGGATCCGACGCGCGCGTCCGGACGACGGCGACGCAGCTTAGCGTGACCGAGTACCGGGACGTGATTGCGTACTCGAGGAGCCGAAGCGACGCTTGGCGCACGATCTGGACCGCTACCTACACGAAGATCGCCGCGAGCGCAGCCCACCAATCGCCCCACGAAAGCGCCGGAGTCGGGGTCAGGACGGCCTTCGATTTCCAAATCGGTCGCTGGTGCGCACATCTCGAACGGCTGACCACGCGTCTACGCGGCGCGCACGTGTGGCGCAGCTACGAAGGAACGCTCGTCGTCCATCGCCTTTGGAGCGGCCGCGCGAACGTCGGCGAGCTCGACGTCCGCGACGGCGCGACGCGCTTCCAATCGATCTTATTGCGCACGTACGATCCCCGCACGGCCCGATGGAGCGACTACGCGGGCAACGTGGCCGACGGCTCCGTCGACCTTCCTCCGGAAACGGGGCGCTTTGCAAACGGCCGCGGCGAACTCTACGACCGCGAGACGTTCGAAGGGCGGCCGATCATCGTCCGCTACGTCTTCGATCAGATCAGCGCGCGATCGTCCCGGTTCGTGCAATCGTTTTCGGCCGACGGAGGTAAGACTTGGGAACGCAACGCGATCGCGCGCTTTACGAGAGCCGGTTAGACGATTCGCTTTATCGCGGGGCCCGTCGGACCATGTGTCCGAGGTCACGGGACGTGAACCGAAAGGCCCTGTCTGCGTTCGCTCCGCTCCGTATAGAATTGAGGCATGGGCTTCACTCGGGGCCTCATCATGGCTGGAGGCAGGTCCGAGCGAATGCGCGCCGTTGCGGGTACGCCGCATAAGGCCCTCGCTCGGGTTCGCGGCGTCACGTTTCTGGAGTGGAACGTCCGCTTGCTCTTGCGAAACGGCTTTCGCGATATTGTCGTCGCGGTCAGCCGAAACGAGCCCGAGATCTCCGAGTTCGTCGCCACTTTGGTTGCGCCGCGGGCGGCTCTCGACGGCGCCAGCGTCGTGCTGTTCGAGGAAGAAGCACCGCTGGGAAATATTGGAGCCGCGCGCGAGGTCGCCGGCGATGCCGATAACGTCCTGGTGCTCTACGTCGACAACCTAGCGTCAATCGATCCTCGACGCCTCGTCGAGTACCACGAACTCGAAGGTTTTGCGATGACGATTGCGACCCATCGAGAAGCCCTTCAAATCCCCTTCGGCCGCCTGGCGATCGACGGCAATCGGATCCGGGAGTACGCCGAGAAGCCGGTCCTCACGATGCAGGTCTCCAGCGGTACCTGCGTGCTGTCGAAGCGCGCTTGCGCTGCAATTCCTCGCGGTCGCTCGACTGGAGCGAGCGACCTTTTTGCCTTGCTGGCGGCAAACGAAGAATCGGTCGGCGCATTTGCCCACAGCGAGCCTTGGATCGATATCAACGACGTTCCGGCGCTGCATCGGGCGCGCGATCTCGTCGAGTCGCGATTATCCGAGTTTCACGGTTTGCACCTCCCGTGAACCGGCCGCGCATCCTCTCGGTCATCAGAAGCATCGATTCCGCACAAACGTACTGCGTCGAGCAGGCGGTGCGGGTTTGCCAAAGCAAGCAGCAACGAGAAGGAGCGATGATTCGGTGATGGCAGTCTCTGCGGCCGCGTTAGCGGCTTGTGGCCTTTTTGGTGCGAATGGCACCTACACGAAGCCGGTGCTCGACACGGCGATCGATCGAAACAGCCGGCAGTACATTTCATCGATGATTTCGGCCGGAGACTCGGGTGGTTTTTGGATTGCGGCCGATCCGGTAGAGTTCGTAAACCTGGCAGACGATCGGACGGCCCTGCTGACCGTTCGCCGGAAGGTGCCCTACCATCAGTTTTGGAGCCCGTATCCCTGGCAGCCGAATTTCCGCATCGAGCCGCTCAGCGACGCCCATTCGATCGTCGTTCAAACCCAGACCTGCCGCGTGTACGAAGCGTGGAGTACGACCTTTGCAAACGGCGTGCTTTCAGCGTACAGCGGCGCGAACTGGAGCTTGCGCGAGCCCTTCGCACCGCTCGAGCCGGGCACGCCCTCGTCGATGGCCTCCGGCCTTTCGCTGTACGGCGGAATGGTGCGTTGGGAAGAGGTCGCAGGCGGCGCGATACGCCACGCACTCGTGTGGGCGGCGCCGGCCGGAACCGTCGCGCAATGGAGCTTTGTTTCGCCCGCGAGCAATGCCGAGGGCATCGCCTTCAAAGGCAACGGTGCCGATCAACTGCCGTACGGAGCGCGGCTGCGGCTGCGGTCGTCCTTCGACACGTCGCACTTCGGTCCGCAGAGCGCCGCGATCGCCCGTGCGATGAAGACCTATGGAATCTACTTAGCCGATACGGCGCGCGACAACGAACTCTACAATGCGGCGGCGCTCGATGGAGTAAACCATTGGGATCGGCGCGATCTGGCATCGCTCGACGCGATTCACATCACCGATTTCGACGTCGTTGCACTGGGTCGAGTCCAGCGAGTTCCTGGCCGCTAGCGCTACATCGCCTTTCCGTCGAACGTTTCGGCCTCTAGATCGTCGAGGTAACGCGCGAGCTCTGCAGCTCGCCGCGCGCCAATGCGCTGTGCCGTCTTGGTGATGAGCCGGGGCGGAATATCCTTCACGAAGGTGCGCAGCGCCTTGACCGCGGGCGCGAAGCTTTCGGCGCTCTCGCCGGTCAGCGAGATCATCCGCGCGGCGCCGATCTCGCCCAAGAAATCCAATGAGTCGGCGTCGTGGAGCACGATCGCCTCCGGTTGCTTGCCGGGATCGCTGTAGTACATGTGGCCCCGCTCCGCGGCTTGCACGGCGGGAAACTTTTCCATCGGAAAACCCGCTGCGCGCAGGATCGCGCCGCTTTGCTGCGCGGCGCATTCGCCGTGCTCGAGCTTCTTATCGGGGCAGGGCATGAAGGCCGCCATGTCGTGCAGGAACGCCGCGGCAAAAAGCACGTCGGTGTCGACTTTCAGAGCGTCGCCCTCCGCCAGCTCCAGCGCGACGCGATAGTTGCGCTCTGAGTGCTGCCATCCCCAGGCCGGGTGATGAAACTTCGAGCGCGCAAGATCGTAGATCGTCACCTTCCACGGCGCGTCGAGCGGAATGCCGGTCGCCGTCTGGCTTGGCGGCGTAACCGCGAGTAAGAGTGCGGCGACGACGCCCGCAACTACGATCATCTCGATATCCCCCTGCTCGGTAGGCTTCGCTGCGCGCCCGGGCGTTCCGCCGGCAGGTTTAAACGTCGCGCTTACGTCGGCCGCGCTACGTGCCAGTGGCCCCCGGCAAACGGAATGCCGTCGCCGTTGGCTTGATCCGGGCCGGAATCACCCGAATATGCGTAGAGCGGGTGATTCTTATAGTCCCATTGCTTTCCAGTGCCATCAGAGCGGGTGACAATCGTGAAGCTGCCCTGCGGCTGGGCGGCGGCGTTCGGGCTATTTACGAGCCATATCGCAAGGCAGCCGCCGGTGCACGTGCCACCGGTTCGCGTGTCGACGTCGAGGAAATAGAGCGTGCGATGATTTGCAGCGCTGACGAAAGCCGGCTTCCCGGCAACGCTCTGCTGCAGCGGCAGGTTTGCATTTTGCGGAGGGCTCGGCGGAAGGCCGCCGTAAGTTGGCGCGCCCGAGCCGGCGCCTCCGCCGCCGCACGCGGCGAGAGCCGCCGCGCTGAGGACGGCTAAAACTCGTAAAGAATTTCTGAACATCGATCGTGCTTTCTGCTGGTAAAGTTGTTTCGGATGCTTGTCCGGAACGCACGATAGACGATCGGAGTGAAAAAAGTATGAGCCGATCTATGAAGAAAGGCTGAAAACCGCTACGCAGAAAGGCTGAAAAGCGTTAATTCGTAGAACGAATGTACGTGATGGCCGAGTTGCCGTTGGTGTCTTTGACCTGGATCTGCTCGGTATCGAGTTTCGAGCACGTGAGGCCTTGAGGGACGACCGTCCACGCGCCTGAAGTCGTCACCGGCGATTGAACGACCCAACACTCTCCGTGGATCGTGTCGGCGCTGAACTGTCCGGTGTAACCGTCCTCAACCGCCGTTAGCGTAAACGACGATCCGATTGACTCGGGCGCTGGTTTGCTCGCGGTCCCGTTCGGGCTTAACTGAACGACGTTGGGCATGTAGTTGGAGTGGGTGCAGGCTGCCAAACCGGCCGCCAGGGCGAACCCAACGAAAAGGCGGTACACCGACCGTTGATTGGTTCGCATTGCGGAACCCACCTTCTCGGCACCGCCCCAATCAAGTTGGCGGCTCCCCGTTGCCGAAGAGCCGTCCAGTCGCTTATTTCGCGGGGATTTGCTTGAACTTCCGAGGCTTTTGCGTGAAGTCGAAGACGTCGCCGATGCTCGCGGCGCGGGTATCGGTCGTGCCGAGCCGTCCAAGATTCCAGTTGTCTTCTACGAAGCGGATGATGCTGCCGAATTCGTACTGAGTATGCGAGACGTAAGCGGGTTTGGCGTACGGCGAGATGACGATCATCGGTACGCGGAATCCGAGCCCGGCGTAGTCGAGCTGCGGGGGAGCCACGTGATCGTACCAGCCGCCCCAGTCTTCCCAGACGACGATGACGGCCGTCGAGCTCCAGTACTTGCTCGTGCCGACCGCATTGACGATCTTCGCAACCCACGCCGGGCCCTTATCGGAGCTCCCGAAGCCGGCGTGATCGGAGTCCGGGTCGCTCGGGGAAATCCACGTTACGTTAGCGAGCGATCCGCCGGCGAGGTCGCTGAAAAATTCGTTTCCGGCATCGAGACGTCGTTGGTCCAGTCCGGTCCGAACCGCACCGTGCTGACGGCGTCGAAGGCATTCCAGTACGACCCTGCAAGGCCGCCGTTATAGAGCGACGGTACGTAGTACTTCCAAGAGAGGGACTTCGCATCGAGCAGGTCGGCAAGCGTGTTGTAAGTCATGCACGGAGCGGGCCCCTTTTTGATGTATTGGCCCGAGCTCGTGAGGACGGGCACCGTCGTGCCCTGCTGCGCGTCGCAGCCCCACGGGCCGTGAGTCGGAAAGTCGACCATGCTCTCGTTGGCATTCACCGCGGAGCTGCCGCGAATGAGATCCTGATGGGAGCTAAAGTCTCCGCTGTTTTCGGTCGGGAACATCTGGTCGGCCAGCACGTATTGCTTGGCCATCGCCCAGTACGGGCGAATCTGGGCCGGGTTAACGTACTGGTACGCGCACTTCGGGCACGATTTCCGGCTGACCCAGACCTTGCTCCATCCGTCCATCTTGCCGCCGTCGTAATCGACGAGAGAGGCCGTCCGGCTGTTCTGATAGAGCTTTGGAGTGTAGAGGTTGCTTCTTGCCAGCAGAACGGTTTGGCCGCCGGCCATCAGTCCGCTCGTAGCGCCGTCGGCGCCGGGAAACGTCGCAAAGAGGTTATCGAAACTGCGATTGGTTTGCATTACAATGACGACGTGCGAGATGCCGCTCGACGACGTGTTCGCGAGAGCATTCGAGTGCGCCCCTTGAAGCGATTGCGCCGGCGTTGCCGGTACCGGCGAAGAGTTTGCACCGCTGCAAGCGGCTAATGCGGCTGCTAACGTGCAGAAAAGGAAATACCGCGATTTCATGAGGCCTCGGTTCGGTACGGCGGCTCATGCAATCCCCTACGAGATCGCGAAAATGCCCGAAATTGAGGCTTTCGGCTCACATTAAGGGACGACGGCATCTTCTTAAACAACGAAATAGGCCCATAGGCCGGAAGCCTCAATTTTGCCCGGCAGACGCTCCGGCTGCGGGACAGCATGGCGGCGTAAACAAAGTTTTAGACCACTTTGAGACGCTATAATTCTTTCGTCACACTCACTAGCGGCCTTTTCGCCTTCTTGGCGCTCTGCGCGTGCGGCGCAAACCCGAGCCTCGGCGGCGCATCGGCCGTACCTTCAATCGCAACCGCGCAAACGAACGCCAAGCGGCACACCGGCTCGATCGGCCAAATCCAGCACGTCGTCATCATGGTGCAGGAGAACCACAGCTTCGACAATCTCTTCGCGACGTTTCCCAACGCAGACGGGGCAACGAGCGGAAAGATGAGTACGGGGCAGACGATCAAACTCAAAAAGTCAAAGCTCTTCAGTCGAAAAGCGCTGGATAATAGCCATCAGGCGTTCGAGGTCGACTACGACGGCGGGAGCATGGACGGCTGGAACCTCGTGTACGTCAGCTCGCAATCGTGCCCGAAGTGCGCGTACGAATACGTCAACCCCAAGCAGATCGCTCCGTACTGGACGCTGGCCGGCACCTACGGTCTCGCCGACCATATGTTTCCAACCGAAACGAGCGGCAGCTTTACCGGCCATCAGGATCTCATCCGAGGCGACAGTGCCGTTACGAGCAGCGAGAGCCTCTTCGATTTTCCGACTCACGGGCCGTGGGGCTGCGACGCGCCGGCAGGAACGACCGTGCCGTTGTTGACCGCTCAAAACAAGTACATCCAGAGCGGGCCGTTTCCGTGTTCGAACCAGTTTCCGTCTTCGGGCTCCTACAACACCCTGCGCGATTTACTCGATGCCAAATCGGTTTCGTGGAAGTACTACACCCCGCAGCTCAACGGCGGCGGACTTGCCGGCGATTACTGGGACGCGTTTGACGTCATATCTCCAGTCCGATACGGGCCGGAGTGGACGACGAACATCTCGTCCCCGGAGAAGAATATCTTTAAGGATATCAAGGCAGGTAACTTGGCGTCCGTGTCCTGGGTCATCCCCGACGGGGCGAACTCGGATCACTCCGGGATCGCTCCCCGCGACACGGGTCCGTCGTGGGTGGCGCAAGTCGTCAACGCGATCGGTAAGAGCAAGTACTGGAACTCGACCGCGATCATTATCGTCTGGGACGACTGGGGCGGCTGGTACGATCACGTGGCTCCGCCGCAGCTCGACTACGCGGGGCTCGGATTCCGCGTGCCGATGATCGTCGTTTCCCCGTACGCCATACCCAACAACGTGTCGCATACGCAGTACGAGTTCGGGAGCATCGTCAAATTCGTCGAGCAAGTATGGGATCTCGGGAGCCTCGGCACGACCGACGGCCGGGCGAACAGCATGACGGATATGTTTAACTTCAACCAGAGCCCGCTGCCGTTCAAAGTAGTTCCGGCGAAATACTCGAGATCGTTCTTCGAGCACCAACCGCCCTCGAATCAACCGCTGGATACGAACTAGGCAATCGCTTAACGCTCGGCGGCGCGGCGGAGCAAACGCCGCCGAGCGGAACTCTCGTAACCGCTGGAAATGCTACTCTCGTGCCGCCCGTCGAAAGGCGCTCTCCGTCCGGTCCATCAAAGGCCATTCCTATAACGACGTCGTTACGAATGCCCCGGCAGACGGGCACAGCGCCGAGTACATCGACTCGAGGATCCAGGCCGGCAACACCGCCGGATTCGGATCTCGCGGCGCTCTCGCAAATAAGCCTAAGCGAGTTTGACGGTATCGAGCTGCCCAAGGTGCAGAGCCTCCGTTAAAGAAGCGGGCCCTCATGCCGGATCTCACGATTGCGGCGGCAGCCTTGACCGCCTGCGGCCTTTTCGGCGCCGGCGGCGCGTATACGCAAGACATACGCACCGCCGCCGTCGACCCCAATAGCCTTCGCTACATCAAATCGGGGGTTGGAGCCGGCGCCACGAGCGGCTTGAGCATCGCCGCCAAGCCGGTCGAGTTCGTGAACCTGGCGGATAACCGTACGCCGGCGGTTCGCGTGCGCCCAAAGGTGGGGTGGTATCGTTTTAGCGTTCCCTACCCCTGGAGTTCGAGCTTTCGGATCGAGCCGTTGAGCGATGCACACGCGATCGTCGTGCAGACCCAGAGTTGCCGCCTGTACGAGCTGTACAACGCGAGCTTTACCGCCAACGTGCTGTCGGCCTACGGCGGCGCGGTTTGGAACCTGCGCGAGCCGTTTGCACCGTTACCGGCCGGGAAGTCGTCGGCGATGGCCTCGGGTCTGTCGCTCTACGCCGGTGCCGTGCGCTGGGAAGAGATAGCGCGCGGCGCCGTTCCCCACGCGCTCAATTGGGCGATTACGGCAGGGAGTGCGGCGCAATGGGATTTCGTCCGGCCGGCGAGTAACGCCGAGGCAATCCCTTTCAAAGGACATACGGGTTACCCGCTTCCGTACGGCGCACATCTGCGGCTGCGCGATTCGTTTGATATCTCGCGTTTCGGTCCTCAGAGCGCCGCGATCGCGCGCGCGATGAAGACCTACGGCATCTACCTTGCCGATACGGCCCGATCGAACCAGCTTTACAGTCTCAACGCGCTCGACGGTTCGAACCGCTGGGACGCTCGCGACTTGTCCGCCCTATCCTCGATTCATCTTTCGGATTTTCAAGTGCTGACGCTCGGAAAGATCCAGCGCGTTCCCGGCCACTAGCGATCCGTTACGGGCCACTAGCGTCCGGAGATAACCTTCGCTCCGATTTCGATCAGCATCGCGGCCGGTATGAGGATAGCTTGCGAGCAAAGCATGCCCAAGACCGACGTCAGGGAAAGGCCCGTCACCAGGGCTTTGACGTCGTCGACGCTGCGATCTCCGCGCACTGCCCGGTCGGTGAGTAACGCTGAAGCGGGATCGACGATGATGTTGTACGCGATCGTCGCGAATCCATTGACGAGGCCGCTGGAGAGCAATGCGGTGCGTGCGGCCTGCGGCTGCAAGACGCTGGCGTAGGCAGCGGCGACGATGCCGACGCCGTAGACGGCGGTGACCAGCACGTTGAGGACGAGGATGTCCTTGGGGACGTTCTTAAACGATATCTCCCGCCAACGCGTCGCGACGCCGAACTTTACTTCGCCGATGACGGCCGCAACGGTAGCGGGCCGAAACATCGCCAGAGCCGCCTTCGGTATGCTGCCGTTTCGCTCGAGGGAGCGAATCGCGCGCATGTAGAGCATCACGAACGTCGGAATCGCAAGCGTGCCGATGACCGAGCCCAGGGTTCCCGCGAAGACGATCGAGCGGAGCTGCCACTGGTAGACGGCGAGCGACGCTTCGGCAGCGCGGTCGGAAAGAGCGCCGAGCATCGGCGTATACAACATCTGCGCGAACCGGCTGCTGGTCGCGAAGATATTGAAGAGCGATATCGCCGTCGCTACGCGGCCCGAGCGCGCGCCTGCCAGGCGCGCCGCATAGGCGGCGATTGCCAGCGCTTGAACGACACAGTTGAGGGCCATGGCAAACAGAAGCTGCCACGGCCAGAACCCATGAGCCACGCTGCTAGTCTACGTGCCCCTGGCCTCGCTGCAATCAAACCTTGGTCCCCTTTCTTGGGACCTTTGCTTCTCGCCCCGGCGCTACGGGCGCCTTATAGTAAGAGCGTTGGGCACGGCGATAATTCCCTCGTCAGGATTCGCTACGCGAGCGGCGTTGGCCGCGGTCGTTGGGCTCGGCATTGCGGCGCTCTTCGTACTGCTCTACGGGTCGAGCCTGGTGACGACCGCCGCCCTGGGGTTGGTACTTGCTCCGCTTGCTCTCTACGTGGCGCTTCGCTGGCCGCTTCAATGCCTGTTTGGCCTCTACGCCCTGCTCGTGCCATTCGACAACTTGCTCCACACCGGCTCGTTCGGCACGATTACGAAGCTCTTGGGCATCGTGGCAGGCGCCTTTCTCTTGCTTTGGGTTGCGCGTCGCGGGTTGATTTCGTTCTCCGCGGCGCCGGTTCGGATCTTGGGCATTTTGGTGACCTGGATGCTGGCGACGACGTTTTGGGCACTCGACCAAAAAGTTGCGCTGCAGATGATGTCGACGCTTTCCGGCCTGATGCTGCTGTACGCCGTCGTCACGATGGTGCCGGTCACGGGGCGGCAGTTCCGCACGCTGCTGCTCTTGGTCGTGATCGGCGGCGTCTGCGCGGCGGCCTACGGCGCGAACATGTTCTACCACGATCCGACCTTCGCGCAAGAGAGTCTCGTAACGCGCCGGCTCATCATTCACGTCGGCGAGTACCAAATCGACCCGAACCACTTTTCGGACGCCCTGATTTTCCCGGCGGCGATCTTGATGATGTGGGCCCTCCGGGTCAAATCGCTCGCCGGCCGGCTGGCTTCCCTTGGCGGGCTGAGCTTGATCTTGGTCGCCATCCTCGTGAGCGGCTCCCGCGAAGGGCTTACGGCTATTCTCTTGATCGCGGCGTACTATTTCTTGCGTTCGCGCTATCGGCTCAAGCTGGCCGTGGCGCTCGGAGCGCTTGCCGTCTTTGCGGCCACCGTACAGACGTCGGTCTTTTTACGGTTTGCATCCGCGGCCGATACCGGAGGTTCGGGCCGAACCTCGATCTGGGCGGTCGCCCTCGAGGCCGCCAAATACCGGCCGCTGCAGGGGTACGGCATCGGTAACTTTACCCAGGCGTACAACATCTACTACCTCGTGACGCACCAGCCGTATCCCTACGGATGGGACGGACCGGCCCACAACCTCGTGATGCACTATCTCATCGAAACGGGAATCATCGGGCTGGCGCTCATCGCCTGGTTTTTCTACGTGCAGTTCCGCTCGTTACGGGTGATCGGGAAAGGCGATGAGTACTACGATTACCGGCTCGTCCTGGAGGCGTCGCTGCTCGCAATCGTCGTCGTGTCGATGTTCATCGACCTATTTCAGTATAAGTATCCCTGGCTGATCTTCGCGATGCTTGCGCTACTGCGCAACGTGGCGGTCGGCGCTCAGCAGAGAGCGGCGATGCGGCCGACGAGCTCGGACATGATATCCGAGCGATCGGCACGCTTGCGCAACCGGGACTTGCCCTCGTCGCCCATCTTACGCAAGGCGCTCTTGTCGAGCAGCGAGAGCTGACGAAGAATCGCGGCTAGCGCACCGGCGTCGCCCGCCGGCGTGCAGAGCGCGCCGAGCGACGTGCCCTCTTCGATCGCCTCGCCTTCCGCGACGACCACGACGGGGCAGCCTACGGAGAGAGAGTCGTAGAGTTTGGTAGGCACGCTTTCCATTAGGCCTTTGCGCAGCGGAATCACTGAAACGTCGGCGCCGGCGACCATCGCGAGCGCCTCTTGCCTCGGAAAGCTGCCTCGGATTTGGAGGTTTTCGACCTTTTCATCCGCGACCCGCTCGCGCAGACGGCTACGTTGCGCGCCATCTCCGATGATCTCGATCGTGATGCCGTCCTTCGCAACGAGCGCGGCGGCATCGACGAGCACGTCGACGTCGGTCGTCAATCCGAGATTTCCGGCATAGACGGCGGTGAACCCGTTGCCGTGCGGAATTCCGTTCGCGACGACGGGGTTGCGTTCGTAAGCGTTGCGCGCTAGGAATATCCGGTCGCGATCGACGCCGCGGTTCGCGATCTGCGAGGCACCGTGCGGCGTGACGACGACGACGAGATTCGCGCGCCGGTAGAGCCGTCGCACGAGCTTGTCGAGCGCGCGCACCACGAAGCTGTCTTTCTTCCAGATTCCCATCGCGACGCCGATATCTGGAAAGACGTCGCGGACGTCGACGATCAGCCGCGCGCGATGGCGCGCGGCGCCGACGAGCGCCGGGAGCGAAAGGGTGATCGGGGGAGAGCTCATCACGACGACGTCGAAGTGCTCGCGCGTCGTCAACAAGTAGAGTGACGAGGAAAGCGCCGCGGAGAGCCAGTGCAGGAGTCGCCTTCCGGGCATCTTCGGGACGAGGATCGAGCAAAGGCGTACGATACGGATGCGTCCCGACTCCTCGACGCGGATCATCGGTCGCGGCCCCTCTGCAAATCTCCCACGCGGAAAGGATGGATACGCCGTAACGACCGTCACGTCGTGTCCGGCGGCCGCAAAGGCATCGACCATCGACCGGACGCGGAGCGCTCCCGCGCCCGATTCCGGTGGATAGAAATGGGTTACGACCGCGACCTTCACGTGTGAGCTCCTCCTAAGACGGTATCGCGCCCTAAGAATCGCTCGGGTAGGCTGAGCAACGTCTTGCCGACCAGTCGAGCCCGCGAGGTGCGCCGCAGGGCGTACTCGCTCCATCGGTTTGCCGCTTGTTCGAAGAGCGGCTCGCCGAACATCTTCGCGAGCACGCGCATCTGGGCGATATGAAACTGATGGTACTTGAGCGTGGCGACGTGCGGCTGTCCGGTCGCGCTAAACAGCAAACTGTAGAGCGACCACCAGCCGGTGTCGAAGCGTGGAAGCCACGCTCTCAGCGTCGCAACGCAGCGTTCGATGCGCTCCCGCAGCCAGGGATCGTCGGTGACTTTCCACAGCTCCCAGATTCCCCATAGGGCGTAGATGCAGCCGTTGAGTACGTGGGGAGCGTGACGGTTGGCGATCTCCTCAAAGAATATCTCGTCTCCCGACTCCCACACGACGCCGCCGCGATCGATGCTCGCGCCAAACGGAAGGGAGGCGCGGACGGCCGCATCGGCGTAGCCGGCGTTCGGCTCGATGTGGTTCGCACGCAGCAGCACCGAGATCGCCTCGCCTTGCGCCATGGCCGAAGACCACCCCGCCGGGGCCCCGTACTTGCTCCAAGGGAAATTAAAGACGTAGAGACCGGGCATTCCATCGCTCTGCTGACGATCGCGAAGCCAATCCGCTTGCGCGAGAAAGTCCGCACGCGCGGTCTGGTCACGTTTCGTACACCACAGCCCGAAGCGGTGCAGCGCGAACTGGGCGATGCGGATCGGATGGTAGTATCGCTGCGGGCCGCTGAGCAGAACCCGGCCGTCGTCACGCGGGGCGCCGTCGAAATCTTCGCCGTAGACTCCATCGTCGGGATTCCACTCGATGAAGTAGCGCCGTGTGCCGGGTTCGGCCAAGGAGTCGACGCACCAGGCGCGCTGATGCGACCAACTGCTGACCGGAAATCCCAGTGCGATACGGCGCAGTACGCTCATGCAACCGCGCGCGCGGCGACGCGCCGTAACGGGCGGCCGAGCTGATAGCACGCGAACCCGCAATTTTCCCAATTGGTCGCTTCGAAGAAGTTGCTGGTGTCGACGAGGCGAGGGGTGCGCATGAGTGCGACCATTTCGGCGGGGCGGATACTGCGGAACGCGCTATGCGCGGTGACGAGGACGAGCGCGTCGGCGTCGGTCACCGCCTCCGCAAGCGTCCGGCACAACGGCCGCTCGAACTGCTTGACGTGCGGATCGTAGACAGACGTAGAAAACCCGCGATCGCGGAGGAGGGCGTCGATGTGGACCGTCGGACTCTCGCGGGCGTCGTCGACGTCGGCTTTGTAGGCCGCCCCCAACAACGCGACTTTGCGGCCGCGTGCCGGCTCGACCAGCTCGCAGATCCGGCGTACGATGCGATGCGGCATGCGCTCGTTGACGCGGCGAGCCGCCTGCACGAGCTCGGTGACGAACGGGTTTGCGTCGGAAAGGAAGTGTGGGTCCACGGGGATGCAGTGGCCGCCTACCCCGGGCCCGGGCCGCAAGATATTGACTCGAGGATGCTTGTTGGCGATCGAGATCGTCTCCCAGACGTCGATGTCGAGCTCTTCGGCGACGATCGACAACTCGTTGGCGAACGCGATGTTGACGTCACGGTACGTGTTCTCGACGATCTTTACGAACTCCGCAGTGTGGGTCGACGTGATCGCAATCGAGCTCTTGCAAAACGATGAGTACAGAGCGGCGACGATCCGCGCATCCTGCGGCGTTCGGCCGCCGACGACGCGGCCGTTCGTACGCAGCTCTTCCATGATCGCCCCCGGAATCACGCGCTCGGGACAGTGAGCGACGTGGAAATCGTCGATCGACTTGCCGGCTTCGCGGAGAGCACGTTCGAAGATGCGCTCCGTCGCGCCGGGAGGAACCGTCGATTCAAGAACGAGGATTGCGCCGGGCTTCGCCATCGCGGCAACCTCGGCGGCAGCGTCCTCGACGTGATGGAGGTCGGGTTTGCCCTCGTGCGTCGGAGTCGGCAGACAGAGAATGTACGCCTGTGCAATTGGAATGCCGTCTACGACGTGAAAGCGTCCGCTTTCGAGCGCCTCGACGACGGCTTGGCGAACGGGCTCCTCCGTCGCGTTGACCTCACCGCGCTGTAGAGCGTGGCGAAGTTTGGCGTTGACATCGTATCCATAGACGCGGTGCCCGCATTGCGCAAGGAGGGCCGCGGTCGGAAGACCGATGTAGCCGAGCCCGATGATTGAAATGTTCAAGATGCGCGGTCCTTTCCGTGCAGCGCTGCGGCGAGATCGCGCATTTGCGCGCGAACGTCGTGCCGCTGAGCGACGAGCTCGTAGGCTCGCTCGGCGCGCGATCGCGCCGTTTCCGGGTCTCTGTAGACGTCGAGAAGCGCTGCGGCCAAGGCGCTCGGGTCGTCGGCGGGGACCAATCTCCCGCAACGCGCGTCGATCGCTTCTTGCACGCTTCCGGAGTTGGTGGCGACGATCGGAACTCCGAAGGCCATCGCCTCGAGCAAAGCGGAGGGAATGCCCTCCATCATTTTCTCGCCGGCGTTCCGGCTTGCCAGGACGATTGCGTCGAAGCTGCCGGCACGGTAAAGATCGTGCAGCCGGCTTTGCGGAACAAAACCGCCGAATTCGACGTGTTTCTCAAGCCCGCGCGCCGCGACTTCGCTTTCGAGTTCGGCCGCAAGCGGGCCGGCGCCGAAAAGCGTGCAGTGCAGCGGGACGCCCGAGTCTTTTAGTTGCGAGAGGGCGCCAAGGAGCACGGAGTGACCCTTGACCGGAACGAGCGCCGCCGGACATACGATGCGAAAGCTCGCGCTTTCGCACGCGCGCTTCGCGGCGTATGGCGGTATCCGAATCCCGAGGCGAAGATGGGCGATTCGCCCGTCGAGCCGGGGCATGCGCGCTCGAAGATCTTGCGCGCCGCGCGCAGAGATCGCCCGCACGTACTCGACGCTGCGCTCCTTGACGTCAAAGGCGTTGCGTTCGTAGATATCCCAGCGATGGGCCGTCGCGCTCCACGGCAACCCGCTTGACGCGGCTGCGACCATTGCGACGGTGGACGGCGTTGACATCCAATAGGCGTGGATGTGGCCGGCGTGATTCTCCGCGGCCCACTGTCCGAGTGCCAGTCCCTTCACGAAGACGGCTAAGTTCTTGAGGCGACCGGGATCGCGTGAAGCGACGATCTTTCCGAGCGTCCGAACCGCGCGGACGGGAGCGGCGGCCGCGGCACGGGCCGCTCGCCGGAGAATCTCAGCATTGATCAGCGGCCAATCCAAAACCGTGACGTTGGCAGGTACCGAGTAGCGCGCGGGCGACGCGGGCGGCCGAACCGGCACGACGACGACGTCGGTAAAGTACCGCGCGAGCTCGGCCAGCTCGACGTTAAGGTACGCTTCTTGGCTCCCGAAGGGAAAGCGCGAGGTTACGAGGATCAGGCGGCCCGCGCTCATGATGCCTTGCCGAAGAGCTCGAGGTAAAGGTGCCGGTGAGCGTCTACCATTCTATCGACGCCGTAGGCGGCGCGGACGTACTGTTTGGCCCGTTCGGCGACGTTGCGGCGAATCGTCGGGCGCGCGATCGCGCGCTCGATCTGGGCGGCGACGTTAAACGGTTCGAAATCGGGTGCGAGAAAGCCGTAGCGTCCGTTCTCCAGCATGTCGTTGGCGCCGAGCCAAGGCGTGGTGACGACCGGGATGCCGGCGATCATCGCCTCGAGCAGCGCAAGCGGCATTCCCTCGAACCACGACGTCATCAAGAGCAGGTCGGCAGCCGGTAAAAGCGAGGGCACGTCGGTACGATAGCCCAAGAAGCGAACCCGCTCGGCGATGTTGAGGGCGCGCGCGAGGCCGCGAAGCATGTCTTCGTTCTCACCGGCCCCAACGAAGAAGAGCAATGCCTTCTCGCGCGTTTGGCGATAGAGCGCCGAGAACGCACGCAACGCAAGAATATGATTCTTCTGGTACTCCATGCGGCCGACGAGCAGGATCGCAAACTCGTGCGGGCGGACGGCGAGACGCGCGCGGGCCGCAAGCCGGTCTTCGGACGGCTCCGGAAGTTCGAGCCCGTTGGGAATCATCACCATCTTTTGCATCGGGTATCCCTCGAGGCGGCTGAGCCGGTTGCCCTGTTCGTTGAAGAAGGTCACGATTCGCGAGGTGCCGCGATTGAGAATCCAATCGGCAAGGGACTCGACTGGCGACTTTTTCCGGAAATCGCACGGATTGTGTTCGGTGTGAACGATACGAGGCACGCCCGCACAGATCGCTGCAATTCTTCCCCAGTAACGGCCGACGTGGGTATGCGTATGAACGATATCCGGCGCAAACCGCTGGATTTCGCGAACGAGCCTCCAGAGGAAGAAACGGTCCTTTCGATTCTTGCGGCCGGCGTGAAAGATTGGGAACGGCAGCGCGGCGCGAACTTCTGCCGGCGGCTCGTAAATCGTCAGCAATGCGGCTTCGACGTCGCCCGACTTCATATGAGAGAGCAGCTCGACCACGAGCCGCTCTGCGCCGTAGCCGCGAATCGACGGGGAGATGTGAAGGACGCGTACTTTCCGGTTCATGCCGCTCGGTGGAAGAGGAACTCGCAGAGCGTTTGAAAGAGGACCACGATGTCGAGATAGATCGACCAGTTTTCTAAGTATTGAAGATCGTACTCGAGCCGTTCGCCGGCAGCCGAAGTGTCGACGTTCCGTTTCATGTGAACGTGCGACCATCCGGTGATGCCCGGCCGAACGAGGTGCCGCTCGTCGTAGCGAGGCATCGTCGAGCGGAAAAGGTTGACGAATACCTGGCGTTCGGGGCGCGGTCCGACCAGCGACATGTCTCCCCTCAGTACGTTGAACAGCTGCGGAAGTTCGTCGATGGAGAAGCGCCGGAGGAAAGCCCCGATGCGCGTCTTTCGCGGGTCGTGGGTGGTCGCCCAGACGGCGCCCCCTTCACGCTCGGCGTCCTGGCGCATCGAGCGAAACTTTAGGATTTTAAACGATCTGCCGCCGAGTCCCACGCGTTCCTGTGCGTAGAGGATCGGGAATCCCGAGTCGATGACGATCGCTATCGCGGCAATCACCATGACGGGTGCGAAGAGCAGCAGGGCGAGAAAGGCAAAGGGAATGTCCGTCAGGCGCTTGAGCAGTTGAGCGCGCGGCGTGCAGGCACGCAGCCGTGCGGGCACGATCAAAACCTGCCGTCCGTCGGTCTGCAGCGAGAGATCGTAGCTGTAGCGCGTAACCTTCGGAGGAGCAAAGGCGAGACGAATACGATCCACCGCCGCAACCTCGAGGATGTGCGTCAGCAGATTGGGCGGGATCATCTCGGTGAGGATGAGCGAATCGCAGCCCCAGCGGCGAGCATGATTGAGCCACTCGATCCGATTCAGGTTCGGATCCCGAGTCAGGTCGATCCGCTCGATCGCTTCGGCATAGTCGTCGACGACGATTAGCTGCGTCTGGGTCCCGGCGGAGAGCTCCAAGCTGGCAAGAACGCTCTCGATGTTCTCGTGGGTTCCGACGATGCTCACTTTCCGCCGGCCTTTGAACCACTCCTGATTTCGGACGTCGTGCAGAACCGCGCGCGCGGTCCCTACCATGAGAATCGAAAAGATGAAGGCGAAGATCAGTGCGACACGTGAGGTCGAGATCTCCGGGTAAATGGTAAACAAGATCAACTGCGGGATCGTGCCGAGCATCAGCGCCGCGACGGTATAGTAGAGCTCGTCCTTCATCGAGAGCGCGTACGTCCGGCGGTAGAGCCCGAGGCGGTCGAAGACGAGCACCCAGAGGCCGACGAAGATCGCATCGGCGATCAGAAGATGGCTGAGAATTCGCGGCGAGTGCCAGTGATGGAAGCCGATGAGCGCTCCCAGGCCGGAAGCCACGATGAAGAGCGCGACATCTATCGCGAGCAAGATGGCGGTCCACTTTGCCGGATAGGCGCGAGGTGCGGCCCCAATAGCGGATTTGTGGGCCGCTATAGGACGTTCGACGATACGCGTCGCCATTGATGCTCAAATCATAACCAGAGGGAGCCTGCAGAATGGAGAGTCATTAGCACCATCGTCCGTGACCCCCGGGCAAGGAAACAAGACCCCGTTGCAAAGGTCCCGGCCGTTGAGCAGACTCGTCCTTACGGTCGAGGTGCCGGTCGGCGTACGATGGGACTGCGATGTCGGAAATGATGCCATACAACGGCCATCCCAACGGTTTGGCCGAGTTTGAAGGGCAGCCACAGTTCCATGAGGGACGCGATGTAGAGAGGCTCTACCGCGCGATTCTCAAACGGTGGCGGCTCTTCGTTGCCATTGCGGGCGGCTTTGCGGCGATCGTGACCCTCGGGACGCTGATCGCTCCCAAATCGTATACGACGACGGTTCGCCTCTTGGCGGGCCGCTCGGATACGACGACGGCTCCCGTCGATAATACGACGGCGTTGCCGGTACTCAACGCCCTCGTACTGCAGAGCGGCGTGCAATCGGCGGAGACGTTTGCTGCCCTTGCCCAGCAACGCGACATCGCGACGAGCGTAATCGATCAATTAAATATCAAAGCGACGCCGAAACAGCTGCTTGCCAACGTCAGCGTGCAGCCGGTGGTCAATACGGCGCTCTTAAACCTTAACGTCACCTGGTCGTCTCCCGAACGCTCGGCAGAGATCGCCAACGCCTTCTCAAACGCCTTCGTCGAAGAGGAGCGCGACTTCGTGCGCTCGCAGGCCGTGGCCGCCATCGGCTTCCTCTCAAAAGAGATGCCCGACGCAGCGAAGGAGATGCACGAAAGTGAGTCTCGCCTAGCCAAGTTTCAGTCGGCCCACGGCTATATCGACCAGACCGCCCACGCGCAGGACGTCGTTTCGCGGGTCAGTCAGCTGAACCAGCAGATCGACCAGCTAACCGTTGACGTCCGCGAAGCGCAAGCGCTGCTCGGCAGTACGACCAATCAACTGGCGGCGATGTCCAGCACCATCGACAGCGCGAAGCAAGTGGCGCAGAATCCCGTGGCGACCGACCTGCAGACGAAGCTCGCCGACGTCCAGGCGCAGTTGGGCGAGGCCGAACAGAAGTACACGCCGGCGCACCCAACCGTCATCGCCCTGCGGCAGCAGAGGAATGCCCTGCTCGCACAGATTTCGGCGCAGCCGCAGGCCGTGGTCAGCTCCACGACGTTCGCGCCGAACCCGCTATATCAGAGTCTGCAGCAGCAGGCGTTGACGTACCGCGCGCGCATCCAAGGCGATCAAGGTCAGATGCGGGCGCTGCGAGGACAGGTCAAGGCCAATAAGCCGGCCGTCAATGCGCTGCCGCAGCAAGCCATCGAGTTCTCGTCGCTCCAAGAGGACTCCAAGCGCGCCTCCAACGTCTACAACGCGCTTGCTCAAAAGTACAACGATGCGATGGTTGCAAAGACGACCGCGATCAGCGACATCATCGTCGTTCAGCCGGCGAACGCGGACTCCGCTACGAAACGTCCGAGCCTTCGTACGAACCTTCCGATCGGAATCGTCCTTGGCGTCCTGCTTGGTTTGGCCGTCGTCTACATTCTCGACCTGATCGAGCGCCGAGGCGCGGGCCGCGATTTCGCCCGCATCCTCGGGCTGCCCGTCGTGGCTCGCATCCCCGCGTTCGACGAGCGCAAGACCAAGTCGATCCCGTGGGTTCACTCGATGACGATGGAGGCGTTTCTCCACCTCTGCGTGACGCTGCGTTTACGCAACCGCAGGCCAATCAAGACTCTCGCCGTCTTGAGCGCGCGTCGCAGCGAGGGGAAATCTACGGTCGCTTACAATCTCGCCAAGACTCTTTCTACGCTGCAGCCCGGCGTGCTGCTCGTCGATGCCGACCTGCGCCAGCCGACCCTGCATACGATTGCGGCCTGCAAAAATAACGTCGGCTTGGGTGAAGTGCTCGATGGTACCTCGACGCTCGATGCGGCAGTCCAGCACATCGATTCCGGGCTCGACCTCCTGCCGAGTCATCCGGACAACACGAATCCGATCCCGCTGCTGCAGTCGCGTTTCGAATCGATGCTCGAGACGGCGCGCAAGAGCTATAGTACCGTCATCGTCGATACGCCGGCCCTCGGCGCGGTATCCGATGGATTGATGGTCGCCGCGCAAGTCGATGGGTCGCTCTTCGTGGTCGCCGCCGACGAGACCGAAGAGAGCGACGCGCGCCGCGCGATCGGCCAGCTCAGCCTCATCGGTATCGACAACGTACTGGGAATCGTCGTCAATAAAGACGCGGTCGTCGTCAACGACTACGACGACTACTTCGCGCGGATGCACCACGCGCTGACGGCCGGTCCGGCATGAGCAGCGTTACCGTGGTCGTCCCGGCGTACAACGAGGGAAGCCTCTTCGCCGCCGCGCTGTCCTCGCTCTCGGAGTATTTCGCCATCCATCGCGGCAGCGGATACGAGTTTCACTTTCTGATCGTCGACGACGGAAGTACCGACGAGACCGGGGCCGTTGCCGCGACCTTCGCGCGCTGGCGCCCCAACGTTCGGGTCGTGCGCCACGAGCATAATCGCGGCCTGGGCGCGGCCCTACGGACGGCCTTCGCCGCCGTCGATACCGACCTGGCCGTGCTCCTGGATGCCGATCTCACGTATTCGCCGGCCGTCGCGATGCGGTTGGTCGAGGAGCTGGAAGCGTCGCATGCCGACATCGCCATGGCGTCGCCGTACATGGCGGGCGGATCGGTCGTCGGCGTTCCTTTCCTGCGGCGGGTTCTCAGCCGAGAAGCGAATCGTCTGCTGTCGCTGGCCGTCTGCGGAAAGTACGCAACGCTGACCTGCATGGTGCGCGCGTTTCGCGTATGCGCGCTGCGCGAGTTGCAGTTCCGCAGCGACGACAAGCCGGCGGTGGCGGAGATGCTGCTCGACGCGCTGCGCAAGAAGATGCCGGTCGCCGAGGTTCCCGCGACGCTGGAATGGACGGCGGAGCGGCGAGCCACCCGCGGCAGTTTCAATATTTCACGCACGGTCGCGCAAACGTACAGCACGCTTGCGCTGGCCTTTCGTCATCGCCCCGCGCTGTGGCTGGCGGTCCCCGGGCTCTTTCCGGGGCTCCTCCCGCTCGTCGTAGGGCTGCTGCTGATACTTCGAGTTAAGTCCACGACGCTCGCCATCGGCACGACCGCAACGATCGTCGTTCAGTACACGAGCCTAGCCCTCTTTACCGGGCAAATCACCGCTTTTTTGGGACGAAGATTTCGCCAAAAACGTCGCCTTCAAACGAACGGAGCACTAAAAAATAATGGCTACGACCCTTCCTCTCGCACCGCATAGAACGCTGCCGTCCGATCAGGACGCAACGGGAAGAACGCTCGGCGAAGAGGAAATCGCCGCAGTCTCCGCTGCCCTGCGCAGCGGAACACTCACGAGCACCAAAGGCTCATTCGTCACTGCCCTCGAGTCGCGCTTCGCGGAAATGATGGGCGTAAAATACGCTTATGCCTGTTCCTCCGGCACCGCGGCGCTGCACTGCGCGATCGCGGCGCTCGATCCGGATCCGGGCGACGAAGTGATTACGACCTCGATCACGGACATGGGCGCGCTCACGCCGATTCTCTATCAAGGCGCGATCCCGGTCTTCGCCGACGTCGACCCTCGGACGTGCAACGTCACGGCGGAGACGATCGCGCAGCGGATCAGCAGCAAAACCAAAGCCATCATCGTCACCCATCTCTTCGGGAATCCTTGCGACATCGACGAAATCGTCGAGTTGGGGGATCGTCACGGCATTCCGGTCATCGAGGACTGCGCGCAAGCTTTCCTGGCCTCCTATAACAATAAATTCGTCGGTACGGCCGGCAAGATGGGGTGCTTTAGCCTCCAGCAGGGCAAGCACATTACGACCGGTGAGGGCGGATTGATCGTTACCAACGACGAGGCGCTTGCCCGGCGGATCTTCCTGTTTATCAACAAGGCCTGGGGATACGGCGATCCGCAGCCCGATCACTATTTCTTGGCGCTGAACTATCGGATGTCGGAGCTCGCCGGCAGCGTCGCCGTGGCGCAGTTGGGCAAGCTGCCCAAGGTCGTCGCTCGCCGCCGCATGCTCGCCGAGATGCTTACGGAACGGATCGGCACGCTCGAAGCGATCGAGACGCCGTACATCCTGCCCGGAGCGCAGCACAGTTACTGGAAGTACGTCGTGCGCACGTCCGAGTCGCTGCCGGCAGAGGCGGTGCTCGAAATGGCCGCGCTGCTCAAGGAGCGCGGAATCGTCAGTGCGCCGCGATACATTGTGAAGCCGGCGTTCATGTGCGAGATCTTCCAAAAGCGCAAAACGTTCGGCAACAGCGGCTTTCCTTTTACCATGGCTCGCCCTGAAGTGCTCGCCTACGACCGCGAGCGATTCCCGGGCACGTACGCCGCGCTGGAACGCGTGCTGGTCGTCCCTTGGAACGACCGCTACGACGGTGACGACGTCAACTACATCGCCGACGCGATGACCTCAGCGGCCGAAACACTGACCTGGAGGCACAGCGCATGAAGCAACTACGTTTCGCGATTATCGGCGCCGGCGCAATCGCCCGCGCCTACGAAGCGGCTTTTCGAGAGCTCAAAGGAGCGACGGTCGTCGCCGTCTGCGACACGAACGGGGCGGCCGCCGAAGAACTTGCTTCTCGCATCGGCTGCGAAGCCTATTCGTTGCTTCCGGCGCTGCTTCGCAAGTCGAGCTTCGACGCCGCGATCGTCTGTACGCCTCCGGTAACGCACGAGTCGATCACCTGCAAGGTCTTGCAGGCCGGGCGGCACGTTCTCTGCGAGAAACCGCTTTCGATTACGGTCAACAGCGCGCGCCGGATGCTCGCGGTGGCCGAGCACGCCGGAATGGTCCTGACGATGGCGTCAAAATTCCGTTACGCGGCGGACGTCCGCCAGGCGCGCGAGATTCTCTTCGCCGGCGAGGTCGGAGATTTGGTCTTCGCCGAGAACGCGTTTACCTCGTACGTCGATATGAGCAGGCGCTGGAACTCCGATGCCGCGGTTAGCGGCGGCGGGGTGCTGATCGACAACGGGACGCACGCGGTGGACATCTTGCGATATTTCCTCGGAAACCTGCGTGACATTCAGGTCGTCGAGGGGCGCCGGATGCAAGGCTTGGCGGTCGAAGATACCGTCCGCCTCTTCGTGCACAACGACGAGGGCGTCATGGGCGCCGCGGATCTCTCCTGGAGCATCAACAAAGAGCTCGAGACGTTCCTTCGCATCTATGGCAGCGCCGGGACGATCCTCGTCGGTTGGAAAGAATCGCGATTCCGCCGGCACGGCGAAGACGTTTGGCACACGTTCGGTAAGGGATACGACAAGATCCAGGCCTTCGCCGATCAAATCGGTAATTTTTGCGACGTGATTCGCGGTGATGGAAGGCTGCTCGTAACCCCGCGCGATGCCCTGGCCTCCGTGCAGGCCGTGCAGGCAGCATACGCGGCGCTGGACTGCGCTCGTTGGGAACGGATCGGCAGCCAACTGGAAGAGCTGACGCCGCTTCGGGCCGGCGCGCTAGCGGCAAGCTAAGTGGCAGTTCACCCCACCGCGATTATCGAGCCGGGAGTCTCGATCGGCCGTAATACTTCAATCTGGGACAACGTGCACGTACGCCACTCGACGGCGATCGGCTCCAATTGCATCATCGGCGAGAAGAGCTACATCGCCTACGGCGTCGCGATCAAGGACTTCGTCAAGATCAACGCCTTCGTGTACGTCTGCACGGGGGTGACGATCGAGCGCGGCGTTATGATCGCGGCCGGCGTCGTTTTCACGAACGAACGCTTTCCGCGCGCGACGACGCCGCAGCTCGATCGCCTTCAATCGTCCGATCCGAACGAGTCTACCCTGCACACGCTGGTTCGCGAAGGCGCGACGATCGGCGCGAGAGCGACGATCGGCCCCGGTTTGACGATCGGCCGGTTCGCAATGGTCGGAATGGGATCCGTCGTGACCCGTGACGTTCCGGACTTTGCGATCGTGCACGGAAACCCGGCGCGCCCCGTTGGATATGCGTGCGCCTGCGGACATCCGCTCGAGTCGCTCGCTCCGACGATGGAGCGCCCCACCGCAATGCGCTGCCAGTCGTGCGCCACGGAGTACGCGCTCGCCGGTTCGTCACTGCGGCCGATGGAGATTGCGCGGAGCTCGTAATGAGTCGATACGGCATCGTTGGCGGCGGAATGCTGGGCATGACGCTCGCCTGGGAGCTCTCCAAAGAGGGCCACGACGTTACGATCTTCGAGGGAGGCCCCCAGTGCGGGGGTCTCGCCGCGCCCTGGCAACTTGGCGAGTTCGTCTGGGATCGGCACTATCACGTCACGCTCTTGAGCGATCGAACGCTGATCGAGCTTTTGCGCGAGCTCGATCTGGAGAGCGAGCTGCGCTGGAATACGCCGGGCACGGGCTTTTTCGTAGACGGATCCATGCATTCGTTTTCGGGAACCCTCGACTATCTGAAGTTCCCGCCGCTGTCGCTGGTGCAGAAGGCGCGTTTGGGCGGAACGATCATTCACGCGTCGAGAATTAAAGACTGGGAACCCCTGGAACGGATTACGGCAGTAGACTGGCTCACGCGCCTCTGCGGACGCGGTACCGTCGAACGGATTTGGCTTCCGCTTCTGCGAGCGAAGCTCGGACCTCACGCTCATCGCGCCTCCGCGGCGTTCATTTGGGCGATCATCGCTCGGATGTACGCGGCGCGCTCGAGCGGTGTAGGCCGCGAGCGCTTCGGCTACGTTGCCGGCGGATACGATCTGACGCTGCGCCGCTTCGAGCAGCGGCTCGCGGCACGCGGCGTCACGCTGCGTACGTCCTGCCCCGTGCAGGCGGTCGAGGCATTGCCCGACGGCGTCGGGGTTGCAACGGCTTCCGAGCTTTTGCGCTTCGACAAGGTCGTCGTCACGCTAGCCGCTCCCCTGGCAGCGCGCATCTGCCCGACGCTGAGCGCGCGCGAGCGCGCGCTGTGCGCCGGGGTCGAATATCAAGGCATCGTCTGCGCGTCCGCGTTGATCGATTCGCCGCTAACGTCGTATTACATCACGAACATCGCGGATTCGACGATGCCGTTTACCGCCGTCATCGAGATGACGGCCCTCGTCGATCGCGAGGAGTTCAAAGGCAAGTCGCTGGTTTATCTCCCCAAGTACGTGGCCTCGGACGATCCGGCGCTGCGGCTTTCCGACGAAGAGATAGAGGATTCGTTTTTGACCGCGCTTTCACGCATGCACCCGCACTTCTCGCGAAGCCAAGTTCGCGCGTTCCGGGTCTCCCGGGTGCCGCACGTCTTTCCGATTCCGACACTCGACTATTCCAGCCGGCTTCCGCCAGTACAGACCAGCGTCCCGGGGCTCTTCATGGCGAGCAGCGCCAACATCGTCAACGGCACGTTGAACGTCAACGAAACGGTGCGCCTGGCCAAGCGGCTTCTTCCCACGCTTCTGGCCGGGTCGACGGAGCGCGAGCCGCAGGCGGTGACCGCATGATGCAGGCATCGCTCTCGCTCGACCTGGACAACAAGTGGTCGTACATGAAGACCCACGGCAATCCGGGGTGGACCGACTTCCCCACGTATCTTCCGCAGCTGGTGCCGCCGGTTCTCGACATTCTCGACGCGATGAAGCTGCGCATCACGTTCTTCATCGTAGGACAAGACGCGGAGCGTCCGGAGAACGCCGAAGTGCTCGCCGAGATCGCGCGCCGCGGGCACGAGATCGGAAATCACTCGCACCATCACGAGCCGTGGATGCATCGCCGCGGTCGTTTGGAGATCGACGACGAACTCCGCCGCGCCGAAGAGGCGATCGAACGCGTAACCGGCGCGCGGCCGAGGGGATTTCGCGGACCCGGATTTACCCGCTCCGAGACGATCTTGGAGACGCTCGTCTCTCGGGGCTATCTTTACGATGCCTCGTCGCTTGCGACGTTCATCGGTCCTCTGGCGCGTGCGTACTATTTCCGCAGCGCTAAACTCAGCGCCGCGGACCGGGCGGAGCGCGAGGATCTGTTCGGAAGTTTCGCCGATGGCTTCCGCCGCAACTCACAGCACCGGATCGACCTGTCGAACGGATCGATTGCCGAGATCCCCGTCACCACTTTCCCGCTGGCAAAGATCCCGATCCACGTCTCCTACGTCCTTTATATTGCGATGATCTCTCCGGCGCTGGCACGGGCATATTTCGAAGCCGCGATGACGGCCTGCAAACTGACTCGCACCGAGCCCTCGATTCTGCTGCACCCGCTGGACTTTCTCACGGCCGCAGACGCGCCCGAGCTGCGCTTTTTCCCGGCGATGAGTATGAATCCCGAGCTGAAGCGACGGGTGACGCTGGAATCGATCGCTGCACTAACAAAGCATTTCGACGTCAAACCAATGAAAGACGTGGTGAACCTTTGCACTGCAGCAGCCGTTACTAGTAGAAGAGGGAGTCCAAGTCCGCTCTAATCGACTGCTCGCTCGTTTTGTCGAGCTTCACGCCCGCCCGTTGCAAACCGAAGCAGGCGTGCGCTAGAATGGGGACTCGCTCGCTGGGCTAGTTGGCTCGACTTTTGTCGCAGCCCTAGAAAGGATGTGTTGATGCGGGATCTCGAGCGAGGGATGACCTCGATCTCGCCCGCTGGGTTCGACGGATTCGATGCGTCGCGCAAGAGACGCCTCGATGCTTCCTTACGCCAGACGGCCCGCGCAGCATCTGCCGCCGGTTGGGCGATCGGCGTCTTCGATGCAGAACAAGATTTAGTGGCATTCGACACATCGGACGTGGGAATCGACGACCGTGCCGCGCTCGCACTGCTTACCCGCATGCCGTTCCCCGCGTCGGCCGGGCCGATCGTCCTCAATGGCGGCGCGCACGAATGCGACAACGTGCCCGCGGCCGTCGGGATCGCGACGGATACCGGGCGGGGACATTCAGTTGCGATGGTATTCGTTTCGAGAGACGGTTCGGGCGATGCATGGTTCCAAGCAGCGCAAGCGATCGGCGCGGCAGCCGCTAAGGTTGCGCAAGAGATTTCTGCCTTCGACTTCGAAGGCGAGCGCAAACGGTTCGACGCCGATTCCCGGTGGGCCGCACGCGTTCTTCCTGCTAAATGCCGCGCTCGACGTGCAGTTCGCGTGGTGCAGCGGAGAAGATGCTTCCGCATTCGCGCGTCTCGTCGAACCCGAGGATGCTCGCCTCCCACTCTTTCTCGAGCAGGCGGTGCGACGTTTGACGTCCTCGTGGAATTTTTCCCGCGCCAACACCTGTGCGCGGCGCACCGGATATCCGCTGCACGGCCTCGCGATGCGAGTCGTGCCGATGCTCCAAAACGGCGTCTACATCGGTGTTTTCTTGGATCAGTGCGAGGAGCCCGATATCGATACGGCCGCCTCGACCTTTGGAATATCTTCGCGGGAACGAGAGGTCCTCCACGGCCTGCTCGACGGCCGCACCATTACCGAAATCGCGGCCGATCTCAACGTCGCCGAATCGACCGTCAACGATCACGTTTCGCGAATGGTCGCAAAGACGAACGCCCGCAACCGCATTCAGATGGCGGCGACGTTGCTTGGATGGCCCTCGATGCGTCCCGATGAGGAGACCGCTCCCGCTGGCCCATCTTTTAAGGATCGTTTAAGCGAAAAGAGCGACGAGAACGAGGAGCCGCGCGCTCGGGCTTCGTGGCGTTATCACCCCGGCTCCTAAGCCCCGGTACCGAGCCGGCATGATAAGTTCTTACTACGCGTTGCATCCTAGAGGCCCGAAATACCGGCTAAAGTCCCGCAATCCCGGCCCGCAATAGCACGAACGTCTCACAAGAAAAGCGGGTTGTCCCGAGGTCCCATACGGTGGCAGACTGTTAGAGTTCAGCCAAAGACCCCACCGACTAACGGAGCTTTCAAAAAAGCATGATTAGTACCTCGGGCGCATTGCGCGTCTTCATCATCGAAAAACAGATGCTCTTTGCCAAGGCTATCGCGCAGGTGCTCTCGGCAGATCCGGACATCAAGATAGCCGGCATCGCGGCCAGCCGAGAAACGGCGATGGTCGCCAAGGACGTCAACATCGTGATCATCGACATCGACACGGAAGAGATCGACGACGTCATCGAACATTTCAAGAGCAAGTCCCCCGAAACGCGCATCTGCGCTCTCTCGGCTCACACGCAAGGCGAGCTCATGCAGCACTGTCTCGCGGCCGGCGCCGATGCATACATCGTAAAGGATTCCTCCCTACAGGAGCTCGTGGCCGCCATCAAGACGCTTGGCGAAGGCTCGAGCTACGTCGATCCCCGAGTCGCCGCCTCGCTTCTGCGTCGCCGCGGCCCGACCAAACGCCTAACCAACGAACTCTCTCCCCGGGAGCGCGAGATCATCCGGCTCATCGCGCAGGGACTCTCGAACCGCGACATCGGCCGCCGTCTCGTTCTGTCGGAGAAGACGATCAAGAATCACGTCAGCCATATCTTCGCAAAAATACACTGTACCGCGCGGTCGCAGGCCGCGGTGCACGCGATCAGGATCGGTTTAGCCTAGGCCCTCTGAGGTTCGCGGCGACAGCGCACGCGAAAACGCCGATCAGGCCGACCCACGCTAGGATCTGCGGCGCTACGACGGTTCGTGTCAACTCGGGAGTCGCACGAAGATAGCGGCCCCAGGCAATCGGAGAAAACTCGTCGGGTAACGCACTAAAAGAGTGCGTCGTTAGACTATGTGGGGTAGGCGTGGCGAAGCGCTGCAGCAGCACGACCGCCACGGTTGCCGCCAAGGAGCCCGCCGCCGCATACGCGATGCGGCGGGCGGCGGCTCCAGGCAGAAGGCAGAGCAGAGCGCCGAAGACTCCCGCCGCATCGATGAGCAATACGGCGGCCCTCGGCGTCTGCGTCCAAACCGTCACGAGCAGTACGACGAAGACCGAGGCAAAGGCCCGCGCCGACTCTTTTTCCATCCGCGCGGCGAGAACCAACGCGGCCGGCACGGCGATCAGTATTTGAATGTCGTGCAAGTAGATTCCAAAGAGCGTCACGGCCGCCGGCGGAAGCAGCGGCAGGAGATCGTGCTGCCCGCGCTTGCGAGCCAGCCAGCCCGCGGCGGCGATGCCGGCGATCGCCGCGACGACGAACCAAATCTTTCCGGCAAGCAACGCCGTGCCGGCCGGAGTGCCGAGAACGTAGAGCAGCCGGCTGAGGCTGTATTGATCCGACGCGACGATCTCGGCGTTGGCCAGCAGCGGCAGAACGCGGGTAAAATACTCGACGTTCGCTCCGATTCCCAGCGCGATCGCGCTGAGCGCCGCGAGCCCCGCGCTGGTTGCGACGATTGCAAGTCGGGCTCGCGGAGCGAAGACCAGCAGAGCGAGCACCGCCGGCGCGCCGATGTTTGGCTGGACCAGCGCCAGCGAGACCGCTACGCCCGCCGCGGCTGGGCGCCCCGCGTGCAGCAGATACGCTGCGGCGCAGATCGCAACCAACGCAAGCGGTGGAATCTCGCCGTACGCGACGTTGAGCAGCGTGAGCGGCGCGAGTGCCAAGAGCACCGCATAACTGGGCGCTCGAATGAGTCTGCACAGCGCCAAAGCCCCGAGGATCGACGCGGCGACGAGTGCCAGCGCGAAAACTTCGGCGGCAAGCTTCGCCGGCAGCCTCGAGAGTAGCGCGAACCCTGCGAGCACGTATCCCGGCTGCGGTGCGGGCTCCACGTAGCCGCTCGGCATCGGCGAAGATTCGAAGTTGCGCTCGCACGAACGAAGCGGCTCGACACGGTAGGGGTCCTGCCGCTCGCGGACGGCCACTCCCGCGCAGTAGAAGGCTTTGAAGCTCTGATGCCCGACGAGTCCGCGCTCGGCCAGCGCGAAGGCGACGATCGCCAACACGAGAGAGACGGCGGCGAAGGCTACTCTGCCGGCGCGCGTATTCATGCTGACCATAACGATACCGCGCTCTCCGGCCCCTCCGGGAGTGCCGCACGGGGAACGCGCGCAGCCGAAAGGCTCAGGCCGCCGGCCGGGACCTTCGCCGGGGAGGATGGTCCACATCGACGTTGGAGGCTACCGCTGCGGGGTTTATAATCTCGTTTGGTGATTCGAGCAGAGCGGCTTTCGCCGGTAGCATTGCGTTGGCCGCCGTTCGCGGTGATCGCGCTTGGGGCCAACCTGCTCGTTACGCTGCCGCTTGCGTGGCTGCTCAACATCTGGCAGGACGAAGCCTACACGCTGCAGACCACCAGCAACGGCGTCGCCTACGCTTTTCACCAAGCGCTCTCGTTCGAACAGAACGCGCCGCTGTATTTCGTTCTGATCAGCCTTTGGCGCTCGTTGGGCGACGGCATCTTCTATTTGCGGCTCTTTTCGGTACTGTGCATCGGGGCGACGATACTGCTCGCCCCCGCGATCGCCCGGCGCTACCTTCCCCGGCAGAGCGACAAGCTCGTAACGGCCGTCGTCGCGTGCAATCCCTTTTTGATTTGGGCGGCGCTGGAGATCCGCGTTTATGCCATGATCGTCTTGGTCTCGGCGCTCCTCTTGCTGACGTTCTACGACGCCTTCATGGCGCAACGGCGGACGACCGGCGCGGCAATCGCGTACGCTGCGTGCGTCGCGCTCGCGCTCTACACTCAGTATTACTTGGCCTTTCTCGTAGCAGGGCAAGCGCTGGCCGTCGTCGTCTTTTACCGCCGCGCGTTGTTGCGGTTCGTTCTCGCCGGCATCGCGGCGGCTCTGGCGTTCCTTCCGATGCTGGCAATCGTTCCCGGTCAGGTCGCAAATTTCAAAGACGGTTTTGCTTCGCCATCGCTGCCCTACACGTTCGCTACGCTCGCCGGCATTCTCTTGAGATATGTCCTTCCGCTGCCCGTGCCGCACTCAACGATCGCTTATCTCGTCCTCGGTGCCTGCGCTCTCGTGGCGCTGGCGATCTGGAGGCCGAAGCTACAGGGAACCGGTAACGCAGCGATTCTCTTGATGACCGCCGGGGCGGTCATGCTCTTCGCAGTGGGCGCGTACGTATCGGGCGTGCACGTTCTCGATCGCCACGCCGCCTCGCTGTTTCTGCCCGCCACACTAAGCGTCTTTGCGCTCTTTTCATTCTTGCCCGAAACGAGCGAACGGCGTGCCGCGACGGTGTGGACGGCTGTTGCCGTAACGCTTTCGCTGCTCACGCTGGCGCTCACGTACCACCAGTTGGCAAAACCCGGAGACTGGAGACGCGTGAGCGCTTACGTCCGTGCGCACGAAAAGCCCGACGAACCGATCGTCATCTTCGAGGCCGAGAACGCGCTGCCGTTTGCGTACTACTACCGCGGTTTCAATCGCGTCGTCGCGGTGCCGCACGCCGTCGATTTTCACCGCTACAGCGTGACGCGGTTTATCATTCACGACAATACCGAACTGCGTACCGCAATGCCCGTGGAAGGGCGAGTTTGGCTGATTACCGCGGGAAGCTGCCGTTCGGCCAACGTCCGCTTCGGCTGCGCCAAGCTCGAACGATACGTCGGTAACGGCTACCGGGTGGAATCGGACGCCGAGTTCGACGGGGCGCGCGTCCGATTGTTGCAAAAGAACTCAAAGTAAGCGGCCCCGCGCTCTTTTTGCAGTTCGCAGCAAAAATTCGTTCACAGTCTGGCGCAATCGTTTTTCTGGGTGTAAGCTTAAGACCGTCGGCCGCTCCTACCATGCGCGCGGCCGGATATTGGAGAGAGGGATTAGGATGCTGGCTCACCTGTTTTTGGCGCTCATGTCGATCGTTTTTCCACCACTCGACACTCCCGGAGGTCCGATCGCGATGGCCGCGACGGCGATCCCAGTAATGGCCGCGCTTCCGGCTGCGTCAATAAAAGCCGAGATACCCCCGCTCTCGTAAGCTTGCCCCGCCCAGGTGGGCGAGCGTTTAGAATTTGTTAACGGCTCAACAGGGGCCGAGCGACCGGCGTGCAACTTAATCGCATACTCCTGGAAATCTAGGGGCCGCTTTCCGCTCGAAACCGGTCCCGGAGCGAGCACCATTGGAACCCCGCGAGGCATATAACACCGGTGAGCTGACGGCCTGTCTGCGGTTAACGGACCGCTCCGTTGGCATGTCCGACCGGGTCTACCGGATCCGCACCTTGATCCGTCTCTCGCGTTATCGGGAGGCGCTGACCGTCATTGGCGCCACTCGCACCAAGCTGGAACAGGAGGCCCTCCTCCGAGCGCTCGAGTCCACCTGTCACTCGTTCTTGGGAGCGACCGACCAGGCACGTCGCGCGCTCGCGCGAATCCGCGCCGAGCCGCAAGGCGAGGAGTCGCGTTTCGAAGTCGCCTATGCGCGGATGCTCGTGGGCTGGGTCGAGGGGACACCAGACCCGATGCAGGAGGCGCTCCAGGCGGTCGACGTCAGCTCTTCACCTCACTTGTACGGGCGCTGGCTGTATGCGAGCTCTTGGGCTCCGGCGCTGCGCGGCGAGTTCCAGGAACAGATGCGGCTTCTCGAGCTCTCGATCCGCCATATCGCGCAGACCCCCGAGGCGTACGACGTCACACTGCTGGCCAGCGCAACGCGATCGCTCGTTCATCTCGTTCGCGAGATTGCGGCACCGAGCACGTTCGATTTTGCCGTGCGCATCGCCGAGACGCTGCCGTGGACCGAGGATCTCGAGGGCGAGCGGTTTTTGACTTTTCGCGGTTTGGCGTGGGCGCATGCGTTGCGCGGATCGCACGAGAAAGCACTCCAGTACGCGTATTTCGCGCGCGATATCGCACCGTCGGTGCGATGGGTCGCGGCCTGCTACGCCGACCAGGCCTACCTGGCGAGAATGGCCGGCGAGAACGCGAGCGCCGACGCACTCCTGCGCCACGCCGTCGCGTGCGCCAGAGAGACGGACTGGAGCTCTCCCGGTGAGGAACGCGTCGCGATCCTGAACCTGATCGAACTCGCTGCCGATCGGGATCTCCCTGCCGCAAGCCGCCTCATGGACATCTACGACGCGATTCCGATGATGCTTGCTCCAGCGCTGGCGCTTGGCCGCGATCGCCGGTTGCGCGCGATGGAAGATTATGCTCGCGGGTGCATCCTTGCGGCCTCCGGGCATCGGGCCGCCGCTTTACAACTCCTTGCCAGCGCGTATACCTTCTATCGTTCTATCGATTACGCGTGGCGCGCCGCTGCGGTTGCGCTGCGGCTTCACGAGGTAAGCGGGGAACCCACCTGGCTTCGCCTCGCCAGCGAAGTCGTCGCCGTGTTTTCCGAGAGTTCGGTTGCGCGCGATATTCGCCGGCGGGCCGGGCTGGTTGGAGATCCTCGCGTCGCCGCGTTGACGCCGGCCCAGCACCGCGTCTACGCACTGATCTGCGAGGGGCTCAGTGACAAAGAGATCGCCCAGAATCTGCGCATCTCCCCGGAGACCGTCAAAAATCATGCGGCGCGGATCCGGCTCACCTTCGGTGTGCGCTCCCGTGCAGCGTTGATCGCCGCAGTCCGCCAGCAAGCCGTTTAGGGGCCCGCACGCTCCTAGCGCCCCCAGATAGGCCGAGTTTCTCACCTCCCGGGACCAACGCGCATCGAGCACCGCGTCGGGCGGACGTTGTGCCTGAGCCGGGCGCCGCGTACCCTAGAAGGGTGACTCGCGCTATCGCGGCAGCGTTGTTCTGCCTCTGGGGTCTCCTTCCGGGGGTTGCCTGGAGTGCCTCAATTGCGTCCGACACGATCATCCACCCGGGAGATCAGTTGAACGTTCTCGTCTTCGGAGACCAAACGCTAACGCAGAACGTGACCGTCATGCCCGACGGCACGATCGAGTATCCGCTCGTCGGTCGCGTCCATCTGGCGGGAGACACGCCGATCGGCGCGGCTTCGGTGCTTTCCAATAAACTCAAAGCGTACGTGCGCCATCCGGTCATCACGATCTCGATCGTCGCGCTGGGCCAACCCAACGTGCTCGTGCTGGGCGACGTCAAAACGCCGGGTAAGTATCCTTTACGCTCGGGCGCAAAGCTCACCGATGCGATTGCGGCTGCCGGCGGCATCGCCGATTCAAACGGCGCCTTTCCCGATGCGCGCGTCGCCGATGCGGGCGGTAAGGTAAGGGTCGTCTCGCTGCAAGGCTTGCTGCAACGCGGAGACACGTCGCTCGACGTGGCGCTTTCCGAAGGTTCCGTCATCTACGTGCCGGGGCCAATCAAATTTACGGTTGACGTGGCCGGCGCGGTCGATCATCCGGGCGACGTTCAAGTAAACGAGGGCGACCGTTTATCGGTCGCGATCGCTAAGGCCGGCGATAGCCAAAACGCGCAGGCCGACCTCAACCACATTCACTTAATCCGGACCGGGCCCAACGGCACGCAAACGACGTCGGAGGTCAACTTGTATCAGGCGCTCAAAGGCGAGAACCAGAGCGCCGACGTCGCGCTCGAAAAAGGCGACGTCATCTTCGTGCCGCAAGCTTCGAAACACACCGACATCTTCGGCGGCATCGGCGACGGCCTGCTCTTCCTGCTGACCCACATCATTCCGTAAGCTCACCTTACGTCCAGCAAAACACCCGCGGCGGAAAATGCCGTGGCGTCGTTGCTAGTGGTTGTGCGCCAGGATATCCGCGAGGATGCCCGGCGCGTTTGCATCCGGCCGTCGAAAGTCGAGCCGGGCGCTCAGCGCGGCTCCGTAGGCGACCTTTGAGTTGCGCGTCGTCAGGTCGACCTTCGGCGCGATGACCTCGAAGGGCGCGAGATTCGCGGTCGTCGTGAAGGCCGCGTAGAGCGGCGCGGCCGTCGCGTCGTAGCTCGAGAGCGGCCGCAGTCCGAGCAGCAGTTCGATCGTGCGAAGCACGCTCACCGTAGCGAAGTGCTCGTGGATGACGCCGCCGTGGGCGTAGGGCGAGGCGATGTAGAGCGTCGTGCGCTGATCGCTGACGTGATCCGCGCCGTCTTGCGCGTCGTCCTCGGTGATGAAGACCGCGCTGGAGGCCCAAACTCTCGAGTGGGAAATCGCGTTGACGATTTGTCCAACGGCGTAGTCGTTCGTTGCGATGTAGGCCGCCGGCGTGAGCTTACCGGCACGAGTGCCGGCGGTGTGGTCGCCGGGAAGCCACATATACTCGAGCTGCGGCAGCGTATCGGCGGCAACGAACCTGTCGAACTCTCGCTTCCATTCCTTGACGCGATCGAGATCGCTGTAATCTAAGTTCCAGCCGACGTAGTGCGGGTCGAATCGAGTACCGAGACTCGGCGCGGTAGCCGCGATGTGTCCTTCGATTGGCGGCATCAGCGCCATCTCGCCGTAGTCGCGAAAGCTTACGCCGGCGCGGCGCGCCGCGTCCCAAATGTAGCCGCGGCTCGCAACTCCCGCCCCAACCCCGGTTAGCACGTCGTCGTCGTCGAGGCGCCCGCCGTAGACGGGCGGCCACGTACGCTCGACGTAGTCGTTCGCAAAGGCGCCGTCTGCCCAGTTGTGGCCCGCGTCGCTCACCTCACCGCTGGCGTAAAAGTCGTCGAAGAGCCCGAAGCGCTGGGAGAGCGCGTGCTGGTTCGGGGTCACGCGCGCGCCGAACCAGACGAGCTTGGGATCGCCGTTGCCGGCGGGCATGTCGCCGAGAATTTGATCGTACGTGCGATTCTCTTTGAGGATGAAGAAGACGTGGCGAATCGGGCCGCCAGCGTGCAGAATCGTACGCGAGGGGCGTGGTGCGGCTCCCTGCGCGCCTTGCGGATTGGGCGGCATCGCCCCGCTCGTCGAGATTTCGCGAATCGAGCCGAACTGGATTGCGGCGATGTAGTCGCGATTGCTTGCGCTCATCACGTCGAATGCAGGATTCGGCTTCGTGCCTTCACCTTTTCCGTTGATAACGAAGAGATCGTTGCCGAGGGGAACGATATCGGTGGGGTACCAGCCCGCCGGCAGACGCGCCGAAACGCGGCTGCCGCGCAAAACGACGACCTCGTTGGCGGCTCCCAGGCTTACGAAGAGCCGGTCGCCTTCGAGCGCAAGCGCGTTGGGCGAGGAACCGATGGAGTGCGCTACGCTGCCCACGAAAACGTCGCTGCGCCGCTTGCCGGTCCGCGCGTCGTACAGTCCGACCGTGTCGGCGTCGGCCTGCGAAACGTAGACTGCATCTCCGCTCGCGAGAACGTCGCTGGGATGAAGATCCGTCGCAATGCGACGCACGCGCAGCGTAGCGACGTTGACGGCGGCGACGTAGCTTGCGGACCGAACCGCCACGAAGAGCGTCTTACCGTCGGTAGAGAAGGCGAGGTTGCGAGGCCGAAGGCCGACGGCGATCGGCCGCGCACCGCGCAGTGCGTCGACCTTACCGATGCGGACGGCGCCGTCACCGTTGAAGCCAACGGCGAAGACGCCACGATTCTCCGCGACCGAGACCGGATAGGATTTAGGCGGCAGCGCGATCTTGCGTACCGTCTCCACGTGCGGATCGATCGCAAAGAGCGCATCTGCGTTGGCGCCGGCGACGAAGATTCCGTGCTGCGTCCAGACCGGGCGCCCGTAGGCGCCGGCCAGGTTATAGCGTTTGACGAGTCGCAGTCCGCGGGTCGCGTAAATCGAAAGGGCAGGAGGATTGAAGCCGGACTCGACCACCGCGATCATCGAGCCGTCGGGCGAGCGCGCGGCGCCTTGCGGCATGGTCCCCGTTGCGACCATTGCTCCCGCTGCGGGCTGCAACGCCCAGCCGTTGGGCAGTGCGCTGCGCGCGGCGCCTTGCGCGTGAAGCAACGTGGACGAACCCAGAATCAGCGATGCAACGGTTGCAAGGGCGAAAACGGTGAAGAACGGCGTGCGGTTTCTCACAAACTCTCAAAAGCTCCCTAGCGACTCGACGTTGTGCGGTGTTTCGCCGAGGAGGCTCTGCGTCTTTGCTTCGGGGCGAAACCGGCGCCGCCGTTGCAGGGTCTTTTGTGCGCGTGACGCGGTGGCAGCGGACCATGCCCTGGATTGCGCTCGGGATCGTTTACCTCTTCTGGGGTTCGACGTATCTCGGCATCCGGGTTGCGGTCGAGACGATTCCGCCGTACCTCATGACGGGCGTACGCTATGCAATCGCGGGCTTGTTGCTTTTGAGCTGGCAATGGCTCACCGCAAAGCATAAACCGGGACTGCCGGGCCGCCGGGAGCTGCTGCGAATCGCTTCGACCGCGTTCTTGCTGCTGGTGGTTGGAAACGGGCTTCTCTGTCTCTCGGAGACGCGAGTCGAATCGGGAACGTCGGCGCTCTTGATCGCCACGACGCCGATTTGGATGATGCTGCTCGATGCGTTACGCACGCGAAAGGCACCAAACCTCGTCTCAATCGCCGGAATGATCGTCGGGAGCGTGGGGATCGCCGCGCTCGTTGGCCGGGGCGCGGGCCACGCCGATGCGCGCTTCGCCGGCCTCATTCTCCTCGCGTCGTTTTCTTGGGCGCTGGGGTCGGTCTTCGTGAGGCGCGAGCATCATCATCCCTTTACCGCTTCACTCGAAATGAGCATCGGAGGTGCGCTCTGCATCGTCGTTGGGCTCGCGACCGGCGAGGCGTCGCGGCTGCACGTTGCAGCGATCTCGGCCGGCTCGTTATGGGGTATGCTCTGGCTGATCACCGGCGGTGCCCTCGTCGGTTACAGCGCGTACGCCTACGTGATCCGCGTGCTTCCGACGGCCACGGTCGCGACGTACGGTTACGTCAATCCCGTCGTGGCCGTCATCCTCGGCACGCTCGTACTCGGCGAGCGGGTGACCCCGAACGTTTTGTTCGGCGGAGCAACGGTCGTGCTCTCCGTGATTCTCATTCTCTTGGGCAACCGCGACGTTTCCGAGGAACTGGCGGCCTGACGATTTCCCGCTAACGCGCGAGCTCGCCCGGGGTGTCGACGTCGAAGAACCCGCCTTCATCCTCGCTGCGTACCGCGCGCCGGACGAGCGACGGATCGTCGCGCAAAACTTGCAGATTATCGCCGTCGGGCAGCGCCGCGATCCTGCGGCGTGCCGCAGCCGCAAAAACGACCGGATGCCCCGGCGCGCCGCTGCGCGCGTGCACCGGATACGCGACGTCGGCGCTCCCGAGCGCCGAGCAGAGCTCTGCGATGAGCCGCTCCGAGACGAGCGGCTTATCTCCGAGCAGAACGACGAGCGCGTCGCCGGGCGAAATAACCTCATCGGCGAGTGCGAGCGAATATGCCATGCCGCGCTGCGGTTGCGGGTTGACGACGAGCGTGAGGTCGTCGCGACCCCGCAAAGCATCGGCTACCTCGCAACCGGCAACCAGTACCGGCCGCCAGGGTCGCGCCGCGGCAATCGCATACTCGATCAGCGGTTCTCCCTCGAAAGCGCATCAGCAGCTTCTGCGCGCCCATGCGCGTTGAAAGGCCCGCCGCTAAGATAACCGCGCGAGCCTGCGGCGAGCGCGTCATCGCCTCAATGCTTTTGAGATGCTCCCGACGCCATCAGCGTCCACGTCTTACCGCCGTCGGTAGAATACTCCGTGCGCCAGTTGTATAGGTTCGGATTCGCCCATACGTTGAGGGTTCGAATCGTAACGTTGGCGCCCTTATCGGTGAACGAATACGGGTAGGCGATCGTGTTGCCGTTGACGGTAATGTTCGTCGAGGTCGTCCGGTTTGCGTGGACGTTGTAGAAGCGATAGACGCTGCCGGCCTGATCGTACGTGTAGATGCCGAGGTCGTCGTCGCTGACGCCGTTCATCTGCACGCTTTGCTGGCAGATCAAGAAAACATGATTGTTCGACCAGGCGCAGGTCGTCGCCGCCGTCGCCGGACCGGCCTTGCTGTAGGGTCCGTCGACGAACGTGCCCTGACTCTGCCACGTGCCGACGAAGCGATCGAGCTCGTCGAGCGGAGCACAAAGCGCGCGGCAGGGCCACAAGGCTGCGCCGGCGAGCGCGAGCGCCAGCGCGGCGCGCATGCTAGCCGCCCTCCCCGGAGACCGCGACGCCATACACCGAACTCAAGCCGTTCGTAATCGTATTGACCAGCGTGCCGGAAGCGTAATCATAGACGAGCAGCTTGTTGACCTCGGGGTCGGCAACGTAGAGATTCTGGTTCTTCTTGTCGAGCGCGATCCGGAACGGATCCTCCATCCCCTGATCGATCGTCTCCGAAGGCTGCGTCGAACCTGGAGGGAAGACGTAGACGGCCGCATTGCCGCTCCCGGAACCTTGATCCGCGACGACGACGTCGGCCTTTGAATCGACCGCGTCTCCGGCAGACCAGACGATCGGGAGATCGAGATCGGTGCCTTTCGTCGACTTCGGCGGGTACTTGTTGACGGTCCCGGGTCCGCCGCCATGGCTGCCGGTGTTGTAGGAGACGTAGAGGTTGTTCTTCGCATCGAGTGCGGCGCCCTGAGGATCGGTCACCAAGATCGTTCGTTTGGAACGGGTCTTGCCGCGTGCAAACTCGACGACCTTTCCGCCAACGAGATCGTCGACGTACAGGACGCCGTTCGCACCGACGGCCACGTTGGTAGGATAGGCAAAGCCCGTGTATTGCAGGCTCGGGCTCGTGCCGCCGTGCTTGTACATCGTGACCGTCTGATTCGTCGCGTTCGCCACGAACAGGTTGCCGTGCCGGTCGACGAAGCATCCCTCGGGCCCGCTAATTCCATCGGTGATCTCGCCGATCGGGCTCTGATTCGATCCGCTCGTCGAATAGATCTGGATGGCGTTAGCGGTAAAGTCGGCGACGTAGATCAAGTGTTTGCCCGATTTCGCGGCGGGTGAGAGCCAGCCGCCGGGCCGGCGTGACGGTTGCGCAGCGCCGAGCCTGCCGCCGATGCGTGCTGCGCGTTCGACTCCGGATCCCGTCGCCGGCGCAAACGTACTGCTCGCTGGCGAGCCTCCGCTCGCGCATCCCGCGACGAGCCAAAACGCCGCGAGCGGCGCGACGTAGAACGGGAACGAACGGGGGTTCTGCATAGACGTTCTCCTCCTTTGAGTAGGCGAGGTTCCCTAAAGCGGGGCGGCGGGATCGACGGCTAAGCCATTAGGACCGTCGACGCCGTCCGTAATCGTGTTGACGAGCTTGCCGCTCGGATAGTCGTACACGTAGACGGCGTTGCCGACCGCGTCGCCGACATAGACGCGCTTTTCCTTACGCGAGAAGCGAACCGGATCCGGATCGAGCGTGTTCGCGGCAAACGTATTCTTCGGCTGGGTCTTCCCGGGCGGAAAGACGAGAACCCCGGGCAGCCCCTGATCCGCGGTCACGATATCGCCCGCCCGGTCCAACGCGATGCCGCCGGGCTCTTTGGTGACGATGCCGAGGTTGGTGCCCTGCGTGCTGCCCGGCGAATATTCGATAATTTCACCGTTGCCGAAAGTCGCCGTGTAGGTGGTCACGTAGACGTTGGCGGCTCGATCGAGCGCGACGTCGATCGGGAAAGCAAGGTTCGTGATCTTCAGTTTGACGGTGTTCGATTTTTGCGCGAAGACCGTCAGCGACGGTGGGCTCAGGCTCGTAACGTAGACGTTCTGCTTGGCGTCGACCGCAACCCCGGCGGGAGAGCCGAGCCCCGAATAGGTAAAGCTCGGGTCGCTGCCCCCGGGTGCGTACTCGGTTACGGTATCCCCATTGGTGTTCGTAACGTAGAGGTTGCCTTTGAGATCGACGCTCGCGCCTTCGGGGCCGTTGATTCCACTCGTAATCTTGCCGATCGGCGCTTGATTGCGTCCTTTCGTGCAGTAGATCGCGACGTATCCGAGGCGATAACTCGAGACGTAAAGTTTACTGCCGCCGCACTTCTTGACGGCCGGCGAGATCCGGCCGCTTGCCTGCGCCCGCGGCGGTACTCCAACGCCGGGTGCACTCGAGCAGGCGGCGAGAATCAGCAGGGCGAGTGCCGTAGACGGCCCGCGCAATGGCTTGATTTGATCGCGGTGCATTGTAATCGGCGCTTCGCCCAGCCGCGGGTGAGTCCCCTCAGTGGGTCGTTGCGGCGCCCTTGCTTGGATTCGTTGACCGCTCGGAGAAAGGGAGAGCGTGACTCAAGAGCGGTTGCGAACCCATCCTTTGACGCCGGCGATCGGCGCCGTCGTCGAGGGCGTCGACCTCGCCGCTCCGTTGAGCGACGAACGCATCGCCCAGATCCGCGACGCGCTGGGGGAACGCCTCGTGCTCTTCTTCGAGAACCAGCGATTGTCGGCCGCGCAGCAGCGAGACTTCGCGGCGCGCTTCGGCCCGCTCTACACGCATCCGTTCTACCCGGGAGACGACGGCGCTCCAGAAGTGATGCTCTTGGCGCACGACGCAACGCACCGCGCCAACAGCGACCGCTGGCACAACGACGTTACCTATCTCGAGCGTCCTCCGATGGCGGCCGTGCTCTACGCCGAGGAAATTCCCGAGGTGGGAGGCGACACGCTTTGGGCCAACATGTATCTCGCCTACGAGACGCTTTCGGATCCGCTGCGGCGGTTCGTCTCGGAGCTGCGCGCGGTTCATTCGTTCGCCAAGAACTTTACGCCGGAGCGCTTCGCGGCGCTCGGCCTGGAAGCACGCCGGGACGCGATGTACGCCCAGCACCCGCCGGTCTCGCATCCCGTGGCACGCACGAACCCGCAGACCGGACGCAAAGCGCTCTACGTCAACGCGGACTTCACCGATCGCATCGAAGGACTATCGCCTCGTGAGAGCGAGACGCTGCTGGGTCTGCTCTTCGAGCATATGGCCAAGCCCGAATTTCAAGTTCGCTGGCGGTGGCAAGTGAACGCGGTCGCGCTGTGGGATAATCGCTGGACGCAGCACTGTGCTCTGGCCGACTATTTCCCCGCACGCCGTCGCATGCGACGCGCGACGATTCTCGGCGAACGTCCGGTTTGACGCAGCGGGCGCCGCGGTTCGCGCAGCGGCTGGGGCCGGCCGACCTGGCGCTGCTCGTCGTCGGAAGCGTCATCGGTTCGGGCATCTTTCGTACTCCCGCGGTCGTCGCGAAGAGCATTGGAGCGCCGGCGCCGATCCTCACCGCGTGGGTGCTCGGCGGTCTCGTCGCGCTCTGCGGCGCCTTCGTGCTCGGCGAGCTTGGGGCGCGACGCCCGGACGGCTGCGGCGCGTACGCCTATCTGCGCGACGCCTTTGGTCCCGCCGTCGCCTTTGCGTACGGTTGGACGGCACTGCTCGCATCGCTTACCGGCGGTCTTGCGGCGGCGGCAGTGCTATTCGCCGGATACTTTCTTTCGCTGACCAATCTCGCGCTGGCGCCGGGGGCGGTTGCGGTCGCAGCGCTCGTGGCGCTCGCGTTCGTCAACGCGCTTGGCGTCCGACAAGGGACGTACTTGCAGAATGGGTTGTCACTGCTGAAGCTGGCAGCGCTGGCGGCGCTCGTTATCGCAGCCTTCGCGCACCCCGCCCTACCCGTCGCTGCCGCAGAGAGCGGCACGCCGGCACTCCAAAGCGCGGCCGGCATTGGCCTGGCCATGATTCCGGTGCTCTTTACGTACAACGGCGCGATCGTCGCAAACTTCATGGCACCGGAGTCGAAGAATGCGGGACGGAGCCTTCCGCGCGGGCTATGGGTCGGGATCGCCGCGGTGGCCGTGCTCTACGTATTGGTCAACGCCGGCTGCCTACGCGCGCTCGGCGTCAACGCGCTCGCGCGCAGCGCCGTCCCCGTCTCCGCCGTCTTGCAGACGACCGTCGGCTCGATCGGGGCGCGCCTCGCCTCGCTCGCGGTTGCCGTAACGACGCTGGGCTTCATGAGCAATCGAATGCTCACGGTGCCGAGGCTCTATCACGCGATGGCGCACGACGGCCTCTTCTTTCGGGCGGTGGGGAAAATTAATCCGCGCACGGGCGTACCGGTGGTCGCGATTGCGCTTCAGGGAATCGTCGCCGTCGCGATTGCGCTCTCCGGCGGCTACGAGCATATCCTCAACTATGTCGTGTCGACCTCGTATGCTTTTAGCGGCTTGCTCGCGCTCGCGCTCTTTACGCTGCGCGCGCGCGACGGCAGATCCGGATCGCCCAAGGCTGCCGGCTTTCGCGCGCCTTGGCATCCGCTCTCAACGATCGTCTTCATGGTCGCCTCTTGGGCCGTTGCGATTGCAGCCGGCATCAGCAATCCGCGTGACGGCTTGGCGGGACTCGCCATCCTCGCAACCGCGATTCCCGCCTACGCAATCTGGGCGCGACGCGGCGCACGCAGCGGGAATCCAGCCTGATGCTGCCGGCGTATCTCGAATGTTCGCGCGATCCGGCGCATCGCTACGGCGCACAGTCGTTAGCGAGCACGTGTCCGGAAGACGGCGCGCCGCTGCTGGTCCGTTACGATCCCGAGCAACTCGCGCGCGAGACGGTGCGCGAGCGGGCATGGACGATGTGGCGCTATCGCGAGATGCTTCCCGTCGCGCCGGGCGAGGAGCCGGTCTCGCTCGGTGAGGGTGCGACGCCGCTGATTGCGGCCCCCGCGCTCGGGAGTCTTCTGGGCTGCGCCTCGCTCTATATAAAGGATGAAGCGCAGAACCCGACCGGGTCGTTCAAGGCTCGCGGAATGTCGGCTGCCGTTACCGCGGCGAAGCGGCTCGGAGCGCGTGCCTTGGTCGCGCCGAGCGCGGGAAACGCCGGCGGCGCGCTGGCCGCCTACGGAGCGCGCGCGGGCCTTCCCGTACGCGTCTACGTGCCGGCCGATACTCCCGAGATCCTGATCGAAGAGATGCGAAGTTACGCTGGCGAGGTCGTGCTGGTCGAGGGCCTGATCGACGAAGCGGGACGAATGGCTGCGGACTTCGCTGCGGAGAGCGGCGCGTTCAACGTCGCGACCTTTCGCGAGCCCTATCGCGTCGAGGGAAAGAAGACGATGGGGTACGAGTTGGTCGAGCAGTTTGGCAGAGTGCCGGGAACGATCGTTTATCCTACCGGCGGTGGGACGGGCCTCGTCGCGATGTGGAAAGCGTTCGACGAGCTCGAACGGCTTGGCTGGATCGACGCCGCGCGGCCCGTGATGGTCTGCGTGCAAGCCGAGGGTTGCGCTCCGATCGTTCGCGCGTTTTCACGCGGCGACGCTGCCGCGCAACGCGTGGAAGCGGCGTTGACGAAGATGTGGGGGCTGCGGGTTCCGTCGGGGATCGGCGATCGTTTGGTTTTGAGTGCCGTGCGCGCATCCGACGGGTATGCCGTCGCCGTCTCCGATGAAGAGTCCGCCCACGCAATGCGCGATATCCATCGGCATGAAGGCATCGATGCGACCGAAGAGGGCGGAGCGACGCTCGCGGCATTGCGGCGGCTGCGCGCTCGCGGCGTGGCGCTCCCTCTTCCGATCGTTCTTTTCAATACCGCGAGTTCGTTGAAGTACGCTCCTCGTCGCTAGGGCGGCGGAGGTTGACCGCTGGTAATCGCCGTCGCGTAGAAGTTATTCCCCCGCCAGTAACCGTGTGCGACGATCTGACGGCCCACCGCTACTCGTCCGGACGTTTCGTCGCTCAAGGCCGCCGTATCGTCGACAACCACCGTGCCGTTGGTTTGTTGAAGCGTTACCAAGTGGCCCTTTACGATCGTGATCGTGCCGGCGACGACTTGGTGTTTGTAGTCCGCGCTGGAACAGGAGCCATTGGGAACCCAGGTGTCGCCGTTCCAGGCGCCGCACGCGGTGTTAACGTAGGGCGGAGGCGCTGCCCCCGGAGGCGGCGCTCCCTGGGCACTTGCTACGGCGCCGGTTACTCCGACGGCGGCCAGAGTAATGTAAAACAGAGATATTGCTTTCATGCTTCCTTGTTTCCCAGCTTGGGCGTTGTTATGCGCAGCAAGCGCTCGTCGAAGGCTGCGAAACGAGCCGGCGGTCGCCGGCCTACGGCTAGTGCGCGACAGGTTCGCACCGCAGCAAGTTCCGGATGGCCGCCGGTGCCCGCGATGCGCTAAGCTTTCTGCATGAACGAAGTCGAACGGATCCATGAAACCTGCCGCTACGTCGAAGAGCACAGCGACGAGACGTTGAGCCTCGAGATGCTAGCGAAGAAGGCGAAGATGAGCAAGTATCACTTTGCTCGTCGCTTCAAAGAGGTCGTGGGGGTGACTCCTAAACAGTACGCGGCCGAGATGCGGCTACGCCGGCTCAAAGGAGCGCTCAAAGAGAAACGCTCCGTTCAACGACGCGCTCTACGGCGCGGGATACGGTTCGCCGAGCCGGGTCTACGAAAAAGCGGTTCGCAGCCTCGGCATGACTCCCGCGCAGTATCGTTCCGCCGGCCAAGGCATCTCGATCTCCTACGCCACCGTAGAGACGCCGGTTGGTTTGATGATGATCGGCGCCACCGATCGCGGGATCTGCTTTGCGCAGTTCGGGGATTCGAAGGCAGAGCTGTTGGGCAGGTTGGGCGCCGAGTACGCGAACGCAACGATCGTACCGGCGCAAGAGCCTTATCATTCGGACTTTCCGAAGTGGGTTGAACGCGATCTCGCGCTATCTCGCCGGCGCGCAGCCGCACCTGGACCTGCCGCTCGACATCCGCGCGAGCGCCTTCCAAATGCGCGTCTGGAAGTACCTGCAGTCGATTCCCTACGGGGACGTCGCGTCGTACGGAGAAGTGGCGGCGGCAATCGGCCGGCCATCGGCGGCGCGCGCCGTCGGCGGGGCGATCGCGCGCAACACCGTCGCATTGATCATTCCCTGCCATCGCGTGATCCGCGAATCGGGGGCGTTGGGCGGCTATCGCTGGGGATTCGAGCGTAAGCGGGCGCTGCTCGATCTCGAACGCTCCCACCGCGGCGACCGGAAAGAGCGACCGAGGGTAACGCCAAAGATACAAGGATGAATTCGCCGGCGATCGCTCGATGGCGGCTGCGCGCCCGTGATGCATGGAAGCTGACGCAGTCGTAATCGGCGCCGGTGCCGCAGGACTGGCAGCGGCCCGAAGCTTGGCGAGCCGTTCGGCGCGCGTCGTGCTGCTCGAAGCACGCCATCGCGCCGGCGGACGCGTGTGGTCTCATTCCGCCCCGCGTGGCGGAGTTCCGGCTGAGCTCGGCGCCGAGTTCATTCATGGTGGCGCGCCGCGAACGATGGCGCTGCTACGCGAAGCGGGAGCGGCCGCCGTCGACCTCGGCAGCGAATCGTGGTCGCGCGGGCCCGGCGGCGCGCTCCTGCGCGATACCGGCGATTTCGCCGAATCCGCAAGCATCCTCGAACGATCGCGTTCTTTGGTCGCCGACGAGAGCGTCGATGCGTACTTGCACCGGTTCGACGGAGATCGCGCGCTTACGAAGCGAGTTGCGGATGCGAGGCTCTTCGTGGAAGGCTTCGAGGCGGCCGATCCGGCGATTGCGAGCGTGCATTCCATCGCCGACGAACTACGCTCGGGCGTCGATTCGCACAGCACGCGTCCCCTCGGCGGATACGCGCCGGCCTTCGCTCTGCTGCAGCGTGCGTGTCTCGCCGCCGGCGTAGAGCTCCGCTTTTCGAGCATCGTGCAGCGCCTGTCGTGGCGCCGCGGCGAGGTTGCGCTGGACGTTATCGGGGACGGCGGCGACGTGCGGACGATCCGCGCCAAGGTCGCACTCGTAACGGTGCCGGCCGGAGTCCTCAAACACCACGGCGACGCCGCCGAGCTCGTCTTCGAGCCGGCGCTGCCGGAGAGCAAACGCGCCGCGCTCGCGCAAATCGAGATGGGCCACGTCGTGAAGATTGCGTTCTGGTTTCGCAACGCGTTCTGGGAGCGAGTGGCACGCGGCCGGTATCGGAACGCCGCCTTTTTTCGCATCGGCGGAGCGCCGGTCGCCGCTGCCTGGACGCAAGTTCCGGTTCGAACTGAATTGCTCGTCACTTGGGCGGGTGGTCCGAAAGCGACGGCGCTGGACGGAATCTCGCCGGCCCAGCGCGTGGAGCGGGCACTGGACGAGCTCGGCGGCCTCTTTGGAAAGGCGGAGGTGCGCGACGAGTTCGAATCGGCACTCACGCACGATTGGAGCGCGGATCCATTCTCGCGCGGTGCGTACAGTTACGTGGCCGTGGGCGGAGGTAAGGCGCGGGCGGTGCTCGCCGCGCCGCTCGATGGGACGCTGTTCTTTGCCGGAGAAGCAACCTCGATGGACGATCAGGGGGGCACCGTCAACGGAGCGCTGGAAAGCGGCGAGCGCGCGGCGCGAGAGGCGGCGCAGGTGCTCGATGGCTAACGCGACCGCTTTTCTCTCGCCGTGGTCGAGCTTCTACATCGTCATCGGTTCGTCGGCCGCGGCGCTGACCGGTCTGATGTTCGTCGTGATTACGATCGTCACCGGAAGCGAACGGGCTACGCGAAGCCAGGACGGGATCTCGACGTTCAGCACGCCGATCGTCATGCATTTTTGCTCGGTATTGTTCGTCTCGGCAGTGCTCATCGCACCGTGGCACCGGATGATCTTTCCCGGCGTGCTCATCGGGCTGCTAGGCCTCTACAATCTCGCGTACGTCGGCTTGGTGGCGTTGCGGACGCGACGCATGACGCTGTATACTCCCGATCTCGACGACTGGACGTGGTACTGGATACTTCCGCTGGCCTCCTATTCGGCGATATTCGGCGGGGCGATTGGCCTGGAGATCGCGCCCGTCGAGGCGCTCTTCGCGCTGGCCATCGGAGCCTTGTTGCTGATCTTCATCGGGATACGAAATGCGTGGGATATCGTAACCTTTTTGACCGTCGGAGGCGGCGCACAGCCGCCGAGTTAAGAAGAATCGATGACCAAACGCAGCCGGTTCGCCTACCAAGCGACGCTCTCGATGCTCAAAGAGCGGATTGCCGCCGGCGGTAACACGATCTTCGCCGAGATCGATCAGGCCGCGGCCGCCAACGAGGCCGGCTTGCACCTGCGTCCGACGACGCTGATCGTTTTCGGTAGTCCCAAAGGCGGCACGCCGTTGATGGATGCCTTTCCGCTCGTGGCGTTGGAGCTGCCGCTCAAGCTGCTGGTTTGGGAAGGGAGCGACGGCGTCGAGATCGCGTATGCCCCGATGTCGGAGATCGCCGCGCGCTACGGCGTGACGGGAATGGAGGAACGGATCGCAGCGATGGACGCGGCGCTCGAACGTCTTACCGGCTCCGTCGTTTAGAAAACCTCCGCGGAGGTTCTCTTTCTTCCGAGAACGCTCTCGAGCCGGTCGAAGCTCGCCGCTACGCCGGTCGTCATCCCGGACTCGAGTGCGATGTCGCGAGCTTCACGCGACACGAAGCGCTGCGTCATCGTGACCGTCGTCGTGCCGCTTTGCTCGACGAAGGTGGTCGTGGTCGTCGACTCGTCCGGATACCACGGCTGATCGAAATTCCCCACGTGCACGATGCGCTCGGTGGGCGAGATCGCCCGATAGGTACCGTGCAGGCCGAACTCCCGGCCGTCGGCGTCGTTGCACCAAACATAGTGAAATTTCCCATCGATGCGCAGGTCTACGTCGCAGACCGGCATCGACCAGCCGTCCGGGCCGAGCTGCCAGCGGCGGATCAGCTCCGGCTTGGTGAAGGCATCGAAAACGGCGGCGCGCGGCGCATCGAAAGCGCGCGTCATGACGATTTCGCAATCGCCGGTCGTTACTTGAAGTTCGTGCTTGGCAGGCGCGGGCTGCGTCATCTCGTTTGTCTCCTCGCCTGGCGGCGTTTCGGGGCTGCGGGCTCGTTACGGACCTCGTCGAGCAGCGCATCGAGGCGGCGGAAGTTCTTCTCCCAGAGCATTCGATACGGCGCGAGCCATTTGGTTGCGTCGCCGAGCGCCTTGGCTTCGAGGCGGCAGGGACGCCGCTGGGCGTCGCGGCCTCGCGAAATGAGCCCGGCGCGCTCGAGAACCTTGAGGTGCTTGGAGACGGCGGGCTGGCTCATCGCAAACGGGGCAGCCAGCTGCGAGACCGTGGCTTCGCCCGAGGCCAGGCGCGCCAGAATCGCTCGACGCGTCGGGTCGGCCAAGGCCATGAAGGTTGCATCGAGGTGATCTCCGGCAGATTGTGCATAACCAAATGGTTCCATAACTGTAGGGTAATATATACGATCGCCGTCGAGCCGTCAAGAATCCCTGCGAAAACGCCTGGGCAGATTCACAATTTCCTAATCCTGCCTTCTTACAATCGAGGGCAGTTAGATTTGCTCGTCGGAGGCTTTCATGAATATTAAACGTATCGCATCGGCCGCAGCGCTTCTAGGACTCGCCGTAGCGGGTTGCGGTGGACGCAGTGGGATGGTCGGAGCTTCACCAGGAGCGCCGGCTTACGTGCTGCCTGCGATGGGTGGAGACGTCGTCGTCTACGCGTCGATGGGCAAAGACACCATCGGCGAAGAGTACTACAAAGAGGGTTTGGGAGCAATCCACTCCGTCAAGTGGAGCGCGGTGCTTACCAGCTACACCCAGCAAGCTCGTTCGCAGTCGCTCGGGTTCCCGCCCAACACGAAGATCACGATCGTAAACCTTTCGAAGAAAGATACGCATACGCTCAACGTGGTCAAACAGATCAAAGCGCCGCCCGCCGTTTTCCCGAAGAACATTACGCTATCCAAAGAGGCGAAAGGCACCGGCAAATTCGGCCTCGGTTACGCGAGCGGCCAGATCCACCCCGGCAAATCCGTCACGATGACGCTCGGTAAGCCCGGAATCTATCTAATCGGCTGTGCGTTCCACTACTCGATCGGAATGCACGACGTAATCACGGTCGCCCTTCATGCGGCTCCCGGTCCGCAAGCAACGCCGACGCCCAGCGGCGGCGGAAGCGGCCCCGGCAGCGGCAGCGGAAGCGGCTGGTAAAACTGCACTGGTCCTCGAGTCCCTGGGAGCGCAATGCAAGCCGTTGCGCTCCCGCCCTTTTGTAAGGGAGGTTTTCGGAGCTCGATATTCTAACCCGGGCGCCGTCACTCACTGATAGGGAAAGGGCTCGAATACCTTGAGAAAGATCGCGCTCGAAGAAGCCTTTACCGCGCCGGGGCTCGAGAAGTATTTGGAGCGGACGTTCGAACTCGTCACCGATCCGAAGCCGCGCGCCGCACTCCAAGGATTGCTTGAAGATCTCAGCGATCGCCGCATCGCGGCGATGGATGAAGCCGGCATCGATCTTTTCGTTCTTTCGCAGACGAGCCCCGGCGTGCAAGTCGAGACCGACGCGCCCACCGCGGTAAGGCTCGCGCGCAGCGCAAACGACTACCTCCACTCGCAGATCGAGCTGCATCCCACGCGTTACCGCGGCTTCGCGCACCTCGCGATGCAGGACGCCGGCGCGGCAGCCGGCGAGCTCGAGCGGTGCGTAGGCGAGCTGGGATTCCTCGGCGCGCTGATCAACGGCAATACCAACGGCGTTTACCTCGACGACGAGCGCTACTTCCCGTTCTGGGAGCGAGTCCAGGCGCTCGGCGTGCCGGTCTACATCCATCCAGCCGACCCATTCGTTGCGCCGCAGGTGCTCGACGGCTATCCCGAGATGCAAGGCGCGGTTTGGGGATGGTCGACCGACAACTCCTCGCACTTTTTGCGGATGCTCTTTGGCGGAATCTTCGATCGCTATCCGCGGCTGACGATCATCCTCGGCCACATGGGCGAGACGCTGCCGTACTTTGCGCGGCGCATCGACGGGCGATACGCGCTCACCGAGCAAGGCCGGCAACAAAAGCTTGCGAAAAAACCCTCCGATTACTTTCGCTCGAACCTCATCGTGACGACGACGGGCGTCTGCCAAGATTCGGCGCTGATGTGCGCGCTAGCGGAGCTGGGCGACGATCGCGTGCTCTTCTCGGTCGACTATCCGTATGAGGAGGCGAAGGAGGCTTCAGATTGGATCGATCGCGCGCCGATCGGCCGTCAGCAGCGCGAGAAGATCTGCTATCGCAACGCCCAGCGCGTTTTGCACATTTAAGTTAGCAAAGCGATCGACGCGGGAAAGGACGGGACGATGGAACGGCGGAGACTTGGAACGCAAGGACTGACGGTTTCGGCCCTCGGTTTGGGTTGTATGGGGATGACCGGCGCGTATGGCACCGGGAACGAACGCGAGGGGATCGCGACGATCCACCGTGCGCTCGACCTCGGCATCAACTTCCTCGACACCGCGGAGGTGTACGGTCCGTATCGTAACGAGGAACTGGTCGGCAAGGCGATTCGCGATCGCCGCGCGGAGGTCGTCGTCGCCACGAAGTTTGGCTTCAAGGTGGACGGCGGTCCCCGCGGCGTCGATGGATCGCCGGCGAACGCAAAGCGGGTTGCCGGCGAATCGCTGCGGCGTCTAGGCATTGACGTGATCGACCTGTACTACCAGCACCGCCGCGATCCGGGCGTGCCGATCGAGGAGACGGCCGGCGCGATGAAAGAGCTCGTCGAGGAGGGAAAAGTGCGCTATCTGGGCCTCTCGGAAGTCTCGGCCGAGAGTCTGCGGCGGGCCAACGCCGTCCATCCGATCAGCGCGCTGCAAAGCGAGTACTCACTCTGGGAGCGCGGCGTCGAGGAGAAGATCCTTCCGGCGGTGCGCGAGCTGGGCGTGGGGTTCGTCCCGTACAGTCCGCTGGGTCGCGGCTTCCTCACCGGTTCGCTCGACCTCAACGGCCTCGCGCACGATGACTTCCGGAAGAACCACCCGCGCTTCTCGGGCAACAACGCTCGAGCGAATCAGGCGATCGTCGAGGTCGTGCGTGAGGTCGCGAAAGAGTGCGGCGCAACGCCGGCGCAGGTCGCACTCGCATGGGTTCTCTCGCGCGGCGGCGACGTCGTACCGATTCCCGGGACCAAACGCGTGCGATACCTCGAGGAGAACGTTCGTGCGCTCGATCTGCGGCTGGCGCCCGAGCAACTGGAACGGCTCGAGGGGTTAGCCGCGCGCACGGCCGGGGATCGTTACGCGCCCGAGATGCTCAAGCTGATCGAGCGCTAAGCGCTCGCCTTACTGCTGCGGGCGACCGCCGACGACTAGGACGTTGGAGAGAGTTCGGCGGCGTCCGAAGGTCGTGTGAAAACGGCCGGTCACGGTCTGCTTGCTGCCGTCGGCTACGACGTTCGCGCCGAACGCGATCACGTTGATGCACCCGTTGTCGCAGAGCTCGTACCTGGTCGCGGTGCCGCGGCGCGTCTGCCGGGTCACCGCATTCTTCGCCGTACCCGAGACCGTAATATCCTGTTGGTCGTAACTCGCGGGATCGGCGCTCACGGCCGATGGTGCGACCGTCTGGCTGCTATGCCCGCAACCGGTGGCGCAGGCGGTCGCCGCCGCCAGCAAAGTAACGCTGAGTAGACGATTCATTTCAAGCATATGATTCCCCGCTTAGACTTTTTTACCCAAAGAACATTCTCCGGACGACGGTCGTCACCGCCCAAATAACGCCGTCGCCGCCGCCAGACCGCAACGAAAAGCGCGCGGAAGCGATTTAGCGAAGTAGCGCACATGACTTGGGATTACTCGATCGTCGATGTCTTCACGCAGACGCCCCTGGAAGGGAACGCGCTGGCGGTTTTCCACGATGCCGCCGGGCTCGATGCGGCGACGATGCAAAAGATCGCTCGGGAGACGAACCTTTCCGAGACGACCTTTATCTTTCCACCGCAACGGCCGGCGTCGGCGGCACGCGTTCGCATCTTTACGCCCTCGCGAGAGATGGTCTTCGCCGGTCACCCGACGGTCGGGACGGCCTGGGTCTTGCGCGAGATCGGACGAGTTCCCCGCGAGCGGACCAGTTTCGTGCTCGACGAAAACGTCGGTCCCGTTGACATCCGAGTCGACGGCGAAGGCTTGGTCTGGCTGCGAACGCCGCCGATTCGCACGCTGCAGGAGTACGACGCGGAGATAGCTGCGGCGGCGATCGGCCTCGAGCGAACCGACCTGCTCGACGGCGTGCCCGTGCAAAACCGCAGTGCTGGTAATCCGCTGGTTTTCATTGCGGTACGCGACGTCGCCGCGGTCGACCGCGCAGAGGTCAACACCATTGCTTTGCGGCGGCTGCTGGCAAACGAGCAGGAGCCGACCTGCGTCTTCGTATTTACGCCGACGCCTGCGGGGGCGTATTCGCGGATGTTTGCCAACGATCTCGGCATCGTCGAAGATCCGGCGACGGGCAGCGCGACCGGGCCGCTCGCGGCCTTCATGATGGACCATTCGCTTGCCCCGAGTGCGCACGGCACGCGCTTCCATAGCGAACAGGGAACGAAGATGGGACGCCGCAGCATCTTGCACGTTCACATCGACGGCGAGCGCGGTGAACGCGCGATCGAAATCGGTGGCCACGTAACGCCGGTCGCGACCGCGACGCTCCAGCTACCGTAGTGACCTTCTTTCTGCTGGGAATCTTGCTCGCGGTAACGCAAGTGGAAGCGGCTCCGGCCCCGGCATATCACGCGCCGGCACCGGTCGTTCACGCAGCGCCCGCGCCCGTCTATCACCCGGCGCCCGCGCCCGTCTATCACCCGGCACCCGCGCCCGTCTATCACCCGGCCGCGCAAATCAAGCGGCCGCCGCCGAGTATTTCGTACGCGAGCGGACCCTACCGCGTCTGGCGCGGCCCCGTCATCGGCAATCCGCGCCGTTGGGGATGGTGGGCATGGAATCGCTACGCGATATGGCATCCGCTTACGTCATATTGGGGCGGTGGATTTTGGGGCCGGTGGTCGATGCTCAACCCGCCGGTACTCTACGGATCGGTCGCCGGCTACGACGATCGCCAGCTCTTCGCGTCCTACGGCGTCGCCTCGCAGAGCCCGGGAGCCCAACTCCTGCGCGATTACGGTCTAACGCAGACGGAGTGCGGCGCCACGAATCTGGTCGTGATCTGGGGACCCGATAGCAGCGTAATCTGTGCGTATCCCAACGGGCTCGTCGGTGCCGGGAACTACGAGCTCGACCCCGCGTCGCTCACGTTGCGGTCGCGTTAAAGCTAGGGTTTTAGACGCGTCCGGCGGCCGCGCAGCTCGCGCGGCTCCCGCCGAAGAGTACCGCCAACCCGCAGGTCGAGTCGAACATCCGGCGATTGTCGTGCGGAACGCCGCGGACGAACGCATAGGTTTGATTGGTCCCGGCGGGATGGCGCTGCGTGAGGTACGCGATAAAATACTTCGCGCGGGCGAACCGATACGGGCCTTGGGCCTCGCCGCCGCAGCTTTTATCGAGGTCGTCCTCCTTCGGGTTCGTATCGGCGGTGCCCATCAAGTAGGTAACGTCGCGCGCGACGTAACGGGCCTCGAGTTCCGCCGCGCTGCCGGTGACGTACGGAGGAGCGCCGCTCAATCCGTAGCGCCACTGATCGTAATCGGGGCACTCCTTGGGTGGGAACGGGCGCCAGTCGGTAAAGTAGAAATATGACGAAGGGTTGGAGACGACGAGCGATACGCGGACTCGGCCCGCTCGGTCGAGTTGCGGCGCGTTACCGACAATGGCGTAGCGCTGCACGATCTGTCCGCCGGCCGAATGCCCGGCGATCACGATTTCGCGCATCTTCGGGAACCGGGTGCGATCGGAGAGGCGAGCGATCATCGCATCGAACACGCTGTAGCTGCTGATCGGTGCCGGCGCGACCGCATCCGAACCTCCGGGCCATTTTCCGGTCCAATAGAGCGTTTTCGGCGAGACGTTCTGTCCGGCGAGTTCGTCGTGCTCGACGAACTGCGGCGCGATCACGATCGTTTGGTCGAGGGCCTTCGCCGCGTTTGCCGCGATAACGCCGGTGTCGAAGTAGTAGTCGGCGTCGCGCAGCACGCCGTGCACCACGATCAACGCGCGCGTAACGTTCGGATCGCCGTCAAGCGACGAGGTTCCGAAATAGCGGGCATAACCACTTCCCGCCGGTGTTGCGATGAGAAACTGCCGGTCCGCGAGCTTTCCTGCGTTGTCGGGTTGGGGCGTGGTCGTAATAGGTACGGTGACCGTGAGCAGCAGAAGCGAAAGCAGCCAGTTCACGCTTGCACCTGCGCCCGGGCGATCGCACCGTTGGTGACGGTATACGTCACCGTCGCGGTCCGCGTGCCGCCGTCGGCGAAGCCGGTAATCGATTCCTTATCGGTCACCGTCGTGCCGTTGACGTTGCGGTCAACGATCTCGACGTGCAGGTGAGGGTTGGCCGCGAAGAGTTGCGCGTAGGCCGCCGCGATCGCCGGTCGAGTTCGTACCAAGGCACTCGGGCGAACGACGGCGCCGTCATCGGCGTAGGTCTGCGCGAAGACTTGCGCGTCGTGATGGTTGTACGCATTTACCTGACGCTGTACGATCTGCTCGGGGCTTTCGTTCAAGATCGCGGCTGCGTCGAAGATGCGTCCGTCTTTGACGACGAACCGGACCGAGCCCAATGCCGCGATATCGGCGAGCGGATTCGCATCGAGAACGACGAGATCGGCGAGCGTGCCGCGTTCGATTCGACCGAGATCGGTACGCCCCATCATGGCCGCTCCGCCGCTCGTCGCCGTTAGCAGGACCTGCTGGGGTGTGAGCCCGGACGCAACCATCTCGAGTGCTTCATCGTAGAAGGACGACGCGTGGAGCGTGCCGATGTTCCCGGCGTCGGTGCCGGCCGCGATGCGAATCCCGGCATCGTGCACCCGGCGGAGGTTGCGCATCGCGGCGTGGGGCGGGGCCGGCGCGCGGCGCTGCGAAATCCGCTCGAGCGTCTCCGGCGGCAATGCCGATTCGACATCGGCCATGTTGAACAGCGTTCCCACGATATCGGGATTCGCGACGCGCAGGTCGTTGGCGGTGAGGTTCGGCCGGCCCGCAAAGGTATAGCCGTAGTTACCGACGACGATCAGGGTTGGGCAGTAGATGACCTTTCGCGATCGCACGAGATCCAAGAACGCGTCGTCAACGTCGGTATCGAAGACGCTGTGGGCGAGGATATCGGTTCCGGATTCGACGGCGAAGCGCGCCGTCTCCAACTCCGTCGCGTGGATCACGACGCGCGCCCCGTGCGAGTGCGCGTATTCGATCGCCGGCGCGGCGATGGGCTGGAAGGCGGCCGCGGGGTGCTCCGGCGTTACGATCCACCAAAACTTTACGAAGTCCGTGCGTGCCGCGAGCTGGCGGTCGATCAATCTCTTCGCCGCGTCGACCGAGTCGATCTTGACGATCGGCGGATCGTTATTGGGATCGAGGATGCTCCGCTCGACGCTCGAGATCAGCGGCCCGGCGACCATCACGCGTGGGCTGACGTTCGTTTGGCCGGCTTGCGCGCGCACGTCGTAGTTCCAGAACGGACCGCCGACGTCGACGACCGAGGTAACGCCGGCGCGCAGATAGCGCGCGAACGTGTCGGCAAGATTTGCGTGCACCCACTCGATCTCGTCCGCGTACGGTCGCACGGAGCGCAGATCGATCGCGTCGGGACGCGTGTAGAGGCCGCCCGACTGAAAGAAGTGGACGTGGCTATCGATCAACCCCGGCATCACGTAGCGGCCGGAGAGGTTGAACGCGAAACGCCGATTCGGGGATGGCGACGTTGCCTCGGCGGCCGACGGCTTCGATCTTCGCTCCGCGCAACAGGATGACCGAATCCGGCAGCGGCGTCAAGTCGCTGCCGGTCAAAGCGGTTGCGCCGATCAGGGCGGTCAGGTCACGTCCCGCGTTGAGATTCTGCGCGTTGGGAGCAGCCGCCATCGTCGGCATGACCGGGAGCGCGCTTAAGGCCGCGAGGCCGCGCAGCGCATCGGCACGGGTCATCGCGTGAAGCGATGGTGAATGAAAGAAACACATATTAAAGCAGCCTCATGTACGTGATTTGCGCGACGGCGACGAGCGTGCCGTCGTCGCGCCAGAGATTTGCCGTAACCGGCACGAGCGTTCTGCCTCGTTTTATTGCCTGCGCGAAGAGCCTGACGTCGCTGCGCGCGGGGGCGAGAAAACGGATGCTCATGTCGGTCGTCGTGATCCGTGCGCCGGCGCCCCAAATCGTAAGCGCGGTGATCGCGGCCGCGGAGTCGGCCGCGGTCATCAGCAGTCCGCCGTGAAAGGAGTCGAAGATCCCGTCGAACTCACGTACTCGTGCGACCGTGCAATCGACGCAGCCGATCCCAAGCCGGATATCGGAGAACCCGAGATTGGCGAAGATCGGAATCGATGCAATGCGTTCGCGCACCCCGGCCTCCGCGCCCGGATCGAGCGGCGGCAGCTCGCCGGTGTAAGGCGCCATCAACAGCCCGGCGGCAAGCGGCGTCGCGTGTGCACTCATAGACTCCAGGCTTTCGAGCTTACGCGAGCAGTGCCTCGATGGCGTTTCCAAGCCGGGTAAGGTCGGCCTCGGAGCTGCGCGCGAGCAGTTCTTCGATCAAGTCCAGCCGCGCGTCACGCGCCCGCTGCAGCGCGGCGATGCCCTTGCGCGAGGCCTCGACGATCGTGGAGCGCGCGTCGCTGGGTGAGGATCGCGCGCGCACGTATCCGCCGCGTCGCAGCGCCGCGACGACGCGGGTCATCGTCGGCGGCGTTACCTGTTCGGCATCGGCAAGCTCCCCGAGCGAACGCGACCCGCCGTAGACGAGCACGGAGAGAGCGGAGAGCTGCGCCGGCCCGAGCGGACTCTCCCGGTCGGCCCGGCGAGCGTGGCGCAGCACGTAGATCGCCGCGGAGTGGAGGCGCTCGGCAACCTGCCGGCGCCGGTTATTCCGGGCCATAGAACGATAGATGATGGCCGTCGGGGTCTGCGAAGTTGACGGCCCAGGCCTGCGCGTTGACCGGCCGCGGCTCGTTGACGAAGGCAATCCGGTCGCGCAGCTCGGCGTACGCTTGGCCGACGCTTCGCACGCCGAAGACGCATTCGTGGGAGCGATCGCCGGGAGCGGGAGGCGCAAACTCTTGCGTCACTGCCAGCGTCGTCGCGCCCGTATCGAAGAAGACGAAGCCGCCGAAGCGGCCCGACTCCCGCAATCCGAGTACCTCCGTGTAAAAGCGAACCGACCGCTCGAGATCGCTCGTGCCAAGCATCGTCAGCGCAAAGGTGCAGTTTTCCATCGGGATGTCTCGCTCTCGTTGGCCGGCTAATAGTTAGTTAGGCTAACTAAGCGTTTTTCCGTCGAGCCGCACCGATTCCTGCAAGGCCGTTAAGCAAGCAGTTCGATGAGGTCGGCCTCCAGCTGCGGGTGCTCCCAGACGAATCCGGCGTCGAGCGCCGCTTGCGGTACGGCGCGCTGGCCGCCCAAGACCGTCTGCGCGAATTCGCCGAGCACGAGGCGCAGCGCGAACGCGGGCGCCGGCAAGAGCGAGGGCCGATGGAGCGCCGCTCCCAGGGCGCGCGAGAACCGCGAGTTGGTGGCGCTCTCCGGCGCAACGGCGTTGACCGCGCCGGATAGCGTCTCGCGTTCGATCGCAAAACAATAGAGCGAGGCGAGGTCGCGCGCGTCGATCCACGGCACGAACTGGCGTCCGGTGCCGAGCGGGCCGCCGGCAAAGAACTCAAACGGCCGCTTCATCTGCTCGAGCGCCCCGCCGTTTTTCCCCAGCGCGATGCCGGTGCGCATTCGCACGGTGCGGATGCCGAGCGTCTCGCATTGGGCGGCCGCCGCCTCCCACGCGACGCAGACGCCGGCGAGAAAATCGTTTCCCGGCGTCGCGCGTTCGGTCAGCAGTTCGTCGCCCCGGTCGCCGTAGTAGCCGGCCGCCGAAGCGCAGACGAGCACCGCGGGCCTTCGCGTCAGCTCGCGCAAACTCGCCGCGAGCGTCTGCGTTCCGGCGATTCGCGAAGTGGCGATGCGCCGCTTTTTCTCCGGCGTCCAGCGGCCCGAGACCGATTCACCCGCGAGGTGGATCACCGCATCGGCATCGGCAAAGGCCTCTGGATTCGGCGCGCCGTTCGGATCGAAGATCCGCATTTCGATGCCGCCGCCGAAGGCGCGCGCCACGCTGCGCCCCAGTGCGATCGGCCGTGCGCCGCGCGCACGCAGTGCCGCGATGACTTCGCGCCCGACGAAGCCCGAGGCTCCGGTGACGGCGACGGTGGTGCCCGGAAGAGAGCTCATAGAAACGTGGTGATTTGCCGGGCGGTTGGTGAATACTGCCGGTGGGAGCGAGCGTGAATAGGAGAGTAGTCGTCAACGACAAGATGCAGAACGGTTACGTCTACTACCGGACGCAGCCGGCCGGACGAAACTTTGCGGAAGGCTTCGAACCCCAGCTCACGCCGAAAGAGATGCTCGCGCTCGGCGTGTTCGGCGGAAAATACCTGACCGATTGCGCGAGAGAATTTCCGTCGAGCTGGTTTGTAGAGGCCAAACTCTGCGCGGTGCGTCACGACCCGAGCTATAATTACTTCGGCGTTAACGCGTCGCAGTCGCTGGCGGAGTGGCGGCGCCAGGGATGGATCCACCCGCAGGATCCGCGGGGCTGGTTCCAATGGTACTGCCGCTACTACACGGGTCGCCGCAGCGACGACGACGCGCGCCAGATTGAGCGCTGGCGCAGGATCGCGCGGCACGTTGCGGCTCTCGTCAAGAACTGCGAAAAAGGCGATCTGCGCTGCCGGCGGCGACAGCGCCAGGCCCTGCTTCATTGGGCCTATGATAGCCGAAGGATTTGACCTTCAAACTCCACCCTGGCGGGTTAGATGGGCGACTTCGGGCATCGGTGCGATGGGCGACAGCTCGTGGCCCGGACATCACGGCTACGCCGGATGGTGGACCTTGAGCAACGCGCAAAACGAGCTGACCTGGGCGGCCTGCGTTAAGAAATAGGTCCTCGAGCTTTGAAAAAAATCGGCCCGGCTGCACGCGGTTTTTGCTAAGCCGCTGCGAGCCGGGCCGTGAGTTTGGCGTTACGTCGTTTACTTAACGGTTACGTTGACCGACGTTGACGGAATCCCGTTGGCGACGACGACGAGGGTGCTCGCACCGGTATCCATCTTCGCCGGTGCGTCGAACTGCGCGGTCACCTGCTGGCCGGCCGCGATGCCGGAGTTGTTTTCGCCGTGCGTACGCGCGTAGAAAACGTGGCCGGTCTTCCCATTCGTGATGCGAACGAGCGGGTAGCTCGTTCCGTTCTGAAACTCATCGCCGAACGCGACGGCCTGCGAGAGCCCGTTGAACTGCGTTCCGGAGATGGTGTACGTCTTGCCGGGCTTGATCGACTTCGGCGAGTTCGAAACCGTTGGAGCCCACGAGCTCTTTGGCTGTCCGGTCGGCGTGTAGAGATCGACGCTGTTCCCGAACATTGCGACCTGGCCCGTCGGAAGCAGGAGCGGGGGCCCGCCCTCACGGCCGACTCCGGTCAGCGAAGAGCCGTTCCACTCGTAGATCTCGCCGCTCACGCCGAAGACCAGAACGTTACCACTCGGCTCGAGAACCGCGAAAGAATCACCGGCGTTATCGCCGTTGGGGAAATCCGGGCCGGCCGTCCAGCCGCCGCTGGCCGTGTTATAGACCGCGGTGTGGCCGGTGCCCGCGCCGCTGCCGCCTTGGCCGGAGCCCGTCGCGAAGACGGTCCCGTCGGGACGCAGCATCGCCGGGCCGATCTCACCCGGAGGAAGGTAACAGTCCGCAGGTTTGGGGCCGTACTGCAGGCACGAATGATACGGCGATTCCGATCGCAGGTCGACGATCGTCGAACCCGCGCTGGACCATTTGTTTGTGGACGGATTATAAATTTCGGAGTTCGGTGCGTTCAGGACGTCTGCGGTGAGAATCGTCCCGTTGCCAAGCAGCGTCCAGCCCTCCTCGGCATTGAAGTCCGACTTGCCGTTTTTGGCGCTTAGCTTTTTCCATTTACCCGAGGTGGGATTATAGATTGCATCCTGCTTCATGAGTTTGTCGCCCAGCAAGAAGGTGCCGTTCGGAAGGAGCATCGACGGCGAATCGCCGATCCATCCCCAACCGTTCGGATGTCCGAGCTTCGTCCACGTGTTCTTTATCGGGTCGTAGATTGCACCGAGGTTGACGAGTTGCAAGTCGTAGTTGCCGGGGATGTTGTACTCGCCGCCGCTGATCAGAAGACGTCCGTCGGGAAGAACCGCTGCAGCATATGCGTCGGGCGCGTATCCCGATGGAAGCGAGGCGACCGTCGTCCAAGTTCCGTCGGCATAACTTCCCGACGCGTCCGGTACGTACTTATACCAGTTGCTCCAGTTGCTCTCGCCTTGGGCGAGAATCGAGCCGTCGGTCATCAGGAACGCCAGCTGCATGAAGTCCGGCGGTTGAGACTTCCCGCGCTGGAACCGCGGCGTAAGGTGAGCCGCCGGGCCGGTTAGGCCGCCGGCTGCTGGAAGAAGCGAGCGGCTGCCCGAGCAGCCGGCAGAGCCGGCAGCGACGATTGCCGCCAACGCAAATAAAACAAACTTGTTCCGAAAGAGAAGCACGTGGAGACCTCCAGTTGCGTCGAGAGTAAGCTCGAGGGGGTTCGAAACTTGCCCGTCGTTTCCCGCCGTTGGGGTCCGCGGGCTTAGGAGGCGAGTGCGGCCTTCAGAACGATTTTCGTCGAATCGCGGGTCGACTGAATCTGGACGCTGTCCATACACGCGTGCATCAGCTCGATGCCGCGCCCGCGCACGTCGGATCGCGCGAACGGCTTCCAGTGACCGAAGTCTTCGACCGTCATGATCAGCTGGCGTCCGTTGCGCTCGATGTTTAGCCGGATGAGCCCGGGCGCCACATCGCGGTATCCGTGCTCGATAGCATTGGCGACTGCTTCGCCAAGCGCGATCAGGAGGTCGAAGCGCCGCTCGCCGGTGAGCTCGAGCGACTCGATATCGCGTTCGGCGATCGCGCGCGCGATCGGCGCGACGATCGGAACGGCCGAAAACAGATAGGTTGACACCGGCATACTGCGCGAAAGCAACAAAGCTGCGGCATCGTCGCGATTGGGCGCGCCTCGAAAGACTCGTTCGAGCAGCGCCGCTGCAGGATCTTCTACCTGCGAAGGGCTGTCGGTGCATTCAAAGACGAGATCGCGAACGACGTCGAGCAGACGCTGTTCTCCGGCTACCGGATCGCGTTCGTTCTCGATTAATCCGTCGGTATAAAAAACGGCATAGGCGCCGGCAGCGAGCGTAAACGTCCAGTCGTGGCTCCCGACCGCGGGCGCACACCCCAGCGGCAGACCGCCCCCCGGTAAACGCCGCGCAAAGCCGCGAGGCATGGCGAGCAGCGGCGGGGGGTGGCCGGCAACGGCGTAGACCAGCTTGCTCGTCTGAGGATCGTAGATGCCGAAGATCGCGGTGACCATTCCAACGGAGTCGTGCAGCGCGACGATTTGGTTGACGTGCTCGAGCACGGCTGCGGGGCTCGTCGCCGCAATCGCCGCGGCGCGGATCGCCTGACGCACCTCACCCATCACGACGGCGGCTTCAAGACCGTGACCGGCGACGTCGCCGAGCGAAATGCCGACCCGCTGATCCGCTAAACTAAACGCGTCGAACCAGTCGCCGCCGACCTCGGCCTCCGCGCTTGCCGGCCGGTAGGCGGCATGAAACGCCGCGCCGCCGATGGCAGGCAAGCGCTCGGGAAGCAGGGCCCGCTGCAGCCGGTCGGCCACGCGGTGCTCCCGCATCATGAGCACTTGGCCGGCGAGCACGACGGCCAGCTGCGTTGCCAGCAGACGGATCGCTTGGCGTACGACCGCGTCGAACTCTTGGCCGGCGGCGGCCTGACACGTTATCGTTCCCAAGGCTCGGCGGCCGTCATTGAGCGGCTCGACGATCGTCCGGGCCGTGCCCGCTTGCGGATCGAAGCTCCCGGCCTCGGCCCGAAAATCGCAATGCTCGACTGCTTCGGTCGAAACTTCGATCGAACAGTAGCGGCAGAAATCCTCTACCAATGAGCCTGCGATCTGAGCGAGCGCTTCATCGATGTCGGGACAAAGCCGTAAGGCGTGCCCGGCTTGGACCAAGACTTCCAGTATGCGGTTCAGCCGATCGTCCGGGCGATCAAGCGAGCGCACCACTCGTACTTCTCCAGCTCCCGGCAATGTTAAACGCTATTGGGGAGCGGGAACAAACCGAGGGCTACCCTGGGGAGACTTCATTATGCCGACCACTGCTCCAAAGCGAGAGGCGACTGCACGCGGTCAACGCAGGCTGCTCGCCGCGCTGCGCGCCTTCCGCCGTGGCGATTTCACCGTCCGCCTTCCGCTCGACCTCTCGGGCGTCGAGGGCGAAATCGCCGCCGCCTTCAACGACTGCGTCGAGCTCAATGCCGGGCTTGCGACGGAGCTCGAGCGCGTCAGCACGGTCGTCGGCCGGCAAGGGCGGATCTCACAGCGGGCTTCGCTGGGACCAGTGAAGGGGACGTGGCGCGAGTACATCGATTCCGTGAATACGCTCATCGCCGACCTGACGCACCCGATGGCGGAGGCGGGGCGCGTGCTCGGCGCGGTCGCCAACGGCGACCTCTCAAAAAGAATGGGCCTCGAGATCGACGGCCGAGCCCTCAAGGGCGAATTTCTTCGCTCCAGCCGGTTGATCAACACGATGGTCGATCAGCTCAACGCTTTCGCTTCGGAGGTCATTCGCGTAGCCCGCGAGGTCGGTTCCGAGGGAAAACTCGGCGGACAAGCGGTCGTCAAGGACGTCGCCGGAACGTGGAAAGATCTCACCGACTCGGTCAACACGATGGCCGGCAATCTGACGAACCAGGTGCGCAACATCGCCGACGTGACGACCGCCGTCGCGAACGGCGATCTTTCCAAGAAGATCACCGTCGAAGCGCGCGGCGAGATTCTCGAACTCAAAGGCACCATCAACACGATGGTCGACCAGCTCAACGCCTTCGCATCCGAAGTAACCCGCGTAGCCCGCGAGGTCGGCTCCGAAGGCAAGCTTGGCGGTCAGGCGACGGTCAAGGGGGTCGCCGGCACCTGGAAGGACCTTACCGATTCGGTCAATACGATGGGCGGCAATCTAACGAACCAAGTCCGCAACATCGCCGAGGTGACGACCGCCGTTGCCAAGGGTGACCTTTCCAAGAAGATCACCGTTGACGTTCGCGGTGAGATCCTCGAGCTCAAAGACACGATCAACACGATGGTCGACCAGCTCAACGCCTTCGCTTCTGAAGTGACGCGCGTCGCGCGCGAAGTCGGTTCGGAAGGAAAGCTCGGCGGCCAGGCCGAGGTCGAAGGCGTTGCCGGCACGTGGAAAGATCTTACCGATTCGGTCAACACGATGGCGGGAAATCTCACCTCGCAAGTTCGTAACATCGCGGAGGTGACGACGGCCGTCGCGACCGGAGACCTCTCGAAGAAGATCACGGTCGACGTTCGGGGCGAGATCCTCGAGCTCAAAGGCACGATCAACACGATGGTCGATCAACTCAACGCCTTTGCCTCGGAGGTGACGCGCGTCGCGCGCGAGGTCGGCTCCGAAGGGCGTCTCGGCGGTCAAGCCGAGGTTCAAGGCGTCAGCGGCACGTGGAAAGACCTCACCGACTCGGTAAACTTCATGGCCTCGAACCTAACTTCTCAGGTACGCAACATCGCCGACGTGACGACCGCCGTCGCAAAAGGCGATCTCTCGAAGAAAATTACCGTTGACGTCCGCGGCGAGATCCTCGAGCTGAAGAACACGATCAACACGATGGTCGATCAACTCAACGCCTTTGCCTCGGAGGTGACGCGCGTTGCGCGCGAAGTCGGTTCGGAAGGAAAGTTGGGCGGCCAGGCGCAGGTCGTCGGCGTCAGCGGCACGTGGAAAGATCTCACCGACTCGGTGAACTTCATGGCCTCCAACCTTACGTCCCAGGTGCGCAACATCGCCGACGTCACGACCGCTGTCGCCAACGGGGACCTTTCGAAGAAAATCACCGTCGCGGTTCGCGGCGAGATCCTCGAGCTGAAAAACACGATCAATACGATGGTCGACCAGCTCAATGCGTTTGCCTCGGAAGTGACGCGCGTCGCGGTGGAGGTCGGCTCCGAAGGACGCCTCGGCGGACAGGCCGTCGTGAAGGGTGTGGGCGGCACGTGGAAAGATCTTACGGATTCGGTCAATACGATGGCCGGCAACCTCACGAACCAAGTCCGTAACATCGCCGAAGTGACGACCGCGGTCGCCAAGGGCGACCTATCGAAGAAGATCACGGTCAACGTGCGCGGCGAGATCCTCGAGCTCAAAGGCACGATCAACACGATGGTCGATCAGCTCAACGCCTTCGCATCCGAAGTGACGCGCGTGGCGCGCGAAGTCGGCTCCGAAGGAAAGCTCGGCGGCCAGGCACAGGTCGTCGGCGTGAGCGGCACGTGGAAGGACCTCACCGATTCGGTGAACTTCATGGCTTCGAACCTGACGTCGCAGGTACGCAACATCGCCGACGTCACGACCGCCGTCGCGAACGGCGACCTTTCGCGAAAGATCACCGTCGACGTTCGCGGCGAGATCCTCGAGCTGAAGAACACGATCAACACGATGGTCGACCAGCTCAATGCGTTTGCCTCGGAGGTAACGCGCGTGGCGCGTGAGGTAGGCTCGGAGGGGCGTCTGGGCGGACAGGCGATCGTCAAAGGCGTTAGCGGCACCTGGAAAGATCTCACCGGTTCGGTAAACTTCATGGCTTCGAACCTGACCTCGCAGGTGCGCAACATCGCCGACGTCACCGCCGCGGTCGCCAACGGCGATCTTTCGAAGAAGATTACCGTCGACGTGCGCGGCGAGATCCTCGAGCTCAAAGATACGATCAACACGATGGTCGACCAGCTCAACGCTTTTGCCTCTGAGGTAACGCGAGTCGCGCGAGAGGTCGGCTCGGAGGGACGGCTCGGCGGCCAGGCACAGGTGCGCGGCGTCGCCGGAACTTGGAAAGACCTCACCGATTCGGTCAACCGCATGGCCTCGAACCTCACCTCGCAGGTGCGCAACATCGCGAAGGTGACGACCGCCGTCGCCAACGGCGACCTGTCGAAGAAGATCACGGTCAACGTCAAGGGCGAGATCCTCGAGCTCAAAGACACGATCAATACGATGGTGGACCAGCTCAACGCGTTCGCTTCGGAAGTGACCCGCGTCGCGCGCGAAGTCGGATCGGAAGGAAAGCTCGGCGGGCAGGCGCGCGTCCCCGGGGTAAGCGGAACGTGGAAAGACCTTACGGACTCCGTCAATTTCATGGCGTCGAACCTTACGTCGCAGGTGCGCGGCATCGCGCAGGTCGTCACGGGTGTCGCCAACGGAGATCTCAAGCGTAAGCTGACGCTGCAGGCGGCCGGAGAGATCGCGCTGCTGGCGGAGACGATCAACGGCATGATCGACACGCTGGCGACTTTCGCCGACCAGGTGACGACCGTCGCTCGCGAGGTAGGCTTCGAAGGAAAGCTCGGCGGTCAGGCCGAGGTCCCCGGCGCTGCCGGCCTCTGGCGGAGGCTGACGGACAGCGTCAATCAGTTGGCGGCCCAGCTGACCTCGCAGATTCGCGCGATCGGCGAAGTGGCGACGGCGGTGACCAAGGGCGATCTCTCCCGAGCGATCGAGGTGGAGGCGCGCGGCGAGGTTGGCCAGCTCACCGAGAACGTCAACGAGATGATCCAGAACCTGCGCGACACGACGCGCAAGAACACCGAGCAAGACTGGCTGAAGACCAACTTGGCGCGGTTCACGGCGATGCTGCAGGGCCAGCGCGACATCAAGACGGTCAGCCGGCTGATCATGTCCGAGATCGCGCCGCTCATCGACGCGCAGACGGGAGCCTTTTACGTCAACGAGCCGACGGCCGAAGAGCCGTTGCTGCGGTTAATTGCAAGCTATGCAATCTCGAACCGCAAATCGGCTGCGGGGATCGTTCGCGCCGGCGAGGGCCTCGTCGGCCAATGCGTCATCGAAAAACGGCGGATCCTGCTGACCGAGGTGCCCGGGGATTATCTGGCGATCGGTTCGGGGCTCGGCTCGACGGAGCCGATCTCCTTGATCGTGATGCCGGTTCTGTTCGAAGGCGACGTGAAAGCCGTGATGGAGCTGGCCTCGGTGCGGCACTTCAGCGAGACGCACCTCCTCTTCATCGAGCAGCTGACCGAGTCGATCGGCGTGATACTCAACACGATTGCCGCGTCGATGCGCACGGAGGAACTGCTCAAGCAATCGCAAGCCCTGACGACCGAGCTGCAGAGCCAGCAAATGGAGCTGCAGCACACCAACGACGAACTCGAAGAGAAAGCGCGCCTGCTGCAAGAACGCAACGCCGAGGTCGAGCGGCGAACCCGGGAAATCGACGAGGCGCGGCTCGAGCTCGAGCGCAAGGCCGAGCAGTTGTCGCTCACCTCGAAATACAAGTCGCAGTTTCTGGCCAATATGTCGCACGAACTGCGCACGCCGCTCAATAGCCTGCTGATTCTCTCGCGGCAGCTGGCCGAAAACTCCGAAGGCCGGATGTCTTCAAAGGAAGTAGAGTTCGCGCGCACGATTCACGGTTCGGGGGTGGATCTGCTACGGCTGATCAACGATATTCTCGATCTCTCGAAGATCGAGTCGGGAACGACCTCGATCGATCTTCAGGAGATCGCATTCTCGCAAATACAGGACGAAGTGGAGCGAACCTTCGATCAAATCGCGCAAGACAAAAATCTCGATTTCATCATCCGGCGCGACGAAGATCTGCCCAAGGCACTGCTCACCGATCCGACGCGCTTGCAGCAGATTCTCAAGAACCTGCTCTCCAACGCGTTCAAGTTTACCAACGAAGGCAGCGTCAGCCTCCATATCGGGACCCTTCGCGAGCACGATATCGCCGGAATCGCCGGGCCGGCCGTCGCTTTTTCGGTGACGGACACCGGGATCGGAATTCCCCACGAAAAGTTCAACGTGATCTTCGAGGCGTTCCAACAAGCCGACATGGGGACGTCTCGCAAGTTTGGAGGAACGGGCCTGGGCCTGGCGATCAGCCGCGAGATCGCCGCGCTGCTCGGCGGTGAGATCGTCGTGGAAAGCGTCGTCGGACGCGGCAGTACGTTTACGTTCTATCACCCCCTCGAGCGCAACGTGTTGGGAACGGTCGTTCAGCGCACGGTCGCCATCACCGGCGGCGTCGAGGAGCGGATCGTCCGTCCGGTTCCGCGCACGATCGCCGACGATCGCTCCCATCGTGAAATCGAAGACGATCGCGGACGCATCGAAGCGACGGATCGCGTGCTGCTGATCGTCGAAGACGACGCCGTCTTCGCGCGAATTCTGTTGGGGCTCGCTCGGGACCGCGGCTTCAAAGGCCTAGTGGCCTTCTCGGCCGCTGCGGGGCTCGCGCTGGCGCGACGTTTCCGTCCCGATGCGATAACGCTCGACATCGGTCTGCCCGATGCCGATGGCTGGAGCTTGCTCCAAGAGTTCAAGACCGACTCGGCAACGACGGACATTCCGGTGCACGTGATCTCCGGCGCCGAGCAGTGGCAGCGCGCGCTCGACTTCGGAGCCGTCACGCACCTCAAGAAGCCGGTAACCGAAGAGGCGCTGACGCAGACGTTCGACTCGCTGCTCGGCTTCGTCGGCGACGGGTCGAAGAATCTGCTGCTCGTCGAGGACGACATCACGCAACTCAATGCGATGATTCGCTTGATCGAGAGCGGCGAGATAGCGGTGACGGCCGTGCGCAACGCGGCCGCGGCGCTCGACGCGCTGACGCAGCAGCAGTTTGACTGCATCGTCGTCGACTTGGGGCTGCCGGATCTCCCCGGCCACGAGCTGATCGCCCAGATGCGACGCACGGTCGCCGGTGCGAGCGTGCCCATTATCGTGTATACCGCAGGCGATCTCACGCGCCAGGAAGAGCGACGCCTCGCCGAAATCAGCGAGGCCGTGATCGTGAAGGATGCGATGGCGCCCGAGCGCCTACTCGACGAGACGCGCTTTTTCCTCAACCAGGTCGAATCGAAGCTGCCATCGCATAAACGAACGCCCTTCGATATCCCTTCCTCGCCGGGCTCGTCGCTGGCCGGGAACCGCGTGTTGATCATCGACGACGACGCCCGGAACATCTTCGCGCTGCGCAGCGCGCTCGAGGGATGCGCGATCGAGGTGCTCAGCGCCGAGAGCGGACAGGAAGGAATAGACTCCCTCGAACGAACGGCCAACGTCGACATCGCGCTCATCGACATCATGATGCCGGAGATGGACGGGTACGAGACGATCCGCCGGATTCGCGCCAACGAGCGCTTCGCCGATCTTCCGATCATTGCGTTGACGGCGAAAGCCATGCGCGGGGACCGCGAGAGCTGCATTGCGGCGGGTGCGTCGGAGTACATCAGTAAGCCGGTCGATATCGATCAGCTGATCGCGCTCTTACGTGTATGGTTGAACAGGTAGCGAGCACGGCGGCGGAGAGCCTGCGCGAGAGCGAGCTCGCCGATCTCGAACTGAGCCTCCTGCTCGAAGCGATCCTTCGTTCGAGCGGCTATGACTTCGCGGGGTACACGCAGGCCGTTCTCAAACGGCGCGTCGCCGAACGGGTGCGCTCCGAGGGCGTCGAGACGATCTCGGGGCTACAGGAGCGCGTGCTCCACGACCCCGCCGCGCTCGCGCGATTCGCGTTTGCGATGTCGAGCGGAACCGGCCGCCTCTTTGCCGATCCGGAGTTCTTCTCGGTCTTCCGTTCGCGCGTTGTGCCCTTGTTGCGCACCTACTCGTTTGCCCGCATCTGGGTGCCGCACTGCGGCCGGGGAGAGGACGCCTACTCGATCGCCGCGGTATTAAAGGAAGAGGACCTGCTCGATCGGGTGATGATTTACGCGACCGATCCGAGCGATCTCGCCGTCGCCGCGGCGCGAAGCGGGGCCTTCGAGCTCGATTCGGGCGACGACCCTCGCGCGGCTCACGCCGCCACCGGATCGACCGTGCCGCTCTCTGGAATCTGCGAACTCGATGGCCGCACGCTTCACTTTCACGACGAGCTTCGCCGGCAGATCATCTTTGCGCGTCACGGTTTGGTGACCGACGGATCGCTCAACGAGTTCCACGTGATCGTCGCCCGGGACGTACTGCGCCAATTCAACAAGACGCTTCAGTTTCGCGTGCACAATCTGTTCCTGCGCAGCCTGGTTCGGCTCGGCTTCCTTTGCCTGAGTTCCAACGAAACCCTCAAGCTGACACCCCACGAGGGCGTCTTTCGCCGCTTTGCGGAGCCCACGGCAATTTACCGGCGCCTACGATAAACGCGCTCGAGGCAAGCATTTCTTAAGCCTCCGTAATCGCGGCTTAAAGATCGCTTGCTAGCATTGTGCTATGGAGGTCGTCGGCCCCGAGCAGGCCGAGCTGCTGATTGCGCGCTGCCGCTTCTCCGACGCCGCGGCGGGGCTCGCGGGCAATCGCCTTCACGCAGTCATCTATGCGCTCGCCGGCGACGACGCCATGCTGGCGGCCACGATCTCACCAGAGCTCGTTGCCGCCCGCAACGCGGCGGGCGCGGCCTCGTATCTTGCGGCGCTGGAATCGCCGCCCGACTCGACGGACTATCTTTGCGCCGGCGTCGTGCTCTCGTGGAGTTCGGAGCCTTCGGCGGTCTTCGATCTTTTCCGTGAGGCGTACGATCGCGCGGTAGACGAGAAGCGCTTCCATTTCGCGGCGGGCGCGCGCGAGCGCCTGGCGCACCATGCCGTGCTTTTCGGCGAAATCGACGTCGCAAAGGCCGCGCTCGAAGATGCGATGCGCCTCGCGGGCAGCCATCGTCTCTTCAAGTGGCAGCTCCGAGCGGCGGCGGCGGCGGCGCGCCTCGCGCTCGATAGCGGCGACATCGAACGAGCGGTACAGCTCGTAGCCCGCACGCGCGCGCACGCACGAGGTCCCGAGGATCTCGCCTTGCTGGCCGCCGCGGGTGCCGGTGCGGCGGTTGCGACCGGCGACGAAACCTCGTTGCGCGAATGGACCTCCTTGGAGATTGCGGAGGTCGCGCTGCGGTCGACGATTCGCGAGAGCGCGATCGCCGCAACGGCCGCCCTCCTGGCGCCGGCCGAGACGACTCCCGATCCGGCGGCAGCGATCGCGCTGCGCCGTTCGGTCTTGGCAAGCCGAGGGATGACCGGCGCGGTCGAGCTGCTCTCGCTTGCCGCCCGTTACGGAGAGCCCGACGATGCACGGCTCGCGGCCGATGCGCTCGGCGCCTTCGCCGCGCCGAGCCGCAAATATTTGAAGGCTCACGCGTTGCTCTCGCGAGCGCACGTGCTCTTCCGCTGCGGGGAACGCAGCGGGGGCATCGACCATGCCGGCGACGCCGCGCGTGCCTTCAACGCGATCGGGCTGAGACGCTGGATGAATGAAGCGATGCTCCTGCTCGTCAGGCAGGAGGACGAGAATTACCCGCGGCGGCGGCGCGGCCGTCCGCTTGGGTCGTCGCTTACGACTCGCGAGCAGCAGGTGGCGCACCTGATCCGGCGCGGCGCACGGAATCGCGAGGTTGCCTCGGCACTGCAGATCAGCGAGCATACCGTGGAACGGCACGTGAGCTCGATTCTCGGCCGCCTCGGCTTGCGTTCGCGCTGGCAAATCGTCAACCCGAAAAACGCCTCGGAACATTAACGTTTGCTCAACCTGCCTTAACGATACCCGCGACTTCCGGGATGCGACCCCGATTTGACATCCCCTAGCATCGGGTGGTGAAGCTCTCGGCGAGCTTAACGCCTCTTTCGTTGCTTCTGGGAGTAGAGTTTGTTCAAAAACTTCCTACGCGTAAAGAAGCGCGTGCTGTTCTTCGGTTTTTTCTGCATGGCCGCCCCGGCCGCAACCACCCTTGCCGAGACCGCTGGAATCATATCGGGAACCGTGACCGACGACCGCACCCGCGCGCCGATTGCGGGTGTGGCCGTCGTGGCAAAGTCGCCGAGTGCGACCTATCGCACGACCACCGACGCGAAGGGTCAGTACCGCTTTTTGAGCGTGCTGCCCGACAACTACTCGGTGAGCTTTACCAAGAGCGGCTACGCCTCGTACTCGACGATCGTCGTCGTGATCAACGGTTCGCTGCAGACGGTCAACGCACCGATTTCGCGGACGCTCAAGGTCATCGCCTCGACCCACGCGCGCTCTGCGGGAAGCGCGTTTCAGCGCGGGATGACGATCGATACCTACACGGTGACCGGCTCGCAGATCGACATGGTTCAGGGGAAGGCGTTCAATACCAACGAGAACCAGTTGCTGCGCAGCATTCCCAGCGTCACGATCGACAAGAGCGGCACGGTCTCGATTCGCGGCGGCTTCGCGTTCGAAGCGGCTTATGAGTTTGAAGGGATCGACTACACCACGCCGTCGGCCAACCTGCAGAACACGCTGCAGAACATCTCTAACTTCGGCTTGCTCAACGGCGTCGGCAGCGTGCAGCTGATACCCGGCGGCGGCGACGCGACCCACGGCGACACGGGAACGGGTCTCGTGCTCTTCACGGCCAAGCACGGCACGTACCCGAGCTACTTTCACGTCGACGCCGAAGCGCAGATGTTTCCCGTACCTGCACCAGTTGGGGCTGGAGTGGGGCTGGGCCGATCCCTCGCAGCGCTTCTCGAACTACGCCGGGTTCATCGGGGAGCGAAAAGCCTTCCAGTACGGCATTGCGGGCACGGCGGCCAACACGCTTGGGACGCTGGGCACCAACGCCGCGACCTTGGGCAGTACGATCGATCCCAATCTCGTCTACTATTCGCCCTCGTACCTCTCGTCAAACGATTTCGTTGACAACGCGATCTACCGGTTTGGGAAGAACAACAGCCAGCGGCTGCAGTTCTTCATTCAGGACCAGGCGATCACGCAGACGCTCGACTACGGCGGTTTTCAGTTTTTACCGTATATCTCGGGCGGCACGACGGCCGGCCGATGCGCACCCTATCCGGTCAACGGCCCTGGAGGTCCGGTGAACAGCACGCAGCAGAACTTTGCCTGCGATTCGCTCATTCCGCTCTTTCCGGGCCAACCCAACACCTACGCCTTCGTCTCGAATCCCGATACGCTGCGCAGCCCGTTTCTGGCTTATAAGTTCGAGTACGGCGCGCAGCTGGGTTCGACGACGGCGGTAACGGCGCGCTATTTTCGGACCTTCGAGCAGCAATCACAAGATATGCCCGCGCAAGGGATCTTCGCCGATCCCTACGGCGGCACGCGGACGGCGGGCCAGATCGACTTCACGACCCAGCTGGGCGAAAAGAACCTCTTTAAGTACGGCGCGATCTATCAGTGGGTCGTGCCCTATGGCAACCGCTACGATTTCACGTCGTACAGCGCCTTTACGACACCCTCGTTTGTCGTCACCTACCCGATCACGCATCCCAACCAGCCGCTGCCGCTGCCGTATACGTATACGGGGTTACTCCCCAACAACAACCCGTCGTCGCAGCAAGGGCTCGAACAGGATTTCTTCTCGCCGTCGTTCTGCGGGCAAATCGGCCTGCACTCCAACTGCGGCTATCTGAGCTCCTACTTTCCCGGCGGCGTACGCTTTCCGTTCGAGGAAGACATTTCGACGGTCGGCCAGCAGCAGTACGGCGCCTATCTTCAAGACAGCGCCGACCTGAGCAATAAGTGGAAGACCGAGGCGGGCCTGCGCTTAGACGGCTACAACTTTCAGATCCCGACGCAGGTAGGCGCGCCGGCCTCGATTCCGGCCGTCGAACATCAGCGCCTCTACGAGCCGCACTTCGATCTCTCGTATGCTCCCGATAATCGCGACACGATTCGTTTGGGCTTCGGGCACACGCTCTCGATGCCGATTCCCAGTCTGCTGGGCGCCGACGTGAGCCAGGCGCCCTATGCCGCCTTCGCGCGGATTCCGTCCTACGACAACTCCACGGGCAAAGCCGCAGTCTACTGCGGGCCGCTGGCCAATGCGCTCTGCGGCAACTACGCCGACCAGCTCTACTGGCTCACGCGCGACTACCGCTACGGCAGTTCGACGCTGGAGGCGCCGCTGGTCGGCGCAACCTTCACCAACTTCGACCTCTCCTGGGCGCACGAGTTTCGCGACGGCGCGGCGATCAAGCTCACGCCGTTTTACCGGCGCGGCTACAACGTCATCGAGCAGACCGCCCAGATCATCGGCTACAACTATCAGACGGGCTCTCCGGTCTTCGGCGACGTTCAGTATTCCAATCTGGGGATTCAAAAGGCGGCCGGAGTCGAAGCGCTCTACAACCGCGACGTCGCCGTGGGCGTCTCGATGCAGATCGGCGCCACCTATATCAGCCAGTTCGGCAACGAGCCGCCGGGCACGTTCTTGCAGCCGGCGGCACTGGCACTGGGAACGGTCTACCGTTCTCCGGACCTCTCGCCGTTTCAGATGAATGCCGCCTTCGATTACAAGAGCGCCAAAGGCTGGCGAATCGATCCGGTGATCGGCTTTAACGTCGGTTACCCGTACGGGCAGGGGTACTATACCGCGGTCTACTGCAACGGCATTCCGGTTATCGTGCCGTCGTCGAGCCTCTCGGTGATCTACTCGCAGACCCCGGGCTACATCGATCCGCTCGATCCCGGCACGTGCACCAAGCCCAATATCGCGGCAACGCGCGGGATTCACGAACCGGGCCTTGCCGGCGGATTGCTCACGGCCCCGCGAGTCGACGTCGACCTCACCGTCGAGTACCGGCCGCCGACGCAGATGAAAGTGCTCAGCGGGTCGGTCTTTGGGCTGCAGGTCGTCAATCTCTTCAATCAGCTCTACAACGTACCGGTCTACAACGGCTGCTACGGCGCGCCGGTGAGTACCGGCCTGGCCAGCGGCAACGCGCCGTGCACCTATTCGACGGCGCCCTATGCGCCGCCGGACGTCTCGGCGCACAGCTCGTCGCCGTACTTGACCTATCCCAACTTACCGCCGATCTCGTTTCGGTTTTACTACCAGGTGAAAATATGAATCGATCGTTCGCAACGTTCTTTGGTTTGGGCACCGCCGCGGCGCTTGGCATCGCACTGCTCGGCGGCTGCGGCAACGGCGGCGCATCGGAGCCGCTGCAAACCTCCATCGATCCGGCGGCAAACTCGAAACTGCAGTTTGCCGTCGGCGTCGCGACGCTCGCATCCGCAAACGGTTCGAAGGTCAGCTACGGACTGAACCAAGTCGAGACACTGCGCCAACCCGATGGGCTTTCAGGAACGCTCTACAACGTTCCGATGATCGTCGGGCCTACAACGTTTGACGTTCTGGATTCGACGCAGACCGGCGGCCAAGTGCTCGGCGCCGGCAACGATCTGGGAACTAACCACATCACTTGGGGTACGCTCAATCAATCGCTGTGGACCGGACCGGTGCGCGGGCTCAAACAAGCATCGAGCGGCGCGTTCGGTTACGGCCTCTGTCCCTGCAACTCGGACTCGGGACCGATCAACGGAACCTCGCCGCTCTATCAAGCCTACAATCTTCCGATCTACGGTAACGACGAAGAGTTGTGGTACGGCGGTCCGCCGTCATTTCCGCAGGCTGGACCGTCGCTGATTGCGCTCGGGTGGCTCGGCTACTCGTTAGGTTTCACAACGTTCGCCGTACAGCCGGTGATCGGAACCTACCATCTATACGCCGCGGTGCCCCCCTCCTTCGACACGCCGCAGAATCCGACGCCGAGTCCAAATCCCGCGGGCACGCCGACGCCGCCGCCCGGCATTCTCGCAGCGGGCGCACAGCTGACGTCGCTCAAAGCGCTGCCGCCCTTCGGAACACCGGCTTTCACGCCGGACCGCAACGGTGGGGGAAAGATCTCGTTGACGGTTCCCAGCGGTGCGAGCGAAGCGCTGGTTGAGGTATTTGCGCTGCATGGCGGCAACGGCATCTGCGGCCAGTCGCACTCGTCTGATTCCTACTACACGGTGGTCACCCATAATCCCGGCGTGCAGACGCTGACGCTGGCCGACGATCTCGGGCCGCTGACGCAGTCGGGAGCGAAGACGCCGACGATCTGCCACGGTCAGAGCTACGACGTCTACGCCGCCGCGACCGACTATCCGGCCTACGAATCGTCCTATCCGGAGAACCTCTCGGAGCTGCCGTTGATCAAGGCGCCCAACGGCCAAGCCGACGTCAGCACATCCGATAAACTCTTTGGGCTCTATCCGTGAGCGCCGGATTCGGCACGAGTACTCGACGATCGCTCGCCGCGATCGCTGCGCTCGTCGCAACGTCGAACTGCGGCGGCAATTTCAATACGCCCAACGGCCCGGTTGTCGGATCGCCCGGGGGCGGCGACCCGCCGCCTACCAAGCTCGTCAACGTGAAGGTAACGGTAACGATACCCCCCCGCGCCGGCGGCGTGCGCCCGAACTATCTCTCGTATAATACGCAGTCGCTTTCGGTCGTGCTCGTCTCGGTCAACGGCAACGGCGTAACCGGCGTCAATCCGACGATCGTGAACACGCTGCCCAAATCGCACGACTGCAAAGGCGGCGCACAAGAGACACTCTGCAGCGCGACGGCAAAGGGATCTCCTGGAGAAGACGTCTTCAGCATAACGGCTTTCGACGGTCCGGGAGCGACCGGCGACGTCCTCTCGGTCGGCACGATCGAAGCAAAAATCGCCGGTAGCGACGGCAACCTCGCGATCAGCAATCGCGTCCCGCTGACGCTTGGCGGCGTCATCGCTTCGCTGAAGCTTTTTTTGGTCCCGAATTCAGGAAAGCGTGGACGGCGCATGACCGCCGCGGTGACGCTGGATGCTTACGACGCCAGCCGCGCGCTGATCGTCGGCCCGAGCGATTATTCGCAGCCGATCGCGCTTGCGGTGCAGGGCGACGCGAACAGCGCGTTTCGTTTGCACGACGGAACGCACTCGGGCGAAGCGCTTTCGATAGCAAAGCCGTCTGCCGGGCTCACGATGACGTACGACGGCGATACGCAAGCCTCTGCCGTCTCGGTTGCTGCCGGCGTCGATGGTCCGAGTTCGATCAGCGCAAGCGCGAGCTTCGACTTGACCGGTAAATCGCCGCCGCCGCCCGTGGGAACGATCTACGCCCTCAATTTGGGCTCGGGCGGCGGTCAAGGCGCGACGATCACCGAGTACGCTGGGACGGCGAACGGCAACGCCGCTCCGGCGCGGACCCTGGCCCTCGATAAGAAATTGTACGCGGCCGCCATGGCCGTCAACTCGGCGGGCAACGTCTACGTCGGCTACTTCGACAACAACCTCGGATACAATCCGGCGACCGGCGCACCCGACACCGGGAACGAGATCGCCATCTACGCGCCTACCGCGAGCGGTAACGATCAACCAACGGCGGTACTGACCGCCGACTCGAGTTCGAGCACCGCGCTCTTCCCGATCTTCATCTCGTTCGATCCCACGGGCCGGCTCGTCACCTATGGCGCGACCACCGTCAACGATAATGCCGGCGACGCGGTTCTGACCTATGCCGCGGGCAGCTCGGGCCCGGCCACGCCGCAACACGGATTTGCGTTCAACTCGCCGACGATTCACTATTCCGGACCGTCGGGTCTCGCGATCGACGCAAGCGGCAACGTCTACCTCAACGGCACGTTTAAGCTGGGCTTCGGCAACGCGTACGGCATGTACGCTGCGCCGGCGGCAGACATCGGCAATCCCGGCGCAACGCCGTCGCGCATCATTCCTTGGGATGATAAGACGAAGCTAAGCCCCGGGACGACGACCGGCATCGCGCTCAACAAGAGCGGCGAGATCTTCATCGCCAACATTCTCAAGAGCGGCAGCGGCGGCGGTACGACGTGCCAGGCTGCGGTGAACGTCTACTCAGCGGGCGCGACCAGCGGCAGCACGGATGGAGCGCCGCTGCGCACGTTGACGCTCGACGGCATCAACGCACAGGGCACGGATTGTACGAACACGTTCAATCCGCTGCTCTTCTACTTTCCCGAGATACAGATCTACGGTGGCTCGACGCTCTTTGCGCTCGACGCGTTCAACGACGCGATCGACGAGTTTTCTTCGAGCGGCAACGGCCTCGTCAAGCCCTCCCTGCGCATTGCCGGATCGGCAACTGCGCTCAATGGCCCCGTGGCCCTCGTCATTACAGCAATTTCCGGATCGGCGAAGGCCGGCCCGGTTACCGGCGTTCATTCGCCGGAACGAGACCCTTTCAAGCACCAAAAAGCTCGATAAAGGAACAGCATCCACATGAGAAAGATCCTTTTCGCTCTGACGGTGGCGGTACTGCCGGCGCTGGCGCTTAGCGCGTGCAGCACCAGCAACGCGGCTCCCGCTTCGGGCACGTCGGCGCTGCCGAACCTCGCGCAACATGGCGGTCGGGTCCATCGCGACGATAACGGCGCCGGCGATATCCATGCCGGCGGCGCAACGTTCCCGGCCTACGGCTACAACCTTGGAGATCAGCCGGTCGGTCTGTTTACCGACAGTCAACCCACTCCCGGACCGGGCTCCCTCCTTTTCGGTGCGGCGCAGAAAAATGCCGACGGAAATGCCTTCTTATACTGTCTCACCGGCAGCGGCTTCGGACGTAAGGAGTTCGAAGGCGTTCAGACGGTCGGCGCGACCGCGTGTGCCGCTCTCAGCGCCTCGCCAACCGGGTTTGGCGGACGCGGAGACCCGATCGACTTCGTCGGCAGCGACGTCGCGATGCCCTCTTCCGAATGCTGCGCGAGCGGCACGACCTATGCCACGACCTATGCATCCACCTACGGTCAGCCGTTCGAGTTTCCGACCTACGGCGGCCCGATCGTTTTCCCGTACGTTGGCAGCGGCCTAACCGGACTTGGTTCAAACCAGCTCAAACTCACGACCTGGACCTACTGTGCGATCGCCAATGGCACGATCGGCTTCTGGGATGACGCCGCCATCACCAAGGACAACGGCGGAACCCCGGTCGCCGGTCACCAGCCGATCACCTTTTACTTCCGTTCGGACGGCAGTGGAACGACCTACCTGTTTGAGAACAAGCTCAACGACAGCACGTCGGGCTGCAACCAAACCTGGAAGGGCGTTTTCGCGAAGGCGCCATACCAAAAGAACGGCCGCAGCGCTGCGTGGACTTTCCCGCCCGTGAACCTGAACGCCCTAGCCTGGACCGGCCCGACCGGCGCGCAGCCTTCGGGCTCGACCTTCGTCGGTGCCAGCGGTAATCCGGGTGTTATCACCGGCATTCAGAGTGGAACTGGGGCACCGTTTGCAACCGGATACGCCGAAGGCGCCTGGGCGAACGCCGCCACGAGCCCGTCGCTTGGCCAAGCCGCGTTGCTCAACGGCCAGAAATTCGTCAGCCCAACCAATGCGAATGCCGTAGCCTTAAGCTTAAGCAAAGCCGTTGAGAGCAAGATCCAGTTCGGCATGGGCTCCGACGGCAACTCGCTCGGTTCCAGCACGCCGAACTGCCAGCTCTACATGCCGCCGTCGGTCTTCGTCAACCCGCCCGCGGGTGCGTATCCGATCGTCGGACTGAGCTACTTCATGTTCTACGGCAAAGATCAGAAGCGTGCCGGCTCGAATCACTTCAAAGATCTCAAGGGTTTGATCCAGTACCTCGACTCGAGCGCCTGGAACTCCGCGCTTCCCAACCTCGAGTACACGCCGCTTCCGTCGTCGACTCGAGCGGCCATCCAGAAGTCAATGACCGGGCACAATACGACCCCGGCCTGCCTCAAGGCCTAAGTAACAAGCCACCTTATGCGCGCCGCTTTCGGGCGGCGCGCATAAGCCCTTTCCTTTTGGAGCCTCGATGAAGTTTCGCCCGCGGAGTTTTCTTACCGCATGGATCGTGCTCGGGCTCGCCGCATGCGGCGGAGGCTCGAGTTCGAGTTCTAACGGCATGCCGCCGCCGGCGTCCTCAGTGGTCCGCGTGCGCTTTGCCGAGGCGGCTCCTTCGCTCGAGACGCTCATTAACGGCCTGCCGCAACCAATCGGCGCTGCGTACCTGCGCGTCAACGGCCAGACCGTTAGTTCGCAGTTCAACTACGGCTCGATTACGTCGTTTCTCAACATGGCGCCCGGGACGAAGTCGATGTCGGCGCTCAACGTCCTGGGCTATCGCGTCGGTCCGTTCAAGTCCTCGCCGTTGACAGGCGGGAAAGATTACACCCTCGCACTTGTGGGAAACTATCCGAATTACCGGGTGCTGACTTTCGAAGAGCCTGCGGGCTCGAAGACTGGGACGCAGCTCTCGCTCTACGAAGCCTCACCTGCCGCGCCGAACGCGGACTTCGGTACCTTTACGGCGTCGAGTCGATCGAACTACCGGAGACTCGGCAGCGCGACACTCGGGCAAGTCACCACGGTCTCGCTGGGTGCGCACGTCACGAACGTCGGGGGCTATGTGGGCCGCGGCACCAAGCCCTTCACGTGCGGCAGCTCGAGCAAAGTCTGCGGCGTCGTGACGCCGGCGATCGTCAACGCCTTCGATAAGCGCAACGAGCTGCCGTTTCACAACGCTTCGCGCCTTTCGCTCTTTCTCTTCGACACCGGCGCAAGCTCGAGCAGTTCGCTCGGCCCGGTCTTTGGGAGCCTCGACCGATGAAGGTCCCGGCAATCTTTGCCGCGATCGTTGGAATCGGCGCCGCACTCGTCGCCATCTCCGGTTGCACGGCCGTCGGTCCGGCTCCAATCTCGGGAGGGGTTCCCATCCCCCCGAACGCAACGCCGCCGGCGAACTTTCTCTACGTCGATCATCTGGGAACCTTTTACGCGTATCGCCTTCCGCTCGCGGCCAACGCGAAACCGGTGCGAACGCTGCAAGAGTGGCCCGGCCTTGCGGGACCGCCGGCGATTGCCGTCGGACCGCTCGGCGAAGTGGCACTTGCGAGCAGCGACGCGATTCGCATCTTCAAGCCGCCGATCGTTTCGTTCGCGCCGTCGCACGTGAAGCTATCGATCAAGCTGACGCCGGCAATTACCGAAGTTGGGCCGTACGGCGCCGATCTCGTCGATATGCAGTACGATCCCAACGATAACCTGTGGCTGCTCAACAACCTCGGCCATGAGATCTCGGAGCTGCGCGCGCCGCTCTCGAAAAAAACCGTCGCCGGAGTGCGGATCGCGTTCGGGCAACCCGGATCGAAGACGGCCGGTTTTTCGACGCTCGTGCAGGCGCGTTTCGACGTGAACGCGACGCTGTACGTTTATGCGAACGCGACGACGATCTCGCGTCTCTTCAAGGTCTCTTTTCCCTACGCAAAACAGCCGTCGTCGCTAGGCGTCGACCTGGCGCAGGCCGACTTCGTCGACGCCAGTGAGTATCTGCCGACCGCGACCAATCCCGATACCGTCTTGCTGGGCCAGTATCTCGGCGCGCTGCGTTCGCCGAGTCCTGGTTCGCCGCCGTCGCCGCCGGTGAACGTCATGAGCCAGTTCAACGAGCCGTTGCAGCCGGCCCAGGGGCTCTTTCCCAACCAGCACTCGGAGGCAATCGTTTCCGCGCTTGCCGCCGACGCCCCGCGGCTGCTCTTTTATACGCTCGCGCTTGCCGACGGAAGCCTGAGCGCCTATACGTTACCGATGCAGCCGCAGGCAAAGCCGGAGTTCTCGATTCGCTGTCTCGCCGGCGCAAGCGGCTGTGCCGGACACGATCACCTCTTTCTCTCACCGTAGCCGTTGTGCCGCGCCCCGGCGAGCGACGCGCGCCGGGGCTCTACGATCGGACGCTCGACCGTCACATCAACAACCTGCGCAAGAAGATCGCCGAGTGCCTCAAGCGCTCGCGCGCGTGCACGGCACGACCATCGCGGGTACGGATGCGGCACGGACGACGCCTTGCGCAACGCTCCCCATGAGCAGACGATCCAATCCCGTGCGTCCGTGACTGCCCAGCACGATGAAGTTTGCCGGGAGTTCGGCCGCAAGCCGCTCGATCTGCTCGACGGGCGCACCCTCGGGCACGCGCGTGCTAACGTGAACCTTCGCGCCGGCGCGGGCGACGGCACGGTCGAGGATGTCCTTTCCTTCCGTGCGCAAAACCTCCATCGATTCCTCGACGAGTTGCGCGGCGCCGCCGCTCATTGCGGCGGCTCGCGAGAGGTCGAGCACGTGACAAACCACGATCTCCGCGGCCAGACTCGACGCGAGTTCGACGGCGAAATCGAGCGCGTGCATCGAGCAATCGGAACCATCGACGGGGACGAGAATCGGCTTCATGCTCTCCGTTATCGCCGAGGCGTGGGAGCCTTCCCGCCGCTATACGCTTTAACGAACGAAGAGAAAGGCGGCCGCGACGCCGGCGACGGCGAGCAGTGCGAGGATAGCGGCCGGAACCGCGGCCGCCCGCTGCCGGGAAAACGCGAGCGCGTACGCCGCCTTGAGCACGTTGTTCGACGATGCCGCGATGAGAATCGCGACGGCGGCTGCGCTCGCTCCGACGCCGGCGGCGCCGCCTTGCGCGAGGCTCAGCACGAATGGGTCGATATCCGTGACGCCGACAATCGCGGCGAGAACGTAGACTCCCGCATGGCCAAAGGCATGCTGCGCGAACGTCGCCAGCATCGAGACGACGACGAAGAGCGCGGCGAAGACGAGCGCGGTCGAAAGCTGCAGCGGGTTGGAGAAGTCACCTTTGGCCGGAGCGGCGCCATGGGAGCGCGCGCGCTGGGCTGCGGCCAGCGCGCTCAGCACTGCCAGCCCGATCAGCGGCACCGCGATCAGCCGGGCGAGTTCGAGATTGAACAGTGCGCATACCATCAGGATTCGCAGGTACATGACCGCCGTCGCGGCGAGGATACCGGCTTGCAAGGGCGGCGTCATCCCTTCGTCGCGCGATCGGCGAGAAAGCACGACCGTCGTCGCCGTCGACGAAATGAGGCCGCCGAGGATCGAGCTCACCAGCGTTCCCCCGTGCGCAAGCACGAAGCGTTGCAGCAGGTAGCTCGCGTACGAGATCGAGGAGACGGCGACGACCGCTAACCAAATGCCGAACGGAGTGACCGTCGTGTACGGAATAGCGGGGAGTCCCGGCAGCAACGGCAAGACGACGCCGACGAGGATCAGGAACTGTCCGGCGGTGACGATCTCCGAAGCCGGAACGCGGTTTGCGAGGTCGTGCAGCGTGCGCCGCCCGCCGAGCAACAGGACCGCCGCCACGGCTACGGCGATGCAAAACCAGACGGGCGCCGTGACGCACAACGCGCCGAGGATGAAGGCGAGGAGATTGCTCGTGGGTACGACCAGCGAACCTTCTGCGGCCTCGGTTGTGGTGTGGAGCGAGACGTGTGCGTAAATCCAGCCGCCGATGACGAGCAGCCCCGCGATGAACGCGGCGGCATAGCGAGGCTCGAGAAGATAGAGCGCGCCGCCCGCGAGTGCGAGCAGCGGGAAGGTGCGGACGCCGCCGGGCCGGTGCGGCATCTCATCGGCGTAGAACCCTTCAAAGGCAAAGCCGAAGAAAAGCGATAGCCCCAGAAGGAGCGCCAGCCGCTCGACGCCGGCCGAAGCCACGTTTGCGACCATTGGGGTGCTCGGATAGAACTCACGAACATCGGCTTCCTGCCGCGGTTTTTCAGTTGGCGCGCGCGAAGCGCCGCCGGCGTGCTGTAAGCGCTGGGAACGGGCAGCGTGCCGTCGTCTCCGAGTGCTTCACCTATTCGCTTCCGCCCTCGATGCAATAAGGTTCGTGCCGGCGACGCGTAAGGCAGGATGGGAGACGGCAAATCCCTGACGAAGGAGCCGCACCTATGCAATTTCGCATCGTTAGCCACGCGTGTTTGGATATCAAGGCTCGCGGCAAGCGGCTCGTGATCGATCCCTGGCTGAACGAACCGGCCTATTGGTCGGCTTGGTGGCACGCGCCCCCGCCGATCTTCGAAGCGGATATCTTCGATGCCGACTACGTGTACGTAACGCACTGGCACTTCGACCATTTCGATCCCAAGACGCTCAAGAAGTTCTCGAAGAACACGACGGTGATGGTGCCGCGGTTTCCGATCTCCGGTTTGCACGAGCAGCTGCGCGACATCGGATTCGCGCGCATCATCGAGCTCGAGCACGGGCGCCCGATCCAGTTGGCCGAGGGGCTGACGTTCACCAGCTACCAAATCAGCTTCCAAGACGACAGCGTCGCGGTCGTCGAAGCCGACGGCACGGTCCTGGTCGATCTCAACGACGCAAAACCTCTGCCGTCGTCGTGGCGTAACTTCCGCGCAAAGTATCCAAACGTCGATTTCATGCTGCGAAGCCATTCGCCGGCCTGGTCGTATCCGACGCGCTACACCTTCGAAGATCCCTCGGATCGCCTTCCGGTGGACGCGAAAACCTATATGGAAGCCTTCGTTGCGGCCGCACAACAGCTGCGCCCGCGCTATGCGATCCCGTTCGCGAGCGGAATCTGCCACCTGCATCGCGAGGTCCGAGACGAGAACCGTTTCCTCGTCTCGGGGCCCGAGATGAAGACGTACTTCGAGGCGAACTCGAAGCGCGTTCCGCAGACGTCCCTCGTCGTCATGCCCGTCGGGAGCAGTTGGTCGTCCGAGTCCGGTTTCAACCTCGCAGGCGACGTCGTCGACGATATGGTCGCGTACGCGGAGCAGCGAGCGCAAGAAGTGCAGGAGCGGCTCGAAAAAGCTTACCGTTCCGAAGAACAGAAGCAGATCGCATTCGAAGACTTCGCCAACTACTTTACAAAGTTTTTCAAGGCGACGTGGTTCCTACGCCCGCTGATGAAGGCGCGTTGGGTCTTCCCGATCGAGAAGCCGAGTCCCGAGTATTGGTGCGTCGATTTTCGCGACGGCAAGATCCAGCGGCTGGAGCGTATGCCCGAGACCTACGACAGCTCGGTAACCGTCCACCCGGCGGTGCTCTCCGGCTCGCTGCGCAACACCATTTTTACCAACGTGGATATCTCGAAGCGATGGAGGGTGCACGTCAAGCGGGGCAGCGCCATGCGCCACTTCATCGTGGCCAATCTGCTGTTGCTTTACGAAGCGGAGTACCTCTCGCCACAGCGCCTGTTTTCGTGGCGCTTCATCTCGGGCTACCTCCGCCGGTTCCCGGAGGTCCTCGATTACGCGCGATTGGCATTCAAAACCGCGACCAAAGGAAAAGACTCGCTCGTCCAGGCCGTTACGAGCATTGCTGAGGGATAGAGCACGTGCTTGGCGCATCTAACAAGCGAGCAATTTTATTGCATTCGAAAAAAGTCAACCAGCGTGAATTTCAAGGCAGGGGATGGCCTCAGGAAGCGCTAAGCGACGGGGACGGGAGCCCCATACCAACGTGGTCCGTCCTGACATGCGGGAGGCTGGTATAGCATACTTTCCGTCCTGGGTCTAACGGTCTACCTGCCACGGAGTCCCCAGTCAGGCTTGCCGAGAGAGTCTGATGACCCCCATACACACTTTCATGAAAGAAATGGAGCAAATTTCTAAAATGAAAATTTCGAGCTTGGCCAAGTACGCCGTAGGCGCTACTGTGGCCGCTGCCATGCTGGCTGCTTGCAGCAGTGGCGGCTCGTCGAGCTTCGGTCCGTCGGCGGCCCCGAGTGGCCATCAGACCGGCATGACCACGCTCTCGAAGATCCAGGACGCGGCCCTCACGCAGCCGCATTTCTTGAACCGCCCGGTCCACACGGACCATGGCAAGTCGTTCATGAACGATGGCCCCGACAAGAAACACCACAAAAAGAAGAAGAAGGGCCTTCTCTACGTCGGCGACTGGGCGACGAATGACGTTTACGTCTACAACTATCCCAGTGGCACGTCGGCCGGAACGCTGACGGGCTTCGACGCGCCGTATGGCATGTGCAGCGACGCCAAGGGCGATGTCTGGATGAACAACTTCTACGGTGGAACGTCCGTCGAGTATAAGCACGGCGGAACGAGCCCCACGCAGACCTACACAGGCGTCGGCGAGCCGATGGGCTGCTCGGTCAACTCAAAGGGTGACGTCGCGATCACCAGCTTCAACCCGGGCGAAGTCACCGTCTTCGCCGGTGGCGACCCCTCGAAGGGGACGACCTACACCGGTTCCTGCGAATTCCAGTGGACGATGGGCTACGATGCCGCGGGCGACCTCATCGGTATCGGTGAGGAAGGAACTGGCTCGATCGTTGCTTGCGCCCTGATGTCCGGCTCGAAGAGCGAGACGGTTCTCTCCGGCTGCTGCACCGGCCCGATCCAGATCGACTTCCCGGGCGGCACGTCATGGGATGGCTCGGCCATCGGCCTTGGCGATCAGGAAGCCACCGGAACGTTCCTCTCGGGCACGTGGCCCTCGACTCTGTCGGGCACCACGCTGAGCTCGTCGAAGGAAACGGACTATAGCGACAGCTGCTTCAGCAACTACGATGACACGGTCAATGCGTACTTCGTAGGCGGCAAGAAAGACATCACGCCGGCTACCAAGAAGCAAGCGACCCTTGCCATGGGTCCGAACCTCTGGTGCAACGACTCGGGCACAAGCGCGGTCGACTACTGGGCCTACCCGGCCGGTGGTTCTCCGAGCGGCCGCCTGAGCGGACCTCCGGCGGAGCCGTACGGCGTCGCGCTTAGCTACTAATCTAGAGCAAACACGCTCTTAGGATTCGAATCGTCGAATCGTCATCGGGCCCGCTCCGGCGGGCCCGATGTTTTTTTGTCCGGCTCCGCGCCGGGAAGCCGTCCCGACGAGATGCCTCGGAGCCGCTCGTCGCTCCGCATCCGGCTCCGCCACCCCGTCGCCCGGGAGCCGTCTCGACAAGACGCCTCGGAGCCGCTCGTCGCTCCGCATCCGGCTCCGCTCCTGCTGCTCTGCCTCCTCGCTCCGCCATCCGTGGCTGCGCTCGTCGGTCAGAGCCTCCTCGGCATCTCGTCGGGACGGCTCCCGAGCGTGCGAGTAATTCGCAAAACAACATTGCGCATAAGGTCTGCGGCGCGGTCAGAGCCTCATCGGCATCTTGGCGGGACGGCTCCCGTCGCGTTCCTGGGTTGCAAAAACGGTGCATCGATCGATGCGCCGGTGAATCTCTCGTGAGTGCCGGGCCGGGATAAAAAAAGGGGGTGGGCGCCGTGGCGCCCGCCCCCTTTTGATACGTCAAAGAGACGTCGATCGTTCGCTTAGAGTGCCTTGACTCCGTGAGGCGTTCCCCAACCCGTCGGTCCGGAGTAGATTCCGAACTGCTTCGTTCCGGCCGTGCAGAGGTACTCGCCGCCGCAGGATCCGTTCGATCCCTCGGTCACTGGATTGATCTCTTTCTTGAGTTTCTTTTTCTTGAGCTTCCAGAGGTTCTCACCGCCGGTCTGCTTCGTGGTGTTGCCCTCGAGGGCGTACATGCCAGCGACGAGCGGTGAAGAAACGCTCGTTCCGTTAACCGTGATCCAACCGCGTTCGTTGTAGCTATCGTACTCCGCTGCATTAACCGCCACTGCGCTGGTGTCGCTGCCTGTGCGGTAGCTGCAATCTGGATCCTTTTGCCACGACGGTTTGGCTTCTTGGGTGCTCGAGCAGCCGCCGCCGCTGTCGGGCCAGACGACTTCGTTGTAGCCGCGCTTGCCGGAGACCTTGCTGAGCACGGTGCCGCCGACCGCGACCACGTCTTGGAAGGTAGCCGGCTGGCCCAAGCCATATCCGGCGTCGCCCGAGCTGGCGAGATAGGTGATGCCCTTGGTCTCGTAGTTCGATTCGCTGCCGCCGCTACCGCTGTAGCTATTGCTGACGACGGTCGCACCCAGCTTGACAGCCTCTTGTTCTGCCGCCCCGAGGTCGCTCCAGGCGTTGGAGTTACCTTCAACGAGGATGACTTTGCAGTTCGGACAGCTTGCTGAAACCATATCGACGTCGAGGTCGATCTCTACGCCCCATTCCGGGCTGCCTTGCGGATAGTTGCTCTGCTGCCCGCTCTGATTGTACTTGAGCAGAGTAGCCGCCGGGAGTCCCATACCGGCACGATAGGTATTGAAGTCGGTGACGACGTTGGGGTTGTCGTACGCGTTGACGATCGCGACGGTCTGGCCCTTGCCTCCGGAAGAAGAAGGCAAATTATAGGCCTTCTCGAGATCGGGGGCGTTCCAGCCTGCGTAGGTGTCTCCGTGCACTCCGCCCTGAATCGTCGAGATCAGGACGTCGCACTGAGCCTGACCCACACGGCTTCCGGCGCAGGCCGGGACTGCCGAGTGAGACAGCGCCCATTGGGGAACGTGTGCCGCGCTCAGGCCGGCAATGCCGGACACCGACGGCACGTTGGAGGAGCCGCCGGCACTACAAGCCGCGACTCCGAGCGCCGCTGCTAGCGGCACTATGAGTTTGAGGGGTCCCTTCACAAAAGCTCCTTTTACAGTAGTATGGTCTGGGAATTTCCTGAGTTACCATTCCCACGGCCCTCCTACCTTCCGTACCGAGGTGAAGCGGTTGCGTGCAAGCGCTTCGTTACGCTGTTAACGGCGCGGGGGAGAACGCCCGAGCGCTCGGAAACGTTTCTCTTTAAAGATGAAGAGAATCTTCGTTTTCATATTATCGGTTTTGCTTGGCGCCTCCGCCGCGGCTTGCAGCGCAAATTCCGCACGCGTGCCGATTCTACCGGCTCCCGATGCGCAAGGCTTAGGCTTTGTCTCTGATTCCGGAGCGGGCAAGATCAAACACGTCGTTTACATCGTGCAAGAGAATCGCAGCTTCAACGACCTATTCATGGGTTACCCGCACGCGCGAACTTCGAGCACGGCGAAGACGAGCACCGGACAGACCGTTAGCCTTCAGCCCGTCCCGCTCACGCTCGGTTACGATATCGACCACACGGCGCTCGGGATGTTCTTATCGTGCGACGCACCGGCGAAAGATCTGCCCGGAACGCACTGCAAAATGGACGGCTTCAACAAAGTGCCGCTGCAAGGCGGTCCGCCGAACGGACAGTTCGCATACGTCCCGCGCTCCGAAACCAAACCCTACTGGGATATGGCGCACGAATGGGTTCTCGCAGACCATATGTTCGCCTCGCAGCTCGACGAAAGCTTCGTCGCGCATCAGTACATCATCGCGGCGCAGGCGCACTCGAGCGTCGACGTTCCCGGCGGCGATTGGGGTTGCGAACGCCAGCCGGGCGATAAAGTGCAAACGATCACGGACAAGCGCACGTACGGCAAGTTTCAACGCCCGTGCTTCGACTACACGACGCTCGGCGACGAACTCGACAAAGCCGGCCTGCCGTGGCGCTTCTACACGAGCCGGTACGATAAGCCGCTCGGCGGACTCTGGTCGGGTTATCAGGCGATCGATCACATTTACAACGGTCCGGACTGGAAGAAAGACGTGATCACGCCGCAGAAGCGCTTCCTCAAGGACGTCAAGGCCGGGAACTTGGCGTCGTTCACGTGGATTACGCCCACCTGCCCGAACTCCGATCACACGATCTGCGGCGGCGGCTTCGGCCCGTCGTGGGTGACGTCGCTGGTCAATGCGGTCGGCGAGAGCAAGTTTTGGGATTCCACCGTCGTCTTCGTGCAATGGGACGACTGGGGCGGTCTCTACGATCCGGTGCCGCCGCCGTTCAAAGGCTATGACGGGCTTGGTTTTCGCGTACCGCTCATCGTGATCTCACCTTACGCGAAGAAAAACTACGTTTCGCACGTACAGTACGAAACGGCGAGCGTGCTGCGCTATGCCGAGGATCTCTTTGGGCTGCAACAGCTCAACGACGCCGACACTCGCGCCAAATCGCCGGCCGGCGACTGCCTCGACTTCACGCAGAAGCCGCGCGCATTCGTGCCGATCAAAGCCCCCCAGGGCCCGAATTTCTTCCTGAATCAACCGGTCGACGACCGCATTCCGGACGAAGAATAGCTCGAAAACTAGAGGCATTTAAGATGAACCAAAAGAGGATCGCTGCGATCTTGGCTTTGACGTCGCTCTCGCTCGGCGGCTGCGGCGGCGGGGTGCGCTCGACGCTTCCCTCCCTTGCCAGCGCCGGCACGTACGGTGCACCGGCCGCGACCGGCTCCGGAAAGATCGAGCACGTCGTCTACATCGTGCAAGAGAATCGCAGCTTCGACGATATGTTCGAGGGCTACCCCGGAGCCGATACGGTTTCGAGCGGCAAGACGACGACGGGACAGAAGGTCGACTTGCAACCGGTGAGCCTGAAGACGTCGTACGAGATCGACCATTCGGCGCACTCGATGTTCAATGCGTGTAATGGAACCGGCAAGCTGCCGGGGACGCACTGCCGCATGGACGGTTTTAATACGGAGGTCCAGGAAGGCGGACCGCGCAACGGACAGTACGCGTACGTTCCGCATAGCGAGAGCAAGCCGTATTTCGACATGGCCCACGAGTTCGTGTTGGCCGACCGAATGTTTGCTTCGCAGCTCGACGAGAGTTTCGTCGCACACCAATACATCATCGCCGCCCAGGCGCACTCGAGCGTTGACGTTCCTTCCAACCAGTGGGGCTGCGAGGGTGCCTACGGCGATTCGGTCGCGACCATCAACCATCAGCGCGAATACACCGGCTATCAGCGCCCGTGCTTTAACTACACGACCTTAGGCGACGAGCTGGATAACGCCGGGCTTAGCTGGCGCTTCTACACGAGTGAGTACAACGAGCCCTTGGGCGGTTTTTGGTCCGGGTATCAAGCGGTCAAACATATCTTCAATGGTCCGGACTGGAAGAAGGACGTCATTACGCCGCAGAAGCGTTTCCTGAAGGATATCAAAGCGGGCCACTTGTCGAGCTTTACCTGGATTACGCCGCTCTGCGAGGACTCCGACCATCTCTCGTGCGGCGGCGGGCTCGGCCCCTCGTGGGTGACGTCGCTCGTCAACGCGGTGGGCAAGAGCAAGTTCTGGGATTCGACCGTCGTCTTCGTGCAATGGGACGATTGGGGCGGGCTCTACGATCACGTGCCGCCGCCGTTCAAAGGTTACGACAGTCTAGGCTTCCGCGTGCCGCTGATCGTGATCTCCGCCTACGCCAAGAAGAACTACGTATCGCACAAGCAGTACGAGACCGCGAGCGTGCTTCGTTTCGGCGAAGATCTTTTCAACTTACCGCACATGTCCGCTGCCGATAAGCGCGCGCTCTCGCCGGCGGCCGATTGTCTCGACTTCTCGCAAAAACCGCGGAAGTTCGTTCCCATCAAGGCTCCCAAGGATGCCGCATTCTACCTCAGGCAGCCCCTCGATCCGCGGATTCCTGACGAACAGTAACGCGCGCGGCTACTCGTCGCCGGCCCGTGTCTTCGAGGTCAGGGTGCGGCGGCGACGCTCGCTCGCTGTGCGATCGAACCGACGTCGTACCCGAACGACTCGGCGACCGGACTCGTAACCGCCGTGATGTCGGCGAGCTCGCCGGCGCTGAAGACGGGCTTGTAGTAGTCGGGGAACGAGAGCTTCTTGCCGTACGCTTCGCGCGCCGCCGCAAAGCCTTCCGGCTCGAGCCCGGTATGCGCGAGGATACGGTCGATCGTCGCGAGCGAATCCGAACAAAGATCCTCGTAGCGCACGATGCAGACGCGTGACTTGAGCTGCGGGTCGTCCGCCAGCTGCTTTGCTACGAATCCGTAAACGTACGCCCAGTAGCGGGCCCGCGATTGGGCAACTTGCCCCGCGTCGAAGAGGCGGCGGATCTCGTGAAGCATCTCGGGGTTGCCGACGTTGGCCATCACCTGGTGCGGGCCGAACTCGTGGTGGCCGGTCAGCTCGATGATCTCGATCTGGCGCGGGTCGTCGCGCTCGAGCTCGGCCCAGATCCGATCCTGTTTGATCATCGAGGCGATGTGATCGATCGGGTTGCGGACGTAGAGTAAGAAGCGCGCATCGGGAAAGAGGCGCCGCAAATACTGCATGCGCACGACGCACATGATCGCTTTGCTCACGTAGCGCGTGCGGCCGCGAACCAGCGCGAGCTTGCGCAGATGATCGACGTAGAAGCGCTCGAAGCCGGGGTTCGAGGTCGAGCCGTCGAGGACGCTGTACTTACTCTCGTCGTGGATGAATGGGAAGAAGTGTTCCCAGAGAATCTCCTCGCCCATCTCGGCACTGTCGCGCGTGACTTGGATCCGGTCGCGGTGAATGCGGGGGACCGGTTTGCGCATCGCATCGACCGGAATTCGCGGGAAGACCTGATTCCAGACGTACGGCATGTACGGCATCAGGAAGTCGGCGTACTTGTGCGTGACGACGTCGGGATGCTCGCTGAGCATCTGCAGGGTGATCGTCGTCCCCGCTCGCGGAAGCCCGCAGATGTAGACCGGCCGGTCGACGGTCTGAGTCGCGATGCGGCTCTGCAGCATCTTCGATTCGAGATTCCCTAACGCCACGAAGAGGGGCGCCGCCGCGTGGACGCCGCGGACGCTCCAATAAAAGGGCGCGGGAACGGAGAATTTTCGGGCTTCGCCGTTTCTGATGTAGCCATTGTGGGGGCTAGAGCTTCTCGAAGAGCGCGCCGATTACTGTCAGGCCCGGCCCAAAAGCCATGCTGAGGATCTTCGTCCCGGCCGCAATCTCGTCGGAGTCGACGATCAGTTGCCAGATGTGGGGGGCCGTCGCCGAGGCCATGTTTCCGTTCTCGTAGAGGACCTTTCGGCTCAGCGCAATCTGCGACTCCTCGATGCCGAGGCGGCTGCGAATCTGATTGAGGATCGCCGGGCCGCCCGGGTGGATCGCAAAGATCATCGATTGCTTCTCGCGCTCGAAATCGAGCCCGACTTGCTCGCAGATCGAGGTGACGAAATCGCCGATCGAATCGCGGATCATGAAGGGCACGCGCTTGGAGAGCGACATGTCGAACTGCAGCGGCCCGGGGCGCAGCGTCATCTCCGGCAGCGAATCGGGCAGAATGTATTCGTCGATCGCCAGAATCTTGAGGCCGTGGCCCCCTTTGCGTTCGAACTCCGTCTGCGGATAGGCCGAATACTTGATGAAACCGTCGGCAAAAAGCGTCGACGTCACGAAGTTGTCGGGCTCCTCGCCTAACAGATCGAAGTGCAGCGACAAGAATTCGGTGTGGACGAGATCGACGCGCCGCTTTGGCTTCGGCAGCGAGTCGAAGGAGGAGCCAACGAGCCCGACCGCCGTTCGCACGGCCGGAAACGCGCCGTAGCATCCCATGTGGTACGAGTGCGTGACGCCGGTGCGAAGCCACTTGCGGCGGGAGAGAAACGTCTGCACCGGACTCGGCGAGATATACCCCGAGCAGCTGACGTGCACGATATCGTCGGGAGGCTGCGCGTTCGGATCGGCGTAGACGCGTTCGAAAACGTCGCACGCAACCTCTTCGAAGAGGCTCATGCGTTCGTCGAGCGCCTCTCCCGTGGCGGCTCGCATATCGCCGTAACGGCGTACCGTCTCGTAGTCGCTCTCGGGGTTCGGCACGACGAAGCGCGACGTCAGCACGCTGACTTGGCGTCGGGCGATGTGCTGGCTCGAGGCGCCGTAGCGCGCCATGCGCTCGGCGATCACGCGCTCGAGCTCCTCGCGCTCCTCGCGAGATTTCAAGCCTTTGCGCGCGCTCTGCGCGATCGTCATGAAGTGTGCCTGAATTCGTTTGAGCTCTTCTTGCTCGCGCGGCTCGGTCATCGAAATTCGCTGGAAGTCGGAGAGCACGACCGGCACTGCGACCTGGCGTGGGATAGGCCCGGCAGTCGCGGCCTGGGGCGCGCGTGCGGGACCGGAATCGGCGATTTTTTCAAGCGTGCTCATATAAATCCAGGACTGTCGTTCGCCGTCCGGCTCGTTTTTCCATGCGGGAGGAGTTTGTCGTTGTGATTCACGTGACATGAGTAATCTCAGTTACCTTTTGCGTAGTCGCCTTCTTATCGTTTATTCATTATCGACGGGCCGGTTCGAGGGCCGCTGATGCAGGAAGTACGTTCTCGCGTATTTGGATCCGATGGGAACGAAGGCGCGAGGTTGTTGCGTAAAGTCAAAAAAATCGTCGAGGAAGCTGGCAGCGTTCTTGTCCGAAGTACCCAGCGACGGTAGGTCCCAGTTCTCTTCCACGAACTTGATGATGCTGCCGAAGTCGTACTCCACGTGTGATACGTAACCCATTTTCGCGTACGGCGAAACCACAATTGCCGGTACTCGAAATCCCAGTCCGCCGTAGCTTCGCTCGCCCGGCGGGGCCACGTGATCGTACCAGCCGCCCCAATCGTCCCAAACGATGACGATCGCCGTCGTATTCCACGCCTTGCTCTCGCCGATGGCGTTGACGACTTGCGCGACCCACGAGGGACCCGTATCCGAGTTGTCGCCGGGGTGATCGGAGTTCTGATAGTCGGGTATTACCCACGAAACGGCCGGAAGCGTGTTCCGTTTAATGTCGGTGAAGACTTTCGTCTCGGGGCTCGCTTGATTCGTCTGCCACTCAGGCCCGTAGCGAACGGCTTTGATCGCGTCGAACGCGTTCCAGAGATTTCCGCCGAAGCTTTGCCCAACCGCTGGTGCGTAATAGCGCCAGGAAAGGGCCTTTGCATCGAGCGTGTCGCGCAGCGTGCGATACGTCAGGCATGGGAAGGGTCCGGTGTTCTGATACGGTCTCCACTCGCCGCTTTGCGTGATCAGTGAGGTTTTGGTGCCGGGATGCGCGTCGCAGCCCCAGGGCTGATCGGCGCCCCCGGTCGGAAAGTCGATAAGGTTGTACGTCGCGTTGATGGCGGTGTCGCCGCGAATCAAATCTTGGTGCGCGGTAAAACTTCCGCTGCCTTGCGTCTGAAACAGGTGATCGGCGAGCACGTACTGTTTTGCCAAGTCCCAATACGGCCGGATCTGTGCCGGGCGGACGTACTGATAGACGTAGGTCCCCGAGGTTGATCCGATTGGAACGATATCGAAATCGTTCATCTTCCCGTGATTCCAGTCGCGCAGCCAGAACGAGTAGCCGTTGTTCGGCGAGATCGGACTCTCGAGATCGGCCGGCCGAAGGCGCAGCGTGCCGCCGTTATGAGTCTTGCCCACGGTCGCGCCGTCGGCGCCGGAGAAGGTGGCGAAGAGATTGTCGAAGGTGCGGTTCTCTTGAATCAAGATGACGATGTGCTTGAAATGCTTGCCCTGCTTCGCCGGGGGCGGGGGGAGGAAAGGGGCAGCCACCGAGCCTCCCGATCCGCCGCCGCAACCCGGCAAGGCCGCCAAAACGGCACCGGCACAAAGGAAGCCAGCCAGCGATATAAGCCGCGCGAACCGATTTCGATCGCCCATACCTTAAGACCATATGGTTCGGCTTCGCGCGGCATCCCTTCCCGGACGAGCGGCTCGCCCAGCAGCCGATGATCGTTGAAGCGACGCCGAAGGCCGTCATCGAGGCGGGACGGGTCCTGCGCGAGGGCGGCGTCGTCGCCTTTCCCACCGAGACGGTTTACGGCTTGGGAGCGGACGCCTTTCAGCCGCGCGCGGTCGCCGCGATCTTCGAGATCAAGCAGCGTCCCTCGTTCGATCCTTTGATCGTTCACGTGATCGATATGGCGATGTTGGAACGGGTTGCCGCCGACGTTCCCGCTGCGGCCGTCTCCCTTCTCGAGCGCTTCTGGCCCGGTCCGTTGACACTGGTGCTGCCCAAGCGAGCGGAAGTACCGGAATTGGTAACCGCCGGCTTGTCGACCGTCGCGGTTCGCATGCCCGCACACCCGATCGCACGAGCCTTGATCGAAGCGGCGGGCTCGCCGCTGGCGGCTCCGAGCGCCAATCCCTTCGGGCGCATCAGCCCGACGCGCGCCGAGCACGTCGACCGGATGCTCGGTCAACGCGTCGCGTTGATTCTTGACGGCGGTGCGACCGAGCGCGGAATCGAGTCAACGATCGTCACGCTCGAGCCGCGCCCGGCGCTGTTGCGTTCGGGTGCGATTGCCGTTGAAGAGATCGAGTCGCTGATCGGTCCGCTCGTGCGCGCGGCCGGCGGTGCGGAGGTGCGAGCTCCCGGACAGTTGGCGACGCATTATGCGCCGGCAACGCGGTTGCGCGTGGTTGAGCCGGATAACGTGCCGCTCGCCGCACGCCGGCGAGCCGGCGCTATTGCACTCAGGCAGCCGTTCGAAGGCTATGCTGCCTCGCGCGTGCTCTCCCCGAGCGGCGACCTCCGCGAGGCGGCCGCCAATCTCTTCAAAACTCTTCACGAACTCGATGCGATGGGGCTCGAACGCATCGACGCGCAGCCGGTAGCTGAGAGCGGGCTGGGAATGGCGATCATGGATCGCCTTCGCCGAGCCGCCTGCTGAAACGCTCCGGCGCTGTAAAGCGTTTTCTCAAGTGGGTAAAGAAGAAAGGGTCATGATGCTCAAACGCGATCTCCTCCGGTATGCTGCGCTTTGTGCGGCAGCGGTCATCTGCTTTGGCGCAGCACCCGCCGGCGAAGTCTTGCCGTATCAGGTTGCCGGTGACGTCGCCGAGAGCTATCGCCTGCTGACGACGACGTACTACGAGCCCGTCGAACCGCACGCGCTGCTCGCCGCGGCCGGCGCTGCGCTCGTCGAGACGGCGCACAAACACGGGGTCGCGATTTCGCCGCCGGCGCTGCGCCCCGGCTCCGATCGCGACGCGACGGTTGCGGAGCTCGACGCCGCGATCGCGAACGCCGCGCATGCGTCGCGCGTGCCTCCCAGCGAGTTTGCCTACGCGGCGATCGTTGCGATGGCCAAGGCCGTGAACGATCGTTACACGCAGTTCTTTACGCCGACAGAGTTCAAGGCGTTCAATGAAGCCCTGGATCCGGCGCGCATCGGTGGAATCGGCGTGATGATCGAGCCCGACACCACCACCGGCTACGTTCGTCTCACTTACGTTCTGCCCAGCACGCCCGCCGAACGCGCGGGCCTGCAGGTCGGAGACCTCGTGATGTCGGTGAACGGTACGCCGACCAAGGGCCTCGCGGTAGACGCGGTGAGCGCGCTGTTGCGCGGCCAGGCGGGCACCGTCGTGTCCGTGACCCTCTCCCGCGCGAATGCCACGTCGGTCGTCTCGATCACGCGCGACAACGTGCAGCCGCCGACCGTGATCTACCGGATGCTCGCCGACAATATCGGCTACGTCTGGGTGATGGCCTTCGGCCGGGCGACGCCCACGGAGTTCGATGCGGCGATCACGCGTCTCAATCAGCAAGGCGCAAAGGCGCTCGTTCTCGACTTGCGCAACGACGGCGGGGGCTACGTTGACTCCGCATTGGACATCAGTTCGAAGTTCATCGCTAATAAAGCGCTCCTGACGGTCGAAGAGCGCGGACGGCACGACACGACGATCCACGCCGACGCCACGGCTGCGATTACGCTGCCGGTGAGCGTGCTCGTCAATCAGTACACCGCTTCGGCTTCGGAGATAACCGCGGGCGCGCTGCAGGACGACGGGATTGCGATGCTGGTCGGAGCTAAGACGTTCGGTAAGGGCGTCATGCAAACGCTAACGCCGCTCCCGGACGGCGCGGCGATCAAGATCACCACCGCGCACTACCTCACGCCGAATCGGCGCGACATCAACCTGCGCGGAATCGACCCGGACATTCGAATCGACGAGAACCAGAACGCGCGGTTCGGAGAGACCGAGCGCGACGCGCAGCTGCGCGCCGCGATCTCTCAACTACAGAAGCAGATCGCGACGAAAAGTTAGACGCTCCCGTTGAGGGAGAGACGCCGTCCACCGCGGTGGCGGCGGACCAATCGAACGACCGTTCCGTTACCCGAGAACGCGACGTCGTCCATCAGGCGCCGCATGAGGAAGATGCCGAACCCCCTGCCGCGCTGATCCGGCTCGATGCTCCCGTGGTAGCTCGGCGTCGAAAAGCCGTGGCCGTTGTCGCGGATCTCGATCGAGAGCTCGTCACCGTCGAACCGGCACTCGACCGTGAATCCAAGCGCGTTCGCGCCGGCGTTCCCATGCTCGACGGCGTTGCTCAGCGCCTCGCCCGCGGCGAGTCGGATATCCGCAATCTCGCTTTCGGAGAAGCCGCAGGCATTGGCAAAGCCTGCCACCCCCCGTCGTGCTAATGCGACGTTGCGGATGTCACTGGTGTATTCTGCGCGATAATGTGTTTTCAAAGGATGGCGGTCCCGTAGAATAAGCAATTTCCCGGCTCTCAGCCTCCCCTAAACCTTTTGCGAGGCACGAGAGTGCTTTAGGAGCGGTCGGAAGTCCGCATCGGCCCGTCGAAAGCTCCGTCCGGCGGATGCCAGGGGCGATTAGCTCAGCTGGGAGAGCGCCTCCCTTACAAGGAGGATGTCGGCGGTTCGAGCCCGTCATCGCCCACCATTTCCGCCTTTAGGGGGCCAGTGGCGTTTCGTTCCTCGGCCGGCGATGGTTTCGACCGGGCCGGGGTACAAGGGGCGAAACCATGCTGACGACGATCGCTATGGTGGCGCGGGCTGCCCCGATTACCGCGCCGGCCGACCAATACTTCGGCAAGCTCAAGATGAGCGCGCTGCGGATTCGCTACGAGACGATGCAGCTCAAGAAACGCTACGAAACGCATCAGTTGCTGCCCGAGCAGGCCGAGCACTTGCTGCTCCTCACCCAAGATGCGTTCGGCCAGTGGGCGCGGGCCTATCCGAGGGATCCCTGGTTGGCGTCCACCGGCTACGCGATCGCGGCGCTCTACGGCGAGCTGCCGGGCGCCACGGCCCGCGATCACGCCGTCGCCCTCTACGTTTATGTGAAAACGAGCTTCCCCACTACTTCTTACGCGGCGTCCAGCCGTACGGCGCTCCACCACGGCGTGGCGGTGAAGCCCGATCCGGCCTGGGCGATTGCGATGCGGGCGCCGTCGCCCTCGCCGGCCGCCTCGCCTTCGTCCTCCCCGGGTACCTCGTCCCCGCCCACGCCGGCCGCCTCGCCTTCTCCGTCACCGGTTCCAGGGAGTACGAAACCGCCTTGGTAAAGGCTCTCCTCATGGAGACGTTGGCCGCCTATGCCGACATCGGCGTCGAGCGCGAAGGGGAGATCGCGGTCGTCACGATGCGGCGCCCGGAGAAACGCAACGCGCTCTCGCTGCAGATGATGCGCGAGCTCGAGAGGGCACTTGCGTCGTTATCGAAGGAGCAGGACGTACGCGCGGTGATCCTGCGAGGAGAAGGGCCTGCGTTCTGCGCCGGCCACGACCTTCGCGAGCTGCGCGATCGCGATGCGGGCGCATACGCGATGATTTTCGATGCCTGCGTCGAGTTGATGGCGCGCATCGTGGAGACGCCGCAGCCCGTCATCGCCGAGGTTGCGCACGTCGCGACCGCGGCGGGCTGCCAGCTCGTCGCCGCCTGCGATCTTGCGGTTGCATCGACGGAGGCATCGTTTGCGACGCCGGGCGTTCGCATCGGGCTCTTCTGCAGCACGCCGATGGTCGCGCTGACGCGCGCGATCGGACGTAAGCGTGCGATGGAGATGCTGCTGACCGGCGATCCCATCGACGCCGGGACGGCGCTGGACTGGGGCTTGGTCAACCGTGTCGTGCCACCGGAACACCTTCACGCGGCGGCGCTCGAGCTCGCCGGGAAGATCGCGTCGGCGAGCCGCACCGTCGTGGGGATCGGTAAGGCCGCGTTCTACGCGCAGATCGATCTCGACCAAGCCTCGGCGTACCGCTACACGAAAGACGTCATGACCCGCAACGCGCTCGAAGCCGATGCGCGCGAGGGTATCGCCGCATTTCTCGAAAAGCGCACACCAAAGTGGTAACGGCCTCTTGGAGGGGATAGTCCCCCACCGTTGAAGCCCGACCGTCCGCGTCACTCGACTCGTGGGCCGCGAGCGAACGCGTTGAAATCACAAGCGTCGCCCACACCCGGTATGTGTGACCCGACAAAAAGGGACTCGCGCATACGCGACGGCAGGAGGGCTCGCCCATGGCGAGCCCTTCTGTAATCACCCGGCCGTCAGGCAGAAAAACCGCCTCGCCGGAGCGAACGAGACTCGCTTCGTGACGCTCTATACTCCAAGAACGCGCTACGCGGCCGTCATCTTACTCGTTGCGCTCCTCGCCTCGCTGGCCGTCGCGCTCTTTCGCGTGCGCACCGAATCGCATGCCCGGCGCGTCGAGCTGGCAATGGATTTTACCGATCTCGACGCACTCGCGCGCTCCTACGACTACAATCCGGCGTCCTTCTTGATCGCCCTGCGACGCGCAGGCCTCACCTCGCTCGCACTGACCGAAGAGCTGGGGACAAACGTCGGCAACAACGGCAAGGCCTACGCGACCACCGGGGCGGCGCTGGTCAATGCGGCGCGGCTATCACCGATCCGCGACCCGCTGCTCGCGCGTCTCGTCGCGAACCGGCGAATCGACGACGGCGCGATCTACCTGATCGTCTCCGATCCGGCGACCTACCGCCGCTACCTTTCCCAGCTCACCCTGCACTTTAGCCGCAACAGCGTGCGGGTGTTGCGGGCGGCGCGGCCGTGGCTGATCGAGGTCCGAACGCAGGTCGACTACTTCAATGCGGTCGCACTCGGAATTCCGACCGAGCAGATCGAGCTCGCGCACCGTCTCGCGCTACTCGTCGTGCCGCGCTTTCAGAACGACGAGCACTTTGCCGCGCCGCAGATCGACGCGCTCTTCGACGACGTGCTGCGCTACGATCCGAAGGTTTCGACGGTCATCTTCTTCGGGCTCGGCAATGCCGTCGTCGGCTATCCGGATCATCTCGAAGACACTGCCGAGACGTTCAAGCGGCACATTTTCAACTTCGGCTCGATCGAGACATACGATCCCAGCCAGGTGCAAAAAGGCAGCGAAACGCTCGCGCGGCTGATTCCGGGACGGACGGTGCGCGTCCAAGCGATCGCCAAGACTGAGTTGGACAAGCTCAAGCTCGATGAGGTCGTGGCACGATACGTGCTCGGGGCGCGCGAACGGAACGTTCGCGTTATCTATCTACGACCGTGGGCACACCAAGACGGCAAGCTTTCGATCGAAGCAACCAACGTCGAGATGGTCAAACGGATCGCCGACGAGCTGCGTGCCGGCGGCTTGCGGCTCGGGCGCGCCACGCCGATACCGCAGTACCGCGGCAACAATCGCATCCTCGTCGGACTCGCCGCGCTCGCCGTGCCGTCGATCTTCATCCTGTTGCTCGAGTTCTTCGGATGGTATCGCCGCAGTATCGCTGCGGTCGCGTACGGGCTGACCGTTGCGCTCTACCTCGGCGGCCTGCTCGCGCACCACGACGCCTTTGCGCGTTCGGCTATTGCTCTCGCCGGCGCGCTGCTCTTCGCGACGGCGGCCCTGCTGATTCTGATCCCCGCCTGGCACGAGGTGCCCGCGCCGGCGACTGGGACGCAGCTCGCGCGAAGCTTCGGCTGGACGGTCGCGGCAACCGGCGTCGCGTTGCTCGGTGCGCTGGTGGTCGTCGGACTGATGAGCATGCCGCTCGCGATGGAAGAGATCGAGCGCTTTCGCGGCGTGCGGCTCGTCCTGGCGCTTCCACCGCTCATCGCGCTCGTGCTCTACCTCTTTGACCGGCGATTCGGCTCGGGTCTCGAGCGCCCGCGAGATCTGTTCCTTTCTCCGGTGCTCGCCTATCAACTCGTGGGCGGGATCGCGATCGTTGCAGCCGGGGCGCTGATGCTCGCGCGCAGTGGGAACGACAGCGATATCTCCCCATCTCCCATCGAGCTTGCGCTGCGGCATTTCCTTACCGCGGCGCTGACCGTGCGGCCACGCTTCAAAGAGTTCTTGATCGGCTTCCCTTGCCTGATGCTGCTCCCCGCGCTCCTGCCGCTGCATCGTCGCGTCGTTGGCTGGCTGCTCGCGTTGGGCATCGGCGTCGGAATCGGCGACGTCATCGACACCTTCTCCCATCTGCACACGCCAATCGAGGTCTCCCTGCTGCGCGTCGTCAACGGATTGATCGTCGGCGCCATCATCGGCGCGCTGCTGATCTGGATCTACCGGCGTCGCGTGCTCGCGCGGTCGTGAGCGCGCGCGTGCTCGTATCGGGTTACTACGGTTTCGGGAATCTCGGCGACGAGGCGTTGCTCGAGGTAATCGTCGACGGTGTGCGGCGCACGCTTCCGGCGGCGCCGATCGAAGTGCTCTCGGCGACGCCGAAGCGAACCGAATCTTTCCTGAAAGTTGAGGCGACGCCACGCTGGGAATGGCGCGCGGTGCGAGCGGCGGTTCGCCGTGCCGACGTGGTGCTCTCCGGCGGTGGCGGCCTGTTGCAGAATCAAACGAGTCTGCGAAGTCTGCTCTACTATGCCTCCATCCTGCGAGAGGCGGTGCGCACCGGGCGCAAGTCGATGATCTTCGCTCAATCGATCGGTCCGCTCGACTTCTGGGGACGATTGCTCGTGCAAAGGTTCTGCCGTGGCGTGAACCGCGCAACCGTACGCGACGAACGATCGTTGCGGCTGCTCCGCGAGCTCTTGCCGAAGGCGCCGATCGAGCGGACCGCCGATCCGGTATTCCTCTACGAGGCACCCGAGGTGGGCGTCGATCTCGCGGCCGAGGGCCTGGGCCCCGAGAGCGGCCCCTACGCCGTCATCAGCGTGCGGCGCTCCGCCGGATCGCGCGACACGCCGCAGATCGTGGCGCGTGCCGTCGATCGTTTGGCCGAGCGCCACGGTATCCGTTCGGCATTCCTGCCGCTCGGGGGCGCCGCCGACGCAGCAGTCTCGACGGACGTCATTCGCGCCTGTGCCTCCGCCCCGGTGCTTCTCCCGGAGTGCTCTCTTGCAAAGGCGGCGGCAGTCCTAAAGGAGGCGCGCGTCGTCATCGGTATGCGCCTGCACGCGCTGGTCCTCGCCGCTCGGTACGGCGTTCCGTTCCTGGCGATTCCGTACGATCCCAAGGTCAGTGCGCTCTGTGAAGACCTCGAATATCCGCTGGAACCGTTGTGGACGCCGGGCGCGCAGCCTCCGCCCGGCGGGCAGATCGACGACCTGGTCGACCGGCTGGTTGCCGATCGCGACGGGCTTTCAGCGGCGCTGCGCGCGCGAGCCGGCGTCATTGCCAAGGCGGCCGAACGCAACTTCGAAGTGCTCCGCGAACTCTTAAACGAGCAATGACGGACTATCGAGCCACGCTCAACCTTCCCCGCACCAGCTTTCCGATGAAGGCGGATCTGGCGATGCGCGAACCGCAACGCGTCGCGTGGTGGGACGAGCAGCGCACCTACGAGCGCCGTTTGGAACGCAACGTTCCCAACGGACCCTGGATCTTACACGACGGGCCGCCGTACGCCAACGGCGAGCTTCACATGGGGCATTTCCTCGGCATGGTGCTCAAGGACATGTTCGTGAAGATCGCCCTGCTGGATGGAAAGTACGCGAAGTTCGTACCGGGTTGGGATATGCACGGGCTTCCGATCGAGTACGAGACCCTCATGCACCTCGGCATCAAAGATTTCCATTCGATCGATCCGCTCGAGCTGCGCGAGCGCTGCAAGGAGCGCGCGCTGTATTGGCTCGACCGCCAGCGCGAGCATCGGCGGCGCATGGGGAACTTTGGGCTGTGGGACCACCCGTATCGGACGATCGATCCGTCTTTTGAAGCGACGATCGTCAACGCGCTCGCCGACCTCGCCGCGCGCCAGCAGATCTACAAAGGCTTGCGCTCGACACTCTGGTGCATTCACGACGAGACGGCGCTGGCCGAGGCAGAGATCGAGTACGAGCCCCGCGTTTCTCCTTCGATCTACGTGCGCTTCCCCGCAAACGGCGATCAGCGCGAGCAAATTCTCAAAGCGTTCGGCGTCGAGGCTCCGGTGGGAGAGCGCATTTCGTTTCTCATCTGGACGACCACGCCGTGGACGCTGCCCGCCAACGTTGCGATCGCTCTGCGCGCCGGCGCTACCTACGGCCTCTACCGCGTCGACGGCGAGCTGGTGATTGCGGCCGAAGCGTTGGCGGAGCGAGCGTTCGGAGAGCGCTTCGCTGCTGCGTTGCTCGCCGGCCGGGCGCGCGGCGAGCAGCTCGACGGGCTCGCGGTGCGTCATCCCTTCATGGATCGGAACTCGGTCGTCGTGCTCGCGGACTACGTCGATCTCGAAACGGGAACCGGAGCGGTGCATACGGCGCCCGGACACGGCGCGGACGACTTCGATACCGGCATGAAGTACGATCTGCCGATTCTCAACCCGGTCGACGCGGCCGGATACTTCACTCCGGAGGCGGGGCCGTACGCGGGCCTGCAGATCTTCGCTGCCAACGAGCGAATCATCGACGACTTGCGCGCAAGCGGCGCGTTATGGAGCGCTGCCGAATACGAGCACTCGTACCCGCACTGCTGGCGTTGCCGCAACCCGGTCATCTTCCGCGCGACCGCGCAGTGGTTTCTCGCCATGGATCAGAATCTGTTGCGCGCGCACGCGCTCGATGCGACCGATGCGGTCGAGTACGTGCCGGAATGGGGCCGCGCGCGTCAACGCCAGATGATCGAGACGCATCCCGAGTGGTGCCTCTCTCGGCAGCGCACATGGGGAACTCCGATACCGGCGGTGGTCTGCAAATCGTGCAACGAGTCGATTCTCGACCCGCGCGTCGCGCGAAGGGCGGCCGAACGATTCGGCGACGTGGGCGCCGGCGCTTGGTGGAGCGATCCGGTCGACGTCTACCTTCCCGACGGATTCGTCTGCCCGCGTTGCGGAGCGACGGAGTTCGAGAAGGAGAAGAACATTGTCGACATCTGGTTCGAGTCGGGGGTCACGCACCTCGCGGTCCTTGGGCGAGAAGGCTTGCCGTGGCCGAGCGACATGGTTCTCGAGGGCGCCGACCAGTTTCGCGGCTGGTTTCGCAGCTCGCTGATCACGGCGGCGGCCATCAAGGGCCGAGCCCCGTATCGCCGCGTCATGAAGAACGGCTGGGTGAACGACGAGCAAGGACGCCCGATGTCCAAGTCCCGCGGTACCGGCATCGATGCAAACGACGCGATGTCCCGCTTCGGTGCCGACGTCTTGCGCCTGTGGGCGGCATCGGTTGAGCCGATCGACGACGTGCGCTTCGGGCCGAACGTCATCGAGCAAGTCGGGCGCGTCTACCGCAATATCCGCAACCGCATGCGGTTCATGCTCTCGAATCTCGACGACTTAAGCGCAAGCGGCGTCGTGGCGCGCGAGGCGATGGAGCCGATCGATCGGCTCGCCTGCACCGTCGCCGACGCTTTCGTCGCCGGCGTCAAAGACGCGTACGATCGTTGTCAGATCCACGACGCGTATTTACGCATCGTCGAGTTCGAAAGCTCGATGTCGAGTCTGTACTTCGACGCACTCAAGGATCCGCTCTACTCTCGCGCGGCCAGCGATCCGCGGCGGCGCAGCGCACAATCGGCGCTGCTGTACGTTTTGACGCGTTTCTTGACGGCGGTCGCGCCGGTGCTGTCGTTTACGGCCGAAGAGGCCTGGCAGCATCTCCCGCAATGGGCGCGCGCGACCGCGCAAAGCGTCTTCGATAGCTCGTTTGACGCCAGCCGGTTTCGCGCGGGAGCAGAAGCGGATCTCGCGCTCTGGGAGATGCTGCGCGAGTTGCGCGCGCGAGTCGCGGCATCGGGGTCGCCCCGGGACTTCGAAGCGCGCGTCGTCTTGACGCTGCCGATGCCCGCATACAAGCGTCTCGCCGCGCTCGGCGACAACTTGCGCGAGGCGCTGGTCGTTTCGCAGCTCGAGCTGCGAGCGGGCGATGCGCAAGAGTTCGAGCTCTTGCGCGCCGACGGTGAAAAGTGCGCGCGCTGCTGGAAGTACCGCGAGCTGGGCGGGGATCCCCAACATCCGGAGATCTGCGCCGACTGCTCGCAGGTCGTTCGCGGCCTAAGCTCCTTGGCGTAAGCGCCGGTCGCGGAGCTCCGGCCAGCGGTTTGCTTCGATGGCCTCGCGCGCTTCGCGCATCAACGCCCCCAGCAGGTAGACGTTGTGATAGCTGAGCAGGCGCGGTCCGAGCATCTCCTTCGAACGAAACAAGTGCGCAAGGTAGGCGCGGGTGTGCGTCGTGCAAACCTCGCAATCGCACCGCGCATCGAGCGGCGTCGTGTCCCGAACGAACCCTGCGTTGAATAGGTTGAGCTCGCCCTGGTGCGTCATCGCCCGGCCATTTCGTCCGCAGCGCGTGGGGTAGACGCAGTCGAAGAGGTCGAGGCCGGCGTCGATCGCTTCGAGCAGATCGTCGACCGTTCCGACGCCCATCAGATATCTCGGCTTGCGCTCCGGGAGCAGCGCCGCCGTGCGGCGCGCGGTCGCGTACATCTCTCGTCGCGTCTCGCCGACCGAGAGGCCGCCGACCGCGTATCCGGGGAAATCGAGCTCGATCAAATCGGCGGCACTGCGCTCGCGCAGGGCGTCGTCGAGCCCGCCCTGCACGATGGCAAAGAGCGCGGTGGCGTCGCTCGAGGATGCGGCGGCGCAGCGGCGCGCCCATTGCGTCGTCAGCCGAACCGATTCTTCAATCTGCTCTCGCGTCGCAGGTAGCTTCACGCAGACGTCGAGCACCATCGCGACGTCGCTGCCGATACGTTCTTGAAAGGCGACGACGTTTTCGGGTGTAAAACGATGCGCGCTGCCGTCGAGGTGCGAGCGAAACGTAACCCCCTCGTCATTCAGTTCGCGCCGGCTCTCTAAGCTGAAGACTTGAAATCCCCCAGAATCGGTGAGAATCGGATGCTCCCACGCCATGAAGCGATGAAGTCCGCCGGCGGCTTCGAGCGTTTCGATTCCAGGCCGTAACCAGAGGTGGTACGTGTTCGCAAGCACGATCTGCGCGCCCGCACGCTCCAAATCGCCCGGCGTCAGAGCCTTCACGGTTGCCGTGGTTCCGACCGGCATGAAGCACGGCGTCTCTACGACCCCATGCGTTAGTTCCAACCTCCCCCGCCGCGCCGCTCCATCTTTCGCGAGAAGCGTAAACGTCGCCGCACTCCTCATCGCGAGGGAAGACGCAGAGAAAAAGGGTGAGCGGTACGTGATGCTGCGGAATGTCGAACCGACGAGCGGCGCCATGGATGACGGAGCGACGAGCGGTTCCGCAGCGTCACGTACCGCTCATCCTTGCGTCGAAACGAGTTCTCTCGCGTGCACATACTCCGGAGGCGGTTGCGCTTCGAACGACATCGGTTCGCCGGTGCGCGGATGGCGGAACGAGAGGCGCCATGCGTGGAGCGCCTGCCCGGGAAGTTCGAAACGCGACTCGGTCTTGCCGTAGAGCGGATCGTTGAGAATCGGGTGGCCGATCGCCGCGAGGTGCACGCGAATTTGGTGCGTTCGCCCGGTTTCCAGACGGAAGACCAGCTCGGAATGCTTCTCGAAACGCTCGCGCATTTCGTAGTGCGTAACCGCCGGTTTACCGTCCGCCGTGATCGCGAACCTTAGACGGTTGCGTGGGTCGCGGCCGATGGGGCCTTCGATCGAGCCGAGCGGGTGTTCGGGGACGCCTCGAACGAGGCCGAGATATTCACGCTCGATCCGCCGCGCCTTCATCGCAACGCCCAGCACGTGCAGGCTCTCGTCGCGCTTGGCTACGACGAGCAGGCCGGAGGTGTCGCGATCGAGGCGATGGACGAGGCCGGGGCGCAAGAGATCGCCGGGAAGCCGGGCCTGGACGTGGGCGAGCAGTGCGTTGACGAGGGTTCCGCTCGTCGCGCTGTGCGCCGGATGCGTAATCATGCCGGCCGGCTTGTCGATGACGAGCAGATCCTCGTCTTCGTAGACGACGTCGAGGGGGATCGATTCGGGTTGAGCGACGAGCGCTTTGCGCAGCTCGATTTCGAACTCGAGGACGTCGCCGGTCTCGACGGCCCGGCTCGGCTTTACCGAAATTCCGTTGAGGGTGACGTCGCCGCGGCGAGCACTCTGCGCGATGAGCGATCGCGGGGCGCCGCAGAGCGCGGCGATCAGAACATCGGTACGCTTTCCGGACTGCTCAGCGGTGACGACGTGTAACAAGGCTAGAAAGGATCAGCAGCCCGACCCCCACCGTGATGCAGGAGTCGGCGACGTTGAAGATATTCGGCCAGATGCGAAAAAAGTCGATAAAGTCGATTACGAACCCGTAGTGCACGCGATCGACGATATTGCCGATCGCACCGCCGACGATCATGCCGAAGGCGATGCGCACCGTCTGCGATCGTGCGGCGGCCTCGCGGAAGCTGAACCAAAAGAGAACGAGAACGACGATCGCCATCCCGATCAGCAAGACGGCGCTGCTGCCGAATAGTCCAAACGCGCCGTGAACGTTGCGCTCGAACGTCCAGTTGAGGAAATTCGGAACTATCGTCCGGCAGGGCGGAGGTATCGGGGCGCAGGTTCGTAGGATCCAAACCTTGCTGTACTGGTCGGCGGCAAGCGTCGCAATGGCGGCTGCCGCGATGACGAGCGCTTGTTTGAGGCTAGAGATTCGGTTGCGGTACAAACTGATAGAACCATCCGGCGACGTTGAGGAATGCATTGTTGACGAGAACCAATCCGACGGCAATAAGAAACGCGCCCGAGGCGAACTCGATCACCCGCAACGAACGCTTGATTCGCCCCAGGAAGGGCAGAACGACGCCGATTGCCAGCGCGGTTGCCAGAAACGGGAGCGCCAGCCCAAGGCAGTAGAACGAGAGCAGCAGCGCCGCCGCGGCGCTGTGCTGTTGCGACGCAATCGCCAAAATCCCCGCTAGAATGGGGCCGATGCAGGGCGACCAGCCCGCCGCAAAGGCCATGCCGACCAGCCCCGAGGTCCACAGGGTGCGCCGGTCGAGGTTGAGATGGGCCCGCGTGTCCCGCATCAGCAGCGGGGGGATGCGCAGCATTCCCATCATCTGGAGGCCCAGCAGGACGACCAGCACGCCGCCGATCTGCGCGATCAGCACCCGGTTCGCGTCGAGCACGCCGCCGATCGCACTCGCGCTCAAGCCCAGCGCGATGAAGATCAGGCTGAATCCCGCGACGAACGCAAGTGCGTGCGAGAGCAAGTGTATCCTCGTCTTCGCCGACGTGGCCGATTGCAGATCTTCCAGCCTCTCGCCCGTAAGCAAGGATAGGTAAGCGGGTACCAGCGGAAGGACGCACGGCGAAACGAAGGAAACGAGGCCCGCTAGGAAGGCGATGCCGGCGGTGATATGTGTCGTCGCGGTCATCTGTGAAGATTGTTAGAAATGCAGCACTGGTTCACCTATCCGAACATCGACCCTATCGCGATCCACCTGGGATCTCGCTTCGGGATCCACTGGTATGGAATCGCCTACTTGGTCGGGTTCGTCTGCGTCTACCTGTGGATGAGCCGCCCGGCCGGCCTCCGCCGCCTGGGCCTCACCAAACAAGACATTCAGGATTTTCTCTTCTACGCGCTAGTCGGCGTGATCGTGGGCGGCAGAACGTTCTTCGTCATCAACGACATCATCAGCAAGCACGACGCCTCGATGTACGTCTCCAACCCCATCAACATTATCGCGATTTGGAACGGCGGCATGGCCTTCCACGGCGGTCTGGTCGGCGTTCTCATCGCGATCTGGATCTTCGTTCGGCGTCATCCGGGCCTCAAATATACCGTCGTCGGCGACGAGGTCGTCATGATGCTGCCCGTCGGCATTACGCTCGTGCGCCTCGTGAACTTTATCAACGACGAACTATGGGGCGACGTTTGCCAGCCGGACCATCCGTGGTGCATCGTCTTTCCCGCCGCGCCGCTGGTCAACGGCATGCCGGCCTACCGTCACCCATCGCAGATCTACGAGGCGATCCTCGACATCTTGACGCTGCCGATCATACTCCTGGTCTACCGGCTTAAGCCCAAGGACGGTGTCGTCGCTTGGACCTGGTTCACGCTTTACGGGATCACGCGTACGATTGCCGAGATGTGGCGCCAGACGGACTTCAGCGCGTTGGGGCTGACGGGCGGCCAGCTCTACGCGGTGCCGATGATCGTCGCCGGCGTCATCGGAGTCGTCTTTTGCGCGATGCGGCCCGGTCCCAGAACCGAGGCTCGAAACGTCGCGCCGCGCCCGGCCCGTGGATGACCCAGAGCGTCCACGAACGCTATCGGGCCTTACGGCGCGAAATTGACGAGGAACTCCAGCGCTGCGGACGCGAGCCGGCGAGCGTGACGCTGGTCGGGATTGCTAAACGTCAGAGCGCTGCATCGATCGTGGCGGCTATCGAGGCCGGCTTGAGCGATATCGGTGAGAGCTATCTGCAGGAGGCACGAGGCAAGTTCGCGGCGCTCCCGCCGGTGCGCAAGCATTTCGTCGGCCATCTGCAGACCAATAAGGCCCGTGGGATTGCGCAAGCCTTCGATCTCGTACAGAGCGTAGATCGCGCCGAAGCCGGCATCGCGCTCTCGAAGGCCGCGGTCGAATGCGGCAAGAGCCTTCCTGTCTTGCTTCAGCTCAACGTCTCGCCGGCAGAGCGCTTTGGATGCCCCCCGCGCGAGGCCGAACGCCTCGCCGACGTGCTCCGCGGGCAGGCGGCCTTGCGCCTCGAGGGCGTTATGGCCATCGGCCCGCTGACGACGGACCGCGACGCGATCTCATCCGCTTTTGAGCTTGCCGCCAAGACCTTGGAGCGTGTAGGTGGAACTACGCTCTCCATCGGCATGTCGGAAGATTGGCGCGAGGCGCTGCGAGCGGGTTCGACGATGTTGCGCATCGGTGAGGCGCTCTTTGGCCCGCGCACGGATGGGAGGCACTAGTGAGCGTTTTTAGTAAAATCGGCTCGTTCTTTTCGATTCGCGACGATGAAGAAGAGTTTTATGAAGAAGAGGTTCCCAGCGGACGCGTCGTTCCGTTATCGAATGCCGGACGGCGCGGCGGCACGCAGGTGAGCGTCTTTTCCCCGCGCAGCTACCAGGACGTCGTCGAAATCGCCGACGCCCTGCGCAGCCGGCAAGTCGTCATCGTGAACCTGCAGAACGCGGACAGGACGCTGTTGCAGCGCGTCGTCGATTTTACTTCCGGGGTCGCCTACACGATCGACGGCAAGATTCAGAAGCTTGCCGAGTCGATCTATCTGGTCGTTCCGGCGGGCATCGTGGTGAGCGCCGCGGGTCTGCGCGATTCCATGACGGCGGACGGTACCTTCGATTTCATGACCAATAGGACGTAGGACGCGAAGCGATGCAAAAAATCACACCGGTAGACATACAGCACAAGTCGTTCAAGAAGGCCCTGCAGGGCTACGACCGCGCCGAGGTCGACGCGTTTTTGGACGAGGTTATCGAGACGTTCGAAGACGAGGCGCAGCAGCGCGCCGCGCTCGAGGCGGAGATCGCCGATCTCAAGGAACGCGTGAGCCACTTCAAGGCGATGGAAGAATCGCTGCAAAACACTCTCGTGCTCGCGCAGCGAACGGCCGACGAGGTCAAGGCGTCGGCGCACAAGGAGGCCGATCTCATCAAGGAGCAGGCAAGGCTCGCGACCGAACGCGAGATCGCCGGCTACAGCGATGCGATCGCCAACGTGCGGCGCGAGCAGCAGCGCGCAGTCGAAGCGACGGAGAAAGCGAAGAGCGAGCTGCGCAGTCTGCTGATGACGCATCTCGCGCTGCTCGAACGGACGGAACAGCCGGCGAATAACGGCGACGGGAAGACGGCGCCAAAAGCCGAGAGCCCCCCGCCCGAGCCGGCGCCCAAGCACGACGATACCAAGCGCATCACCGTCTATTAGTACCGTCGCGCTCCTCCCCGGCGACGGGATCGGCCCCGAAGTCGTCGCCGCGGCATCTCGCGTCCTAGAGTGCGTTTTCCCCAACGTCGAATGCGTGCAAGCACCCGTCGGCGGGGCGGCGCTCGCGCTTGGCCTGCCGGCACTCCCGCCGCAGACGCGCGAGCTCTGCGAGCGCAGCGCCGCGATTCTCTTCGGCAGCGTCGGCCTGCCGCAATACGAAGGCAAGCCGCTCGTCGAGCGGCCCGAGTACGCGCTCTTTCTGCTGCGTCGAGATTTCGAGCTGTATGCCAACCTTCGTCCGGTGCGAGTCTTCGCGGGCCTCGAGGATGCCTCGTCGCTGCGCCCCGAGCTCGTCGCCGGCCTCGATCTCATGGTCGTGCGTGAGCTTACCGGCGGCATCTATTACGGCCGGCCGAAAGAGCAGCGTACCGTCAACGGCGTCGACGAGGCCGTCGACACGATGATCTACCGCGCGCCCGAGGTCGAGCGAATCGCGCGCGTCGCCTTTGACGTTGCCCGCGCGCGCCGCAAACACCTCACATCGGTTGACAAGCAAAACATCTTGGAGACCTCGCGTCTGTGGCGGCGCGTCGTGCAAGCAGTAGCGGCGGAGTATCCGGACGTCCGGCTCGAGCATCTGCTCGTCAACAACGCGGCAATGCAGCTGGTGCGCCGGCCGGGAGATTTCGACGTCATCGTCACCGAGAATATGTTCGGCGACATCCTCTCCGACGAAGCCGCGATCCTGACGGGCTCGATCGGGACGTTACCCAGCGCGAGCCTTGGAACGCGCGGTTCGCTGGGGCGGCAGTTCGGTCTCTACGAGCCGATCGGCGGCACGGCGCCCGACATCGCCGGAAAGGGCATCGCCAATCCCACCGCGGCGATTCTTTCCGCCGCGATGATGCTGCGTCACAGCTTCGACGACGAGCTCGGCGCGGCGCGGATCGAGCGCGCCGTCGATCGCGTCTACGCCGACGGATTGCGAACCGCGGAGCTGACCCCTTCGACGGGCGACGCACTGAGCACGGACGCTTTCACCGACGCCGTCATCGCCAGGCTTTAGGGAATCCCGCAAGAAGCCGCGCTTCAAACCGGCGTTGATTCTTGCGCGACCTTGCGGCCGATGAAGTCGATGAAGCGGACGCTGACCACGGCGCGGGCGCCCGGATGGCGGGTGCGCCAAATCGACCGCCAGCGCACGAGCGCCTCTTTTCGCATCGCCGCTAGCGTGTCGTCGTCCGTGTCGATGTAGGTTTGCAGATCGACGCTGACGATCAGCGTCGTCTGCGGCTTGACGTCGAACCCCATCACGATATCGGCGTAACGGGCCTTCAGCGGAGCGAGCGCTTCGATCTCGGCGTCGTCGAGGCGTTGCTGCGGCGAGGGCTGGCTGCACGCGACGAGCATGCAGATCGTCCATACGGCGGCAACGAGACGGCTAAACCGGCCGGCTACCATGCATTCATGGACGGAATCGGCTGGGCGGACAGCGCCATGGTCGCGGCGCGGACGCGGCTCGAAATTGCCACGGAGAACCTCGCTAACGTGTCAACCGATGCCTTTCGACGTGTCGAGGCTCGGGGCTTTCTGACCGCACGCGGCGTTGCGATCGAGCGCACGTCACTCGGCGGCGGCGTTTTGCGCCGTACCGGACGCGATCTCGATTTCGCGATCGTGGGGGAAGGCTCGTTCAAAGTTCGCGACGCCGGCGGGCGAATCAGCGAGACGCGGGCGGGCGCATTCGTCCGCGAATCCGACGGAACGTTGCGCGACCTCCGGGGGCGCGCGGTGCTGGGGCTCCACGGCGCACTGCGCGTTCCCGCGGGAGCGAACATCGACGCGCGCGAGTTTGCTTTGCCGCCGGGAAGCCGCATTCAGAGCGGGTTCCTTGAAGGGCCGTCGGTCAACGCGATCTCCGAGATGGTCGACGTGCTGGCGGCGGAGCGTTCGTTTGAGAGCGCGCAAAAAGCGGTCGCCGCAATCGACGCGACGCGCGGCAAATCGGCCGAAGCGGCGCGCGTGAAGTAGGAGGAGCATCGCGTGGATCGGGCCCTCTTTGCCGCGGCCAGCGGCATGGCCGCGCAGCAGCGGAATCTCGATACGATCGCCGACAACCTCGCCAACGCCGGGGTCATCGGTTTTAAAGGATCGGTGGCGAGCTTTGCGGAGCTGGTCGAGCCGGGCGCCGGAGGGCAAGGCACCGTCGCGCTTGGATCGCACGTGCTCTTCGCCCAAGGCAAACTCACTCGCAGCGCCGGGCCATTCGATCTCGCGATCGACGGCCCGGGCTTCTTCGAGGTCGTCGATGCGCGTGGCCGGCACGCCTTCACGCGCGATGGCCAGTTCTCGCGCGCGGCGGACGGAACGTTGCGTAACGCACTCGATTACCGGCTCGCGGGGCTTCGAATTCCGGCCGGCGCGCTCTCAGCCGCCGTCGACGAGAGCGGCACCGTCCGCGCGATCTTTCCCGCAGGTTCGCGCGCGATCGGGCGCATTACGCTCGCGGAGTTTCCGTCTCCCGATCGCCTGCGTGCCATCGACGGTGCGACCTTCGCGGCGACCCCGGCAGCCGGCAAAGTATCGGCGGCCGGCACCGGCTCACCCGATGGGCCAAAAATTCGATTCGGCATGCTCGAAGAGTCGAACGTAACGATTATCGATGCGATGATGCAGATTCTGACGGCGCAGCGCGCATACGAAGCAAACGCTAAAGGCGTCCAAGCGGCCGACGAGATGTTGCGCATCGCGAACAATCTCCAACGTGGGTAGCGGCGCGATCGTCGGGCTCTACGCGTCATCGAACTAACGATAGAACACGGTGCCGTGGGCGATCAACGGGCCGTTCCAACCATCGGGCCACACGCGATTAAGATCGATCGAACGTGAGTCGAGCGTCATCGCTCCGCTGCGAAGGTCGATCGACGCAAACGAGATGCGATGGAGCAGCGAGCCAGTGCCGTTGATGACGATGTTGCCCGTACCGGGATCGATCGCGAGCCAATGCGGTCGCGCTGTTGGACCAAGGTAGAGACGCGACGCTTCGACGGGGTGAAGGGGATCGCTAACATCGAGTGCGATCAGCGCATGCGCCGACGTTTGCGCCTCGACCCAGTAGTGCCTCGCGAGAACCGGAACGCCGGAGCATAGACGCCCGCCGAAATCGTAGACATAGCTCGCGTGGGGGTTTGTGCCATCGATTCCGGTCAACACAAAAAGGCCGCACGAAGCGGTTTTGACGAGTACGGTCTTTCCATCGCCAAGCAGTAAGGCGTCGTCGGAAGATGTGGCACCGCTAGCGAGCGGCGGCTTCGAAAGCGGAATCGTCTTGAGCAGCGTGAGATCGGAGAGACGCCAGATCTGCACGACGCTCGACGGCGCCTTTGTATCGAGCGGCGGCATGGCCGCGCTCGTGGTAACGACCCGGTCGAGCGATTCGATAGCGAGAACGCTGTAAGGTCGGATGTTTTCGTCGATGTCCGGCGCCGCAGCGCTCGTCGCTTTGACGACCTTTCCGCGATCGTCGAGTTCGACAAGCGCGCCGGGTTCGTCGGCGTTTCCTTTGATTTGATAGGTGGCGAGTACGTTGCCGTTCGAGAGCGTCGCAAAACTGTGCGGATGCGTGTAGCCCGCGGACTCGGTAAATGATGCGGCAAGGACCGGGCGACGAACGTCGGTTAGGTCGAAGATTTGACTCTGCGCCGCCATAAAGTCGTCCGCAAACAACCGATGATTGGCGGGCATGATGACATTTGTGTGATGCGCCATCTCCGCACGAATATCCGTGGGGACGTAGGCAACGAGCTTACCGAACTTCGAGCCGTCGCCGATGTCGAAGACTGCGAGAACGTCTCGCCCTTCGCCGTGCGCCGGTTGCTCTTGCGCCTCCATCGCCCAGGCCACCAGATATCGCGGGGGCGCGCTCGAGGCGGCCAGCAATAGCAAAGCCAGCACGGTGAGAAAAGCACGCATGAGCGCGATGTTCATGGCGGTGTTGGGATGGCCCTACTCTTAGAGACGCTATCTGTCCATCCGGTGATGGCAGACCTCTAGTCGGTTGCCCAGCGGATCTTCAAAGAAGACCGCATAGAACGTCGGGTGGTGCTGCTCGAAGTAGCCGGGACCGTCCACGTTTTGCCCGCCGTTCGCGCGTACGACACGGGCGACCTCATCGACGAAATCGGTGCTGGGCGCCGCGAATGCAATGCGCGTGCCCGTTGGGCGTGCGTCCGGGTCTTCGAACACATTGAAGAAATCCGCCCGGACGATGCCGTACCGACGCGTATATCCGTAGCATGCGACGCGGACCGTCGTGGGTTCGGTACCGAACAGCGGCATCAGCGCGTCGTAGAATGGTCGCACGGCATCGGCGTCACTGACGCGAAAGTCGATGTGACTGAAGAGCGGAAACGCGTAGCGTTCGTAGTAGCGGGTGCGCTCTGCGCGCAGGTCTTCGTTCGAATCCAATTCGCGCACGGGGTCCGCTCCTTATCTATTTAGGGCGTCCCTGATTTATACCGAACGCGATTCCATCCCTTTTGCGGACGGCTTGGGGCCTGAGTACCTCGCGTTCGATGCCCTTTCGCCGGCTTTTTGTAGGCCAAACATACTTCTGCTATTGCCATGGAAGGCGTCAGGCTTTGCACTCCGGAGCGGCGAAGGAGTGGTCATGGCACCTCATCCTCTCGACGCGATGACGGCCGCACCCGGCCATCACAGCGTTCTTTTTGAGAACGATCGGGTTCGCGTGCTCGATACGCGCCTTTCTCCCGGCGACCGCACTCCGGTGCACGCTCATGAATGGCCGGCTGCGCTATACGTCTTGAGCTGGAGCGATTTCGTAAGGTGCGATCCCGAGGACAACGTACTCGTCGATTCGCGTGAGTCAGGAACTCCGCCGCCGGCACCCGGCGCGGCGGTGTGGCTTGCGCCGCTGGAGCCGCACTACGTTCGCAATGTCGGCGTAAGGGATCTTCATATCGTCGCAGTCGAGCTCAAAGCGCCCTAGGCGATCGCCCCGGTCGCGAGCCCGCTAGATGAAGGCCGGTCGCCTTTTTACATGCACTCCTAAAAGCCGTGCAAGCCTCCGACGAGATGCTGCGCATTTGCCAATAACGCACAACGCGGATGAGAAAGCTTAACCGCGGGCGGCGTCGCGCATGATGGTAAGATGGTCGGCTTGAGTAGCCTCGCGCCGCGTGTTGTGAAAGTTAGCCACCTTCCAGCAGTCGTCGTCCCGCACGAATAAAATGCTGGCGATGCTCAAGACGATGCCCTTCACCGGTCCCGAGGGAACGTCGAGTCGAGATGGTGCGATCACGAGTGATGCCCCTGGCGAGATGAAGCGAATGCTCTGGATTGTAAATTCGACGGTGCTGTCTTTGTACGGGCCTCGAAAGATCTTTTCGTGCAGCTCCGCGACGCCCCGCCGCCCTTTGACGTGCATGCCGAGCAAGTTGATGAAGTCTACGTCCTCGGTGCAGCACTCAGAAAATGCTGCGCCGTCGCCTTTTTTCCAGGCGTCACTCAAGCTGGCAAACGTCGCCTGAATGCCTTGGGTTGTCGGGTCGCTCACGAACCGCTCCTTTCGCTTGTTTGCACTGCAGCCCATAATTCTGTGCAATCCGTTCACCTACGCGTAACTACGAGATGACGGTGCGGCAACAATCAGCCGGTAGGCTCTAGGCATGGATTCCGAAAGTGCCGGCTTTCTCGATGCCGGCGAGGGTGCCTCGCGTTTTATGAATGTTCGTCCGCTTTTTGTATGCACTCCTAAGGGCGTACAAGCAGCCGACGAGATGTTGCGCATTGCCAACAACCTGCAGCGTGGATAACGTCGCCGCTCGTCGCGCCGGCGAGATCTTCGAAGCGATGTTGCTCGCACCGGTCCTTCGTCCGCTCTGCGCCGGTGCCGGTACGCTGGGTGACTACGAGCTCGATCTGATGGCCAACGAAATCGCGCGCGGCGATCGCAGCGGGTTCGCGGCGCTCGTTGCGGCGCGCTTGGAGGGACGCCGGTGACGGCTTGTACGCGTGACGAGCGAGTCGGCGCGCTGTTGCCGCTCGTGCGCCGGTTGGCGCGCCGCCTCAAACGGCTGGTGCCGGCCTTCGATATCGACGATCTGGTCGGCGACGGTTCGCTTGGACTATTGCGCGCGGTCGATTCCTTCGATCCCCTTCGCGGGCCGCACCTCGAAGACTACGCGCGGCGTTTGATCGTCGGAGCGATGCTCAACGGCATTCGCCGCATGGATCCGGTCTCGGAGCGCGCGCGCCGGATCGTGCGCGACGGTGAGAATCAACGATACACGCTCGCGGCAGCGGCCGGCGAGGTTCCCAGCGCCGCCCAGACCGAACGGCGAGTGCCCCGGATATCGCCGCGCGCTCGCGGCGGTTTATCGCGGGCAACCGCTCTCGCTCGACGCTCCGCTACCGGTGGGGGAATCGCTGAGCGGCGATTGGAGCGGTGACCCCGCGCGGATCGTCGAGCGCCGGCTCGAGCGCTCGCACCTCGCGGCGCTGATCTCGGGGCTACCGAAACGTCAGCGCGACGTCGTCCTGCTGCACTACTTCAAGGGCACGTCGTTGCGCTCGGTGGGCCGCAGCTTGGCGATCTCACCGCAGCGCGCCTCGCAACTCCATTTGAGCGCGATTGCCAAGCTGAAGCGAGAGGCTTTTGGTGCGCCGCGTTGAGCTCGACGAGAGCCGGCCTGCACTCTCGGGCGGCGTCGAGACGAATCGCCCGGAGGCCGTGCCGGCCGTTGCCGAGGCGGAGCTCGAGACTGCGCTTCTGCCGCACGACCATCCACGCTGGGTAAAAGACGCCGTAGCGGTTTCACAGCGCGCTCGCGAACTCATCGCGAAGCTGCGCCCGGTTGTCATCGAGGTGCTTGCGTTTTGGGATCATCGCTTCCGTTCGATTATGGTGGGGGATCGGCGCGTGCAGGTCGATCCCAGCGGATGTTATCGAGCCTCGTAGCCGATGCACGCCGGCTGGGTTCCTAGCGGTGCAGGTGGGCGGCGACGGCGATCGCGACCGTGCCGGCGCCGATGAAGACGAAGTAGACCAGGCCTTGCGCGAGCATCAGAACGTCGCGAATTTCTCTGCGGTGAGACTGCATTGAAGCTTCCTTTTCTGGAGCTGACCCAAGCATGGTCTCACGCGAAACTGAAGCGCGCCGTAAGGGAGGCTGTGATTTGTATGAATTTTATTGGATAGAGCTGCGAATTGCGGCCGTCGTGACCTGCGGCAAGAACGTTCGCCAGACGGGATACTGATTATAGTTGCCCGCGGTTATCATTATCGCGAGATCGAGCTTCGGAACGACGATCATCAATTGTCCGCCATTTCCGCCGGCATTGACGACGTCGTAGCTCTTTCCATCTACCGCTAAGGTGGTGAGGTGCCAACCGTAGCCGTAGCGGTCTCCCTCTCCTTGCGGCTCGCTGCGCGGCACGATCGACTGCTCGATCCAGGACGAGTTGACGATCCGCGTCCCGTTCCAAGTGCCACCGTCGAGCAAAAGCTCTCCGAACTTCAGAAAATCGCGGGGGCGAATGTAGTCGCCGCCGCCGAGGTACGCCTCATTTGCCGGGGGCGGCATCAGCCACATCGCATATCGGCCGAACTGCAGCGGTACGGCAAACCGCTCGGCAAAGTATCGAGCGATCGGCTCGCGCGTCTGCGCCGCCACGATCGCGCCCAGCAGATTGATGCCCGCCGTGCAGTAGACGGCCGTCGTGCCGGGGAGGCTCGCCATCGGGAGGTCGAGCGTGTAGCGATACCAGTTCGTTCCGGCCGGCCGGCCTTGCATCGCGTCTTCGTTGCCCGGCGAACTGTCGTCGTTGTCATTGCAGGCCAAACCCGAAGCCATCGTCATCAAATCGGCGACGGTCATCGCCGCTTTCCGGGCATCGTCGTTGCGGACGGGCAGGTACGACGGGAGCAGACGCAATACACGCGATTGTGGCGTGAATCGCCGGGTATCCTCGATTGCGCGTCCGACGATCAGCGTCGCCACGCTCTTGGCGGCGGAGCGCGTATCGTGCGGCGTATCCGGCGTGAACCCGTAGAAGTACTCGTCGAGGACAAGCTGGCCGTGGCGCGCGATGGAGATGCTTTGAATGTAGGGCGAGCGCAGCACCGGCGCGCGCATGCCGACGATCGCGTCGATCATTCGAGCGAGCGGCGCTTCCTGCATCGCTGCCGTCGCGAGCGTCCCGACGCTCCATCCGTCCGCCAGTCTCTCCGGCGCGCGATAATGCCACGTGGTCTCCGGTCGCGGGTAGAACCAGCGAAGCTCCGCGCCGCTCGCGCGGTGGAAAGCGAGCGGACCTTCGTCGACGGACGCGCGTTCGAGGCGCAGCGTGCCGTCCGGCTCCGGTGCGGGAAGATCGAAGAGCGTGCCGAGCCTCGCGCCGCTATTGAACTCGGGATTGCGAACGAAGGCGGCGATCCGGCCGTCGCTACCTTTGGAGACGACCAGGAAGTAGTGCGCGGGTTCATCCAGCGGCGTGGCGGGCACCCACGTTCGCGCGGGCGCGGGAATCGCTTGCGCTGCCCAGACTCCGACGAGTGCCGCGGGTATCATTGCGCCGGCGTCAGGTACGCAGCAGGTCCGAGCCGTTCATCTCTTTGGGAGTCGGTAATCCCATGAGATGCAGCAGCGTCGGCGCGACGTCCCCGAGCTTGCCGCCTCCGGCGAGCGTCCCGTGAAGATTCTTCGCAACGAGCACGAACGGCACGGGGTTGGTCGTGTGGGCGGTGATCGGGTTGTTCCCTTCGTCGAGCTCCTCTTCGGCGTTTCCGTGATCGGCGGTCAGGGCGAGCAGGCCGCCCGCGCGCAACACCGCCTCAGACAAGGTCGCGAGAGACGCATCGAGCACCTCGACGGCCGCGATCGTCGCTTCCCACTTGCCGGTATGCCCGACCATATCGGCGTTGGCGTAGTTCATCACGATCACGTCGTAGCGTCCGCTCGCGATCGCCTCGAGCGCCGCGCCGGTAATCGCTTGCGCACGCATCGCCGGCGCCAGATCGTAGGTCGCAACGCAACGGTCCGAAGGAATCAGTTCGCGCTCCTCGCCTTGCAGCGGCTCCTCGCGGCCGCCGTTGAAGAAATAGGTGACGTGCGCGTATTTTTCGGTCTCCGCAAGACGAAGCTGGCGCAGTCCCGCTCGAGCAACGACATCGCCGAAGGTCTGGTACTGCGGGCGCGGCCCGAAGAGCACCGGATTGGTGTAGTTCTCGTCGTACTTGGTCATCGTCGCGAAGTATGGGCGCCGGTACGCCTTCGCTGCGAACGCATCGAAGGGGTCGTGGTAATACTGCGTCGTTCCGGCGTCGAAGGCGGTCGTCAGCTGCCGTGCGCGATCCGGACGAAAGTTGAAGAAGACGAAGGCGTCGCCGTCTTGGATCGGGCGCGCCTGCGCGACGATCGTCGGCGCGACGAACTCGTCGTCCTCGCCGCGCGCGTATCCTTCCGCAACGGCACCGAGCGCGTCGCGGCTGCGGTGTTGCGCGTCGCCGCGGGCCAGCAGCTCGTACGCGCGCTGCGTCCGTTCCCAGCGCCGGTCCCGATCCATCGCATAATAGCGGCCGGTGACGCTTGCGATCGCGCCGTTGCGCCCAACGGCCGAGAGTTTTTGCTCGAGCATCTCGACGTAGCGCGTGGCGGAGCGCGGCGGAGTGTCGCGGCCGTCGAGAAAGCAGTGAACGGCAAACGGGACGTTCGCCGCGATCGCGGCGTCGATCAGGGCGAAGAGGTGCTCGATCGAGCTGTGCACTCGTCCGTCGGAGAGCAGCCCCATCAGATGAAGGGTTCCTTCGTTCTCTGCGACGTGCGCGAGGGCCGCGCGAAGCGTCTCGTTCGCCGCGAACTCGCCCGAGGCGATCGCCGCGTCGATCAGCGTCACGCCCTGCGGAACGACGCGGCCGCTGCCGAGATTGAGGTGTCCCACCTCGCTGTTGCCCATGATGCCTTTCGGCAAGCCGACGGACTCGCCGGAGGCGCAAAGCGTCGTGTGCGGATACTGCGCGAAGAGCCGCCGCCAGTTCGGCAGATCCGCGGCCGCGATCGCGTTACCGTGCGTTTCGTCGCGGCAGCCCCAACCGTCGAGCACGGTGAGGACCACGGGCCGATAGTTCATTGCGCGTGCGCGATCAGCGAGGCGAAACCTTCGGGGTCGAGCGAGGCACCGCCGATCAATCCTCCGTTGATCTGCGGTTGAGCGACGTAAGAAGCGACGTTCGATGCGTTCATGCTGCCGCCGTAGAGAATTGGCACGCCGGCGAGGTGGGCGATGCAGTTGCGAATCGTCCCCATGACGCGATCGGCTTCGCGCGGGTCGCAGTTCTTGCCGGTTCCGATCGCCCAGATCGGCTCGTAGGCGACGACGACCTTCGCGAGCTCTTCGGGCGGAATGCCGGCAAACGCGTCGAGCGTTTGACTGACGACGCGGGCATCCGTCTCGCCCGAATCGTGCTCCTGCAGCGTTTCCCCGACGGCAACGATCGGCGTGAGTCCCTGCGAGAGCGCCGTGCGCACTTTCAAGTTCACCGTGCGATCGTTCTCGCCGCAGTAGGCTCGCCGCTCGGAGTGTCCTAAGATGACGTAACTCACGCCGAACTCGCGCAGCATCGGAGCGCTGATCTCGCCGGTAAAGGCGCCCTGCAACTCCCAGTGCATCGTCTGCGCGCCCAACCGCACGCGCGTACCGCTCAGGCGCGACGACGCGAGCGGCAGCGACGTAAACGGCGGAGCCACAACGACTTCGATCTTCTCAGGGAGCTCTCCAACGAGGGGAAGAAAGGCGTCGAAGAATGCGGCCGTCTCGGCGGCGGTCTTGTGCATCTTCCAGTTTCCGGCAAGGATCGTTTGCGGCGCAGGCCGGCTACTGGTCAAGCGCGGCGACTCCCGGCAACGTCTTGCCTTCGAGAAACTCGAGCGTCGCGCCGCCGCCCGTCGATACGTACGTCATTTTGGATGCAAAGCCCAACAGGTTGGCCGCCGCGGCGGCATCGCCGCCGCCTACGACGCTGGTCGCGCCGGCGGCGGTCGCGCGAGCGATCGCCTCGCCGACGACTTGCGTGCCTTGGCGATAGTCCGGTCTCTCGTACACGCCCATCGGGCCGTTGAAAACGATCGTCTTCGCGGCTTCGATCGTTGCGGCGTAGGCCTTTGCGGTCTTGGGCCCGATATCCAGAATCATCTCGTCGCCGACGCTTTGGATCGCAACGGCGCGCGCGCGCTCCTGCGCGTCCAACGAGGGCGCAACGACGGCATCTACCGGCAGCGCCACGGTGACGTTGCGTTCCTTGGCGAGCGCGAGAAAGCGTTGCGCCGGTGCGAGATCGTCGTCGCGCAGGGATTTTCCGACATCGACCCCCTGCGCCGCGAGCAGCGTGTTCGCCATGCCGCCGCCGACGCAGAAGGCATCCACGAGTAGGCATAGGCGTTCGAGCATCGCCAGCTTGTCCTTGATCTTCGCGCCGCCGATCGCGCAGACGAAGGGCTTGGCCGGGTGCTCGACGATCTCGCAGAGCGCACGAAGCTCGGATTCCATGAGCAGGCCCGCGGCGCTGGGAAGAACGTGCGCGATCCCTTCGGTCGACGCATGCGCTCGATGCGCCGTCGCAAAGGCGTCGTCGACGTAGAGATCTCCCAGCGACGCGAGACGTCGCGCGAAGGCGGGATCGTTCCGCTCCTCTTCGGGGTGAAAGCGTACGTTTTCGAGCAGCAGGATCTCACCGTCGTGCAGCTGCGCGACCGCTCGTTGCGCAATTTCACCGACGCTATCGCCGGCAAACGCGACGTTCGTGCCGAGGCGTTGCGAGAGCGCCCGTGCGACCGGCGCGAGCGAGAGCGCCGGATCCGGCTTTCCATCGGGCCGCCCGAGATGGGAGAGAACGATCGTCTTCGCGCCGTGCTGCGCGAGCCAGCGCAGCGTCGGCAGCGCGGCGTCGATCCGTGCGTAGTCGCCGATCTCTCCGTCGGCAAGCGGTACGTTGAGGTCTTCGCGGACGATCACGCGTTTATCGCGAACGTCGAGGTCTTGCAGCCTCCGAAACGACACTACGCTTTGGCGGGAATCGCCGAACCCACCATGGCCGTCAACTCGGCGAGACGGCACGAATAGCCCCACTCGTTGTCGTACCAGGCGGCGATTTGCACGAGATCGCCGTTGGCATTGGTGAGCTTCGAATCGATGATCGAGCTGTTCGGATTCTTTTTGAAGTCGCTCGACACGAGCTCTTCCTCGGTGTACGCGACGTATTTGCTCAGCTCGCCCTCGGCTGCACGCCGGAGCAGCGCGTTAAGCTCGTCTTTGGTCGTCGGGCGTTTCGTCTGCGCGACCAGATAGATCATCGAGACCGTCGGCGTCGGAACGCGCAGCGAGAAACCGTCGAAAGTCCCCTCGACCTCGGGGATCGTGAGGTAGAGCGCCTTGGCGGCGCCGGTCGACGTCGGGATGATGTTCGTCGCCGCGTTGCGCGCGCGGCGTAGATCCTTGTGCGGGCCGTCGAGCACGTTCTGGTCGTTCGTGTACGAGTGAATCGTGCTCATGAAGCCCTTGACCCAACCGAGCTCGTCGACGATCGGCTTGACGGCGGTGGCCAAGCAGTTCGTCGTGCACGATGCGTTGGAGATGATGTTGTGCTTCTCGGGGTCGTAGTTGCGGTCGTTGACGCCGAGCACGATCGTGATGTCCTCTCCCTTGGCGGGGGCGGAGATCACGACTTTCTTCGCTCCGCCGCCGTCGATATGCGCGCGGGCTTTGGCGGCATCGGTGAAGAGGCCGGTGGACTCGACGACCACGTCGACGCCCAGATCCCGCCACGGCAGCTTGCCGGGGTCTCGCTCGCCGAAGACGCGGATCTTCCGCCCATCGATCTCCAGCGTCGAATCTACCGAGCCGACGTTCCCGGCGTAGATGCCGTAGTTGCTGTCGTACTTGAAGAGGTGGGCGCACTCTTTGGCGTCGATCAAATCGTTGACGGCAGCGATTTCGATTCCGGGATGGCGTTCGACGATCGCCTTGGTAAAGTTACGTCCGATGCGGCCGAAGCCGTTGATTCCGATGCGCATGCAGCGCCGTTACCCGACCGCTTTGGGGCTCCCCTGCACGCCGCGCAGGGAGCCGGCCAGCCGGCTCAGCGCGCCGAAGCGGCTGCTCACGGTCGGTTTGCCGATGGGAGGATTGCAGCGGCACCCGAGTTCCGCCAACGATTCGTCGGGATGGCGCAGCCGCAGCTCCGCCAGTTCGCGCAGCGGCGGCGAGAGCGAGGGCAGCCCGTAGGCGTTGGCGAGAAACTCGATCACGCGCCGCTGCGCGGCCCCGGCCGCGGCGCTGCGCTGCAGGTTCGCGGCCTCGGTATTCACCAGGCGGTGGATACGGTTTTTGGTCTCGCGCAACGCGCGTACGTCCTCGAGCTGGAGCACGGCGGTGAACGCGCCGATTCGAGTGAGCAGCTCCGCGATCGTATCGAAATCCTTGAGGTAGAGCACCACGCGCCGCTTCCGGCGCGCCTCTTTCGCCGGGACGCCGTTGCTTCGCAGGGTCCAGGCTAGACGCGCGGCGATGCGCTCGTCGCGAACGACGAACTCCAGGTGGTATCCGCGGGCGCCCGCCGCGAGCGATCCGCAGGCCAAAAAGGCGGCGCGCAACTCTACGAGCCGGTCGCATTTGTGGACCGGTTTAGCCGGGATCTCTCTGAGGCGTTGCGGGAGCGCGACGGCAAAGGTCGGTAGGCGCGCGAGGCGAGTCGGTGCCCGCGCCTCGATCGGATGGAGCTTGCGCTCGTCCAGCAGCGACCAGAAGAGGCGTGCGACCGCGTTGCGGTGGGTTACGAACTCATCGCCGGCTCCGCCGTAGAGCGCGAGCGACGCGACAAGCGCCTCGCGGCAATGCCGCTCGCTCGGAAGCTCTCGCGCCAGCGCGTCTTTGGTATCGGCCGAGATCACAGCCACTCCGCTTCGTCCTTTCGGGAGTCGAGGATCTCATACAACTCGGCGGGCTTGACCGCCGGCGTGACGCGCAGCGGCACTTCGCGGACGCGAACGGTGACGAACTTCGTGGCGTAGTGAATCTCGAGGACGTCGCCCGGCTTGACCTGGTACCCGGGCTTGAGGGGCTTGCCGTCTCGCGTGATCCGCCCGTGCTCGAGCGCCTCGTGCGCCTCGCTGCGCCGCTTGGCCAGCCGCGACACCTTCATGAACTTATCCAACCGCACCCGGCCCCTGTTTCGCCGCATGGCGAGTTTTTCGGTGTCGGCCGGTTGACAGTATCGCGATATATCGGATACTGTATCGACATGCACAGATGGGATCGGCGACCTCACGGCATGCGCCGCTTTCGGCGCGGAATCTTGAAGTTTGCCCTGCTCAAACTGCTGGCCGAGATGCCCAGCCACGGCTACGAGCTGATCCGGGCGATTCGTGAGAAGGGGTGGGGCGGGGGGGCCGGCTCGGTCTATCCGCTGCTCGCCGCGCTCGAGGCGGCCGGCTTCATCTCCGGCCGCGACGAGGGCGATCGGCGCATTTACGAGTTAACCGACAAGGGGAAAAAGATGCTGGAGGAGCGCGCGGCCGACATCGGCCGGTTTTTCGAAGTTGACGACGAGGAAGAGGGCGCGGGCGACACGCGGGCGCAGATGCGCGAAGCGGCGGATCGCTTAATGCGCGCCGTATCCCAAATGGGTTACTCTTCCAAACCGGAGACCGTCGAGCGCGTGCGCGACCTGCTCGACGAAGCCCGCAAGAAAATCTACGAGGTGCTCGCGCAAGAATAAGGGGTTTCCGATTGGCGCAAGCACGAACGGCGCACCGCGGGGTCAACATTTTCGAGGAGGGCAAGCCGATGTGGCAGATCCTCCTCGTCTTTCTCGTACCCCTGATGCTGAGCAACGTCTTGCAGTCGGCATCCCAGACGATGGCGAGCATCTGGATCGGCCGCTTGATCTCGACGCAGGCGCTCGCGGCGGTCTCTGCCGTCTTTCCGATCGTCTTTTTGCTTTTTTCGTTCGTCTTCGGCGTATCGAGCGGCAGCAGCGTTCTAGTCGGTCAAGCCTTTGGAGCGCGCGACTACCACAAGGTCAAGAAGATTGCCGGCACCGTGCTTGGCGCGGCGCTGTACCTGGGCATCATCGTGGCGATAGTCGGCGCGTTCGGATCGCCGTTCCTCCTCAAGTGGCTGGCGACGCCGCCCGATATTCTCCCGCAGTCCGACGCCTACGCGCGCGTGATCTTCCTGACGATGCCGATCTTCTTTTTCTATTTCGTGTACGTTACGATCTTACGCGGTACCGGCGACTCGACGACGCCATTTTACACGCTGCTCGTCTCGAGCGTGCTCGCAATTGCGGTGACGCCGCTCTTCATCATCGGCGCCCTGGGTCTGCCCAAGCTCGGCGTGGTAAGCGCGGCCGTCGCGGGCTTGATCGCCAACAGCGCGGCGCTCGCGTGGCTGCTCTTTTATCTCGCGCGAAAGGATAATCCGCTCAAATTCGATCGCGAGACGCTCTCCGATATGCGCATCGATTGGAAGATCCTCGGCGCCGTGGTTCGCATCGGCGTCCCGACCGGGATCCAGGTGATGATGGTCTCGCTGGCCGAGATTGCCGTGATCTCCTTCGTGAACCGGTTCGGCTCGTCCGCGACGGCCGCGTACGGCGCGGTGAACCAGGTCGTCGGCTACGTGCAGTTCCCGGCGATCTCGATCGGCATCGCGGCGTCGATCTTCGGCGCGCAGTGCATCGGCGCGCGCCGCGAGGACAAGCTCGGCAGCGTCGTGCGCTCGGCCGTCGGGTTGAACTACGTCGTCGGGGGCTGCATCATCGCGCTGTGCTACATTTTTGCCTGGGCGATTCTCGGCTGGTTCATCACCGACCGTCATACCCTCGATATCGCGCATCAGCTGTTGATGATCACGCTCTGGGGCTATCTGCTCTTTGGAAACTCTGCGGTGCTCTCCGGCCTGATGCGAGGCAGCGGTTCGGTGCTCTGGCCGACCATCAACGGCGTCTTCGCGATCTGGTGCGTCGAAGTGCCGGTCGCGTACCTCTTGATGCACCGCATCGGCCTCGACGGGATCTGGCTAGGCTATCCGATCTCGTACTGCGTCGTCTTGACTCTGCAGTTCAGCTACTACACGTTCGTCTGGAAGCGCAAAACCCACGAACGCTTAGTTTGAACGAGCGGCGAGTTGGTATTTCCTACTGATTGCGGAGAGCGCAGGGTAGGGGCAGACGAGAAGGCTGCAACTTTTTCGAGCCGGCCACGGATGGCCGCTTCAAAACTTTGTTTTCTCGAAAAAGTGCAGCAGCAGGAGCGGAACACGGGTGCGGAGCCTACTTGCGTTTTTTCTTTCGCGGCGTGACGCAGGTGCCGGTGGCGCGGCAGACGACGACGGGCGCTTCGAGGAGATCGGCGGCGCTCTCGTTGACGTCGGGGCGCGCGGCGATGACCTTGCGCGCTTCGAATTCCATGCGGCGCGACGTTTTGCCGACGTTGACGATCGTCCCGGTCACCTCCACGTAGTCGCCGGCAAAGACGGGCGCTAAGAACTCGACGCTGTCGTACGAGGCGAAAAGCCCTTCGTCGCCGTCCATGCGAATCAGCAGCTCGGTCGCAACGTCGCCGAAGAGCGCGAGCATCCGCGCGCCGTCGACGAGATTGCCGCCGTAGTGCGCGTCGTGCGCGCCCATGCGCAGGCGCAGCCGTGCGGTCAGGTTTTCGCCAGTTTCCATAGCTCCTCGAGTTCTTCGAGCGAGAGATCCGAGAGTTGTTTTCCGTCTTTACCGGCACGTTCTTCCATGAAGGAGAAGCGCCGGTAGAATTTTTCGTTTGCTGCGCGAACGGCGGTCTCCGCGTCGATGCCGAGCGCGCGAGAAAGATTGACGAGGGTGAAGAAGACGTCGCCGAGCTCTTCGCGCACGTGGGGATCGTCCTGCGGTTGGCGTCGCGCTTCGGCGAGCTCGCGCAACTCCTCCGTCAGCTTTTCCAGAATTCCAGATACGTTCGGCCAGTCAAAGCCGACGCGCGCCGCCTTTTCCTGCATGCGCTGGCCGCGCTGCAGGGCGCCAAGGTGCCGTGGAATTCCGTCGAGACGGTTCTTGCGCTCTCGCCCGGTTTTTTCCAGCGCCTTGAGTTTCTCCCAATTGCGCCACTGCGCGTCCACGTCTTCGATCACGGCGTCGCCGAAGACGTGCGGGTGCCGCCGTACCATCTTGTTCGAGAGTGCGTCAACGACGTCGGCGATGCTGAACTTTCCGACCTCCGTCGCGAGCTGCGCGTGAAAGAGAATCTGCAGGAGCAAGTCGCCGAGCTCTTCGCAGAGTGCATCGAGCTGCTCCCCTTCGATTGCTTCGACGACCTCGAACGTTTCCTCGATCAAATACGGCACCAGCGTGCGGTGCGTCTGCTCGCGATCCCAGGGGCAACCCATACGCAGCCGCGCCATGATCTCCACGAGATCGTCCCACGAGTGGTGCGCCGACTGCGGCGGCAGCGGGACGAGCGGCATCGTGATCGAGGCGGAGAGCGTCGCTCGAGGCACGCCGGGAACGATCTCGGTAGCGATGCCGCGGGACTCGAGCAGCCGCAGCAGCGGCGGCAGGCCGGGAAAATCCGAGAGCGGATTGCCGAGCACGCCCAACCCGATGGCGTCACCGGGGAAATCGCTCTGCAGCCGCTGGGCGAATCGCTCGATCTCGTCGCCGCCGCCGCGCACGAAAAGCGCGGGATCGTCGACGAGATCGCGGACGATCGTAACGCCGTTGCGCGATAGGTAGCCGGTAAGATCCGGCGGTGCCATCAAGGCCACAGCCTTGCCGACGGCGCGCAGGGCCTCGAGGCTGCCGATGGTTAGGAGCCCGGGATCACCCGGGCCCAGGCCCGCGATGCGAACCAACACGTCGCGTCCTTCGAAAAGCGATAGCGGCGCCCCCGGTTCGGGGCGCCGCTATCACGGATTCTACGTAGAGGCCGGCGCGGGAGACGCGGCGGGCGACGCGGCAGCCGGCGAAGCAGCAGCCGGCGAAGCAGCAGCGCCTGCCGCACCTGCAGCCGGAGGTGCGCCATTCGTCTGCGAGTTCGCGGGCGGCGGCGGGAAGAGCTGCGCGAAGTTCGGGTTCGTGCTCTTGATCTCGGCCTTCTGTTGCAGACCCTGCAGGAACGGCTGGATCAACGGAGCCTCTTGCTGTTGGCGCAAGATATCGGTAATCTGCGGCGTCGCGCTGGCGACCGTCGCTTTCTTGCCGGGCACGCGCGCTTCGACCTGGATGATGTGATAGCCGAACGGCGACTTCACCGGCTCGCTGATCTGATTTACCGGCAGCGTGAAGGCAACCTTATCGAAGGCCGGCACCATCTGTCCGCGACGGAAAGTGCCGAGTTCGCCGCCCTTATCTTTGCTGCCGGGATCGGTCGAATATTGCTTGGCAACCGTGGCGAAGCTCTGTCCCGACTTGAGCAACTGTTCGACTTTCTGGGCCTCCGCAAGGTTCGGCACCAGAATGTGCCGGGCCGTTACCTGTTCGGGCGTATCGAACGTCGCGTGATTCTTATTGAAGTAGTCCTGGATCGCGGACGGCTTGATATTCACGTCCTTTGCCAGCGCTCGGTCGAGAATGATCTGTTCGCGCAACGCTGCTTTAACGTCTGTTTCGGTCAGACCGCGCGACTTCAACATCTCGTCCCAGGAACCCGAAGGGAAGTTCTGCTTGAGCTGGCTTTCACGCGCATCGACCTCTGCGTCGGTCACGGTGATTTTGTTGCTCGTGGCGTACTGTTGGATCAGCACGTCTTGCACCATCTGCTGCAGCACGGTGCGTGCCAGCGGCGTGGTCTGCAGCCGCGCGTTGAACGAGGCGTCGCTGATCGGTTGACCGTTCACCGTCGCGACCGTGCCGCCATCCGAGCACGCCGCTAAGGACGTGCCCAACAGAAGGGCGGCCAGGCCTACGGTGAGGCGTTGGGCTTTCGACATTGTTGCTCCGTTGGATCTCAGTGCGTAGGGAAACGGGGCCAAGAGCCCCGCATCACGAGCGGCCTGGTTCGCGCGCCGCGCGGACGTTCCTCCGATAACGGGCAGGCCCGCCGGCATCTCAGATCGCTTCGAGAAGCCTGCGCAGGAGGGGCATCCAATCTTGGCTGGCGGGCAGATCGACGAGAATCCGCCCCTCGGAGAAGCGGAAGCGATTCTTCGTCAGCGCCTGCAGCTTCGGGACGGCTGCCGGGTCGAGCGAGAAGCCGCTTCCCACGCCCAGCGTCAGGCGGCGTTCGTCCACGACGACCCGCGTGACGTGCTTGCGCAGCGCGACCGCGCGAAGCTTCGTGAGCTCCACGAGGTTGGCAAGCGGTGGTGGAAACGGACCGAAGCGATCGCGGACCCCGGCCTCAACCTCCTCGACCTCTTCTTGCGTGCGAGCCTTTGCTAGCTGCTGATAGACGGCAATCTTCTGGGAGACTTGGCCGATGTAGTCGTTGGGAATGAAGGCGTCGATCTTCACGTCGATGACCGCTTCGCGCCGGTCCTCGAGCGCGGTTGGACCGCCGCGCCGCTCCGCGATCGCCTGCGCCAAGAGCTCGCAATACGTATCGAAGCCAACCGATGCGATAAAGCCGGATTGCGCCGATCCCAGGAGATTGCCGGCGCCGCGAATCTCGAGATCGCGCATCGCGATCTGCAGCCCCGACCCGAGATGGGCGAATTCCCGAATCGCTTCGAGCCGTGCTTTTGCCTCTTCGCTCAGCGCCTTGTGCCCTTGATAGAGGAGGTAGCAATACGCCTGGTGATTCGAGCGTCCCACACGCCCGCGCAGCTGGTAGAGCTGTGCTAACCCAAAGCGGTCGGCGTCGTTGACGATCATCGTGTTGACGTTGGGAATGTCGATGCCGTTTTCGATGATCGTCGTGGCGACGAGCACGTCGAGATCGCCGTCGATGAAACGCTCCATCACCGGCTCGAGCTCCGACTCCCGCATCTGACCGTGCCCGACGCCGATTCGGGCTCGCGGAACGAGTTCCGCGAGGGCGTTGCGGACGGCGTAGATCGATTCCACCCGGTTGTGCAGGTAGTAGACTTGGCCCCCGCGGTCGAGCTCGGCGGCGATCGCGCGCTGTACGACCGCATCGCTCGCCGGCACGACGAGCGTCTTGATCGACATGCGATTCTTCGGCGCGGTTTGGATGAGCGAGAGATCGCGCACGCCCATCAACGACATGTGCAGCGTGCGCGGAATCGGCGTCGCCGAGAGCGTCATGACGTCGACGCTCGCCCGATATCCTTTGAGGCGCTCCTTGTGCATGACGCCAAAGCGCTGCTCTTCGTCGATCACGATCAAGCCGAGGTTGGCGAAAGCGACGTCCTTTTGAAGCAGCCGGTGCGTGCCGATGACGACGTCGACCTTACCCTCGGCGAGATCTTGGAGAATTCGCTTCTGGTCGGCCTTAGGCGTGAAGCGCGAGAGCTCTTCGACGCGCACCGGAAATGCGCCGAAGCGGGCGCTGAAGGTGCGGTAGTGCTGGTCGGCCAGCAGCGTCGTCGGCACGAGCACCGCAACCTGCTTCTTGTCGGCGATCGCCTTGAAGGCGGCGCGCATCGCAACTTCGGTCTTTCCGTAGCCGACGTCGCCGCAGATGAGACGGTCCATCGGCCGTGCGGCCTCCATGTCCGTCTTGCTCGCATCGAAGGCCTTCTGTTGATCGGGCGTGGGTTCGTACGGAAATGCTTGCTCCATCTCGACTTGCCACGTCGTATCGGGGCTAAATGGAAAACCACGCGAGACCTCTCGCTCGGCGTAGAGCGCCACGAGCTGGTCGGCGATCTTCGCGAGCGATTCGCTGACGCGCGACTTCGTGCGCGCCCAGTCCGCGCCGCCCATTTTGGAGAGGCGCGGCGACTGGCCGTCGGCCGCCGAGTACTTCGCAATCTGATGCATCTGCGTAACGGGTACGAGCATTCGATCGCTGCCCGCGTAGCGCAGGTCGAGATAGTCTTGCTTCGCGCCGAGAATCGTTTCGGCGCGCAAGCCGAGATATTGGCCAACGCCGTGCACGGCGTGGACGACGTAGTCGCCGACGCGCAGATCGGCAAGCGTGACCGGCACGCCTTCCTTGACCGCGCGCATCTTGACGCGTTTGGGCGGCGCACCGAGAATTTCGCGGTCCCCGAGCACGCGAACGCGCAGGCTCGGAATCCAAAAGCCGGCCTCGATCGAGCCGTGATCGACCACAACGCCACCGCGCGCCTGCGGGCCGGGATCGATTCCGGCGGCGCGCAGAATGTCGCTGATACGCGAGACGCCCGCGCTGACGATGAAGACGTGCTCGCCGGCGGCGATCCACTCGCGCATCGCCTCGGTAAAGAGGCCGATTTGACGGTTGAAATGCTCGACCGGGCGGCATTCGAGCACGAACGACTCGATGGCGCCGGGCACCCAAGCGGGCGAGCGATCTCCGAGCTCGATCGACCCGGGGAGGAGCAACGTCGCGTGCTCGGCGACGCGCTCGCCGATCTCGGTTAAACCGACCGGCGTGGAGGAGAGCTCGATGCTCAGCGCTTCGTCGGGATCCTCGCCGGCGAGCAAAGTGTGACGCTCGCGGGCGCGCTCTTCATCGAGTGCGGAGACGATCGCGGCGATCGTCGCCGGCTCCTCGAGCACGACGGTCGCGTTAGGCGGAAGATAGTCGAAGATCGTCGTCCGCTCGTCGCGGGACTCGTCCCACGCGGTTACCGCGAGCCGGTCGATCGCCGCGTCGCTGCGTTGGGATTCGATGGCAAAGGTCCGCATAGACTCGATCGCGTCGCCGAAAAACTCGATACGCACCGGCGCGTCGGCCGTCGCCGCGAAGAGATCGATAATGCCGCCGCGTACGGCGTACTCGCCGACGGCGCTCACGACGTCGCAGCGCGCGTAACCGAGCTCGAAGAGGCGCCGCTGCAGGGCGTCCCAACCCGGCTCGTCGTTGGCTTGCAGAACGAAGCGGAGGTCGTCGAAGCGGCGGCGCGGCATGAAATGTTGGCGCAGCGCGGCGATGGGCGCGAGCACTAAGCGCGGTTTGCCGTCCGCCAGATCCGCAAGCAGCGTCATCCGCGCGCTCTGCTCGGAGGGGTTTTCGATTGCCCCGATCGCCTCTTCGCGCGAACGGAGCAGTGCGACGCGCTCCGTGTCGGCCTCGAGGTAGTAAAGCAGATCGGCGAAACTCCGTTCGGCCGCGTCGGGAGTCGGCACGACGACGAACTGCGTGCCGCCGAGCTCTTTATGCAGCGCCGCGATCAGCGCCGGCCGCGCCGCCGCGTTCGTCTCGTGCAATGAATACGCGCCGGGTTTGCGCCCTTCTAAACGGCGTAGGGCGGCCAGGCGTTCGACCAGGCTGCTCCAAGCGCGGCTCGACGTGCGCAAAGAGCCAAGAAGGTCACGTCGCGTGAGTTGGGTTTCGATCGTGTGCGCGGTCATGCGGGTCGCTTATTATACCAGGGGCTCCAAGCGACGAGAGCAAGCAGTGGAAGCGAGGCCAGAATGCCGAGCAGAGCCGCGATTGGCGCGCTCGGCGTGCCGATCGCATCGGGCGCATAGCGCAACAGCGAGCAGAACGAGAGAAGGGTAGCGACCCGGCCGGCCCTCGTCTGCGGCGCGATCGCTGCGAGCGCGAGGAGCCAGAGCCCGTACCAGGGATACGGATTGGGGATCATCGCCCAAACGGCGAGGCCAAGCCAGATCCACGCCTCGCTCGAGCGAGCGCGCAGCAGCGTCACCGCGCGCGCGCCAAGCAGCAGGCAGGCCACGGCCGCCGCCGCCCACGCCGCAATCGGTGAGAGGGGCGCGAAAATCGCTTGCAGCGATGCCTGCGGTGCGTAGTGCCCGTGCGCAGCGAAATGGGTCGCCACGCCGGCGATTAACGGAAGCGAGAGCGTGAGGGCGACGACGGTGCCGATCAATGCGCCGCCTCGCGCGCGGCGCTCGCTCGATCCGAGCGCTCCGGCCGCGACGACTCCCGGAAGCTTGATCAGCGCCGAGAGCGCGACGACCGCCGCCCCGAGGGCCGGCCGGCGACGGCGAACGAGTACGAATCCGAAGAGCACCCAGGCCAAGGCGATCGCGTCGTTGTGACCCTCCGCCGCGCACCAAATCGCAACGGGATTGAGTCCAATCGTCGCGGCCGCTCGCAAGCGCGCCGGCCGATTGCCCTCGTACGCGGCGTACGCCAGCGGTATGCAGGCGAGCAGCGCGAGCGAGGCAACTGCGCGCAACGCTTGCAACTGCGCGAGCATTCCGAACGGCGCGAAGAGCCGGATGATTACCTCGGCGAGCGCAACGAAAGCGGGCCCGTAGAGGCAGATCGGCACCGTCGTTCCCCACTGGAGATCGGCCGCACGGACGAGTGCGTCGAACGCATAAGGGGCCGCCGAAGCGTATGGGTTTGCGCCAAGTCGCGCGATCTCGCCGTACGCGGCATAGGCGTAGACGTCGCTCGAAAGGAGCACGGGCGCACCCCACGCGGTGGCCAGCGCAACCGCGCAGGCAAATGCGAGGCGCGTGGGCGAGGGCAGGTTCGCGCGGCGCACGATGCGCCAATAAAAGAAGCCGACCAGCGCGATGGCGATAAAGAGCACGAGGAGCACGACCGCGCCGCGCGCGCCCCAGTTCGTCGCGACCAGCAGCGGCGCTTCGACGCCGCTCACGCGCTACGGCGAGCGGCCGCGGCGATGCCGAGCAGCAGAAACCACGGCGCTCCGACCTTCGGGTAGAAGACGAAGTCGTCAACGATCTGATGAAGCGCGAGCGCGACGCTTGCCGCGACCGCCGCGAGCACCCACGGCGGCTGCGCGCGCAGGCTCACGACGAGCGGCCGGCGCAAAAATGCGCCGACGGAGGCCCCGATGAGCGCCAAGGTCGCGCCGAACAGCACGATGCCGCCCTCGGCAAGCGATTGCAAGTACCAACTGTTCGCGTGCGTTCGTACGCCGTAGACGCCGAATTCGGGGAGGTCGAGCTCGAAGTTCCCCGCGCCGGCGCCCAGCAGCGGGCGCGCGAGAAACATCCGCCAAGCGGCGCTCCACAACTCGCCCCTGTTTCCAACGCCGCCGGCATACGCACTGGGCGCGAGCGAAATGCGCAAGATGCCGGGCGTGTGCGCGTAGATCGCCCACCACGCGCAGCCCGCGGCGCCGGCAACGGCTCCGAAAAGCGCCGGCCGCAGCGCGATCCACGCGCGGCGCCCGGCCCAGAGCACGACCAGCGCGAACACGATGGCCAGCGCAGCGATCCCCGCGCGCGAGAAGGTCAGCAGGTCGGTGCAGGTGACGAGTCCGAGAGCGAGCGCCGTTATTGGAGTTGGCCGGGCGACGGCCCACGCGCCGAGGAGCGCCGCGGCGATCGCGCAGTACGCGGAGAGCTGGTTTGGCCCCTCGAGCAAACCGGCGATGCGCGGTACGATCGCCGAACCGATGTACAGACCCGAGGGCGCGCCGGCGAACTCTTGCGCGAGCGCCGATAGGCAGACCGCGATCGCTGCGACGGCCGCGCAAGCGAGCAGCGCCGCGTCGTCGCCGTCGAGGCGATAGCAACAGAACGCCGTTGCGAAGAGCGCGGCGTATTGCAGCCACTTCAGCGTCTCTCGAAGGACGGGGCCGAGATGCGGCGCGCCGGCGGCACTCAGCGCGGTTGCCGTGAGGTAGAGCAGGAGCGCCCCGAAGATCGGTGCGGCCGGCGCGCGGCGCAGCCCGCGCCAGACGGCAGGATAGGCCGTCAGCGCGAGCAGCACGCCGAGTAAGACGCATTTTGGCAGGCTGACCGTCGTCGCGAGCACGTCGCGTGAGAAATCCAATGGGGTCGCGATCAGCAGGGCGCCGAGCCCATAGGCCGGACGCCGCAGCGTCAGCGCAGCGGCGGCGATGAAGGCGGCAGTGAGGAGAACGGCAGAGAGCGGATCGAGGTAGATCGGAACAGCGATGTGGTCGATGACCGGGCGGTAGGTCAAGATCGCTCGATATCGCTGATCAAATAGAGCGGGCGTCCCTTTACTTCATCGTAAACGCGCCCGAGATACTCGCCCAGAATGCCCAGGCTAATCAGCTGGACCCCGCCCAAGAACGTCACCGCGACGATCGTCAACGCCCAGCCCGGCGTATAGAACGCCGGCGAGAGGCGAAGCGTCTTCATGACGATCACGACGACTGCATAAATGAAGGCAACGGCACTGACCGTGAAGCCAAAGTACGAGGCGAAGCGCAGCGGCGCATCGGAGAACGAGGTGATCCCGTCCATCGCAAACCGCAGCATCTTCGTTAGCGGGTACTTCGTCGTTCCCGAATGGCGCTCGTCGCGATCGTACTCGAGCGCGACTTGGTTGAAGCCGACCCAGCTCACCATCCCCCGAAGAAAGCGATGCCGCTCGGGCAGCTTACGCACCGCCTCGACCGTGCGCCGGCTCATCAAGCGAAAGTCGCCGGTATCCATCGGGATCGAAATCTTCGTCAGCCGTTTGATGATGCGGTAGAATGCGCGCGCGGTCAGCACCTTAAAGGTGCTCTCGCCCTTTCGCGAGCGGCGGACCGCATAGACGACGTCGTATCCCTCGCGCCACTTCCGCAGAAAAGCTTCGATAAGCTCGGGCGGATCTTGCAGGTCTCCATCCATCAGGATCACCGCGTCTCCCGTGGCGATCTCGATTCCGGCCGTGGCCGCAAGCTGATGGCCGAAGTTCCGAGAGAGGTTCACGAGCACGACTCGAGTGCGCCGCTGCATCTCCGAGCGGATCGCCGCCAGCGTGGCGTCGCTGCTGCCGTCGTTGACGAGCACGATCTCGTACTCGTACTCGCCACGGAGACGATCGATCGCCGACGACAGGCGCTCGAGGAGCGGCCCGACGTTTGCCGCCTCGTTATAGAGGGGAACTACCACGCTGAATGTGGGGCGCACCAAATCGGGCATCTCCGCGACGTTTCAACGCACCGGCCTTGCCGGCTTGCTAAGGAACGCCGGGAGGGCCACAGAAGAACGTATTTGATGCGTAGCGTCCGCTCGGCCGTTTTCATCGGCTTGGTCCTGCTCTGCCTTCCGTCGTGCAGCCGTCCGGCGCATCCGCAGAGCTCCCCCTCGCCCGCCGGCCACTCGCAAGCGCCAAGCGCGGCCGCCGGCTCCGGGCCCGCCGGCCGGTCTTCCGCGCCGCCCGCGCGGGCGGCAAAGAGCTCGGCCACGCCCTCGCAGGCGCTCGCCCCGTCGCCTCCAGCCTCCGCCGCGCCCGGGCCGGCTGCGCCGGCCAGCGGCGCTATTGCGGCGAAGCCGGTCGCCAAGGTTCCTATCGTGGTGCCTAACGCGGCGCCGCAGATCATCTCGGTCGACGTCAGCGAGACGACGGTGCACTCCGGCGACCACGTTTCGGGGAAAGTCGTGACGACCTCGAACGTCGCCAGCGTCGAAGCGAGAATCGGTACCTATGCGATGAGCTTGAACAAAGTGGGCGTCGGCCGCTTCGCCCTCACGTACACCGTCGCTCCGTTGCCGTGGTTCGTGCACGGAACCTTCCCGATGCGAGTGATCGCAAAGAATACGCGCGGAGATACGGTCGAGCGAACGATTCCGTTGTCGGTGCCGTAGCTTCAGCGAACGCTCATCGCGACGGTGGTCGTGGCCGCGACGCCGGCGGTGTTGCGCGCGACGATCTGCAGCATGAAATCGTGCGGCGCGTAAAACGGCAGGTTGGGGACCGTGAAGCTCCATTCGAAGTGCCCGACGTCGGTCTTGGTCGAGTTCAGGCCGTAGCCGCCGATTCGCAGTTCGACGCTCGCGACGTTCGACGAGGTCAGGACCGTTCCGGTAACGACATCGCCCGCGTGCGGGGTCGTCGAGCTTACCGAGGCCCAAAGAATCTGCGGCGGAGCCTCGGGCGCCAGCATCAGGATCGTGGGCGTTGCTACGGGTGACGGTACCGTCGAAGGTGAGGGCGAGGGAGAAGTAACGCTCTGCGCTGCAGCGACGCCGGCGAGCGAGCAGCATGCCAAAAGCGCAGCGGCGATTCTCACGGCTTCGATGCTTCAACGCCGCGGTCGCGCCGGCTTGCTAAGGAATGGCCGTTTGACGACAAGAAGTTGAGGTTCGATGCATAGCGTCCGCTCGGCCGTTTCGCAAGTTGAGCGCTCGCGGCGGCGCTGGGATGCGCTGGTCGTCGCCCTATTCGTCGGCTTGGCTGCGACGCTCTGTGCGATCGTCCACTGGCGCTACGCGATCTTCCGCAACGGCGTCGATCTGGGCATTTTCACCCAGATCATCTCCGGCATCGGGCGCGGCTTCTCGAGCACCCCGGAGGGCGGCGTAAACCACCTTCTCGTGCACTGGTCTCCGATTATCGCGGTCGCGTGGCCGTTCGTTCGCGCGTTCGGGCCTCTTGGGCTCGAGTACGTTGCGGCGATTCTCGTCGCCGCGGTTCTGTTCCCGATTTGGGGCTTAGCGCGAGCCAGGTTCAGTGCCCCGATCGCCTTCGCGCTGGTCGCCGTTGCGTCGGTCTATCCAATCCTGTGGGCAAACGGCGTCGGAGACTTTCACGAGATGGCCTTCGTGCCGCTTCTCTCCGCGACGCTCGTCTACGCGTTGGACCGTCGCCGCCCGGCGATGACGATCGTGACCGTGTTGCTTCTCCTTTGCACGAAAGAGGATCAGTTCGTCGTTCTGGCCGTAAACGGGCTGCTCTTCGCCGTAACGGCGCGCGGCGACGCGAAGGCCGGGCGAACCGGGCTGCTCGTCTGCGGTCTGGCGGTTGCGATGTCGCTGGTCTACTTCGGACCGATCCGCCATACGCTCGACTCTGCGGCTCCGTACTTGTCTCTGCGCTTCTTCGACTGGCATGAAACGGGAGCGGGCGCGGCGGGCGGCGCGGAGGCTCTGCCGGCGCGCCTCTGGTACGTCATCGTCGTCTTCGCGCCGCTTGCGTTTCTGCCGTGCGTCTCGCGCTACGGACTCTTCTTGATCCCCGGCTTGGTCGAAGTACTCGCCTCGCATCGACCGGTCACGCTGATGCCGGGTGCCCACTACAGTGCGCTGCTGACGGGTTACGCACTAGCGGCGTTCGTCGACGGCGCGTCGCGGCTGGCGGCGCGGTGGCCGCGCATCGTTGTGGGATTGGTTCCGGCGGCGGCGGCAACCGGGATTGCGATCGGAATTTTCGCAAGTCCGATGGAGTACTGGTACTACCTCTACCGCCTGCCAAACGCGCACGACGCGCTGCTCGCCGATACGCTCCGGCATCTGCCGCCGCTGGCATTCGCCGGCGCCCAAGACGAGATCTTCGCGCACCTCGGCTTGGATCCGAACGCGTCGATCGGCTTTGCCGGCCAGCAATGGTTCGTCTACGACCAGACTCGCTACTCGCCGCGCTGGCACGAGGTTGACGAGCCAGCGGTGCGCGCAGCCCTTGCGCGGCGCGATTACGGCATCGTGAGCGAGCGCGACGGAATCGTCGTTCTACGAAAGCGCGACTAACGCGGCGGCTTGCCCGGCGGCGGCTGCGGCGGCGGCAAGCGTTGTGGAAGGTTCGGGAACGGAGCGGGATTGTAAGGCGTCGGCATGATCTGCGGTTGCACCTGATTCAGTCCGCCCGGTGTGGCGTCTTGCCAAGCATACACGACGTCGCGGATCACGCGCACGTCGGCATCGGTGACGAGAAGATCGCGAGGCGCGCGCGCCAAGCCGTTCTGAGCAACCTCTTGCGTCTGCAGCGAGCCGCGGTTGTAGAGGTAGCGCATAGCCGTCCCGGAGTTGAAACGGCGCGTGATCTGATAGTGCAACGCGTTAACGCGATCCATCGGAATCGCTTGCGCGTTCCAGCCGCTCTGATCGGTCGCGATGTAGATGGAAGACGTGAAGGGCGTGTAGGGCGGAACCTGGACGATGAAGGTGACGAGCACCGGGCGCCCCGAGAAATGGCGCTGATCCGGCGCTTGCGGCCGGCCCGGCTGCGGCGTCTCCACCGCCGCAAGCAGATCGGGATTCGGGGCCGGGGACGAGAGCGCGACGGCAAAGCGCGCGACGTCGGCGAAACTCCCTTGCGGGGGAAGCGGATCGCGCGAGAGATCGAGTTCGGTAACCGTGCCGCTCGAGTCGAACGTCGCGCGAGCCCAGAGTCGCGTCGCGGGCACGAGCGCCGTCGTGCCGCCATTTTTAGCATTGCGAATCACGATGCCGTGCGCGACGCGAAAGCCATCACCGGTCGTAAAGAAAACGTACCCGTCTTGGTAGGCGAGCAGTTGACCGCTCACGACGATCGTGGAGGCGGCGGCAGCGACCGCCAGAATCGCCAGCGAAAGAATCGCGAGCGTCGAAATCGCGCGTCTCATATCGGCAGCACTTGGACGACGAAGGTCGGCTGCCAGAACGTCGTCCGGTACGGGTTGCCGTACCAGTAGAACGTCCGCGAGAGGTCGAGCAGTGCGTGCGAGAGGATTTTGAAGCGCACTTCGCCGGTTGCGTCGTACGGCGCCTGGCCTAAGTAGGACGTATAGAGCGGCTGGCCGATGATGTTGTTGGGCGGTAACCCAAAGAGCCCGGGTACGGGAATTGGATAGTCGGTGTGATGGCGCAGCAGGAGCGAGAAGTTGAACTCGGGGTTCGGGGCGGCGTTGATGCCGAGGCTCGTCGTGCGCTCCGTCGAGACGCCGCGAAACGACGTGAAGCTCAGCGGACACGTGGAGGTATTGACCGGCTCGCACGGCGTGTATCCGCCGTTGATGTAGTTATCGGCGGTGTTGAGGATCTGATAGCCCGCGTAGGCGTTGAGGGCTCGCGAGACCTGGCGGCTGATCGAGAAATTTTCCGACGACGTGTTGATCCAGTGCGGCAGCGAGTTCCACTGATACTGTTTGTTGAAGCTGGCGTTGAAGTAGTAGGTTTGATAGGTGCTGGCTTCGGGATTGAGCTTGATCGACGGCGTAAAGAGGTTGAACCCGAGGACCGTATTCCAGATCGTCGTGTAGACGGGGCAGAAATACGTCGGCTGCCCGTGGTTGATGACGCCGTGCTGGTTGGGGCACGGCGCGCCGTACGCCTGCAATCCCGGCGTCGGTATCGGCGGTTGCATCGAGCCCGGAGAGCCTTGCAAATATTGGTTCGCGCCGACGGTATCGTGGTTGAACCCGTAGCCTTCGTAAATTTGCTCGTAGAGCGGCAGGTTCGCGATTCGATTTTGGAAGCTCGTTGCGGTCACTTGAACCTGCGATGGATGGTCGAGGCTGCCGCCGAGCTTGGCCCCGTTTTCGATCCCGCCGGGCCCGAGAAGACTGTAGTTCGTCAGCTGCGAGGAAGCGGTTAGGTACGAATGCGGAAACGCATAGGTAGCGTTGAGAAAGGTCGTCTGCTGCGCCGCCTGCGGCGCGCTCAACCAATTCTGCTGCGCGTAGTACTGCGTGAAACTCTGAATTTGAAAACGCGATCCCAGTTTATCGTAGAGTGCGAGATTCCACCATTTCTCCGCACGGGTCGCGGGATTGACCGAGAGGATCGCATATTCGTGCTCGCCCACGAAATGCTGCTCGACCGATAGATAGGTTTTATACGTCGGATCGTAGCGAAGATGAAGCGCGGTCAACGCGTTCGGGCTTCCGGCCATATTCCAGGTCAAGTTGACGCTCGCGCCGGAGAGCGTGTTCTGGGCAAAATATTGATTCGAAGCGAAATTGACGACGTAGGTGCCGAGCGGTATCCCGGCGTTAAGGAAGTACGTATGCGCGTTGATGAAGCGTACGTAGGTCTTCGTGCCGATTACCGCGCCGCTGCCGGTTATGCTGGGGTGCTCGTTTATCGAAGGAAAGTAAAAGGCGTCGCCGGGCATTTCGCGGCCCTTCGCCGGATGGACGAGGTCGCCGTCAAGGAAGGTCCACCGATCGGGCTCGCCGGTCACCGGAACGAAATAGATCCGGCGAAAATCGAGAAAGTCCGCGATCGCCGCGCCCTTGACCGTTCCGGTCGCGTCGTGCAGCGTGACGTGGCCCGCGACCATGAACCGATTGAGCTTCAGGTCCATCGAAAAGGCGTCGCCCGTTACCGTGAAGCCGTCGCTGGTACGCAGGCGTACGTTCCCGTCGCCCTCGATCAAGAAACGGTTGTAGTAAAAGTCGAGACGCTTGGCGTCCAAGTACAGAATCGTAGTGGGCGGTTGCGGGCTCGGCGTCGGCGCGGGTGCTGCGGCCAGCGCGGTGGCCGAGGCAACCAGAACTACTAGCGTTGTGAGCGCCGCCGAGAGCGCGATACGTACCACGGTGGCCACGCTTTCTGCCCGGGGCGAAGTCCCGCCTTGCGATGGGCGCTCGGTAGCGCGCAAAGGACCCTAGCCGCACGTAGCCGGAAGGCGTGTCTTTCGGCGAGACGAAAAGCGGCGCAACTTATGCGCGTGGTGGCGATCGTCATTGATTCGGGAGGCGTGGGCGCACTTGCCGACGCCGATACGTACGGCGACGCACCCGGGGCCGACACGATCGGCAACGTCGCGCGTCGTTTGGGCTCGTTGGCGCTGCCGAATCTCGCACGCCTCGGGCTTGGATCGCTCACGGAAATTCCCGGCGTCCAAGCCGTCGCGAACCCCGCAGCGAGCGTCGCCCGGCTGCGCGAACGCAGCCGCGGCAAGGATACGATAACGGGCCATTGGGAGATGATGGGCGTGGTCACCGAGGTCCCCTTCCCGACCTACCCCAGCGGCTTTCCGGCGGAGGTCATCGAGCGATTTACGCGGATAACCGGCAAGCTGCCGCTCGGAAACGTGCCGGCCTCCGGAACCGAGATCATCGAGGAGCTCGGCGCAGCGCATATGGAGAGCGGGCGTCCCATCCTCTATACGTCGGCCGACTCGGTCTTCCAGATCGCGGCGCACGAGGAGGTCGTGCCCCCCGAGCAGCTCTATGAATGGAGCGCCCGCGCCCGCGAGATGCTCCGGCCGCCGCACAACGTCAACCGGGTCATCGCCCGTCCCTTCCTGGGGCGACCGGGGGCTTTTTGGCGGACGCCGAATCGCCGGGACTATGCAATCGAGCCGCCCCCCAACTTGCTCGACGAACTCAGAGCGGGGGATATCGAGGTGCATGCAGTAGGGAAGATTTCGGACATCTACTGCGGACGCGCTATTGCCACATCGACCCGTGCAGCCGGCAACCGCGAAGCGATGGAGAAGACGTTCGAGTTGCTAGAACAAGTTGACCATGGTTTCATCTTCACGAATCTCAACGACTTTGATTCGAAGTACGGTCATCGGCGCGACGTCCGCGGTTACGGCAACGCATTAGAAGAGCTCGACACCCTGATTCCGCATCTAGAGAGCCGCCTGCAGCCGCAGGACGAGTTAATCCTTACTGCCGACCACGGCTGCGATCCGACCGCTCCCGGCTCCGATCACACGCGAGAGTACGTCCCATTCGTGCATCGCGGGCCCGCACCGGGACGGCTGCTCGGGGAGATCGAGGGTCTCGACTTTGTCGGCGCGACCGTGAAGCGAGCGCTGCTCGGATGAACGCGATGCAGGTCGCCGTCGGCGTAGCGGGCGAGCGCGACGTTCCCGAATCCTGGCCGGCTATCAAGCGGGGCATCGACGTCGTAGTTGGGATTCTGGTTCTGGTGCTGACCGCTCCGATCGTCATTTTGGCGGCGCTCGCGATCGCGTGCGTAACGGGGGGAACCCCGTTCTTCGCCCAAGAGCGCGTCGGCATGCACGGGCGGCGTTTCAAGATGTTCAAGCTGCGCACGATGGTCAACGGCGCGCACGCCCTGCGCCAGAGCGTCATGCATCTCAACGAGGTCGACGGCCCGGTCTTCAAGATCCGCAACGATCCGCGGCTGCATCCGCTCGGAAGATTTTTGCGCCGCGCGAGCATCGACGAGCTGCCGAATTTCATCAACGTCATTTTAGGCGACATGGCGTTGGTGGGCCCCCGGCCCGCGCTGCCCAGTGAGATCGACCACTACGACGCCTTCGCACGGCGCCGCCTCGAGGTTCCGCAAGGCGTGACGTGCCTCTGGCAGATCAACGGACGCAGCGAGGTTTCGTTCGAGCACTGGATGGAGCTCGACAATCGCTACGTCGACAGCTGGACGCCGTTGGGCGACCTGCTGATCATCGCAAAGACGGTCCCCGCCGTTTTGCGAAAGGACGGGGCGCATTAAGCCTTACCTGCGCGCCGTCCCCGCACGGCAGCGCCCGCGGCCCCGTATCTCCGTCGCCGGGTCTACCTTGTTTATCATGGGGGCGACGTTCGCGTTGAACGCTGCTCGGCTTTTTGCGCGAGGTCGTCAGCGCGCGCTACTACGGAACCCGTTGGGAGATGGATACGTTTCTCGCGGCGGCGACGATTCCGACGATTCTCTTCGGCGTTTTTAACGGCGCGCTGGTAAGCGCGCTCGTCCCGACGTTTTCCGAGTACATCGCGCATCGCGAAGAAGACGAGGCCTGGCGTCTCGCGAGCACGGTGCTCAACCTGCTGGCGATCGCGGTAACGATTTGCGCGGTCGTCGGCTATTTTACGGCGCGCTGGTACGTGCCGCTGATCGCACACGGTTTTCCCGCTCCTCAGATGAGCGTTGCGATTCGCATGACGCGCTGGCTGATGCCCAGCATCGTTGCCGTCAGCCTGAGCGGCGTACTCTCGGCGATGCTCAACGCGTATCAGCGTTTTCGCTCGGCGGCGCTGGTCGGCGTGGCCGTCAACACCGTGACGATCGCTTGCGTCGTCATCTGGAGCCACGGCATCGGCATCTACGCGCTCGTCGTGGGTACGGCGCTCGGCCTCACCGCCCAGATGCTCGTACAACTTCCCTCGTTTTTATCCGTCGGCAAGTACCGGCCGATCATCGACCTCAAGCACCCGGGCCTCAAGAGAATCTGGGTTCTGCTTGGGCCGATCATCGTCGGCTCGGCCGCCGGCCAGCTCGCCCTCTTCTTCGACCGGTTTTTCGCCTCGACCCTAGCGCCGGGCTACATCGCCGGCATGAACTACGCGACCAAACTCGTGAATTTCCCGCAGCAGATCTTTGCCGCTGCAATCGCGACGGTGATCTTCCCGCTGCTGGCCGCGCAGTTCGCGCGCGAGAATCGCCGCGGCGTCGCGCGCAGCGTCGTCACCGGCTTGCGGCTCGTCAATTTCATCACGATTCCCTCGGCGTGCGCGCTGATCGTCATCGCGCATCCGATGGTTCAAGCGCTCTTCGAGCGCGGGACCTTCCAGGCGAGCGCGACCGATTTGACCGCCGGCCTCTTACCCTACGCCTCCGTCGGCTTGATCGCGCTGGGCGCGAACGTCGTCTTGACGCGCTGCTGCTTCGCCTGTCGCGAAACGCTCTGGCCGGTAACGATCTCGGTGTTAACGGTCGTTCTCAACGTTCTGCTTTCGCTGGTATGGCTGCCCGGCTTGGGCGCCCGCGGGCTCTTGCTGGCGAACTCGACCAGCCAGAGCGTTCAGGCGCTGCTGCTGCTGATGTTAACGGCGCGAATCGTATCGGGCATCGACTGGGGCGCGCTGGTCTTTTCGACGGGAAAAATACTCGTTTGCTCGCTTGCTATGTTGGCGGCGTTGCACTGGATCGGCGCTCTCGGCGTTACGCCGGAGGCCTCGCTCGCATCGCGGGCCTGGTTTCTTTTCGGCCAGATCGGCATCGGAGGTGCGGTCTTCGTCGCGTTCGCGCGGATGCTCAACGTTGAGGAACTCGGCCTCGCATGGCACACGATCGTTGCGAAGTTCGAGCGCAATCTCGTGAGCCCGCCGGAGAACCGCGAAGCGCCGATCGCGTAAAAATGACTACAATCAACTTTGCGAGAGGAGGCTCGCCTTTCTGTGAGAGCCAAGCTCCCCGGGCCATGCTCTCGATTGTCATGCCGGCGTATAACGAGGCTCGTTCGATCGCGGACAACGTGTGCGAGACGGTCGAGACGATGCGGCAACTCGGCCTAGATTTCGAGATCATCGTCGTCGACGACGGAAGCCTGGACGGCACCCACACCGCGGCGATCGACGCTCTGCGAGTCTGGCCGGACCTGGTTCGCGTAGTGCGCTGCCGGCGAAACCAGGGCAAGGGCAACGCGCTCATCTGCGGCACGTCGTATTCGAGGGGCGACTACGTCGCGTTTCTCGACGCCGACATGGATCTGCATCCCGAGCAGTTGGAGAACTTTTTTGCGATTCTCTTCGCCCGTAACGCCGACGCCGTCATCGGTTCGAAGTTTCATCCGGAGTCGCGCGTCGAGTATCCGCGCCTGCGGCGTATCTACAGTTTCTTCTACTACATGCTCGTGCGCACGCTCTTCGGCCTGCCGGTACGCGATACGCAGACCGGCATCAAGCTGTTCAAGCGCGAGGTCCTCGAGCGCGTCCTCCCGCGAGTGCTCGTTAAGCGGTTCGCGTTCGATCTCGAGCTATTGGCAAACGCCCACCACTTCGGATACCGGGTCGTCGAAGCGCCGGTCGAGGTGAACTTTACCCGCGTCTGCAGCCGGCTTCGGCTACCGGCCGTCTGGAATGTTTTTCTGGACACGTTGGCGATCTTTTACCGGATGCGAATCTTACGCTATTACGACCAGCCGGAGCGCTTCTCACCGAAGATCGATCGCGCCGGTTCACACGAAATCGTCGTTCCCATTCCTATCGGAAAGTAGGCCTGGTTGGCCGGTAATACCGCCCTGGTGCTGCTGCTACCAGGGCTTGGCGACGCGCTGGCCGCGGGCCCGATTCTTCGCGGCCTGACGCGCGACTCGTGGCGCATCGACGCGCTGACGATGCATCCCCCAGTCAGCGACTATCTTCGCGCGCTCGGCATCGTCAACACGATTACCGAGCTTCCCATCCGCCCCACGGCGGCCGACGTACTCGCCGCCATTGCGAAGGTTCGGCCGCGGCGCTACGACATCTGCATTCTCCCGTTCCCCGCCACTCGCTGGCAGTATGCGGCCATCGCCCGCGGCGCCGGCGCGAAGCAGCTCGTTCTGCACGACTACGGAGGTATGGCAAGCCTGATCGCGCGGACGACGCGCAGCGTGCGCGTTAGATTGCGCGGCGGGCATCGCCTCGCCGAGAACCTGCGCCTTGCCGGGGCGGCGGGGCTGCCGCCGGGGAGCGGCGATCTGGCATATTGGGTTCCGGCGTCTTGGAGCAGCACGCGCATCCCAGGGACGCTCGGCATCCATCCCGGCTCGATGGCTTGGAAAGGAAATGAGGTCAAGCGCTGGGCGTACGAAAATTTCGTGGCGCTTGCGCTGCGACACGTTGCGACCGGACGGCCGGTTCGACTATTTTTGGGGCCGCACGAAGAGCGGGAGCTCGCGCGCGCCGAGCAAGATTTTCATGGCGTCGCGGGAATCAACATCATCCGCGAGCCGCTCGCGCAGGCCGCCCGGCTTTTGGCGGAGTGTGAGGTCTTCGTCGGCAACGACGCGGGCTTCAGCCATTTAGCCTCGGGCCTCGGCGTAAAGACCTTGGCGCTTTACGGGATGACGAGCGAGGTTCGCGGCGCACCGATCGGACAGGCCGTCGCGATGCGTCCGTCGCCCTGTCCGGCCTGTCACGACGAAGGCCTGCAGGGTTTCGATTGCGTGCTCCGGCTGGAGTACCGGTGCATTTCGCGGGATATCGAGCTTGGCGCGGTGGCCAACGTCGTGGACGAGCTCTTCGCAGCGGCTTCCGTCGAGCAGCGCGTGAGTCTGGAAGGTCCATTCAAGCTTTACGGAAAGGCGTACCCGTGAAAGAGGAAACCGCTCGCGCCTCGGCCTCGCTGGAGTTGCCGTGGCCGCAGCGAGCAGTGTTGAGAAGAGCGCTCGTACCGGCGCTCTTCGTCGCGCTTGCGCTCCTGGTGACGCTCGGATACGGCAGCGGCGTGCAGCTCAACGACGGCCAAGCCGACCTTCACATCGATCCGCTCAAATTTCTCTGGTCGCTGCTGCACGCGTGGAATCCGGCCCTCTATATGGGGACGCATACCGGGTTCTGGTTTCCGTACGAGACGCCGTATGCGTGGATCTACGCCGTCGCGCAGATCTTCCACGTCCCCCAGGATCTCGCGCAGCACGTCGCCGTTTTCATGGTCTACCTTGGGTGCCTTGCGTCGATGTACTATTGCTTACGAAGCGTCGCACCATGGCTCAACGAGACCGCGCGCGTCGCCGGATCGATCGCCTTTCTGTTCAATATGTACGTCGCGCTCAATTCGCAAGCGCAGATCGTTTGGCTGCTGACCTACGGCACGCTTCCGGCGCTGGTCGGCGTTACGGCTTGTGCGATGCGCGGCGAGATAAATGTGTGGCGGGGCGCGTTGAGCGTGGCGCTGCTGGTGCTGGTCGGAGCCGGCGTCAATCCGCCGCTGGTCGCCATCAACGTCATTCTGCTCGCGATCTTTGTATTGGTGATGCTGGCCTTCAGCCCCGAGCCGGCGATTACGGCAAAACGCACGCTGCCGTTCCTTGCCGCGGCCTGCGCGGCGACGTTCTTGATCAATCTGTATTGGCTCGTGCCGTTCGGCGATTTCTTCCGCTCGGTCTGGCTCAACGGCGTGCTCAGCGAGGGACCGTCGCTTCATAACGCGGCGACGTCGTTTGCCAACGTCCTGCGCGGGCTCGGTCACTGGGCGACGTTTGTGTCGTTCGGCGGGCGTCCCTACTTCCCGTGGGCGGCGCCGTACTCGGAGGGCCTGTTCAGCGCGCTTCTTTGGTTCGTGCCGATCGTCGCGCTCGGCGGGGTCGCGTTCAAACGCAACCAGCGTCCGGCGACGTTCTATTTCATGCTCGCGACCATCGTCTCGGTGCCCATCGTCGTCGGCTACTATCACGACGCGTTGGGCGACGCGGTGACGACACCGATCTACGACGCGTTCTACCGCTACTTCCCCGGCTTTCAGATGTTCCGCTTTTCGTACAAGTGGGTAGCCGGCGTCGAATTCGGCATCAGCGGGCTCTACGCGCTCGCAGTCTATTCCATCGTGACGTGGCTGCGCGAGCAGCGCGCCTTTTGGATCGGGACGGCGAACGAGCGCTTCGGATCTGTCGTGCCGGTTGCCAGTGCGGTCCTCGTTTTGTTGCCGATCCTGATCTTCGTTCCGGTCTTGATAAACAAGATGAACTACCCCGGTACGGCCTTGCCGAGCTGGACGTATCGCGAAAACGCGTTGGTGGGCAGCGACGATCAGCACCGCGTTGCGCTCTTTCCGACGCAGTTTCTCGAACAATTCGATTGGGGGAACCCCGAGTTCTACATCGAGAACTCCTTGATCAACCGGCCGATGATCTACGGACTGCTGGGCAGCGAGCCGTCGGAGGGAACGGACGCCTGGGTACGCCGCGCCTACCGCGCAACGCGCGAAGGTCTGCCTTTTGCGGCGGATATGTTCCGCGTTCTCGGCGTCAACACGATCCTCCAAAGGGACGATTTTATTCCCGTGATCGATTTCAGCTCTCCCGACGAGTGGAAGTTCAACAGCACGACGCTCACGCACGATCTGCTGCACCGCGTACTGGGTGCGGCGCCCGATCGTTCCGACGGACCGCTGCACGCGTATCGCTTGAAAGGCGCGCTGCCGCTCGTCTACGGCGTAACCAATCCGGTTATCAGCACGTGGCCGAGATTCTCCGACGCGTCCCTCGGGAACGTGGAGGCCATGGCGAAGGGACAGGCGCGATTCGATCCGCCGACTCGTTCGCAGCAGGAGTTCACCGCGACGATGCGTTCGTTGCGACCGATCGTTCCGCAATCCGCCGCGAGCATTATGGATCTTGCGGTGAAGGCGGCTCTTTCCAACGGGGTGCTCGTACAGCCTCCGTCGGCTAACGTGCAGTGGTCGATGCCCTTCCAAGTGCGCGACACCCAAACGTACACGATCTTCGCACGCGAGGAGTCGCTGCTCTTTCCGCAAGCGGCGCCTCGCGTGCTGCAGTTTGACGGCGGATACTTGCGGCCCACCGCCGTCGGCGGCGCGTGGACGGAGTACGGTGAAGTCCTCGTTCCGCGCGGCAGCCATTGGGTTTCGGACGGATACGAAGATCCCAAACTGGTGGTGGCGCTCGTCAAAACCGACGACTTCAATGCGTGGATGAGCCGCATCGGCGCGTTGAACCGAAGCCTGCCGCAAAACGCCGCTTCCGAGATGCTCGTCTACGCCCCGCGCAAAGCCGTTAACGTTCCGGCTACTGGAACGTACCGCATTAGCGCGTCGCCGGTGGGGCGCTTCGGACCCGACGGGCACGTTCGCACCCGCTTAGTTCGCGGCACGGCGTTTCGCGGCACGTTCTCCGGCCATCTCGGCGCGACGCTGCCCTACGTTTTCGGCGACGGCGTGGCCGCGACGTCACCGCTTTTGATGCCTGGAAGTTGGTATCGCGACGATCCGACGACGTACGATTGGCAGCGTGGAGATCCCGATTCCTGGCTGCTCTTTTCGCAGGTGGCGCACTTGCGCGTCTTCGTTGCGAATCCGGCCGGCGCACTGACCCGCGTTGCGATGCACGTAAGCCGCTTACAGGTTGGACCGGTCATGACCGTAGCGGTGAACGGCGGCACGCAGCGCGACGTCGTGCTTGCCGGACCGAGCGGCGCAGCACAGGATTACGACTCGGTCGAACGCCTCGAGGGCCCGGTTCCGCAGCCCGCAAACTTCACGCTGGCACTTCGCCCCGGATGGAACGACGTTGCGTTTGCGTTTCATTGGCAGAGCGGCGAACGAAGCGACCTTGGGCAATCGGTGATCGAGGCGGCCGTCGGGCCGGATATCAGCTTCACGCGTATCGGAGCCGCCCCCGGCGCCTCCCGTCCCGCGGTCGTGGACAACTCCTTTAATGGAATCTCGCTTCCCAATCCACCCGGCGGACTGGCGGGCGATCCGGAGGTCGTAGGCAACGTCGTCACGACCGGCGGCGGCACGACGTGGCTCGCCGTCGCGCTAGAGAGTAACGGCAGAATCCGCTATCGCATCTACGAGTTGCCGCAGCAGGGCCACTTCGACATCTACTTCATGCACGGGTTCCCGAACAATTGGTACGACGGCTCGCAGCGCATCGCCGGGATGTGGTTCGTCGGACGCCAGACGCACTCCGCATTCTCGAATCTTTCCTACTACATCCACGCAACGCCGGCGCGCGCGCTCAAGCACCCGGGATCGCTGTCGTCCCTTCCGCTCAAGATCGACGGCAGACTCGCCGGCAGCGGGCCGGTCTTTCTCCGCAAAGGCAGCCACGTCATCAGCAGCGCCGACTCCGACGTCGGCATCGGCCTGTTGACGATGGCGCCGGCAAGCCTGCCGCGGACGCAACCGTTCCCGGTAATGTGGAACCGGCATTCGCCGACGTCGCTCGAGGTGACGGGGAATGGCGCGCCCTTCTTGCTGGTCTTTGGCGATGCGTACCACCCGGAATGGCAGGCGACGGTCAACGGTCAGGCGCTTCCGCACGTTATCGTCAACGGCATTTCGAACGGCTGGGTCGTGCCGGCTCTGCCGGGGGGCAGCAAGATCTCGATTCGCTTCACGGCGCAACGGCTTTACGTCTATGCCGGAATCATCTCGCTGATCTCCTTCATCATTCTGATCGTGCTGGCCAGCAAACCGGAGTTATGGACGTTCCGCGCGACACAACGGTAAAGGGGGCGGCTCTCGCGTGGGCGCTCGCCGGCGCCGTGCGGTTTGCGGTGGCGACGGCCGTCGTCGCGCTGGTGCTTTCGACATTCGTCCAAGATACCGACGCCGAGCGTTTTGCCAGCACCGCGTACCTCGCTTTGACGTTCGCCGCGATCCTGCTCATCGCGAAGTGGTTCGTGCCGGCCGGTCGTGACGAACGGCCCGAGTCGCTGCGAATTCCGACGCTCCCCGTGCTGCTCGCGTCCCTGCTGGGGCTTGCGGCGGTGCTGGCTGCCGGCGCCGGTCTCGTCGCGGATCCCTCGGCTGAAGTTCGCACGCTCGCGTACTGCCTTGCCGCCGTCGGCGTTGCGGCGATCGGCAGATCCGGAGCCTTTCCTCGCCTGCACGCAACGCTTGCGCGCGGGGACCGGCTCGAGGCGACGATACGGTACGCGACGCTGTTCTCCGTTGCCGCGCTCCTGTTGGCCTCGCAGCTGCCGCAGCAGATCGGAGACGTGATCGCCGCGTTCGCCTACGGCGGCAGTTTGGTCGCGGCGGTGGCGCTGGCGTCCGTGCTGGTCGCCCCGACGCCGCTGGGCTCGCGCGTTCGCAACGCTTACGGCGACGGGTTGCGCACGATCGAGGAACTCTCGAGCGATCTCGTCTTTGCGCGAATGATCGACGTGTCGGTCGTCACCATGGTCGCCTCGATCGCGATGGCGAGCCTTTTGCGGCCTCCGTATTCGGAGCCGTTCGCCATGGTTGCGTACGCGTCGGTCCTCTTCGCAGCGCTCGGCGTCGCGATGGAGAGCCGGCGGCGACCGGCCGCCGAGCTCCCGGTAGCGGTCCGACCCTTAGATCCTGCGCGTTCACTCGCCCTCGTTGCGGCGCGCGCCGATCAGTTCGCGAAGGGCTGGACGGCCGAGCGCGTGATCCGTTGGAGCGTAACGACGGCGGTTGCGGCGTTTTTAATCGCGAGCCTTCTGTTGCGGCGCAGCGCCGAGCCGTTCGCGGTCGTCGGGTTCGTCGCGACGATCGTTACGGCCGTAGGCGTGGCCGCGGAGTGCCGGCGGTCGATCCCGAGCGCGCAGTCACCACCGTAACGCGCCTCGCCGGCAAGATCGCGCTGGCGGCGGCGTTTGCGGCGTTTGTCATCGCAAAAGGCGTGCCGGCGCTGCGGCACGATTGGAACTGGCCTTTAGACCGGTTGGCCGTACCGTCGTTCTTGAACGAGTCCATCAGCGGCTGGCTCTCCGTCGGGTTCGGGATCGCGAACTCTCACCCAACCACGTATCTGCTCGCGGCGCCGACCGCCGTAGCCTTGTGGCTATTTGGAACCCTCGTTGCGCTCTCACTGCTCGCGTTCGCGACGGGATATTGCGCCGCGACCGGAGCCGCGAACGTTGCGCTGCGGTTGGGGGGCGCGCCGAGCGCGTGCGCGGGCGCCGCGTTTTTTGCGCTCTTTAATCCCTGGGTCTATAACGAGGTCGTCGCCGGTCACTTGATCATGGTGCTCGCCTACGGCGGACTGCTCGGCCTGTTGGCCGAGATGACGCGGGGCTCCGATGCGTCGTCCGTACGTCTATCCCTTTGGCTGGTCCTGATCGAAGCGCAGTTGCAGTTCTTCATCGTCGCGGTGGCGGCGCTCGCCGTTTTTGCATTGATGACCAAGAAATGGCTCCCCCTTGCGGCCGGCGCCATCGTCGCGTTGCCCAGCGTCGTCGGAGTCTTGGCAGAGCGGCCGGTCCTTTTGCAGACTCCCTACAGCGTCGCGTGGCAGGCAAATCAGTCGCTCTCCCCCTTTGCGCTGCTGTCGCTGGGCGGGTATTTTCCGGGGTACGCCGAGCGCTTAGGTTTGACCGCGCAGATCGCCGTTTGGGTGGTGTGCGCCTTGGCGATAACCGGCATCGTCACCGGGCGTCGCCGGCGCGCGGTGCTCTGGTGCGCCCCAGCGGCGGTCCTCGTCTATTTGGTCGCGCTTGGCGTTCACGGCCCGCTCGACGCAGCGTACGAATGGATCGTGCGCTCGATTCCCGAGAGCGGCGTCTTTCGAGAGCTGTACGATTTCGGCGGCGTCTTCGCCGCGCTGCTGGTGCTGCTCGCTTCCGCAGCGACGCCGCGCGCGAAAGCACTCCGATACGTCCTTCTCGCAGCGGGGGCCGCTCTGCCGGTGACGTGGATCATCCACCCCCCGTCCGATCTTTGGATATCGTCGAGTGAGTTTCCGCGACCGGCGGTCACGGCGCCGCCGTTTTCACGCGTCGCGCTCATGCCGGCCTTTCAACCGCTGCAGTTGAAGGGCGGCGCCGGCGACGGCGCGGATCCCGACGTTTTGGTGTACCCGGCGCACGTTGCCGCGCTCAACGCGTATTTGCCGAGTTACCCCGTCGACATGGCGCTGGCGCAATACGCGCAGTACGGCGACGCGTCGGCGTTGCGGGCGCTCGGCGTCGCACAGATCGTCGACCGGCCCTGGTTCCTGTCGCGCTCCAACGGTGGCATCGGTTTGGCTGCGTCGTCTTTGAGTCCGTCGAGGCCGCGACCGCCGAAGCGCAACGGACGCGATCTCGCCGGCGCGCCGCTCGTCTCTACGTGCGACGAAGCTCGCATCGTCGCAAACGTCGCCAGCCTCGAAGGGTGCGATCTCTTCTTCGGCGACGCGCCGGGTTACGCGCGCGTCACGCCGATCGGCGCGAGTGGCGATTCGATCGACGCCGCGACTGCGTGGATCGACGCGCGTCTCGCATTCGCGAAGGCACCCGACCTCGCTCAAGGCCTTGGAGGAGTGGTGACGCAATCGACGATGCCCCATGCCGTGCAAGCGGGATCGCGGCTGCTCGCTTACGTGCGCGGCCGGCTCAGCGATCAGAACGGACGCGCGCTCGTTCGGAGCGGCGGCACCTTCTCTTGGATTTCGATCGCGCCGAACACGACCGCCGTGATCTGCACGGGCCTCTGCGAACTTGCCGCCGCGTCGCCGGAACTGCCGCCGGCGCCGCAGCGAAAGCGCAGTGAGCGGCCGTATCCGACGAGCTTCGAAGAGTTGACCCCGTGGCTCGTTCGCGTGCAGGGGACGCGTTCGGCGGGACTGCTGCGCTTCAACGAGCGCTACGACCCGGCATGGACGGCGATAAGCTCTTGGCGCGTTCTACCGCACGTTCGCCTCGCGCTCGCCGCCAACGGTTGGCTTCTGACTCGAGACTCCGCGGGCGACGTTTTTCTCGTGCAAGTCGCGGCGTTCTTACAGTCGATCGCCGAGATCGCCGGTCTCGTTTGCGTCGTGCTTCTGCTGAAGGCGCTGGTCCGCGAGCCGACGAAGCGCGTTTAAGTGTCGATGTCGGTTCCATTCGTCGATTTGCAAGCGCAATTCCGCGACATCAGGGCAGAGGTCGTCCCTCGCATGATCGGGGTGATGGAGAGCGCGGCGTTTATCCTCGGCCCGGAGGTCGCGCGGTTCGAAGAGAATTTTGCGACTTATGTCGGCTCTCGTTACTGCGTGGGTGTCGAATCGGGGACCGCGGCACTGCAGCTCGCGTTGCAGGCGTTGGGGGTCGGCGCATCCGACGAAGTAATCGTCCCGGCCAACACATACATCGCTTCGGCATTGGCCGTTTCGGCGGCCGGCGCGAGGCCCGTACTCGTCGACTGCGACGCGGCCTATCTGATCGACACCGAGTCGCTCGAAGCCGCCGTGACGCCGCGAACCAAGGCGGTCATGCCCGTTCATCTGTACGGCCAAGCGGTTCCAATGGATCCGATCCTGTCTTTTGCGAAGCGCCACGGTCTGCGCGTCATCGAGGATGCGGCGCAGGCGCACGGCGCGCGGTACGGCGATCGCGGCGTGGGCAGCTTCGGCGACGTCGCGTGCTTCAGTTTCTATCCCGGCAAGAATCTGGGTGCCTACGGCGATGCCGGCGCCATCGTGACCGACGACGCAGCAATCTACGACGAGCTGAAACTGTTGCGCGATTTCGGCCAGCGCAAAAAGTACGAACATCTCATCAAGGCCGGAAGCTGCCGGCTCGATTCGCTGCAGGCCGCGGTCCTCGACGTCAAGTTGAAGTACCTCGATGATTGGAATGCGTCACGGCGCCGGCACGCCCGCGCCTACGACGCCCGCCTTCCGGAGATCGGCATTACGCCCCCGGTTCGGCTGACCGACGAGGGTCACGTGTATCATCTCTACGTCATCGAGGTGGAGAATCGCGATCGCGTGCAAGCGGCACTGACGCAACGCGGCATCGCGACGGGCATACACTATCCCATTCCCATTCATCTCCAGCCTGCGTACGCGGACATGCGTCTCGGCCGCGGATCGTTCGAGCGCACCGAGCGCAGCGCCGATCGCCTTCTCTCCCTCCCGATGTACGCGGAGCTGAGCGAGGAGCAGATCGACGCCGTCGTCGGCGCGCTCGCGAGCTGCCGCCGATTGGTTGTGGCATAGCAGCTTACGACATGGAACGTGCGCCTCTGGGCGTAGCGGTGGTCGGCGCGGGCTACTGGGGCCCCAATCTCGTCCGAAACCTCTTCGCTTCGGAAGATTGGTCGGTGCGCTGCATCGTCGAGCGCGATCGCGACCGGCTCGCGCGCGTCCGCAGGCTGTACCCCGCGATTGCCGGAGAGGTCGATATCGAGGTGGCGCTGGCCGACCCCAGCGTCGACGCGGTCGCACTCGCCACGCCGCCGGGGACGCATCACGAGCTGGCAAGCCGCGCGATCGAACGCGGTAAACACGTCCTCGTCGAGAAGCCGCTGGCGGAGACGTTCCGCGACGCCGAAGATCTCTGTGCCAGGGCGCAGCGCGCGGGCGTCCGTTTGATGACCGACCATACCTTTCTCTACACCGGATCGGTGGAGAAGCTCCGTTCTCTGCGCGCTGGAGGCGAGTTGGGCAAGGTGTACTACATCGACTCCGCCCGCGCCAATCTCGGGCTTTTTCAGCAGAGCAACGTGGTGTGGGATCTCGCGCCCCACGACGTCTCGATCATCAACTACATTCTCGACGAGGTCCCGGAATCGGTCGCCCTTCAGCTCGGCGCGTGCGTTCACGCCAAGACGGCCGACGTCGCGTTTCTGACGATGTGGTATCCGAGCGGCTGTCTGGCGCACGTGCATTTGAGTTGGCTCTCACCGGTCAAAGTGCGGCGCACGATGGTCTCCGGAAGCTTGAAGATGGCGGTTTGGGACGACGTAGAACCTACCGAGAAGATCTACATCTACGACAAGGGGGTCGTCCTGGACCCATCGAGCACGACGTTGCAGCAGCAAATGGTCTCGTACCGTTTGGGAGATCTCCACGTTCCGCTGGTCGATAACCGCGAGGCGCTCGGAAAACTCGTCAGCGACTTTGCCGCCGCAATTAGAGATGGCTCGGAGCTGCGCTCGGATGGAGCCTTTGGCGCGGGCGTCGTACGCGTCATCGAGACGGCGCTGCGCTCGGCGAGCCTGGGCGGACGACGAGTCGAGATATAAATGACGCAGCCCACCGTGCGTTTTTCCGTAATCCTGCCGACCCTCAACGAAGCGACGCGGCTTCCCGCCGTGCTCGAATCGATTGCGCGCCAACGCTACCCTCGGGAATGCGTCGAGCTGCTGATTGCGGACGGCGGCTCGACCGACGAAACGGTGGCGATCGCCCAATCTTTTGGCGCGAAAGTCTTCCACAACTCGATGCGCCGCGCCGAGCCCGGCGTCGGAATGCTCTTTGGCTTGGCGACGGGCGACGTTGGTATCGTGATGGCGGCCGATAACCGGTTCGGCGACGAGCACGCGCTGGCGAGGCTGGCGCTTCCCTTTGCCGATCCCCAGATAACGGCAGCGTTCCCGGCAGTCGTGAGCACGCGTGAGGACGGCGCGACCGCGCGATACATCAATGCGTTTACCGACCCCTTCAACCACTTCGTCTACGGCGGCGCGACGTCGCCTGCGTCCTACCACCGAACCTACCGCGTCAAGCGGCGCGAGCCGGGCTACGTCGTGTACGATTTTCGGAACGGTCCGGTACCACTGATCGCGCTGGCCCAGGCCTTCGCCGTGCGCTTGCCCTATGCAAAGCCCAGCGGTACGGATGAGGACGACGTGGCGCCCGTCGGATCGCTCATTCTCCAAGGATGCGAGATCGCGTTCGTGCCGGATGCGTACGTCGAGCACCATACCGTGAGCGGCATTGGCGACGCACTTGCAAAATTCGGGCCGCGCATCCGCAAGCGGATGACCGATGGGGAGCAGCCCGTCTGGCAACGCCTGCAGGCGGCGAATCGAATGCGGCGGCTTCGCGCCTATCTTTGGCCGTTCTACGGGGCGACGGGGATCTTGCCGGCGGCGGCGGCCCTTTACGGCTGGGCGCGAGACGGGCGCCGAGAATGGCTCTATCACCCGTTCGTCAGCGCGGCGTTCGCGTTTGAGTTTTGGAAGCAACTGGTATTCGTCGCGCTCGAGCGAGTGAGTGGGCGCAATCGGAGCGTGGCAAGTTGAGATCTGATAGCGTAGCTAGAGTGCAGGTCGGCGGCGCGGGCGGCGCACCCTCGAACAACTTCATTCGGTCGCTTCGCGAGGCACCGCATCCGTACTATCTCATCGGAAGCTGCGCGAGTGCGACCGACATCTTCCTCGCCGACGTTGACGAACGGTATGTAATTCCGCCGGCCGTCTCCCCAACGTTTCGTGAAGAGCTCCTCCGCTTGCTCGACCGCACGAAGCCGGCGCTGTTGCACGTCCAGAACGACCACGAAGTACGAGCCGTGTCGCGCCTGCGCGATGACATCCGATCGCTCGGCGTCGTTCTTTTCATGCCCGACCCCGAGACCGTCGAGATCTGTCTCGACAAGTACCGGTCGTACGCGGTATGGGAGCGTGGGGGCGTGCGCGTACCTCGAACCATGCTCTTGCACGACACTGACGATTTAAAGGCCGCCTTCGCGCGGCTGGGGCCCAAACTGTGGGTGCGCGCGATCGCGGGAGCCGGCGGCGCGGGTTCGCTGCCGACGGAGTCGTACGACTTCGCGCGTTTCTGGATCGAGCATCACGACGGATGGGGTTCGTTCACGGCGAGTGAGTGCCTGACCGCCAAGACGACGACGTGGCTCTCCATTTGGAATCAAGGAGAGCTCATCGTCGCCCAAAGCCGCCGCCGTTGGAGTTGGAACTTCGGCAACCGTACGCTTTCGGGCGTAACCGGAATTACCGGCGTCGCGGAAACGTTCGCCGATGCCGAAGCGGATCGGCTCGCCGAGCAGGCGATCCGTGCGGTAGACTCCGTCCCACATGGAATCTTCGGCGTCGATATGACGTACGGGCACGAAGGTCTGCCCTACGTCACGGAAATCAATATCGCGCGCTTCTTTACGACCCACTATTTTTTCACCAAAGCGGGGCTCAATATGCCCGACATCTACTGCCGGCTTGCGCTTCTTGGAGAACGGCCTACCATCGCAAAACGCGTGAACCCGTTGCCCGACGGCCTGCTCTGGATCCGCGGGATGGATGTCGAGCCGGTGTTGACGACGGTCGAGGAAGTGGAGCGGCTTTCAGGCGAGGCGGCTGCGCCGGCAGCGCTGTGACGACGATGCTCGTGACGGGCGCCGGCGGTTTCATCGGCCGCTGCGTGGCGGCGCGCCTGCGCGAAGCCGGCAACGCGCGGATACTGTCGTTGGAACGCTCGAGCGTCGCGCTCGAAGCGCTGGATCGTGCCTATTGGAGAGGGTTGGGCGCCGACACGATCGACGTCATCTTCCACCTGGGAGCCTATACGCCCAAAGACGCAGCCTCCGCCGATCTGATCGATCCGATCGTGGCGAGCAACGTCAACGGTACTGCAGCGCTCCTGGCCAGCCTTCCGAACACGCCGCGTCATCTGCTCTTTGCGAGCTCGTTGGACGTGTACAAGCGCGGCGGCGGCCGCACGATCGACGAAACCAGCGAAGTCGGGCCGGCGACGTTATATGGCGCCTCGAAAATTCTTTGGCGAGGAACTCGTACGCAGCTACGCCCGCGCTACCGGGTGCGCCTATAGCATCTTGCGACTTGGACACATCTACGGGCCCGGCGAAGAACGCTACCAGCGCATCATTCCCAGCCTGATCCGGGCGATGCTCGGCGGGGACGAGCCGCAACTCAGCGGGGATGGTACCACCGAGCGCGACTACCTGTACGTCGACGACGCCGTCAGCGCCATCGTCGCGGCCTCGGCGGTACCCGGCCGGATCGATCCTCTCAATATCGTCAGAGGGGAGTCTCTTTCAAATTCTCAACATCGCCAAGCACGTCGCGGAGCTCACCGGGTACGACGGCGCCTTTTGCTTCTCCGGACGCAACGGCGATTCGCTGCGGTTCGACAACGGCGCGATGAAGAGTACGCTCGGAGTTCGCTCGTTCGTTCCTTTCGCCGACGGACTGGCCCGCGAGATCGCGCACTTTCGCGAGACGGAGTTCGCCACGCGGTGAGGCGCGGCCGCGCCACGATCTTTTTGGATCTCGACGGTCCCGTGCTTGAGTGCCGCGACCGCCATTACGCCTGCTACGTCGAGCTTTGTTCGCGGTACGGGCGCAAGCCGCGCGCGCCGCAGGGGTACTGGCAGCTCCGCCGCCGCCGCGTCAGCGCGGTCGACCTCTTGATGGCCGGTGGGCTCCGCGCCGATGAAGCGGAACTGCGCAGGTCGTGGATCGATCTTATCGAGCAGCCGCGCTATCTCAAGCTCGATGTGCCGCAGCCGGGAGCGGCCGCAGCGGTCGCTGCCTGGAAGGCCGCCGGCCACCGGCTCGTCGTGGTGACGTTGCGACGAGACGCTCGCGCGGCGCGCGCGCAACTCGAACGCCTACGGCTCTCCGCACTCTTGGAACGCTTCGTCGTCTGCGACCCCGAACTCGGAAGTACGGGGAAAGCGGCGGCGGCAAGGCATGAGGTAGGGAGAACCAATCCAGAGGACTGCGCGTGGATCGGCGATACCGAAGTCGACGCCGAAGCTGCGGCTTCGCTGGGTTGCTCGAGGCTCTACCTCGTGAGCTGTGGGATTCGCAGCGTACCCTACCTTCGCTCGCTGCGCGCCGGCGAAGTCGTGCGAGATCTCGCCGCGCTATCCGATCGACTTGCCTCTTGACTCTCGGCCGAATCTGCGAGGATTAAAGGACGTCGTGGGGCGTCCAGTGGCGCCGAAGGTCGCGCCCTTCGATCGTGCCGGAGTGGTGAAAGATGTAGAACTGGCCGTCGGGCCCGACGTAGACGCTATCGTGACTCATCGGATCGATCCCATAAAAGACGACCGCCTTCTGCTGCCGATTGTAGACCGCTCGCCACTGATAGCCATTGGGGAGGTTGTCATACCCGTAGGTTGCGTGAGAGGTGCAGGCACCGAGCGCGAGCGCGATGCCGGTAAGCAACGCCCGTTTCATGCGCGGGTTACGTGGCGTTAGTAGGATCGAACGTTCTGCAGACCCGCCGCCTTAAACGCCGCCGCGATCTTCGGCGCGTCGGCGCCGGGATCGGGATACAGGACGATCGAGCGCCCTTCGTCGATCGCATCGTCGAAGTTGTCGACTTCGTCTTCGGGAACCGGAAATGCACTGAGGTAATGCTTGGTCGTGCCGCCGTGGTGGACGAAGATGTCCGACCATTGGTCGGGGCCGCCGAGTCCCGGAACCGAGGTTCCGCCGGAATCGGGAAGCACGCCCGTGCCGCGCGTCATCTCGTCGGCATACGCGTCCGTGTCGACCTCCGTGACGACGTTGACGAAGTGCAGCGAAGTGCCCGACGACTCGGTGCAGGCTCCGGCGCTCGTTAGGACCTTCACGCGCGCGGGGTCAACTTGTGCGGCCGTCAGCGCGCTTTCGAGAGCGCCGGCATCTTTGCCGGTATAGATTCCGATAACCAAACCTACTGCCACGCGATGCGACTCCTTTAGCCTTTATAGACTGTGATTGCGTGGGCGAGCCGTTCGACGCCGATACGAATATTCTTCTCGGAGGCATTTGAGAAGTTCAAACGCATACCGTCGTGCACGTCGCGCCCGGGATAGAAACTCACGCCGGGGACGAAGACGACTTTCGACTCCGCGGAGATCTTCAAAAGCGCCGTCGTATCGACGTCGGGAACCGTGACCCAAAGAAACATTCCCCCCGCCGGGCGCGTGAACCGGACGCCCTCGGGCATGAACTCCGCGAGCGCCTCGGCCATGACTCCGCGGCGCCGAGAGTAGGTTTCCGCGATCCGCCGGACGTGAGATTCGAAGGCATCGCCGCTGCTGACGTATTGATGGAAGACGTATTGCGCGAACGTTCCGCTATGCAGGTCCGCGCCTTGTTTGGCAAGCACGACTTTCTCTCGAATTTCTTCGTCGCGCGTTATGAGCCAGGCGATGCGCATGCCGGGCGCCATGATCTTCGAGCCCGTCCCGGAGTAGATGATCGGAGCGGTGGTTTCGTAGGAGATCAGGGACGGGAGGTCCGTTCCCTCGAAGCGCAGCTCGCAGTACGGATCGTCTTCGACCAGCGGCAGATCGTAACGCTCGCAGATGCGCACGACGATCTCGCGCCGCCGGGCCGCGAGCGTACGGCCGGTCGGGTTTTGGAAGTTCGGCACGAGATAGAGCAGCTTTGGAAATGGATCGGCGCGTTCGAGCACGCGCTCGAGGGAGTCAGGGATCAGGCCGTCTTCATCGGTGTCAACGGTGAGATATCGTGCTTGATAGGCATCGAAGGCTTGAATCGCACCGAGGTAGGTTGGATCCTCGAGGACGACGTGATCGCCGGGATCGAGGAAGATCTTACCGATCAGATCGAGCCCCTGCTGCGAACCGTTGACGATCGTCACGCACTCCGGATCGATCTCTCGCTCGATGCGGCGAGCCAATCGTTCGCCGGCCCAGCGGCGCATCTGCGGGATGCCTTCCGTCACGCTGTACTGCAGCGCGGCGGCGCCGTAGTTTTCCATAACGATGCGTACGGCCTCGGTGATTGCGTCGGTCGGAAAAAGCTCCGGAGCTGGAAGTCCGCCACCGAAGGAAATGACGTCGGGCTGCTGCGTCACCTTCAGCATCTCGCGAATCGTCGAAGCGCGCAGATGGGACGTCCGCTCGGCGAACTTCGTGGCTCGCGAGATGGTAGACATCCCGCCTAATTTCAGCCGGAGGTCAGCGGCGGTCCGCTTATTGGGGCCCCTAATGAGTCCGAGGTGAAGGAGAGGATCGTCGCGCCGAGGCCGATCAGCCCAACGAGCATCAAAACCAAGGTTCCGATCACCGGCACGAGCTCGGCTGCCGTGATCAGGGCGATGCCGGCGAGCAGCGCCACCAGCGGGGAGGGGGTCGTCGTGGGACTCACCAGCTCGCAGAGACGGCGTCCGATCAGCAACGCAAGCGCCGCGGTCCCAAGGAAGGCGCTCGCCAGGAGAAAGACCATTTCGATCAAGATCAGCGGTATCAAAAGAATCGTGATCGCCAAGAGAATGGCGAGCGGTATCACCGCAATGCAGCCGAGGACGCCCGCGGCGACCGAGAGGCCGGGATGGCGCTCGAGCCGATCTAAGACCATTCGGGTCCGCAGCGGAAAGATCAGAAAGACCAGCAGCGCGAGGACGTTCCAGGAGAGCCGCCAGAGCAGGCGATGATCCGGCATGAAAGGGCTGTAGCCGTACCCCCCTTCCGACGGGGCCCACGGAACGACGGCCTGCGCTACCGCGCCGCCGACTTCGTGGACTTGGCCCGTTACCACACCCCCGGGGCGCGGGTCGTAGCTGCCGCCGACGACGTTGAGGTCACCTTCGACGATGCCTTCGATCGTGGCGTCTCCGAAGATCACGGTCAGATCGCCGTCCACGACCTGTCCCGGCTCGACGACGACCGAGCCGAAGTAGGCGCCGCCGTGGTAAATCGCTTGCGTCTGTGCGAGGGCGGGACGGGCGAGGGCCACGATTGCAACGAGGGCGACCGCGATTAAGAGCAAGCGTTTTTTCACGAACGAGGACTCCGGGCGAGGTAGACGGCCAGCACCGGGCGGAGCCGGCGATATCCGTAGAAGATTGCGCAAAAAAGAACGACGTCGAGCAGCAACACGCCGCTCACGGCTGCGGCCAAGAGCGAACTTGCGGGAGAGATGACGCGCAGGGCGGCGTCAACGGCAAGGAGGCTGCGCGCGCTCTGCGCGGCCAGGCCTTTGAAGAATCCGCTGAACTCGTTGGCGCGCGAAGCCGCAAAGCCGAGCAGCGCCCACGCGGCGGCGAGGTAACCCAGCAGCGGCACCCAGAGCGGAAAGCGTTTCACGGCGTGCGGCGCGCTTTGGCGGGCTTGCGAAACGATCGCCTTGGTAAACTCCGATCCCACGCTGCCCGGCGCGCTCGCCGTCGTGAGAAGCGCGTCGACGACGCGCAGTTCGTGCAGCAGCGATTCGCAGGCGGTGCAGCGGCGGAGGTGATGGGCGACCGCACGCGACCGGCGCGCGCTCAGCATCCCCTCGAGATACGCGTCGAGCAGCGGCTCAAACGAGGAGCAGCGCATGCGTCCTTGCCTTCTGCCCGACCGTTTCCAGCGATTCGCGGGCATGCGCCTCGCGCTCGCGCATCTTTTTGGTCAGAGCGATCTTGCCGCGATGGATCAACGTCTTCACGTTCCCCAGCGACAGGCCCAGCGTGCTCGCAATCGTTTGATACTCCATGTTGTCGAAATAACGAAGCGCCAGTACGTTTCGCGTCCGTTCCGGCAGTTCGGCGAGCGCGGCGCGCAGTTCGCGTTCGGCTTCCCGGCGCAGCAGGCCGCCGGCCGGATCGGATTGCAGGGACGAATCGGCAAACGCGGTTTCCAGCGTCTGCTCCGCAGGCAGCTCCTGCAGTTGCGGCGCGCGCTGCGATTTGGCCAGGTACGTGCGGATCACGTTGCGCGCGATCTGGTAGACCCACGTTGAGAACTTCCCCAGCTGCGGATTAAACGTATTCAAGTGAGCGTAGGCGCGCAGGAAGGTCTCCTGCGAAAGATCGGCCGTTTCCGCCGGGTTCCGCACCGTTGCCCCGATGAAATTCGCTATGCCGCGCTTGTAGCGATCGACGAGCACGCCGAAGACCTCTCTTTCTCCGGAGCGCACTCGATGCACCAGAGCCTCGTCGCTCTGATCACGGAATGCCATCCCTCCTCGTTTCGGTTCCTTTGGCGGCTTCTACCTAGGCCGCGCGCGTTTGTTACGCACGAAGCGACCCAAGGGGCGGGTTGCCAGCATCTCGCGCGGAGAGGATCGGCGCCGTCCCGTTCAACGGCCAATCGATGCCCAGCTCCGCGTCGTTCCAAGCGACGGCGAACTCGGCGGCCGGGTCGTACGGCGCGCTCTGTTTGTACCAGAAGACGGTGCCCTCTTCCAGCGCAAGAAAGCCGTGGAGGAAGCCGCTGGGGATATAGAGTTGGCGGCCGCCGCCCGCCGAGAGGGTCGTGCCGTACCAGCGGCGGTAGGTCGGGCTTCCCGGCCGCACGTCCACGATGACGTCGTAGGCACTCCCGCTCAGGACGGAGACGATCTTGGACATCCGCGCGGCCCCGTGGAGTCCGCGCAAGACGTTCCGGCGCGAAAGCGAAGAGTTGTCTTGAACAAACGAATCTCGGATGCCGCATTCGCGATACCGATCCAGCGAGAACAGTTCTCGAAATGAGCCTCGGTCGTCAGCGAAAAGGCGCGGTGTCAGCATCAAGGCGCCGCTAAGAGGTAAATTCTCGACCGTCATGAGAACGTCGATTCGATGAACGGCAGCATGAGTCCACCGCGCACTTTTTTGTTGCGCCGGGGATTCGAGCGCCTGCGCGCCAGCGCAATCGTCAAGCAGAGCCTTCTCGTCTTTACGGCCGGCACGGTCGTCAACCTTTGCGGCTTCATCGCACACGCCATCGCCAGCCGGCAACTCGGCGTTACGGAATATGGCGGGCTCTATGCTCTGATCAACGCGGCATTGATCGCCTCCTTGCCTGCCGCTTTTGTCGCACCGGTGGTTGCGCAGCTCGCCGCGGAGTTTCGTGCCCTCCACGACGACGGTCACCTGCGCGGGTTGACCGACAGCATTGCCGGCGGGTTTGGAAAACTGGGAGGCCTCTATCTCGTCGTCGCGACGATCGGGGCGGTACCGTTCGCGCACTTTCTGCACGTGCCGGTCTGGTCGGTGCCGTTCGTCGGGCTGCTCGCGGGCGTGACGCTCTTCGTCAATGCGTTGCGCGCGATCGCGCAGGGGACGCAAGACTTCGTCGGTTACGGGTTTTCCAATGCAGCCGAGGGGCTCGCAAAGGTCATCGGGATATCGTTGCTCATTGGGCTCGGATTGCGGCTGGGCGGTGGAATCGTCGGCTTCGCTCTCGGACCCGCCTGCGCGCTGATCTATCTTGGAATGCGCTTGAAGCGGCGGTACGCCGTTTCGGAGCCGCGCGTAGTGCCCTACGATTGGAAGCGCATTCTCAACGCCGGCGCCGGCGCCGCCGCGGCGACGATCGCAATCGCGCTGATGGGTTCTGCCGACGTCATCTTAGTGAAGCACTACTTTGCGCCGCACGAAGCGGGACTCTATGCCGCCGCGTCGCTCGGCGGCAAGATGCTGCTCTACCTCGTCGGATTCGTCCCGACCGTTCTGTTGCCGCAGGCCGCCGATCGCCACGCGCGCGGCGCACGGACGCGAGAAGTCTTGGCGGGCAGCCTGACGATGCTCGTGACCGTCGCATTGTGCGGCATCTTCGTCTTTCATTTCTTCGGACTCGACGTGCTGCACGCGCTCGTCGGCCACGCCTACGATGCCGCCGCGCCGTTGCTCGTGAGGTACGGCCTCGCGATGGTGCTGCTCGCGCTGACGAACTCATTGACCTACTACGGCATTGCGACGCACCGTCTGGGCTTTACGGTACCGCTCTTCGTCTGCACGCTGGGCACCCTGAGCGCGATCATCGCGATCCATCCGAGCCTCAACGCCGTCGTGGAAATCATGGTGCTGGGAAACTTCGCGGCGGCGCTCGCCGTTACGGTTGCGCTGCTCTTGCAGAGGCGTTCGAACGCCCGTCGCTCGACGGTGTGAAGCGCGTACTCGTGATCGGCGGATCCGGGCAACTCGGAACCGCGATCGCCGCTCGCTGGCACGATTTCGAAGTCGTTGCACCCGCCCACGACGAGCTCCCGATCGAACAAACGCAGCGTCTGGCGGAGACGCTGGATCGGGTTACTCCCGACGTGCTGCTCAATGCCGCGGCATTTCACGATGTCGATCGCTGCGAAGCCGAGCCGCAGCGGGCCTTCGAGATCAACGCCCGCGCGGCCGGGGCCGCGGCGCGTCTTGCGGCCGCGCGCGACACGCTCTTCGTGACGGTCAGTACCGATTACGTCTTCGATGGGAAGAAAGGCGAGCCGTACACCGAGAGGGATGTGGCCAATCCGCTCTCTGCGTACGGCGCGAGCCGCCTGGCGGGTGAACGTCTCGTCGAGGCTGCCGGCGGCCGGGCTTTCGTCGTACGAACGTGCGGCCTCTACGGCGCCTCACGCTCGCCCTCGCGCCGTCCTACCTTTATCGAGCGGATCCTCCGGCAGGCCTCGCAGGGCGACCCGGTCCGGGTGGTAGCCGACGTGATCGCCTCGCCGACCTATTCCAACGATCTCGCCGATGCGCTCCACGCGCTGGCCGGGAGCGAGGCCTACGGGCTCTACCACGCGGCCGGTGCGGGATCCGTCAGCTGGTTCGACTTCGCCCAAGAGGCCCTGGCCCAGGCCCGGGTGGAGTTGCCGATCGAGCCAATCGCGGCCGGCCAGTGGAAAGCCGCGGCGATTCGCCCGCGGTTCTCGGCCCTCGACAACGCGAAGCTGCGCGAACTCGGCATTGCCCTTCGGCCCTGGCGCGCCGGCTTGGCCGAATACGTTGGGGCTTTGGCCGACATTGGCGTAAGATAGAGCGCTGTGGAACTCCGAATCGATCGCCAAAGCGTGGGGCGCTGCCGCGAACTCGCCGGGGCGATCGTCTCGCCGGTCGAGGACTTCATCGCCGCCCATTCGACGGTCTCGGTCGAGCGTGCGGTGCTTCGGCTCCTCGGCGTCGACGGGATCACCGACCAGGAGGTCCCGCTGCCCAACGCCGTGGTCGAGGTATTGCCTGGCGACCAGCGGTCCGGCGGCGTGGCGATGGCCTTCGGGCGAGCTATCGCCGAAACGGGCCTCGAGCCGCAGCCGCTCGCCGAAAGCATCGCCGGGCGGCGGTATGAGTTCGAACGGTTCGCCGGGGCACCCGAGGCGGCGGCCCGAGCGGCACTCGCGCCGCACGTCGAGCGGGCGATGGCGCGCATCGCGGCGCGCCGCGACGAGCGCGCCTCGTTGCTCGAGCGGTTTTCGCAGTTGCCCCCTCCGCTGCTCTACGTCATCGTTGCCAGCGGCAACATCTACGAAGATCGCACCGCCGCGGTCGCGGCGGCGCAAGCCGGCGCGCAAGTCATCGCCGTCATTCGCTCTACCGGTCAATCGCTGCTCGATTTCGTGCCGTTCGGTCCGACGACCGAAGGCTTCGGCGGCACGTACGCCACGCAGGCCAACTTCGCCATCATGCGGGAGGCGCTCGACGAGATCGGCGAGAGTCTCGGACGCTACGTCATGCTCACCAACTACGCAAGCGGACTCTGCATGCCGGAGATCGCCGTCATGGCGGCGCTGGAGCGGTTGGATATGGCGCTCGCCAACGTCGACGGCGGCTCACGACCGCAAATGCTGACAGCGCAAAGCATCGAGGCGGAGGTGGCGCTGCTGCCGCTGCTCTCGAATCGCATCGAGATTCCTCGGCTGGTGGTGATCAAGCCGGACGTTCTGATCGAGACGACGCAGGACGGTCGTGGCAACTGGGTGTTCGCCAAGCCGGCCGCGCCGAACGCCACGCCGACACCAGCCGCGGCGCCGGGGAAGTCGATGGACATCGAGGTCAATTCGGTAACGGTCGAGGATGGCACGGTGACTTGGCGCAACGGCATCACGGGCCAGAGCGTCACCGTCGCACTGAATTCGTTTGAATTGCTGGAGCCGAGCGAGACGTCTCCGATGACGTTCGAGCTCGTCGCAAATTATGCCGGGACTCGGTTCGAGGCAAATGGCGAGACCGGTTCGACGGCGCGGCTGCGCGATACGGCGGCGAAGACGCCGTGGCCGGTGAAGCTGACGGTCCGCTCGAACGGAGCGGAGTTCTCGGTGGAAGGGCAATCCACGACGCCGCTGCAGCCCGCGAGCTTTTCGGGCAAGGTGAGCGGGACGCTGGCCGATCTGGCGCAGCTTCAACCTTTCGTTCCGCGCGTGACGCTGCCGTCGTTGCAAGGACTGAGCTTCAGCGCCAACGTCGCGAATAGCGGCTCGCCGCTGACGCGGGTCACCGATGTTACGCTGCATGCCGGGGCGTCCGATCTCTCCGCCTATGTGCCGGGGCTGACGCTGACACAGGTGGATATTCGGTCGCCGCGGATGGATCAGCCGGTCGACCGTGCAGGCCGAGGGCAACTATGCCGACGCGCCGCTGAACATCTCGGGGACGCTCGGCGCGCCGAGCGCGCTGATCGGCGGGCAGGCATTCCCGGTGGATGTCTCACTCGCGGTCGCCGGGGCCACAGCGACAGCGAAGGGCACGCTGGCCGATCCGGCGCGCGTCGACGGGGCGGAGCTCGTGGTGAGCGCGCGCATTCCGGCGCTGGCGCCGTTCGCGGCGCTGGTCCGGCGGCCGCTGCCCGATGTGAAGGATATCGCGCTCGATGCGCATCTCGCCGAGGCGCAGGGCGGGTTCGCCAAGGGCATTGCACTGACGCAAGCGACGCTGAGCCTGCCGCAGGGCGACATCGCCGGCGACGCGTCGGTGACGTTCACGCAGCCTCCATCGATCACTGGGAACGTGACGTCCAAGCGGATCGATCTCGATGCGCTGCTCGAGCTGAAGTCGGTCGATCCGCCGGCGCCGGCAGCGGCGGGGCAGCAGGCCGCGGGGGCGCCGACCACGCCCGAGCAGCCGCCGCCGGAGCGGCGCGGCAATCCAAATCTGCTGTTCTCCGACGCGCCGCTTGACCTCGGCGCGCTGCGCAAGGCCGATGCGGATGTCCAGTTTCACATTGGCGAACTGCGCACAGGTGACCAGACGCATCGCAACATCGCCGGGCATTTCGTGCTCAAGGACGGCAAGCTCGTGCTCGATCCGATCAGCGGGATACTTCCCGCGGGCAAAATGAGCGGGCGGCTGACGATCGACGCCAATCCACCGAAGCCACCAGTGGCGCTGGTGCTGCGTGCGCCAGGTCTGTCGCTGCGCGCGCTGGCGCTGATGCTCGGGCTGCCATCCGACGCGTCGGGCTCGCTCGAAGTGGACGCCAATCTCAATGGCGCCGGGGATAGCCTGCACGTGATCGCCGCCGGGCTGAACGGGACGCTCGGGCTGGCGATGGTGAACGGGGAAATCGACAACTCCTCGCTCAACCATCTGCTCGGACCGATCCTGACCTCGGCGAGCCTGCCGCTATCGCTGATCAACCCTGGCCAGAGCATCCGCGGCAGTAGCGCACTGCGTTGCTTCGCGGCGCGGCTGGACGCGCGTGACGGGCTGGCGACGTTCCGTGCGCTGTATCTCGATTCCGCGCGCGTCAAGGTGAGCGGCAGTGGCACGATCAACCTCGCCGACGAAGCGCTCTCGCTGCGCTTGCGGCCGCTGGCGCGGCTCGCCGATACCGGCATCACCGTGCCGCTGATCGTCGGCGGGACGATCGAGAATCCGAAGACGCGCATCGACGCGGCGAATTCGGCGCAGGCCAACCTCATGGGCCTCGCGCAGTCAGCGCGGAACCTGGCCGAAGTGCCGCTTGGGGCGATCTCCGGCGCGCTCGGCGGCCCGGATCGGCTCAGCAGTGGCGGCGATGATTGCGCCAATCAGCTCGCGATCGCGCGCGGCGGGCCGGGCGGTCCGCAGCCAAACACGCCGCCGTCGCTGCTTGCGGTGCCCGCCAATGCCGCGAAGCAGATCCTCAACGCGCCCAAGAATCTGCTGCAGGATCTCTTCGGCAAATGAACGGCGACACGGCGTAGTAACGGAAGAGTACACTGGTGGCCACTCGGCGGGAACATCAATGCCGGTTTTGCTTCGGCCAGACTGCGATCTGCCGCACTGCGATCTGCCCCGTTGGAGCGCACAACAGGTCGTCGGACTTGTAGTCGAAGCGCCGTTCAGCGCGGATGTGATTTCGCGTCCTTTGCGGTCGTCACAGAGGCGGCTGCCCGGAAGTGTAGGTTCGCTGGGCGCTTCCCTACGGGTGCCGAAGGCATCCGTGCTTTTGCGGTCGTTCCCGAGCTCTGGCGCTTCCGGGAAGCGTGCTGCCCGTTCATAATGGCCAGCCTGGGCGCGTTGTGGCTAGAGACGAACGCGCTGTCGCGGGATTGTGTTTGGGGTGATGGTGTCGTCGCCTAGAATGGGGCGCATGGATTGGACTGGAGAGCAGGCCGCGTGCTCTGAGAGTGACGGCTCCAAGAGGAGCCGCCCCATGAACAAGCTCTTGCTCCCTGCTGCTACCAGCAGTCTGCGCGAACGTCTGATCGAGGACATGAGCCTGTGCAGCTTTTTAGACGCAGAGCTACTACATCCCGCATTGTCTCACGTTCTGCCTTCCTGGGCCGCTTGCCGGATGCTGGCCCCGTTTTAAATGGCCTGGATCGCTGGTTGAGACACGGGCCAAGCTGGCGGGCGCGGGCGTCCCCAGGCTAGCCGGCGCGCAAAGCACGAGGCGTCGGTCGGGACCGGGGGAGGTGCTGGACGGGGGGTGGAGGGTACCCTGCAGCCTGCTAGGTAACGCGTTGGTCCGGGGATCATCGCCGAGGTCATAACGACGCGGAAAATGAGTCGGATGGTGAGCGAGAACGGCAGACCTGACGCGTCAAATCTGCTCTGCGCCCTTTGCGGTCACTGTCGTTTCGCGATGGGACCCGGACCACGAGAATTTTGAGAAGATCATTGACGACGTAGCGGCTTTCGAGACGTTCCAAACCCGCGGAAGGAATGCGCGGCGAAGCTCGCGCCATATGCCCATCTGATCCATGGCCGCCAAAGGGACGAGATGAGCCGGTGCAGAGTGCAATTCGGGCGCACGTACTCCAAAAGTCGGATCACGCCGCCCTTCGTTCTGCACGCCGATCGCGTTGATGGTCCCCGCCAGCGCACCAGCGGCGACATCGACGCGAGCAGCAGTCAGCAGGGCGGCAAGCACGCCAAGGCAGCAAACGGTTTCATTTTGCTTCCCTGGTCAAGATCAGTGGACGAATGCGCTAGCGTGTGTTGGGGTCGCGGCGCGGGCTCATGCCGCGTGCGCAGGCTCGGCTGCTTGCTCGAAGGCCTTGGCACCTTTGATGATCACCGCCTGGTCGAGGTCGCGCGTAATGAACACCAGTCGCGAACATCGGCCGTCCCCGGGCGCCCATTCGTGCAGCTGCCGGGCTCATGGACGACGTGCTGCACGCCATGGATCAGCAAAGGGCGATCTTGCCCCTTCAGGTTCAGGAACCCCTTGATCCGCAGCAGAGCCGCGGGTCGCGATCAGCATCTCCAGAAAGGTGCCGATCCCGTTCCAATGCAGCGGTCGGTCGAAGGTCAGGCAGAAGGCCTGGATGCGTGCGTCGTGCCGGTTGCGATCGCGATGAGTGCCGTGGTCGTGCCCATGGTGGACATGGCTGTGGGCATGCTCCTGCCCAAAGGCTTCTGCGGTGAGCCATTGGAGGACTTCGCCGATCTTCGCGTCCGGACGAAACGGGCCGAGGTCAACCAGCAGTCTCGAATTGATCTCCCCATTCCTTGCCGGCAGCAGAGGCGCGCCTGGATTGAGGCGACGCAGCCGCTTGCACAGTGCTGAAATCTGGGCCGTCGACGCGAGGTCCAATTCGGTAGGCACGAGCCGGTCAGCAACAGCGGCCTGCTTGACGGCCTCTGGTTGGGCATCGAGCGTGGCCTCGCGATTGATCGCGTCGCACCAGCGCCACTACGCCGTCGAGCCGATAGCGCGCCGAGATTAGCGGATCGGCCGTCAGCGTATGCAGGATTGGCGCCGGGTCGGCGAGGCCCGTGGTCTCGATCACCACCCGCCGGAATTGCGGCACCTCCCCCCGGACCCAGCGCAGGAACAGCGTTCACTAGTTCGCCACGAACTGTGCAGCACAGGCAGCCGGCGCACCTAGTCGGGGTGCCACCTCCCCCTTGCGGCCGGCCGTAGCGTCTTGACCAGGAGATGGTCGAGGCCGATCTCACCGAATTCGTTGATCAGAACGGCCGTGCCCGCCAGCGATGGTTGCCGCAGCAAGCGGTTCAGCAGCGTGGTCTTGCCGGCTCCAAGGAAGCCAGTGAGCAGAGTGATCGGGATCAGATCGCCCGTAGCGCGGGATCTCCGTCGGCGGAGCCGCACCCCAGCACATACTGATACAACGTATCAAGATGCCCGTGCGCTACGATTCTGGGGCTTGACAAGCATCCATCGGCAAACAAATGAACACGTGTTCATAGGTATGGCAAATGCTCGACGCCGATCAGGCCACTGAACTCGCCGAACTCTTCCGCCTGCTGGGCGAGCCGAACCGGCTCGGCATCGTGGCGAGCTGCCTCGATGGGCCACTGAGTGTGGGCGAGATTGCATCGCGCCTGGCGCTGAGCCAGTCGCTGGTGTCGCACCATCTGCGGCTGCTGCGTGCGGCCCGACTGCTGAAGGCTGGCAAACGGGGCAAGCAGATTTTCTACAGCATCCCGGACTGCCACGTGCGGGAGATGCTGACCAACATGATCGAGCACCTGATCGAACCGCATGAACAGGACGACGACATCAACAACTAACCAGGAGTCGACCATGAGCGTGACGATCGACCGAGTGAAGTGTGCGTGCAGCGACTGCGTCTGCGTTGTTGACGTGGATAAGGGTGTGCAGCGGGACGGGCGGATTTATTGTGCTGAACCTTGCGCAGACCACCATAGGAGCGGCGCTGGGTGTCAGCACGCAGGCTGCACCTGCCACGGCTGAGCAGCTGTCAGCGCGGATGCAAAGGTAGGGCGGCGTCAACGCGCCCTGCCTTTGCTTCGCTAACAGCGGTCAGGTGGTGGGCGCGCAGAGTCGGCGCACGTGGCGCAAATGCCCGTCAGCTCGACCGTCCGCTGATCGAGCGGCGAAGCCGAACCGGTGCCCCAGGCTCTCGGTCGCGGCCGCGACCCGTTGTCCTCCGCCTCAACGACCGTGCCACACTGACGGCAGATGAGGAACTGGACGGCATGGGGGTGGTCCGGATGCCCACACAGCGATGAAGGATCGGGTCGTCTCAATGCGATGGGCAAGACCATGCTCCAAGAGGAAGTCGAGGCAGCGATAGACGCTAGCGGGGGTCACTGATGCATCCTCGGGCTGCAGCATATCGCGCAGTTCGTAAGCAGAAAACGGACGCTTGCCCGCCAGCAGCTTCTCCAGCACCGCCCGGCGCTGGCGGGCTCAACCGCCCGCCTCGCCCGCGGCACATCGCCTCCAACTCATCCAGGAGCCCGGCATTGTCCGGCCCGGTCGCCATGAGCGCTCCCTAGAATCACCGGCTGGCTTGAAGATCATCCAGGATACGACAGCGCTGGCGACCGGTCACCGCGGCCGTTAGCCGGCTATACAGGCCTCGAAACCGCGGCGCAGTTCAGGCCGGTGAAGGCCGCGGCCTATGAACACGATCCGGCTCTGCCCGGATCGCCTGACTTCCACGGACCGGTAGTCGCCGTCGGCGATTATGTGCACCGCCTGGAATGCGGGGAAGCGCTCGACTGACCCCGGCCCGCGAAATGCAGGATGCCCTTGGTGCGCAGAAGGTTCTGGCCTTTCTCCATCAGAAGTGCGCCGATCCACTGGTTGAAGCGGCTGCATGTCGAGCGGCGCGTCCGCCGTAAGGCTGACCGAGATCACCGCGTCGTCGTGCTCGTGATCGTCCTCACCGGAGAGGAAATCCGGCTCGATGTCGAGAATGCGGTTGAGGTCGGAAATGTCGTGCGACGGGGGAGGGATCGGCGAGGCAAGTCGTCTCGATGATGATGCCATCGAGCCGGCCCTTGCGCTTAACAAGCTGGCCGACGATGCGGATGAGGTCGCCACGGAACGGTACAGCAGATGCAGCCGTTGTTCATCTCGATCACCTCTTCGTCGGCATCGACGACGAGATCGTTGTCCACGCCCATTCGCCGAACTCGTTGATGACAACGGCGTATTTCTTGCCATGGTTCTCCGAGAGGATGCGGTTCAGCAGTGTGGTCTTTCCGGCACCGAGGTAGCCGGTCAATACGGTGACGGGTATCGGCGCCGGATTTGAACTGGCGGAAGCGGTCTGCGACATGCGGGTCTCATGCTTACAAAGGATCTAGTCAGATCATATTGATACGTTGTATCATGTCCGTCAGCGAATGCCACCCCGCATAAGTCTGGCTCGCGGTGGCAGCTTAGCGCGCACCCATTCCGGCGGACGAGATGGCCGACAGCTTTCTGAACCGATGCACGAGGTCACTCCAATGTTGATCGATTGCGAACTGATGGGGCCAGAGCGACGGATTGAGTTATGCGTCCCCGATGTTGGTCGAGCTTGGCCGTTTTATCGCGACGTTATGGGTGCGCAGGAGGTGTTTCGGAACGGTCGCTATACGGGCGGTCCAGCAAGGATCGGCTTCACCATCGGCAAGGCCGGATTTGCGATAACCCCTTCGGACGACGCGGGGGCGGGTGATAGCCGGCCCACTCTCTCGCTGCTTGCCGCAGACTTTGGCGCGCCGTTTGTGGCGGTCGTGGTCTACGTGCAGGATCCGGTGATCGCAGTACAGCATGCCCTTGATGCGGGCAGTCAGATTCAGCCAGAGGAGGACGACGGTACGCCGACCTACAGAGGTTACCCCGTCAAGGTGATCATTGATCCATTCGGCAACTCATGGGCGTTCGCGAAGTCACAGTAATGTCGGTACCGGTGAGTGCTTGTACAGTTACCGCTGCAGGATGGGGAAATGCGCTGCCGCTCGGGAGTCAGGCAACAGGGCAGCATCCACGATTGAGCGTATGTTCCGCGCCGCGCGCGGACGTGCGTCGGCCTCGCTAAAGGCACGATTGGTTACGCATCCAGCGGGTATGCGTCGATCCAGAATTAGGCCCGTCCAACAACAAGGAGGATCCTATGTCGATATTCACGCATGTCAGTCGGCACGAATGACCTTGCCAAGGCGCGCTCGTTCTATGACGGCGTGTTGGCGCCGCTCGGCTACAAGCGTTTGACTGATCTCGGTGACAACGGCTCGATTTGGGGGAGTTGGCTCCTGAATTCTTCGTTCTGAAGAGCCGGCCAATGGGGGCACGGTCAGCTTTTTGGCGCCGAGCCGGGCAGCGGTCGCCGCATTCCACAAGGCAGCGCTCGCTGCTGGCGGCGTTGACGAAGGGCCAGTCCGACCGCGCGGGTGGGCACCCAATGCGTATGCGGGTTATGCTCGCGATCTCGATGGTAACAAGATCGCGGCCTACTGTTTCGCTGCCGAGTAGTATCTTCGAAGTTGGACACTGGCCCGGTCAGCAACCGGGCCAGCACCGCTTGTCGGCCAATCGAGCGCGAGCCGAACCACGCTCCTCGCCTATAGACGAGGCCGTAGGGAAAGACATTGCCTCGGCCCAGTTCAATTTCGCAAGCATCACCTTCGCAAGCATCACCATAGATGGTGCCGCCAATTCGGCCCCCGTCTCGCCGGGACACTGCTCGACAGTCAAAAGCGCTGTGTGAGCCCCGCCAGTATGGTCCGCCGTAGCCCAAATTGCGGCGCGCCCACCCCCACGCCGGTCCCGTTACGGATCTGATAGACCTGTATCGCCAACGTTCAGCACATCCAGCCGCAGCTCCGTGCTGCGTTGGCAGCTTCTGCACGACCGACAGGTTGACGACGCCATAGGTCGGCAGCGCGATGCCATTCGGAACGGTCGGCGTACTGGCGCGCAATCCGCTTTGCAGCAGCGCGTCGACAGAGAAGAGCGTCGGGTGATCGGAGCCCCTGTTCAACGTGTAGGCCACGCCAGCGGAGCCGTCCCAGGTCTGGTCGTGATCAAGATGGATGAAATTGTTAGCGATGAATGCCAGCTCATCGGCACCGAAGTTGAACTGCGCCGAGTTGATGTCGTTGCCCATGGCGCGCGACCACGCCAGGTTGCCATAGAGCGACCACGGCCCGCGGTCGTAGCTGGCGGTAAGCTCGAACGCCCTCCTGTCGCCCATGCGCGTAATTGAACGCGGTCAGGATGATCGGCGCGCCGAACTGCCCCTCATCGATCAGGTTGTTCGAGATCTTGTAGTAGCCGTCGACGCCGATCGTCAGTCCCGGCACCACGACCTGGCTGATGCCCGGCGTCGAAATAGTTCGAGCGCTCCGCCCGCACCGGATCGTTCTGCGTCACCGCCGGCGCCGCGGTCGTGCCGATGAATTCCTGACGATGCCCGGCGAGCACCAGCCTCGAACGGCGGCGGCACGAAATAGCGCGCGTAGCCGACGTGCAGCGTCGTCGTCGCTGTCGGCTTCCATACCACGTTGATGCGTGGGCTGACCTGGTTCTCATGCGTGAACTCGTCCACCGCGTCGAAGCGCAGCGCCATAGTTCAGCGTCACGGTCGGCAGAATGCGCCATTCATCCTGCACATAGAACCCGTACAGCCCGCCCGTGCTTGTTGAAGCTGTTGGCGATGCCCAGCGGCATGGTCGAGTCGTCGGCGTGCCCGTGCTGTCCACCGGCAGCACCTGCGAGAATGTGTTCGCCGTGGCCTGTCTCCTGCTGCGCCAGAAACCCGGCGCGCAGCGTGTGCTGGTCATTGATCCGCCAGCTTCCATCGCTCTGCACGCCGATTGCGGCGTCCGGACGCGACGGCCTGTTGCGCGATGCCGTTGAACAGCAGATCGCCGAGCCAGTCGGGCGAGAAACTCAGCGTGCTGTTGCGCGTATGAAGCACGAGACCTGCACATCGATGTCGTTCGACATGCTTCTGCAAGCGAAAGGATCGGCGAAATCGGTGCGACTCGTGCTGGGTCTCGTTCAGGTCCGCGCTGTTGAAGCTGCTGACGCCATTGACGGTGAGGCCCAGCGTGGGCTGGCCGGGATTGTTGGGGATCTGGAAGCTGCCGTCGAAGCCGCCAAGGATCAGGCTGACCCGCGTGTTCGGATCGATGATGCCGGACACGTAGGCGAGGCCATGGAACTGGTTGGTGGTGTCGTGGATCGCGTTGAAGCTCGACGGTCGGATTCTCGATGCCGCGATCGTTGTGCAGGTAATCGCCGGTGACGAACCAGTCCACCGGCCCGCTGCGGCCGCCATATTCGAAGCTCGGCTGCAGCCAGTTCCAACTGCCGCCATACATCGTCACCGCCAGGCCGGGATTGGTGATGCCGGTCTTGGTCTGGATGTCGACCACGCCCGCGGTCTGGAAGCCGTATTGCGCCGGCAGCGCGCCGGTGATCAGCGACATGCTGTTGGCGAAGCGCGACTCGATCGCCTGACCGAATACCGACAGCCCCTCCGGCAGTTCGACGCCGTTCAGGCGGTACTGCACGTTGGCGTGCTCGCCGCGCAGATGGATCTGGCCGAAACTGTCCTGCGCCACGCCGGGGGCCTGCAGCAGCACCTGGTTGAGCGGCGCGTTGGCCCCCTGCGGAACTTCCTCCAGTGCCTGCGGAGAGAAATTATAGGTCGTCGCACCGAGGCTGGGCTGGATCTGCTGGCGTGCGATGTCGAGCTGTTTGGCGATGACATCAAGGTTCATGGAGAGGCCGCTATCACCGGCCTGGCCGGCAGCCGCGGGCGGATCGGCTGCCTGTGCCGGTATGGCAGCAAGAGCCACGGTCGAGATGGTCACCAACGCGATGACGGCCCCGCTAGACGCCATCAGAACCCCCTTCAAAAGCGGATCGAAAGCCGTCAGCATCCTCAATGAATGGCACGTTATAGTATCACAAAAATCACGTCTAGAGATGCCGAGGCCGGTTTGGCCTTCGGACCGCCGGTTCGATCGGCAGGGCCGCGGCTGCTAGTCGTCCGGCCCGGCAAGCGTCCACCGCAGGTCGGTTGGCCACTAATCGGCTCGGTCGCTGTCCACGTCTGTTTGGCGCTTGCGCTTGCTCTGATCGCCCGCCACGCGGCGCCGCCCAACCAGCCGACACCGGATGCCATTACCGTCGTGTTCTCGCCCGCTGCCACTGCAGCGCCCGCGTTGGATGCATCGCCGGAGCCTGCCCCACCCGTGCCGCAACCGGCATCCGAGCCGGAAGTACCGCCACAACTGGATTTGGCGCCCTCACCACCGCCTGAGACACCTGCACCGCCGCCCACACCACAAGAAACGCCTGAGCCGGTGAAGCCGCCGCCACCAGCCGAAGTGAGACCACCGCCCGTGACACCTGAACCGCCGCCCGCGCGGCCTAAGCCGAATACGCACCCGCCCCCACCCAGACCCGCGCAGAGGTCTCGCCCAATGACACCCTCACCAGTGCCGGCTCCGACGGCTCCCAGCGCATCGCCGGGCGCTCCAGCCGACCGGCCCCAGCGGGCGGTGAGCCCCGGTTGGCAAAGTGCTCTGGGTGCGTGGCTGCAGGCGAACAAGAGATACCCGGACGAGGCCCAGCGACGCGGAGACGAAGGCCGCGCAACGGTCCGCTTCACAGTAAGGCGAGATGGCCAAGTCCTTGATTTCAAGCTTCTTTCCGGGACCAGCTCCACGATCCTGGACGCCGCGGTCGAGCGTCTACTGAAAGGCGCGCGGCTGCCACCCTTCCCGGCAGGCATGGATCAAGATCAGGTCACCGTCACACTGCAGATCCGCTACGCGTTAGAGCGCTGATCCACCTGCTCAGTGCGCACGAGCAGGCTCCGCAGTCGCGACCGCGCACGTGGTACAAAGGCCCTCAGCCTCGATCGTTGCGTGGTCGACCCTGAACCCGATACTTTGCGCGGCCCGAGCAAGCGCCACCGGCACGGCGGGGTCCCGCATTTCGATCACCCTTCCGCACTCGCGACAGATCAGGAACTGAGCCGCATGGGTATGGGCCTTCTCGTCCGGGTCGGCGGTACAGCCCGTCACGCAGCCGACAAACGCCGACAGCCGTTCCACCTTATGGATCAGACCTTGGTCCAGCAGGAAGCCCAGTGTGCGATACACCGTCGGCGGCGCCGCGCGGCGGCGCGTCTCGCGCAACCGGTCGAGCAACTCGTAGGCCCCAGTCGGTGATGCGGCATCAAGGATCAGTCCCAGGACGTGCCGACGGAGTTCCGTCAGCGTGGCGCCACGTTGCTGGCATACTTCGTCCGCCCGATCGAGCAGGCCTTTGGTCCGTCGCGAGAATTGAGCCGCCATCGAGTGTCCCTTCGGTGACCATACAGCACACGCCAACCCAAGGACGGTTGCCATCTAGTACGATATAGCATTACTGATACCTGCCTAACCCGGCAAGAGAACAACGATGCCCAAGCTCGCCCTGTGCATAGCCATCGCTGTCTTGGCAATAAGAACCACCGTGGCACAGCCTGCCACGCCAACAATCAACATCGTCGCGGCCGAAAACTTCTACGGCGATGTGGCGCAGCAGTTGGCTGGGACGAATGCCACCGTCACGAGCATCCTGAGCAACCCCGACCAGGATCCGCATCTCTTCGAGGCGAGCCCGTCGGTCGCGCGCAACCTGTCGGCTGCTGCGATCGCTGTCTATAACGGCGCTGATTATGATCCGTGGATGACGAAGCTGCTCGCCGTCTCCAGCTCGGCGAACCGCAAAATCATCGTCGTGGCTAACTTGGTCCACAAGAAAGCTGGGGACAACCCCCATCTCTGGTACGATCCGGCGACTATGCCGGCCTACGCAAGGATACTGGCCGCAGCATTGGCCGAACGCGATCCTGACCACAAGTCGGACTACGATCAACGGCAGCAGGCGTTCCTGGTGTCGCTGCAGCCGCTTGAAGCAAAAATTGCGGAGCTGCGTAGCAAGTTTGCTGGAAGCCCCATCACCGCCACCGAGCCGGTGTTCGGGTATATGGCAATGGCGCTGGGCTTCAAAATGCGCAATGAACGCTTTCAGCTTGCGGTGATGAACAATACGGAGCCACGCGCGTCAGATGTTGCCGCATTCGAGAATGACCTGAGGAAGCATCAGGTGCGTTTGCTCATCTACAACAGTCAGGCGAGCGACGCCGCGGCGCAGCGCATGGTCCGGATCGCCCAGCAGGCGAAGGTACCCGTTGTAGGAGTGACCGAGACCGAGCCAGCCGGAACAACATACCAGGATTGGATGATGGGCGAGGTGAGCGCTGTTTCCCTGGCATTATCAAATCCGCCGTGAGCGCCATCGAGCTCAGTGGCGTTACGCTAGCCTTCGGCACGCGCGTGGTCCTTTCCAACATCGCGTTGGCCATTGGGGACGACGAGTTCATCGGCATGCTCGGCCCCAATGGGTCGGGGAAGACCACGCTCATGCGCGCGATCCTGGGTTTAATCCCACCGCGTACGGGATCGATTCGCGTGCTGGGCCGACCAGTCGCAACCGGCAATCCCTCAGTCGGTTACATGCCGCAGACGCGCGGCGTTTCTGATACACTGCGGTTGAGCGGCTGGGACTTTGTTGCGAGCGGCGCCAACGGTCAGCGCTGGGGTGTTCCTTGGCCGGGAGCGGCGGCACGCCGTGAAGTGGCATGGGCGCTTGAAATGGTTAAGGCGACCGACCTGGCACGTCGCCCCCTCGCGGAAACGTCCGGAGGTGAGCGACAGCGCCTACTGCTGGCCCAGGCGCTGCTCGGTCACCCACGCCTGCTGCTGCTCGATGAACCACTGATCAGCCTCGATCCGCATCATCAGCGCGCCGTGGTCGAGCTGACGCGTGTGTTTCAGCGCGAGCTGGGCATTGCCGTGATTTTCAGCGCCCACGAAATTAATCCATTGCTGGGCGCACTTGACCGCGTGCTGTATCTTGGCGGCGGACAAGCGGCCCTAGGCACTGTCGATAAGGTCATCACGAGGCCTGTACTCTCTGAACTCTATGGTTCGCCGATTGATGTCGTGCACCACAGCGGCCGCATCTTCGTGATGTCAGGCAGCTACGATGTGGAACATGACTCGGATCAACACGAGCATGGCGCATGTCATGTTCACATATGATTTTATGCAGAATGCGTTCGCGGCGGCCGGCATCGTGGCGGTGGTGTCCGGGCTTGTGGGGTTCTTCCTCGTGCTGCGAGCTCAGACATTTGCCGGCCATGCGTTGTCCCATGTCGGCTTTGCGGGCGCCACGGGCGCGGTGCTCGTGGGCCTCTCACCGCTCTGGGGTTTGGTGACGTTGACGCTGGTTGCCGGCGTCGGCATGGGGTTTCTCGGCGAGCGGTTGCATCATCGCGACGTCGCCATCGGCATCGTACTGGCGATGTCGCTCGGGTTGGGCCTGCTGTTCCTGCACTTCTTTACCGCCTATGCAACACAGGTGACCGCCCTCTTGTTCGGCAATATCTTAGGTGTGGATGCAGCAACCGTGTGGACGCTTCTGGGGCTTGGCAGTGTTGCCATCGCGGCGCTTGCCATCATCTCCCGCCCGCTGCTGTTCGCCAGCCTGCAGCCAGAGCTCGCGGAGGCCAAGGGAGTGTCGCTGCGCTTGGTTTCGGTGCTGTTCTTGGCCATTGTCGCCCTCGCAGTTGCCGAGTGCGCGCAGATTGTCGGTATGCTGCTGGTCTTCGCTCTGATGGTCGGTCCTGCAGCGGCCGCGCAGCAGTGCACAACACGGTTTTGGCATGGCATTGTGCTTGCTGTGGTCCTCGCGCTCGTGGAAGCGTGGCTAGGGCTCGTGCTGGCTTACTTAACCGATTGGCCAACCAGTTTTTGGATCACTGCACTGAGCGGTTGTGTCTATCTGCTGGCCAGCCTGACCCCTAGCGTGCCGTTTGGCCTGCGTGCGTCCATTGGACCTTCTGTGTCGGATTGAACGTCGTGGCAGCGGCGGAAGCGAAAGCTCGGTCGGCTTGGCTTGACGAGGCCTGGACGCTGGTCGCGAGCGGGTACGAGCGGGCGACGGACCGCTGCCGTGAGGTTGCCCCGGCAGTCAGACGGCGGGCAAACTCACGGAAAGTTTCGGTTGACGCTCTTGCAGTGAGGCGGAGGCACGCGGTGTCAGGTCGGTGCCTTGACGGTACCGCCGCTTGAGATAGGCGGTGGCGTCGAGCCGTTTGCTGGCACCACCACCGGACAGGTTGGCCTGCGGATCGAGGATGTCCTGCAAGGCTTGCAGCAGATCGGCGAGGTCCTGTGCGGGGTACACCTCGCGCGGCTTCTTGTTGATCCGAAAAATCCAGTCCAGCATCTGAGCCGCACTGTTCATCCGCTCAAGGTCGATCGGATGCTCGTCCGCCGCGTGCACCAGTTCGAGGCTGCCAGGGTCCAGGCGCCAGTTGCCCCAGATGGTTTGCACTTGGTAGTATCCTTTCACTCGTATACACGTCAGCCAAGATTTGTCGCGCGCGTGTTGGCGCCTACTCTTTGTCTCTCGTTGGGTTGGCGGATGGTCAATTTGGTAGTGTATCCCCCAACCGCGCCATTGCCATCGCCGCGCTGCCCTCGCGGTCGAGCTGTGCGACAATCCCTGACCGTGGGTCACACAGCCATTTCACTTCCGTGTGCATAGAGAAATCGCCGCAGTGGCTGGCATGGCGTGCCGACAGCACGGCCAGATCGGTTGGCACGTACCACGCCCTGACTTTGTACTTCGCCCGATTGCGGCTTTGCGCGTCCTGATAGGCCTCGGCCATCGGTGCCCCGATCCCCGAGACCATGACAGCCTTGCTGCGCCAGTCGATCCCTGAGACAGCAGCCTTTCCCACGGCAGCGGCTTGCGTGGCGGCTGCGGAGCCCCCGCGCGATCGGGTTTCGGTTTCCAATTGCGCTGCACGAACGAACCTCATGGCAATCCCTGCGCCGAGCCTCGCTTTTCAGCTGTGCATCGTCCAGGCTGAGGAACCAATAGGCGTTCAGAAGACATTCCTCCCTTGCCGTTCCGCGAAGGCGTTGCTTGTCGGCTTGCCCGACCGCGAGAAGTCCAGCTCGACGCCATGCAGCCAGTCATGACCTTGCTTAGGTATGCGTCAAGAACGAGCCCGTTGCACCGTCGGATGCAAGGTGGAAACCGGAGGACGGCCAAGAGCCAGCCAGGGTGAACGTGGACTTGGTTGTGCCCGCTGTAACCGTGACCTTCGTGTTGGTGCCACTCGCGGCCGTGGTCACCTTGTCGGTGGCGGCGTACGCCAGATTGGTTAAGTCGATCGTGTCGCTGGTTACAAAGCTCTTGATGGTGTCTCCGTTCAGATTTGCGGCAGTGTCTTTGAAGGTGTCGAACCCGCCGGAGAAACCAATCAGTGTATCGGCTCCAGCGCCACCGGTCAGAGTCTGGTTGATGGCGCCTGCCGTGATCGTGTCGGCACCGGTGCTGCCATCCGCCGTGATGAACTGCATCGAGTTCAGCGTCAGCATGCTCGCCGCGCTCAGCTTCACCGTGCTGACGTCGGTCGCGGCGTTGAGCGCGATGGTGCCGCCGTTGGTGATCTGCAGCGTACCGTTGGTGCCGAGACCGCTGATCGCCGCACCCGCATTGGCCGCGCTGGCCTTTATCGTCTCGTTGGCACCACCGGCGATGATGCTTTGCGTTGGCGCACCGAGGGTGATGGTATCGCCACCGGTGCTGCTGCCGCTGATCTGCAGCCCGGCCGTGGTGCTGGCGGTGAAGTTCGTCGTCGTCGCCAGCTGCACCGCGTTGATGCCGGTGATCTTGGTGCCCATCGTCGCATTGCCACCGCCGGTAACCACCAGCGTGTTGCTGCCGGTGCCGCCTTTGATGGTGGTGTTGCCGATGGTTGTTTTCGTGACGTTGTAGACATCGGTGCCGGCGCCGCCGTTTACGGTTTCGTTGGAGCCCAGTGTTACCGTGTCGTTGCCCGCGCCGAGGTTGATCACATCGGTGTTGGTGGCACCGATGATCGTGATGCCCGGCGACGGATCTCCGGCCGCGTCCGGGGCCACGTTCACCGTCGCGTTCAGCCCGGCTTTCAGCGTCACCGTCTGCGCCGTCGTATTCTGTCCCTCTTGCGCGGCGATGACCTCGATGTTTGTCAGCTTTGCCAATGCTGCCAGGTCAAATGCTCCGCCGCCAGACAGCTGTAAGGTGTTGGTTACGCCGGTGCCGGTGCCGCCGGTGATCTTGTCGGTGGGGAGCAGGGTTGCCGCTGTCGCGACTATGGTGGTGCTCACCGGCCCGGTCGTGATAGTCACCGGAGTTGTCGGCAGGGTGACGGTCGAGAGGTTTGCAGTCGGCACGAAGGTCAGATCGGTCCCGCCGCCCCCGGTGCTGTCGGCCGCAACGGCAAAGTTGCCCTGGAAGGTTCCGGACAACGTGACCTTGCTGCTGGTGGTACCGCTGGTGAGCGTCAGCACAGTGCTCGTGGCGCCGACCGTGACCTTGCTGATCGTCGCCGACGCGAGGTCGGTGAAGTCGATGACATCGCTGGCGATCAGGTTGACGATGGTATCGCCGTTCAGGTCGGTAGCAGTGTCACGGAAGATGTCGCTGCCTGCAATGGAGCCGGTCAGCGTGTTGGCCCCTGCGCCGCCGGTCAGCACCTGGCCCGCGCCGCCAGCGGTGATATTGTCGGCGCCGGCGCTGCCAACAATTTTCAGCCCGGCCGTGGCATTGGCGGTGAACGTTGTCGCGGACGCAAGTTGCACCGTGCTGATGCCGGTGATGCCGGTGCCCATGGTGGCGGTGCCGCCGCCAGTGACGCTGAGCGTGTTGGTCCCCTTTGTGCTGCCGTTGATGGTCACGTTGCCAAGCGTCGCCGAGGCGACCTTGAAGGTGTTGTTGCCGCCGCCGCTGTTCGCCGTCTCGCCGGCGCCCAGAGTGACCGTGTCGTTGCCGGAGCCGAGATTGATGACGTCGCTGTTGGCCGCACCCGTGATGGTGATGGTGGGTGAAGCATCGGTTGCCGTGGTGTCTGAAGCGACGTTCACCGTCGCATTCAGCCCGGCGCGCAGCGTCACCGTCTGCGCCGTCGTGCCCTGGCCCTCCTGCGCTGTGATGATTGCGATGTTTGTGAGCGTCGTCGGCGCCGCGAGGTTGAAGGTGCCCCCTCCCTGCAGTGCAAGCGTGTTCGTAGCGGTACCGCCGCTGACGCTATCGCCGGCGGTCAGCGTGGCGGTCTTGGCGATGATCGTGTTGTTGGCAGCGCCGCCAGCGACGGTGTCCTTGCCAGTGGTCAGCGTGTACACGAGGCCCGGCGTCACCGTCACGGCGATGCTCTGCGGTGCCGCTGCGACGCCGAAGCTGTCGACGGCATTGAGCGTGATGGTGTCGGACGGCGTCATGGCATCGGTATCGGACAGCGTCGCCAGATCGCTGTTCACCGTCGCCAGCGACCCTGTGATCGTCAGGCTGGCGGTGCCCGAGCCGGTCACACCGGTTCCGGTTGCCGAGAGCAGACCATTTGTATCGGCCAACGTGGCGGTGAACGTCTCGCCGGCGACATTGGCGATCTCCGCCAGGCTGAGACCGGCAATGAGCGTTGGCGCGCCCTGATTGACCGTTGCCGAGCGTGGCGCGGTCAGCGTCGGGGCACCGAGGTCGGTGGCTATGACGGTCGTCGTGCTGTCGGTGGCAGTGGCGATCGCCGTGTCGGTGTCCGCGATGGTAAAGGTGGTGGTGACGGTCTGGCCTGGCGTGACCTCGTTTATGGTTGGCGTGAACACCAGTGCGTCCAGCGCCGCGGTGACCACGGCGGCAGTGCCGGTGTCGGTATAGACGCCCGTTGTGGCGTTGTAACTACCGCCGACAAGGTCCGACAGCGCGCCATTCGCCGGCGCGGAAAGCGTAACTGTCACCGTCTCGGTCTGGCCGAGGTTCAGATCCGCGATTGTGACCTTGGAGAACGGCGCAATGGTCTGACGATCACTCGTCAACTGGCCCGCGACGGTGCCGGTAATCGTCGGGGAACGGCCACGTCGGTGGCGACGACGGTCGTCGTGGCGTCGGTGGCGGTAGGCCCCGCCGTATCTGTGTCCGAGATGGTAAAGCCGGTGGTGACGGTCAGGCCCGGCGCGACCTGATTGGCGGTCGGCGTAAACACCAGGGCGTCGAGCGCCGCGGTGACCGCGGCTGCGGTGCCGGTGTCGCTGTAGACGCCGGTGACGGTATTGTAAGTGCCGCCGCCCAGGTTCGACAGCGTGCCGTTCGCGGCCGCCGACAGCGTGACCGTCACCGTCTCGGTCTGGCTGATATTCGAGTCCGCGATCGTGACCTTCGAAAAGGGTGCGATGGTTGCCAGATCGGTCGTCGCCTGGCCCGCGGCGGTGCCGGTGATCGCAACCGGGGGCGCGAAAACGAATGTCGCGCCGCTGACGGCGGTCGGGCCTTCTGTAATCGTGACATCATGCAGGACCGGTACGCCCTGCGGCGAGGTCGAGGAGATCGCCAGCGCGCCGTCGTCGAAAACCAGAGTCAGGTCGTCTCCGATCAGCGTTGCGGACACTGGACCCGCGCCGGTCCCGACGGCCGAGGCCAAGACCGAGATGACATTTGAGCCAGGCGTCTTGACGTGGACGTCGACCGTGCCGTCGCCTGTAAATGAGAATGTCAGGTTGGAGCCGTCGCCGGTCACCGACTGCAGGTCGGCGCGCATCGGCAGGTAGTCGACGTGCGTGACGTCGTCCTGCGTTGTGCCGAGCGTGGCCGTGAAGGTGCCGCCGCCATAGGGCATGAACACGCTTTGGCTGTCATAGGCATACCAGCTGCCGACGTTCTGAATGACCTGGCCGGCGGTGCCATTAACGACGTTCAACGCCATCGCGCCGAGGTCGGGTGCTGTGGGGGCTGGCGTGACCGTCGCGGTGATGACGTTGCCGTTGGTGGTCTCGGAGAGCGTGGCGGCTTGCTCCGCGGCGATGCGGGAGGCGAGGTCCTCCGAGGTCACGAATTCATAGCCCGCGTTGTAGGCGTAGGCGATGAAGTTCGTGTACATCGCTTCGTTATAAGCTAATGACCGGGCGCCCCGGGGTCATTGTCATTCCAATCCGTCGGACCATAGTCATGCCAGGGCCACACGATGATCGGGGTCGCGGAGTTTGCCGAGAGCTGATTGAACAAGGACTCCCAGTCGGCGTCAGCCTGCGCGGCTGTCTTGCCCTCGTATTCGATCTCATAGAAGTCGAAGGTGATGTTCGGCGCGATGTATACCGACCCGGTATCACTCGGGTCGGTATAGCCAAAAGCATTGGGAGCGCCGGAATCGGCCCCGGTCCAGCCGCCCAGGACATAGCCGGTCACGCCGGCGGGCAGCGCCGAGGTCTGGTAGTACTGCTCGATCTGATCGGACGTGGCGACCGTGTCGTTGGCACCGGGCACCGCCGCGCCTGCGATCGGGATGCCGATGTTCGACTCCATGATCGAGTTGCCTGTCCCGAACTCGTAGGCGAACGTCCAGTTGGGCGCGGAACCGTTGGCCGGCGGCGTGACGTAGAGGGTGTTGGTGTTCTCACTCCACGAGTTGACCGTCTGAGGCCCCTCGTCGGTGTTCAGCCGTTATGTTGGGGATCGGATTGCCGTTCGCGTCGACGGTCGGCGGATTGATGAGATGGGTGTAGGAATGGCTCCCGATTTCGTTGCCCATCTGGAGGAGCTGGTCGTAGTAGGGTAAAGAGACGGACCAATTGGTGGAATTCCCGTTGTCTGGATTGGCGTTGTCGCCGACGTTTATAAAGTATGTGCCGACGAAGTCGTATTGCTGCTGCCACTGCTGCAGCATGGGGATAAGCTGACTGTAAATCCCTGGGTCGCCGTTGCGTGGGCGAGACGTCCGCCGGGAACTGCGCATCTTCCGTGTCGTTGCGCGAGTTGAGGATGCCGGCAAAGCGTGTGATGTCCATTGCAAGGCTGGGCGTCGTGCCGAACACTGCATTCTGGATGGCATGCTGCAGCAGGTTGCTGTCGCCTTCTATTTCCGGAGTCGCGAACACGGTGTTCGTGCCGCCAGTGGTCGTCTGCACCACGCCAGGTAGGGTGGCGCCGCCCTGGATGTTGATATCGGCAAGCGTGGTCGCCGGCTGCGTGACTCCCGAGAAGTCGAGGTAGCCATAGTTGGTGTAGGTGCCTGCAGTCGTGTTTGGGAACAGACCGGAGGAGCCGCCGATGAGTTCACCGGGCGTGAAGCCCGCCATGACTGGGTTGTTATTGGCAAGCGCAGTCGGGTCTGGCGTCACCGTATAGGTCGCGGTGCCGAACGAGCTCTGCGTCAGATTAAGCAGATTCACCATATTGGCGTAGGAATTACCGGGCAACGGGTTGCCAAGCTGATCATTGGTCATGAAACCGCCGGCCGTGATGATCGGCACATGGTAGTCATAGACCACCTGGCTCAGCGCGTTGGCGATCGCGGAGACCTGGCTCGACTGGACGTCCTGAAAGCTGGGAAAGATCAGCGCACTGTATTGCGAGAGCAGGGCGACATTGGTGAGGTCGGCTTCGGTCAGGATATCATAGGAGACGCCGGCAGCTTCCGCCTGATGCTGTGCCGACATGAACAAATCTGAATAGGCTGTTTCTCCAGCCTGACCGCCCCCGAAGTACAGCGCCGCGGTCGTCGCTGAATAAACGATGCCGACCTTCTTGACGTTGTGGTCCACCGGGACCAGCGTCGAGGGGTCGGTGATGGTGTATTGCGCATCGGTGAAATCGCCTGGCAGAGCGACCGCGCCGTTATTGATCAGGGTGTCAAAACTGATCGAGGTAGGCGCGACGCCACCGACCGGCGTCAGCAACACCTGCGGGATTGCGAGTTCGACGCTTTCGCCGTTGCTTGAAATGCCGTAGTCGAGCGGTGCGCCACTGTTGAGCAAGGTGGCGACGCCGGCCGATGTGACCGAGTACAGGTAGGGTTGCAGCACATTGTTCGAACCGAGAGCGAATTGCACTTCATACTCGGCGCCCACAGGGTCGCCGAACGGGTCATAGCCGGTCGTGGTATTTTGATCGGTATTCAGATAGATGAAGGTATTCGCCGCGATCGCCTGGTCCGTCGCGGCGGTCGCGTCGATACCGATCACGTAAGTGTTGCCAAGTGTCGCATCGTCAAGGAGAGCGCCGTAGACCTGATATCCTGCGACGGTATTTCCCGACGTCATGACCGAGTCGGCCGCTGGCCAATCCGTAAACTGTCCGTCGAGCGTAATCAGGTTGCCAATTGTGACTGCCGCTGCCGCCGGCGCCGAGGGGTCGGTGATGGTGTATTCCGGACTGGTGAAATCGCTTGGCAGAGCGGCCGCCCCGTTATTGATCAGGGTGTCAAAACTGATCGAGGTGGGCGCGGCGCCACCGGCCGGCGTCAGCAACGCCTGCGGGATTGCGAGTTCGACGCTTTCGCCGTTGCTTGAAATGCCGTAGTCGAGCGGCGCGCCACCGTTGAGTAGCGTGGCGACGCCGGCCGATGTGACCGAGTACAGGTAGGGTTGCAGCACATTGTTCGAATCGAGAGAGAACTGCACGTAATATTCGGCACCCAGAGGGTCGCCGAACGGGCTCATAGCCGGTCTGCGGTATTCTGATCCGTATTCAGATAGATGAAGGTGTTCGCGCGCGATCGACCGGGTCCGTCGCGGCGGTCGCGTCGATACCGATCACGTAAGTGTTGCCGAGCGTCGCATCGTCAAGGAAGGCGCCGTAGACCTGATATCCAGCGACGGTATTTCCCGACGTCATGACCGAGTCGTCCGCCGGCCAATCCGTAAACTGTCCGTCGAGCGTGATCAGGTTTCCAATTGTGGTTGCCACTGTAGTTTTCCTAAACAATCTCAGTTACGTCCAGCGTGACGGGGGTGGACAGGTTGCCGGGCGAAGCCGGCGCCGATCACGGTCGGACAAGGTCGCTACGTGGCAACGGTGCCAGTGTGACCCCATGGAGCGCCGTCCACCGCGAGGATCGTCCGGTCAGGCGGCGGCTCGCGAATGCATTCCTTGTCCTTGCTGGGGGTATCTTTCGATACCGTATCGTTTAAATTTATAGATAAGTCAAGTGAAATTCGCCAGCTAATGTGCAGTGTAAAATTATAGACCGGTCTCTGGGCGTCGATATCCGGGCCCGCAAGAAGCCCCGATCAGTTCCAGACCGCCGGGCAGAAGCCAAGGATGGCGACACGCAGGCGCTGGGTGGCGGCCATGGACTTAATGATCCGTCGCCCGCGGGAGCTCTCACAAAGCGGCCAAAGACGCGGCGACGGTTCGCGCGCGAGCGCCGGCTACAAACCGAATAGGGTTTACATCGAAACTGGTTGTCTGTACGGAACGACCCCGGTTAGGTATCAAACATGCCTCATTTCGGACGGCCGCGCCTGTTGGCGCGGCGTCATTAGGAGACAGCAATGTCAGGAATGGCTTCCATCAGCGGCACCGCAGGCGGCCATGCGATAACTGATCAGGAGACCCTCGCCCGTCGGGGTGCTGTCGCCCAGCGTCACTTCTCTGCCGCGTTATTCGCTCATCTGTTTCCGGCGCCGTTTATGATCTTCGTCTGGCCGGACGGCGCAGAGCTGAATGAGGAACTGCGTCCTCGGATCCTGGAGCACGCCTCACGGTCCGCGGGGTTGCAGAAGAGCAACGACGGCGGATGGCACTCCGAGCCTGGGCAACTGGAATTCTGCGGCGAGCCCGGGCGACGGCTGGTGCGCCACATGTATGAACTGGGCGACGAGGCGACACGGCGAACGATCGCCGAACTGCCTTCGCAGCCGGCCATGTCTCGCTGGACATTTCGCTGGACGCTGCACGCCTGGGCGAACGTGAACGGGCCCGGTGACTTCAATCGGTTGCACACCCACGCTGGCTCCACCTGGTCGGGCGTCTACTACGTCGATACCGGCGCGGCCGCCGATACGGACGGAACGCCACTGCACTTCTTCGACCCATGCCAGGGCCGCGCCAACACCTTCCTGCAGCCGGTGGTGCCGGCGAGGTACTCCGTCCGAGCCGAGCCGGGCATGATGGTGCTCTTCCCAAGCTATATACCGCACATGGTGTTCCCGCATCAGGGCGAGCGGCAACGCATCTCGATCGCCTTCAACCTGCGCAAGGAGCCGTTCCCGTGAGCGTCCCCTTGCGCACCCGCCGTCACGCTTCAGCCCTACTGAGATCGTTTGGCGTTACGTGACTGGGCACACCCCGCGCGCAATACCCCGAAGCCGCATAGCGGGGCGCCGAAGGCGCAGATGTACAAGCCGGCGCACTCTACGAGGCGTTCCCCGTCCCGCAAGGCGCCGTCGTGGGCCGCGGCAGGGAAACTCGGGAGGCCAACAACGCTGCGCCCCCACTGCCATCTCGGGCAGCGTTGGCGGGGCAGTATGGCACCCACGCGCTCTCTGGTTCGTGTTAGCCGATGGCGTCGCCCAGTCTCGCGTGGACCAGGGCGAACTCGTCCTGCCACGGACAGGCCGAGGCCATCGCGATCTTGATCCGCCGCACACTGACGCGAACCAGCGCACCCAGCTTCAGCAGTTTGAGCCGAATTTTGCCGCAGGTGGCCTCGGCGAACTGGCTGTGTGCCAGGCCGATACCGCGCAAGGCACAGAGCAGCAGATAGGCCATCGAGGCGAACCAAAGGCGGACCTGGTTGGCTTGCATCGCCGTCGAGGTGCGATCCGCAAACAAATCGAGCTGGCATCCTTGATGCGGTACGACCCTGTCCGACTCCCGTGCAGACCGACGCCTGTCAGCGCCGTTGAGGCCGCTACCCTCACCTCGCACGGGCCTCCCCCAATTATCCGGTTCACCCTTCCAACGTGCCGTGCCCAATACCCCGATGGACCAGAGCGGGTGCGCCTGTCGGTTGCTTCCCCCCCCATGTTACCCCCCCCATCCCACACGGGCCTTCCCCGAATCTCAGGCGGGTCGGCGTCCATCACTTCACTTTCGAGGCCTGCTCAAGGCTTCACTCGCGTTACGGTCCGCTGGATTGCTCGACCGACCGGCCCAAGGCGGCCTTTGTCACGAGGCTTCGGTCCAACCGGTTACCCGGCCGACCGCTCGTCAGCTACCAGGTCCTACCGACAACTCCCTGGGTGGATCCTTCCTCCACTGGTGTACCGCGCCGTTGGGGCGCACTGAGAAATGCGGGCTAGCAGCCCCAGGCCGGTGGGTGCGGGTGGGGACTTCGCCGATTCCTGTTTGAAAAGCCGCGACCGTTGCCTCAACAAGCTCCGTCGCCGCCGCAAGGGACATGCCGTCGGATCACTCGTTATCCGCTTTCGCCGTCTCCGCGCGCGATTTGCGCGCCCCGGCAGATCGGGTGCGCCTGTAAGCCTGCCTGTTAGGACCTCATGAGGCGGCCGAACGACTGTTGCTTTCGTGGATTAGTTGGAACCAGAGCGGATGCCAGAGCCCGCTCCTGTCGCCACCTTCGTTATGCTCGCTTGAGCCTTCACCGTTCCGGTCCAGCCCCGCGTTCGCCGCACGTCGGGCCGATAATCAACGCCACGGAAGACAACTCGGTGGCCGTGCGCCACTGCCTCAGAACCTCAAGCGACGAGCGGCACCAGAGCCGCCCATACCAAGCACCATCCGCCAGCGGCGACCTACAAGATTTGCAATACGGAATAGTTTGGGTTAGCAATGTATTGTCTAGTTAACGGCCAGTCGGACGTTTGTTTGTCCAATGATGATTTCATCGTCCATGGGAGGATGAGAATGGACGCGACCGCAATGACGCTTACCGCTCAAACCGGGGCGGCAGCTTGCCCGCAGCCGCCGACCGAGAGACGGACCCCGGAAGCGAAGGTAGCCTTCCTGCAACTGGCTGAGGAGTTCCAAGGCTTGGCGCAGGAGATCGAGGGCCTAATCAGCACTGCCGTGATAAGCCGAAGGGCCTCGTCAGGTGCCGAGAATTGTGCCGTCTGATGGCAAAGGCCCCACGCGGGAGCGCGTCAGGGTGGAACAAGGTGCTTGAGTTGTCTTGCGGATCGGGATGCGGCCACGGACAGCCCCGCAGCGCTCCGACCATTTCGAGACTGGTGGGCCGAATGAGCGCCCGGCGCGTGCCGTCAGCGAAACTGGATATGACCATGGCTCAATACACCACGAACTCGCTCGCCCGCTCTATTTCCTCCGCCGAGCCCAGAGCGAAAGCGGGCACTCATCGTCGCAGTCGCGAGCAGTGTGATCTCGCATGTTGATGAGTTGTCCGCGCTGGACGCCGCCATCGGCGATGGCGATCACGGTCACAACATGCAGCGCGGTTTCGAGGCGGTCCTGCAAGACTTGGATGCGCTCTCGGCGATGGACCTGCCAGATCTCCTGAAGGCCGTCGGCATGAAGCTCGTAATGAAAGTAGGCGGCGCCTCGGGTCCGCTGTACGGCACGCTTTTTCTGGCGCTGGCAAAGTCCCTTTCAGCCGAGCCGTCGCGCGACAGCATAGCGGCGGCTTTCGCCGCGGCCATTGACGCGGTTCGCGCGCGCGGCAAGAGCGACGCGGGCCAGAAGACCATGCTCGATGTGCTCATTCCGAGCTGTAAGGCTTACTCCTCAGGCAGCGATCTTGTTACCGTCAAGAATACCGCCGCGCTCGCGGCGGAAGCGACGGCCGCGATGCGCGCGAGGCGCGGCCGCGCTTCATTTCTTGGCGAGAGATCAATCGGTCACGTCGATCCCGGCGCCAGATCGTCTTCTCTGATGATCGCGGCAATCTGCGATGAAATGAGAGACGCCTGAGATGGCCAATGTCGGTATTGTCAACATATCGCATTGTATTGAATTCGTCCAAGGTTGCCGAGGCTCATGCGGCGGATTTTGTGCGCTAGACGGTCAGCGGACGAACGCAGTGGATAATTCGAGACTTTCGGGCGTGCCCTGTCACGCCAGAAAGTCGCAATAATAAGGTTTGGAATCAATGAGGACAGTGTCAATCATCAATTCCAAGGGTGGACTTGGCAAGACTACCCTCTCACTCCACTTGGCTTCCTTTCTTGCTCGTGACCACAGAGTTCTGCTGATCGATCTGGATCATCAGTCGAGCCTCTCGATGGTGATTTTGGGCTCAACCGTCTGGTTAAATTGCGCGACGAGCGGTAGGACAATCAACAGAGTGTTTGCATCGTTTTGCAATGGACGGACTACGATTCCTGATAGCTCTATAGTCATCAAAAACGCCATGTTTGGGCAGAACAATTTGTATCCGTCGCTTGATTTTGTCAGTGCACAGTTTGAACTAGATGATACCGAAATTGATCTTTCGTTCACCTACGATAAAAACGTGGCTTTGTCAGATTGGGAAAAGCGTACATTACTTGCAAAGTGGCTTGATAATATCGGAGCGAACGACTTATATGATTATATCGTAATTGACTGTCCACCAGCGACCAAGATAGTAAGTCAAAACGCTCTTGCGGCCAGTAACTCATATGTGATCCCAGTTCTTCCAGAGGATATTTCAAGTCGTAGCGTCAATCATTTCCAAAATCTTGTGAAGACGAAGATCGATGACAAACTGGCGTACCTGAAAACGACCGCAAGAGTGTCCGATGCGGATATACCGTATAACTATTTCCCTGCAACGCGTGTTGCGGCAATAGTACCCTTCATTGTTAAAACAGATGGCCTTTCAATTTCATCTCTCGACCTATTAGAACTTTCAGCTTACGTGAAATCTGCAATCGTATCGCCGGCGATAAAAGATAAGATGAGTTGCATCTGCACCGATTTGAAAGTAAGTATAGACAGATGAGAACGAGATCGCACGCGCGCCTCGCGGCCTTTGTCACAGTCGCGGCAACGACCGGCGAAAAGACGATGCTCGACGTCCTGACGCCGGCGCTCGAGGCGATGCGCTGGCAGACGCCTCTCGAAGCCGCACCCCGCGGGAGGCTGCAGCGGGCGACCGACGGACGCGCCGCGTTCCTAGGCGCAAGCAGCGTGGGGCACCTGGATCCCGGTCGAGCCTGATCAAAATCGACGTCCTCTGCTCTTTCCTGGAAGCCCGCTCGTGAGCGAAAACGTTTCTCTGGTCATCGTCTCCCACTCGCCCGACGTCGCGCGGGGCGCGGCCGACATGGTGCGGCAAATGGTCGGCGACGAGGTCAAGGTCGCGCATTGTGGCGGCAATCCCGAAGGTGGGCTCGGGACGGACGTGCAGAAGATCATGAGCGCCATCAACGAAGTCTGGTCGCCGCGCGGCGTCGCGATCCTGGTCGATCTCGGCGGCGCCGAGACCAACAGCGAGATGGCGATCGAGCTCCTGCCGGAAGGTCGCCGCACACGCGTCGTGCTGTGCAACTCGCCGATCGTCGAAGGCGCAATCATGGCGGCGACCGAAGCCGTCGGCGGATCCAGTCTCGCTGAGGTCCGCGCCACCGCCGAAGAACTGTGCCGAAGTAAAATGAACGCGTTCTCCGACCCCGGCTCCGCTGCCGCCCCTGGCTCCCGCGCGACCGGGAATGTCGTCCTCCTGCACGAGGCCGGGCTGCATGCGCGTCCGGCCGTGAAGCTCACCAAGCTCGCCAAGACATTCGCGTCCAAGATCGCGCTCGCGACCTCCGACCAGGGTCAGTGGATCGACGCCAAAAGCATCGTCAAGGTCATGGCAGTGAAGCCGCCGCGGAATTCGATCCTCCACTTCCGCGCCGAAGGCGCCGACGCTTCGGCCGCCATCGCAGCCATGGTCGCGCTCGTCGAACGGGACTTCTCGGATGACGGCTGAGACGCTCCGGCTGCGTGGTCGCGCCGCGGCGCCCGGCCTCGCCGCAGGGCCGCTGGCGCGTCTTGCCGATGCGGCGCATGACGGCTCGGCGCGCGGGTCGCCCGAGGCGGAGCGCGCCGCACTGACCCGGGCGCTCGCGACCGCAGTCTCCGACCTCGGATCGCTGGCGGCCTCGCAGCCGGGCGAAGCCGCTGAAATCCTGGAGTTCCAGATCGCGCTCCTGGATGACGAGGACCTGTCGGCCCCGGCGTTCGCCGAGATCGACGCCGGCGCAGCGGCGCTGCCGGCCTGGACGCGTGCGACCGACGCTCAGATTGACGACTATACGGGAGCCGCGGACCTTTATTTCCGCGCCCGCGCCTCCGATCTCGCCGATCTGCGCGACCGGGTGTTGCGCGCCCTCGGCGGCCGCGGGGAAGCCATTCCTGCGCTGCCGGACAAAGCGGTGCTGGTGGCCTCCGACCTGCCTCCGTCCCGTTTCCTCGAGATCGATTGGACGCGCATGGGGGGCGTCGCGCTGACAGGCGGCAGCAGCGCCAGCCACGTGGCGATGCTCGCGCGCGCGCGCGGCGTGCCGATGGTCGTCGGCCTCGGAGAAATTCCGTTCGGCGACGGCGCGCTGGTCCTGCTCGACGGCGAAAGGGGCGAGATCGAGATCGCGCCGTCGGACGCGCGGCTCGCCGAGTGGCGCCGTCGCGCGGCGGAAGAGGACGAACGCCGCGCCGAAAATTGCGCCTGGTCGTCGAGCCGGCGGTGACGCGGACCGGCCGCCGCATTCGCGTCCTTCTCAACATCCAGGGCCTGAGCGACCTCGAGGCCCCCGAGGCCGCCTACGCGGACGGGATTGGCCTCGTGCGCACCGAGTTCCTGTTCGAGCCGAGCGACGCTCCGCCCGATGAGGCGAGGCAGTTCGACGCCTACCGTCGCATCCTTGAATGGGCTGGGCCGCGCCCCGTCACGATTTGGACGCTCGACGCCGGCGGCGACAAGCCGATCCCCGGAGTGACGTTCG
>CAWHZL010000007.1:0-27736 GCA_963833845.1 Vulcanimicrobiota bacterium
CTCTCCGGAGCAAAGTCAAAAAAACCAGGGAACGCGGGGAAGCTCCCCCGGGCGTTAAGGCCGATCGTCGGATTAGGATCCTCGTCCAGGGACGGATCGGGAACGAAGATCGCATCGTCGCCCGGGTACGGCGCGACGGTTGCATATCTGCGGGGCGCCGGAGGCGTCTGGTACGGCGGTAGCGGCATTCCGTTCGCGCCCACGATCGAGAAGCGCGCAATCGACGACGAACCAAAACAGCACATCCGAGGCCGCAAACGCAAATCGCGATCGCGAATATCCCCACCCAGGGGTTGCCTACGGCGCACACTGGTTCGGGTTTATCCTCGGCGTCGATGTCGTCGTCATCGTCCCGGTCGGCCTCAGAGTCGTCAACCTCGGGGTTGTGCTCGCCATGCCACAGATAGCCATCATCTTGCGCGGTTCGCAATACATACCTAGGTGGCGAGCCGCGGCTCGGGGTGGCGTACTGCGCGACTTTGCCGCGGTCGATTTCGTAGTAATGGCAGCCTTGTTTCCCAGGCCTTCCCGTGTAGCCGTGCCGGAGGATGCCTTCCGCGGTGAGATGGGCTCGGGCGCGCTCGCCTGTCCTAGGACTGAACTCGCGAGTGGCATCGGCAACCTCGTCCGCGGTTGCCAAGTCCCGCCCGGCGTACAGTCCGAGAATAGCCTTCTGCGCTGCTTCCTTGAGCGATCGCCGAGCGCTGGTGGTTTGCATGATCGTCATTTTGCCAGCCTTCGGCATTCGCTGAAAGTGGCGATCTCCGCGCAGTTCGCCATAGATACCCACGTGCCGACCAGGGTGTAGCATGGCGAACTGCGCACGGGTGTTCGCCGGCGGGATTTTGCCGCATAGCGTGATTATGCTTACGATGATCCCGGCCCTGAATCGGGAGCCAGCAGTTACTGTGGGTCTCTGCCGGGCTACCAAGGGTCAACCCGTGCGCAAGAGCCGTTTTACCGAGGCGCGCGGTCGTCGAGATTCTCAGGGCGTTCGATGCCAGGACGCCGGCTGAAGACCCGCCCGCTGCAACGACATCCACGCCTACATCATCGGCCTGTGGCGCTCCAAACTAGGTTGGGTCAGAATTCGGCCGCGGTAAAGTTGGACGTCGTGCCGAGGGCAGCGCTGGCCCGCCGCCAACTGGAATCGAACCCGTGTATCGGGGTCCCGGCCGCTCCCGTTAAATACCCGAGAGTCCTTTCCTGTACGGGTTTTCGCGTTTTTGAGTCCCGACTAGTCCCTTCGAATCCCGGCGAGTTTTGCGGAATCCGTTAGACGGCCGTTAGAGGAGCAGGCGCTCCGCTCTCCGCTGGGATATCCCAAGTTTTGCGGGGGGCTGCCGGGAGACGAACCGACACTTGAACCGTGTCGATTGGTTAGGGCCTGCGGCTTGCCTCGATCTCGGAGGCCCGCGCTAGCGCTTGCGTGTCGACATACTCCCGGATGTTCGTCAGTTTCCCGTTTCGAACTGTGATGGCGAAGACCCAATCGTCTTTGAACGTCTTATTCGTGGCTTTGATCTTCCCCGTAGCAAAGCCGACGACCATAACCCGATCTCCTTGCGCAACGAACTCGGGGGGCTCGGGAAATTCAGTTTCAATTTCGAGAAGCCTTCCGAAGCAGATCCCTCAAACCAGCGTGGCCGCGGAGCGTACCGGCCAGCGGCCAGTTTTTCCCTGGAATGATCCACTCAATATTTTCGTCAGACAATTCCAGCACACGTTGCATGTCGCTGCCCATCGCGGCAAACCAATCCTTCACGATCTGGACGTTCTCTTCGATGCTCATCGAAAGTTCACCAATTCCCTATACGTCGTCGCGTGGTGTCGGTGATTCAGCCGATATCGATGTGAACGGCAATGTTCGAGCTGCCGGCCGCGATGATGCTGATAGTGCTCATGCGTAAGTTTCCTTGTGAGGAGGATTATCGCTTCGTCAGCAATGCGCGTTAGCTCTCGCGCGCACCATTCTGAACCGACAGCTCCCAGCGATAACCGTCCGGATCATGAAACCAAAGGCCCATATTCGGCGAACCCGAGCTTGTGGGGCCGATTTCGTCGCCCGGATCTTCCAGTTCGACGCCGTTTTTCTTCAACGTCTCGAGCGCTTCGCGCAGCGCCCGCATACTGTCCAGGCGAAACGACAAGTGGTCCATCGTGTCCGGATGCGGCTTACCTTTGAAGAACCCTATGATCATCGCGTCGTTCGTTAGCGCGACGGCCTCATCGGACCGGAACATTTCCTGCAGATCGAAGTTCTTGGTCCAAAACTGCGCGCTTTTCTCCGGGTCTCTGACGGCGAGGCTAAAATGCCAGACCGCGCCAAGCTGTATTTTCATGTCCGTAGCTCCTCGTAATGTATCAAGTCGCGATTGTCCCCGCAGACGATGCGAAACGATACCCGCAAGCGCGAGAACACCGTTAAGAAATGGAACGCTTACCGCCCTGTAAAGCGCGCGCATGCTGGTCTGCACGACGCGCGACATTCCAGAGCTTACTTTGCTTACAGCAGATGGAAAGACGATCGATCCACATGACCCATGTTGGAAGCGCACGTTCGTCAGCGCGCCGTCATTCCACCATCGACGCGGTAATTCGCGCCGGTTATGAACTTCCCGCGATCCGATGCGAGGAGCGCGACGACCTCAGCGATTTCCTCAGCTTCGCCGATTCGACCCAACGGAATATTCTGAATCCAAACATCGGTGGAAAATCCCGGAGTCGTCTTGGCAAACTCGGCGGAACCCGGCGTCGAGATAACGCCCGGCGACACGACGTTCACACGGATGCCGTTCGGCGCGAGTTCCATCGCGAGCGTGCGCGAGTAGTACTCGAGCGCTGCCTTTGCGGCGCCGTACTGCGCAAAGGGGCCAAACGGCATCGTCGCGGCCGCCGAGGAGATGTTCACGACGGCTGCGGCCTTGGATGCACGGAGCGCCGGGAGAACTGCGTTCGTAAGGCGGATCGCGGCAAAGAGGTTGAGCTCAAAGTTGTCATGCCACTCCTTGTCGGGAATCGTCCATGACCCTCCCATAAACGCGCTCCCACCGCCCGCGTTGTTCACGAGAATATCGAGGCCGCCGAGCACCGTGAGCGTCTCCGCAGCGATTGCGTCCACTCCTTCGCTCGTAGCGACGTCGCCGGGCACGAACGTCATCTCCGCGGGCGTATCATCGTTACGCGCACGTGCAGCGACTACGACTTTGGCACCGGCATCGAGAAGGCGCTGCGCGATAGCCGCGCCGTTGCCCCTCGTGCCTCCGGTGACTAGTGCACGGCGGCCGACGAGTTCTTTCGAGAGATCGAGTTTGTTAGAAATGGAATGTTCCTTCGCAGTCGAGTTTGTTTAGGCTCTTGCTGATTGTACGACGCATGTCGCATAATCGAGTTGATGTCATGTATACTACGACCGTCGAGAACAAGGGTCAAGCGACAGATCGGCAAAAATGTTGCTTTATTCGACGAGAGCGAGAGATTGATGATTAGCCAGGTAGCAAAACGCTCGTTGCGCGTCGATCCGCGGGTAATGCGAACGCGCAAGCTGATCCGCGACGCGCTCACGTCACTTATTGCTGAGAAGAGTTTCGAAGCAATCACCGTGCAGGACATCGCCGAGCGGGCTACGATAAATCGCGCGACGTTCTACCTGCACTATACCGATAAGTTCGCCCTACTCGATGCTTTGGTTCGGGAGGACTTTGCTGCACGTCTCGTCCAGGGCGATCCGCTCAACATTGGAAGCGTTCAGTCGATGTTGCTGATGGTCGGCAGCAACGTCTTCGCCTATATCACGTCGAAGAAAAAATGCCGAATCGATCGCGATTTTGAGTCGCAGGTCCAACGCACCATGGAGACAGAGCTAACCGCCTTCTTGACACCGGCCTTCGGGCATCGCCCGTCGATGCTGATCGCTTCGGCACTCGCTGGCGCCGCCATGAATTGGCGCCATCAGGCGCCGAAATCGCCAACGGCACCAATCGTAACGGATATCGTTCAGATTCTTGTGGAAGGCGTGAAAAGGCGTCGGCTCTAGGTTTAGAACTATTGCGGCCTCCAACGGCGTCGCGCCCGCACCGTCGTACGCATATTTGATATTCTGTCCGGTCGTGACGAGTGACAGCGTCCTCACGCTTGAGCCACACCTCGTCGCGCTGGCTCGGCGACGCTACGCTTCCACTCGGCGTCGTTTCCTCACGAATTTGATAGATTACCTACGATCGCGGCCCTTACGGATGTCGGGTGGGGCGGTGTTACTGCAGGGAGCGGCGAAGGCGGTAGTATGGAAACCGACGAGTTTCTTTCGTCTTTGTTGGCGAGGCTTATCTGCGCGTTCAGCCTTATCTTTTTCTTCACTTCCCAGCTCGCGCTCGGGCGTGCCGATTCGGGTTCAGAGTTCACGAGTGGTTGGTTGCGGTTGAAGACGCAGTTCCAAGGGGAGGGCAAGTGCCTGGAGGGCAACGGGTCCGGTAAACCTGCATTAATGGACAACTGCCAGAACGTCACCGGGCAGTTCTGGAGGTTAGCCCCTCAGGCAAATGGCTACTATCGCCTCAAGACGCAGTTCCAAGGAGAGGGCAAGTGCCTGGAGGGCAACGGCGCCGGTAAACCCGCCTTCATGGACAACTGCCAGAACGTCACGGGTCAGTTCTGGAAGTTAGTCCCCCACGCAAATGGGTATTATCGCTTCAAGACGCAGTTCCAAGGAGAGGGCAAGTGCCTGGAGGGCAATGGGTCCGGCAAACCTGCCTTCATGGACAACTGCCAGAACGTCACTGGGCAGTTCTGGAAGTTAGTTCCCCGTTGACGCTGCTAAGATGTTATTGATAACTCGCTAGGAAGAGCCGCCCGTCGTTTGCACGTACGCGATGGAGGATACCGACTCGATGGCGATGTTCACGCGCGGCGGCGGTGTAATCGAAGTGTCTGACGGCAGCCATTGAAAGCGCGGAAAGCCAGCGATCCGGGCCCTGTCTTGGGCGCAGGTCGATGCGATGGCAAATCGATTCAAAGCGCTGAATCTCTACGATCGCAGCGCGATCGACGGTTCGGTTCTCAAGATCGAGGACGAGATTAGAGACCCGGAAACCGGAAAGCAGCGCCAGTTGTGGTGCCTGCCGACTTCCGCCAAGCTACTGTCTCTTCGTGCGCGGTCGTGACGGCGAGCCGGCCTAGCCGCCGAGGGGCTGAATTACAGGGAGGGCTGTAGCTGCGAGACAACGGAGGATGCCGCTCGATGTTTATTTGTTCAATCGCATGGCTGAAAGTGCTCGCCGGCAGTCATAACTGGCGATCACCCTCATTCTCGGCACCTAAACATTGCCGGCGCGGCTAAGGGATTGAAAAGATCAGGTGCCAGCGAGGACCGATTGAAGGAGGACGTTTGACGGCACTGCTCGAGAATTCGATTCCCATTACGGGACGATGAAATCGTGAAAGTCTCTGAGTTCGTTCGAGCTCTCGAGGAGGTGTTGTACCACGCCTGTCAGCTTTGTGACCTCGAGCTCTACGTCGAGCTGGGGTACGTCGCGTCGCGAGATGTTTGGTCTCCGCGACACGAATCGCTATACACCATTTGAGTCGGACGAGTTCGACGTTGACAACGACCACGATACGAGCGTCCTCGGCAACCTTTCCGACGGCGGCAACGCGTACAACAGGGGGTCGCGGTATGCCGAACCCCTACGGCCCGATTAGGCTGGAGTTCGGAGCCGGGCCGTCGCAAAAGCGTGAGCGACCGAGATTCACGCTCGTGAGAACGGCGTCTTCATCCGAGTCGTCGGCGGCGCCGAGGTTCTTACCACTCCTGCCGCGCTCCACGGCCTTTACGTGAAAAGCGACGGATGGGGAAAAGGCGAGTTCGAGATCAGTGCGGCGCGGATTTTCCGGACAGGAAGAGAGTCGGCGTCACGTTCCTGCGGGCGACTACATCGTTCGACAAGAACATTCGGCAGTAGATCCTGCATTCTGGTAGCGGCTCTTCCTTCGTCGCAGTAGGATCCGCCCCCCGCGTTAGGTCGGCCGAGAAGCAACAAGCATCACATTCTCCCGTCCATCAAGATAGAACATCCGTGGAAGGCTAGCGCGACGATAGGCTACTGCCTCATGGACGACAAGGCCAGCCTCGGAGAATACCTGTCTGACGGTTGAGGCTTCCATTAATGTAAGGCTCCTAGGAAGTTGTTCGGCCGTGCCTTGATCGGCGAAGCATCTCACATCCGCGATGAAACCGGGCCACCTTTCACCGTCTGCCAATCGCCCTTCGTAGATGGGTATAAAGTTCTTAAAGTTGCCGACGTACGGAGAGCACGTTTGGGCAAAGAATAAGCCGCCCGGCTTAAGGAGGTTCCGGATGACGTCAGCGGCTATCGTGAGTTGCTCAGGCGCGAGAAAATGCAAGACATTCGACGCATGAATGCGGTCGAAGGAATCCGGAAAAGGAGCGCACTCCGGAAAGTGACCAAGTAGCAGCGACAGATGACCGGGCCGCAATGAGGCCGCTTTCAAGGCGACATGGTGCAGATGAGATATTTCTTTGTCATTCGCCATCACGGTTGCGCCTCTCGCAAGAGCAGCGAGCGTGCTAAGCCCTTTTCCACAACCGATATCCAAAACCGTCGCGGGGCCATTAATGCTTGCGACGAATCGCTCGTTAAGCTCACTCAACTGCGTCGCGCACCACCCATGCTTGTTTGGTGTCGCAGCGTCGGTATTGTCGGTCGCTCGTGCAAACGGAGCACTTCCCGCGATAACGTAGGACGTTTGCCCCGTCACCGTCGCTTCAACAGACGGTCCCAGAATGTCCGCGCCTATCTTTAGCTGTTCTATTCGGCTGGTACGGTGAGTTATTGCTACGCGACCCTCAGCCTCTGAGGATGCGATCTCACCGAGTCGCAACGCGTCCAGAAGTTTAGCCAAGCCATGCGATCTAAAGGCACCAGCTACAACCAAACGACTCATAACGGCCGTCAGTCCTTGGAATCGCCCCTCATACCCTGAGTAGTAGTTGGCGTCGGGAAACTCAGCAGCTCGACGATGAAAGCACAGCCTGGCGGCAGCTACGCATTCAGATCCGTCGTAGGCAAGCCAGTGCACTGCATGCTGGTCGTGCTCGTCGAGACCGCCCGTTTCACGCTTCAGGAAAGATGGCAACATTCCGTCCATCTCCCAACACATTATTCTCAGCGATCCAACGAGAGCCAAATCCGCGTCCGTGCCGACAAAACGAACAACCCGCAACTTGTGCACGCGTCACTTGTCCTCTTAAGTTCTCGCCGAGCTTGGTTCGGAGCTTCCTCGCCGCCCCACCGTAGGGTCCCGGGGATAAGCCAAGAAAGGGTCCGCCCAGCCAATAAACATCAGGCGATCGCCTGACGATTCTCTAATGTCCCAGCGTTCCATTAGTGATTCGCCTCGGCCCTTACGCGTGTTTATTCGATCAACCTCAATAACTGAATAGCGTGCTTGGGCATAACCACGCAATACGCATACATGCCTCGGGTCGCGATACCGCCTCAGATTGTAATGCCTTTGAATGGCCTCCAGCAAGGCCGCGTGCTGATTCGAAAGGAATCCTTCTGGAGTCGGGCCGATCGTATCAGATAGCTTCCACAATACTCCAGCAACAATTGGACTTGCGGAATGAAACCACCAAACTACGCGTTGTTCACGCTCCCTCGCAGTCCAGGCCGCGTCGATTAGGAATTTGCGGTATAAACGTGGCGCAAGGAAGGATCCCTTGCGGCCGGGCGCGACACCGCTCAGACCAAGAAAGACGCAGTCTACCGTCTCGCCAAGAAACCGCAACGTTGACCAACCGACCATGAAAAAGGCTTCTATCTCAGCATCTTTTGAGCAAGCTAAATAAACGCGATTATTTTTTTTGAACTCTTGCCCCAACAAGACGCCTGGGTTCTCATAGCTCGTCGTGGCTATTTTGTGGATGCCGCGCGAAATTTCCGGTCTGGCCAGCGCATCGGAAAGCGACATCTCTGTCAACTCTCGCATGGCGATTTAGCAAAGACCATAGCCAGCCGTGAAGTCAAGGATCCACCCAGTCGCTAGTGCGCCTGGCGTGGTCATCAACAGCTGAATGATCTGAGCTATGTCCGACGGCTCGGCTATCCTCCCAGATAAAACGTGCTGCGACATCGCGGTAGCAACGCTATCCTCACCGACCGCGCCACGGAGCATGCCCGTGTTCACGGGGCCGAGTCGTAGGCATAGGGCTGTGATGCCACGACTTGCGTATTCCACAGCGATAGCACGAGTGAAAGCCTCAACCGCAGCTTTAGACGCGGCGTACGACGCCTGACCCAGACCTGGTCGGACAACCGCGCATGAGCTTATGTTGATAATGAGTCCTCGCCTGGCCTTGATCATTGCGGGAAGTGCGAGCCGCGTGCAATGCATAGTGCCAAGCGTATTAACGCGTAGATCTCTCTCCGCTCCCGACAGATCCGGCCTGGCGATTAGAAGATGGGGGTTAGTAGCCCCAGCATTGTTCACTAGAATATCGATTCCGCCGCGATGCTTAATGAATGCGGAGATGCTAGTCTTCGCCGCGGCAAAGTCACCAACATCAAATTTTAAGAGCTCTACATTGTTCGGGTAAGCATCGAGTAACTCACGGGCTTCAATTTCTCGAGCGCAGGAAATTTAGCCCGACGAATGCACCACTTCGAGCGCAAAGGTCGGCGACGGCTCTTCCTATTCCGCGAGATCCACCGGTAACGATAACCGTCTTGCCGAGACGGCCAACGGTGCGCTCTCCATGGCAGACCTCATCGTGTCAGCCAAGGCAAACTCTTCCCGGCTTCCCGGCGCCCCATCAAAGGGCCCCTACTCTGTCGTTCAGGCCGACGCTATGCCGAAGCTGGTGAGAATACCCGTCAAATCCTCTCTTTTATGGACGGCCTCCAGCTGCTCTGAGATTAACAACCGCTGCCGCGAATAACCGCGCCCCGTGTAAGGTACATGAAGTTCTGGCGGCTGATGGCAACGTAAAACCCTTGACATGTCGCTCCAGGTCCCTTTGCCGTGTACGTGTTAGACAACGGAGGGTAAACGGTCCCTCCGTAACCTTCGCCGTCACTGAATATAAAGCCATAGCCGGTGCCATTGTTCGATGAGTAACCATTGACCTTATAACTCGAACCGAAGATCACGATCACATCTTCGGTCGCGTACTTATTATTCTTCTCCTTTGCCCCCGGACCGATGAATTTGAGCGTCAGGTTCTTGCCCGGCTTGCCCGGCGATTTAGGGCAAAAGACGTACTCGTCAATATTGCCGGGGGGCGATGAGTAGCTGAGACTATGAACAAAAGTTAGCCCATCTTTTGAGCTGGAATCCGTGATCATCACATTCTTAGGCTTGCCGACCCGCTTGCCGCCGCAAGACAGTGGACCATCTCCGGTGTCACGCGTGACGGCTAGCGCCGTGCCTGTTGACCCAAGCGGCAGCGCTTGAGAACCCTGCGGCGTGGTGGAACACGCAGCCATCATCGCCCCAGAAACGATATAAGCGGCGATCACTAATGATAAACGCATAACCAAATTGCTCCCATTTAAAGAAATAGATGGCGCTCGCGCAAGAGCGTAACCCGAAGTAGCTGAGGCAATACATAAGGCAATTATCTGAAGAACGTCTCCCTTAGTTTTAGCCTAGCGTGAGTCCTCGATGTTATGGAGCGACGGTAAACAAAACGCCGCATCCAGTCTCGCTGCCTGTGCACGATCCCGAACCGCCGAATGGAGTGACGCCCCAGATTTTCGAGTCGGGTCCAAAAATCACATCCGCGTACGGCGATGCTCCGTCGGACGGACTGCCGATAAATTTGTGCAATACGGTTTCCTTGTAGGACGATCCGCTGGAGCCAGTTTAAAGACCGTGCCTAGGCTACTCGAACCACCGCCGTTTGAAGTGGTACCGTAGATCGCCTGTTTTTTATCCATCACCATGCCGCCTCGAGGCGTCGATCCATCGTTATAGCCGCCCTTGAAAGCATATAGTACTCTTTCAGAATAGCTTTGTCCGGACGGAGTGATCACAAAGATTGTTCCATGGCTCGCCGAGCCGGCAAACGACGTCGTGCCGTAAAACGCTCCCTGCTTTCCAGCTAACAATGCCGATCGCGGGTGCGCACCGTCTCCGGTTCCCCCTGCAAAACTGTAGAGGATCTTTTCCGTGTACTTTTTCGCTCCGGAAGGCGTCAGTTTGAATGCCGTTCCGCAACCACCAGAGCACGCGGCGCTCGTTCCGCCGGCTTGAGTCGTGCCGTAGAGCCCCCCAGCGTTATCCCCAACAAGCGCATCGACCGGGTTTGCCCCATCTTTTCCGCTTTTAAATTTCATGAATGATCGTTTCGGAATAGGTCTGGCCAGATGGAGCAAGCTTGTAGACGACGCCGCACCCGCCAGTGCAAACGCTGGATCCTCCGCCAAGATCGGTAGTGCCATAGAGGGTTCCACCTTTGCCGAGGAGTAGTCCGCCGACTGGCTGCGCGCCGTCCTTGCCACCCTTGAATGCATAGAGCACATGCTCACTGTACACAGTGCCGGAGGGGACCAAGTCGAACACCGCGCCGCAACCGTAGGTGCACCCGGTTCCTCCATACACAGTCGTACCGTACAGGACGCCGTTCGCATCTTGGATTAGCCCAGCTTCAGGATTTCCGCCATCTGGGGTGCCCGCGAAGGCATACAATGTGCGGACGCTCGAGGCCATAACTCGTATACGGAACCGTAAGCGCCAGAGCCGCCTCCGCCGGCAAAGGTCGTGCCAAACACGGCGCCCCCACTCATTAAGAGGCCGCCGTATGGTTGAGCGTTTGCCGGCGAAAAATTTAGAAGGACGGATTCCTTCGTCGCCGACCTCGCGCCAATCGCTGAACTGAAGTAAAATACGCTGAGTGCGCAGAGGCACTCGGCGGAAGTGAGAGCGTTCCGACGTTCGACGAGCAGCCCGCGATCACGGGCAAACTGAAGGCCATGAAGGTGGCAATATACCGCCGTCTGGACCAGTCAACAAAACGCATGTCAAGCCACTCCCTTGGAGCAAGCGCAGAACGTGTGCTCCACGCTCAGTATAGCCCGAGGCTGCATCCGCTAGGTGTGCTAAGCGTGGCAACCGTCACCTGGCTATAGAAATGCGGGTGATCAGGTCGATTGAATCGTCTCTTCTGATCGCTTATGTGCATTGTGGTGACCGCACGGAATAGCATCTTTGGGCGCTGAGACGCTGGCGTCGGTGTGGCGGAGTCCGCCACCCTTCCGGTAGCCCACGCCCCCGGCTCCCGTACGACGGTCACAAGCGAGCGCCGATTGCGGTTAAAGACCGAAACTGCCTTGAGCGATCATCGCGCACGTGGCGTGGACAAGCCACTCACGGTCTTTACAGTTACCTTACACAGTTAGTGTGGACTGGCACAGGAACGGCGGCTGAGAACGGGGTAGCTTGGGGCAGATCAAACCGCTTAACAGAGCGAGGCGCCCTTGCCACGTGCCCAGCCCTCGGCCTCCGGCCCAGTCTCCGGGTTCGGGGCACTCCTCAAACGATTGCGCGTGGAGGCCGGACTCTCGCAGGAACAGCTTGCCGAACGCTCTCGCATCAGCGTGCAAGCAGTTGGGGCATATGAACGCGGCGATCGGCGAGCTCCGTATCGCGACACCCTCGCGCTCATAGTCGAGGCACTCGGCGTCAAGGGCACCGCCCACGAGGAGTTGGCGGCCGCCGTCGATCAGGCCCGCCGTCGGGGACCGAACGCGGCGATTCCGGCCGCGAGCTCGCTCCGCGAATCGTCCAATAATCTTCCTCCCACGTACTACGTTCGTCGGCCGGCAGTGCGACGTGGCTGAAGTCAAAGAGCTGCTAAGGCGTCACCGCTCGCTGACGCTCGTTGGTTCAGGCGGCGTGGGCAAGACACGCCTTGCAATCCAGGTCGGTGCGGAGCTCCTCGATCGCTATCCCGACGGCGTGTGGTTTGTTGATCTCGCTCCGATTAGTGACCGGAGCTGGTTGGCAGCGTCGTCGCCCAAGCGTTGGGCGTGAGCCAGGAGGGACGCCCCGGTGACGGGTCGATCCTGTGCTGGCTGATGCGCAAAAATCTGCTGCTCATCATCGACAACTGCGAGCATGTCCTGGAGCCAGTCGCTGCGCTTGCTGATGCCATCCTGGCAACAGCCTCAGGAGTTCGGATCTTGGCGACGTCGCGGCAAGGACTCGACCTCAGCGGCGAGGTTGCACACCGGCTGCCATCACTTGCCGTCCCAGTCGAAGCCGCGCTGACGGCAAAGGACGCGCTGCGCTACGGCGCTGTTGCGCTCTTCGTCGATCGTGCTGCAGCCGCTAACACGCGGTTCCTCCTGGGCGATGACAACGCCCCTGTCGTCGCCGAGATCTGCCGACGCCTGGACGGCATTCCGCTAGCGATGAGCTAGCGGCGGCGCGAGTGAAGGTGCTCTCAATTCCGACCTTGGCGCGGCGGCTCAACGAACGTTTTAACATCCTCACCGGAGGAAGCCGCACGGCACTACCGCGTCAGAAAACATTCGCCCGCGCTGATCGACTGGAGTTATTACCTGCTCACTCCGCAAGAACAACTTTTGTTCGCACGACTGGGCATCTTCGCAGGTGGGTTTCTCTGGAGGGCGTTGTTGCGTTGTGCGGCCGCGAAGACGAGGACGAGGGCGACGTCTTCGATCTGCTGGCGTCGCTGACCGACAAGTCGCTGGTCGTCGCCGACACCAGCGGCGAACGGGAACGGTATCGGCTGCTCGAATCGACCGCTGCGTATGCGCTGGAGAAACTCAGTAGGAACGGGGAACGGAAACGCTTGGCCCAGCATCACGCAGAGTATTTCCGCGAACAAGCCGAAGCCGCCGACGCCCGGTACGGCGCCGCATCGACGATCGCGTGGCGTACTCATATCGAACCAGAAATCGACAATTATCGGGCGGCGATGGAATGGGCGCTCTCGCGAGACATGACGCCTCGCTGGGCGGCGCGATCGCCGCCGCGTTGCAATGGCTTTGGGCTAACACAGGCTTAGCGTACGAGGGTCGCCGTTCGGATCGAGCTTGCACTCCCGCGTCTCAGTGAGAACGAGGATCCCCGAATCATCGCGCGGCTACTGTTGACGCTTGGATGGCTTCTATGGGGCAAACGTTCTTACGAAGCGGCAGAGCGCGCCAGACAGCTGTTCGACTCACTCGGCGACATCCGATTTGCGGCTCGTGCGCAGCGACATAGCGGATTCGCGCTTTATCAGATGGGTCGAGTTGACGAGGCCTACAACACGGTTACCGAGGCACTTGCGGCGTCGCGAGCGTGCGGTGATGCGTGGAGCGTGGCGTATTGCCTAAACTTGTTGTCGATCGTCGCGGGGAGCCGCGGTGATGTGCGCGTAGAGCGAGAGTTGCGCGCGCGGGCTCTCGCCGGGCTGAAAGCGCTGGGGGACGAACTTGGTGCCGCTCGCGTGTTAGGCAGTGCGGCGGAGTCAGAGTTCGCCGCGGGGCATGCTGAGCAGGCGTTGCGTTTGGCATGCGAGGCGCTGGAGCTCTCTTCACCCGGGAACGAGTTTGCAGTCACGGCTGATAGGTCCGGTTGGTACGTAAATACAGCCGCTTATCGGATCGCGCTTGGCGATCTGGTCGGAGCCCGAGAGTCGGCGCGCGAGGGCCTACGCCTTTCTTCACGTGGACGAGACAAGTTGAGCCTCGCCATCGCCCTCCAGCATCTTGCCTTAATCGCAGTACTTGCCGGCGACACACAACGCGGTATTCGGTTGCTGGGCTACGTGAACCGGCGATACGACCAACTCGGCTTGAAGCGCGAGCCCACGGAACAATGGAGCTACGATAAGCTGCTAATCGCAATGGGCGAAACGCTGGACGATAATGAGCTCAAGAGGCTTGAGGCCGAATCAGCCGCATGGTCCGAAGATCAAGCCATGGAAGAAGCGCTAGAGGATTAGACGGAGTGCGCGGCGCCAGATCCGCCTTGGCCATCGCCGCTGGACTCAGAGAGCGTTCTGCGTAACCGCCTTGCTAGCGATAACATCCATTCTCGCTAGCCAAATGCCGTGCGAAGGGTCTCTGCAAGATCCGCGCTATATATTTTTCGCACCGTACCTCGGAGAGGATACGCCACCCGCAGCCCTTCGGCTACAGGTACTGCTTTTGACCATTTCACGCCTACCATGTATTCCGCGACCTCATCGTCGTCGCATCCTTAAACCACTTATCGGAGTCAAGTGGAAGATCCTTAAGCGGAACGGATGCGCCAGGCGACGTGAACAGGTCGGCTCGCACAGCGGTCGACACGACGCGCCGCCCCCACAGTAACCGGCTCCGTTGATATACGCATAGACCTTGTCCCCGACGGAAAGGCGCGAGATTTCATCCCGCCATTTTCGTCCGCCACCAGCGCTAAGGAAACCATACCGACGCTCGTCATCCCAACTTCTTCCCTCGTGAGCGCCCGTGTTAAAGTGCCAAAGACCCGTCCACACTCGTTCAGCGTCACTCGTGAGTTCGCTTGGTCGGGACTCGACTCGGTCCTCGAGCTCCGCAGGATCGACAATCCAGGTGCGTGCGAGCAACTCCTTATCGCCGACCAAGTAGTACGACAATGCGACAATGTTGATGTCAACGCCATAGCGTCGCGTAAGATGGTTAACTATACGTCCCGTCGCCTCGTCAGCATCAGTGGCGACGATCAGCATCCGTTGGTCCGTGTTTAACTCCGCTGGAGGGTTGCGTATGCCGAAGCGTTCCTTGTATGCCTCGGCAAACGCCTTTCCTGTGCGCCTTGAAACCATCTCGCGCACTTCTTCGTCCTTGAGTTCTGCGACCCACGATACATAGTCAAGGGTCTGAGCGACGATATCCCGCGGTGTCTTTCCCCGCTTGAGCTCTATGACAACGCAGCGGCCCTCGTTGTCAATGGCCAGCAAATCGATTATGCCGCCGTAAGCGGTCCTAACTTGGCGGCCGACCAGCAGTAGCGACTCTCCAAGTATGTCGGCGTTCGATTCGATCCATTGCTCGAGTCGCTGTTCACGATTAACCGGACCAGCATCAACCTTCAGAAGCCGTCCGTCATCGACCACCCAAAGCCCAATTGATTCTGCCACGCGGAGTGGCTTCGCCTTTCCTGTGTTGTTGGCCCTTATGATGTCGTCGATTCTCGCAGGAAGAAAATTGACGCCGGAGAGTCACGTCGCCGATATAGCGACGCCAACGTTTTCCGAAATATTTTGCGCCCATCGAGCGTAACAATGTACTAAAAGAAGCTCGCCTGCTATACTTTACATTATTACTAAGAAATTCAAGAAGGCTTTGAAGACGGCCTGCTTTCATACTGCCGGAACGCATCCCAGCGCTATTTCGATCGCACGATTTGGCCCGCGCTGGATGAAGTTTAGCGCCGCCTGGTACGCGCCGTTAGCACCAACGCCGGCGATGCTCAAGATGATTGATACGGAGTTTGACGCCATGTACTGGGCGCGGCTTGAGACGCTGGATCCGCAACGGGTTTACAGCGATCTCGTCGCAGTCGCTGGCCCCGACGCGCTACTCCTCTCGACGAGAGGCCCGGCATTCCGTGCCATCGCCTGATCGTGAGTGGTTGGCTTGAGGCTACGCTTGGCATCAAAGTCCCTGAGTTAGATGCACCGGTCACGGCGGCAGCGCGAATGCCACGAAAACCCGCTCCGCCGATCGGCGACGACGAGGCAGTGCGACGTGATTGCCGGCACCTCCATCTGGATTTTGACCGTCTACCGGACCGGGAGCGATGACGACTGACGCTGGTCCCCGTCGAGGAGGGCGCATCGAACGGATCGCTTGCGCACCTCGAGGATCTGCGAGAGAGGGCCGAGGGCTTCGCCGAGTCATCGATCGCGGTAAGTACGCAGCGCGCCTAGAGTGCCGACTGCCGACACTTCCGAGATTGGTGCAGCGCGCACGGTGTTCTGCCACTTCCGGCATTTCCAGCTACCGTCGCGCTTTACCTGACCGACCTTGCGCGAACGTACAAGGTCGCGACGATCGGCCGGCGCATTGCCGCGATCGGTCAAGAACACCGGAAAGCGCACCAGCCAAACCCATTTGCACATCCGCAAGTGGTGGAGGTTTGGGGAGGCATTCGGCGAGCACTGGGCGATCGTAAAGAGGCGCATTCTAACCGCCGATCTCCGCCGAATGCTCGAACCATTGACCGAGGCGACGATCGATATTCGCGACCGAGCGTTGATGCTGCTTGGATTCGCCGGAGCGTTCCGCCGCTCGGAGTTGGTTGCGCTTGACGCCAGCGACGTTCGCTTCGTCGGGGACGGTCTTGAGGTCACTTTACGCCGCTCGAAGACGGATCAGGGAGGGCGCGGGCCAATTGATTGGTGTTCCGCACGGTTCGAATCCGGTGACCTGTCCAGCTCGCGCGATGCGAGCCTGGATTCGACTGCTCGAACATCACCGACGGACCGCTGTTTCGGTCCGTTGCTCGTGGCGGCAGCGTCGCGCAAACACGTCTAACCGCCGCGGCCGTCGCTCTATCGTTAAGGGTCGTGCGAGGAGGACCGGGCTTGACCCATCTCGGTTCGCGGGCCACTCTCTCAGGGCAGGCTTTGCAACATCGGCAGCCTTGGCGGGAGTTGACGCGCTTGAAATCTCGTCAAACCGGGCACAAAAGCTCTTTCGATGGTTCAACGCTACACGAGACCAGCGACGATTTGGCAGATGAACGCCGCGAAGCGCGTTGGGCTTTGAGATGGAAAGCACGGAAAGATCGTCCTTCGGCTTCCTGTGAGGCTCTATCATATTCGCGGGCGGCTGTATTGCGAATGGTGTGTTCTCCGCTGCCGCACCAGGGTCGAGAAAGACCGCGCCGTCGTGGTCGAGCAGGACGGCTTGGAGTGCGAACGGTGCGCACGCTTCGGCTTCCCGAACCTCCCCGAGCGGGCCAAAGAGATTCTTCGTAACACGCGCCCGTCGGGCTACCGGCCAATGGTGATCGTCAACGAGTACGACGGACGACCCATCCGAACTGGCCAATGCGCAATAGCATCCTAGTCGGTGGGCCTATGGATTCACCAAAGCTGATGTAACGGGCGCGCGACGTGAACTCAGGGCCGTCGGCATCAAGCTGCCGTGGGAAACGGTCGATGCAGCCTTACATGCTCTCCATTTCAGGGGAAAGGACTCATGAGTGCTTACATGGTTGACGACGCGCACATAGACGCGATGGTTGACATTGCGAAACAGTACGAAAGCGAATGTCGGGGAATCGGCCGCGGCCAGTTCTATTGGCATTTCGGGAATCCCGGCCCGAACCGCTCGCTGCGCGACCAGACCGAAACTGAGATCGGGCGGAATGGAAGTACCGGTTACTTAGGTTTTGGATTGTCACGCGGCCTTTCCGACGCCGCCCGGGGTGATGAGGGTCTCAAGTCCTATGGCGCTCCGCATCAGCAAGGAGCAGTGCTACCGGGTGATCTCATTCTTGGGAGGGCTCTTCCAGAAGATCGTTGATCAACGTAGTCAAGGCGCTGCAGCGATGCCATCACCACAGCCTGAAGGCTAGATCTCCGGTTGCGTGGGCGCCGCGCTGAGCTTGGCGACGCTAGCCGGCCGTCTCTGCACATAATCCCGGCGCTCGACCCGACTGGCTGCTTGGTCGCATCGGGGTTACGAGGTAACGCGACCTCAAAAAGGGGATCGCGTCGCACTAGCGATCTGAAAGCGCACCATATCGAGGCGGCGCTTGCGAGTTGGCGTTCGTCTGACCGAAGCGATCACGAGACTGGAACGCTCGCCCCACGATCGATCGCGCAGTCTTTCGCACTCTACGGACGATCTGCCGTTGGGGCCTTCGCTCAGGTCTTTTAACAGCCGACCCAAGTGTGATGGTCGAGTCACCTCGCTTCAGAAAGCGTGAGATGCGATCGCTCGATGCGCAGGGAATCAAGAACCTGTTGCGTGCAGCCAGCGGTTCCGAACTCGAGACGCCGATCGCCGTCGCGGTCGGAACCGGGTTGCGACGCGGTGAGCTGCTCGGCTTACGCTGGAGTGACATCGATCTCAGTGCCGGGCGATTGACAGTACGCCGTAGCATCGAGGTCGTTCGCGAAGAGCCCGCGGACACTGAGTGTACTCACGTCCGCTATGTTAGGCGAGAGAAGCCGCCGAAAACCGCGACGAGCCGGCGCACAGTCAGCTTAGCGCCGTCGGTAGTCGCGGTCCTACGGCGCCAGCGCTCTGAGCAACGAGAAAGGCGGATTCATTGCGGGCTCGGGCGCGACCAGGATTGCTTCGTTTTCGACCGTTTAAACGGCACAGCGTGGGAACCGCCGGCCTTTTCGAGTGAGTTCGCCAAGCTCGTAGGGCACGCGAAGCTGCCTCACGTCCGCCTCCACGACCTCCGTCATACTTTCGCATCTGCTAGCTTGTTGGCCGGTGTTCACTTGAAGACCATCAGCGCGAGCCTTGGCCACAGTACCATCAGCGTTACCGCTGATCTGTACGCGCACGTACACGAGACGCTGCAGGTAGAGCACGCGGCTCGGATCGAGTCGGTGATGGGCGGCGCAGTCGGCAGCGAGGTCACGGGTAAGTCAAAGCTAAGTCAAAAGGCAGCCGTGGCGACAAAAAACGCTCGTAAGATCGAGCGCTTCGTGGTAGCGCCAACGGGAATCGAACCCCTCCTCTGCGGTCCCGGCCGATCCCGAGCAATTGACGAAAACGCTCATCTTAAATCAGGCTTTCGGCGACTTCACCGTTCCTAGCCGATTCCGACCTAATCCTGCGGCGATTCTGGGCCGCTCCGTGACAAAATCTGTGACAAACCTAACTCTTCGCCTGGGCCGGTCAGACTAACGAGGTAAAACTCGGCTGAGTGGTTGAATGCGGCGGTCTTGAAAATCACTAAAGCCGTCCCGACAAGTCACCGCTAGCGTCGATTGAGCACGAAAATGGGACCTATCGTGACCCCCGAGGACTGGTCAGGATGTATTCCGTTAGCAAAATGTTAGCAAATCTGGGACTTGCTAACGAGCGTCCCAAACGCGGGGCCACGGAGGTCCAGAATCGCCCGACCAGCTATTTGCGAAGCGACTCGGGAACGAAACGACCAAGCAAAAGGCGTCGCAAAAGAGAAAAACGCTTACAGTGATCGTGCTTTCCCATCGCTTCACCGTTCCGGTCTCCCACGGATTTCCAGCCAGTTGCGCAAGAATGCTCGTCGAACGGTATCAGCTCCTTTCGTTGCCTATGTTTGTCTTAGCCCGCTAATAAGCATGAGCTCCGGCACCTGGCGGCCGCGCGGAGACTCGAAGTTGATGCCTTCCCGTCGAGTGGCACTCGACGGCGAGCAGCTATGAATAGGCTCATCCGACCCTGACTTTACATACTTCAATGGTGCTTGCCGCACCGTGACGTCTTGCTGACTTGCACGAAAAACGCAGCGCCAGGGCAACTGCGCCTATCGCCCGACGAGATTGTTGTTCTGCCCGACGTAACTAACGATTGGGAATGGGCAGGAGTTGGTCGCCGAAAGAGTTGTCGCTGGAATGGCTGCTATGCCATGACAGGTCCGTCCATCCTGTAGAATCAATCGGATTGGGTCGCGATCTGACGGAGAAACTATTGCGAAAGCCTGCTGATCGTCGCGCCAAACGGATGGAAGACATTTTCGTAATGAATTTGATCGGCATAGCACCCGCTGGATATTTCCAGTACCAGACCGTGTTCGGTAGATCATCAGCGCCGACGACCCTCTTACCCTGTATCCGGAATTGATGAACGCTCTGCGCGCTACCTAGGTTAACCGTACCCTTAAGCGCCCCGCTTGCGCCAGAGATCGCAAAGCGATAGATCTTCTGTGCCGTATCGTCGCCAACCGCGACGTACTTACCGTCCCACTCAACGGAGCCGCCGTTTCGAAAACTTTGGTTCAAGTTAACAGGTAGTAACTGATCTCCACCTTGAGCGAGCTCCGCAAATTCAAAACCATATCCATTTTTTCTGTCCACCCCATAAGATACAGGTTCCCCCTGGCGTCGTAGCCGCAGAAGGTAGGCAGCAGGCCGCCACGGCTGTACAGAGTGGGCGAACCAGTGGCGTGCTGATAAACTGCCACGTATCCATTTTGAAAGCCATTGTCCCATGTGACGGCAAGGTTCCCTGTGGCCGGATCGACCGAACAGTCTCCTGAAGCGTAGCCGGAAAATGTTAGGGTTTGAATCGGCTTTGTACCAGCGTGCTTATATTCTACGACAGTATCTTCGTTGGCGATAAAGACATCGCCGGCTTCGTCAACACACTCACCGAGCGGGCGATAAACCCCTTGAGCGTGCCAACGCGTCTGCCCTTCGGATAAGAATAGACGGTGACATTATACACATTAGAGATGTAAAGAAGATCGTCATTTATTGCCTCGGGATCCATCCTCGAATCCGTACGTTCGCGCAGCCTCGGCCAGTTGGTGGACCGACCAAACAAGCCTTCCCCTAAGTTGCGCTGTCCTCCTAGCATGCCGGGCACTGTGACGCGCTTCCGTTGCAACCGCCAAGTATGATGGCCAGACAGAAAAGGCTGAAGATGAATCGGTCGGCGTTGATCTTGTTTGTTGATAGTCAGATCTCAAATGCAAAGCCACGGCAGTTGTTTTCGTGACGCGCGTTTACGCTGGTCTCCCGCTTATCGGAGGAACCAGTAGCCGGCTAACGTCCGCGTTCGGTCAAGAGACGCGGGCGAGAGGGCTGGTCGATCCGCAAACCTTGTTTATTGACCGACGTTAGCGTTTGGGTAGAAGAGCTGTTACAAGATGGGCGCTCTGAAGAAGTGCCGCCCATCGGAGAGAATCCGGATCGCAGGTTAAGGTTCGACTTCGTCTGTTGATCGTGATCGCTATGCAGGACGCAGTTTCGGTCTAAGAGTGGCAGAGGTCGGCGGAGGATTAACCTACGTCTTATCCATTTTTCATCCTGGCGAGTAGCAACAGCGTTACGATGTGATCCCGTAGATACATTGCCCGGAAGGTGACTACGAGCTTCTGACACATCACTTATGAAAAGGAGCTAATTTATGGCCTTGTCGCAGCCCGGAATCTTCAACGTGCTCGACTTTGGGATGACAGCGGGACCTCTTGCCGATCCCGCCGCCAATAATAGCGCGTTACAGACCCGATGTACACGGCTCAAGCCGAAGGCGGCGGAGAAGAACGATCTGATTCCATCCAGTCGATAACGTGGGACACACGTCGATACCCGATAAACGGCCCCGTCCTGGTTGGATCGCCAACGTCGATTTCACCGGTCGCGCTAATTTTCGGCGGGAACCGCGCAGGGAGATCAGAGACTCCCCTACACTCCTGGTAAAGAATAGCAAGGACCTATTCCAGTAGACACCGGCGGTACAGGCGGCACGAGCGGCGTCGATCCCGTAACGGCTCGGGCGATGAACACGTTGGGGGAATCACCTTTCAGGACCTGAGCATCGGCTATGTCAATCCGTCCTCGGCGGGGGTCGCGATTCACGTCGTCGGTGGCGAGAATATCCGCGTCGTCCGAGTGGTTTTTCTTGACTGCCCACAGGCGGTTTGGTTCGAGGACGCATTGCAGTGCAGCCTCTTCAATGCACTTCACTGAACGAGCATAATCCGCCAAATCCATGGCTTATCCAACTCGGCAACGAGACGCCAGCCACGTCGCCGCTAAAGAAATCTACATCGCTGGATGTAAATTCTTGTCCCATAAGCAAGGCGGCACGGGAGTTGTCATTCAGGGTGCCGAACACTGCGAGCCGCAAACGTCCGCATGGAGGGATTCTCGGACGGTCTTATGATTATTCCCGGCGCTTCAGTGTCGGGCGGTCATAACACTCTGCGGCATTCTTTTACGAACGTCTCCATCTATACCTACCGGATCCACGACCCCCACGGGAGCAGCGGTAACGATTCAGCCTCGCGGTCCCCAAAATGTTTCGCAGGTCGTCTTCGTAGGCTGCGAGTTCGAATTACTCCGCCGGCGCGTCCGGCTCCGGCGGTGCAGGTTCCCTTGGCCCTGGCATCTACATCGATGAAGGCCTTTATGGGGGGACGGTAGACAATATTCGATTCGTCTCGTGCCTTTCGACGCGCTGGACCGGCCCAGGCATGGAAATAGCAAGCGGCAGCAACATTGAGGTTACCGGGGGGTTCTACTCAGGCAATGCGTCAGGGACAGCCCCTCCGGTGGGCTCGGCGGAATCTCCATCACGGGACCAGCGTCTGGAGTTCGCATTATTGGAGCCTCGTGCATCGGCTCATCCGTATATCGAGATTGACGCGAATGAGCCGTCACCGGTGCAGGACGTCGGGATATACATCGCCGGCTCTGGTGCATCGGGCGTATCATCGACCATTGCGACCTAACAGGCAACAGCCAGCACGGCGTCTTGATCGGCTCGGGTAGTCTCACGGTCAGAACGTTTTCATCCGCAACTGACAGCGTGAACGGATACGCTAGCTACTCCGCCGCTATAGACATCGTCGGCACGGAAGTCTCGAATATCCAGGTCAAATTGCGCGGGGTAAATGATAAGGCGCCGACGCTATACGGACCCACGACGCCATATTCCGGGACGTTCCATAACCATGACTTTGGATACTATGGCGCGATTGGGTTCTACGTTTGGGGAACTGGCGTGACGCATATTCATATCGATGGCAACAGCACTACGCTGACCACCGGTGAATTTACCCTCGCGCCGGGTGAGCGAGGCCAAGTCGATTACAGTGGTACCCCTAGCTTCCTCGTCGTCGGGAGATAGCAGCGACGGCAGTCCTGGGGCGACTAGATTGGTCCCCGCGACTGCTCAAAGCACGTTACGGAATTGGGTAGGAAGGTTAGTGGCTTGCTTGGACGCGTGAGGCATCGCATCGCGATAATGATGTGGCGATGCGATGCCCGAGCGCGAGCGAACGTTAACAGGGATTAGCTGATGATCAGACCGCATGCGTTAATCAAATCATGTTACCGATTCGCGATGAACTATCATTTACGCTCAGCTGGCGCGCGCCGAATCCGGGTTTATCGGTGCGGGCGGCGCAATGTCCCGCTAAGTAAGCGAGGATCGACTTACATTGGGCTGTCAAGTGGACCCCTGGGCGACGAATCTGCGGATGAGCAATATATGGTACGAACTCGACGAAAGACCGCCGATTCGCTCACTGCTCTGAACTCGATAAGATTGGAACGGCGGATCATTTTGTGAAGGTCGTTACGTGCATCATGCCAACGGCGAATCGTCGGCGGCTGGTGCCAGCCGCTATTCGGCTATTTCTTGCGCAGGATTATCCGAGGAAGAGGGCTCCTGATCGTCGATGACGGCGTAGATCGCGTTGGAGATCTGATACCTTCGGACTCGCGAATCAGATACATTTCGCTGCCACGGCGGTTGCGACTCGGGACAAAGCGAAACGTCGCATGTGAAGCTGCGAGCGGCGATGTTATTATCCACTGGGACGACGATGACTGGCACGCACCGTGGCGCTTGCGCTACCAAGCGAATCAATTGGAACAAGGCGGCTTTGATCTTTGCGGGCTGTCGCGGGCGTTCTTCGTCGATTCGCGGGCCTTGGAGGCATGGGAATACGTGCACCCCTCAGCTGCGTGCCGTGGGTGTGTGGAGCAACCCTCTGTTACCGCAAGACCTTTTGGCAGAACCATCCCTTTACGGAAGTGAATCTAGGAGAGGACTCACGCTTCGTGTTTTCCGCGCGCGGTGCTCGGATCGGTGTCCTAGAACGCAACGAATATTTTTGTCGCCCGAATCCACCACGGCAATAGCTGTCCTAAGCTGCCCCGCACGGCTCCGTGGAAAGCCCGGCCAATCGAGGTTGTGCGCGCTCTGATCGGAGCCGATTGGAACTCGTGCTTTGCAGGGCCCGACGGCCTTCCGGCTGTTTAATGGAGCCTGTTATTGGAACTGCGCTGATTACTGCTGCTTCAGGCATTGGCGACATAATCCGTGTGACGCCGCTGATTAGAGCCGTTTATTATCTGGGATACGAGGTCGATGTCTTGGTCATGCCCGATGACCTAGAGGCAGCCGAGCTTTTGAGAGGAGCGCCCGAAGTAAGGGAGACTCTTCGTATACACTCGCGCGCCAAGGGACAAAGCCGAATGCGATTGTTGCTCGTTTGAGAGAACGCCGATATGAGATCGCGACATTTACGATGCTAAGCGCGACGCTAGCCAGGTGGGTAACGCACGGCGACGATATAGCTTCGATTCAAGCTGGCACGTTGAGGGCGATACCGCGAGCATAACAAAGGTTGCGCGATCAATTGGCTGGCGAGGAGCCTTGCCACCGCCCTTTGCCAGGAAGTCGTCGCGCCATTTCGGCTTACCGAAGGCGACGCTCGCCTTGCACCCTGGGTGTAAGGCAAACTGGCCGTGGAAAAAGTGGCATGGTTTCGGACAACTCACATGGCAATTCCAAAACGTCGTTATCGTTGGAACTGCGACTGATCTCGATAACCGTGGGACGTACTTTGATCATCCATTTAACTGGCCGGAACATGCTGTAGATTTTTGTCGGGGAACTAAATCTTCGGGATACTGGAGCGTTGCTGTCCGAGTGCGTAGCGCTTATCTCGCTTGATTCCGGCATTATGCATCTTGGTGTAGCGCTTGGTATTCCGACGTTTGGTATCTTCGGAATCACGAGCCCCGTGCGCGAGTGCATGGCATCTCCGCTGATCGTCCCGATAACCAAGCAGCTCCCGTGCGAACCTGACTGTCGCCGTCGCCCATGGGGCCGTCGCGACTGCGAATATCATCTAGCGTGCCTCAAAACTCTTTCCGCCGACGATGTCGCAAATCGCGTCAGTGCGCTCGTAAAATGACAGACGAACTACCGAGCGTAAGTTATTACGGCGAGGTCTTTTCCACTAGCGGCTACGGCACGGCAGCACGAGCGTACGTGCGTGCGTTGCACGCGGCCGGTGTCCGCGCGTCTCTTTCTTACCCCGGCCGCCCACCAGATAAGATCGAAGACGACCTCGTGAGATCGCTGATCGGAGAGAACCCAGACGCGGACTTTCACATTGTTCATGCAATTCCGTCGTTTTGGCCCCGTTGGGCATATACAACATCCAACGTCGTTGCCGTGACGGTATGGGAAGCTAATCCAATACCGGGTATCTGGTCTCGTGCGCTAAGTCGCGCCATAGACGTGTGGGTACCGTGTCAATTTAACGTAGGCAGCTTCGAAAAGATACTGGGCAGAGCGCCTTTCGTGTTGCCTTACCCCTTGCCATGGGTGAATCATCAGCCGTTCGCGACGGGTACCGATTTTCGGCTTAGCCTGAATGCCTCCGACTTCGTATTCTATAGTATCTTCGATTGGCAGCACCGCAAGAATCCAGAGGGGATAATGCAAGCGTTCCTTGAGGCGTTTCCCGAGGAATGTGATGCCTTATTGCTGCTAAAAACAATCGCGGCCGCTGCCGGAGAAGCGCGAACGATTTTGGAGGAATTGCGATCGAGAACGGGTTCAAAAGGACGGATTGTATTGCGCTGTGAGACGTTCGATGACACCTTGATAGACGCGCTACACGACCGCGCAGATTGTTATGTTTCTCTCCACCGTGGCGAAGGCTGGGGCTACCCGCTCTTCGAGGCCGCAGCCCGAGGTAAACCCGTGGTAGCCAGCGCCCAGGGCGGCCCTCTTGACTTTCTCGATCCACGTGCGCATCGCTTAGTACGCTGCACCGAGCAAGCGATTCAGAAGCCATACTTTCTGTTTAGCCCTCGAATGACGTGGGGTGAGCCCGACGTTACCGAGGCAGCCACTGCGTTACGCTGGGTCTACGAAAATCGAGAGGAAGCTCGTGCCGATGCAGCGCGAGCCGCAGTAGCACTCCGCGACGAGTACTCGTTCCGACGAATCGGCGAGGCGGCATTGGAGCGCCTCTTGCAACTCCGATCGGAAAGGGTATGACCAATCCCGCGCAGCCCGCTGTGCTAGTTCACGTCGCCTCCGGGATTGGCAACATCGTCCTCGCGACGCCGCTACTCGCCGTGCTAGCCTGCGATGGCTTCATCGTGGACCTTCTAATCGCCGCGGATTATGGCGGTGTTGCGGAACTTTTCGAGGACTGGAGTGCCGTGCGAACCATCTACGACGGGCGCAAAGGACGCCCTGGGCTCGAGTCGTACCCGGTGGCGCTCGCCGCTATCCCCCCGTTCTATTGGAGACGGTTTGCACGGCAATACGAGCGCGCCAAGCTTGCACCGTATCGGCCACCCGACGAACTCTTTTACCAAGATGAGCAGGCATACTATCTTGAGTTTGCCCGGGACCTCGGCTGCAACGTGACTAGCCCGCCCTATTATTTTTTGCCACCTGCTAGGCAGCATCGAGCTGCCGAGCCTCCGACTACGGTCGTCCTGGCTCCCGGCAGCAAGCCTTTGGAAATGGCCGCAAAGCGCTGGCCGTTTTTTGCGGAACTTGCAGCATGTTTTGAGGACGTTTCGCTCGTTGGCACGCCGGATGACCTGTTTCAACTCGACGGAGCTGCCTATGCACTTTCCAAGCCATGTGCGTTCGCTGATCGGCCGCTTGTCACTCAAAGAAACCGCCGACACGTTAGCCGCTGCCAGAGTAGTCGTCTCCAACGATGCTGGCCTGGGGCATATAGCCGCGGCGCTAGGTGTGCCGACTGTGCTCCTTTTTCTCCAACGCCGAACACGACGCTTGGGCGACTGCCGCCCAATGTCACAGTCCTTCGCGCCGGTCTTGAGTGCGAACCGTGTTGGTTCGGTGCGCGTTTTGGCGCGTGCCATCGGCGGATCGATTGCTTGCACGACCTAAGTGTCGAGCGCGTTGCTCGAACGGTCCAGAACATCATTCCGACAAGACCTCCAGTGCCTTCATATGGATGACGTCGTCCTGTGGGTAGAGTCCAGGCAGCCTCGGCGACCACTTGATTTACTCGACACTACCCGAGATGTTCGCTCGGCGCGGTTGCCGCGTGTTCGTGTCGAACAGCACGCCGACGCGCAACGAGGAGGTGCGCGCGCTGCTTTATAACGAGAACCCCTTCATCACCGGCTGGACGGATAGGCAGCCCAACATCGGCACCGGGCGTCCGGCCGCAATCTCGTGCAGGGCATCCGCTAGCCAGTATCGTTGAGTCGGTCGAGCTGGCCCACGGACTGCCCAGCACAAATCGCTACCCTCGCATCTACTATCGCCCCGGTTCAGGCCCAAGTCACCAACGCCGTGCTCGTTGACCCCCGTAGCACGTCGCAGCCATTTCCCCGTGAGCGATTTGAGTGGTTCGTCGATCGCCTGGGGTTCACGCGCGACCAGCTCGCGTAGTGTGGTCGAAGCACAGCGGCCCCCCGGCCTCAGCACGCTCGCCGATTGTGCCCGCATCAACGTAACTAACCTTCACGACTACGTAGATATGATCTATTCATGCCTTGCCTACGTCGGCACTGAGTCGGGCGGCTCAGCGCTGGCCAGTGCAATTGCGGCAAGGCAGGAGCACGCCGGAACTTTATGCATTGACGACGACGAAGAGTTGGAACCATCACGTGTAACATCTTTCCAAACGTGACTTACATGGTTGTGAGTGGTTTGCAAGGCGACTGGTGAGCGAAAAGGCGTCGGACCGGAATCCAATCGCGCCGAGTTAGGCAAGCTGGCCGTAGGCCGGGCGACCCGGCCAAGCTGGCTGTGCGCCA
>CAWHZL010000008.1:0-8783 GCA_963833845.1 Vulcanimicrobiota bacterium
GAATCGAACCCGTCAATCGGGGTCCCGGCCGCTCCCGTTGAATACCCGAGAGTTCTTTCCTGTACGGGTTTTCGCGTTTTCGATGCCGCCTAGTCCCTTCGAATCCCGGCGAGTTTTGGAAATGCGCCCCTCCGCCGCCACGACGTGAGCGAGCCCCAACCGCCTGCCCGGTGCTGGCCCCGGTGTAAGCACGGTCGCCTGGCGGTCACGCACCCTGAATACGCCTGGTAAATCGTGGGAGACTTCATTTCAAGGTTCGTACAAAGCGAGGTCCGACTTCGTTAGAGGCGGGACAGCTAGCGCCGAGCACTCGGTCAACTCCTCTAGCTCGCGATAACCTCACTTCTCGCGAGTTACGCTCGAGGTTTTTCGGATTCTAACCCGAGAGTCCGACGGTTAAAGTGCGCTGCCTGCGTTTGCCATGGCGCGACGAAGGCCCACGCAACGTCTCGGCGTGGTCTCGCCCTGGCAGTCGGACGGTGGCCTTCGAGGTGCTCGCGTCAGATGCCGTGAAACACGGAGGTACTACAAGGGATCGGATGATTCGCCTAGCCCTACACCGCGTACTTGGTGCCTCTACCTATGCCAACTCGCTTCACATAACCAGAAACCATCAAGTTGTTCAAGGCAACTCCGACCAAAGGATCAGGTAGTGATATCGCGTCCACGATTTCACTCTTGGAGCGCGCGGCTGCCTCTCGTTCCAAGAATCGGTATACGCTTGAGGCGGCGTTTGTCACGAGTAGATCCTGGTCATCGAGTTTAGCCTGAACGAGGGGCGGCGCCTCCACTTCCCTTGTGTTCGATTCTGCAGGAGTAGCATCATCCCCAGGTTTAACGCCTCCTCCACCGCTTCCTTAAGTCGGGAAATCTCGTCGGCTCGTCGAACGGAACCAGTCGCGTGACCAAATGCGATGTATGCGCCACCCAAACGACCGAAGGGTTCGGTCCCGAAGGCGGTCCCGGTCTCGCGCAGTAGGCGTTCCATGGTACGTCGCCCCATCGCACTCAATGGCTAGGGCGTACTGACCTTCCCTTCGGGCGGCACACAGCAAGGTCGAGCCTATAGCCAGATGCGCCTACTTGCATGTGCACCTTGTGCCCCATGCTTGTTAGGACTAAGCGTACGTCCTCTTCAAACGGTGAATCCACTCCGCGTCCAGTAGGCTGTGCAACACCCCGCGGCGAGCCCCCACTCCGTACGTAAGCCAAATAAGAGCGGATGAGAGCGGCCCCGCCCTGCCGACACTTCTCGGCGTCCAGGTCACGATCGTCAATGGAGGACACGATGATCAGTTCGTTTCTTGCTCGTGTTACGGCTACATTTAAACGACGTTCACCGCCAGAGCGATTAAGCGGACCGAAGTTGTATGACAACTTGCCATGCTCATCGCGCCCGTACCCCACACTGAGCAATATAACATCACGCTCATCTCCCTGTACTGACTCAAGGTTCTTTACAAAGACTCGCGCCTCGGCTGGGCGCGAATCGGCGAAGAATGAAGCACAGTCGTTGTTATCAGGTGCCATCTGCTCCAACGCGTCTTCTATAGCACGCTGCTGTGCCTGGCTGAATGCTATGATGCCCAGGGTCTCTGATGGTCTTGTTCTCGCATGTTCATATGCAAGCCGAGCCACCTCAAGTGCCTCACCGCGATTTTGCCTCGACCCGCCCCTCGCGTACGTGGACTTGATCGATACCATGCGAACGCCCAGTCCGGGGCGTCTCACAGGTGTGGGGAACGTCACGAGACGCCCGTCATAAAAGTGATCGTTGGAAAACGCAATTAGAGATTCGTCACGACTGCGGTAATGCCACCGGAGCATCCTCTGTTGCAAAACTGCTGAGCAGCGGTCGAGGATGGACTCGTAGTCAGCTAGGTCCAACCGCTCCTCGTCGTCGTCATTCGAGTCTGTCATCACGTTATCAAAGAAGTTCGTTGGGGGGAGCTGCTTGTCGTCACCAACCACTACGACCTGGCGAGCGCGACTGAGAGCGGGAATCGCGTCCGCCGGCCTCATCTGAGAGGCCTCATCAAAGACTACGAGATCAAAGACCTGTCCAGGCGGCAAGTACTGACTTACGGCGAGAGGAGACATGATCCAACAGGGCTTCAGCACTTTAATAGCGTCAAATGCCCGCCGTGCCAGTGCTCGTATTGGCATCACGCCCCTGGCTTTTCGCGCCTCTCGCATAATGAGGTCAACTGCGACTCGATAGCTGTCATCCTTCATTCGGGCGCGCGCAGCGTCAGCGAGTCGCGCTACAACGCGACCGGCCCCACCTATAACGTTCTCCTCATCCAGCTCAGCGTAACGAGCTCGCGTCCGCTCGTGGGCCTCGCGGTCAAATGCAGCAAGTTCAGGCCTAGTGCGATGCGCGTAGTCGATAAGACTCGCGTCCATGACCAGCTCAAAGAGCGCGCGCCAATGCTCGGGTCCGAGCGTGCGATCTTCGATGATATTATCGAGTAGGGCGCCGCAGCCGCTCGCCCGAATGGATGCGATCCATTTCCGGTATTGGCAGTATCGTGGGGCCTCCTCCAGGGAGTTGATCTTCGTCTCAAGATAGGATGCCCAGGTACCCGGCTCATCAGGCAAGTCTTTAAAGAGGGGCTCCAAATGCGCGGTGCCCGTTACGATACCGCTACGCGCAGCCCGAAGTCGGGCTAACAACTCACGCGCTTGCGCGCGTGCCGACGCGTCGTCGCTCGCCAATACGTTCCGTAGGATAGGATGAGGTTCGGAGGTCGCCGACAAGGCTGCGAGACGCCTAAGCCAGACGAGGTGAGAACGCAGTTCTGCCGGCGTCGTGTCGACGCCGGAAAATAACTCACCAAACGCGACGCGCATCTCGTGTTGGGAGCGTGCCCACGACGACCTTTGGGCATTCGTTCTTTGCAGAAGGTTGAGGTCTTCGCGAAGTTCACTATAGACGGCTCGTCGATGATCATCCAGGCGCTGTTGTAGGACGTTGTTTACGTCGGCGGTGTATAATTTGTTAAACCAACGCTTCCAGAAACGATCGTATTCTTTTAAGAATCGCTCGCTTAACTCGGCCAAGTCTGCGTCGAATACATCCTCTTTATAGCGGGCGCGCAATGATAGCCGATCCGACTCATAAGCTGACCGCTCCGTATCGTAGCATGCCAGGGCGACCGCTATAGGCTCAGCATCAGCATCGAGCCAGTGCTGTGGGACACGGGGAGATGCTGAAAGGATATCCAGGAATTGTTCGACCAGATCCAACCCTTCGTTATCAAGTTTAGCCACCGGTCCAATTAGGTCTGCTGCAGCTGTAGTGACGTCGGCGATTTCGACGGCGCAACGCCTGGCGGCTTCCATAGGCTCCAGCGCAGCGTGTATCAGCGCGAGGTCATCGATTTCGGGTCTTAAGGAAGACCAGATGGCTTCGTCGGGCTCTAGCAACCAAGAAGGCTGGCTTGCGAGACGCTCAAGGCCGTCCGCGAGTGAATCCCGCTGCGCGGGATCGTACGCTTCGACTCCGGAGACGCGTACGCGCGGTGTGTTGGGAACGTGTCGAGCGTGGCGACCGTAGAGCGTAAACGGCGTTTCATCGGACAGACCCACTGAATCGTGCACTTGCTGCCGATATGCGTCAAGCTCGCCGAGTTTTGACGCGACAGCCTTGAACGATGAGTTGCATCCGGTAGAAGAGACTAGTTCCGTATGGCGAAGTCCGAGCATCACGGCGAAGCGTTTCTTATCGGCGTCCCGTTGTACCGCCAGAAGAGCGTCACCAAGCCCACGCTGCGCGAGTCGATCAATCACTACGTCTAGCGCGACCTTCTTTTCCGCTACGAAGAGGACCGATTTCCCATCGAAGAGTGCCTGCGCAATAATATTAACGATCGTCTGGCTCTTGCCCGTTCCCGGCGGCCCCTGAACCACCATGGACAAACCACGCGTAATCGCCTCAAGAGCCTCTTGCTGGCTTGAGTCGGCCTCAACGATGTATACGCGGTCCGCAGTCGTTGTCGCCCTATCAAGTTCTGGGGGCAATGGAGATTCAATTCCATGTTGCAGTAGCGCGAGAGGCTCGGCGTCACCATTGAGTGCCGCGATCAGCGGGTGCGCCAGGATGACTTCTCCGTTCGTTTCAATATCGTCTACCATTACGAGCTTTTCATAAGAGAAGAGACCCAGAAAGCATGCGTTGGTCGAGCCTGGATCCGATGCGCTGTTGATGGCCGCGGCCAAACTGTTCAATAATTTCGGAATAGCCTTGCTCGACACTCGGATCGGGCTCCTCATAGTGCAGCGAGGGATGTCGGCGCAAGAGTTCGAGTAGCGCGCGATTTGGTTCCGGGTCAGCTCCCTCAACGCGTTGAACGGTGTACGCGTCCCCTGAACGATGCAAAAGTACAGGCAGAAGCATCAATGGGGCATTGTACGTTTTTGCGTTAGCCGGGTCTTTCCAATGCAGAAGGCCGAACGCAATGTGAAGGACTTGAACACCGCGCTCCTCCATGAGCATGCGCGCGCGGTCCGACAGACGTCGAAGTGTCTTGAGCTGGTCGGGAGACGGCGCTGATTCCATAAGCGTTTCGATCGAAATCGGAGCGACGTTACGCGCCAGAGTCGCAAGCAACGAGTCGGGGCTACCCGCAAGCGAAATCGCGCTCTTTGACGGTCGGAAGTTCAGCGATGGGTTTCGACGCGACAGGTTGAACGAGTTGTTCGACGATATTCCGGAGAAAAAGTGCCTGTGCTCCGCCCAGTCCTCGTTGTTCCAGTTCTGCGGCCTCGGCTTGCGTCTCCAGAGAGGGCTGCATCTACAGGACAACCCCGGATTCCTGGTACGCGACAAAGCTGTTAGCTTGAACGGAACGCGAAATCGCCGCGCGTGACTTAGGCCCGCGACACTTCTCCTGCGACAGTGCGTCCGAAATGCCAAACTTAATATGCATTATGCGATTCCTGTGGCTCGCTCGCTTCGCGCAGAGAAGCAAAGGGCCTCCACGGAACGCGAAATACTGATCGCTGGGCACTTCCGAGGTCCCGACGCTATCGCCGGTTCGATGACGCCGTCGCTATTCAGGTGGTACGCAGCGGGGAAGCTCTCGCGTGTAAGACGCCGAGTGCTGATCGCGGCGGACTCAAGCTCGAGGCCGCGCTCTTCCTAGTGCGGCGGGCTTTCAAAACGCAGTTGCTCGAGTACAGGACCTATTTCAGGCTTCGCGCCCTTATCGAGCTCTGCTACCCGCAAGCGAGGGACCTGACCAGTGCTGGCCGCTTCGCAATATCCGGAGGCTTTTTCATGGCGACGGACTTGGAAGGCGAGGTCTTCCGCGCGATTGAGGAGACTCTTCCTAGACTGCGCGATGAAGGCCCTCGCGCGGTCTTCACAGCGGTAAACCGCGTGCTTTCGATGGCTCGAAGGAGGGCGCATAAAGCTGGTGTGCCGCAGGCTTACGCCGAACAGCTGCACAAGGACAGCACCCCGCCTAGCTTGGCGGAAATGCGAATGCGTGCGCAGGCATACTCATGGGCGCGCAACCAGCTCGGCGATGAGGCGATCAATTTCGTCATCGAGGACGACGCCACTTTATACCACCAGACTTTTCTCGATGACTAAGCGGTGGAGGAAGCGATTGACCTTTTTCAGCAAACTCAAGCCTCGAAGCGACGAGGGCTAATGGCTACCATCAAAAAATGTTTGAAACGCGAGCCGGGATCTGGATCCATCGTCGAGCGGTCAAGGGGCACCTGGTATTTGCGCGCGACCATGCCGGGTCAGCGACGGCAGATCCGCACCGTTGTACATGGCTCGAAAACCGAGGCTTTGGCCGCCTTGGACGAGCTTAAGATCAGGGCTAAGACATCGGTCGGTCAGGTTGATGCTCGCTTCACAGTTGCCGAACTGTGCCGCGCCTGGATGCAAACGGCGAAGGAGCGAGTCGGGAGCCGCACATGGATGGCATACCGCGGGCACGTCGAGTTACACATCATTCCAACCCTCGATCCGCGCGGTGTCTTGACAGCTCAAGAGTTACGGACCGGGACCGCTCCAAAAAAAGGCGGTCACCGCGTTCGTGACCTGAAGGCGCATCACATCGAAAAAGCGCTGGCAACTTGGCGTTCGAGCGGGCGCAATGACCACGAGGAGGGCAGGCTCTCGCCTAGATCCGTAGCGCATGTATTTCGGACTTTACGGACTATATGCCGCTGGGGGTTGCGTTCTGGTCTCTTGACAGCCGATCCAACGATGGCGATCGACACGCCTCGCTTCGCAAGGCGCGAGATGCGGGCGCTCGACGCGCACGGTATTATCGGCCTGTTACTGGCAGCGCGAGGCACCGAACTTGAAACGCCGATTGCGGTTGCCGTCGGCACTGGGTTGAGGCGCGGTGAACTGCTCGGACTACGCTGGAGCGATGTCGATCTCGACTCATGTCGCTTGACGGTGCGCCGCAGCATCGAAGTCGTACGGGAAGAGTCGAGCGCCGCTACGGGCCACGCTCGGTACGTGTCGCGGGAAAAGCAGCCTAAGACACGCAACAAGCCGCCGCACGATCAGCCTAGCACTTTCTGTCGTGGCCGTTCTACGACGCCGAAGGTGGCGCCGGTTTTTTGAACAGCAAATCGCTTCTGCGTAAGTGATGCTCCGCTCAGTTATGCCGCAACTGCAGGGAGTGATTTGAAGTATGCTTCGTCCGGCGTGCGGCCGTCAAGCGAAGAGTGCGTCCGAACGCTGTTATAGAACGCGATGTAACGGCCGATCGAGGTCCGAGCCTCCGAACCGGACGCGTAGGCCCTCAGGTAGACTTCCTCGTACTTCAACGAGCGCCAGAAGCGCTCGATGAGCACGTTATCGCGCCAGCAACCCTTGCCGTCCATGCTCAACTGCACACCGAGTTCTTCGCGGATGAGCGTCACGAAGTCGCCGTCAGTGAACTGGCTTCCTTGATCGGTGTTGAAGATTTCTGGCTTGCCGTAAAGTGCGACCGCCTCGCGCACCGCTTCGATGCAAAAGTCGGTGGTCAGCGTGTTTGAGAGGCGCCAAGCCAGAACGCGGCGCGTCGCCCAATCGAGGACCGCGAAAAGGTACAAGAAGCCGCGCTCCATGGGGATGTAGGTAATGTCCGCCGACCAAACGTGATTCGCTCGTTCGATCGTCAGGCCGCGGAGAAGGTACGGGAAGACCGGATGTTCGGGATTCCGTTTGGTGGTCTGCTGTTTCTTGCGATAGAGCGCCTCGATCCCCATCAGACGCATGAGGCGAGCCACGTGCCGCCGGCCGACGCGATAGCCTCGGTTCCTGAGCTGGTCGCGCAGCTGCCTTGCACCCATGAACGGGAAGTCAGTATGAAGGCGATCCATCTCGCGCATCAGTTCCAAGTCGGCCTTCGATGGTCCGATCGGAACGTAGTACAGCGAGCCACGGGAGAGTTCGAGAAGATCGGCTTGGCGCGTGAGCGAGAGACCGTGGTCGCGGTCGATCATCGCCTTGCGCTCGGGCCGCCGACGCGCCCGAGCGCCTTTTCTAAAAAATCGTTTTCCAGCGTCAGCTGGCCGATCTTCGCGTGGAGTCTCTCGACGTCGATCTCTTCGATCTTGACGCCGCTGCCGTCGAACGCCGTTACGGCGTTTTGGAGCAGTTGGGTCTTCCACTGCGTGATGAGGTTAGCGTGGATGTCGAACTTCTTGGAGAGCTCGGCCATCGTGAGTTCGCCACGAATGGCGAGCAGCGACACGTTTGCCTTGAAGGCCGGAGAGTGGTTCCGGCGGACGCGTGCTGCGAGATGCTCCTTCTGGAGGCTGTTTCGCCTGGATGGAGCGAAGTGGTCACTTCGACGGCTGTCCGGATTATCCGGGGCCACCTCCGCCAGGCGCTCCAGAGCAACGGGAGCGGCGCATCTATTGCGGGCTTGGGCGCGACCAGGACTGCCTTGTTTTCGACCGTTTAGACGGTTCGACGTGGGAGCCGCCGACATTCTCGAGTGAGTTCGCCAAACTTATAAGGCGCGAAACTGCCGCACATCCGCTTCCATGACCTGCGCCACACCTTCGCTTCGCCGAGTCTTCAGGCCGGCGTGGACTGAAAGACCATCAGTGCGAGCCTCGGCCACAGCACCATAAGCGTCACGGCAGATCTACTATGCGCACGTACATGAGACGCTGCAGGTGGAGCACGCCGCGCGGGGATCGAGTTGGTCCTTGGCGGAGCACTCGCTAGCGCTGTCGGCACCCCTGAGGTTGTTGCGGCTAAGTCAAGCCTAAGTAAAAAACACAGCAGGGAAGAAAAAGGCCCAAATATAAAGCGAGTTAAATGGTAGCGCCAACGGGAATCGAACCCCTCCTCTGCGGTCCCGGCCAATCCCCGAGCAGTGACGAAATCGCTTATATTATCGGGATTCCGGCGCTTCGCCGTTCCAGCCGCTCCCGACCGATACCAGGACGATTCGGCCGCTCCGTGACAGATCTGTGACAAGATCGGAGCCTTAACCCCGTTGTTGCAACTCCTACAGGCACATCTTCGCCGGTATGGACCGTGTTTGCATTTCGCGCCAACGACTAAGTGACCTCGACGCCGACATCGGCTGGCGCTTCGGAATCCCACCCTATCGTTGGCGCCCCGCCCAAGAGGCGTGGACCGAGCCGAATGGACTTCGGTTACGTACTCCCAAGCGGAGGCACTGCGCTGACGCCGTCGTTGCCCCGCCCACCAGGAGGAAAGCGCTCGAATGAGCAGTGAAGAACCTGGGCGTCTGCCTGTCGCCTGATATTGCATATTGGGGTACACTTATCCAGAAGAGTGC
>CAWHZL010000009.1:0-17644 GCA_963833845.1 Vulcanimicrobiota bacterium
TCGACGTCGGCAACGCCGGACCGGAGGGCCGCTCACCAGCGACGCGACCAGCGTAGCGGCTGCGCAAGATAATAGCTGCGCCTGCTCAGCGAGTCCAACGAGGGAGACGATCCTCACGTTCGGAGCCGCACCTTCTCGAACTCACCGAAGTCGATCAAGGACAAGATGTGTTCGCGCAGTCTTCCTGGCAAGGTCCCACCGCGGATGAGTGCGCCGATCTCGATGTTGTCGTCGATGCCGCGTTCGGTCAGGTTGGCACTTGTGATGAGCGCACTCGTGCCGTCAGCGACAACGACCTTCGCGTGGAGCACGGCCCCAATGGGGCGCTTCGTCCTCGCCCAGCTATAATACGACACACGCGCGTCGCTCGCGATAGCGCCGAAAGCGGGCGCGCCGAAATTGATGATACCGTCCGGAGCTCTCTTCTTGTGTCTCAAGGATCAGATCCAAGCGGACGCCACGCTCAACAGCGCGGTGCAACGCCGCTTCGGCTTCTGGTATTCTGAACGAAGCGAACGACATGACGATTAAGTCAGACTTGGCTCCGTCGATGAGCTCGAACAAGACGGCGGAGCTTCTACGAACGGAAACAGCAGAGGTTTCCGGTCCAGTCCAGACCAAATCGACGGTTTGGACACGCGAGTCATGCTCGGCGGTTTCGAGCGCGCATTCGATCCCGAATGCAACCGCCGCGGGGGAGATGTTCGGCAGCGCGGCAGACAGCGCCGCAAGGTACGAAGCTATGCGATCGCATGCGGCGTAGTTGGCCACCTCCTGCATGATCCGCGTGCGCGTTATGTCAGCGATGGTCTCGTGAGCACGCAAGAGCGCGACAAAACGCTGCAGGAACTCCGGTGATAGCTTCGCGACAAACGCTCGCGTCTGGGCAGCGGCGACGCCGTCATTCGGCAAGATAGGAAATCCCGGAATGTGTCAGCGTTTCAGCGAGCGCCGCCCGATCGAGGAGGCGGTTGTTCCGCTCGCAGCTCGTCTCGGGAAGAAACAGGCAACTGTGACACGCGGCTCCGTGTAGCGTCCGATCCTCCGGCGTCGGTACGTGCTCGGCGCACAGCGGATCCGAACTGCATAGCTGTGCGCGCTCGATGGCCCGTTCCAAAACGCGACCGAACGTATCCGGCTTTGCCATCGAAACGAGGCCGCCCAGCGTGCCTTCGGAGTCGGCCGCCGCGGTGTAGATCAGAAAGCCCGCCATCGGGTCGCTGCCGTCTTCGCCGCTGCTGGAGTAGATGCGCTCGCGAAGTGACGCCGCGCCGTAGCCGCATTCGAGCGCGAGTTCGTTGATCAGCAGATGCGCGAGCGAATGCAGCAGCACGTATCGCGCGCCAAGCCATGCTTTCGCGCCATGCCGAGCCGCGATTGCGCGGCGCAAAGCTAACATGCGTTCATGGTTCGCTACGCGTGACTCCCACGCGCGAACGCGCTCTTCCGGCAAACGCACAAAGACTCCCTCGCCGCGCACTTCGGCGGCGGGCACCCAGTACGGCGGTTCTGTGCTCAGCGGGACGATCGACTCTAGCTCGGCATCTTCCACGAGCCCGGAATCGGGAGCGTCGATGCGCGCAAAACCGACTAAGGCAGTCGTTTCTCGCAATCGTGTCGCCGCAACCACCGGCGAAATGGTGGCCCTAAACACGGGAGGCACGCCAGCATTGCTGATCGTAAAGTCCTTGTCCTTTGGTGCGTTTGCGGGATCGATGAAACACTGCCATTCGGGGAGTCGCAAATCGCCGACTTGCTCGATCTCTTTGACTGCATCGCGTCGGCGCTCTACGGCCGCCCATACGTCCGCAATCGGAAATGCCTTCAGCTTATCGAGGGCCGGGAGCGCGGCTATCAGTACTTCGAGAGTCTTGGCATCTTCGAAGCGTAGGCCCGCAAGGTCGGTCCAGAGCTCGTCGACTTCGCGATCCACGCCGCTCCTCGCCTCGTAGGGGAACCACAGGGCACTTCGAGTCACGCCAAACCAGGTATTCGATGCGCCGAGCAATAGCGTCTCCGCGACTTCGTCGCACGCGGCATCGAACCGGCGAAGGTGGGGATGACGCCCGCGGCACTGGGGGAGGACTTTTGCGTCGCGATCGAAGGCGGCGCTGATAACATTCGACTGATCGCATCCTGTGCATTTCACAACCACGTCCGTCGAACGCGTGCCGCTACCGGGCTCCGTCAACGTAAGATTACCGCCGCCATTTGGGCAGGGTCGATTATGGTGCGCAAAAGCAATCCAGGGGAATTCGTCGAGATGACCTTTGGGGCAAGCCATGACGAATCGCGCGGGCACAGCCATCGGCGACTTGGCGTTCCCCGTGCAATTCTTATGCAGTAGCGGATCCGGTCGAAGCGAGCCTGACTTATCAAGCGTGAAGAGGCCGCCATCAATCGTCGAGAGCACGTTGCAGCTCGTGCAGCGCATCCACCGTGGGAACGGCAGTACCGGGATGCCCACGCGCGCCCACTCATCGTTGACGTTATTCGTGTTTTCCATCCAGGGCATCGCGATGAGGCGCTCGACCTGAGCGCCAAGCTGTGCACGTACGGCGGCCAGGAGGCGCGGCTCGATGATGTCCTCGCGCGGCCGGTCCCAGGCTTGCAGTCCGGCGACGATAACGGAGAAGTTCGGAAGATCGACGAGCGAGCCGACACCATAGGTATGAAGCAACTGGCTGGGTCGCACAGCCCCGACGCGCGTCGGAAACGATGCTGCAGCCGTCATTGCTCGTCCTCGATATCCGCGGCATCAATATCCTCAACGCTCGGCGCTGAAGAGGCGGTCGCGTTCGCGGGCCGTGTAACGTACGGGCGCTCTTCTAACGCACTCGCGTCAATCTCAGATAACAAGAGGTTGATGGTGTGCTCGGTCTCCCGCAGGGAGTTTGGCGCATTCCACCGCGTCCAGCGGTTCGGCTGCGGCATCATTAGAAGGGCCGCCGTGGCCCGACGCCCCGAATACGTCAGTGGGGCGCTTTGCCTGCTGGCATGACGCTGACGATCGGCCCATAGGTCGAGAAGTTCCGCAACCTTGCGCGCGACCTCGGTGCTCTCGACTGGATCCGCCTGGACACTTTGCACCCGCCGGACAATGGTATCCAGTACCTCACGAAGCTCGTTGTCTGCAAGCGGGCTCGTTTGGGCGCCGGATTCCGGATTCGTTGCAGCTCCGAGCGCGCGGTGGGCGTTCTTATGGCGAACCAAGCCGATCGCGACGGCCGTCAAGCCACGATCGATCGCGCGGCTCGAAAACGGCGTCACCGAAAGGGCCTCCACCTGACGATAAAAGGTTGCGTGATCGTGTTCGAAGCGCTCGTAGTGCGAGAGATCTCGGGGGCGCGACCAGTTGTAGAGCGTGAAGACGATACCGGGTTTGTCGAGGTCGCGACCCACCCGACTCGTAGCCTGGATGTACTCGGCGGTCGACTTCGGCTGCCCCACTGTCATCATTAGGCCAAGGCGCGGGACATCGACGCCGACGGAGATCATGTTCGTCGCAAGCACGACGTCGAATGCTCCGGTGCTGATGGAACGTTTTACTCCCGGAACGTGCGGCAGCCCCAGGCGATCCAGAATCTTCGGGATTTGATCAGAGCGCATGCGACTGGTGAGTTCGCCGATCGAAAGGAGGCGCGATCGCTTTCCCAGCCCACGGCGGGCCGCTTTCGGGAGGCGCTGTTGAACGTCGTCGTCCAGCAGCCGCCGCATACCGGCCAACTCGCGAAGCGAGCTGAAGTAGCCCACGACCGTCATGTACGGGTCGGCCGCCGGACCGTACTTCTCGAACAACAGTTGCGCAGCCGCAAGCAGCGACATGACAAGGCGCGCCTCCGCAGCCTTAAGACGCTGGCCGCGAGCGCACACGCCGACGTAACGCCTGCCGGGAGTGTACTCGCTCGGCGCGACCTGCTCGGAAAAGAAATTGTCGCCAACGTCGAGCACCGCCGGTGGGAAGACGGCAAGACGCCGCTGGAAGAGCGCGTTCGTCTGTACTAAGGCGCGACGAATCGTAGCCGTTGATGCGATCACTTTCGGCCGAACCATTATGCCGTCAATCTTCACCGAGGCCAGCCGATCGACGGCCGTCTCGTACAAGCCGACCAACGTCCCCAGAGGGCCTGAGATTAAATGCAGTTCATCTTGGATGATGAGATCCGGCGGGCGCAGCCTGTCGCACGCTACCGTTTTTGCTTCCGGTAGGCCATCGATTGCCTTGTGCGTGTCCCTCTCGACGCGATTTGAGGTGTCATCGAGATCGCGAGAGCGAAAGCCGTGCCGCGTGCATCGCGAATAGGTGCGCCCAAACAAGAGGTGCAGCGGGCCTCGCCAGGGCAACTGCGCGAACTTGTCGACCGTCGCGATGATGAACGTCGGCAGCAGCCGATAGATTTCTTCATCCACGGTGACGACGGGAATGCCTTCGCCGTTCGATCGCCGCTCCGTAAACGGGCAGGTGCCATAGGGGTCGGAACAGAGCGTGAGTGTCCGCCAACGGCGGGTATCGCGTTTAACATGGCTGCCCGTTTGAAGTTCGCTTCCGCACCACGGGCACGCCGTCAGTTGCAAGGGGTCGGCGTAGCTGCCCGTGTAGCCGTTACGCTGGCGGGCCGTCTCGATCGCATCCCAGGAGTCGTCGCTCCAATTTGGCGTCGTCGACGCACCGATCCAGAGCCCGAGACGAAATGGCGTCTCCCCCCACCGCGGCTCTGCGGCAAGCCGCTCGCGCCGCATAACTTCGCACGCGCATACGAGGGCCGCCGCGCGCTGAAACTGTTGCGACGTCAGGAGCCGCAATGTGTAACGCATGAACACCGCGACGCCCTCAGCGCCGTCCAGCTCGCCATCGTCTGAAGCGATCTTGCCTTGCAAGCGACGAATGGCAAACGTGTATGCTACCAGGCCGAGGTACGCCTCGGTCTTACCTCCTCCCGTGGGGAAGAACAGTAAATCCACGACGGCGCTATCTCCAGTGCGGTCGTCGTGCGAGGGAATCGTCAGAGATGGAAGATTGAGGCAAATGAAGGCAATCTGGAACAGCCTCCATCGCCTGTTCTCTGGAAGATCCAGCGCCGCGACGGCATCTGCCAACGACATCTCGCGCCCGTTCTCTTTTTCGCGTCTGCGATGCGCGATAGCGAGTTGCGCAATGCGCTGACGCCACATAGCCTCGTTCGCAAACCGAAAGGCCTCAGTAGCATTTGGATCGCGGTCGAGCAGTCGGATACCGGCCTCGATACGGTTTGCAACGGTCCCCGCGGCATCGATGGCGTCGCGGGCCGCTGCTTCATGACCGTCAAGACGCTCGCGTGGGTCGGAAACACGTAGCTGCTGTTCTGCAAGCCACGCCCGATATGCAATGACGACGGGCATCAGCAGCTTGGCAAAATCGCCGTCCCTAGCTTGAGCCAGCGCCTTCATATCGAGTTCCATCTCGACGAGCGGCGGCTTCTTAGCTGAAATCCGGCTGCTCGGTGCGAGGCACCTCGAAACTGGGCACGCTTTCCGTGGTCAGTCGCGTGGCATGCCTCGGGTCGTTAGGAACAACTTCTGCATGCACCGCCGTTCCGTGGCCCACGGCGAACTCCACGACGTCCCGATACAGCATTGCGAGCTGGGCCAGTTCTCCGTCATCGTCGGCTGATTCCGCGTTCAGGACCTCGAGGCGCTCCAGGAAAACCGGCTTCCCGCCTACGTCGCTCACGGAAAGCCCAGCCTGGAACAGCCACTGCTGATCGATGTTTTCTTTTAAAGCAGGCTGATCGTTGACGAGAAAGAGCGTGACGAGCCAGGCACCGTTGTGGCGCCGCGCTCGGCCGCGGACAACGACATTCGGGTGCTCAGACACCGGCACGTACGGACCAAGGTCTCCATCTGTTAGCGTGACCGTGACGGATCCAACGCGCGCGATACCGCTGCCAGACGGAAAGCACGTCTTTTTCGGCATCGCGCTTGTCGATGTGAAAACCTGGCCGTCCTTCCACGTCTTCACGTGGGCGGCGCTCCTTGCGGTAATGCCCCCACTCGGCCTGCACCTGGAGCGCGGCCGCTGCTCCATCAACCGCAAAACTGAGGCCAAGTGACGAAGGGAAGAAACCGACTGAGGCGATGCGTTCGTTGCTCGATACTTCACCCTGTGACTCGTCGCCCGTGTTTCCAGCGTCGTCCATCTGTGCCGGATTGACCCGAACCTCAGCCGGGGCGAGCATCCCTACGAGATAGCGGTCCCGCACATATGGGTTGCTTGGCAGCACCTCATCGGGCCCAAAAGCAGGTCCGTGGATATCGCCGACGACGAGCCGCTGAAACTCGTCGCGAATCTGCCACGGCGAGGTCGTAGCGAATGGTTTTCGCAACTTTTCACTTGTTTGATTTGGAGAATCAACATTGAGGATTCGTCAACGACATTTGCTCGTCCGATGCGGTCAGCTCAACTCGTTTCTTTGAGGCCTTGGAGTTGCCGTTGCTTCGGCCCGCTTTCAGCGCGGCCGTTTCAAGTTCCGCTACGTGCTGGTCGTGACTCATTTCGAGGAGTCGACAGAGGATTTCATCGAGTATATCCTCCCGTATAGACCAACGAATTCCGTCGCTCGTCTTAATGAAGTCGTGCTTTGCATCTAAGTCGTTCCAAGCATATGCTCTGATTACAGAGGCATCGAGGGCCTCATGCAACAGTCTGGCCTCCACGAGTTCGTTGTCCTCGGAAGCTCGGATCGTGAAGCCATTGTGGAATTTCGGTCAGCCCAGGTCTCGCTCATTCATCATTCTAGCGCGAGTTTTATGAGCTCGAGCATTATACGGCCGATCTCGTCAGTTCGCATGTCATCGTGGCAACGGAAAGGTCTCAAAACAGTCGCTAGTGCCATAGTAGTGGCCGCGTTTCCAACGTCCGCCGTATCTCCGGCCCCAACCGTTGTGTACCGTAGATGAAAGAATGCCGAGTAGGCGATATGATGGGCTTGCAAATATTTGCATTGGTGCCGCGAAGACGTACTTTGCGTTCAAAAGATACGGCATCATGTACTTGCTTATGAATGGCATCGCGATGACGTGTTCGATGCCAGATATTGCCTTATACAAGGTCGACGCAGTCTAGGCGTAAAGCCACCACTTTTCCCTTCGGCTTGCGATCTTGTTCTTGTCTCTTTCGGGTTTTACTAGATTTCGGACCCGCGCTAGGCAGGCAGGATATTCGTTCGCACGTTCAAGTGGCCAGTCGAAAAAGTTCATTATCCAACGACTTGGCTCGCGTCCTTTCGCGAGAGTAGGTCGTCATTGTTAATGAAAGGAAGAGCCACTTCTCTGTTCCTGGGATCGCTCCGGATTAACTCGGCGCGCCTCTTCAGGCATCAAGACAAAGCCCATTCCAGAGTGATCGATCCTGGAAGCGATACCCGCATTTCGACTAAAGTCGAAAGGAGAATCGTAAGTTCTTGACGATGGCCTCAATTGCGTGGAGATTGTTTTCGATCGGTGCGCCGTCCAGGATCGGGGGTTGGTTGCTGATTTCATGAAAGCCAGACTTGGGCGATATGAATACCGGCTGCTCCCGGCCATGGGTGCGGCTTCTTTTGCGCGCGCAATTGCCAGCCTGCCGCTAGGACCATCTAAAGCGACTTCCCTAGTGTCGCCTTGGGCGATTGTATTAATGCCAGAAAGCCAAACGATCTAGCCAAAGTGGCGGCCCGTAGGAAGAAGTAAGTAACGAGATCAGCGTTGCCTTCTAGGCCATCGCAAGGGTGCGAATCAGATTCATCGACGATAATCCCCTCCGAATGTGCCTGTTATCTTTTTTCCACCCATGAACGGCGGATTGCCAACTATCGCGTCGAATCCACACCGTGGCGATATGAAGACTTCAGGGAACGCCAGCGGCCAGTGCAGCGGCGTTCGGGAAGGGGCACTTTCGGGGCGGCCGGCGTTGAGCAGTTGCTCGTTTCGCGAACGCACCCGATCAAACGCGTCGAGTCGCTGCACATCGGTGTGGGAAGCCAAAGCCGAGGCTACGAGGGACGCGAACCCCTGGAAACCGGCATTGCTTCGTTTGCTCCTTCCGAAGCGGTCGATATTGCCGTCGCTACCACTCCGTCGGCGATAATAGCGGTCTCCCGTAACAGACGGTTCGCTTCGTCATTGAGGCGCTGCTTGTGCTCGGCGTCACGGACCGAGATGCTCGGGAGTGATTCGAGCTCCAGCCGAAGGGCCGTTGCCTTTTGCACGAGTGGCTGGACGAACTCCGTCGCGTCCACATGCGTGCGTGCGTGCACTGCACGACCAAACTCCGGATTGATGTGCAAGTATCGCAGCTGGTCAAGCGAGGAGATGCCGATCAAGGAGTCGCCCTCGCAAATAGAATGATCAAGGAAGCTGAACGGCCGCTCGCGCGCCATCGTGATGAGCCAGAGCGACAGTTTCGCCATTTCGACGGCCATAGGGTCGCGATCGACGCCGTAGAGGCATCGGTCAACTACGGCGCGTCGCGCCTCCAGCGTGAGATCGTCGCGATTTTCTCTCGCCTGTTCGGGATTCTCGAGCCACCCACGCTTCGACCACGCGGTCGGCAAGATAGCGGCACGCCGAGACGAGGAACGCACCCGAGCCGACAGCAGGATCGCAAATCTTAAGGTTGAGCAGATCCGCCGACGGGCGCAGGCGCCAGTGATCGGGTTCGACGCCGTCTCTCGGCCCTGGTGAATAGACCAGCGGCTCGAGCGCATAGCGCACCATCTCCTCGGCAAGCTCGCGAGGCGTGTACTCGGTGCCCGAATCCCGTCGTGCGCGAGTCTGCTTGACGACCAGGCTCTCCGGCGGGAAGACCACCGGCAGACCATGCAAATCGGTCCGCAACACGTACACAAAGGGTGACACGCGTCCTGCGAGCGTGGCGTTGTTATCGCAGACAGTATTAACAAGCCGCCGCGCTTCGACGTCCTTGCCGTCGGCGACCGCGCGCCCGCGCTCGATGAGCTTCTCGATCGCGCCCGGACTTTTTCCCGTGAAGTCGTGAAGGAATGACACCAGCGGTTGTTGCCCTTGACCTGCTGCTTTCTCGAGATCGGCCAGTGGAATCTCGGCTTCAGCCACCAGTCTTTCCGACAAGCCCAACGTACACGTCGTTCACACGCTCTGCGCCATGGTCGAGCAGCCCTTCATAGACGTGACCGATCTGTTCGACATCAGCGAGCGGAACGACAGACGCCGCCGTTCTTTCGATCCCGATTCGCGGATCGGCAACGTTTGAATCGCTTCGAGGATTGCGCGTACGGTCAGATCGATCGATCGGCAGCGGGCGCGACGCGGTATCGGACCATGTTTCACCGGCACGCCGACCTTCGAGAAACGCGAAGCGATCGCGGATCGAAGAGCCTGCCTCCGTATGGTGGGATGCGCAGTCTGTCGTGATTGAGGCCGGCATAGATGATGCGAAAGAGCGCAAGAAGACGAAACCATGCCGCACCGCGCCGCTCAAGCGGTTCGTCGCCCTCCATCGCCGCCTGCTCGTCGAGCTGTTCGCGCAGCGTCGAGGCCGCATAGTGCTCTGCGTAGAGCGGGTCGGCAAGCGGTAAGAGATCGCGCTCCTCAGCGTACAGAAGGAATACCAGGCGCATCATTACGGTCGCCGCGGCCTCGTACACTCGGTGCGGCGATACGCCCGAGAGCAGCGCGCCGCCGCGTTCGAGGTCGGCGCGCGAGAGCGCCGACACCAAGAGTTCTACGGCCTGGCGCACCTGCAGGCCGAGTTGACCTGTAACTTCGTTCTGCGCTTTTTCCGAGGCTTCGAATAGGGCTTCCAACTGATGGTCTTCGCGCACGGCAAAGAAGCGCGACGCGTGCAGTAGGCTGACGAAGCTCTGGAAGAGATTGCGTTCGCGACTCTCGGTGAAGAGCGCAGTCTCCCACGTAGCGTGCCCACCGGCGCCCGCGCCCGGCACCCAAACGAGCATCACGCGTTCACCGTCGGTCAGCAGGCCGATCCGGACGTTCTGTGCGCGGCAGAGGAGCGTGAGGCGGTCCACCGGCGATACGTTCCAGCGTTCTCCGGCGAGACGGTGGTCAAGCGGCGTGCCGTGCGGATAGCGCATAACGAGCGCTCGCGGATTTCTCGTTTCCGGGTCGCAGAGCGCTGCGTCGGCGCGCAGGACAACGCCGTACTCCGGGACGGCGTGCGTGTACGCGGCGGCTTCCTCTCCGCAACGGTAGTGTGGACCCCAAGCGAGCGCGTCGCGCGCGAGCCAATCGAACCATGCATCCCAATCACTTTGCGTTGGGTCAGCGGTGCGCGGATAGCGTTCACGCAGCTGCTCGCGAACCGCGGCAGAGACTGCTTCGAGGCCGTCCGGGAAGGCTCGGCGCAGGACCGGGAGCGTAAGAAACTGCCCCTCGGGTTCGACAAGGCGCAGCCAGTCAGCGTGCAAATCGGCGGGTCTGCGGTTCACGGGCGGCTCCGTTCGAAAATCCCCAAGGACGCGTTGCTCAAACGCTTGGGAACCAGGACGGTGACGGCCGCCGGAAACACGGCCTGGTGGGGATTCGCGTAGCGCCTGCGTAGGCGCTCGGCGTCCCGCTCGATTTCCGCCGGGATCTCTTGCAGGCGCCGGCGCAGGGCGTCAATGTCGCGAGCAACTTGTGACCGCTCGCGGTCGTTTGACGCATCAAAGATGCTCAGCTGCTCGGCGCGATTGTGGTCGGATTCGTCGAGCTCGCGGGTAATCGCGTCGGCAAGTTGCCCCATCACCTGCTGCAGCGATTCGATCTCGGTGTTTGCGCGGTCGTCCAACAGGCGCATGACGCCGTTACGCAGCTCGCCGGCGCGCGCTAGCACGGCGGCAAACACCGCGTCGCGGAGACGTGGCCATGCCTCGGCAATCTCGTCTTGGTGGTGCCGCGGTATCAGTGCATCACCGCGTGCAGCCAGGGCGGCCTTCACCTCGCCGACGTTGAGCCGAGCAAAGCCGGCGCGGCCGCCGAGGCGCCCTCCGGCGGTGAACAGTTGTTCGTGCAGTCGGTAACCGTCGGCGCCCACAACGACGAGCCGGGCATCGACCAGCACTGCGGGCTCGGCAAGATCGGCGTCGCTTACCAAACGCCCGGAAACGCGAGCGAGCTTTGCTTCGCCCTCACGCGCCCAGATTTCGGCGCGCAGCAGCCGCATAGATTGCGCAACCAGCCGCGAGCCCAGGTGTGCGAGAACGACGTCTTCGCGACCGTCTGCAGCAGCATTGTCGAAGGTGATCGGTAGGCGCGCTCCCGTCAGCGGATGATCGAGGTTCGCCGCAGCGCTCGCCCACGAGCGCGTTAAATCCGGCACGGCAAACGCGTTTAGTGCTGGGCCGCCTCTGGTTTTCGGTGGAAGTGTCACGGGTACAAGCGGCGGCTGTCGCCCGAGTTCGAGCCCGACGCTCACGACCTGCTGGATCGCAGCGGGCTCAATTCCGAGCTCTTCTTTCGAATCCAACAGACGCTTGTGCATCTCATCGACGCGCTCGCGCAGTTCGCGCTCGGCTTTCAGCGCTGCAGTGTTTTCCTTTTTCGTGTTGTCGACGACACCGAGATCGGCCGTCTTTCCAAGCATCGCACGCTCGACCTGTGCCGCGAGCACGGCGCCAGCCTTGCCGAGGTCCGTACGGATCGTCTCGAGTTTGTGTGCCGCCCGGGTAGAGAAAGTCGAGGTCGCCGTCGAGCGAGCCGGGCCGATCTTCGTAGCCGCTTCCGACGAAATGGTAAATGAACACCTGCGGGTTCGGTTGCCCGTGCCGATCGATCCGCCCGTTGCGCTGTTCGAGCCGATTTGGATTAAACGGAATCTCGACATGCACCATTCGATGACAGTGCCGCTGAAGGTCTATGCCTTCGCTCGCGGTGTCGGTCGCGAGCAAGATGCGCACCGGATCGTTCGCGGGATCGCTTTGAAAGGCGGCTTTGATATGCTCGCGCTCCTCGGGATCCATACCGCCGTAGAGCAACTGCAGGCGATCGCCTCCGAGGCCCTCCGCAACGAGGAGTTTCTGCAGCCACGCTTGCGTGTCGCGATACTCCGTGAAGACGATCACGCGCTCATCGTTCCAACGGGGCTTGCCATCCGCGCCCGGTGGGCAACACCACGCTTTGAGCTGCGCGACCAGCGCCCGTGCCTTCTCATCGGGGCGGTCTTTGGCCGCGTTCGCCCACGCTTGCATGCGCCCGAGGAGGGCCTGCTGGGCCGACGTTACGACGGCACTTGCTCTTGCAGTCGCCCGTAGAGCCTGGAGCGTCGCGTCTTCGCGTTCGTCGTCGTCTTCGAAGTCGAAGTCCTCCTGTTCGTATGCGTCGCGAAGCGAGGCGATGCTGCCCTCGTCGCGCCCAGCCTCTACCAACGTACGGATGTGAGCGTCGAGGGTGCGAGCGAATGCGGCCGGCGATGAAAACAGCCGCTTCTTCAGCAGCAGCGTTATGAGATCGGCCGCCACCGCACCGCGCTGCGTGCCGGATTCTTTGCGGCGCAATTCCGTGTACGCAGCGAGGTCGGCGTGAACACGGCGCTCGGCGTCGGGGTAGTCAATTTCGATTTTCTCGATTTCGCGCTTTGGGAAGCGCGGCGTACCGTCGCTCTTGGGGCCTAGTTCCCGGATGTCTTCCTTCATACGCCGCACCACGGCGCCGCGAAGCGCTGACGGTTCGGGTTTCACGCCACGTGCAAAGCGTTGCGGATCGAGAAGCTCGAGCAATGCTGAAAACGAGCTTTCGTAACCGTTGTGGGGTGTCGCCGAGAGGAACAACCGGTGTTCGGCATACGGCCCTACGTAGCGTAGGAGGTCAGTTCTCTGTGAATCGGTCGCATATTTGCCGTTTCCAGCTGGCGCGCACTGATGGACCTCGTCGACGACGAGTAGGTCGATCTTGCGCGGATACGCGTGCCGCTCCGTTGGCAGATACTCGCGCAGGATCCGCATTGAACGCCCCATCTTCAGCCAATCGAAGCTGACGATGAGGCGCGGGAAATGCGCGAAGATGTTCGCCTTCACGCCGCGTTCGCGGCGCAGGAGTCGCACCGCGTCCGCGTCAACGATGCGAAACTCCAAACCGAATTTGTCGCGCATCTCCTGTTGCCACTTGATGCAGAGCGACGGCGGGCATAACACGAGGATCGACCGCGCGCGGTGGCGCAAGATCAGCTCTTGCAGGATGAGCCCGGCCTCGATCGTTTTGCCGAGCCCGACGTCGTCGGCAATCAGCAGGTTCACGCGCGCCATCCCGAGCGCTCGAACGACAGGGTCGAGCTGATAGTCTTCGATGGTGATGCCGGAGCGGAACGGCGCCTGCAGCGCTTCGGAGTCGGCCGACGTTACCGCGCCCCAGCGGACGGCATCGAGGAAGGTCTTGAGCCTGGCAGGCTGATCGAACTTACCTGCGATGGGCGTCGGGAGATTGGCCGTCTCGAGCACGCGCGTCCCGGGTTCGATCTCCCAGATGACCGAGAGCTCTTCGCCGAGACCGTCATCCTCCACGGACGAAAGCTGCACGAGGTGCTGGCGTTGGTCGCCGGCCGACATGACGTCCGCCGGCAAAGCGCTGGGAAGAACGCTCTTCACGATCCAGTGCCGGTCGCGCACGGAGACCAGCTGCCCCTCTTCCGGGGAGGGCGGCGCGACGGCGGAATCGAGCAGCATACTCAAGTGCGAAGTCTTTCTGGCTGCAATTGACCTGGCGTAACAACGTTCAAAGTAGCTTGCCCTCGGGGCCGACTCGATTGTTTGAGATGAGCGATTGCAAAGAGGCATCTCTCCGATGCCCGGCCCGAGCGACCGATGTCATTCGGCGGCCATCGGGAAAAGCGCTCCCAGACGGGGCGGCGCCGGGTGTAGTGCCGTCGAGCCGAGCTCGATCGGCTGCGCTGCCCGGTGCCCCTCAGTGCCCTCACTATTCCGCAAGGTCGACACCCTCGTTTTCATCCTTATTGATGAAGCGATCTCCGTGGCAGATCAGGCCGTCGAATGGCGCGACCCAGACCGAGGACGTTGCCGTGTCGTAGTCCGCAACACTTAGGTGACGGCCGTCATCAAGTGATAGTATCTTTCCGTCATCGTAGACGTCTTCGACGCTGACTTGATCACAGTCGGCCGTTATTGCCGGCACTGCCGGGGCAACATATGGTTGTGCCGGTGTTTGCGAATATCCGCTGGTTGATCGGTCGTTAGAACCGTCATTAGCTTCGACCGGCGGCGGGGGCGGGGGAGTTGAAAGCGGCGTGATGCCCCAACCATCGCCTTTCGCAAGAAATGAATATCGCTGTCCCTGGTAATCAAACTCGTGACGGCCATCGCTGAAGACTTTATCTTGCACGTGGGTCGAGTCGGCATCGTTAGGCATCGAGATGGCAACAAGGTGAACGGAGTCCCAGGCGTCCCCATCAAGCACCCATCCGCTTCGAACGCCGTGATTCAAAGTCCAGTGTCCGGTGCGTTCCCAGAATAGCTTTGCACCATTGTCGGCACGGTAGACATAATCGAGCGAATAACGTACCGTCCTACCATCGACGCCCGTGATCTGAACTTTGGGATCGCGGATGAATCCGTACGCCGCGGTCCAGTCGTCGTGATGGTTTCGCAAGAAGTCGGCAGATACGATGCCGCCAATATCAGCGATGGAATCTTTCGTGTCCGAATCGATGTCGCGGTAGAACCGAGTGAAAAGGCCTGCAGCCTGGTCGGGATTCGGCGTTGGAACCGGAGTCGGTGCAGCCGTTGCCTGCGGAGCGTCCTGATCCGAAGCATACTTCACGGTTGGCTCCGAGCTGCAGCCGGCGTGAATGACCGATGCCAGGATGAAGATGCCGGGCAGAATAGCTTGACGGGCGATGTTCTTTAGTAGCATTGCACCGTACCGGTGTATTGATAGTAGTAGCATTGTTTTTGGTAGCCGTTCGGGCCAGTCGTCGTCGACGAATTCGTGTACGGATAGTAGTTCGTGTTGTACGTGCCGTAGGGCGTCGTCGTCGTCGCCGAATGCGTGTAGGGGTAGTAGTATGTGTTTGACGTCCCATAGGGTGAGACGGTCGTGCTCGAGTGAGTATACGGATAGTAATAGGTGTTCGAGGTCCCGTCCGGTCCCGTGGTCGTGGCCGAGTTTGTGTACGGGTAGTAGTAGGTCTGGTAAGTCTGCCCGTCAGTCGTCGTCGTGCACGAATTCGTGTAGGGGTAGCAGTAGGTCGTAGACTGCTGGGCCATGGCGGCCGCGCCGGTGCTCAGAATCAGGGCTGCCGCGATAAGGATGGTCTTCATGATGCTCTCCGTCGGGTCTCGGCCGGAGCGCCGGCCGGGCGGTGCCGATTGGTCTCGGCACCGTCATCATGGCGGATCGCAAACGAGAAGAAACTTCCCCGATATGGGAACACAGCATCCCCCGTCGCGGGGATTCTTCGCCGTTCCCCAATTCGGGGGATGGCCTATTTGACGGGGAAGTCGCGCCCGCGAGTGCGGTCTACGCTGGCGATGGAGTCCCTTGGACTGCCAGAACGCGCCTAGCCTCGGCGCGAACGGCGAGATCCACCCGCGTGTAGCCCGTTTTCTCCTTGATGTTCTTGAGGTGCTGTTTCACCGTTTCCGGGGTGACGACGAGGGTGTCAGCGATCTCCCTGTTCTTCAGGCCGCGCCTGACCAGTTCGGCAATTTCTTGTTCCCGGGGGCTAAGCCGATCCAGAGGGTCGGCGACGCCTCCGCTGGCTCGGGTGGTCTGGTCCGCTACGGTCTGATCGATGCGCCTGAAGATTTCCATCGGCTCCACAAACATGGCCGCGAGAACGTAGGCCAGCAATAACGACAGCACTATCGCGGGGGCGATGGACAGCCAGAACGCGTTGCGCACGAGCGCCTGGAATTCCGAAAGGCTTGCCGAGTCGAATTCGGCTGCGAGCAGTGCCACGATTTTGCCGTTCCCGTAGATCGGGGTCAGCGCGGCGATGTAGGTTCCCGAACTGTCCGAATAGGGAACGTCATTGTAAGTCGTCTTGCCGGTTGCGTACGCGGTCAGCTCCCACTGATTGGCTTTGCCGTTTTCATCCAAAGCCCATTGATCGCCCGGGTCGATGATGTACGCGTTACCGTTCCGAACGACTGAGATGTATACATCCCCCTCATTTTGCGGAAAGTACTGGTGCGAATACTTGCTCAAGAGATTGCGGTACTTATCGAATAGTGCCGAAGGCTTACTCTGAGGAACGGTTGGCGCAAGAGACCAATCCTCGCTCTTGGCAACTTCTTGCGAGATGCGCACGGCTTGCGCAGCCTTGCTAGCGGTCCATTTCGAAACGTTGGAATCCAAGAAAAACCACGCCGTCAGAATCGTGACGGCTTCAACTACGAGAATCAGTACGAACGATCGTAGAAAGATCGGACTGCTGGACCTGTGCGCGATCGTGCTAAGGAACGAACTCATACTTCGGACCACTCCATCATGTTTGGACCTTGCCCCATAACGAGGGGGCCTAGTGTAAGCTATTCTAGCAAAAGCGACTACTCTTTACCTCTTGAACAAAGTCGGGACGGGGCGGGGATGTTGCCTTGCCTGAGGCCGATGGCCGCCCGGGTGTGCGTGTTCTCTACAACATTACCTAAGCTTAGTCAAGCTAAGAGCACTTATTTCGGCGGCGACCATTCCCCGATACTTTTCCTTATTGGCATAGATAGCGTAGTGGGGGATGAGACCGACTTCACAATCTTTCTTCAAGTTTCTTTCGACGATGGAATACGCGGCCCTTCCAAAGGCAACAATCGTCGGATTCCTTGGAGCCAAGTCTGCGATCTCTTCGCGGAACCGGATCACGCTGCTTTCTTCAAGGTCTCTGTTCTTGCGTAATTCGGCCTCAACTTTCCCAGAGTCTTGTTCGTCATAGTCCTTTATGATATCGGTCATGTAGCCGCCCCAAAGCGGCGTTCCCTTCAGCGCGAATCTTATCTTGAAGTCAGTCGCCTCTGGCCAGGGTCGTGGAAATTGCAAGGGGCTGCGTAATCGCGCCGCGAGATATGTTCAACCCAACAAGAACAACTTCCGATTAAGCACCTTCAAGAACTCTTCGCCCTCGAAGACCGACAGATCGCCAACGTTGCTCTTGAGAGCGCCCTCGGCCTCGGACCAGACCGCCCCAACTAACCAAAGACCATATTTTTGCTTCATAAAGCAAAACTTCGCCTTGTCTACCAACTGCGATCTCGACCTTCACAATCGTGAACAGAGCCCTTTAGAAGCGATTTTGTTCCCGTCATGCAACAACGACATCAGTGACAATAATCCCTAAGCCGCGATTCCCCATATGATCGCCTTTTTTTAGCGGTTGCCGGATGATTCGGGTTAAGTTATTTCCGCCCACATTATCTGGCGAATCCGAGCTAAGAGCTCTGTTGGAGGATCTTATTCGATCATGCGTTTGCCCACGATCGAAAATACGCTGTCCCAGTACCGTGCCGAGAGATCAGGGCGAACACGTCCTAGGAGGGCCAGAACCAGCAACCGCGCTTGAACCGATTCGATTTCGGTTGAGCGCGCCGACCGGCCAGGCCCCGGTGCACGGGTTGGCGCTTCGCCAGACCTGAGCAGTCAGCATCGAAAACAGTGCGCCGATGCCGGCTATCGCGAGCGATCGGGCAGCACTGCCAGATGAAGACTC
>CAWHZL010000010.1:0-54551 GCA_963833845.1 Vulcanimicrobiota bacterium
CCCAGGCGCGCCGCCGCACGCAACAACTGGCGCGCTTCCCGGCGCCGCCGGGTTTCCTGCTGCCGCTGCGCGCTCTCGCGCTCCCAGGCAACGTTCCGGCGCGCCTCGAGTGCGTGGTTGCGTTCGGCGAAGAAACGGTCGCGGTATGCCGCATACGCGGAGCGCATCCGAGCATGGTCAGCGATGGGAATGGCCTCACGTATTGCCCAGCTACGATCGCTGCCGGCCTCGTGCTCCGCACGATCGCGCAGCGTCTGATTGCGCTGACGCGCTTCTCCGTTAACGGCTGTTTCACGGCTCCGCTCTCGACGTTGCTGCTCATCGAGCGGGAAGGGGCCAAACCGCTGCTCGAGCGCTGCCTTCTTGCAACGCGGGTCGATGCGAGACGCTCCACAGCCCGGCGCATCGGCATGACGGCCCTGTGCAAATGCAAGACCCTGCACGCGACCACCGCGCTGGACGAGCTTGATAACAATGCCGTGCTGATCCAGTCGCTTTCGGAGATCTTCCCAGGAGTTCGCCGCATCCACGGCCGCAAGAATCGTTGGACGAACCGTGTTATTCCATGGCGTACCGCGGGCAATGCTAGGAGCAGGCTCATGCGACGGCGTGAACGGACCCGAAGCGGCGTTCGAGCGCAGAGATCGCGCAGCGCGCGTCAATCCGTGACGCGGCGCAGCCCGGCGCGGTGCGATCGAAGCCTTCGGCAAATGCGAGACCCTGGACGCGCTCACCGCGGCGGACGAGCTTCAGGACGACTCCATGCGCGCCAAGGCGCTGGCGTAGGTCACTCCAGTCTCGTGCGCGATCCACGGCATCGAGAATGTACGGTCGTGCCACGTCCTGCCACGGCGGCTCCCCGCGCTCGTGCAGGCGGCGGTACGCGCCGTCGCTGAGCCGCCGTTCCGGCTCCGCTGGAAGATCGTGGAGGCGCTCGATCCGCTGCACGATGTCGCGGTTGTGGCGCCCTGCAACGATATCCCACCCGCGCTCCGCCGCGATCTCCGCGCCAACGCGCTCACGGACGATCCGCTCGCGCCAGAGGTCATTGGCGCGGCCATCCGGCCCGACGCGGTTCGCGATTACGTGCGCGTGGAAGTCATCGGTGTCTTTATGCGCGGCAAGGACGTACTGGTGGTCGTCCATTCCGATCGCTTTCAGGAGGCGCTCCGCGTCGCTGACGACCTGCTCGCGCGTTGGGCGTTCGTGCTTCGCGTAGGCGATGATCAGGTGATAGACCGGATCGCGGCAACGCGCCGAGAGTACCGCGACCGCTTCCATCTCGATCGCCGCCGTTTCAACCGACGTCACGCCGCGCAGGTGGACCCATGCGGCCTTCTCCGGCGCGCTCGCGTACGTGACGCCACCCTCGAAGGTGGCGCCGGCGGCGGTACGGCGCGCTGGTGCGTGTGTTCGGTGATGTAGTCGACGCCGACGGCAAAGGTCCGAGTGTGGGCGCGCGCCGGGACGGACTTCGTGATCATACCGACAACCGCGCCAAGGTCGACGAAACCTCGGTCAGGCACTGCTGAAGCTCGTTCTCGTTGATGTTTCCCTGCGCGAGCGCAATCGCAGTCAAGCTGCGAATGCCCGCCGCAATGTCGGTGAGCTGCCGGATCGTCGCCGCGTCCTCGGTCGGCTAGAATACATCGCGCATCGGTCGAGAATCGGCGCCGGTCCCTCGCAGGACCGCTCGGCGAACATAATCTGAAAGGCTCAGCCCTCGTGCTTTAGCCCGGCGCGAACTTGCTCGGCCTCTTCATTCGTAAGGCGAACGCGGAGCAGGCGATCGCGAGCTGCCGCGAAGCGCATCCGTCGCGCACTCGTCAGGCTGCCGTCGCGCTGAGCGAAGCGACCGCGACGGCAGCCGTCCGTTGCGAGCTGAGCGGCGCCGAAGGCGACGCGACCTCGCTCTCCCTGGTTGGGCCGCGGCGCCGCAGGCGCTGTGGCCACAACCACCGGCTTGCGTCGTGAAAAAGAGCTGCGGCGTGTTGCCTGCCTGGTGCGCCGGTGCAAGAGCCATGCTAGAATCATAACAACCTCCATAGGAAAGTCAATCATTTCATATGGATGGAAATCTAGGCAACAACGAGGCAACAAATGCTGTCGGATGAGTTGATCGCAAAGATCGGGGATAGCCTCGACGCGATGTCACCGAAGCCGGCGTCACGCCGCGAGCTCGACGTGCTGGTCTCGCGAATCGAAGGAAAGATTCGTGCAGCGCAAGAGCGCGGGGCCACGTACGCCGAGATCGCCAAACAGGTAAGCGAGAGCGGCTACCCGATCAAGACGAATACGCTGCGCCTCGCCGTGCAGCGCCAGCGCAAACAGCCGCCGGACACGAAGAAACAGGGCGGAAGAAACGCCGCGCGACGTAAGCCGCTGCAAACGCGCAATGGCGGTTCCTCCGCCGTGCAGCGGCCGGATACGAAAAAGCCATGAAGCTGTACGGGCATTGCTACGCCGCAGCGGCGCTTGTGATTCTCGGCGGATGCACGCATGGATCGGGCGAGGATGCTCTGCTTGGGAAATGGATCAACCATCGTGTTGTCGCGAGGCGGCCCGCGATCGTATCGATCGAGTTCCTGCCAAAAGACACGGTGACGATCAGCGCAATCGACGCGTTCGCGGCTGCGGGCTGGCATCCGGCGACGACGTCGACCGGCCAGTATCAAGTCATCGCCCCGAATACGCTCAAGATCACCGAAGAGCTCGGCAGCACGGTGGTCGATTATCATGTCGACGGCACGCGGCTGGTGCTCTCCGGTGACGGCCTTGAGCGGCTCCTCGGCAAGACCGAGCCGCCGCAGGTACTCGACGAGACGAGTCAGTGAAGCGGTCGCGCTGCGCGGCCGCTAACGCGGCGTTACGAGAATGCGTCGCTCCGAAGCGCCGCCTTCGCGTCGGCGATGCGCGTGGCGTGCACGCGGCAGACATTGCATTCGAGCGCATCGGATTCGCACTCGCTGCGGTGAGCATCACGCGCGGCGCGCCGAATCGCGAGCTCGCGCGCAGCATGGAGAAACTCTGCGCTAATGCCGATGAGGCGGCCTCGGCTCTGCACCGCGACCGCCTTGTTCGTCATCACGTGTCCTCGGTGTTGCCGGCGGTCGCGAGGTCGAACTCCTCGCCGCACTCGGCGCAGGCGCCGCGCGACGGATCATCCTCGTACGGCTCGACGTCGCCGTGGAGGCAGACTTCGTCCGCGTCTTGGTAGATCGGCGTCGGCGTCACGTTCTTCGGGCCGAGCGGATCGTCGATAACGTTGTAGCTGGCTAGGATCGAATCGTCGAGGCCCTTGCGGCCGATCGTGCCGCCGGCTCCGACGAAGTCTCGTTCCTCGACCGGTGCGAAGAGTTCCAAGGCGCGCTCGGTCGCCAGATGCGAGCTCAGCTCACCGATGATGTCGCCGAGCTGCTTGGTGAACTTCGAGACCTTCGGCTCGTGGTTGTCGGCGGCATACTTGAACTGACGCGCGGCGATCGCGGCGAATCGCGTCTGCAGGTGCTGGAGGTCGCGCAGCAGCGTGTGGTCGATCCGGTCGGCGCGCCCGAACTCGGTTTCGAACTGGCGGATGCGATCCTCGCGCTCCGCTCGCGCTTCGTGGTAGAGGTCCTGGGCACGCTGCTTGAGCAGCTTGTTCGCCTCGGAACGACTGATCGTCGGCAGCGCGGGCGGCTCGACGGTCGCCAGCGCGGTGCCGTTCGAGTTGGATTTGCGGTTTCGTGACATGGTTGTCTCCTGTTTCTGGCGTTAGGATGTGAAAAACGCCGCGGCGCCCGTGATCGAGCGCCGCAGCATGGCTCTATGGCAAGTGCCGCTTTTTTAGGCGGCGAGGTTTGCACAGGGCGCGGCCAGCTTGTAGCCGGCGCCGTGAACGGTCAGGATGAGCCGCGCACCGAGGCGGCTGCGGAGGCGAGCGATGTGGACGTCGACGGTGCGCTCGTCGCCGTCATAGTCGCGCGGCCAGACGCAGTCGAGCAGGTGCGCGCGCGAGAAGACTTGGCCGGGATGGCGTGCGAGGATCTCGAGCAGACCGAACTCGCGCGGCTTCAGGTCGAGCTCGCGGCCGCCGAAGCGCACGGTGCGATGCATCACATCGACGACCAGGTCGCCGACGACGATCGGTTGCGGCGGAACTGCCAAGGGGCTGACTTCCGGCGAGAGGCTGATGCTGTAGCCCGCACGCTCAAACATGAGGGCCGCCTGCCTGACGCAGTCGAATCGCAGCGGATTATCGCCACGGTAGTTGGCATCGGCGATCGCGCGGATTTCATCGTCGCGTAGCGATCGCGTCGTCAGCCGGTTGCGCGAGCGCGGCTCCGTGTCATCGCTTGTGAGGTCTTGGAATGTCGTAATCATTGAGACATCTCCGACGGTATAGAAAGTGAAGAGCCCGCCGGTGTGGCGAGCTCTCGTGAACGTTTGTTGTGCTGAGCCGCTGTTATGCGGCGTTCCGGCGACGTCGCCGGCGCGCTTGCTCGCGCGCTTCGAACTCGGACGAGTCGAAGGTTGCGGGCTCATCGCTGGGCTGCTCGACATCGTCGAGCGGATGCACGCCGAGAACGCGGCGCACGGCGTAGCCGGCAGCGAGAAGCTTGGAGGCCTCGCTGCGGTCGAGCTCGTCGATCGCAAGCGGCTTCTCCGCCGGATCGAAGCCCCACGCGAGGGCTCCTGTGCCGTCCGTCACCATAGCCTGCAGCGCTTCGCGCATCCCGATCGTTGGGCGCGTCACCCGGTACAGCTCGGCTGCGGCATTCGCGTGATCGCTCGCGTCGTGGAAGATCCACTCACGAGTCACGGGATTCCATTCACCGCCGTTAGCTTTCATGGCCGCGCGGCAGTAGACAGTCCGTTCGTCTTTGATCGTATAAAGTTGAGACATCGTCGATTCTCCTTTCGCGCTCGAGGCGCTCGCCGTTGATGGGTCCGGCACAGCCGCGCCCGGCGAGGCGCGCAAGGACGAAGCGAAGCGGAGAGGCGTGGACCGGAGCGCAGTGAGGACCGGAAGCCGGTCCTTGCGCGCCTCGCCGGGCGTGGCTAGGATCTATCAAACAACGGCGAGCGCCTCGGGCGCGAAAGGAACGCCCACCTGCGGCATCACCGTCGCCGGTTTCCAGGCGCGCGGAACTGCAATGCCACGCTGCGATGCCCGCAATGCAGCAATGCCTGCATAGCAACACGGCCCGCTTTCGCGAAGCCGTGCAGAGGGGTAGGCAGCGAACGGGAGCGATTAGCTCGACGTGCGCGTCACTTTGAGTGTCGGACTTCTACGGTTCCTAGTCCCTTCGCCCAGAAACCGACATCGAACGAACAGAGCGTTACGCGGTATGTTCGGATTCGAATCACAAACTTTTGCCAGGTATCATTGCCCCGCCACTTGTCGCTTTGCCTTCGGACGAACTCACGACCGAACCGCTCGGTGCCACCGCCTGACTAAAGGGGTACACAAAACCTAACAGGCCTTTGGCTCGGGTTTCACCCGTGACACGCACGGTTGCCCCATAAAAGTCCTCGGCGTCGAAGCGCCGCAACAGCTGGTTCGGAGACGAGTTTAAGGCGTCGCCATTTGTAAGCGTCGCGCTGTCGTGGAAGCAGCGCCGTCACATCGTCAAATCCGAGGCCGGACACCTCCCAGGCGCTACCATCTTTTGTGCGTATTTCACGCTGCATCTCCGAATAATGGGACCCCTCGATCGCGGTAGTGCTTACGGGTATGTAAACCAAACCATCAAACATATTGGGAACAATCATCGGGACGACGTATGCTGGGTGGAGAGGATCGATCGTCGCGCCGATCTCTTCAACGCTGCGATCCGTTGAAAAAAAAGGTTTGTAGCGCGCCGGTCGCGCCAGTCCCCGAAGATCGATAAAGGCCGCCGCCCCGTTAAGCCACTTGAAGGCGGCAGCAATCGTATCGCCAGGGCTCAGGGGCACGTTCACAACCTGGAGGCCGTGAGGACTAACGATTGCGCGCACCGTTCCGCTTCCAAATGTCTGACCTATCGCGTAGTAACCACGGCCAAACGCCGCGCGAAGGTACCAGCCCATTGGTCGAGACGGCAACTCTTTTGCGCTGGTCCCAATGTGGTAGTTGTGCGCCCAGACAGCGATCTTGGCGTCTGAGTAGAAAGCGGCCAGCCATTTAAGGTTCTCTGCCATGTCGCGGTCGCGGATTCCAAGTTGGCCGTCTTCGCGGTGTGTTCTTCCAATCGAGATACTGCAGGGTAATCGCCACCGAATGCTGGCGATACCAAGGTCAGGAACGTTCTGTGAGCGCACTAAGTTGCGTTGCCGACGGCCTCGACCTTTTCCCGGCAGCCTACGTCCCGCTTGACGTGGAAGTATGCCGCCGCATGCAGCGACGCAATCGAGTGCCACACCGCACCGGATGCGTGCGTGGGATCATGCAAGCTGAAGTACCTTGCCAGATAGCCGATCGCGCCCATTGCGCTTTGCATGTCAAGCCCACGAAGCTCAGGATCGGATGGTTTCCGGGTTTAGCGTTGTACTCGCGCATCCACCACACCAGGTCAACCACCTCGGGGGTATCCCACGGTCCAAAACGCGAGTGAGGCTACGGCCTGTTCCGGGGTACCGCGGCCAGTTTGATGTAGCGATCCACATAAAGGCCAGCGCACCAATACGCCTCCATTGCAAAGACCGTGAAGCCTTTCTTTTCGACGAGGACTTAAACAGGCGGTCCTTCAACGCAAAGAACTGGCTCGTACCGTGGCTGCCTTCACCCATACCGACAATGCGGGAATCGCCGACCGCCGCGCCGACTCTTGCAAGCTGAGCGGAATCCGCATCGAAGGCGAGCATAGGAATCACTAGCGCATGGGCTTGGAGCTCTGCAATAAGCGCACTTGTCGGCGGAGCCTGCTGTCGTTGGTTTACGATCTGTTTACCATCCACGTATGAAACGGCGTCTTGCAGGGTGCTCAGACCCAGTTTCCATGTGCCATCGCTTCCCACCGTCCAATCCTCCGTCAGATGCACCATGCCATTAAACGGCTTTGGGATACCGTTAACGGCGTACGTACCAACGTAGGTATGTGTCACCTCGGCGTCGGCTTCGTTACCTCGCACCGTGATTTTCAACGGCTGATAGGTGAGCGACGACAGGGTTACTCCTGGATCGGCGTCCGTCTCGTCTCGGATATAAGCTTCCCGGCTCTCGATAGTACCGTCGAGCAAGCATTGATAGAATCCAGGTGCTAAAATCTGTGACAGTTCCCCTGCGTTCTTTGCGAGCAACGCTCGTTCTATTGTCTTATATGCCGCGCGAATTGCGGCATCATTGTCCGCTGAACGGGAAGGCGCGACAGGCGCTAAGGCTAAGACGAAGCAACTTACGGCGGACACCCGCAGAGCAAAGCAGCTTGTGACGATTAATCATTGCTCGTCTTGGTTTGATTCTGCCGGGGCAAGCGCCTTGGCCGATTAACCAAGGACTGGTTGCAGCCCTCGCGACGCTTGCGTGACTGGGAGGTGCACCCACTTTTACTTACCAACGAGCGCGATGAGCTCATCCCAATGCCTCGGGTGCGGCACCCTCGCTCCTGCGCGGATGCGCGAGCAGGCCGCGAGCGACAATCCCGTGGCCTTTGCGATCTCGTTGAGCGAGAACGCGGCGTGCGCGGGGCGTCGCTAATCATCGCGGCGACGCTATTGACGGTCTGCGCGTAAGCCCCACGACTGGGCTCGCGCAAGTACCTCTTGGAACCAAGGGTCGTCGAGCCGGTCCTCGTCCGTGCGACGGTCACTAAGCCGATCGCGCTCCCTAAGCCACAGATAGTTCGTGAGACTCCGCCGTCGTCCAGCCTCATCGCGACGCTTTCGCTCCACGAGATCCCCGATATTGAGATCACCGTCGAACATTTGCGGAAGCGTTTCCACTTCAGATAGATCAAAGAACTCCCACTGGTCCAAGCCGTCCGGCATCGAGGGAAGCATTGCGTCTAACTCCTGAGTTATACCCACAAGCCTCGTAAGGCCTTGCGGTGTAACCACGATCCCAGTAATCCGCTTTATGTTCTCGTTGCGCACGCCTTCGTAGGCGAGTCTACCGCTTCGAAATTCGCGGGCTCGTTTCGCGATCTTCCTTAGCTTTGCCACAATCATGCTTTCCAAGTCCCGCCGAATCCAGTCGAGGTCAAGGGCGAGCACGGAATGAGTTACGTTGAATCGTTTTGAGTTAACGTCGATGAAGATCGCGTCTTCATGATCGAATATGGCAATGTCGCTAGTACGCTCCTCGCTCTTCCCGAAGGTCCGCTCCCTAAATATACTGCAACCCCTGCTTCGAGTGGCTTCACGCATGAAATCCGTCACGTAGCTCTCTAGGAAGTCTCCGTAAAAGCTACGCAACCGATCGGAGGCCATTCTATTTTCCGACGCCTCTAAGAACTGTCCGAGACGGAACAGCAACCCTTCGCCGGCTGCATTTGGAAGATAACGTAGGGCGGGGCAATAGGTTGCTTCGCCATCTATCAATAGCGGCGTTGCCATGAATTGCACGAGCGAAGCGATCGATGCATACAACTGAGACTCTAGCAACCTGTTTTTTGCATCAACCATGTCGACACTGACTTGCCGAAGCCAGCGTTGCAAGGTTTCTGGCCGCTCGACGGATGCAAGAAATGCCGCTGTGTCGAGAAACGGATAATTCCGTATATCGCCACCCGGCCCCATCACCGGAGCTCCGAAGTTAGAGTAAAATGCGAACATAGACGCAGCGAAGTCTAGATACGACATCCCGAGAGCGCGCTCGAAGAGGCCATCTAGGTCGATGTACGTCCGACTGGCGCGAGCAGCATCCGTGCGTGCCCAAGAGGCGAAGGCACCCCACCGTTTTAGCACCTCAGCTTTATTGCCCACGTCAGTCACGCTCGCACGCACTTCTGTGAAAAGAAGCCTCATAATCGCGTCGGATGCACGCGACTCAATCTCGGAGTAACGAAGGCTATTGAATGCAAGCAATGCCTCAAGAAGCACCATGTTGCCGTCAGGTGGCCATTGCTCTCCTTCCGCGTACGAAATGGCGACTGCGGCTAGTATTCCAAGCTGTTCCTCGCTAATGACGACGCGGTGCGGCTCCTCTCTGAGTCGGCGCAGGAGGCCCCGGGATCGTCGCGATTCATCCGCTAACCGCTGCGTGACTCGATACTGAAGAACAGCATCTAACGGGTGGCGTCCTTGATCTAGTTGAACGCTCAATAAAGAGAAGAGTGCCAGGAGAGGCCGTCTCGGAAATTTCCGGATTCGCTTTCGTATGTAACTCCAGGAGGCCGATCGACCGAAAACCGTTTCGGTACTTTCCTGGACAAGAACTTCAGCAGTTGGGTTATCGCCTGAAAAAGCTTCGGAGGCTCGGCGATAGATTTCTGCGTCTTCTTCCGCTGCGGTCACGAGTTTGTTTCTTCGACGAAAGCGACCAGTGCCTCCCAGTGGCGCGGGTGAGGGACACGCTTACCGGACCGAATGCGCGAGCAGGCCGCTAGCGATAACCCCGTGGCTGCCGCGATCACGGTCAGGGAGAAGGAATCGAGCTTCGGCAATACCTCACGACGGAACGATGCCTCGTCGCCTCTATTGCTAGCGTGCTCGCCACTCCAACCGCGGTTGCGGCGATGGCCCTCGGAGATCGCTGCGGCGCGCCGGCGGTTTACCTCGGAATCCTTACGTGGATCCTCGCCGGCCGCCGCCTGAGCTGCAAGCGCCTTGCGCGCAGCGACGACGGCCTTGTTCGCTTGTCAATGTAGGGCTATCGAGTAAACCCAAAGTTGGCTCATTACTCCGATATACGCAAGAGCTTCCTAAGGCGCAGCACTTGGCGCAACGCGGTGGTTTAGGCTGAAAGCCTACGGACGCGGGTCAGGCCGCGGCGAATCGATCCGAATAACATTGCGCGCCCTTTGCGCCGGGAGCGCGGGCAGTCCCTTGAGAGCGCGGGTGCAGCGTGGCATGCTGAAACGATCATTCCGGCGGGATCTCAGGTGCAGGGAAATGCTCGGCGACGTACTCGTCGGCGAGCTGCCCTAGAGATTTCTTCTCGCGGCGCGCGTGTTCGCGGAGGACCGCGAGTTTGGACGGTTCTATGGTCGTCGTAATGCGGACACGCTTCGGGCGTCCCGACTTTGGGCGCCCGGCGGACGGCCGGCGCTTCTCTCCGCCTACCGCCTCGTCGTCGTCAGGACACACGCGAAAGCCTTCGGGCGCAATCGTCAAAGACGTCGGCGAGCGTGACGCGGTGTTTTACAAGAATATCCCGCGTTTCTTGAGCGATCATCGTTTGCACGTGAACCCGCGCCTCCGAGCCGATCGTCGGCCGGCCGACGCGCGCCGCCGGTTGCTGATAAATTCGTGTAGCGCCTGGATTACGCTGGACCGGCGTTGACAAGCGGCGGCGACGACGCCCGTGCGATCCAGCCAGGCGAGGATTGATCTCGCGGCGCATGAGTTCGGCGATCGACGGCTCGCGCTCAACAACGTCGAAGTCAACATCATCCGGTACCGCCGGAAGACTGACGATGATCCGACCCTTGCGATCAACTTGAACGCCGCGGTCGCGCAGCCAGTTGAGCTCGTCGTCGTAGGACATGCGAACTAATCCCCTCTACAGGCCAGGCTGGCCAGCAGTCCTGGCATTCACGCTTCTCGGCCTAAGCGCAGAAGCAACGCCATCGCCTCGATCTCCGTCAACGCATCGACGTGACCCACTCGGCCTCTCGAAGCTGCACGGACGACTACCGCGATCTCGCTCGCATCCATAGCGCGCCGCTCGAAGGCGTGGCTTAGGTCGCGCTGTTGCTCACCCGAGAGTGGTGCCGAGCTGGTAACCATTCGCCTCAGCATGCGATCGATGAGGTGCCGGCGCATCGCGTCGATCTCTTCACGGTAGGCCCGCAGAAGCGTGACGTGATCTTCCTCGACCCAGCGAAGATGTTTCTCCGCGAACCGAATCGCCGAGCGAAGCTGTCCGTCGTTCAGCTGCGAGTAGTCGAACGCCTGAGCGGAAGCACCGGAAGGGACGTCTGAGTCCATAGTAGCCATGCCGTTTCGCGAGCGGAGGCAAGGGGCGTGGTGGCGACCGGTAGGCTTGGGCTACGGCGTAAGGGTGCGCTACGCCGTAGCCCTGGCCTGAGGAGGCATCGCGTTGGTCTTACTTCCTACCAGTATAATAGCAAGCTCACGATAAAGGTCAATAGGAAACTATTGACTTCTTATGGTATCCTAACCCCGTGGCCGTTGTTAACTTCAGTAAACGTTTTAAGGAGCTTGTTCGGGGTCTGAGTGACACGGAACTGGGTTACATTCTCGGAGTCTCGGCCGACGCGGCGCGCAAGATGCGCACTGGTGACATCAAGAGTCTCAAGCTGGAGGCGGCGCTCCGCCTAGCTAAGGAGCTCAAGGTTTCGCCTTGGTATCTGGCGGGAGAGTCGGAGCCGGCTATCCCGCTTTCGGCGGGACCTCCGGAGGGGGCTCGGGACCGGAAGAGGCGTCGTGACGGGAGTCGGGAGCTTGAGCGGGCTCAGTTGGAAACCGCCGAGAGCGCCCTGCTTCTTCACGACGAGGTGGTGGAGTTGCGCGCTCGGGTTCGTCGGCTTGAAGCCGCTGTCGAAGAATTGCAATCACACGCAACAGCTTCGTCCTCACCGTAGCTAGCCGGTCGTTCGGTCCTCCGTCCATGCCTCAACTCCCCGATCGTCCTAAGCCGGGCGATCGGCAGTAAACTTGTTGCCGGCGGGCCTTCAAAGGCTCGCCTTCTTGGAGAACGTGCAGGCGTGAGGATTCGTTCCTTGCTGGGCATGCCAATCGGCGAAATCGCTTCCGTCGTCGGCGACGCCGCCGAGTTCGGCGCTGCGACTCTTCATTTGCGAGACGTAGCAAGAAAAGGGCGATCACGCGCACAAGTTTTCGTCGCACGACAGCCAATCGGTTGCTCGATGGTGTGTCCGGCTCGTGATCCATGCGTTGAACGTACGTGGCGGACGCAGTGCGCGTCTCTACTCATTTTGAATTAGTCCGATCGGAGTTTCCATTTGGGATAATAGGAATTTCCGTTTGGGATAATAATTGAATGTGCGGTCCCTTGCATTGGCCGTCGCGAGCCGACTGATCAGGAAGCTGCCTGGCCGCGGAGGCGCCGCGTTGTCGTCAGCATTCCGTATCTCAAGTGCATCGGTGTCGGCGCAGCGTGGACCCTTTGTCGGTCCATTGTTTCGGGCGACCTGGCCAGCTAGAATGACTCCATGGCACGTGGAAATGGCCACCGTAAGCGCATAGCCTTGCAACCCCTGTCTAAGCCGCCAGAAGGTCGCGCGGTCCTGAACTTTCAAGGCGGTCCGTACGTACACGCAGGCGTGCACGAGGTGGACTTCGTGTGCGGGATATGCGGTAAGGTCGTCGCGTCGGTCCCGGATAAGATTCAGTTCATGAGTGATAGTGGGCCGGTGATCTTCGTCTGCTACGCCTGTGGCGCGTACAACGAAGCTCCATAAACGAAGTACAAATCGTCGACGATAGCTGACCACTCACGATGAAACGATATTTAGTCGAAGTACGGCTCGGTTATGATGTGCGCGCCGATACCGCAGATGAAGCCTTGAAGCTCGTATCGTCAGCAATTCAGGATGACGAGACAATCGCTGTCGAATACTCCGTGCGTGAGCGGCATGAAGCAGCGCCGCCAATAGAATCGAAATCACCTGATCTGCACGGCCTAACAAAGCCTGTATACACCGTGACCGAGGTTGCGTCGATCCTTGGAACGAGTAGAAGCTCCGTATATGAACTGGCAAGACGCAGTAGTTCCAGTACGCGACTGGGACGGAGAGTCCTTATCCCAAGAAACACGCTTGTCGCCTTTTTGAATGGCGAACTTCCGCTGAAGGAACCGGTCTCACCGGAACCGGTTTCCCCAAGTCGGCCGATGCGACGTAACCCGGTGAAAAAGTCTACCTTGCCCGAGGCCGTCACTCCGGTTCGGCGTCCGCCAGAAAAGCGAGAAGTTAAAGAAAAGAGCTCGGTAAGCATCACGGAGGCGGCGAGGATCCTGCACATCTCAACGAGTCGAGTTCGCGAACTAATGGACCAGCGGAAGATCTATTACACCGAATACTACGGGAAGCGCACGATCCCAAAGGGGGCGATAGAGAACTTCGTCAGCGGCCTGCCAGCGATAACAATGCTAGAGGAGAACATCGCTTACTACCGCGCGCACAACGAGATGGATGCTGAAATGGAAGAAGTCGCAGCGAAACTTCTTGCTGAATGGAGAACCGATCCGTCCGAAGGATAGCTCTAGAACTGCAAGGGCGCAGCTCGCCTACGCGGCAAATCCGGAGCGCTTCGTCCGCGGCCTACCGAAACGATCATTCTACCTGGTGAGGTTATGGATAAATCCGCCCGCGCACGACGGGATCGGAGTCTAAGCGTACATAACATTCAGATTAAGTTTAATATGGTTAGATCGTTGGACTTTTCTTCTTCGAAAGGATCGGCTATGCGCAGATTAGCGGCAGCATTTTTCGCTTGCTGTCTCCTTACGAGCATGACCTATGCCACCGGAGCGCAGAGCTTACCGGGCAGCTGGTCGGGAATGCTCGATTTTCCGAGCGCTCAGCTACTGTTTGTGATCACGATCGCTGACGGGAGCAGCGGGCTGTCGGCGACGGCGAAGAGCCCCTATCAGAGTGGGCAGTCGATCCGAGTGGATTCTATTTCCGCGTCAAATGGAAATGTGAGCTTCGCTATCGCGAAGCTCGGAATCACATTTACCGGCGTGATCTCGGCCAACGCCATCTCGGGAACGTTCACGCAGAGGGGAATTAGCGTGCCGCTCGTTCTTACGCCGAGCTCTATCGGCACGAGCGACTTGGCCGGCACGTGGCTAGGGACACTCAGCACGCCGGGCGGTGATCTGTTGCTGGCGATTCACGTTGAGGACGCGCCGGCCGGATCGCTCCGTGGCTCGATGGACAGTCCCTCGCAACACGGATTCTCGATACCGATCACAATAAGCCGCGCGAACGGAACCTTGACCTTTGCGATACCTAGCGTCGGTGCTTCCTACACAGGAAACATCGGTGCAAACGCCATCACCGGCACGTTCACGCAGAACGGTGCGAGCCTACCGCTGACACTTACCCGCCCGACCTCGAGCACGCCCGCGGTTGCCCTTGCCACGCCGTATCCGACGCCGTCGCCGCACTTTTCCAGTCGGGACGTGACCTTCGGGTCGGGCGACGCCGTGTTGGTCGGGACGCTGACGGTCCCGAATGGCCCACTGGGACGCATGCCCGCGTTCGTCTTCGTTCACGGAAGCGGACCCGCCACGCGTGATGGTGGCGTCCCGCAAAATCCTACGTTCCTCGACCTAAGCAACGCGCTTTCGAATGCGGGCGTCGTCGTGCTTCGCTACGACAAGCGCGGCATCGGCGCCAGCACAGGAACGGCAACCGAGGACTTTCATGTCCTTGGCGACGACGCGCGCGCAGCCGTCGCATTTCTACGCGCGCAGCCGAACGTCGATCCCGACCGCCTCTTCCTGCTTGGACACAGCGAAGGTGGGATTGTCGTGCCGTTGGTCGCACCCTCGATTGACAGACTTGCGGGCGTCGTGTTGATGGCGCCGCCCGCGATTCCAATGCAGCGCATTCTCGACGAGCAGTCGGCGCGGATGACACCCGCGCTGGAGCAGGCTGTTCGCAAAGGCTTCGCGTCAGACATGGTAATCGACCCGGCGCAAGTCATCCGCCACGTCGACGTACCGATTCTGGTGCTGCAGGGCGGCCGGGACCTCCAAGTGTTACCGTCGGATTTGCACTATCTCGCCGATGCTGCCCACGCCGCAAATCGGCGCATCACCATCGATCGGCTGCCGGACGACGATCACCTGTTTCTGGCGATTCCACCCTCGCATCCGAACGACGGGTCGGAATACTTCATTCCCGGTCAGCTCGACTCACGAGTGCCTCGAGCCATACTTACATGGATGGCCCAAATCGGCCGATAATCTTTAATTAAGCGCGCATGCGCATTCAGATGAGTACCGGTATCAAACGTCTTGACAGATTCCGCCCCGATCGGGAGTTAGCGAAAGGACGGTCTATGAGTAGGATCACGAATGCAAAGGTTTACCTTGGTGGCACCAAGCAGCGCGAACGCTACAAGGCTTATATAGTAGGCCAGCGGGGAACGCGCGGAACGAAGGAGGTCTGGATCGAAGCGGGGGCGGGAGCTAAGCAACCACCTCTGCCGGATTGGGAAGACCAGCGCGACGGTTTCGATACACCTAATAAGGCAATAGCGTTCGCGCATCGGTTGTTCCCGAGGAGTGAGGATTTAATTGCTTTCCTAGATCAGGAACTGAACCCCCTCGGGTGGGACGCCCCGAATGCGCCGCGTAAGCTTGACGAAATCGAGCTAAAGAACGTGAGCCGCTAAGGAAAACTGGTCGCATGAAAAACTCTCACGTTGATTGGTTCTGAATGTCCTGTGGCATAGTGGGCACCGCACTACGACTCGTCCGCGCACGGCGTCGAATGAACAAGGCCGAGGAGTGCGAAACCTCCTCGGCCTTCGTCAGCCGCGCCGCCGAGACCATCGCCTTTCCTTCAGTTGTGGCTGAACGCCGAAGCCGGCAGATCCAAGACCTCGCCACCGATGCGCTCGAGCTCAACCGCGCGATCGTAGGTCGCGGAATCTTCCGCGATACGTGTTACGGCGTTGACGACCCCGTAGCGAGTCCAGTCCGCGCCGAGTGCGAGTTGGTGGAGCACGCCGTCCTGCTCCACTTCGGTCAAGCCGAATCGCCGGGCGACGACTTCCACGATCTCACTCGGCTTTGCATCGAGCGGCTCGCCCGCCGCTACGCGAAGCTTGTGGACCAGTTGACCGAAGAGCGCTTCGTTCATCGCGGCATCGACGGTGTCAACGACCTTCAGCCAGAACGCCCGATCGACGGCCCTGCATGTCTCATCCCTATAGAACTCCGACGCTCCATCATCGGCAGGATCGATCCCTCGGCCGACGTGGTGCTGGCGAAGCTCGGATCCCGAGATCAAGCCGTTCGTGCAGATCAATCGATAAACCATGGGCGAAATCCGCAGCGACGATGCCCCCACCTCGCTGTTGGCGATTACCACGCCAGCCTGCACGATGTCGCCTCGGCGAACTTCCGCTGTGACGCGGTCGCTGGTCGCCTGAAGGTAGAAATGAGTGTCGGTGATCCGGGCTGACACGACGTGCACGCCGGGCCGCTCAAGTTGCGGGATCACGGCTTCGGCGAGCTCGTAGTTGTCCAGCGGACGGTACCGGCGTGACAGAAATGCGCGTAGCTCTCCGGTTTCCCCAGTGCGTGTCCGCAGCAGCCGCGTCGACGGCTGCTCGGCAAACCAGTACGCGAGGTTCTGCGCAAGCAGCGGCCCGGCGCCGGCCTGGGTCATCCGATCGACGTAGGCCATGGGGATCTTGTAGTGGCTCGCAATCTGGCCGAGTGCGAACCGTGTAGGCGCGACGGCGGTTGTGCCGTCGGTGTGCTGAAGCTCGATGCTCACCCCTGCACCCACCGGATGCGCGGTGAGCCGGCGCGTGTCTGCGATGAAGTCGCGCTGCGTCTGGCGTTCGGCGATCAGCTGCTGGGCCAGCTGGCTCAGTGGGGTCCCTTCGATCATGACCGTATCCTCCTCGCGCGCCTATCGCGCGCGGACTATTGGCGTATGAGCGGCACGTCGAAGCCCAACATTCTTAGGTCCTGACGAGCTCCAGCGGGCGCTGCTAATGCAGTGGCCTGAGCCGAAGCGCGGGAGCCGGGGCAACTGCGGCGCGGTAGCGCCGAGACGGAGACCGCAGCGCGCAGCGCGAGGATCGGAGACGGCGGTTGCGGCGGCTGCCGCGCTTCGGCTACTCGATTCTCAGCAGCGCACGATGGAGCTTTCGGAAAATGCCAACCTTATGGGACCGTTGGCGGCTATTGGAAACAAAAGGGACCCCGACCCCCGACGTCTCGGCCAACACTTCTGCATCGGTAGACGCTCTATAATAATGTGATGATCGCGGAGAGCGCCCCATGGCCGGGCGTGAAGCTTCGGACCGACGTACATGGGCTCTCCCGTGAAGCGTCTGATGCTGAAGTTGACTGCTTCATACGAGGCATCTGGCCGCAGGCTTATCGGGTCGCCTTTTCGGTCTTGCGCGATCACGGGTTAGCGGAAGATGCCGCACAGGAAGCGTGCGCAAGAATCCTCCACGCTATGCCCAAACTCCGGGCACCGGGGGCGTTCAACGTCTGGCTCTATCGCATCGTCGTCAGAACGGCATTGTCGATCGGAAAGAAACAGCGTCGCGACGAGCAGTTCGCCCTCGAAATCATGGCTTCCACCGAGCCAGCTGAGAGTCTCGTCAAAATCGATGTCATGCGGGCCTTAGACCGACTGACGCCACGCCAACGCGCAGTCGTCGCGCTTCATTACTATGCCGAGATGAGCAGCCGAGAGATTGCGAAAGTGCTCGCGATTCCCGACAGCACTGTGCGATTTCACGTTATGAACGCTAGAAAGATATTGGAGCCATTGCTCACCGTGCGCGACCCACAATCCGGGAGCGAGAAGGGATAAGGAAAGATGCCGTTCGATCTCCGAGATCGCAATACGCGACGCCCTTGCGGTTAGCGTCCCGCCGGCTCCGACCGATTCAATTCGTAAGCGAGCTAGGCAAATATCGCGCCGTCACCTCGCGCGATCGGTGTCTGGAACGGTTGCCATTGCCGTCTGTTCGCTTTGCTTTTGGTTGAGCGTGGCTTCGCACGCAGCGAGGAACGGTACAGCTCTTTCCGGAGCGGCTCTGCCTAGTCCACTAGTCTCGGCGGCGCCCGCAACATTAGTAACACCTGCGCCTCGTCCCGCGCCTGGCCCTGCGGTTAGCTGATCCGACAGCTCGTCGCTTCGATCTGCGCACTGGTTGCTGCCGTTATGATGGAGCTCTTGCAGCCGAGCTACAAGTGACGGATTCTTCGAACGCCAGGCCCCCAGCATACGTCTGCGCGCGCCGTTTCATTCAGTCGGGGTGGCTATTCCTCACGATTATTCTGATTTTGGGGCTGGTCTGGCGCCTCGCCTCCGTGCGAGCGCAAGGCTTCCCCAACGACATCTCAAGTTTCGAGGCATGGGCAAGTGCGCTCGTCGCACATGGCCCAACCGGCTTCTACGCCTCGACGAACTTCGTCGATTACCCACCGGGCTATTTCTATATTCTCGACATTGTTGGTGAGTTCTGGTCACTTTTTTTCAAAGGCGGACGCTGCCGGATTGGAAGTCCTCGCGATCCTCGTCAAGTTACCCGCAATTCTCTTCGACCTCGCGCTCGGTGTTCTCGTCTACGCGGTCGCGCGGCGCTTCGGATCGGAGAAGCTCGCACTCGGCGCTGTTGCGCTCTACGTGCTCAACCCTGCGGTCGTCTTCGTCTCGGCGCTCTGGGGACAAGTCGATTCGGTCGCGTGCTTCTTTGCGCTGCTCGGCGTCTACGCGCTCCTACGCAGCGACGACTTCGAGCCGCAGCCGGCGAACCAGTGGCGCAAGAGCGCGCGCGGTGTGTTGAGCGCACGCGCAACGCGCTGGATCGTCGGCGGCTGGATCGCGCTCGCGTATTCCCTGCTTATCAAGCCGCAAGCCGCCGTGTTGTTGCCGCTGATGATTGCCTTCGCCTTCGTCGATCCCAGGCACCGGCGCGCGCGCATCACCGCGACGGGAATCGGGATCGGCGCGGCAATTCTCTTTGCGCTCCTGATCGCCGAGCCGTTTCATCCCGGCAATCCGATCTCGACCTTTGACTGGCTCGCCCACCTCTATTCGTACGGGTCGAACCTCTACCCGTACAACAGCGTCAACGCGTTTAATCTCTGGGCACTACGCGGCATCCTCTGGGTTCCGGACAATCAGAAGATTGTGTTCTTGCCACAGTACGCTTGGGGCATCGCCCTGGTTCTGGCGGCGCTCGGGCTGATCGTTTGGCGGTACTTGCAAGACCGGAGGCCCCAAGCGCTGCTCGAAGGCTGCGCGATCGCAACGCTTGCTTTTTTTACCCTCGCGACGCGTATGCACGAGCGATATATTTTCAATGGCTTGGTCTTTACGATCGCCTGCATTCCCTTCGCGCGCCGCTATCTCTGGGGCGCCGTCGCGATCTCGATCATTCTTTTTGCGAATCTCGCGTACAGCTTGGAGTACATCCACGTCATCAGCAGCAACGTCGCCGGCGCCAACACTCAAAATTTATGGGGGCCGTGGACGACGGTGTTGTCGCTGGTCGCCGTCGGTGTCTTCTTCTGGCTAGGCTATCAGTATCTCGAAACCAGCGACGTCGGTGCGGGTCGTGCGGCGCCGGCGCCCGGAGGGCCAGGAGCGGCCGAAGAAGCGGGGGTCGAAGGCACGCGCAACTGGTTCGATCCGCGCGAAGGCCTGGCGGTGATGCGCATGCCGCTGGACTACGCGATCATGGTGGTGCTCGGAATCGGGAATTTCGTTCTGTCCTTTGTCGGCTATTGGCGGCCGAACGGCTCCTCCTGTTGGGCAGAAGCGGGACTTGCGCGTTGCGGCATCTTCGACGAGACATACTTCGCTCGTGCCGGTGAAGAGTATCTGCAGAACCTGCGCATCTACGAGAACACGCATCCGCCACTCAGCAAGCTTCTGATCACATTCTCGATGATGCTCTTCGGCGGCATGCCGAAGGGCCACGGTCTCGGCGGATGGACGTTCCTCAATGGCATGATCGGCCACATGAGTAACGGCGACAATCCGTACGGCTGGCGCTTTCTCGATCTCGTGTTCGGCGCGCTCGTCGTGATGCTGCTGTATTGCTTCGCCAAACGCGTCACCGGATCGACGCTCTTTGCGACCACGACGGCGCTGCTGCTGACCTTCGACGGCATGCACTTCGTGCAATCGCGCACGGCTACACCTGAAGGCTTCGTCATCTTCTTCGCGACGCTCGCGGTCTACGCGTTCTATCGTTTTTGGATCAGTTCGCAGGTCGGCGAACGCGGGCACGTCGTCGTGCCGTGGTGGGCATTCGCGGGCGCCGCGGCCGCCGCGCTCGCAATCGGCGCTGCAATTGGCCAGATCTTCCGCATCTTTTGGGCTTTCGACGCTGCGGCCACGTCGGTCGTCACGCTCTACGTGATGTGCCTCGCCTATTTGCTCATACGCTATCTCGTCGTGCGGCGGCAGTTCGGGGACGGCCGCCGCGAGCTTACGTACGCCGAGGGCTCCTACGCGTTGCGCGGCGGCGACGGAACGACGGTCTTCGCCGCCGACGGCGGCACGATCGACGCGCGCGGAAAGATTGCGCGCGGCGCGATCTCGCAAGCCAAGGGCGGCGTGCTCGTCTACGATGACGATCCGCTGCGCATCGAATATCGGCGCGACGCGAGCGTCGCCTACGAAACGCCTAACGGCGGCGCGGTCTACGCCGAGGACGAAATCCGCGCGGGCAACGCCACCGAGAAAGGCAGCTCATCAAAGCTCTGGCTGATCCTTTTTACGGTCGCGCTGGGGCTGCTCGTGAGCGCGAAGTGGTACGGGGTCATGGGTTTCGGCGTGAGCTTCGTCGTAGTCATCCTCGTTTGGCTGCAGCGTTATTTCTTCGCGAATCGGCCAACGCTCTGGGGAAATCCGCGTGGTTTTCGCCTCGACTCCGCGCTCGTCACGATCGTAGTTGTCAGCATGACGATCTACGCGCTGGCCTGGGTGCCTGATCTCGCCCGCCACTCGCCCGATCCCAACGAAATCCACAACTTTAATGATGTCGTATACCGCCAGTACTCAATGTTCGAATACCACGACGTTGGCGTAGCACACGCTACACATCCGTATTCTTCAAAGTGGTGGGAGTGGCCGCTTGACTATGTACCAGTCGCATATTTCTACCTCGATCAACGCCAAGATCCCTCAGATCCGAAACAATGTTGCGTCTCCGAAGTCACCTCGTTGCCAAATCCAATCATCCTCTGGTTTGGACTTTTTAGCGTTCCCTTCGTCGCTGTGTTGGCCTTTCGGCTGCGCAATAAGGCCTACGCACTCATTGTGCTCGATTACGTTCTTCAGTGGGTGCCGTGGGCCGGGTCACCTCGTATTACGTTCGCATATCACTTCTACGTAAATATTCCCCTTATTTGTCTTTGCAATGCGATCGCGCTGCAGCATCTTTCGCGATGGGGTAAGCTAGCGCGGAAGCACGTGGCGATATCGACAGTTTCCGTGGGCGTTTACGTAACATTGGTCATCGCGGCGTTCATATTTTTCTATCCGATTCTTTCGGCACGCCCCATCACCTGGAACGCATGGCACGAGCGAATGTGGATTGACAAGTGGATAATCGGACCAGGATAAACACGCGGATTCGACTTTCGAATGTGGATCGCTCCGCCGGCGAACAGATCGTTCGGCATAGGTGCTACGCGGTGGGTCAGCCTGAATCTGTCAGGCGCCGACGATGCTCGGTTGCCCCTCCGCCGTACCGCCCCTAATGCTGCCCACCAAACGCCCGTCTCCAAAACCGCTATGTCGGCTGCGGAGTTCCCATAACGATCGCACGTAGCCGCTTTAGCTCGGAGGCGTACGGTTGATCCGCCGGCTCTTTGAGCTCAATAGTTCGCAGCTTATTGGCCGGCCCCAGGTAGAGAATCGCGTCGAAGAGTTCCCCGAGGGTATGGCCCGGGAACGCATCGTCCACCGGAACCCAACGCGACCCGACGTGGCGCATAGTATCGCTGGAGGTGATGGTTCGCGCGCTTTGAACCGCAAGCTCTGTTCCCGTAATCGGTACGATAACCGGAGCGGGCCACGATGCAAAGAGTTGCCGCAGAGCGGCGCTAAAACGAGAGACGTTTTCGATATCATAAATGACATAGGTTGAGCCCGGGTAGCTTCTCTCCAACAGCATCGTTATCGATGTGCCCTGCTCCGGCGTCGCCCAGCGGGTGAAGTGATAGCCCCCAATGACGGCCAGCGCTCTGCGATGCCGTGCGAGAACTTGGCTTTCGATGACGGATGCGGCATTGCTATCGCGCTTGTCCAAGAACTTCTCGAATTCGGCGCTGGTGTGGACTGTGCTCCAGTCGATCGGCGGATCGGTAGCCAGAACGCGGAGCTGATGCTGGGGGTTCTTGAGATTGTAGTTTCGCACGAGATCAATAAGCATCTTTGTCGTAGGATCAGCCTCGCAGCCGAAGATCTGCGTAGTCTTGCGCCATACCGCCGCTAATCGCTGCTCGGGGACGTTTCCGCCGACGACGTAGCGAACTAGCATCGCCTGGTAGCGCGAGTTGGCGCATTCGATGACGATATCATCGACCTTCGCTGTGAAGTGTGGAGCCGCGAGCAACCGCGCGATGAGATCCAGCTCATTCGCATTCCCCATCCCCTCCGTCCGGCTCAGCTCACTAATGGGATAACGCTGCACAGTTGCAGCCATGAACGTCACCGGGTCCTGGGGCTGCGGTGCTGGCAGCTGACCGGCAGATACGTAAGCAATGCATGATGCTGCAAGGAACGCAATCCCAAAACTCCGTTTCACAAAATCGCGTTTTTCATTCGGAGCAGCCGCCTTCCTAGGAGGAACTGTGGGTTGAGAGGTCCAGCGGCTCAAACTACGCCTTAACGCCGCTCGCGGTTACGAGATTACGGACCTCGGGCCAGGGATCGATGGTACGTCCCAAGAGATAGGCCTGGATGGGTCATTTCAGGTTGGCGCTCCACCATAATAGGTCATTTCTAAGCCGACGCTAGGGCCTCGCGGGTCAATCTTCCGCCGGTGCTAGACCAGTTGCTCGGCGACAACTACCAATGACCGACCGGCGACGATTTTCCGGCCGCTCCGGAGCGGATAGCAGTATAGGTCGTCGGCACTCGACAGCGGTGCCATGCCGTTCTTCGTAGCCATCAAATCGAGGATTACCAGACAGCTGGTTGTGCAAGCGCATCGATGGGTTCATACTTGATACGATCAACGTTTAACTCGCCATGTCGAGATGCGAGGGTGATGATTGCTGGAAGACACGTAGGCGCAAGCCAACGCTGTGGGACTGAATCACGGGGTCGTTTGCCCAGGCGGCGTCTTCGCTCGCGTGCCAGCTAAAAGCAACGCGAACTCCATCCGCGCATTCCTTCCTGGCTCGTCAAATTGGTGAACCGCCTGACTCGAAACAACTCGATCCGGTACCAACCGTGAATAGCAGAGATATGACAAATGGTCGGGATTGTCTCCGAAGTCGTTGCCTTCGAAATAGTACGGAAACGCTCGTTCGGTCAGGTTATAGCGAATGCCGTTGTTCATGTATCGTTTCTCAATCAGACCGGAGCGCGCAAGGGCGCTTAGAACCTCGGCTGCGGTTCTTCCGTTGGGCGTGTTAATCGCGCTCCTAGGCAAGAATCCAAGCCAGAGTGGCGATAACCACGCGTCGCGTTCGCGGAACTCTACGCTAAAGGTGGTACGTAGGAGCCATCGAGGGCGATGAGTTCGAGCAAGCGGAACACACTTATGGAATTGCCCACTGAATGTTCGTCAACTGCATTTAACAGAATCTGTTGACTTGACATGGCATGCAGTGAGTGAGAACAACGAAAGAATCGCCATCGCTGCCGTGATGGGGCTGATCGCCTTTTCGCTTCGGCTAGCATCGCGCGTTTTATATTTCGATCTCCGAAGGGGTCGCTAAGCTGCGCATCACGATGACAGCTCGTGGCCGATGTTCCATCGAACGGATCCTGTGGAAGCCAACCCCCCATCTTGAATGAGAAAGCGCGCGGGCTGCGGGGAGCCGTGAGCGCGCGCGGATCGACAAGCCAGAAGCGCAGGAGGTGATTCGGCCGCCGCCAAGCGCCTGGAAGATCGTAGTCGAGCAGAATGATACTCGGACCGTAGCCGACCTCGCCGAGCGTCGTCCCTGCGGGTAGCCCAGCCGGATACTGGAGATGTCGCGCCGCGAGCGATACTGGAAGGTCTCTCGGTAGGGGATCCTCATAGACATGGAACTCGTCCGTCGTCAACATTTGCACTCTACCGGAAGGCCCGAATGATAGATGAGCGCCGTAATCCCCACAACTCGGCGGCCGCTGCGGCGCCCGCGATGAAAACTCCGAAAAGTACGATAGCTACGATCCGCTTGCGTCTTTTGCTCGGCGCCGACACCTGTTTCGCTGCCCTTCGTATTGCGGCAAGCGGAATCTCCGGCACGGAGATGCCTGCCCACGCACTCTCGCACATCGATTGGAATTCAGATTGCATTCGTCGTTACCTCGGTGGTGGAATCTGAGGAAGTTGCAAAAACATCGCCAAGCAGAGGGCGTAGCCGTCGCCTGGCGACCATGAGCCGGAATCGCACGGCGCCGTCGTTTATCCGCAGGATGGAGGCGATCTCGCGGCTCGACAGATCCTCGAAATAGCGGAGCACGATTACGTCGCGCAGGTGCTGCGGCAGCATCGAAAGTGCGCGCCACACATCGAACGCCGTCGTTCGGTCCTCAATCTGCTGGCCGGCTCTTTTCCGACATTCGATTCAACGTGCCGACGCTTCAGGCTGGACGCTTCCCGCACAACGATACGAGAACCAAGCGCGGAACGCCGCCGGATCGCGCAGAGACGCGATGGTGCTGTAGAGGATGACACACGATTCCTTGCTGCGTCTTCAGCGGTTTCCCGGTCTCCGAGCACCGAGTATGCTAGCCGATACGCCACCGGCCAGACCGCCTGAAGAAGCCGTTCGATTTCGAGAGCACTGCCGCACCTTGCGGCTTCAACGAGATCGTTGGGACCGGCTGCGCCATCTAGGCTCCTCCGCTTGAAAGGGTCACTTCCCCTATAGAGGCGGAGACGGGCGGCATTTGTTAGAGTCCAGTGCCGATTGCGACGACCGGCCTGCTTGCGGTGACCCATCCAGACAGCCGCAGTTGATTTCAGAACTGCGGAATTCGGCGTTTTGCCGGCGAGGCCGCAGCGACCGGCCTTCTGCGACCTCTTGCTAATATAGACTCCGCCAAGCCCGCCTGACGACCATTTGACGACCATTCTCTGCGGAAAAGCCTGGAAAGCAGCGGAAACCTCTGGAAGCCCAGTCGATGGAAAGCCTCGGCGGCTACGGTGCTTTTCGCCGTTTTCGTCGCTTTTTCGCGGGTCGCTGATCTGATGGGGAATCATTTCGCATGTAAGGGGTCGGGGGTTCGAGTCCCCCATCTCCACCATTGAAAATGCGCAAAAACCCTGACTAGCCAAGGGAATTGTCCGAAAGCGCTTGAGAAGGACGAGACCGTCAAGTCTCGTCCTTCTTCGTCTATCTTCGGCAAAAATGGGGAGAACTTTGGGGAGAAGTTCATCGAATCGGACTGGCGCGTTCGACGGTGCGCAGAACGCTGGAGATTAGCTAGAAGCGCGGCATGGACGCACTTCACCGCGCCACTTCAACAAGACCCTCCGAGCCAAGCGTAATCGTACCACCACCATCGAGCCACCGACGAACAGCCTTTTCCTCAATCACACGCACGTCGACGACAACGTGGAAAGCCGCCAGCCGGCGCACAAGCATGCCGCGCTTAATCTCGCCCACGCACGCAAAGGTTGTACCGTAGACTTCAATCATCGCCTTCCTCCCGCGGAGCCGAGTGGCGCCGCCGCACGGCGGCCGAACCGCGCGCGAAGGGACCCGCGCGCAAGGTCGAAGCGGAGCGTAGCCGCGTTAGCGGTTGCCTTGCGCGCGGGATACGCCAGCGCGGTAACCTGGTCGGGCGGCGGCGCCCGCGTCGGGACCGCGGCGTCAAACTGGGCTCGTGCCTTAGGTTAGAAGCTCGCATCCGCGACAACGACGGACTACGCGATCGGTACGTCATCGCACTGCACAACTGAACGCAAGGCGGCGGGAGCGTGTAGGAGGTTCCGCTAACGTCCCCGCCACTACCCTCTGAGTCCGAAGCTCCCTGATAATACTGACAATTTATGAGGGCGTGCTGTTAAGGCCAATAAACGTGGCGGGCAACTTTCGGCCCATTCTGTGTAGTAAACGGTGTAGTGCCCGCTCGGGCTGTTGCAGTGCGCCCTCGCACTCGGTGAGGCTGCCGTCGAACGTGAGACCGTTGTTAGACGGGCGCTCGATCGGATCTGCGAAAGCGCAGTGGAATAAAGCTTTTCTTGTAAGCGTCAGCGGAAATCGAACCCGTCAATCGGGGTCCCGGCCGCTCCCGTCTAGTGCCGGATAGTCCTTTCTAGTACGGGTTTTCGCATTTTTGAGTCCCGGCTAGTCCCCTCGAATCCCGGCGAGTTTTAGATAATCCGTTAGATTGCCGTTAGAGGAGGGGGCGCTAGCTGTCTCGGGTCACCACATATGCGAGTGTCGGAGTTGGCTCGGTAGCCGCCCGGCCCGTCCGCGGTACCAAGGCTGCGATCGGTCCGGAAGGCGCTTGAAGCTGCGAGGGCATCGAGCATGACGACTCACCAGCGAGTAGCGCGCACGCATTACCAAAGTCTTGGATGAATCTGCGGGTTTGCGTTTCCACGCGCTCTGGCAGCATCCACGGCCACGCGATCAATTAAAGGAAGGAGTTCACCCCCCGGAATGACATAGACGAGCTCGTTTCTCGCTGCTTCGATCTCCATCTGAACCTTGGCAAAAGCGTCACCAGTGGCACCATCCTTCACCCCGTGTGCCCATGCCCGGCGGCGCCAATCTGTTTGAATATGCGTACCCGTGAGACCAGACCAAGTGCGACGTTTTCCGCAAGACCAGCTCCGTTCGTCCAGATCACCAGTCCTCCGCTCATTCCCGCGGTTAGGTTCGCTTCCACAATGTACGCGCGCACGGACCTAAACGTATTCGGCTCGATTTCGAGCGAAACAAATGGCGTCTCATGAGTTGCAAGCGCTCCACGTCTCCGGATTACGAGGCTGCGATCGCCGAGAACACCTCTGCCAAAAATCAGAACGTCATCGCGGAAGATTTGAAGCGGGCCGCCCACAAATGCTCCCCTCGTCCAGGAAGATAGGAAGTGATTGGGTGGAACGCGTTCAACTGGTAAGGAGCAACCGAAACGTCCGTATTGTCGTCGTGCGCCCACCCGCAAACGAGTATGGATTCGGTATCCCAAACGTAGGGAGGGTTCGCGGGATCGATGTGCTCGGGTTGAATTGGCACGCGCAGCACCACCTCCGCTCCGACACCGTACGCCGCTGTAACGCAATGGCGAGCCGAAACCACGACGAACTCAGACTCCGCATCTACGATCGGAATCTCGACGACGAAGGCGCTAAATTCACCAATCGTTTCTTCATCTCGTACCGAGGCTGCGATAACCGTCGAGAACATAGCGCGCTGCTGCGCTGATAATACGGGCCGGCGAAGATTGTTACGGATGGCATCTATGGCCACGATGCAATCACCATTCGAGCGCTGTTTTTCGGGGACCTTGAAAACGGGTGCCGGCGGCGTGGTGATCGTTTGTCGAACGCTCCCTAAGCTAACTTCTGCTGACAACTCTTAACCGTGGAGTTTTCGCGGAAAGCCGATTCCTGCTCAGAGCTAGCGGGAGCGCGTAGAATGTTCTCCTAACGTCCCCGCCACTACCCCTTCAGCGTCAAAAGTGCCTGACAGTACTGGACTTTCTGCGCGTAGTACGTCCACCAGTCAATAACACCGAAGGCCAGTTTTTGCCGATTCTGGGTAGTAAACGGTATAGTGAGCCGTTCTGTCTTTCGGCCAAAGGCGTTTCGGTTAGCGTCGAGCTGCGGATCCTCTGAACCACCGGGCGCCAATTTTGGAGTTTTCCTCGAATTATGCGCCCCAGTAGTTGCGATCAACGCGCACCCGGTTGAGGCGGTCGCCTTGGATCCACTCGATTAGCTGCGAGGGACGTTTTGGCTGCCCACCCCAACGCCATGTAAAGAGAAGATGGCATTGCTTTCGAGTCCGAGTCAACGCTACGATGAATTGCAAATATCTGTATCGGTTGGCTGGCCACCACGGGGCAAGTCAGAGGTGGCCTCGGATAACCGTACAGACATCTAAGTGATGACTTCGCTCCATCGAAGGCGAAAAGGCCTTCAGAAGGAGCATCTCGTGGCACGACGTTCTCGCCGGAACCACTCTCCGGCCTTTAAGGCAAAAGTTGCGTTGCTCGCCATTCGCGGCGAACTGACGATGGCCGAGCTCTCTAAGAAGTTCGACATCCATGCCAATCACATCACGCAATGGAAGACTCAACTCTCCAAAACGCCGTCTCAGCATTCGACGTCAGCAGGGTCAAGATCGAAGAGGTCGACGTCGAGAAGATTCATGCAAAGATTGGCCAGCTTACGCTGGAAAACGATTTTTTAGAAAGGCGCTCGGGCGCGTCGGCGGCCGAACGGAAGGCGATGATCGATCGTGACCACGATCTCTCGCTCACGCGCCAAGCCGATCTTCTCGAACTTTCTCGCGGCTCGCTCTATTACGTTCCGATTCGGACCATCGAAGGCCGACTTGAACTGATGCGACCGAGATGGATCGCATTCATACGGACTATCCGTTCATGGGCGCAAGAAAGCTGCGCGACCAACTCAGAAAACTCGGCTATCGTGTCGGCCGCCGGCACGTCGCGCGACTGATGCAGCTCATGGGCATTGAAGCGCTCTATCGAAAGAAACGAACAGACGACCAAGCGGAATCCGGAGCATCCGGTCTTTCCATACCTTCTTCGCGGCATGACGATCGAGCGGCCGAACCAAGTCTGGTCGGCGGATATTACCTACATCCCAATGCAGCGAGGCTTCTTGTATCTCTTTGCCGTTGTCTGATTGGGCGACGCGCCGCGTTCTGGCATGGCGACTCTCGAACACCTTGACGACTGGACTTCTGCATCGAAGCCGTGCGTGAGGCCGTCGCAATTTACGGCACGCCGGAGATCTTCAACACCGATCAGGGCAGCCAGTTCACCGACGGTGATTTCGTCGCGCTGATCCGAGAGGAACTCGGCATACAGTTGAGCATGGATGGCAAGGGTTGCTGGCGAGACAACATCATCATCGAGCGCTTCTGGCGTTCGTTGAAGTACGAGGAGGTCTATCTACGCGCGTACGACTCGGGTTCGGGGGCCGGACCTCATCGGCCGATACATCGCGTTCTATAATGGTGTTCGGACGCACTCTTCGCTTGACGGGGCAACGCCGGACGACGCATACTTCAATTCACTCGCCGCACAGGCAGCATAACCGAGCGGAGCAATCACTTACGCAAAGGCGATTTGCTGTTCAAAAAACCGGCGCCACCTCTGTCGCCGTCTTGAAGACCAATGATGAATACATGATGAGCTGATAGACCCTTCGACCCTTCGAAAGAGGCCATGCGAATTGTTATGCCAGGCTCCGCGTCAACCGCAGGCTCGACGCAAGGTGCTTCTTCCGCCAGCTCGTTTGCTCTCCGCAGGACTTCTTCCCGGTAGTCGCGCGGCAGCAGGTCGCAGAGTGGTCGATTCCCCTCGTGCGAAGTTCGTACGACGGCATCGGCACACGGCGGAGCGTCTGTTGCCAGCACTATCCGCCAACCGAGGTTTGATTGTGGCTGCTCCCGGAGCAAGCGAAGTCCATAATCGCCGACAACCTGTGTTGGATCGTCGTGCTCTTCAAAAATGCACTGGCAACCGCGAGCATTTAAATGCTGGTGAACTTGCCGCAGATATTGGCTTGGTCCGATTATAAGAACCGTTGGGAATCCGCCTCGGAACGATGCGATAACGTCGGCCTCTGGGATCAGCTGCAGCTGCTGTTCGATATATCGGCCGAAGTAGTTAACCCGTAGACTCTGCGCAGACACTTCTACAAGCTGGATAGCCGGATAGCGTGCAGTCTCTTCACCCTTTGTTGGGGGATAATAGACGTATGGTTTTGGGATGCGGTTCCGGAGATAACCTCGCCGCTGTGCCTCGGCGACGATATCTCTCACTGCATCAACTATCGGCTCCGTGCACCGCATACAGAACGGCAACTCAAAAGCTTGGTAGTCTCCCTCGGCGTACCGTTCTCGTATGTGCCGGGAACTTGAACTCCGCACCAGATACAACGCCTGATCATCGTCACCAGCGATGATCGTAGGCGTGTGAGCTGTGAGCGAGTCTATAAACGACACTTCAAGCTGGTTAAAATCCTGATACTCATCAACAAGTAGAACGGCGTACCGCGGCAGAGTATCGCGGCGGCAGCGAGTGCGATGAGGTGTTTCACATAGGCTCCTTTTCTGTCGGTGTGTCACCGGCAGCATGATGAACGAAAGCGATCGCATCATTGATTCGTGCAACGGCGCGTAGCCCGTTTTCCCGAGCAACGGCATCATCGGAAAGCGCGGAAAGCATTTCGAGCGTCGTTCCCTTGCCCGCGTGTTCACGCAGGGTTGCGACCCGAAGCTCCTCCGCAGCTGCTGCGGCTTGCACCCGGGCGGTCTCAAGATTCCGTTCCGCAGCCTCGTACTCGCGCCAAGCATTGGCGATGTCGCGTTGTGCCGAGAGCTGCGCCCGCTCCAACGCCGCCTGCGCGTGGTGCGCGGCGGCGTCCGCCTCGTGCACGGCGGCCGGCCGGCTGCCGCTATCGACAACGGGCAGTGTTGCCGTGATTCCGACTTGGTAGCCCGTCGATCCTAACGGTGGATTAGACCGCCCATTGTAGGTCTGAGCATTACCAACGATTGCGGGGAGATATTCGTGCCCGGGCTGCGGCTCCGCGAGCCTGGGCGGCATTCACGTCTAGCTGCGCCGGGCCTACAGCAGCGCGTGGGCCGTTCTTGCGATCCTATTCCGTGCCAATCGGGTAAAGTACGAGAACGCTGTCTTTGGGGCGGCAGTTGACCAGGATCCCCAGTCTTCCCAAAATTGCGGCGCTGGTGTTATGATTGGATTCGATTGGTGGACCCGTCAGACGTGCCCAGCTCGTTTGACCCGCGATTGCCCGTCTTGGGTGGGAGGATGTGCTATGCCCTTGTGGCCACATTTATCGGCCTCGTTTCGAGCTATAAGGTACGTCCTAGTTTTTTCAATATTCACCGTACCCTTAGTTTGCACGCCCGAAGCTCGCTCGCAAGGCGCGATTCAGGGCAACATTTATGCCACGGATTCCGTCGTGGACTCAAATGGCGAGACAATAGCACTTCCACCGATTCAGGACAAGCCGAGCATACCTATAAGTGGCGTAGGAAGCGTCGAGAAGGCTTTTTCGACCGGACCATGTATCAGACAGGTCAGCATCGCTGGCTACAATCAGGTGCGCGGCTCCGTGTACTTACCCTGCGATGCCGCGCATCTTCAAACAGATCCGTTAACGGGTAAGCCGCTCGAGAACGGCTTTATCTATGTTGGCGGCTGGGGCAACGGCAACGGTGGTGCCAGCGTAGATGCTGGGTTTCAATACAGCGTGTTACACGATGACTATGCGGTGATAGTTGCCTATTACCTCGATCATCACGAGGGGAAGCCGGGAGACGCTCGCATTCGATGTGGTCAAACTGTCGCTTTTCAGTTTGGGCCAGTTCCGGATGGAACCAGTCTAAATATTACGGTACACGGAGTTACCACGCGAACCGGCCAGAACACTGTGACGGTACCATTCCCGCGCCGCCAAGGCGACGGCTGGGACTACGCTGTTTTACCTGGGAATGACGTCGTCGTGAAACGGATGGTTTCGATTGGACAACCAAACGGATGGAGCTACCTACTGAGTGATCCACAAAAGGCCGTGATTTTCCACAGCAACTGGGACCGAAGCGGCAGCTATTTTGGGCGAACGGCAACACTAAACACGCCGCTGATTAGATGGACTAACGTCGATATTGGCAAGGCCACATCGAAAGCAGCCGACGTTGCTTGGACCCCTTGGGTCCCTCAAATTGGCGTCCCAACCCTATAGCTATCCAGCCGACGCGAGTCGAGTGATCTATGATTTCGATCAGAGTAGCAACGAAACTGCCGATATTGACCTTCATCCGTAACGGCATCCAGCCTAATGTCAAAAGATAGAAAACATCGTGCTAGCCCTCTAAGCCTACTGATCGCTATAGCTATATTGTTGCTCTTCACGGCGAAATCATCAGCGGCAGGGATTACGCACCGAGTACTCGCCATAGCACCGTCTACGCAATTAACTAACTCGTCATGTTGGCTCGCAGTCATAAGGATGGTACTACAGTACCTTCACGTGCCAGTGGATCTTGCCAGCATCCCTAATCATCCCAACTTAACGAATTTCCCACTCGAATGTAGGTTGTACGCGATAAGCCTCTTACCAAAGGACGTGGATAGCCAACAGGCTTGCAGCGGCGCTGGCTCGGCACCACTTATAGAGGAGGTCCTTACCGAGTATCCTGCGGCCTTACGAACATTCGGCGGCGCGCAATACTCGAGCCAAACCTTACTGTCGGCTACGCTCCTAAGCACCGCGAATTACCAAATTAAGCGAAGGCGTTATCCGTGATAATATCGATGCGGGGCGTCCGATACCAGTAATGATTCAGGCAACCGCGACACCGCATGCCGTGCTTATAGTGGGATACGAAGAGCCCACGAGTGTTTCTTTTAATGTTATTTTCAATGATCCGTATCCTTATGATCAGGCAGGCGGCGTTCTTAATAACATCTGGAATCAGTTAGCCAGTGGATCGCGCTCGCTTTTGGCAAATCAATATTCAGTCGATCTGGATAAGTTTATGGCTTACTACATCGATGCAATCGTCAACGTTCACACATCGCAATATCCGTACGAGCTTCAGGACCTAACTGCCAATCATCCCGATACTGACTTTCCCGTAAATGTAACCTATGTAGCGGGAACGACGTACGACTCCCAATGGGCACATCTACTCGCAGACCTGATCGACGGCGTGAATACGCGTTCGTTAGCTAATATGGCGGGCGCTAAAATACCGCAGAATTTTAACGGTACGGTCTACAAAGCTGCGGACTCACCCACTGGCTTTTCCGATTGTCTCGTGAGCGAGTCAACCGTGCTGAACGGAGACACTAAATGGAGCTTTAACTGTGATATTACGTTGCAGACCCAGAGTGAGACTGTAACGTCCTTCCAGGCCTTGCTTGGTACCATAAGCGCTTCGCTGCCCCCGGGCTATATTCTAGAGCAGTCGTCCGGTATCTCTGACGCCGCTTACGTTTCTGGCTACAATATTAAAATATTCCACGGCGACGACAATGGAGACGGTAAACCATTCATCCAAGTCAACGCTGAAGTAGAACATTAAGTGTCAATGGACGGCAGTAAGGTCGCCCCGATCTCCGGGGGTGACGGCTAAAGAAGTAGCGTAGCTCCTAAAAACTTCTGACATTCAAAGGAGACTACGCTATGCGCAAGGTTCGCTTACGGGCGGTTCCAACGCCTGCTATTCCGGACCGCGCGAGACCCGGATGAGCTACGCTGGAAGAGCTCTGCCGCCTGAAGATCAGCGAGATTATCCAGGCCGTGCTTGGTCGCTGAAGCCGATGAGTTCCTCGGGCGCGTTCTCGGCGTTCCAGCCAAGAGCACGAGCGGCTACCGAGATGGCTACGAAGAAGCAGCGAACGATGAGCTACGGCAGTACGCCAGTAGACGATCCGCCGGCCGCGCGTGCGCGAGAGTGAGGTGCCGTTCGCGTCGGAGATACTGCCGCCATATAAGCGCCGTTTCCCCGAGCTCGACAGAACGATGCACGAGCTGTGGCTGCAAGGCTTGTCAACACGCGATTTCGAGCCATCGTTGCGAGCGCTGCTGGGTGAAACGGCGCCGCTTGTCGCCTTCGACGATCTCACGCGTCAACAAGCAGTTCCTCGACGACTATCACGCTCTGGTCGCGTCGATCAATCGCCGATGAGTACGTGTACCTTGTGGGCCGACGGCGTGTACCTCGACGCCGGCGCCGAAGACGAACGGCGCGTGATGCTGGCCGTTATTGGTGTAAACATTAAGGGCGACAAGGATTTATTGGCGCTGGAAGATGCGTTCGGCGAGAGCGCCGAGAGCTGGAGTGGTGGTTTTCGAGGGTCTGCGCGATCGCGGCCTCAAGAACGTCGCGATGCTCGTCGCCGACGGCGCGCAGGGCATCTGGAAAGCCTTCACAGCCGTCTTCCCGCGGGCCAAGCAGCAACGGTGCTGGCTGCACAAGATGCGCAACGTCGAGGACAAGCTGCCGGAGAAGCATCGCCCGACGATTCACACGCGCCTGCTCTGAGATCATGCATGCCGAAACCCGCGCGCGAGCCGAACGCCTCATCGAGAAGCTCGCGCGGGAGCTTTCGAGGCAATATCCCAAGGCCGCGGCCTGTCTGCGTGACGACGTTGCCCGCATGACGGCGTACTACGACTTCCCGTCAGAGCACTGGAAGCATCTGCGGACGACGAACATCATTGAGTCCAACTTCGACGTCGTTCGCTCGCGCAGCAACGTGTGCAAACGACTTCGTCAGGCAGAATCGGCGACGTATCTCGTCTGGGCGCTGCTCGATCCGCCGCAAGGAACGTTGGCGTCGATTCAACGGCTATGCATTGCTTGAGAAAGTGCATCAAGCGATGCGCGAGAAACGCAACGACAAGGTTATTGCATTGCGCAAAGCCGCATGATATAAATGATTCACGCTACGCTGCTTCGCAGCGTTCCCCCGGAAATCGGCACGACTTCACGGCAGTAGGAACAACTACGCTACGCCATTGTCAGTCACATCGGCCACAGGATTGCTGGTTAAAAAACTAAGTACGCCGGAGCCTTGTCGTAGCTTTTCTCAGCGCATGGTCTTGCCTCGCACTAGAACTCTTTGCCGCCAAGCTCTTTAACCACCATTCGACAGAGCGGGGCCAAGAGTTGGAGACTGTTTTCGTTTTGTGAGAAGCCCGTGAGAACTACCTTTTCATCTCACCGATTTTCTCACCGAATATGAAGCCGTAAGATCGGATTAGGTTCGACAAGCATGCTAGTCGTGCTCAAACGATACTTGCGAGGACTTATCGAGGTTAGCTGCAAACATTTCAAGACCGCCGCTTTCAGCCACTCAGCCACCTCTCCAAGTCTTTGCAAGCCTCATCTACACGTAGCTAGTGAACCAACTGATACTTAAGGGGTCTAATCGATTCCTATTCTTCGTGAGAAAAATCGGGGGAGCACTTTAGAATTTAGCCGACCAGATTGCAGGCGGAGAATCGCAATAGGTCGCTCGCGACCTAGGAACAAGCGTAGAATCCCCGGGGAAAAGCGCCCCAGCCGCGCGATGGACGGGACATTCGGGCCAACGGACTGGACTTAACGAGCTGGTTATAAGCATCTTTTATCGCCTGTTCAACCGGCTCAGTCTGGGTCGCAGCTCCTGATGCAAGCGTCGTTACGAACGCCTTAGTAATCGGGTCCACTGCCGAGCTCCTCGTTCATCGCATTGAGTCACGATGCCTTACCGTGGAAAGACGCAGCATCCTCTGAGTCTACCTATCGGATCCTCATGGGCTCAACAATCCCGTGGCCTCGGCTATCCGTCGATCCAGCGCCGAAGCGGAGGGCCGCCAGCGAATCTGACCGCAGAGGATGGAGTAGTATTTTTGCAAACAACAGGGGCGGGCCAGGAGGCAGCATGGCACGACGTACGTTTAGCTTTGACTACGAGCAAGACAATTGGCGCGCGCGACAAGTCCGCAATTCGTGGATCACTAAGGAACGCGAAGCTACCGGCGTCCGGGACACTGCAGGTTGGGGAGGGGTCAAAAAGCAGGGCGACGCAGCGATCAAAAAGTGGATAGACGACCAGCTCGTCGGCATGTCCGTGACTGTCGTACTAATCGGTTCGGAGACTTCGACGCGGCAGTATGTGACTACGAGATACCGCAGAGCGATAACAGGAGCAACGGCCTGCTCGGCGTCTACATCAACGGTGCGAAGGACGTAATTGAAATGAGCTCTTCGGCCGCTCGCAATGAGCTCTAAGACGCGGAAGGAAGCGGAAATGAACGATTCGACCGAAGGCCGGCTTACCGCATTCGCAATGAGAATTAACTCCACGACCAAATTCTTAACCGGACAGGCGAGGCTTTATCGAAGGCTCTATTATTCGCTCAATGCTACGCAGGTTGTGGCAGCCTCTCTGGTGCCAATTTCTGGCATTCGCTCTCGCTAAGCAGCGGCAGCGACTAGGCGCGGCCATCGCGGGTGCGATTACGGCGATTGCAAAAGGCCTCGATGCAGTGTTCAAGAGCCACGAGAATTCGGATCGCAAATATTACGAGTAGAGAAGGCATACCAAGCGAGAAGAGCTTATTCGACGCCCATGCGGGCGACTATGCGGCGGCGCCCGACGCCATCGCACTGTTGGCGACTCGAACTGAAGGCATTCTATCAAACGAGCGTACGTTTTGGGCAAAGACCGAGCGCACTAAGGAAGACTCGAGTGATTAACGTGTATGTCCGAAGCGGGTCACGCTGCCGATCGGACTTATGGCAGCGGCAGAGGTTCCATTGGCCCGGATAGTCATTGTCCATGGAATCGCGAACCAGTTCAACGGCGAGCGAGAGTTGAGGAACGCCTGGCTTCCGGCTCTCATTGACGGACTGCTTCTGGCTAGGTCTGAAGACCGGGTCGAGCCGGACGACTGTTCTTGTCCGTTTTACGGCGATATTTTTCGACCAAGAGCTACGCTCGGGCTTAACCCAACGCCAAATCAAGCCGCCCTCCGCGACGGGGATGAAAGCTGGCGCTTGTTGCTCGAAGTGGTTTGGCGCGAAGCAGTGGCAGCCGATTCGAATGTCCCGCGTCCGGAGAACTTCAGCAACACGCTGTTTCGAGCACCGCGGTTCGTAGAACGAGCAATGAACTCCATCGCGAAATCATCGTACCTAGCCAATCTGATTCCACTCCGCTTTTTTGGGGATCTTCGCCAGGTAATAACCTACTTCGAAGACCCAACAATCCGCGTGGCGATCCAAGAGCGCGTGAAGTCAAAATTGGCGCCCGACACAAGAATAGTTATCGGCCACTCGCTCGGGTCCGTAATAGCATATGAGGTATTGAGTTCGCACGATAAGAGCGTCGCTTTCGTTACGCTAGGGTCCCCGCTCGGTATTCGCAACGTAGTCTTCGATAAGCTAGTGCCGGAGCCAAATTAATGGGGTTGGCCGGTGGCCGGCGGCCGTTTCGACCTGGACCAATATTTCGGCCACCGGTGACATCGTAGCCGCACAGAAGCGCCTCAGTCCTCTCTTCGGATCGCGGGTGACGGATCTGATGATCGACAGCGGGTGGGACGCACATAGCTCAAAGCGCTATCTCAACAGCATCGAAGCGGGAACTGCGGTCGCCCAGGCGCTCTTGAGCCAAGGTCAGGCCTGAGGAAGGGCTCGATGGAACGGTATTCTCTGATTGCCATTGCTACGTCACGCTATGAGAATCTGGGGGACGAAGATCAGCGGCCCCAGCTTATACAGGTTTGCGAACGTGTAGTTGACCTATTTGTCTCCAAGTTAGGGCGTTATCGGCGCAAGCTGGTCAGTCTATCCGACAGCCCTACTGCGGACCAGATGAGGCGCGAACTCGACGAATGGTTCGCGCTTCCCGAGCATGACGAATCGGAATGGATCGTCTTCTACTACACCGGACACGCGGAGGTTGCCGGCTCGGGTTCGCTGTTTCTTCTCACGACCGATTTTAAACCGCCATCCTACGTTGGCACCGCCTTCGAAGCGAAGCAGCTCGCAGACATAGTCCTTGCGGCAGGTCTGTCGGGAACCCGGCGGGGTATTGAGAACGTGCTGTTCATCATCGACACATGCTTTGCCGGCGAAGCCGGGCGCGAATTGGCCGTGGAACTGGGCAGCGCGTTTCTATCTTTATCGCGCGGGATATTCTATCTAATCGGCGCTTCGCTGCCACTTGAGGAAGCAAACGCCGGCGCTTTCGCAGAGGCATTCATTTCGGCAATCGAGGAACTGTCGAATCGTCATGTGATGCAAGAGTATTTCTACCTCGATCAGATCATCCCCGGCGTAAACGAGCGCTTGGGCGGCCACCGAGCCGTGTCATTTACGGCAAGTTCCCCGCAGAGTATTCCAAAATTCTTCCCAAATCCCAATTTTATCGATACCGCAAATAGCGCGATCTTGGCGAGCGACGCACAGCGAGCGATCGTAGATCGAGATTTCAGGGAGCACTGGGGTCCGCGGTCCCGTGGCGTCGAATTCGACCGTCAGACAGGGTCGTACTTCTCGGGCCGAACGAAGGTACTAAGAAGACTTTTTGCTTTCTTGAGCGATGCGAAGGACTCCGGGCCGCTCGTCGTAACAGGCAAACCCGGCGCGGGCAAGTCGGCCATCCTCGGCCGCGTCGTTGCGTTGGCAAAGGCTAAGGAATTTCCTGAAGTAGATCTAGCCATCTTCTTAAGAAATAAAACCGTAGATGACGTAGTTCAGCAGCTTGCGATCCACTTCGGAGTGGAGGCAACGCTGGACCCAGTGCTTAAGGTCGCAGCGGATTCGAGCGAACCGATTCGCATTGTTGCGGATGCTCTGGACGAGTCCGCCGAACCCGTAAAAATCATTGAAAATCTCTTAAGGCCCCTTGGCGCGATGCCGCCGGTGCACTTGATCTTAGGCACTCGCGCTCAGTACGCCAGCGAGGTCGGCGCGTCAGAAATCATTGACATTGACAGCCGCGAGTATGCGGATCGGAGCGATATCGCAGCGTACGTTGCGGCCAGGCTACGCCGACAAGACGAGCCGTACGAAGAAACGTTCTATACATACGAACAAGCGGCCGCCGTTGGGCTTCTTGTTGCCAAGCGAGTTCACCCAAATTTTTTGACCGCTCGCTTAATCGCGGAGTATCTTCTCGCGAAGCTGGAAGTCGTCGATATCGCATCGCTAGACGAATCAACTTTTCCTCAGGCAATAGGCAATGCATTCGATTTATACCTCTCGCGCTTTGGAGAAAACGAGCAGCGGGTGCGGGATATCTTGCTGCCGTTGGCCTTCGCGCAGGGCCTCGGGTTGCCGTGGGATAACATCTGGCCGTCAGTAGCCTCAAAACTAAGCGACCGGCGCTGCGCAAACGATGACGTCCGTTGGGTGCTGCAGTCTGCGGGCGCCTTTATTCTCGAAAGCCGCGCAAGCGAGAGATCCGTCTACAGGCTTTATCATGAGGCTTTGGCAGAGGACCTTCATGCAGATCATGACGCGCAGCGAATCCATCACGCGTTCGTTGACGCTCTGATAGCGTCGGTCCCCCGCCGAGAAGACGTCAATGCGCCAGACTGGCGCCTAGCTAATCCCTACGTGCGCAGTTACCTCATCGTACACGCCGCTAGGTCCGGCATGGTCGCCGAGGTCGTTAACCCATTGTTTCTGTTGACCTGCGAGCCGCGACGCTTATTGTCGCTGTTGCAAGAACGGCCGGACGCGCTTCCTCCGGACCTGGGCAAGGTTTACAGAGATGCCGCACATCAGATCGGCACGCGACCATTACCGGAAGCTGCATCATATCTCGAACTCAGCGCCAGGGAACGGCAAATGGCTGATCTTGCGGAGACGATTGCGAAGTTGCCTCTCCTACGGCCTTGGCGCCCGCGGTGGGCTAAATGGGGCGTCAGAACGGCGAGCCCGGTTCTCTTTCGCGGTAATGCTACGATTACGACGTTCAAGGTTGCCGCTTGGCTTGGCGGATCGCAGGTAGTTCTAATTGGGAGGTCCGACGGGTCGGTCGAACTGTGGAGCATTTCCGAGCTAAATGCAATCTTCCAGTGGCGGCATACCGAAGCGGCTGCCGTTTCTTGTGGGGACGTTGCCGTAACCTCACACGGTGCGTGGCTCGTGGTCGCCTTGGAAGACGGAACTCTCGCGGCCTTCAACATGGCCGAGTCGCTAAACCCTCTCATAAGCCGCTGCCCTCACGACTTCTCCAGACTTAAGATTCTGGAGCGCGGAGCCGAGTCGGTCTGCGTCGCAGCAGCAGACGACCACACGCTGATCATGTACCGCCTAGCCGATCTCGATACCATCTTGGAACGCTCCGACGCGACTAGAACGAGGGTCTACGCAATGGCCGCTGCCGGGAGCGAACAGGAGCCGATCCTCGTTACCGGCGGAGACAGCCTCGACGATCGCCACGAGGATTGTAGCAAGATGTGGTGGTGGTCGCTGCGGGATCTTTCGCCAATCTGGGATGATGAAGCTAGGGGCAACCCCTATTCGCAGTTTCAATCCGTCAAGGTATTCGGGCGCTCTCTGATCCTCGCGTTGCAGGGCTGGGGCCCCGCCGAGATCTGGGAAGCCGATGAACGGCGCATATGCTTTCGCGGCGGCGACCGTTTTGCATGGTCTTTAGTATATGACAGTGGTGATGATGTGTTCTTGATTAGTGCAGGTGCCGATCAAACTTCGGTCGATCGATTGTGCGTGCGCACCGAAGAACCGTTTGCTTTGCGCGATGAGCACGTGGGCAACGCTGAAGAGATTGGCGGCGGAACTCGAGTCGCAGGACCAGTATTGGTGGGCGCGCGATCGGTCGTCCTCGTTTCACAGGGCAACAGCATGCGGTCGTGGGATTGCGAGGAACTCGTTTCGCACGCCAAAACAACCGGCGAGGCAACGAAACGGCCGTGGGCCGCCGACAGCGTGGTCGTCGGTTCCGGATCGATCTACTTTGGATTGCCCGGCCGCATCGCAGCGGTGGCGCCTCAGACTGCTGAAAGGCTTTGGGAGACGATTCTCCAGACGGAAAACCGAACCCGAATAAGAGCCGTAGCATTGTCTCCGGACGAAAAGACGCTCTTCGTCTGCGCTTTTGACGGAATGATTTACTTGATCGATGCGAACGAGGGTAACGTGCTGCGATCTATCGCGACGCAAGGTCAGATTTGGGGATTATCCATCGCGAGGTCTCGCGACCGGCTATTCTTGTTTACAACTAGCAAGATAGACGAAGAATGGGTCGTAAGAATCTGGGAAGCTGAGACAGGACGCGAAGTCCCTACGCACAAGCGCCTTGGCCTATCTCACGGCCAAGGTGACAAGGTTCTTACGGGGCTTACTGCCCTGGAAGTTAATGGCAACGTGCGCTTTGCGTTCGCGAGCAAGTATGGAAAGGTGATGGTCGCCACATTCGATGCTGTGGAGGGCATTAGTGAACATAGGTATGGGGCTTACGAAACGTGGGACGAGCTATATTTTGGTAACGTCTATATAAACCGGCTAACGAACACATGGATGGGGACGATCCCCCTGCTTGCCGCCGGAACCGACGAGGGCGGCATTGGTTTGTGGGACTTCCTGTCGGGCAAGCCTCTTATGTACTATCCCAAAGCGCATGCCGGCGCCATAAATGCACTTTCCTTTAAAGAGATGAGCGACAAGATGCTGCTGCTCTCAGCCGGAGACGATGGGTGCCTACGCATATGGGCTTTGAAATTAGGAAGTATGGCGTTGAAACTTATCGATATCGACATTGGTGAGAGTATTTCGGATGCGACGTTTTATGGCGATAAAACCGTGGTCGTTGCAACTGCATTCGGGGTTCTTGCGATTGATCTAGACTGGGAGGTCGCCGAAGCCCAGGGCATGGCAATTGCCAGGTGAATCCCCTCTCCTTGGCGCCAGCCTTGGATGAGACCACTCGCCGCTCATAGTTTAATGTGCAAGGGCGGAGAAGCGGTCAATGGCAACATGGATCTACGTGGAACGAATCGGCTCTCGAAGTTCAGCTTCAAGAACGCATCGGGCACTCTCATCAGGTACCCCGTCTACGATTGGCCGACCACGATCGCGACAACCAGGGCACCTGGATCGAAGCGGCGGCGAAGAAGAGCTGGCCGTTAAAGGCCATGTCGCGCGGTGGCGAACCGGTTCGTTCAGCAATCAAAACCAATACGCGCGATATGGAAGGGCGGTTGTCAAGCTCTTTTCTCTGCGTGTTTTTAATCATGGTCCGCTCCTTTGGGTCGGTGAGTTAAGGGCGAGGGATAGCGGGGCTCGTAGGGACATGAAACCGCGCCTGTGAGAAAACCGAGTTTTCTCACAGATTTTCTCACCGAATAAGACACGATAAGCCTCGATAAGGATTGATTGGTCGGCTTCGCGTACTCAGACGATACTTGCGAGGACTTATCGAGGTTAGCTGCAAACATTTCAAGACCGCCGGAGTCTACCGGCCTCAGCATGCTCATTGACATGGAATCCAGCATGCCAGATCTTTTCACTAAGCGTGGAACTCTCGGCTAAAGATGGCCCGCATTCCATGCAGCGAAAGGCATACGCGTGAGGATCATCCTTAGCCGCAAGGGCTTCGACTCGAGCGCAGGTTCTGGCGCATCCGCGAGTCCGATCTTCGAGGATGGAAGCCTGGTCAGCATGCCGATTCCGGACCGCGCCTCTCGGCAATGCTACGCGGATCTCCGCAGCCCGATTGCCGAATACGAAAATCTCGGCGAGATCGTTGATCGTATGCCGACACGAGCCGTTCGCGCAACCGATGGCGTACATCTCGATCCGGACCTGGATGCGAACAGCATCGCGCGATTACCGGGATGGCGACCTCTGTTCGGTCAAACGACCGCCGCGCAGACGCATCTTGCGAACAACGACGTCGCAATCGGCGACCTCTTCATCATGTTCGGCTGGTTCCGCGAGATCGTGGAAAGAAGCGGGCGCCCGGCGTGGAAGACCGGTTCACCCGACCTGCACGTGATCTTTGGCTGGCTGCAGATCGGCGAAATATGGCACATCGGGACGAATCCGACTGGTGTACCAAGCTGGGCCGAATACCATCCGCACACCATTAGCGGCGAATACCCTTCGAACAACACGCTCTACGTCGCGAGCGAAACGCTCAGTCTGCCCGGTGTACCGACCACCGGAGTTCCAGGCGCCGGCGTCTTTCGAAAGCACGATGAGCGGCGGCGCCTTACGGCTCCAAACGCAAGCCGAAGCAAGTGGAGGCTTCCGGCGTGGTTCGACCCACATCGAACCGACAACGCATTGACCTATCATCCACGTATTTCCACGGAGCCTGGGTCGGCGGCGACCAAAGCGCGAGCGGCGCAATGGCGTGTCTTCGATTCGCATGTCGAACTCGACACCGTCGGGAAGGGACAGGAATTCGTCTTCGATGCGGACGTTTATCCGGAAGCGTTGGGTTGGTTCGCAGCAATGTGCAGGTGCCTATCGGATTCCGGAGTCGGGGTCAGCGCGAAGCATGTCCAAACACACCAAGACCCGTGCCTGCGCCGATCGGGCGCCTGACGACCATTTGACGACCATTCTCGCGGAAAAGCGTGGAAATTCGCGGAAACTTCTGGAAATCCGGAAATGCTACGAAAAACCTCGATGGCTATGAGGCTTTGCGCCTTTTGCGGGCCTTTTTTGTGGAAGCGTCTTTTGCCCCAGAATCATTTCGCATGTAAGGGGTCTGGGGTTCGAGTCCCCACATCTCCACCATCTTGAAAACGCCCGATTCCCTAAGGAGATTTCGGCGTTTTCGCTTTTAGATCGTGTCCCGGCGTGCGGTGTAGGAACTTCGACCCCGGCGAAGGGTCGGCCCGACGCGGCGACGGCCATCGTCTCACACCGCGAGCGTGAGGTGGCCGCACTGGTAGCGACGGGCTATTCGAACGATGAGATCGCGAGGCGCTTCACATCAGCCGGCGCGCGGCCGAGAAACACGTGTCCTCGGCGCTCAACAAACTCCACTTACGATCGCGCTTACAGCTTGGACGGCTGCTCGCGCGATCGTAAGTTCCCGGGCTAGCGCGTCACAACGGCACCGCGTAGACGGTTCCCTGTTCGGCCGGACCGCCATTGACGGTGGTCCCGTAAAGCAGGCCGCCTGCGTCGATCACATTTGAATACGGAGGCGCTACGTTATAGTTGAACACGTACACCAGCGATTCCGAGCCTGACGGCGTAATCTCGAAGATCGCGCCACTTCCGGTGTACGTTGCGGGGACCGTCCCGTAGAACGTCCCGTTGACGTTGAGGAGGGTCGATCCTAAGGGATGATAGCCTTCACCCTTGGTGTTGGTGAAGTTGTGAATGATGGTCAACTTGCCCTTAGGCGTCATCTTGAAGACCATCCCGAGACCGTTTGAACCGCCCTCTTCCGTCATGCCGTAGAAGTTGCCGCCGTACGCGATCAGCGCAGCATGGGCATCGCTGCCATCCGGCTGGCCCGTGAAGGAATGGAGGACGGTTTCCTTTCCCGCAGGTGTCACTTTGAAGACCGTTCCGTCGCTGTTCGAGCTGCCGCCGGTGTACGTCGTCCCGTAGAGCGCGCCATTGAACTCAATCAGGGCGGATTGCGGGCCGCAGCCGTCCGAACCGCCGGCAAAGTTGTAGATCACCGTTTCTTTGCCCGTTTTTTTCACGGTAGGAGCGAACTTGAAGACCGTCCCACAGCCTGTCGAGCCGCCTCCGCCTGTCGTCCCGTAGAACGCCCCGCCGGAGTAGAGCAGGTCGCCTTGCGGGTTTATGCCGTCGTTGACGGCCGTCCCGAAACTATAGAGCACCTTCTCCTTGCCGGATGTTGTGATCGAGAAGATCGTGCCGTTGCCTCTCGCGCCGCCGACATTCGTCATGCCGTAGAGCGTTCCAGCGACATCGATGAGTCCGCCCAAGGGCTGCGCGCCATCAGGTATTCCGGTGAAGCTGTGCAGGACGGTTTCAGTTCCGCCAGGCGTTACCGAATAGACGATCCCCTGGAGGGCCGTGCCGCCCCCCGACGTCATCCCGTACAGCGTGCCTCCGACGTCGATCAAGCCCGCATACGGCGTCGAACCGTCCGGACTCCCCTCGAACGCGTAGATGGCTGGGGCGACCGCATGACGGGCGTGCTTGAGCCCCGACGCCGCGTGCGCGCTCGAGGGCCCTCCCGCCGGGAGCGTGCCGGCGCCTTGAGCGCAACCGGCGACGCCTGCCGCGCAGACCAGGGACAGCAACCAGCGGGCTCGTTCAAAGCCGCGAGTTTCGCGGATGAATTGGAATGAGGGCACAGTGAGCGCTCCTTTATGGGCGAGGTTTGGTCACAGGATGACGCCTTCGCCGCTCCGCGTCTATGCGTGGAATTACTACTTTTCGCAAAGCGGCGCAGATTGAAATTCCGGATTCCGGGCCTTTTGGCCCAAGGAGGCTCAACGTGAATAAAACCCGTTTCACCGAGCCTATCGACGGGATCCTCAAGGAGCGCGACGCCGCCGCGCAACGCTGTTGACTGAGTAAGCTCGCGATCGTCCGACGTGATGACGGAGACACCAGCCTATTAGAAGCACGGCTTACGAGCGTAGAAGCGAGAGAGCCGTTTTTGGGGACGCTTTTCGGTTGCCGTCCATAAAATGCGGGCGCCACGTGCCACGGGCGGGAGCGATTCGCCGATCAAGTCTACCATCGTCCTTTTGCTTTTCCGGCGTTGGCTCTGGAACGTCAACGAGAGTTGCTGCTAGCGTCATGATGCGCGATGAGGCGCCATAAAGGGCTGGCACAAGACGTGGCGGTTCTTTAAAACGGCAACGCCTCGCGCAAGAACGCGTCAGTACTCGATAACCTGTGTAAGGTGAACACTGTTCGGCACGAACGCCGCTCAAGCGACGGTGATCGCGCAGTACTGTGCGCCCGGAAGTCGAACGATGTTCCGATGCGAGCAATTGTAATTGTCGCTCTTGCAATCGTCATATCCGGATGCGCGCCGGGTTCAAGTCTTGCACCCGCGCTCTCTTTGCCGGACAAGGCGTCCGGCCCGAGCAGTAGCATCGGTTACCGCACGCTCTACAGCTTCGCCAGCTCGCCTGACGGCGCTCGCCCGACGACGGCACTCGTGCGGCTAAACGGACGGCTGTACGGAACGTACGGTGGCGGGTGGAAATAACGATTACCCTTCCTGTCAAAACTGCGGCACGGTCTACTCGGTGACGCCGGCCGGCGCGGAGAGGGTGCTCTACCGGTTTCCCGGATCGCCCGGCGGCGGCTCGCCGCAGGGTGATCTTGCCGATGCACATGGCGCCGTCTACAGTACGACGGCTTATGGTGGCGGGGACCAGTGTACGAAGCTCGGATGCGGCACCGTCTACATGGTGTCGCCCGAAGGGACGGAGAAGACGCTCTACTTGTTTTTCGGCCGTAGTCCCGGCCATAATGATGGAGCGAATCCCCGTGGCGGGCTCATTGCCAGCGGAAACATTGGCTTCTATGGAACGACGTCACAGGGCGGTTCTGGTTTCGGTACCGTATTTTCCGTGCTGACCAGCGGAGATGAAAAGGTGATCTATCGCTTCGCTGGGCCTCCTGATGATGGCGACTCTCCGGTCGGCGATCTCGCGGAGCTCCATCGCACACGCTACGGCGTCACCGAGAAAGGCGGCCCTCATAATATGGGCACGATCTTTGAGGTAACGGTCAAAGGGAGCGAAAAAGTTCTGCGCAGCTTCGACGGTGCGGACGGTGCCGATCCGGCCGGCGGCCTTGTGGCGTTCAACGACATGCTCTACGGCGTGACGACGTCCGGCGGTCCGCACGACCGCGGGGTCGTTTTTTCGATCACGCCTACGGGCGACTATCACATCGTCCACGCGTTTCGCGGATCGGAGCATGGCGATGGAGCCGCCCCTCAATCGCCGCCCATCCTTGTCAGCGGAAGCGTGCTCTACGGAACGACACACGGCGGTGGCACCGAACACGGCACGCTCTATCAAATCGACCCGCACGGCAAAGAAACCGTGCTGCACAGCTTCGGACCGCTGCCCGACGGCCAGCTGCCCGTGGCGAAGCTTCTCTTTTACGACGGAACGCTCTACGGCACGACCGCGCATGGCGGCGAGAACGATGCGGGAACGGTCTTCTCGCTGACGCCGTAAGCGAAAAGGCAGTTATCGGAAAAAGATACGGCCCGGCAGCACGCCGCTTACCACGAAGCGCCTGAGGGCTTAGTGAAACTTGCAAGTGCAAACGCTTAAGCGATGGAGCGCAGAAAGTGGACTTCTCGTTCCCGGTAAGTGCCTATAGTACGTAGCGTGATCGGAAGAGATTCAATCTCGCTCAACGAAGCTTTGTGCGATGCTGACAGGTAAGGCGGCCTCGGCTTTCAGCTTCCTGGCATTCGGCATCATTTTAGTCGTTTACGCCCTTCGTACGAAGCCGAGACAACGTGCTATGCTTTTTGCGGGCATCGCATTCATTGCCTCCGGGATTCTCGTATACTGCCTGTGAGTCGCCTTCGGTTGCCGCGATATCTGACTTACTTGTTTTATTCCGGTAAACGAGGATCGTGAAATGAAACCCAGCGTCGCGTTAACCACGCGGAGCGAAGCTGGAGAACCTCATACGCGACCGCGGCGTTTGCCCTAAACGAGCCGCCCGCGGCTTGTTTCAAGAACTTCCTGCTCAAAGGCGCTCCCGGATAGACCAGCGTTCCCCACGGTAGATGACGGCATAGCGCTCGACTTCCCTCAATGCTTGGGCGCACCCATTTGCCAGACGTCTGGCAGCCAACCACCATATCCTAACCCCATGTCCTAACCTTTGAGATGAGGCCTCGGCCGAACGCTGCCTCATTACCGGCACGTTTTGCGGGCGGCTCCCTCGACGCAGCACTTGAGAAAAGAGGCGAGATGAAGATTCGGGAATACGACCTTCGACTCTACGGGTTATTGCGACGCTGTCTGCGTGGCAACTACGTCAGCGGTTTGCGCGACGCACTAACGCCGGAGATGCGAACGGGGATGCTAACGAGCCTAAGGACGACCGACGTCGGCGCGCAATGCGACTGCGGCGAAGCCTGTTGCCGCTCCTTCAGCACGCTGCCCGGAGCGTCGAGCTCCGGAGAACTCTTCACGATTCGCTTCAACGTCAACGGCGAGTTGCAGGTCACGTGCGATACGCAAGGCACCATTTATCAAGTGCAGTGGCTTCGCGATGAGATGCGCGAGAGAGATTCCGTCTACCGGTATTCGGCCTCATCGGACAGTTGGCTCGACCTGCCCCTGCCCTAGTCCGAGTCTCTAGGGTCCAACGGCCCCTTCGCGAACCACCACGCATGGCACCCCGCTTAGGGAAGGCCAGGAAGTCTGGCGACCCGACGGCCTCGACCGCACGTAAGATCGGCATTTTGCTCGATCTCGTGCGAAGTCGCGCGATTTCGCTCAAAGGCTGCATCGCAACGTACCGAGCGGAGGAACGAACGGTTCTGCGGGATCTTCAGGAACTGCGAAAGATCGGCGAAACCGCCGGCTTTCACATCACCGAACGGGAACACGGCGATACCTTCAGGCTTTCGGAATTCAAAGGAAAGCCGCCAAGCATGATTGCGAGCGAGAAGCGCGTGCGGGCGCTGATGGCGGAGCTCTTTAAGTCTTACGGTGAACCGATGCACGAGCTCTCAGAGGGGCTGTCGGATCCGCCGTCCGAAAGCTCGACTGACGCGAAGTTCGTGCACTTCATCCAGCCGCAGCTCGTCGACGGGTCCGGCGTCAGACGAGTCTTCGATGAGATCTACGCCGCCTGGCAGAACGGCGCCCGCACGGAATTCACGTATAAGGGACAAAAGCGCACGATCGATCCCGCGGCGATCGTCGTCCGCGCCGGGCGCTACTACCTCGTCGGACGCGACGTTGCAAAACGGGCCTGGCGAACGTTTTCGATGGACCTCATCGAAGGCCGAGTCCGGCGCGCTGGTACGTTCGAGCGCAGACCGGCGCCCGTGAAGTATCTTTCTCACGACGCCATCGGCTTCTTCAAAGGCGATGGCGAGCCGCAGACCGTCGAAGTGACCTTCTCGAAGGACCTCGCCCTGGCAGCGTCGTCGAGAAGATGGCAAGCGGCCCAGAAGCTCCATCTCAACGACGACGGCACCGCGACGATCGCCCTCACCGTTGACGACGTTGATGAAGTCGTGCGCTGGGCGCTAGGTTTCGGCGACGAAGCGTGGATTAGCTCGCCGGCCGCCGTCGTCATGCGCGCGAAGGAGACTCTTGCCCACATGCGGCGTCGATACGAGTAGGACCGTCGCCAGACGTGTGGCAATTCAAGCTGCTAGCCTAAAGCCATGAACTGCATGACCGTAACCCTGCGCGGAGCCAAGTCGCTCCATCTGTGCTATCCAGATCGTGAGCTCGCCGACCAGGTGGTTCGAAATTTTGATCGCGACATCTCGGTCGCAGCGGACGGCTATCTGATCGTCCTCTTCAAAGGCGATGGCGAGCCGCAGACCGTCGAAGTGACCTTCTCGAAGGACCTCGCCCTGGCAGCGTCGTCGAGAAGATGGCAAGCGGCCCAGAAGCTCCATCTCAACGACGACGGCACCGCGACGATCGCCCTCACCGTTGACGACGTTGATGAAGTCGTGCGCTGGGCGCTAGGTTTCGGCGACGAAGCGTGGATTAGCTCGCCGGCCGCCGTCGTCATGCGCGCGAAGGAGACTCTTGCCCACATGCGGCGTCGATACGAGTAGGACCGTCGCCAGACGTGTGGCAATTCAAGCTGCTAGCCTAAAGCCATGAACTGCATGACCGTAACCCTGCGCGGAGCCAAGTCGCTCCATCTGTGCTATCCAGATCGTGAGCTCGCCGACCAGGTGGTTCGAAATTTTGATCGCGACATCTCGGTCGCAGCGGACGGCTATCTGATCGTCCTCTCCAACGACGACGGTAAAGTCATCGCGTTCCTCAAGCGCGACTTTCGCTCTGTTGAGCTCTCGCAGCTCGATGAAGGCGGCGAGGAGTCGCCCCAGGAGGAGCCCGAGGCTCAAGAGCCGCTGATGCTCAGCCCCACGAGGCTCGAGAGCGCGCTCGCGGACATTGTGCCGACAATGCACCCGCGCCGGCGGACGCCGGCGCCCGATGCTGAATCTTCCAACATGAGGAACTTCCGCTAGAATGCAGCGCGTCAACGGGCAGTTCGTGTATGCTGCCAGCGATCTCAATAAATTCCTGGAGTGCAAGCGCCTCACGGAGCTCGACGCGCTGGCCGTTAGAAACCGCCTGGAATGGCCCGACGCGCAAGAGGACGAGCAGGCCGAGCTCATCCGGCGCAAAGGCGAGGAACACGAACAGCGCTATCTCGCGCTCTTACGCGACCGCCATGCCGGCGACGTCGTCGAATTCGACCGCACGGAGCAGGGGATCGCGAGTTTCCGCGCCGCCGATCAGAGCACGCTTGCAGCGATGCAGCGCGGCGCCAAAATCATCTACCAGGCGACATTCTTCGACGGCCAGTTCCTCGGTCACGCCGACTTCCTCCGGCGCGTCGATCGGCCGTCCAAACTCGGCGACTACCGTTACGAGGTTATGGACACCAAGCTCGCGCTGCATGCCAAGCCCTATTTTTTGGTCCAGATCTGTAACTACAGCGAGCACCTCGAACGCCTTCAGGGCTGCATGCCCGAGTACGGCTACGTCGTGCTGGGCAGCGGTGAAGAACGGCACTATCGGCTGAGCGACTACCTCGCCTACTACCGGCACCTCAAGCGCTCGTTCCTAACCTTCGAGGCCGACCCAGCGTTCGATAGCGCAAACGAAGCCAAGCAGTATCCCTACGAGCGCAAGCACTGCGGAATCTGCCCTTGGGACGACATTTGCTCGCAAAAGCGCCTCGACGACGATCATCTCAGCCTGGTTGCGTGGATGCGGCGCGACCAGCACGACAAGCTTGAGACCGCCGGCATCGTACGCGTGACCGAACTCGCTCACGCCCCCGACGAACGGCGACCGGCCGGCATGACCTCCGAGACGTTCGGCAAGCTTCGCCGCCAAGCATCGCTCCAGGTTCGTGGGCGCACTAGCGACGAGCCGATTTACGAGCTGCTTGCGCACGAACCCCCGATCGGCTTCGCGCAGCTGCCTGCGCCAGCCGCGGGCGACGTCTTTTTCGATATGGAGGGCGATCCACTTTTCGAACCGGGGCGCGGACTGGAATACCTGTTCGGCTGCTGGATGCCCGACGAACCCGAACCGTTTTGCGCTTACTGGGGCTTGGATCGCGACCAGGAACGAGCGGCATTCGAAGCGTTCATTGACTTCATCACCGAGCGGCGCAAGCGGTATCCCGCGATGCACGTCTACCACTACGCCCCCTACGAAAAGACGGCACTTCGCAAGCTCGCGCAGCTGCACTGCACGCGAGAAGATGCGCTAGACGACCTGCTGCGCGCCGAAGCCTTCGTCGATCTCTACGCCGTCGTCCGTCAAACGCTCGTTATCTCCGAAGACAGCTACGGCATCAAGAAGCTCGAGCGCTTCTATGGATTGGATCGCCAAACGGAGGTCAAGAAGGGCGACGAGTCGATCGTCATGTTTGAGCGCTGGCTTCAGACGCGCGACGAGCGCATCCTCGAGGATATTAAAGCCTATAACCGCGACGACTGCCGGTCAACGCATTTGCTGCGCGAATGGCTGCTCGCCCGGCGCGAAGAGGCGATCGCGCAGTTCGGGATCGACTTCCCGTTCCGGCCGGTGAAGTCGCCTAACGATCCGTGCCACGAACAGTTTATCGAAGGCTGCAACAAGTGCGTTAAACGGCGCAATGAGGAAGCCGAGGCGGCTCGCCAAACGGCTCTCGAAGCCAATCTGCTCGAGCACATCCTGCCTCCGCAAACGCACGAGGAGTATGCCCTCATGCATCCGCGCAAGCGCGAGCGCTATCTCATGGGCAATATCCTCGCCTACCACCGCCGCGAAGAGAAACCCGCCTGGTGGAGCTACTTCGATCGCTGCGAGAACGTCAACGCGCTATTTGAGTTCGACAAGGACGCCATCGGCGGGCTGGAGCTTTGCGAAGACGTCGAGCCGTACAAGCTCGATCGCAGTGTGGTCTACACGTACCGCTTTCCGGACCAAACGCACAAGATGAAGCCGGGGAAAGCCGAGGACCCGCGCACGCGTAAGCCCGTAACGATTCTCTCGGTCACCGAAGACGTTGAGAACCGCTTGGCGATCAAGACGACGGCTAAACTCGACGCCGCGCGGGCGATCACCGAACTGGTTCCGCCCGGGCCGCCTTCAACCAAACCGCAGCGTAAGGCGCTGGGGCGCATCGGGCAAGCCCTGTCAGACCGTACGCTTCAGGAGAAGTATGCGGCATCGAGCGACCTGCTAGCCAACACCGCACCGCGCGTTACCAACGGCGCGGCGACCCTCCAGCCCGACGTTGTTTCGGCGCCGGCCGTGACCGCGGTCGTCGAGGCGCTCGATCGCAGCTACCTGTTCATTCAAGGACCGCCCGGCAGTGGCAAGAGCACGATCGGCGCGCAAGTAATTTGCGACCTGCTCGGTGCCGGTAAGCGGGTCGCCGTGACGAGCACGAGCCACAATGCGATCCATACGCTACTGCATAAAGTCGAAGATTGTGCGACCAAGAACAAACTGCGATTCTCCGGTCTCTACAAGCATAGCGACAGCGACGAGTCAGAGTACAAGTCCCGCGTGCCCGGCAACTTCATACGGTTGAACGGACGACAATGCGGAGTTCGACGGAGGCGGCTACGATCTCGCGGGCGGTACCGCGTGGCTCTTAACGCGAGAAGAACTCGACGGCGCCTTCGACTACCTCTTCATCGACGAAGCCGGCCAAGTCGCCCTAGCCGATGCACTGGCGCTGTCAACCTGCGCAAAGAATATCGTTCTGCTCGGCGATCCGTCGCAGCTCGCCCAGGTGAGTCAAGGGCGCCAGCCCCTGCACGTCGGCGACTCGGTGCTCCAGCACCTGCTCGGCGAGGATCAAACCGTAGCGCCGCATCGTGGTATCTTTCTGGACGTCTCTTACCGAATGGAGCCGGAGATATGCGCCTTCGTCTCCGACGCAATGTACGAGCAGCGACTCAAGCCGGCGCCACAAACAACGATGCACGCCGTCCGTTTGCCGAACAGCGAGCTGCAGGGCTTATTCTATGCGCCGCTCGAGCACGCCGGAAATAGCTCGAGTTCGCCCGAGGAAGCCGACGAGGTCGTCCGGAGCATCTTGCTGCTGCGGCAGGATGGCGAGGTTGTTGACTCACAGCCGTCCGAGAATGCCGGCGTTGCACGCCCGCTGACCGATCGTGACGTCATCGTCGTCACGCCGTACAACGCTCAGCGCCGCCTTCTACGCCAAAGGCTGGTCAACGCGGGCCTGGACGTGCGCGTCGGCACCGTCGATAAGTTTCAGGGCGAGGAGGCGCCGGTAGTGCTCTACTCCCTGGCAACGTCGAGTGGCGACGACATCCCGCGCAACGTCGGGTTCCTTTTCGAGCGAAACCGCTTCAATGTGGCGATCTCCCGCGCCCGTGCGCTGAGCATTCTCGTCTGCAGTCCTCGATTACTCGACATCTCCTGTCGCACCACTGAGGAGATGGCACTGGCGAATCTTCTCTGCGCTTTTGCCGAGCGCGCACAATCCGATCTCGGCGACGCGCTCAAAAGGGACCGTGACCGGCCGGTAGTGGCGTAACCAGGTCTGCCAGGCGATCATCGTGCGAGCACCTCGATGGCGGCATTTGCGATCGTTTCGGCGATGTCGCGGCCGGGGCACGCGTGGGGCCCCGCGCCGAAATGGAAGCGTGGAGACGTCAAAAGCACGAAGATGGCCTCGCCCTTATGTACGGACTTTCCGCAGATATTGACGTCTTCAGCCGCATAGCGCCGCGTCATGAGCACGGGCGCGTCGGTGCGGCCGGTGAGTCCATTTTTAATTAATCGCGCCGTTGCCGCATAACTTTGGAACAGGAATCCCAGCAGGTTCGCTCTTTCATCCGCGTCGCCGCCCGGTGGCAGGGCGCCCGCAAGCGATTGCGCGGCGGCGGCTCCCCGCTCAATTGCGGCAGCGTCCGCGCCCGCGGCGACTGCCTGCGCGAAATCGCGTATCCATGAGAGTGCCCCTTCAGGATCGCGTATGCCGACAAGTGACGCGACGGTGTACGCGGCAATTTCGTGCTCGGGCAGGCGCGAGGCCGCATCGTGCGCGAGGCGTTGGATATCCTTCTGCGGCCACTGTGCGAGCTTGTCTTCCACCAAACGGCGCAGCTCAGCGTGGCGCTCGCCCTCATTCCATCGAACCAGGCGCTCGAAGATCTCGCCTAACAGCGTTCCTTGCATCGTTTTGGGAACCCGCTCCCCTCGAGGCCTCACCTCAAGCGTCGCGCATGAAAGAACGGCCTCCACTTCGTCGTCTGCCGAAACGACCCATCCGTTTTCCATCAGTATCCGAGCCCCTCGCACATGAGTTTGGCCATTCGATTCAGAGATACCCAAGCCTTGACGTTGGTTCCGTTAAGCAGCCTTCGAGTCGATGGGCCATGCGTTGTCGTGCTAAAAGAATGCGTCAGCGGCCGATACGAACGAGTCGATGAGGAGTGGAAACTTCGAACCGGCGCTGCGACGCTATGGGCAACGCAACGCCGGCCAGCCTCCGGTGATCTCGGTCTCTAGGGTTGCGCGGCCTTAGTCAGCACGATCCCGTCCGGCTGCGCCCCATGTTTGAAGAGAATGTCCTTTTTCAACGTGCCGTGCTTTGAGTACCGATACTTATCGGCCGAACTGACGAGGACTCGATTCGGCACGACTGGTGCGGACGGCAGTGACAATCCGCC
>CAWHZL010000011.1:0-721675 GCA_963833845.1 Vulcanimicrobiota bacterium
TCCTGGCGCTCGAACTGTGGAGGGCGTGCCATTGGACCTCCCGATTCCCAAAGTCGTCCCAATCGCCCTAGTCGGGCAAGCCGTCGTGCATACCTCGCGGCTCGCCATCCCAGTCGGGCGATGCCGACGCGCGCGCTTGAAGGTCCATGTAATATCTTGCGGCCTCTTCGACCTCCAGATGACCACCCCGGAACTCATCGCTAACCACCTTGCGAACGGTCCTCCAGTACCTGCGAGAGCGAATCCCGCGACCCTAAATCAAGGCTGTGCATCACCCTATCCACGCCGCTCGTCGTCGCGACGCGGAGCGGTTCCCCACATATGCGCAGCGTCAATCCCGTAAACAAACCGTACGGCCGCCTCGCCACGACGCAGACCGACTGGTGCAGACTATTTCGGCGCAAAGCTGACGGCAGAGCCGAACGCCTGAACCCCGTTGCCCGGGATCTGTTTGTTCGAACTCGCCTTGAGGATATCTCCAGAATCTCGTGGCGCCGTACTGATTATCCGACCCAATAACGCGATGGGCCGTCTTACTCTTTCTCGTTGGAGCGATTGGGAAAGGAAAATTGCACGACCTTCGCAAACTTTTCGAGGCTTGTCGAGCCCTGCTCTTGTCCGCGTCTGCCCGGAGAATGTGAATCGAAGAATGGCTCCTTCATCCGGGCTACTCACTGCAACGTATTGTCCATCCATTGAACACTCGCCGCGCCTTGAGGTGTGTGGGCTCAACGCGATGACTTCCAAACTACAGCGCCCGCTCGGAGCCCGGCGAAAACAAAAGTGCCGGCGGTTCCGTCGCCGGTGACGTAAAAATCACCCGAGGCGTCGTACGCGCAAGACGAATATTTGATGAATTGCAGTTGGTCTACGTCACGGGCGGTTTCTTGCGCTTTTGTAAACGGTAAGGTTCCCATACTCCGTCAACGGCCCATCCTTGGTTTGCAACGGCCAAGTCTCCCGTTTTGAGGTCTACTGAACAGGCCACTGCGTAGAGCGTACCGTCTTCGATCGATGAAATCGGCTCAGTGCCACCGTGCGAATATTCGTTGATCTGGCCATACATTGTGACTTCTACCAAACGTTTCCTTTGGCGTCGGAACGAAGGCCAACAGGCGCAGCCGAGAGCCCGATCTCGCCGACCTTCTTCCCTTTCGGGTACGAGTAGACGTCCACAGTATTGTCAATTGGACAGCGAAATATACAGAAGGTTCCCACTTCCAGACACCGAATAGATCCACGAACCACGATGTTCCGCGTCTCAAGCAGGAAGGGCTTGCGAGACGTCTGCGGGTTACTCCGACCTCTGCCGGCTATCCGCGTCGAGGTCGTCGAGCATAACGGAGATCGTCTCGCTGTTTTTTCGATATTCCGGGCTTCGTCAGACGCCGCCCTGCTTCGAAAAGGAAGCCGATGTCATCGTGATGGCGACGTCGGCCCGCGCGCCACTTCCGCCGCGGCGACGTTTTTCTTCGAACCCAGCGACTCGATCATGCGCCTGTGCGAGCCTGACGATTGGCGTGCCATTCGGAAACGATGGGTACGGAACGTCTGAGGATCGGTGACGTTTGATGAAGCCGGCGACAGTGGTGAGGCCGAGGCTGGCGAGGCCGATGAGAGCGCGGGACGAATACGGGGCCGAGTACCGGGAGGAGGAATAAAATCCCGCTCCCGTTCGGCGTCCCGACCACGGTTGGCATTGTTGAGGTAATGTTCCGACCGGAAGCGTATATGCGCGATCTATTCCGTGACTGAAACTTAAAAGGGCGCGCTCGGACGTGGCTCGCGCTTCGGTGACATTCCCGGGCGCGGGTGTCGCGGTCGACGCGGTCTCCCGAAACTCGTCGGAAATACGCAGTAGTGGCGTGATGCTCGTGCGGAATTTATCCAGAGCTGCACCCAAATGCGAATCTGGCGTGTCGCGCACAAGCGGATACCTCATCTATCGCAGAATCCTGCCGAGGAATATGACGAGAACAACACGCTTCAACGCTTGGATCGGAAGCTACCATTTCTCGGTCTGCGCTCCGGTTGAAGCTGTTGTTGGAGTTTGCCGCCGCGTCTTTCGCGGGAGATGGCGGCGAGCGAGGAGCGGATTACTCTTGCAGTCGCGGTCAGCGGCCTGGCAAATCGTACGGTCGAGGACGACTCCGAGCGCCATGGCGTAGCGGTCCCGTCGCTGGCATCCCTGGGCGGTCCCGGTTATCCGGGGACAGAGAAGTTGCGAGTCTACGGCGGCGGATGTCGTCGAAGAGCTTCTGGGCTCGCACGACAGCCTGGCGGTCGAGCTTTACCAGGAGGCGCTTTCGGCGTTCGGGATGGAAACTTCGGCTATGGCGGAAAAGCGCTGCAGAGGCATCTCAAGGCGCCTTCCATCACGGGCGCCGAAGCCTGGACAGTAAGCGGGAGGGGCTTTCCGGGACCTGCCGGGAGGGGCGATCTGAAAACATGCTGCGGCGATGAGAGACTTATTTGCCGCAAACCTTGCGGTAGAGAGGTCTTGCAAATCCGGTGAATAAGGTCCATAATCCCGCAAAGGATGCGGTGATTATGAGCCCTTACATCCATGAACCAACGATTGGCCTAAATTTAAGCTCGATCAGGAAAGCGTAGCCAGTAAGCTAGCGACCGCTGCGGCACCTGCAAGGGCGGGCTGATCGGCCGCATGGAGAGGCTCGGGTTCCCGTTACGGGCTGAGGCGACGCTACGGAGCCTGACCGAGGAAATTCTTAAATCCAACGAGATCGAGGGGGAGCACCTTAATAAGGAACAAGTGCGATCGTCAGTCGCGCGACGCCTTGGCATTGATATTGGCGCCTTGGCGCCGACTGATCGCAATGTAGAGGGCGTCGTGGAGATGATGCTCGACGCGACGCAAAAGTATAATGAACCATTGACGAAAACGCGGCTCTTTCGCTGGCATGCAGCGTTATTTCCGACCGGTTACAGCGGTATCAACAAAATCAGCGTTGGCGCCTGGAGGAAAGACTTGGGCGGTCCGATGCAGGTTGTCTCGGGGCCTTATGGTCGAGAGCGTGTGCACTACGAAGCGCCGGCCGCGCCGCGTGTCAATGAGGAAATGGTCGCCTTCCTGCGCTGGTTCAACGCTTCCGATGGCACTGATCTCGTGATGAAGTCCGGTATCGCGCATTTGTGGTTCGTGACGATTCATCCGTTCGACGATGGCAACGGCCGTATCGCGCGTGCGCTCACGGATCTTTTGCTCGCACGCTCGGAAAAGACTTCGCAACGTTTCTATAGCATGTCCGCGCAGATCCAAGCGGAACGCAACGAATACTATCGGCTTCTTGAGACGACCCAAAGAGGAAACCTTGATATCACACCCTGGATGTCCTGGTTTCTCGACTGTCTCGGCCGAGCTTTCGAAAATGCGGCAAGCGTATCTGGGGCCGTGTTGGCAAAGGCGCAGTTTTGGGAGCGGCATCGTGAGGCTGAGCTGAATGCTCGCCAGCGATTGATGGTGAACAAGTTGCTTGACGGTTTCGATGGAAAGCTAACCTCGGGAAAGTGGGCAAAGATTGCTAAGACGTCGACGGATACGGCCTTGCGCGATATCGATGGCTGGTCACGCTCGGATACTTACGAGAGATGCCGCTGGTGGACAAAGCACGAGCTACTCGTTAGCTTTCAACTCATCGGCGCTCCCGGGAGCAGGTTAGGTATGGCGACGATTCAAGAGCAGATAGCGACAAGATTCCTGGAGAAGCTTTCGGCGCCCGGGGACGTCGAGGACGATAAGGTCGCGAGTTCTCAAGCTTATGTGCGCCAAAAAGAAAATCTCGCCTGATGATATCATTGCCGTTTTTACGGCAACTGAGAGCGGCGATATCAAGTGATTAAATTCGACAGTGCACATCGAGGAAGTCAGGGGCATCCGCAAGCCCGACATCGATTTTCGGAAAGAAACCTTCGCGATTTCCGGCCCGAACGAGTCAGGGAAAAGTGGGGTAATCGACACGATCAGTTTGGCTTGACCGGGGAAATGGGACGGTCAAAAGCGGCCACCGTGGCCACTTGAAAACCGGCCAGAGGTCGGTGGCCACTTGAAAATAGGCCACGGCTAAGGTCGCCGCCTAGCTCGGGCTTCTCGGCGCGAACAGCGCCGCCATGAACGCACTGAGCATGACGGAAAGCAACAAGATCATCGGGCTGCTGAGCATGGGCTGGACCCAGCGGCAGATCGTGGTAACGGCACCGAGCTTTTGACCCCCTAGCGGCGGCCGAAATTGACCCCCTCACAGAACGAGGGTGCTCCTCTCGAAGGATGGGCTTAACGAACAAGTCCCTCCCCAAAAGGAGCACCGAGGAGGTTGATTACTTTGGATACATGGGAAACCATTCGTCTTCGCTGCGTGCGCGATCGCGAGCCGGTCAAGACCGTCGCTCGTGAGCTCGGCCTTTCCAAGAACACCGTCAAGAAATACATCCGCTCGCTGCAAGCGCCGCAATACCAGAGCCCTAGCGGACGCTTCGCCTGGATGCGTACGTACCACATCGACAACTTGATTCGCCGATCGCCGAAGATAACGGCGGTTCGCATTGGCAACCAGCTACGCGCGTTCGTCGATCCGGATCTGGAAATCAGCGAACGCACGCTGCGCCAGTACGTTGCCAATCGCCGGCGCGAGATCGTCGGCAAAGAAGCCTTCGTGCGAGCGCTCTATGTCCCCGGCGATCAGATGCAGTTCGACTTCACGCCCGTCAAACTCGTCGTAGCCGGTGTGCTTACCGTTGTGCACCTGTTCGTCGCCCGTCTGAGCTACAGCGGTCGGATCTTCGCGCGCGTCTCGTTGCGCGAGGATCAGGTCGCCCTTTTCGCCGGTATCTTGGGCGCCGTCGTGCACTTTGGCGGCGTTCCCAGGGTCGGCGTGTTCGACAACGCCAAGACGGCGGTCACGCGCATTCTGCGCGGCCGCAATCGCGAAGAGAACGAGGCCTTCCGCGCCTTCTGCGGCGGACTGGCGCTCGAAGTCGAGTTCGCGGCCCCCGCGAAAGGCAACGAAAAGGGCGGCGTCGAGGGCGCCAACGGCTTCGTCGAGGACAACATGTTCCGCCCGATTCCCGAGTGCGAGAATCTTGAGGCGTTCAACCTCGCGCTCGAACAATTCTGCCGGAGCGATGAGGCGCGCCGGTCGTCGGTGCATCGCGAAACCATCGGCGAGCGGTTCGCTCGTGAACGACCCAGCCTGCGACCGCTCCCAGCATCACTTCCGGCCGCCTGCGTTCGCCGGATTGCACGCATCAACAAGTTCGCCGAAGCGATCTGCGATACCAACCGCTACTCGGTGCCGACCCAGTGGGCACACCGCGATGCGGTGCTCGAGCTCTTCGAGGAGCGCGTTCGCGTCATCATCGGCGAGCAGCTCGTCGCCGAGCATAAACGCTGTACTGGTAAGCACCAAACGATGCTCGACGTCCGTCATGCCATCGAGCTGCTCGCCTACAAACATCGCAGCATCGAACACGCCGAGATCATTGCGCAAGGAAAACTTCCGGCGCCGTTGCTGGCCCTGCGAGATCGCCTGCTGGCTCACGATCGAGCCCGAGCAAGCCGCGCCTTTGTGGCGGTTCTACGCCTGCTGCTCACATACTCGAGCGAGGTTGTCGCCGAGTGCGTCTCTCAAGCGCTGATCTGCGGAACGCTCGATCCGGCCGCAATCGCGTTGTTAGTCCGCCAGCGCACGGCGCCGCTGCCGCCGGCAGCGCCGATCCTGGCCTTGCGTGCTCCCGATGGCATGCAACGACCGGTCGTCAACCTCGCTCGCTACGATCTGGCGACGCTGGCCGAAGGGAGGCCGTAATGGATCAGCATCCGCTGCTCGAAATGCATCTCCGTGGCCTGAAGCTGCCAACGATGCTCGGCAACTACCGGCGTTTGGCTGGTGAGGTTGCTCAACCCATCGAGTACCTCACCCAGCTCGCAGCTCTTGAGGTGGGCAAACGTCACGAGAACGGAGTGCGCGCGCGGATAGCCGCCGCGCACTTCCCCGTCATCAAGACCATCGAATCGTTCGATTTCGCCTTGCAGCCACAACTCCCTAAAGCCAAGTTCTTAGAACTCTTCGACTGCGCGTTCGTCGAGCAGCACCGCAATGTGATCTGTATCGGTCCACCAGTTACGGGAAAAACGCATTGCTTCTTCGCGCTTGGATTGGCGCGTTACACGCGGCTTTCGGGTCCTCTTCGTCACCGCCGCCGAACTGCTCATGGGTTTAATCGCGGCAAAGCATGAGGCACTGCTCGATCGCAAGCTGCGATCCTTGGAACGCTACGACCTGCTCCTGATCGATGAACTCGGATACATTCCATTCGAACGCGAGGCGACCGACTTGCTGTTTCAAGTCATCTCGCGCCGGTACGAGCGCCAGAGCGTCGCCATCAGCACCAACCTCGCGTTTACCGATTGGACGAACATCTTTCCGGATCCCATGGCGGCGACAGCGGTGATCGATCGCCTCGTCCACCACGGTGCCGTCTGAGTTCGCCGGCGAAAGTCAGCGGCTTAAGACACGCCAGCGCCGCGGGAAAAACGCTAACGGCGGCCAAGACTGACCCCACTGGGGTCAATCCTCTAGCCGCCGAAAAAGGGTCAGTTTCTCGCCGCCGTTTCCACAATGATATGGATCAGGAACTGGCGTCCCAAAATAGGTGTTCACCGCACTGGCACGAGGCGTCGGCGGATACCTTTATGATGATGGCATCGGCTTTAGCGACCTGAGGTGTAGAAAAAGTGACAATGATTCCCGCCAAAGAGCACGAGCACGAAGGCAACTCGACAACGCACAAAAACAACCCCCCAGGCGAGCCTATCTAGGAGTGACTTTCTAGTGCGCTCCTGATCTAACCCGCCGCGCCCGCGAGGCCGCATCGCGCTCGCGAGGCGTAGACGCTTGGGCTAGAAGCCTCGCAACTGCGCAGCCCAGCGCCGATCGCGTGGCGCATTGCAGCCTCGCAGCTTGAATGATAGACCTTGCAGCGTGTTCGCCACTGGTAAGCAGTGCTGCAGGTTCCGTGGTGACTTTAGCATCCCGGTAAACCCTAGGCTTTCGCACCATGCTCCTTGCGGGACCATCGGCCCGGTCTAGGGGCTCTTTTGGAACTTTGGCTAGCGCGGTAGCGCATGCTAAGCTAGGTTGTTATCGTTATAGCTCATGACTTCGAAAAGGAAGGAATCAAGATGAAAACACCATCGGTTATAAGAGCCACGGTTTGGTTTTGTGCCGCGTCGCTGCTCCGCCGGCTGTGGAACATCACAGTCGATCGCACCGGCCTCGATACCCGAAAGCGAGATCCCGAGCAATGTGGAACACAAGCAATCGGGGATGCACGCGTGCGCGGCCAAGAGTGAGGACCTTTTATACGTGAGCGCCGTCGAGCCAAGCGTGGGAGGTGGAGAGGTGCTCGTCTACACGTACCCTCGTGGAAAATTCGTCGGGATACTCGGAGGCTTCGGGCACCCAGCTGGGCTTTGCAGCAACACCGCGGGACATGTCTTTGTGGCGAGCGGTGGGACCTTGGGGTGAGGATCCTACTGTTGACGAGTATTCACATGGGGCCGCTGGCTGGCAACGCTCAGCCTTCCTGGAGCTCCAGGTGGCTGCTCTGTTAATCCGAACCACCGGCAACTTAGCCGTAGTAACAGGTGGGGAAATTTCGATTTATCCAGATGCCCAAGGTGAACCGGTCACGTACTTCGCGCGCCTAAAGTCCGCAACATCTTGCGCATACGATGCTGCCGGCAACCTCTTTGTCATCGGGGTGGGCTCTAACGACAAGGGTGAGCTCGTCGAAATGCCTGCTGGAGACACTGGGATATTCCAGACGATTAAGGTTGATAAACCGATTTCGGCAATGGGAGACGTTCAGTGGGACGGCGCAGACCTTGCCGTTGGCGGAACTCAACCCACGGTCATTTATCGGATGCAAGTCTCTCAGGGGCGTGCCAAGACGGTATCCCGAGTGCATCTCGTAGGTGTAGGTAACTCGCAGTTTTGGATTTCTGGAAGCACGGTTGCGCGAGCGACTGAGGCTAGAATGCAAATCGGAGTTTGGAACTACCCTGAAGGTGGAAGGCATGAGAACGTGACGAAGCAAGCACTGCCCTATCAAGCCTTTGGCCTCACCGTTAGTCTTCGGTTAACGGCATCAAAATTAGCAAATCCTCAAGCTACGGGCACGGCGGCGCTTTACAAGCCCACATCGCCAAAGCGGGCCGCCGGCCCCCGCCCGCGAGACCGCATCGGGCTAGGCGCTTAACAGCCTAGAAGCCTCGCAGCTGCGCAGCCCGGCCGCCGATCGCACGGCGCATCGCGGCTCGCGGCGTGGAGACTTGCGCCTCGCAGGCTGCTCGCAGACTCGCAGCTGAGATCGCAATGCGACGCAGCCCGGAGAGTCGAGCCGGGAATGCGGGGGAGCCTGGTTTGTGTGTTGCTTAACTCCTATCCCGTGCCGCAGCGTGGTGGGCATAGAGGAAGGCACCCGAAACGGCCTCCCCCCTACCCAGACGCGTCGAATGCCGGCCGTGGGAAAAGCCCGAAAATAAGGGGTTATGGGTTCTCGCGATGTACGGTCGCGTGCCGTGCATTTTGCAGCAGCGGTTTGCAAAATCCCGCATACGTCGAAAACGCTACATGGAATAACGCTTTTTCACGAGGCGCCGAAATGCATGCTCCATGCGCTATGCAGCTACGGGTTTAAGCTAAAGACGGTTCCATCGCCATACGTGCCGCCGGCAGATGTCGTACCGTACAGCGTCCCTTTTACGTCAACCAAGCCCGCAAGCGGCGTCGCGCCATCAGTGCCGTAGCCAAAACTGTGCAGCACGTTCTCGTTTCCGCTAAGACTCATGCTGAAGATCGTTCCTTTGCCGTATGTGCCGCCGCCAGCAGTTGTTCCGTATAGTGTGCCACCCACGTTGAGCAACGCTGCCCAAGGGTTGCTTCCATCGGAGCCGTATCCAAAGCTATGAAGGGTTGTCAGTGAACCGGTTGTCGTGATGCTGAAGGCCGTCCCGTAAAGACCACCGTAAGCGCCGCCGCCTTCTGTCGTCCCGTACAGCGTACCGTTGACATTGATCAAGCCGGCAGCGGGATAATATCCATCAGAGTCATCGAAATTATACAGTCCATGCTCGGCCCCGGTCCTAGTGACGCTGAACACCGTCCCGTAGCCGAAACTGCTGAACTGCCCGCCAAGTTCTGTCGTCCCGTACAAGGTGCCCTTTACGTCGAGCAGGCTCGCAGCAACGTTCCCGGCGTAGTAAAGACCGAAGCTGCACAGCACCTTCTCTTTGCCGCTTTTGTTGATTCTGAAGACCGTTCCGTCCCCGCCGGGGCCGCCACTATATGTCGTGCCGTAGAGCTTCCCCTTCACGTCGATCAAGCTCGCCACAGGGTTCACGCCATCCTCAGGGATAGGACCGAAGCCATGAAGCACAGTTTCCAGGCCGGTCGTGCTGATCTTGAATACAGTCCCCCCATTGACTTCCCCACCGCCATACTCGGTCGTCCCATACAGAACCCCCTCCACGGCGAGTAAGCTCGCACTGGGATTTGCGCCGTCCATACCGCCCGTAAACCTGTAGAGCACTGTTTCCTTCCCGGACGACTTTATCTTAAATAGGGTGCCACAACTGCCACCACACCCCGTGCGGCCGCCGGCGAAGGTCGTGCCATAAAGTGTGCCATTGACATTTATCAAGGCCGCCTTTGGCTGCTGGCCATCAGAGTGCGTGCCAAAGCTGAAAATGGACTTATAGCTGATGCTGTTACGGCTTTGCGGCATCACTCTCGGCGCGGTGAGCGGCGGCTGCGATGCACTACATCCGGCAAGCATTGCAACGGCCGAGACCGTCATAACTGCGACATGGAAATGTTTGATCACTTCACCGCCTCCCGCTTCAAAGCGTAGAATTAAATCCGGCAATCGCTCGCAAGTGGCCCAAATCTGAAAGTTGCGTTTGCGAAACCTTCCCAAGACGACCGCGTACAGAAAAGACCAGCGCGGCGCCGCCAAAGGCTTCGCTCGCGTTAGATGGAAGAACACTTTCAGTTTGACCCAAGAAGTATGACGCCGCTATGCGGGCCAATAGTCAACGTGCCACCAAAGGATGTTGTGTTCCCTGAGACGGTGTCGTTGCCTGTGCAGTACATTGTCTGCGTACATGGCAGTGAGATAGGGTGTGCGACGCCGGGATAGGGAACAGCCGTCAGTTCGCCACCGGAGAGTGTGAGTTGGTAGTTGAACGACGAAAGCGGGTCGCATCCGGGGCAGTTAAACCACGTGGGATCGATGGTAACAACCGCCGTGGTGGCCGTGTTGAGCAACACGGCTACCGGCCCATAGTCAGCTCCGTTGATGTAGAGATGGTGATATTCCTGCCGGAAGACCGCCGCGCCATCGGTGGGGTCGCCAGTGTCATTGAGACAAGTCGCCATAAGGTCGACCGCGCCACCGGTGTCAGGGGGGTTTGGAGTTGGTGTAGGGCATCCGTCACCGACACTTTGGGTGTTGCCGTTCCATGCGAAGGCGCCGACGGGCACCTCCGGACCTTGTGGCACCAACGTCTCCTCGAACATGTACGGCACTTCGCAGTACGGGGCCATCGTGCAGTGGTTGGCAGTCGGGGACCAGTTGTTGTTCGTGCCGCCGATCGTAAAATAAAACGGCTGCATTCGGTCGGGAACCAATGTCACGAGATCGGGGACCAGGAATCGCAGCGCCGTCGCTTCCATGCGAACTGGAACGCCGCCTAAAACGGTGCCCGGAGAGTAGTTGTCGAGTGGGTAAAAGCTGCCACCCGCGGCTTCAATGTCGATGGCTACCATTTTCGCGCAGCCACCGGTGGTATAGTTGACGATGTGGCTCATCGTGTTAATCATGTAGACGATAGTCTGCGTGTCAGCGTAGACAGGAGTGTTCGTGGGTGTTGGGAGCGGCCCTGGCGTCCCCTTAAGGAAGGCGATTTCCTCAGCAGTGATCCCGTGCAAGTGGTCGCCAGAATCGGCAGCCGCGCAGAGGTTATCGAGAGCGTCCATGTCGTCAACAACGCCCGCATTCGGCGTAGCAAAGCAGTGGCCACTACTAATTCCCTGACCGCACGGACCAGTGTCCCTCCCACCGCCGGGCGTCAGCCCGTTGCCGAGAAACGCGAAGCACGTTGCGCCACAGTTGGCTTCGGCGTTGTTCTCGAAGTCTCCAAGGGCAGTCTCCCAGTCGTGGGGGTCTGGAGAATGACTGGTGCCCTGCATATTGCAGGCTTTATCACCATACTCGTACGAGTGCCAACACGGCTCCGCAACGACTGAAAAGTGATCCTCGTATATGCCATACGGGACCGGGAAGTTGGCCGTCAGCCAGGCGTGGCCTACGAGCCAGGTCTGAAAGGCCGAGTCGTCGGGATTAGTTGGAAATCCGTAAGTGGAGCCGGGGTTGGGAGTGGGACTGGGGCATTCGCCAGCGATTGTATAGCGATGCGCTGGGCTCGGCGTCTGAATGCCTGCCGCGTAAGTATGAAGGAATCCCGTCTCGTCGGACGCTCCGGTCCCAGCGCCGTTGAGGAAGTCATAGGCGGCCGCAGATTCCAGAGTGCCGTCGCAAAGAAGGGCGAGCATATTGATATAGAGGTACGGGTTGCAGTTCGCGACGTTGCTTCCACCTGAACCGTTGCCTGGGCAGTTCGTCTCCAAGTCAGCGTCGGCGGTCGCGCTGGCGTCCAAAACGCCAGCAAAGAGGTGCTGATCGGCTAGGGCACCAGGGTCAACGTCATAATAGAGCGGCGTCGGCGGTGTTGCGGCCTGTTGCCCGCGGTAAAAAGTTCCACCGCCTAGGATCCAAGCTGGCATGACAACTGGCGGCACCGGTGTAGGCGTAGCCAGTTGCGCCACGACATCATACAGGTAAGCGGGGGGGTTGGGCAGAGCGACGATGGCGCCCAGAAGCGCGATACCAGTAAACGCGATTCTCTCAATCATGGTGACCTCGGCAGGTAGCCCGACCGCTGCCAGAACGGAGCTACCTTTCAGTCTAAAGGGTGTTCGGCGCTGAGGCTCATTTCCCGGCTTCCACCAGTCCGAGCAAACCGTCCCAGCGCCGCGGATGCGGAATGCGGCTGCCAGAGCGGTAACGAGAGCAGGCCACGAGCGAAAGTCCAGTCGCCGCGACGAGCTCCTTAAGCGAGAACCCGTAGAGCTTCGGAAGCACCTCGCGCCAGAACCAAGCCTCATCGCGTCGCGGTGCGCCATGCTCGCGTTTCCATTCCTGATTGCGGCGGTGCGTCTCGGAAATCGCGGCGGCGCGCTTGCGGTTCACCTTCGGTTCGCGGCGAGGATCGTTTCCGGCCACGGCTCGGAGTGCGAGGGCCTTGCGCGCGGTCACCACGGCCTTAGTCGCCGGCGCGACCTTCATCCCAGGAATGCACGCGTCGCAGTGCCGCCGACGCCGCTTGACCACGAGCTCACCGCACGCGGCGCACGGGACCGGCTCGAGGCGAAGCACCTCGGGTCGCGGCGTGCCGTACGCCTTACTCGCGTACGGGCGTTTCTCACACTGTTTCCGCGGGGTCTCAATAAGCGGAGACTGCGCCAATGTGAGACGCGGAGGCACGGCAGCCGGCCGAGAACGCCTTTTCGTGCGTGGAATCTCGGGAGTCTCTGAGACTTCCGTGGGAATCCACGGACGGTCTCGCCGATGGCATTCCGGTCTCACGCGCGTTCCACGGAGACCCGGTAGAGTCGCGCGGAACCGCTGTGCGAGGTGCGCAACGACCGGCGAGACCAACTGGCGCCACCGTGGAAGCGTGATGGCGAGATCGTGGGTTAACGGCGCGCGGACGCGGCACACGCCGTTGGACAGCTCCACGAAATCGCGCGACGTCAGCACGCGCTCTTCAAGGAGATCGAGCACGAAGGCATCGACCGCCGGCCGGATTGGTTCCATCGCATCGAGCGCGAACGAGCCGCGGTTGCGCTGGTCCGCGTGCAGCACGCCAAGCGTCGGATCCAAGCCTGCGCCAGAAGTGCGAGGCGCGTTTCGGATTCTAGCAAGGAGTACACGTAGTTGAGGAGCGCGTTTACGGGATTGGTCGCCGCGCGCGGACCATTGGTCAACGCGGAAGCTCGCGAATCGTAGCGAGTCCATTTTACCGGCACGCGAGCCGGGTCGCGACCACACAGCGGGATCGGCACGGCAGACCATGCGTTCCAGTAGATCACCGCAGCCTTGGCCTCGCACGGCCGTATCTCGTCGATTGAAGTGGCAAGATCCAACGCGGCGCGCATCGCGTCAAATAACCCTAGATTCGCAACACGCAGTCGCACGAGGTTCGCGCGTTGCCCGGCGAGCTTGCGGTCGATCAGGTCGTGTGCGACCTGCACGTCGAGACCTGTCGCGATCGAGAGCGCCTGTGCTCGGCGGATTGGATGCCCGTCGTAGCCGAAGGGCATCGAGTGCGTCAGCACGTGGCCGTTCGCGCTTAAGTGAATGAGACTCGCGCTGATCGCGCGCAGCCATGCGAGGCTCTCAAGGGTGAGCGGTGCCGGGTCTTTCCAAGGAGCACGAGCCGTTCGAGCTCGGACCCCGTCAGATCGGTTGCGATCGGACGGCGGTGCTCGTCGATCCCGTCTTCTACCCGAAGCTTGCCGTAGAGCGCGCGCAAGGCGATTCCGTAGCCGTCGGGCCACTAGCACCCGCCGGCATTTGCAATGGCGGTTACGGAAGCGTAAACTGCTGATCTTGCATTGGGAGGTGATAACTCCCGATGGGGTGCCCGGCCGCTGCAACGGCGGGGGCATGTGCGGCACGCTGGACGATCATTCCGGCGGGGCCCCAGGTGTAGAGAAACGTTCGGCGACGTACTCGTCGGCGAGCTGCCCTAGAGATTTCTTCTCGCGACGCGCGTGTTCACGGAGCACCGCGAGTTTGGACGGTTCTATGGTCGTCGTAATGCGGACACGCTTCGGGCGACCAGACTTTGGGCGCCCGGCGAACGGCCGGCGCTTCCCTGCATCTAGGTCCTCGTCGTCGTCAGGACACACGCGAAAGCCTTCGGGCGCAATCGTCAAAGACGTCGGCGAGCGTTATGCGGTGTTTTACAAGCATATCCCGCGTTTCTTGGGCGATCATCGTTTGCACGTGAACCCGCACCTCCGAGCCGATCGTCGGCCGGCCGACACGCGCCGCCGCTTGCTGATAATTTCGCGGAGCGCCTGGATTACGCTGGACGGACGTTGACAAGAGGCGGCGACGACGCCCGTGCGATCCAGCCACGCGAGGATTGATCTCGCGGCGCATGAGTTCGGCGATCGACGGCTCGCGCTCAACGACATCGAAGTCAACGTCATCCGGTACCGCCGGAAGGCTGACGATGATCCGACCCTTGCGATCAATTTGAACGCCGCGGTCGCGCAGCCAGTTAAGCTCGTCGTCGTAGGACATGCGAACTAATCCCCTCTATAGGCCATGCTGGCCAGCAGTCCTGGCACTCATGCTTCTCGGTCTAAGCGCAGAAGCAACGCCATCGCCTCGATCTCCGTCAACGCATCGACGTGACCCACTCGGCCTCTGGAAGCTGCACGGACGACTACCGCGATCTCGCTCGCATCCATAGCGCGCCTCTCGAAGACGCGGCTTAGGTTTCGCTGTTGTTCGTCCGAGAGCGGTGCCGAGCTGGTAACCATTCGTCTCAGCATGCGATCGATAAGGTGCCGCCGCATCGCGTCGATCTCTTCACGGTAGGCCCGCAGAAGCGTAACGTGATCTTCCTCGACCCAGCGAAGATGTTTCTCCGCGAACCGAATCGCCGAGCGAAGCTGTCTGTCGTTCAGCTGCGAGTAGTCGAACGCCTGGGCGGAACCACCGGAAGGGACGTCTGAGTCCATAGTAGCCATGTCGTAATCGGGAGCGTGGAGCCAAAGGGGCGTGGTGGCGACCGGTAGGCTTATGCTACGGCGTAAGCGTGCGCTGTGCTGAAGCCCTGGCCTGAGGAGGTATCGGGTTGCTCTACTCCCCACCGATATAATAGCAAGCTCACGATAAAAGTCAATAGGAAACTATTGACTTCTTATGCTATTATAACGACGTGGCAGTTGCTAGCTTCAGCAAACGCTTTAAGGAGCTTGTTCGGGGTCTGAGTGACACGGAACTGGGTTACATTCTCGGAGTCTCGGCCGACGCGGCGCGCAAGATGCGTACAGGCGACATCAAGAGTCTCAAGCTGGAGGCGGCGCTCCGCCTAGCTAAGGAGCTCAAAGTTTCGCCTTGGTATCTGGCGGGAGAGTCGGAGCCCGCTATCCCGCTTTCGGCGGGACCTCCGGAGGGGGCTCAGGATCGGAAGAGACGTCGTGGCGGGAGTCAGGAGCTTGAGCGGGCTCAGTTGGAAACCGCCGAGAGCGCCCTGCTTCTTCACGACGAGGTGGTGGAGTTGCGCGCTCGGGTTCGTCGGCTTGAAGCCGCTGTCGAAGAACTGCAATCACACGCAACAGCTTCGTCCTCACCGTAGCTAGCCGGTCGTTCCGTCCCCCGTCCATACCTCAACTCCCCGATCATCCTAAGCCGGGCGGATCGGCAGTAAACTTGTTGCTGGCGGGCTTCAAAGGCTCGCCTTCTTGGAGAACGTGCAGGCGTGAAAATTCGTTCCTCGCGGGACATGCCAATCGGCGCGATCGCTTCCGTCGTCGGCGACGCCGCCGACTTCGGCGCTGCGATTCTTCATTTGCGAGACGGAGCAAGAGAAGGGCGGTCACGCGCACAAGCTTTCGTCGCACAACGGCTAACCGATTGCTCGATGGGGTGTCCGACTCGGGATCCACGCGTTGAACGTACGTGGCGCACGCAGTGTGCGTCTCTACTCATTTGAACTAGGGCGTGTTTTCAAAGTAGCAGGTCCACAAAATGTATGCTTGCGGCGATAAGGATCACAGCGACGTAGTTGGCGGCGAGCTTTTCGTATCTCGTAGCTACGCGCCTCCATTGCTTGAGTCGATTGATGCATCGTTCGATCACATTGCGCTCGCGGTACCGAGCTTTGTCGAACGTTGTGGTCCGTATCCGGTTCGAACGCGAGGGAATGATTGGCTCGATGCCGCGCCGGCGCAATGCGGTTCGTAGCGCCGCACTGTCGTAGCCTTTGTCGCCGGCCAAACGCTTTGGGCGCAGCCTCGGGCGGCCGCGGCGGACACCCTTGATCTCACCGGCATCGACGAGCCTCACGAGTTGCGGCGCGTCGTGTTTCTCGCCGCCGGTGAGCGTAAAGACGAGCGGGTTGCCCTTGCTATCAGTGCGCAAATGGATTTTCGTACCGAACCCTCCTCGGCTGCGGCCGAGCGCGCGGGGAGCCCCTTTTTTCCACCAGCTGCGTGCTGGTGGGCTCGAATCACGGTACTGTCAACGCAGTGCATCTCCCAGTCCAGCAATCCGCGCCCATCGGCTTGAGTTTGCAGAGCTTTGAAGACCTTGAACAACGTTCCGTTGCGCCGCCATCGGTAGAATCGAGTGGCGATCGTCCTCCACGGCCCATGTTCAGCCGGCAAATCCCGCCAAGGCGCACCGGTACGCACCAACCAGAGGATCGCATTGAAAAACCTCCGATGGCTAATCGAAGGCCTTCCGATCAGGGGTTTTTCCGGCGGCAGCAACGGTTCTATGCACGCCCACTGCTCGTCCGAGAGGCTATGTCGTGGCATAGCCTCAAAAAATTCCTACGAATACCGGCACTATCCTTCAAGCCACTTTGAAAACACGCCCTAGTCCGATCGGGGTTTCCATTTGGGATAATAGGAGTTTCCGTTTGGGATAACTGATTGGTACGGTCCTTTGCAGATTGGGCAACTTGGACCAGGGCCGTTATCCCAAGAAGCACCCTTGTTGCCTTTTTTGAATGGCAAACTCCGCTTAAGGAACCGGTCCCACCGGAACCGGTTTCCCCAAGTCGCCCGATGCGGCGTAACCCGGTGAAAAAGTCCACCTTGCCGGAGGCCGTCACTCCGGTTCGGCGTCCGCCAAAAAAGCGAGCAGTTAAAGAAAGGCTCGAGGGAAGATCGACGGCGGCGGGGAGGATCCTGCACATCTCAGCGAGTCGATTTCGCGAACTCATGGACCCAGCGTAAGATCTATTACGCCGATTACTCCGGGGAACGCACAAGCCCAAGAAGAAGGCAATAGCGAACTGGAGTGACCCCCGCCGGGGCTAGACACCCGATAAGCGAAATGATCGCTAGGAAGGTGCCTCATGCGAAAGCAGCAGCAAACGCCGGCGTCGGAGCCGGAGAAATTCGAGCGGTGGACCGCGCAACGTAAGGTTGCGATCATCCTCGAAGTGCTCAAGGGCCAGGTCTCTGTCCCCGAAGCGTCGCGGCGGTATGGCTTCACTCAAGGTGAGTACCGCAAGTGGGCCGATGAGTTCATGCGAGGCGGTGTCAACGCGCTCAAGGTCAATCGCAAAGGGCTCGACGCGGAGCATCGCGCCGAGATTCGGCGGCTCCAAGCCAAGATCGGTCAACTCGTGATGGACAACGAGATTGCCAAGGAGGCGCTGCGGATTATCCCTTTGGACGAAAGCGAGCAGCGTTCGATCGACTCGCTGCTCGGAAAGGCTTCACGCGAGTCGGCGTCTGCCGAGTCTTAAGCGTGCCGCGCAGTTCAACGTACTACCAATCGCGGCCGCGCGCGGCGAAGGTTGATGAGATCCTTGCTCAGCGGATCAAGCACTTGATCGACGATGAGTCGTATCTCGGTTATCGGATGGTCTGGGCAACACTGCGCAGCCAAGGAATCTTCGCTAATCGCAAAGCCGTGCAACGGATTATGCAGATCAAGCGCTGGCAATGCCATCGGCGGCTCCACAAGAGTTGCTATCCTCGTGTTGAAGCCAAGAGGTGGCGTCTGGGGGAGTAGCCAGTCATATTGCAGCCGCGCACATAGAGACCGGCAACGGCAGCCGTTATGGCCAATAGCTGAATGGTTGCGTCGGAAACCCGCCAGCAACAACAGGAGTTAGATCCGCGCCACTGACCGTCACGTTTGCCGCCGTACCCGTAATCGAGATTACCGGCGCCAGTGGACATATGCCTGTTCGATCCATACCGACCACCAGTTATAACAACATTCTGGCCACGATTTACGGTTACACCGGCCGCATTCCATCCGTAACACATGCAATTGTTTAAGAAAATGTCCGAAACATACGAGTTGTCTTCCCCAGCGGTATCAATGATTACACCCGCCGAAGACGTATCGGCTGAGCCACTCGCCGCTCCGAAACTGCAGTCACTAAAATAGACTTGGTAAATCTTCGCACCCATTAGAATTGGAACAATGTAGAGTGACGACGTCAAGCTTTCGCATATTACATTGGACCCGAATACTCTAGCGAGGTTTACGCCGCCCGCCTGAATCCAGATCCCGATTGTAAAATCAGATATGTGGCTGTTAGCAATGAATATCGCTCCACCCGCAGGGGATACGATTATACCTACTACGTTTTCGATACCTGGCGTCTGACTGATAATGCAGTTAAGAACGTAGTTCTCGGCACCGCCGAGAAAGAGCAGGCCGGGAGCAGAACTTTTGTCCCCATATCCCCAATTATTGTAGGTGATGGTGGAGTCGAAAACTCCGCATTCTAATGCGCCTTTATCCAGGTACATGGCCGTGAAGCAGTTATGAAAGTACATACGATGACTGGTCACGTTCTGGCCGCTCGTAACTCGTATCGCTACGGGAGTTGTCGTTGGCAAACTTAGAGGCATCGGGTATGAAATCCGAATGTCCTGAAACCTGATACCTCGGCCGGACCCCATGCCGATGATCGAAAACATGTCGTAAAGTGTTCCGTCCGCGTCCGGATCGGCAATTAGCTCGGTCGATCCACCGGCGGCAGCAATTATGATCCCAACGTCAGGGAACGGTGGCACCGCTGTATTGTCCAGCGTGACAGTCTTGTTAATTCGATAGCTGCCTGAAGGTATCCGACAATTCCACCGCCCGCGTTCGCCGCCGCCGTAAGCGCGGCCAGTAGCGCCGCCTGGTTAGTAGGCCCAGTATTTGTCGGACTCATGCCATAGTCGCCGACGTGGAACTGCGTTATATTGTCCGTTCCTTGCCAATCCGTCCACGTCGGAATGCCGGCAGCCTGACTCAGATGACCGAAGGAGTTATCTTTATTCTGAGTTACGGCGTAGGATGCTTTATGAGTGTCTTTTTGATGCCAGATGGAGCCATCAAAATACGCATTAATCGCGAAGTACATCGTTTCATTAATCTCGCGGCTTTCTGCGTAGATAGAGGGGCTTTCTGGGACGCCTGGATTATACGTCAAACCCGGATACGGACCAGAAATCGGAAGGCTTGTTGACATGATCTCCTTTCAGCAGACGCCACAAAAGCGCAACAGCAAATGAGGTTTGAGGGACGTAGCCTTATGAATCGCGATCTAAGTGGCTAGCGGTCGAAAGGATGTGTATGGCCTTTGCGATGTAGTTATGGAGAAGCCAAGCTAACGGTCACACCGCGTGGGTCGGAAAATGACTCGGTGATAGTCCCAGTGGCATCGCCGCCGGCCGGGTAATTCCAAATACCGATGTCGTGCTTGTATGTCTTTGGACTCACAATCTGACCGCCCGCAAGCCAAAACTGTGCCTTGTAAGCGGGTCTATTGGTCGAGCCAATTCTCAGCTTCATAGTCTTCACCACCTTCCCCACGGTTCCATTAATCTTTACTCGGTATACCGTGATCTGTTTCTCGCCCAATTTAATGACCCAATCTCCGACCGCAAAGTCTTTGCCATCCCATTGGATGGCACCAGGTCCGCTAATCCGTTTATTTAGATTAATAATCGTAAAGGTATTACTACCGCTTGAAAGTTCTTGGATTGAGCCGCCGCCGTCCACAAAAATGTTTCCCTTATTGTCAAACGTGCAATAGTCAAATCCAAAAAACGTCGAAGGATAGACGGTTGGTAATCCCGAGGCATTCTTATAGACGGCGACATTCCCGAGCGCTCCGGTGCCATTACCGCCCGCGACAGCCAAATCACCTGAGTCTTGATCCACGGCGCACCCATTGGGATAGTTCCCCGAGTCATCGAGTGTTGCGATAGGATCCATGTCTCCGTGCGCAAATTCGTAGACTTTGCCGTCGTTGGTCGAGGTCACGAAAACATTGCCTGCTTTATCGCTACAAAGGCCGCTTGCGGTGTCGAAGGTTTGATTCAGGGTTCCAACGTAGCTACCCCCGGGATAGGTGAACACATACACGCTCCCATGACTCGTCGAAAGATAGACCAGGTCACCGGTCGTTCCGCGGGTGACGTCACCGGAATTGGTTTGAACCGAAGACGCGCTCGGTGTCGTTCCCATCGTTTGCGTTCCGCTGCACCCAGTTAAAGGCAGTAATAGAGCCGAGCCTAAAGCAAAGGCTCCTCCGAAATATGAGGCCTTCATCGTTTTTCTACTCCTTGACCGTTATCGGGCCGAGACGTAAGAATGTTCGCTTGGGTAGGCTAGGCTCCTGTCGGGGATCACTGCCTGCACCGACGGCCTAAACAGATACACGGAGATGGCCGTTGCGACCTCTCGCTCGTCGAGGCCCTGCTCAGCGGCAAATACGGACATACCGTTCGACTCGAATGAGCGGGTTAGAAGAATCGAGATAGGTTCGACACGTGTAAGCGAATAGCAGATCGTCCTTAGAAGTCAAGTCCTTCGATAGTGCAGCCGTCCATCCGGACTTCGGATGCTCCGACTATTTTGATTCCGCCCCCAGAGGCGATTGTGTACCTGCCGGGCCCGATTGTCATCGTCTCGGGGTCCTCAGCACGAGCAGCAGCAACGGCACCAAGGGCGATTAGCGGGGCCTTCCAAAGGCCAGAGAGCAAAGATTTTCTGGTCATCATTCCCAAGTGTCCTCCGTTGTTGTTAACGCCAGCTAAAAATTGACCCACCTAGACCGAAAGCGCCGCTTTAATTTCGATCCACCTTGGACGCGGATTTTGCCGCCGCCAGTCTAATTCCCGCCTTCTCGCGCTCGCGTAGTCGATAGGTCGCGCCGCTGATCGTCGATATGCGCGTGGTGCAGCAGCCAATCGAGCGTCGCCGCTATCATCGTCGCGTCGCCGGCGAACGCAGCATCCCATTGTGCGAATGGTAAGTTGCTGGTGATGACCACGGATCCGTGCTCGTACCGTTATGCAATGACTTGGAAAAGTGGGGCGATCACGCGCTGTGCGTCCTTGGAACGCCCGGGGCGATCCAACAGCGTGCCTCGTTGGCATCGAATTTCTAGGCCTCGTGAACCCTTACATTAGGGACTCGTCCAAGCGTTTTCTCAAGAGATGTAATGCCCGCAGTGCTTACGCACGCTTTTCAGAGTTCACGTCCCGTGGAATGGTGGGCACCGCACTACGACTCGTCCGCGCTCGAAATCGAATGAACAAGGCCGAGAAGCACGAACCCTTTTCGGCCTCCGTCAGCCGCGTCGCCGAGACCGTCGCCTTTCCTTCAGTTGTGACTGAACGCCGAAGCCGGCAGATCCAAGACCTCGCCACCGATGCGCTCGAGCTCAACTGCGCGATCGTAGGTCGCGGAATTTTCCGCGATACGTGTTACGGCGTTGACGACCCCGTAGCGAGTCCAGTCCGCGCCGAGTGCGAGTTGGTGGAGCACGCCGTCCTGCTCCACTTCGGTCAAGCCGAATCGCCGGGCGACGACTTCCACGATCTCACTGGGCTTTGCATCGAGCGGTTCGCCCGCCGCCACGCGGAGCTTGTCGACCAGCTGGCCGAAGAGCGCTTCGTTCATCGCAGCATCGACGGTGTCAACAACCTTCAGCCAGAACGCCCGATCGACGGCCCGGCATGTCTCATCCCGATAGAATTCCGTGGCTCCATCCTCGTTGGGATCGAGACCTCGCCCGACGTGGTGCTGGCGCAGCTCCGACCCGGAGATCAAGCCGTTCGTGCAGATCAGTCGATAGACCATCGGCGAGATCCGCAGCGACGATGCCCCCACCTCGCTGTTGGCGATCACCACGCCGGCCTGCACGATGTCGCCGCGGCGGACTTCCGCCGTGACTCGGTCGCTGGTCGCCTGTAGATAGAAATGCGTGTCGGTTACTCGGGCTGACACGACGTGCACGCCGGGCCGCTCGAGTTGCGGGATCACCGCTTCGGCGAGCTCGTAATTGTCCAGCGGACGGTACCGGCGCGACAGAAATGCACGCAGCTCCCCGGTTTCTCCAGTTCGTGTCCGCAGCAACCGCGCCGACGGCTGCTCTGCAAACCAATACGCGATGTTCTGCGCAAGCAGTGACGCGGCACCGGCCTGAGTCATCCGATCTACGTAGGCCATGGGGATCTTGTAGTGGCTCGCAATCTGGCCGAGTGCGAACCGGGTTGGCGCAACGGCTATCGTGCCGTTGGCGTGCTCAAGACTAATGCACACACTTGCACCTCGTGCATGTGGTGTGAGGCGACGTGTATCGGCAATAAAGTCGCAGTGCGCCTGGCGCTCTGCAAGCAGTTGCTGGGCGAGTTCGCTGAGTAGTGTACCTTTGATCATGACCGTATCCTCCTCGCGCGCCTGTCGCGCGCTGACGGCGTGTGAGCGGCGCGTGTCGAAGCCCAATGTCCTTTTAGGTGCTGACGGCTCCAGCGGGCGCTGCTGTGGCGAGGCAACAGCCGAACGCGGGGGCCGGGGCAACTGCGGCGCGACAGCGGCGAGGCGCAGACCGCAGCGCGTAGCGCGGAGGATCGGAGACGGCGGTTGCGCCGACTCCCGCGCTTCGGCTACTCTTCTTTTCTCAGCAGCGCACGATCGAGCTCGGCCTATAGGTCCGCTTGCATCTGAGCGCCACGGTGGCGGATGGGACAGAGCAATTGCGGATCGAAACGAACCATCCGTGCTAGGATCTCGGCGTTGGCTCGGTCGCCCTTGCGATCGATCTGCCGGATCTCGCGTACCTCGTGAGCGGTTCGCACGGATCGGAGGTCCGCAGCGGGAAGCTTGTGCCGCACATGCGGCATTGGCGCGGGTTGGAGCGACTAGGCTGAGAGCCGGGCGCTATCAGCCCTGGCGTACTGTGCCATCACGTGTGGCACAGTGATGCTCGAATTTATTGAGACATGCAGAAGAGCGCCCTTATGATCCCTATGATGTTTTCGGACTTTGCCCATCGCCGCCTACTTAATACGACGCGTAGAGTTCAAAAACGAGCGATACGTATCGTCGCGTTGCTCGCGCTAGTGCTGGCCGTACAGGTTTCTGCACAAGAGGTAGCGGCGGATGCGCCTGATGTTAACATGATCTATGTCCCCGCATCGGACCGTAGTCGCTTGGCAGCCGAATCGCTGCTCTTGCCGCGAGACCTCTTCCTAAGTGAAAGCAAGTTCTTGGAACTCTTTGTTTGGTCTAAGCCAATAACGGTCTGGATTGGCGACTGCAAGCAAGGCGGATCCGAGTACGTACCAAACGCGAATGTCATTCAGTTATGTCTTAGCCTCGGTGGCCACTTGAAACCCGGCCACGTATGGCCACTTGAAATGCGGCCAAAGGCCGCCGTCTAGCTCAGAAGGGTTGTATGGCGTTCCTTCTTGGCTACGCCTGCGCTTGAACCTTGCGCCGCCGTGCCTGGAGGCTTGATTCGTGAAGGCGGTAGCTCTTGCCGCGAATCTCGATGAGATGGCTGTGATGCATCAGGCGATCGAGGAACGCCGCCACGGCGGGCGTGTCGCCGAACATCTTCGGCCAATCCTCGAGCGGCCGGTTCGACGTGATGATTGTCGACGCGCGTTCGTACCGGCGCATCACGATCTCCAACAGATCTTCTGCCGCGGCAGCGGGAAGCTTTCGCATGCCGAGATCGTCGAGAACGAGCAGCGGTATCTCGCTGTAGGTTGCAATCGCCTGCGCCCTGCTGCCGATCGCGGCAGCGAGAACCAACTCCTCGAAAAGTACATGGGCCTCGCGATAGATGACGCGAAAGCCGGCAAGGATCGCCGTCATGCCGATGGCTTGGGCGAGATGCGACTTGCCGCTTCCAGGATTTCCCAAGACGAGGCAGTCACGCCGCTGTTCGATGAACCTTGCGGTGGCCATTTCGTAGATGAGCGCGCGATCGATCGAGGTATTGAACTTCCAGTCAAAGGTATCGAGGGTCTTGCGGTCGCGGAATGCGGCGGCTTTGACGCGTCGTTCGATCAGACGATCGCGCCGGCGGTCGAGCTCATCGTGAACCAGGAGGCTCAAGAAATCGAGCGGGCCAAGATTGTCGGCACGAGCTTGCTGCGCTCGAACGGCCAGCGTGTCCGCCAAGCCGCCCAGTCGCCGTTGTCGCAGCGCACGGTCAAGCTCTTCAGTTGTCATGCGGATCTCCTTGTGCAAGCGTAGTAAAGTGCTGCTGATACGTGTCGATCAGCGGAATGATGCGGTGTTCGGTCGTGAGCGATGCCGGCTGGTGGTGCGCCAAGTATATGCGCAGAAAGCGGAAGCGCCAGGTGCCGGCGGCGACAGCAAGCGTGCACGCCCGTTCGACATTCTGAGGACCATGGCGGCGGATCAAATCGAGAACCCCCAGCAAGGTGCGCGCTGCCAACGCGCCGCGTTCGTTCTCGACGGCGCGAGCAAAAACGCCGCAGTGCGGGCCAAACTCGGCAATCCGTGCGACCAGATCGAGCACCTTGAGCGGAGTTTGTTTTGGTAGATCGGCCGCGATGTGCGTCGCTGGCCTCGACCGGTTATGGCATGCTCGCGGATCAACTGGTGCGTCTGAGGGTCGAGGATGCGCAGCCACAACCGCCCAATGTGAACAACCACTTTCGTTCCAACGTAGCGCGGTGGAACGGAATAGTAGGCGGCCTGCACTTCGATATGCCCGTCGAGATGAACGCGCCGTTCGGCGATCTGATAGTATTCGAATCGTGTCGGCGGCAGCGGCAAGAGGTGCGGTCGCTCTTCATTGAACATGGCCTGCACTTGACGCTTCGTCGTGCCGTGGATGCGGGTTGAGGCCCAACTCTCGTTCCAACGCAGCAGCCAGGCATTCTGCTCGTCGGTGCTTTCAAAGCGCTTACCTTTGAGCGCTCGTTGCACGTGATGGATTCCCGATTCGACCTTCCCCTTCAGATCAGGAGCGTACGGCCGGCAGGGGAACGCGATCACGCCGTAGTGTGCGAGCATCGCCGCATACAACTCGTTGATCTCCGGATCGTAGACGTCGGCGTTGAACACGCCTTCCTTGAGGTTGTCGGGGCGAACGATCCGCGTCGCACCGCCGAAGTACGCAAACGCGTCTTCGTGTAGCTCACACCAGATCTGCTTCGATGAGTTCCAGACCGTCGTGGGAAAATAGCTACGGCTCATCCCAAGCGTCATCAGAAACAGCCGCGGACGGCGGTATTTTCCCGTGCGCGGGTGGCGCGTCGGCGCTCCTTCGCCATAATCGACTTGCGCTTCCTGACCCGGCGGCGTTTCGAACCGGCACTTGACCTCAGGCTCGCTCGGGCGCAGCTTGCCGACGAACCGCTTAACGGCGTTGTATGCCCCTTCGTAGCCGTGGTGATCGACGAGGTGTTGGTAGATCGATACGCCATGGCAGCCTTTGGCGAGTTCGGCTTCGATGACGCCCCGGTACGGCTCGCAGCTGCTGCGCGACCGTCGAGAGTCGGTGGCCACTTTGGCCGCTTTTGAGTCGGTGGGCAGTTCGCCCGAGGTGGTACATTTTGGCGGCAGCAAGCCGGCATCGCGGCCGATACTCGCGATCGTTTCGCGCCGGTGCCCTGTTTCGCGTTCGATCTGCCGCTGGGTCCAGCCCATGCTCAGCAGCCCGATGATCTTGTTGCGTTCCGTCATGCTCAGTGCGTTCATGGCGGCGCTGTTCGCGCCGAGAAGCCCGAGCTAGGCGGCGACCTTAGCCGTGGCCTATTTTCAAGTGGCCACCGACCTCTGGCCGGTTTTCAAGTGGCCACGGCTGGCCGCTTTTGAGTGGCCCCCGAGGGTCTTAGCGATGCGATTTCGGTATACTCCCTGTATCATGCTGCCAAGAATACGGATGATGTATCGAAAACCGCATCCCAAAATACGATGGTTTTCGTATTACTCCATGAGGCGGGTCATGCGTTCGTTAGCCTCTACAATCTTCCAACCACTGGCTCTCAGGAAGACGCGGCGGATGAGTTTGCCGCGCTCGTCATGGCTACGCAGCCGAATGCTAGGCAAGCCGGGCTTTTCGCGGCCTACTGGTTTCTTTTTCGTGGAAGATACTTTGCCCAGCCCACCTCTTGGGATTCGCACGATGTGACGCAAGACGGAGCGCTCACATAGCATGCCTTATCGATGAAGCCTTTCCCGGACAGTATGCGCGAGATTTGACGCAGTTAGGACTACAGCCATCGTACGAACCGTCCTGCATTCAACAGTACCAACGCCAGCGTGCGATTTGGTCATACTTCCTTACACCGCATCTTAAGAACGGAACCGTCTGGTGGTAAGAAAGCCCGATCACGCTGTAGCAGGCGCCTCTTGTCTTTCTTGTCCCGAAGTCGGGTGGTAGATTCATAACCGATCGCCCTCTTGGCGTGCTGGTTCTTCGTGCGGCGCCGGAACTCGGCAAGCGCTGCGTCGATGGTGGGCTTATCTCGTCCTGAAGGTCGCCGTATTCATTGATTGCCGCGTTCACTTCGGCCTGTGCATCGATGCTAAACTCTACGACGATCGCGGGAAGCATAGCCACGGTGAATCCAGTCGCACTTTGAACCGTGACGTCCACTTGAAGCTTGATTGGATCGGTTGAATTAATCCCGCATTCGCCAGATGAATGCGTAAGAGATGCTGCACCGTCGCGGTGATTTCGCTATAATAGCAGTATGTTTTGCTTGATCGATCAGGGCTTCCATGACGAACCCGGCGGGTGAAAGGCCAAACGAGGTTCTTCGGGTAGATTTTGATCGCCGCCTGACGATGCAGTTTCGCGGCTCCGTTGTAACATCCGATGCCGGTCCGATGCGAGGCGCCAGTTGTACCAAGGGGTCATTTTCGATTTACCGTGACGCGAGGTCAGCTAACCATCGTCGCGCCTTTCAAGGACATTCGTAGGCAGGTTCACGTGAGCGTTGGCCGATCCCAGCTTCCGCCCTACGGCATGTTCTTGCCGTCGCGACCGCAGGCACAGCGGAGAATCGCGGATTGGCAAGAACTAATTATTTGGTCGGAAATATTTCGCGGAACAACGGTAACGAGGGCTGACTTCGTCGATCAAGTTAAGCGAGTCGGCGTTAACCGCGGTTTGCGCCTCGTAACCGCAATCAATACGATCGCCCTACGGCATGGCGAGACGTCCGCGGGCGTTCAGGCCGCGCTCGCGGCCGACCTTACCAAAGGGCTTCCTCTTGTTCGCCAACCGATTAGCGATGAAATTCGAAAAGGTCGCGTTCTGTTCTCATCAGAGCAGATCACCATCCTCGCCGGCTATATCATTCAATACGGCGCCTCCAATGAGCCGGATCCGGAGCACGTGATGGATGCATTCATCAATGCCGTACTTATGGTGAACGAGTTGTTCGGGGAAGAGCAGCTGCAAGTACGTGAAGCGGCCGGCAACGATCTTGAGTCGTTCCTGCCGATTGAGTTGCGAGCTGCCGCCCTCGAGCATGAGCCGATGGATCATTTGATCGCCCGCATTCACGCCTTCGTCATATGGGCACGAGCGCAGGATCAAAGTTCAAAGAGATACCTCGATGTAGATTCCGCCTTCCTGAGCATATTCGGACAATCGTACGAAGACGTCACGGCTGCCGGGATAACGGTCTGGAATTACTTCCGTAACATCAACTCTGTGGCCGCGCTGAAGATACTCGATCCGATCCTTGACGTTGAGTTTCTCGTCTTGCCGTTGACCGTGCAGGCGCCGATCCGCGAGTTCGTGCGGGCGCATTCAATTCCCATTGCAGAGCTTGCTGGACTGTTGGCCGACCGTAATCGCATGACCGCGGCGGCACTCTTACCGCTCCAAAAGCGGCCTCTCATCGAACTTGGGAACGGCCTCTACGCGAGCCCAAACCTGACCTTTCTTTCCGCCACGCTTGGTATCGGGCTGTTTCACCGTCTCGCGGAATACTTCGAGGTGCAGAGCAAGCGACTGAAGTTCTACGACTTCTTCGCGCGCTTCTTGCAGCACTATACCGAACAGATGATCGCCTTATCTCTCGACAAGCGACCGGCACAAGTGCTGCCCGAGTTCGAATACAAGCTAGGGAAAAAGCGGAAAGACTCATCGGACGTCATTGTCATCGAAGGGCGCACCGCAATCTTCTTCGACGTCTGCAACAAGCGGTTGAGTACGGAACTGAGCTTAAATGCCGCAGATCTCAAGTCGATGCACGCCGACATAGACGGAATGATTCTTCACCAGGCGAAGCAACTCGATGGCCGAATCGTCGACTTTCGCGCGGGCGCCTACACCATTGGCGGGCTGACCAGCGCCGACATCGACACTATCATCCCGGTCGCCGTCACCCACCAATCGATTCACGGTTGGGCCGCTACACGGCGCTACGTCGACCGGCGACTCCGCGAGCTAAACTACCTCCAGACCGGTCCGCGTCTGGAAATCATCTCGATCGCAGAGATCGAAACGCTAGTGCAAGCCTTCGACGGGGACGTCTCCTACGGAGAACTGCTATCGGCGCGGGCAGGTCATCCCCAAGAGATTGCTCGAGGACGTAGCCTCAAAAACTACTTACTGCTCAACGCCGGATGGAACGGCAAAGGGAAACAAGGTATGCCCGGATACGGGGAATGGTTCGACTCTGTTGCAGCAGCAAAACTTACAGCCTGGGGCCTTCCGAAGCACGGCCAGACCCCGGGCTAACGGTCACATTGGAGGCGTCCTAACGGAAGATGCATGAGGAATCGCGGGCGCTCATCCGACGACTCGTTGACGCCTCTGGTGGTGCCGACGAGGTTGACCATGTCTGGTTGGTTGACGAGCATGAGCCCGGGATGGTGTTGACGCCAGCGCCTACCGTCACGCACGAAGCGAACCGCATCTACTACGTGGATCTTTATTCTTGTGGCAGCCTGATGTTGTACATTCCCGAACGCGAAACGTATTCTGCGCCGACCGCGCATCGATACCTCGCTCTCGACTCAAACATGTTCAATGGATTTAAGCGCTACGTCGTCGATGGCGAGCGCGGAACGGCACACGTCGTCGGAATGGAGCAACTTATCGATTATGCGGTCGTCCATCGTTACAGCATCTTGCCGACGCCATACCTTCTGGAAATCATCGCCGCCAGGGGATTTGATGCCGCAAAGCCCTACTGCGAGGAGATCGTCGAAGCGGTCCTTCGACTGCAGCATATTGATGGAACAGTTTTCCTGTCCTGCCGGCAGTTCTCTTTCTCTGACGAGGCGCTTGATAACTTGGAAAAGCGCTACGGAACCCGTAGTTTTCAGGGCGCCGCGAAAAAGAGAACCGAAGAAACTTTGGCTGGAAAACTTCCGATACGTGCCCACTACTACATGTCGTATCTCGCCATATTGGCGCTGATCGCCATCGGTTTGCAATTTGGCGATCGAGATGCGCGCATCGCCGCATTCGACCAGTTGCTCTTTGAACGAGTGGGCGGTTCATTTCCACGATACATGCTGCTGGCAAGACTTTTCTACTATGACAAGATAACGGGATGGATCCGGAGCGCACCCGGGAATAGCAATTATTCGGCTCAGAGAATCCGCGGCGCGGCATATGACGTTTCGCTGACCATGCTAAACGAAGAAGTCATGCATCTCAGCGACCCGACGGACCCTGACATTGTAATGTTGGTTACGCGCGACCGCAACCTTGCGCTAGAGGCTCCGATAATCAGACTCAAAGGCATGTCGCTCCTGAAGAACGGGAGACTTCAGGTCGTAAATCCTTGGGACGAAACGTTGGTGAACCAAGCCTTTGGTCAGAATGCCGACCGCATACGCTCGGAGATTAATGCCAAACTTCAGGACGCGCCTGCGTTTGAAGTCTCGCCCGCAGAGCTAATCGACATTATCAGCGAGTACGAAGCCCGGCTGAACGTATGTCCCTCTGCCCTTTCATCGCTGAAGTTCTGATTTGTGTGCCGTCACCTTTGCGATTTTCGTTTTCGCGGCCTGCCGTTGAGTCGCCCGACGAGTCGAGATGCGAAGATCCCGATCCTACTAGAACTTCTTGGCGTTTTTGACTGCGCGAAAATACGAGGCGATTGGTTGCACTTACGACAATCGTTCGACATTTGTATGCGCGGGTCGCTCGCACGATAGCCCGCCGCTCTAAGAAGACCGCTTTTTAGCGTGCTACCTCGACCAACCCCTCCGGTCCGAGAGTGATGGTGCTTCCGTCGCTGAGCCAGAGTCGAGTGCCGCTGTTCTCGATGGCTTTGGTGTCAACGACCACATGAAAACCGGCAAGTCGCCGGACCAGCATGCCGCGCGCTATCTCACTGACGTGCGCGAACGTTGTGCCGTAAACTGAAATCATCTGATCCTCCTGCGGCCCGACAGATGGGGCTGCCGCCCGCCGTCGGAACCGCGCGCGCCGGGAACCACGCGCAAGGCCGAAGTGAGCGGAGCCGCGCTAGCGGTCGCCTTGCGCGCGGGATGCGCCAGCGCGGTAGCCTAAAGGGGCGGCAGGCGGGATGGAGGGCCGCCGATTGGACGTCCGTAGCGTTGCACACCGGTGTCTCGCGACAGGCAGCAATGGCAATTGACACACTCTCGATGCCGTAGGATAATCTTCGTACACGACAACATCTGATTTACGCCCGCATAATAATGCGTGCAAAACCTCGAGCGAGCTCGCTCGGGGTTTTTATCTTTCTTGGAGTCGACGACTGTATGACTAGAGCATCGATAGCGCTTGCCGATCTCGGCGACATTCTTACGCCTGGTGACGTGCAGCTCATTTTAGGCATCGGACGGAATGCGACGTACGAACTTCTTGCGTCGGGAAGACTGCAGTCCGTGCGCATTACGCCGCGGCGCCTTATCGTCACGAAGAGGGCGCTCGAAGCATTCCTGGGCCTTGCGGCGAATATGCCGCCCGCCGGGACCCCGTAGGAGGCATATCCTTGGGGTATCTCAGGAAAGTTGGAGACAAAAAGTTCCGCATTATGTATGACGTCGTGTTCGTCAACGGCAAGCGCCGGCAGAAGACCGAAACGCTCGTCGGAGTGACGAAGAAGCAGGCTGAAGCGATCCTCGCGAAACGCAAGGCTGCGGTCGTCGCCGGCGAGTATTTGCCGTGCGCCGACATGACGATGAATGAGCTGTTCGATCGGTTCATGCAAGCCAAAGAAGGTCGCCTTGCCGCGACGACGCTGCAGCGTTACGAGAGTTTGCTGCGGCTTTACTTGCGGCCGGCGGTCGGCACCAGGAAGGTTGGCAGCGTGAAGGCTGTCGATCTACTTGCAACCTATGCTCGATGGTCGAAGCGGCCAGTCAGCGGACGTACGGTCCATCATGCTGCGGAACTGCTGCGTAACGTGCTACGGCGCGCCGTCAAATGGGAAGTGATCCTTCGCAGTCCGGCCGCATCGCTCGATGCGGACGATCTGCCGAGGGCGGTAAAACCCGAATCGGCGGTACTCACCGAAACCGAGGCGCAGCAGTTGCTACAGGAGGCGAAATACCCAACCCATCGGTGCACGGCGCGGCACTACTTGACGGCGCAGAGCGCCTTTTATCCTGCCGTGGCATTTGCACTCTACACAGGAGCCCGTCTCGGCGAAATCATGGCGATGCGTTGGCAAGACGTCGATTTTCGTCAGCGGATCGTCACAATCAGCCGATCGCTGAGCTCGACGAAGCGGGACGGGCTTATCTACAAACGGCCAAAGAACGACAGGGTGCGCACGGTCTGTGTTTCGTCGCATCTGCTCGTGATTCTCGAATCCCATCGCGCGGTGCAGGCTGCTGAGAGGATTGCCGTACGTCCGGCCTATCACGACGAGGATCTCATCTTCGCCAAGGCAGACGGCACACCGATCTCGTCTTGGCTGTTCAGCTCCGCGTTCCGGAACTTCATGAAACGCTGCCCGGTGCGGCGCATCCGCTTCCACGATCTCCGCGACACACACGCCTCGTTGCTTGCCAAAGCCGGCGTGCCGATCGAGGTTATCTCGAAGCGGCTGGGCCACAGTGACATCAGCATCACGTACGATCGCTACATCACGGTCTACCGCGACCGTGATGCCGAGGCGGCGGAGGCGTTCGGGAAGATCGTGACCTGAAGACCTTCTGCCAAATTCCGTTAGACGGCCGTTAGAATTGAGGCACTCACGGCCGCCAAAAGCACGAAAAACCCGTACAGGATAAGGAGATTTCTGGTAGCGCCAACGGGAATCGAACCCGTCTTTCCGCCTTGAAAGGGCGATGTCCTAACCGATAGACGATGGCGCCATGGGTCTCGGGAAACCTAGGCTTCGAACCTCCGGCAGTTTATCCCACCTGGCGCGCGCTGCCAAGCAGACGCGGTCGGGGAGCGCCGTACGGGGACCGAGAAGGCAGCCGCATGGCGCCGAAATATAGCTACGGTGAGTTGACCTGGCCCGAGGTGAAAGAGGCGGCGGCGCGTCCGTGCGTCGCCATCGTGCCGATCGCGACCCTCGAAGACCACGGGTCGCATCTCCCGATCGATACCGATTTGCTTCTCTGCGCGAGCGTCTGCGAGTTGGCGGCCTCGCGCGCCGCGGATCGGGTCGTGCTCGTGCCGCCGATCAACCACGGCTACAGTCCGCACCACATGGATTTCCCCGGTGCCATCACGATCGGCGCGCATACGCTGATTGACTACGGTGTCGACGTATGCAAGAGCCTCGCACACCACGGCTTCACTCGCATTCTCATCGTCAACGGTCACGGAAGTAACACGCCCTTCTGTGATGTGATCGCGCGCCTCTCCGTCGTCGAAACCGGCGCGTTGACGGCGGCGGTCAACTATTGGGCGGCACCGGGCGTTCGTGAAGTCGCCGAATCATTGCGAGAATCAGAGAGTGTTGGCGGAATGAACCACGCATGCGAGTTCGAGACGTCGCTCTATCTCGCGTTGCGCCCCGATTTGGTCGACATGAGCAAAGCCGCACACGAACTCTCCTACCGTCCAACGAAAAACTATTGGACGGATCTCATCGCCGGCGACGGACCGCTCGCGATGATGGAACACTGGAGCCAGCTCAGTGAAAGCGGCGTCATGGGTGACCCCACCAAAGCAACAGCGGAGAAGGGGCGTCTGCTCTTAGAAGCGGCGGCTAACGGCATCGTCGAGCTCGTCGACGAATTGCTCGCACGTAAGAGTCCGCCGCGCAAAGACCACCACTAGAGTATCGCATCGACCGCGATAACGTTTGAGAACTTTTGATAACGCCCGCAAGCGAAACTAACGGCGCCTTGCTGTTGTAGCACCTCTTTGAAACCGATGGGAGTGGAGTACGGTGCCCGCCTTGCCCTCGTCTTTACCGTCGCGCTGACGATTGTTTGCGCGCCGGCGCGCGCTGCCGTTCCGGCGAGCTTTTCATTTCCGGTTGCGCGAGCGCCGCATCCGCTCCCGCTCGATCCAACGCTCGCCGATCCGGCGTGGACGGCGGGCCAAGTTCCCGAGCAGGGGCCGTGGCAAAACGTCACGACGCGGCAGCCGTCCCGCTATCAAACCACGGCCTATCTCCTCTACGACGATAAGAGTCTCTACGTCGGCTTCAAAGCCGAACAAGACGGCGTTCCCATTGCGGCGTCGCAGACGACCAACGACGTCGGCTTTGGGCTCGACGATTTCATCGGTATCGGTCTCGATACGAGCGGCGGCGGAAGCCAAGCCTATTATTTCGAAACGACGCCGCGCGGCATCCGCTACGAACAAGCCAACGAGAACGTTCGTTTCCGCCCGCGTTGGACGGCGGCGGGGCACGTGGGCGCCGGGTCGTGGAGCGCCGTCCTGATCATTCCGCTCGACGTCTTGCGTGTGCCGCGCGGCGGCAAACAAACCTGGCGTCTGCAGTTCGTTCGCGGCATCGCCGCCCGCGCGGAGCATCTCTCGTGGGTTTGGGATTCGATCATGGGGGATTCCGCGAGCGGAACCTGGCCGACGTTTCAAGATACGCGATTCTGGGCCGGTGGCCAGTTCGATCTCGCCGGCTCGGCGGCCGCGCGTCCGAAACCGCGCGCCGATATCTACGGCTTAGCCAGCATCGGTGGGGACCGCAACCTCTTCCAGCAAGCCAACGGAACGTTCTTACCGATGAACGTACGCTCGTTCGGCGGCGACGTCAGCTTGCCGATCACGCCGACGATTCGCTTTGTCGGAACCCTCAATCCCGATTTCTCCAACGTCGAGATCGACCAACAGACGATCGTTCCGCAAGAGTTCCAGCGCCAGCTCATCGAGTACCGTCCGTTCTTCGCACAAGGCGCGGCATTTATTAATGCTTCCTCGGGGGCGCGCTCGCCGGCCGGGCCCGCCTCGACCGCCAACAACCTCGTCTTCTACTCCCCGTCGGTGGGACCGTTCGATAGCGGTGCGAAAATGGAGGGCACGTTCGGCAACTACCAGAGTTTCGGCGCGCTGACGTTTCACGGCTATGATGAGACGAGCAACAACACGTTCTCCGATCAAGCCTACGGTTACGAGCACGCCTTGCCGAACGGTTCGTTCATCTATTGGAGCGACGGCGTCTTCGCCAACCACTCCATCTCCGGAAGCGATACGACCATCGAGAACGGGGTCGAGGCCCGCGACCTTCAAAACGGGATGATCTACTTCGCCGACTATTCGTTCGAGAACGGAAGCTGGGTGCCGCAAGGGCACGCCGATCTCGGCCAGTTTTGGATCGACCACCACAAGAACAACTTCGAGATCAACGGCGGCTACTTCGACGTCTCGCCGAACTACGACCCGATCGACGGCTTCACCGCGAACTCCGACATCCGCGGCCCGACCTTCTTCACCAACCTCACCGGCGCATCGCCCGCGATCAAGAACTATTCGCTCTTCTTCACGGCCGATCGCTTTCTCGACGATTCGGGCGCCGTGCATCAAGCCGACGTGCAGTACTTCGTAAGCGCCGTCTTCAAGAACCAGTTCTCGCTCAACGGGATCGGCGAGCAGGTTGGTCAACTGCGATCTTACGGCATCCCGGCCGGGCCCGGCTGCAGCGGCCCGATCCTGTACCAATCCAGCTTCACGGGCTACCCGTGCTATCTCGACGGCGTAACGCAGCCCTTCAACCTCTATCAGATCCCCGTCGGCTACCGTGACGGCACGCCTTCTCCCATCGACACGAACTATTCGTGGGGACCCTTCGGCGATAACTACGTGCATCTGTTTTCGATCGTGACGAGCCGTCCGCTCACGCGGCGCTTGAGCCTCGGTTTGGAGTATGACGGGACCTACCAGCGATCGTTCGTTACTGGAATTCTCGACTCGCAGTGGCTGCGCCGAGTCTCGCTCGGCTACAACATCAGCAATGAGAGCAGCTTTAGCCTCGGGCTGCGCGACATCAACGGCTACGGCGGTTTCGCGACGCAGATCGGCAACAATCTCGCGCTGGCCTTCCACCAGCGTTTCCCCAGCGGCAACGAGCTCTACGTGAACTACGGAAGTCCTGCGGCCGGTGCGACGCTCAACCGACTGATCGTGAAGTTCGTGCTGCATGAAGGCGCCGACGCCGGAACCTAACGCTCCAGGACCTAACGCTTAGGAAAGGACTGTATGAAACGAGTATTGTTCGTTGGCCAGACGCCGGAGACTGTTGACTATTCGGACCCTGCTATACCGCCGGGCCTCAATGCGGAGAAGATTCACGCCGGCATCGCAATCGCTGCGTCGAAAATCGTGGAGCGCGGTTGGCAATGCGATCTCTGCATGATCGCGCCGGACGACACGGCTGGTCTCGTGCTCGAGAACCAGCTGTCCAGCGCTGCGTACGACTGCGTCGTGATCGGAGCCGGTCTTCGGCTCCCTCCCAAAAGCCTGCTACTGTTCGAGCGGGTGGTCAACGCAGTCCGCAAGACCGCACCCGATGCAGCTATCGCGTTCAATACGCGCCCGGAGGACTCTGCGGAAGCCGCTGCTCGCTGGTTGGACGTCCCCTAAGAGCACGCTCAGTGCGTTTCACCAGCGCTTCGCCGCTCAGCGGATCCACGCGCAGGCCGACACGGCGATCCACGGGTGCCGACGAACCCTAGCGTTACCAGGAGATGACGATCCGGCCGTTACCGGTCGGAGCACCTCCCTGTGCGTTTCTGACATGAGTCACGCGTCGCTCCACGAACGATGAGCCGCCGCCGCCGCCGCCGCCGCTACCACTGGCGCCGCCGCTGGAAGCACCGCCGTTGAATCCACCGCTGGTTCCGCCTTCGCCGCCGACGAAGACCGCGAGCTTTTCGCCGGCCGTTACCGGGATCGTGGCGGTTAGGATACCGGCGTTGCCGCCGAACGATTTCTGGCCATATCCCGTGGAGCCGCTGCCGCTGGTCCGATGGCAGCGATTTTGATCGCCGTCACGGCAGCCGGTACGGTAAACGTCTGCTTGTGCCCGCATATTTATAGTGTTGATGATTCGAAAAGGCGCGATCGCCGCCGCTTAACAGCGGTTGCGCACGATAACGTAGCGCTGGAGCCCGAAATTTTTCATAATTCACCCCCATCCCGGCGCTTCGACGTTTCCGGGACGAGTCCGTGCAGGTCGGATAAAAAACCACAAGAGCATTCTAGGCGTCGGTTTTGATACGTGCCAGCATAACGCCGCGCAGGTATTCGCTGCCACGTTTGCGGCCAGCGTTCACGGCGAGTTACCGATATGGTTGCAGCAATATGACTCGCTATTGCAGAGTCTCGAGTACTACGATATCTACGTGTACCTGCGAACTGAAGAAAGGCGTCGCACTGGTTAGTCCGGGTGAAACGCCACTTTATATTGGGCCTGGTAGGATTCGAACCTACGCGCAACCAGTTATGAGCCGGCCGCTCTACCGCTGAGCTACAGGCCCGCGTGCGAAGACCTTGGCCCCGGGGTAGCGCGCTGCCTGCCCGAGCTGCTCTTCGATTGCCATGAGCCGATTGTATTTTGCCGTGCGGTCGCTTCGCGACAGCGAGCCCGTCTTGATCTGGCCGGCTCCGGTCGCCACGGAAAGGTCGGCGATCGTCGTGTCTTCGGTTTCACCCGAACGATGCGATACGACGATACCGTAACCCGCACTTTGGGCCATCGCGATGCAGTCGAGTGTTTCCGTCAACGTGCCGATCTGGTTGACCTTGATGAGTATCGCATTCGCGACGCCGTGCGCGATCCCGCGTTCGAGAAAGCTCATGTTCGTGACGAAGATATCGTCCCCGACGAGTTGGACGCGCTTGCCGAGCGCGGCGGTTAGTTTCTCCCAGGCGGCCCAATCGTTCTCCGCGAGACCATCCTCGATCGAAACGATCGGATAACGGTCGCAGAGATCGGTGTAGAGGGCAATCATCTCGTCGACGTTCGCCGCCGTGTCGCGCGAGAGCGGATAGTAATTTCCCTCGGAATAGAATTCGCTCGCGGCAGGATCGAGGGCGATCGCGACGTCGTCGCCTCCTCGATACCCGGCTCGTTCGATTGCTTCGACGATCAGATCCAGCGCTTGTTGCGGCGTCTCCAGCGGCGGTGCGTATCCGCCTTCGTCCCCGACCAGCGTCGGAAGACCCCGTTCGTGTAAGATCTGTCCGATCGCGCGAAAGACTTCCGAGCCGCAGCGCACCGCTTCGGCCTCGGTCGGCGCGCCGACCGGCACGATCATGCACTCCTGAAACTGCAGCGCACCCTCGGCGTGCTTGCCGCCGTTGATCACGTTCATCATCGGAACGGGAAGCGTTGCCGCCGCCGGTCCGCCGAGATAGCGAAAGAGCGGCAGCGAAAGGCTCACCGCGGCGGCGCGCGCGACGGCCAGCGAGATGCCCAGGATCGCATTTGCTCCGAGATTCGATTTGTTCGCGGAGGCGTCGAGCTCGATCAGCCGTTGGTCGATCTCGCGCTGCGCCGTCGCGTCGAGGCCCTCGATCGCCGGCCCCAGGATGTCGTTGACGGCGCGCACCGCGTTGCGAACCCCTCGGCCGTTGTACCGGTGCTGGTCGCCGTCGCGCAGTTCGACGGCTTCGTTCGCGCCCGTCGACGCACCGGAGGGAACCATCGCCTCTTCGACCGCGCCGAAGTTCGTTGCGACCGTTACCGCGATGGTCGGGTTGCCGCGAGAATCGAGGATCTCGCGCGCGTGGACTCCTTCGACCGTCGGATTTCCGCTGCCCCGTAACGATTCCAGGGACATCCTTACTCCTTGATCCAGCGCTCGAGATCGTGGCGGCGCGAAACGAAATCCTTATCTTCGAAGAAGATATCTAACTCGCGCGCAGCGCTGTCGGTGCTGTCGCTGCCGTGGACGAGATTGCGCCCGATCGTCTGTGCGAGATCGGCGCGGATGGAGCCGGGGGCCGCCTGCAGCGGATTCGTCGCGCCGATCAGCTGACGGCAGCCTTCGACGACGCTTTGGCCCTCGACCGCCATCGCGACCAGGGGGCCGCTCGTGATAAACGAGACGAGGTCGGCGAAAAACGGCTTCGAACTGTGCTCGCCGTAGTGCTTGCGGGCGCGCTCGCCATCGAGCTGCATCAGTTTCATCGCGGAGATCACGTAGCCGCGCTGCTCGATGCGCGAGACGATCTCGCCGACCAGCCCGCGCGAGACGGCGTCGGGCTTACAAAGAATGAGCGTACGTTCAATAGACATACGGGCGTGGTTTGGCTAGACGGCCCGCGACTCCGCCCGGCTCGGGGTGAAGAACACCGGCTGCCGAATCACGCGGCGTGCGAGAATCGAGTGCCGGACCGTACGGGCGAATCCTCGGTGCGCTGGCGGGTACCCCCTTCCCCTCGATTTCGTATGTCGAGGGCACCACGAGCACGAATGCCGACGCCGCGGCACGGCTCGGCGACGAGCGCTTCGCCGGGCATACGATCGTCGCCGAATATCAAAGTCGCGGGGCCGGGCGCCGGGGCCGTACCTGGGAAGCAGCCGCGGGAACCTCGCTGCTCTTTAGCACGATCTTACCGGCGGCCGTTCGTACCGATCGGCTCTGGCTCGTCCCGTTTTGGGTGGCACTCGCGGTGCGCGCCGCGTTGAAGGAAGCCGAAATACCCGCGGTCCTCCAGTGGCCCAACGATATTCTCGCGCAGGATCGCAAGCTCGCCGGCATCCTCTGCCAATCGCAAGTCACCGGTAACCTCGCGCGCGTCGCGTGCGGGGTGGGTATCAACGTGGTTCGCTCCGGTGCGAAAGCAACGCCGATCGAAGAGAGCGCCGCATTCTGTGAGGATTTTGCGCCGGTCGAGCGGCCCGCGTTGCTCGAGGTGATCCTGCGCAACTACGCGGCATCGCTCGAGTTGCTCGACGACGCGCCGCGCGTCATCGAGCTATGGGAAGCCGGTGCCGGCGTCCCCGGACGGCGCTACCGAATTCAACGAGACGGCGTTAATGAAGCGTTCGACGCAAGGGCCGAATGCCTCGAGATCGGCGGCGCGCTCCGCGTTCGCCTCGACAACGGAGAGGCGGAAGTAATCGAAATGGCAGACGCCCGAATCCTTCGATAACGATCATCTCACCCTGATGAGAGGTCTAGGACCTAGCTCTAGACAGGCGGCGATCGCATACTTCGCAAAAATGCGGCATCTTGTTGTCGGTCTCGAAGATGGAATTCGAGTAGTGCATCGCGCACCGTGCGTTATAGCAGTGCTTCAGGCCGAAGGCGTGGCCGAGCTCGTGGATCGACTCCTTAAGAATGCGTTGAAAGAGGATATTGGAATCGGCCGGCTCGCCGTAAAATTCCGAGCGCAGACGGTGGACCGAGACGACCGCAAGGCTCTGCGTTTCGTCGGCATCGCCGAACACGAAGCGGTGCGACGTCTTGTAGAGGTCGAAATCGGTGATCGCCAGCGTCGCCGCGCCAACCTCCGGGTGCGCCCGCTGCACCTTCGTCATCAGGGTCGAGACGAAGAGCTGCCCGCGCGTCGCGTTGAGCGAGCTGCGGGGAACGACCAGCGATCGTTCCACGCCCACGCCGCAGAGAAATCGTTCTTCGAGACAGGGGGCGAGACGGCTCATGAATCCCGCGTCAACGGTATTGATCGGCACGATTCGAATATTCGAATCCATCTCGAGCCGCACACTTCGCGCACGAAATCTAGGTGGCCTGCAGCGGGCGTGTCGAAGTCTGCAGCGGTGATCGTCGGAGTTGGTCTCGATATGGCGCACGTCGCGCGCTACCGCTTCGGGGAGCGCGAGCTGGCCTGGTTCGCACGCAAGATCTATACCGAGGACGAGATGGCGTACGCGATGCGCAAACGCAACTGGCCGGAGCGCCTTGCGGGGTTCTTTGCGGCGAAGGAGGCGACGCGCAAAGCCTTCGGCCACTGGATCCCGTGGCGCAGCGTGGGCGTCGGGCACGAACGCAGCGGTAAACCCACGATCGAGCTCTTCGGTGAAGCAACGCGCCTGATCGAGCTGCGGGGCGTGCGAACGATCCACCTGACGATAACGCATACGGCAGAAGTCGCCGCGGCCGTGGTAATTTTGGAGTCGTGATCTACGTCCTGACGCCCGAGCAGATGCGCGCTGCCGATGCGGAGGCAATCGCTCGCGTCGGCGCGATCGAGTTGATGAGCAATGCCGGCGCCGCCATCGCGCAGCGGCTGCGCGGCATCGCTCCGCCGGGCGCGCGCATCGTCGCCGTCGCCGGTCCAGGCAACAACGGCGGCGACGCGTTCTGTGCGCTGGCCGAGCTCGCAAGCGAATACGAATGTACGGTTGCCGAGGATCCATCGTCGGTCGGATCGGCGGCCCGCGTTGCCGCGCGAGCCCGCGCGGCGGAAGCAAACGTGCGAATCGTCACGCTGCCGGCCGGCGAGCGCGAGGCTCGAACGTTGCTGCAAAATGCGATCGGCGTCGACGGGATGTTCGGAACCGGTGGGCGGCTGCCGTTGCCCGACGCCTACCGCCATCTCGCGCGCGCGCTCGACGCGCGGGAGCGCACCGTTCTCGCGATCGACATTCCCAGCGGTATCGACGCGCTGACCGGGGCCGTCGCCGGCGACGCGGTGCGGGCCACGCTGACCGTGACGCTCGCGGCGGCAAAGCCCGGGTTGCTGCTCGAACCGGCGCGAGAATATGTCGGCGAGTTGCTCTGCGCGCACATCGGAATCCCTGAGGCGACCCTGGCCGCACAGCCGCGGACCTTCGCGGCGCTCGACGACGCGACGTTTCTCGAACTGCTCCCGCGGCGTGCGGCCGATACCGACAAGCGCGGCGCCGGCGCGCCGTTGATCGTTGCAGGATCGACGCAGTTTCCCGGCGCGGCGATCCTCTGCACTCGTGCGGCGGCCCGCGCCGGTGCCGGTTACGTAACGGTCGCGACCCCCGGCCCGGCCGCGGCAGCCGTGCTGCGCGCTCATCTCGTCGAGCAAGTCGTCGTCGAGCTTTCCGATGCGGCCGAGCCGGAAGCGGTCGCGCAAGAACTCGTCGATATTTCGCAGCGTAACGGCGCGGTCGCAATCGGCCCGGGCTTAGGGCTCGACGAGCGCACGGCCAAGATCTTTACGCTCTTCCTCGAGGCGAACCGGCTGCCGATCGTCGTGGATGCCAGCGGCCTGTTTCACCTCAGCAAGCACCTCGACTTGCTGCGCGGCCGGCCGTGCGTCGTCACGCCGCACGCTGGTGAGTTCGCGCGTCTCTCAGGCCTGGGAACGATCGCGCCGGGCACGCGCGTCGAACGCCTCCGCGAGTTCGTCGACCGGACTGAAAATTACGACCCTCCTCAAGGGTTCCGACACGTTGATCTACGACGGATCGACCGTCCACATCAACACGACCGGCTCGAACGCGCTGGCGACGGCGGGAACCGGCGACGTACTGACCGGCATCATCGCCACGCTGCTTTCGCAAGGACTTTCCCCGGTGCAGGCCGCCTGCGCGGGCGCATACTGGCACGGTTTGGCCGGACGAGCCGCGGCGCGCAAACGCCGCGTGGGCGTCGTGGCCGGCGACGTCGTCGACGCCCTCAGCGACGCGTTGCCGCGATGAGCGGAGCTGCCAAGCCGCGAACGCGCTCGACGGCTGCCGCTCCCGACGTGCCCGCATATCGGTCGATCAACGCGCTGCCGACGATGACGCCGTCGGCGTCTACGACGCTCCGCACGTCCTCCGTCCGGCTCACGCCGAATCCGACCGCGAGCGGCTTCGACGTCACCTCTCGCAGCGCCGCGATCTGCGCGCGCAAGGGCGCGAAGCCGGGAGCGTTCCCCGCTCCGGTAACGCCCAGACGCGAAACGACGTAGACGAATCCGCCGGCGGCCTCGGCGATCCGGCGCGCACGCTCGGACGGCGTTGACGGGGCGACGAGCAGCGGCATCTCCAGCGCTTGCTCCGCCAGCGCCGCTCGCAACTCGGCGCTCTCCTCGAGTGCGAGGTCCGGAACGATCGCGCCGGCTATGCCCGCGCCGTTTAGCGCGGCCGCGAAACGCCTCACGCCGAACTGATAGACCGGATTATAGTACGTGAAGAGCACAAGCGGCGCCGAACTGCCGCTGCACCGTTTCGCGAGCGCCAGCACCTCGAGCAGACCGACGCCGTTGCCCAGCGCTCGCTGGCCGGCGGCCGCGATCGTCGGTCCGTCGGCCAGCGGATCGCTATAGGGTACGCCCAGCTCGATGAGATCCGCACCGTCGGCGCTCAAGGCGCCGATGAACTGTTCCGTCGTCGCCAAGTCTGGATCGCCCGCCATGAGATAGGGGATGAAGGCGAGGCGATTCTCGCTGCGAGCGCGCGCGAAAACCGCGGTCAGCATCGGCCGATGTCTTTGTCGCCTCGCCCGCTCAAGTTGACCAGGATGAGGTCGTCTTTGGTGCGCTGCGCGGCGAGTTTACGCGCGAAGGCGATCGCGTGGGCGCTTTCGAGCGCCGGCACGATGCCTTCGGAACGCGCAAAACCGCGGAAGGCCTCGATCGCCTCGTCATCGGTGACGTTCACGTACGTCGCGCGACCGTTCTCCTTGAAAAAGGCGTGCTCGGGACCGACTCCCGGATAGTCGAGGCCGGCGCTGATCGAGTGCGTCTCGCGTACCTGGCCTTGCGCGCTCTGCAGCAGATAGGAGCGCGAGCCGTGAAGCACGCCGATGCTTCCCGCACCTAAGGAGGCGGCGTGCTTGTCGCCTTCGAGCCCTTCGCCGCCCGCTTCGACGCCCCAGAGCCTGACCTCCGGATCGTCGATGAAACCGGAGAAGATTCCGATCGCGTTGCTGCCGCCGCCGACGCAAGCGATCACGTCGCTCGGCAGACGTCCGTAGCGCTCGAGCGTTTGCCGGCGAGCCTCGACGCCGATGATCTTTTGCAGTTCGCGCACCATATACGGATACGGATGTGCGCCGACGACGCTGCCGATCACGTAGAACGTGTCCTCGACGCAAGCCGCCCACACGCGAAACGCCTCGTTGGTCGCATCCTTGAGCGTCTGCGTTCCGCTCTCCACCGAATGCACGTTCGCGCCGAGCAAACGCATCACGTACACGTTAAGCGCTTGGCGCTCGACGTCTCGCGCCCCCATATAGACGTCGACCGGCAGGCCGAACTTCGCGCCGACCGTTGCCGTCGCGACGCCGTGCTGGCCGGCGCCGGTCTCCGCGAGCAGCCGGCGTTTGCCCATCCGCCGCGCGAGCAAGGCCTGACCGACGGTATTGTTGATCTTGTGTGCGCCGGTGTGGTTGGTGTCTTCGCGCTTCATCAGCAGCGCCATCGGCGAAAGATCCGCGACGTAGCGCTCGCAGCGATAGAGCGGCGACGGACGCCCGACGAAATCGCGTAAGACCGCGTGATATTCCTCCCAAAAGGCGGGATCGTCGAAGGCCTCGTTCACGGCGTTATCCAGCTCGTCGAGGGCGGCGATCAACACCTCGGGGACGAATCGGCCCCCGAACTCGCCGAAGTAACCCCGGGCGTCGGGTTTCATTTCGCTTCGCGCACCGCTTGCACGAAGTCGCGCATCTTCTGCGGATCCTTGCGCCCGCCGGTTTCGATTCCATTGCGGACGTCTACGCCGAACGGATGCGCGCGCTCGATGCACTGCCCGACGTTTTCGGCGCAGAGGCCACCCGCGATGACGACGCGCCGCTTGGCGGCGATTCCCACGACCTGGTTCCAGTCGAAAGTCTGTCCGGTCCCGCCCGCCATTCCATCGTGCCGGGCATCGAAGAGTACGACGGCCTCGGGATAGCGTTCGCACCGCTCGCCGGCCAGCGTAGACCGATCGTCGACGTGGATCGCCTTGATCGCGCGGTCGCCGTAGCGTCCGACGAAATCGGGCGTTTCCTCTCCGGAGAATTTGAAGCAGCGCGGCCGGGAAGAGCTCGAGGACGCTCTCCACGTCGGAGCGTTCCGGGTTTACGAAAACGGCAACGGGCGCGATTCCGCCCGGCGTGCGGCGAGCGATCTCCTCGGCTGCCTCGAAGCCGATGCGACGTGGCGACGGCGCAAAGATCATTCCGAACGCGTCTGCGCCGGCTTCGCGCGACATCGTCACGTCGGCAAGCGACGTGCAGCCGCAGAACTTGATCCAGGCCTCAGCCATGCGAACCGATCTGCTTTGCGCGCTCGAACGTACGCCAGGCCGCGCCGCTGCGCAGCACCTCTCGTGCGCGCTCGAATGCCGCCGGCAACTCGTTCTCGGCGCCGGCCACCGCCAACACGACCGCCGCGTTGAGCGCAACGACATCGGCAGCGTCACTCGGAGCGCCCTGCAAAATCTCGACGAAGGCATTGCGGCACCGCTGAACCGAACCGCCGACGGGGGTGCTTAGCATGCCGGTAATTCCAAAAGCGGCCGGCTCGATCTGCCACAGCCGCGAACCGTTTTCGTCGAAGGAATAAATCGTCGTCGGCGCGTCGCCGGCAACCTCGTCGATTCCGCTTGCGCCGTGTACGACGGCACCGCGCGTCACCCCGAGGGCCTCTAACGCCGGGCCGAGCCGTTCGACGAGTTCTTCTCGCGCCACGCCGACGACCAGATGGGTCGCGCTCGCCGGGTTTGACAGCGGGCCGAGGAGATTAAAAATGGTACGCACGCCGAGTTCGCGGCGAACGGCCGCCGCGTTGCGCATCGCCGGATGGTAGCGCGGGGCGAACATAAACGTGAAGCCGGATTCTCGCAGCATCCGCGCCGCGACCTCCGGCGCGACTTCGATCGGAAAACCAGCCGACTCGAGGACGTCGGCACTCCCGCAAGCGCTCGAGGCCGCGCGATTGCCGTGTTTGGCAACCGGAATTCCCGTCGCCGCAACGGCGAGCGCCGCCATTGTCGAGATATTGAGCGTGTTGGCGTGATCGCCGCCCGTCCCGACTACGTTGACGACCATCGGCAGGCCGTGTTCGACGTGCAGGCTGCGCTCGCGCATCGCCCGTGCCGCGCCGACGATCTCCTCGACGCTCTCCCCCTTGAACGCCAGCGCCGTCAGCAACGCCGCAGATTGCGCTGGCGTGTAGTTTCCGTCCATCACTTCGCCGATGAACGATGCCGCTTCGGCGGACGAAAGATTCTCGCCGCCAAGCAGGCGCCGCAGCAGCGGGGGAACTCGCTCATCCTTCGACACGTTCGGGATGACGCTGGGGTGGATCGGGATCGCGGAGAAAATTTTCAACGATCGCTTCGCCGTTCTCGCTGAGCACCGATTCGGGATGGAACTGCACGCCGTGGACGGGCAGGTCGCGATGCGCGACGCCCTGCACGACGCCGTCTTCGCTGCGGGCGTTGACCCGCAGCGCGCCGGGAATCGTCGAGGGGTCGAGACAGAGCGAATGATAACGCGTGGCGACCAGCGGTGAAGCGAGGCCGGCAAAGACGCCGGTGCCGTCGTGGGCGATCTGCGCCGTTTTGCCATGCATCAATCGCGGAGCGTGCGTTACCGTCGCGCCGAGCGCTTCGCCGATGGCCTGCAGTCCCAGGCAGACGCCGAGGACGGGCATCTTACGCGCGAGGGCGGCGCGCAGCATGGCCATCATGCGCGGCGCGTGCTCCGGCCGGCCCGGACCCGGTCCGACGACCAGCGCGTCGTAGCGTTCGAGCAGTTCGGGAGCCAGGCGCGGATCGTCGTTGAGTACGACGTCCGGAGCCGCGTTGCGCGACGCCAGCAGGTGCACGACGTTGTAGCTGAAGCTGTCGTAGTTATCGACGAATAAAACCCGCCGCGCCGTCACGGACCGGCCTCGAGCACGGTGCGAGCGATACGAGTCTTATGCAGGATCTCGTCGTATTCGGCGACGGGATCCGAATCGGCGACGATGCCCGCGGAGGCTTGCCACCACGCGCGGCCGCCCTGTACGTGGATGCTGCGCAGCGTGATGCACGAGTCGAAGTCGCCGCCGAACGACCAGCGCCCGATGCTTCCGGCGTAGAAGCCTCGCGTTACCGGCTCCAGCGTGTCGATGAGCTGCATGGCCCGCACCTTCGGCGTTCCGGTCACCGTGCCCGCGGGGAAGCCCGCTCGAAAGAGATCGAGCGCGTCACGATCGGCTCGCAGCCGGCCGACGATGTTTGAAACGATGTGCATGACGTGGCTGTAGCGTTCGATCTGCAAAAGCTCGTCGACGGTCACGCTGCCGTACTCGCAGACCGAGCCGAGGTCGTTACGGCCGAGATCCACGAGCATCACGTGTTCGGCGCGCTCCTTTTCGTTGGAGAGCAGCTCGAGCGCGATCCGGGCATCTTCTTCGTCGTTGCCGCCTCGCGTCCGGGTCCCGGCGAGTGGCCGCAGGCGTGCTCTGCGCCCTTCCAGCCGAACGAGAAACTCCGGTGACGCGCCGAGAAGCTGGCCGAACTGCGTGTCGACGTAGAACATATAGGGTGAGGGGTTGTGTCTGCGCAGCGCCCGGTAAAGATCGAACGCTTCGCCCTCGAGCACGGCGTTGAACCGGATCCCCAGCTGCAGCTGGTAGACGTCGCCCTCGTAGATCGCGCGCTTCACCTCGGCGACGAGTTCGAGGTAACGGGCGCGGTCGAGCGACTGCGCGGTCGCGCCGCTCGCATGCAGCGGCTGCGGAAAGCGCGGGCGTGCGGCCAACAGACGATCGACGTAGCCATCGATGCGGCGCTCGAGCGTCTGCGCATCGCCGCCGCTCGTCCAGATCGTAAGCGAGTCGGTAAAGTGATCGAAGATCAGCCACGTCGCGGGGATCGCGACGAACGCGCCCGGCATCAGCGGATCGGCGGGCGTTCTCGCGGGCAGACGCGCGTCGGGACGAGCGGCGTCGTACGAGAAGGCCAAAAGCGCTCCGCCGAGCGCGCCGTGCTCCGAGTCGATACGGTGTTCGGCGACGAACTCGCGCACGCGCGGGTAGAGCTCCCCATCGGCAGCGAACTCGGCGGCGTCGCTATAGTCGATCCCGATGAAGGAATAGCGTGAGATGCGCCCGCCGCTCTCAACGCTTTCGAGCAGGCACGATGCTTGCGGGTTCGCAAGCGCACGGTACGCGCCGATCGGCGTCAAAACGTCGGCCGGCAGAACGCGCACGGCAACGCCGCCGCCCGTCGTGCGCTTCATTTTTTCAAAAGCTTTCGCAGGGCGGGTTCATCGAGAACCGTGATTCCCATCTGCTCCGCCTTGGTCAGCTTGCTTCCGGCTTCGCTGCCGGCCACGACGTAGTCGGTCTTCTTGCTAACGGAGCCGGTGACTTTGCCGCCCGCGCCGGCGATCAGCTCGGTCGCTTCTTCCCGGGTCAGCGTCGGCAGCGTACCGGTGAGCACGAGCGTCTTGCCGCTGAGCGTTCCGTCCGCGCGAACCCGCTTCGGTGCCTCCATGACCACTCCGGCCTCGCGCAGCCGCTCGACCATTTCGAGATTCGGCGCCTGCTTGAAGAAGAGCGCGACGCTGCGCGCCACCTCGGGACCGATGCCTTCGCTGCGCGCAAGTTCCGCTTCACTCGCCTCGGCGATCGCGTCAATAGTACCAAAGTCGGAGGCCAGGATCTGCGCCGTCTGCGTGCCCACGAAACGGATACCGAGGCCGTAGAGCAGGCGCGCCAAGCCGCGCTGCTTCGAAGAGCTGACGTTGCGCAACAGATTTTCGATGCTCTTGCGCCCCAGGCGAGGAACGGAAGCGAGAGAAGTTTCGTTAAGCTTATAGGTATCGGCGATGTTGCGCACCAGCTTGAGCTCGGTCAACTGTTGCGCGATGACGTCGCCGATGCCCTCAATATCCATCGCACCGCGCGAGGCAAAATGGCGCAACCGCTCGTAGACTTGCGCCGGACACGCGGCGTTCGTACACCGCGACATCGCCTCATCTTCCGGATGGTCGACTTCGGAGCCGCAGACCGGACACCGGTCGGGCATCTTGAATCGGCGCTCGCGCCCCGTGCGCTCCGAAAGCACCGGCCCCACCACGCGAGGGATGACGTCGCCGGCGCGCGTCACCAGCACCGTATCTCCAATCCGAATGTCGTTACTACTGATGTAGTCGATGTTGTGCAGCGTCGCGCTCTTCACCGTGACGCCGCCGATCTGCACGGGCGCGAGCACCGCGCTCGGATTGAGCGTTCCCGTACGTCCAACGGTGACCGCTACGTCCAACAGTTTCGTACGCGCCTCGCGAGGTTTGAATTTGAAGGCGATCGCCCAGCGCGGATCGCGGGCGACGACGCCGAGACGGTCTTGGAGAGCAAACTCGTCAACCTTAACGACCACGCCGTCAATCTCGTAGTCGAGGCTGTCGCGGCGTTCTTCCCAATCGCGGCAGTAGGTAACGACCTCGTCGAGCGTTTGCGCGCGCGCGACGTTGGGGTTGACGGGGAAGCCCAGCGCGCGCAGCCGCTCCAGCGCTTCCCACTGCGTGCGCACCGCCGCGGCGAGGCCCTCTTCGACGACGAGTTGATAGGCGAAGAACGAGAGGCGCCGTGCGGCGGTCAGTGCCGGGTCGAGCTGCCGGACGCCGCCCGAGGCCGTATTGCGGGGATTCGCGAAGGCCGGCAGGTCCTCGCGCCCGCGATCTGAGTTGAGCCGCTCGAAGTCGCTCTTTCGCAGGTAAACTTCGCCGCGCGCTTCGACGAACGCGGCTATGCCCTTTGCGGCCGCGCGCAAGCGCAGCGGGATCGTCTTCACCGTGCGAAGATTGACCGTGACGTCTTCGCCGACGCGTCCGTCGCCGCGCGTTCCGCCGCGCGCGAACGAACCGTCTCGATAGTCCAGCGCCACGGCGAGCCCGTCGATTTTGAGCTCGCAGACGTACGCGACGTCGGTTCCCGCGCTTTTCCGCGCTCGCTCGTCGAAGGCGCGAAGTTCGTCGACGCTGACGGCATTGGCCAGACTGAGCATCGGCCGCGCGTGCTCGTACGCTGCGAACCGCGCGGAGGCGACGGCTCCGACGCGTTGCGTCGGCGAGTCGGGCGTCTGCAGCTCGGGATGCTGCTGCTCGAGCTCGATCAGCTCGCGCAGCAGCGCATCGAACTCCGCATCGGTAATCTGCGGATCGTCCAGCGCGTAGTAGTTGTAGTTTGCCTCCTCGATCTGCGAGCGCAGCGCGTCGGCACGGGCCGCCGCCGCAGGCACTAGGCCTCCACGGCAACCCGCCCGGTTTCGGCGAGATCGCGAAGCGTGAACAGATTCTCTTGTTCGAGACGCTCCAACTCGGCCGCGTCGAGCTGGTGGTGCCCGACGGCGCGCTGGTCGCGCAGCACCGGGATCAAATATTTTCCAGTAAAGGAGGCTTCGCTCCGTGCGACCTGCTCGGGAGTCCCCGTCGCGACGATCGTGCCGCCTCGATCTCCGCCTTCCGGGCCAAGGTCGATCAAATAGTCGGCGGTCTTGATTACGTCGAGGTTGTGCTCGATCACGAGCACCGTGTTGCCGAGCCCGACCAAACGCTCGAGGACGTCGAGCAGCTTGTGAATGTCGGCGAAGTGCAGCCCGGTCGTCGGTTCGTCGAGGACGTAGAAGGTGCGTCCGGTCGAGCGCCGCGAGAGCTCGGTCGCGAGCTTCACGCGCTGCGCTTCCCCACCCGAGAGGGTCGTCGCCGGCTGGCCCATCTTGATGTAGCCGAGTCCCACGTCGCAGATCGTGTGCAGCTTATTGTGGATGCGTGGGATCGCCGAGAAGAACTCGTTGGCCTCGTCAACGCGCATCTCGAGGATGTCGGAGATCGTTTTGCCTTTGTACTTCACTTCGAGCGTCTGCGCGTTGTAGCGGCGCCCTTTGCAGACCTCGCACGGCACGTAGACGTCAGGGAGAAAGTGCATCTCGATCTTGATGATGCCGTCCCCTTCGCAAGACTCGCATCGGCCGCCCTTGACGTTGAATGAGAAGCGTCCTGGAGTATAGCCGCGCATCCGCGCCTCGGGAACGAGCGAGAAGAGTTGCCGAATGTGATCGAAGGTGCCGGTGTAGGTCGCAGGATTGCTGCGCGGCGTCCGCCCGATCGGCGACTGATCGATCACGACCATCTTATCGAGCTGCCCCGCTCCCTTGACGGTGCCGTAGGTCCCTCCGGGCGGCTGCCGGTGCAGGTGCTGATTGAGCGCGCGCACGAGCACCTCGTTGACGAGCGTCGACTTGCCGCTGCCGCTCACGCCCGTCACTGCCGCAAAGACGCCGACCGGAAATCCGACATCGATGCCGCGCAGATTATTCGCCTTGGCATTGCGGACCTCGAGCCAGCCGCGCGGCGTGCGACGGTGCCGCGGAATCGGAATGAACTTGCGGCCCGAGAGATAGGCTCCGGTCTCCGACTTCGGGTTCGCGATAACGTCGTCCAGCGATCCCGCAGTGAGGATCTCGCCGCCCTCGGCGCCCGCGCCGGGCCCGATGTCTACCACGACGTCGGCCGTCCGCATCGTATCTTCGTCGTGCTCGATGACGATCAACGTGTTACCGAGATCGCGCAGCGTCCGCAGCGTCGCGAGAAGCCGGTCGTTGTCGCGCTGATGCAGCCCGATCGAGGGTTCGTCGAGAATGTACAGGACGCCGACGAGCGCGCTGCCGATCTGCGTCGCCAGCCGGATGCGTTGCGACTCTCCGCCGGCAAGGGTCGTCGCCGAGCGCGAGAGCGTCAGGTAGTTCAAGCCGACGTTGGTAAGGAAACCCAAGCGCGCCCGGATCTCTTTGACGATCTGATGCGCGATCTGCTCCTGGCGCGGCGTGAGCGTCAGCTCGCGAAAGAACAGCTCGAGCTGCTCGATCGACATCCGCGTCAGCGCGTCGACGTTTCGCTCGCCGACGGTGACGGCCAGCGCCTCAGGCTTCAGCCGCGCGCCTTTACACGCCGGGCAGACCGAGGCCGACATGAACTTCTCGATCTCTTCCTTTACGTAGTCGCTCGAGGTCTCGCTATAACGCCGCTGCAGGTTGTTGGCCACGCCTTCGAACGAAGAGCGATACTCCCACGTCTTGCCGCCGCGTGAGGTGTAGGCAAAATTCTGCTCGCGGTCGGTTCCATAGAGGATCACGTCGAGGACCTCGTCGGAGAGTTGGTCGACCGGCGTCGTCGTCTTGACGCGATGGCTCCGCAGCACGCGCTCGAGCTGCTGCATGTAGTACGGATTCATCGAGGGATATCGCCCGCCGCCGAGCGAGCGGCTCCAGGGTGCGATCGCGCCCTCCGCGATCGACTTGCTGCGGTCGGGAATCACTTTCCAAGGATCGATCTCGATCTTTTCGCCGAGTCCGGTGCACGCGGGGCACGCCCCGTACGGTGAGTTGAACGAGAACAGGCGCGGCGCCAGTTCCTCGAACGAGAGCCCGCAATAGACGCAGGCAAACGCCTCGCTGAACGTCAGCTCCCGTTGCGCCTCCCCTGAACCCGCCGCCGCGAGGACGGTCACGATTCCGTTTGAAAGCCGCAGGGTCGTCTCGACCGAATCGGCGAGCCGCTTGCGAACCTCGGGCTTGCGCACGAGCCGGTCAACGACGACCTCGATCGTGTGCTTGCGTTTCTTGTCGAGGACGATCTTCGAGGAGAGTTCTTTGGTCTCGCCGTCAACGCGTACGCGCGTGAAGCCCTCCTTCGCGATCTCCTCGAAGAGCTTGGTATACTCGCCCTTGCGCCCGCGGACCATCGGCGCGAGCAGCACCATCCGCGTCCCCTCGGGCAGATCCATGATCGATTCGACGATCTGCTCGCTCGACTGCGTACTGATCTCTCGCCCGCACTGATAGCAGTGCGGCGTCCCGATCCGCGCGTAGAGCAGGCGCAGATAGTCGTAGATCTCCGTCACCGTCCCGACCGTCGAGCGCGGATTGCGCGAGGTCGATTTTTGATCGATCGAGATCGCCGGGGAGAGCCCCTCGATGTAGTCAACGTCGGGCTTCTCCATCTGGCCGAGAAACTGCCGCGCATACGAGGAGAGCGACTCGACGTAGCGCCGTTGCCCTTCGGCGTAGATGGTATCGAAGGCAAGCGAGGATTTGCCGGAGCCCGAGAGTCCGGTTACCACGATTAACCGATTGCGCGGCAGCACTAAGTCGACGTTCTTGAGATTGTGTTCCCGCGCGCCCTTGATGACGATGGAGTCTAGAGACACGTTATCTACCAGACACTGCCCGAGAGCAGAAGTATGCGGCCGGCATCGGCGATCGTGCTGCAGGTTGCATCGGGCGGCTGCGCACCCGCAGGAAGCTCCTCGTCGCGCACGTTGAGCCAGATGGTGAAGAGCCCCGCCTCGAGGGCGCCGCGAATATCCCGGTCGTAGCGATCGCCGACCATCGCCGAGTGTGCCGGCGCCCCGCCGAGCGTTCGGCAGGCGTGGGCGAACAGAAGCGGGTCAGGCTTGATCATGCCGACTTCGTCGGCGAGGAAGATCGCGTCAAAGTATTCGCTGATGCGAAGCAGCGCGATCTTCTCACGGTGGGTCTCCGAGAGACCGTTGGTCACGATGCCGAGCTTCATGCCGCGCTCGCGCAGCGCTTTCAACAGCTCGACCGCGCCGGGAAACAGCGTGTAGTACTTCGAGCGGTAGGCGTTGTACCGCTCCGCGCTCTGCTCCGCGACCTCCGGGCTCGCGACGCCCACGCTCTCAAGGGCATTCTGCCACATGCTCGCGCGGACGCGCGAGAGCTTGACCTTGAGATCCCGCGGCGAGAGGCGCTGCCAAAAGCCCTCTGCTTCGGCCACGTACGCGGCCTGGAGCGCGAGCGCGTCAACGCCGTGCTCGGCCGCGACCTCGCGGGCAACTTCTTCGGCGGCGCTTTGATAAGCGAACGTATCGTCGTGCAGGGTATCGTCGAGGTCGAAGAGCACGAGATCGATGCGTCGCATATCGTGGCGCGATTTCCCTATTACGGCGGCGTGAGCTTTAAACCGGCGATCTTCCCCTGCTTGTCAACGACGTCGAGCAGCTGCAGCTTCGTTCCGTCTTTGAACGTCAGCAGATACATGGCGTACGTGAGGTCACCCTGCATTCCGGAGCGCTGCTGATCGAACGTAACCGGTGCGCCCAGACTTCCGATGCTGCCTTTGAGCGTGCTCAACTTGTCATCGGTCAGCGCTGCGCTCATGGTAGGCTCCAGCAGCGTGCGGTCGATCGTTCCGCCCTGTAGTTGCGTGAAGACCTCCTTCGCCTGGGCGATCATCGCGGGATTGGGGGCCGGCGTCGGCGAGCCGGTCGAGGGCTCGCTCATGGGCGGGGGCGCAGCCGGCGGGGCGACGGGGCCGGTGCCCTGGCCGGCCGGAGTGGAGCCGGGAGGGGTGTGAGCGGCAGCGATCGTTCCTGCCAAAAGCACGAGGACGGAAAGCGTTGAGCGTATCATGTGGGCTCCTTCTTAGCTTATTGGATGTAGGATAGGCGTTCCCCGAGGGAACTCCAGCCCTCCGACGAGATCATGACCGAACCTGAGAAGGGTCCGGCGAACTCGCCGATGACGACGAAGAGGATGGCGATAAGGCCAACGAGGATTCCGGTCATCAGCAGCTGAGCGGGCCGGTTCTCCACGCCGAAGAAATAGCAGAAGGCGACCATCGCGAGCGCTCCCGCGACGAGCGCGAACCAGAGCACGCCGGGGACCGCCGGCTGTGCCCGCATTAGGCGCTGGCGCCTGGCGTCGAAGAGCCGCTGCTCGTTGCCGATCGCCGCCTGCTGAGCATTATACCCGCGTTGGTCGTGCGGCGAGAAGGTATTGACGGTATACGCGGCATCTTCGATCAGCTTCGAACCGGCCTCCGGGACCTCTCGATTGCTCGCCATCGCGGGCCACTCGACTCGAATCACGGTCTGCGCGTACCTCGTCAGATCGGTCCTGATGCGCGTGCGAAGCGTGTCCGGAAATCCGTCCACGACGTGATAGAGGTCGCCTGCGGCATCGACCTCGTCTTGGACGTTGGCGATCGTCGCATCGTACTTTTCCCAAACCACGACGACTACGAATCCCAGGAGGACCGCGTAGAGAACGCCGACCGCTGAAAAGAGGTACCCGGCCACGTCGTTGTGACGCCGTAAGACCTCGCTCTTCAGACGGCGCTGCAAGGCTGCGTGCAGGCCGACGAAGCAGACGATGACAAGGCCGACGACCACCAGCTCGCCGAGCGCCTCGGGAACGTTGAGGATCGTTCGGGTCAGAACCGCCAAGGTTGAGGCAACCTCCGTATCTACCAGAGGCGGCCTTAATTTCCGACGAGTTCGGCCAAGGCCTTGTCGAAAATCTTGGGGGCTTTCCCCCCGAAGAGGATTCCTTCGTTTCCGCCGATCTGTTTGCGCAATTCGATCAGCTCGTCGCGCAGGGCGGCGGCCTTTTCGAATTCGAGGCTCGCGGCGGCTTCGCGCATCTTTCGTTCCAGATCGCGAGACATTTTGAGCGCGACGTCGCGCGGAAGCTTCTCCAGCTTGAGCTTGGCCGCGTCCTCGCGGGTGGCGCCGATCATGCTGAGGATGTCGTGGATCTGCTTGCGCACCGACTTGGGCTCGATGCCGTGCTCGCTATTGTACGCCACCTGCGTCTCTCGCCGCCGGCGGGTCTCACCGATCGCGCGCGCCATCGACTCGGTCACGACGTCGGCGTACATGATCACCTTGCCCTCGACGTTGCGCGATGCGCGGCCGATCGTTTGAATGAGTGAGGTTCCGCTTCGAAGGTAGCCCTCTTTATCGGCGTCGAGGATCCCGACGAGCGAGACTTCCGGCAAGTCCAGCCCTTCGCGCAGCAGATTGATGCCGACGAGCACGTCGAAGACGCCGGCTCGCAGATCGCGCAGGATAGCGATCCGCTCGAGCGTGTCAACCTCACTGTGAAGGTAGCGCACCCGCAGTCCGTTCTCGACGAGGAAGTCGGTGAGATCTTCGGCCATCTTCTTCGTCAGCGTCGTCACCAGCACGCGCTCCTGACGAGCCGCCCGCAGGTGGATCTCTTCCATTAAATCGTCGACCTGGTTGCGGGTCGGCCGAACCTCCACTTCGGGATCGACGAGCCCCGTCGGGCGAATGATCATCTCGACGATTTGGCTGCTGCGCCCGGTCTCGTACGTTCCCGGCGTCGCCGAAACGTAGACCGCTTGCACGATGTGATCGTCGAATTCCACGTAGGTAAGCGGCCGATTGTCGAGCGCGCTGGGCAGCCGGAACCCGTGCTCGACCAGAACCTCCTTGCGCGATCGGTCGCCGGCAAACATCCCGTGGACCTGGGGCAGCGTAACGTGCGATTCGTCGACGAAGAGCAGCCAGTCTTTCGGAAAAAAGTCGATCAAACACGAAGGCGTCGAGCCGGCCTCGCGACCGGTGAGATGACGCGAATAGTTCTCGACCCCGTTGCAGTAGCCCACCTCGCGCAGCATGTCGAGGTCGTAGCGGGTGCGCATCTCCAGTCGCTGCGCCTCCAAAAGCCTGCCGTGCCGCTTGAAGTGCGCGAGACGCTCGTCGAGCTCGGCTTCGATCGACACGATCGCACGCTGCAGCTTCTCTTCGGGCGTGATGAAGTGCTTGGCCGGAAAGATCAGCAGCTCGTCCTTGCTCTCGAGATATTCGCCCGTGAGGAGGTTGACGACGTTGATCGATTCGATCTCGTCGCCGAAGAAGCCGATTCGATGAACGAGCTCTTCGTCAACGGCGACGAACTCGAGGGTGTCCCCGCGCACGCGAAAAGTCCCGCGCACGAGATTGATGTCGTTGCGCCGGTACTGCATGTCCACGAGTTTTCTCAAGAAAACGTCCCGATCGATCTCTTCACCGACCCGGATGCGGGCGGACATCTCCATGTAATCCGAGGGCGAGCCCAGGCCGAAGATGCACGAGACGGAGGCCACGATCAGCGTATCTCGCCGGGTCAGGAGCGATTGCGTCGCCGAGTGGCGCAGACGTTCGATCTCGTCGTTGATCGAGCTATCCTTCTCGATGTAGGTGTCGGTCGAGGGGACGTACGCCTCGGGCTGATAGTAATCGAAGTACGAGACGAAGTACTCGACCGCGTTCTTTGGAAAGAACTCACGGAACTCGGCGCAGAGCTGGGCGGCGAGCGTTTTGTTGTGGCAGAGCACGAGCGTCGGCTTCTGCACGAGCTCGATCGTCCGCGCCATGGCCATCGTCTTGCCGCTGCCGGTCACACCGAGGAGGGTCTGCGTGCGGTCGCCGCGCGCGAGCCCCGCCGCCAGGGCTTCGGTCGCCTTGGGTTGGTCGCCGGCCAGCGCGAAGGGCGAAACGAGCGTGAATTCTTGAACCACAGCGCTAGCTCAAACCGCCTTCGAGGGCGGAACGATTCACTGGGCGAACGTCCCCCATCGTGCAGAATCCGCTGCTGTTCTGTGGGAACTCCAATCCACAGCTGGCCGAAGAGATCGCCAGGCGGCTCCGGCTGCACGTCGGTAAGGCGCTGGTCTCGGAATTCAGAAACGAAGAGACTCGGGTCGAGATCGGCGAGAACGTTCGCGGCTCCGAGGTCTTCGTCGTCCAGTCGATCTGCAAAGCGCCCAACGGCAAGGGCGTCAACGACGCGTTGATGGAGCTGCTGCTGATGGTCGATGCGCTGCGTCGAGCCTCGGCCGCCCGGATCACCGCCGTCATTCCGTATTACGGGTACGCAAAACAAGACAAGAAAACCAAAGGACGGGAGCCGATCTCGGCCAAGGTCGTCGCGAATTTGCTCAAAGTGACCGGTGCCCGCCGCATCGTCACGATGGATTTGCACGCCGCTCAGATTCAGGGCTTCTTCGATATCCCGGTCGATAACCTGATGGCGATGCCGGTGCTCTGCAACTACCTCAAAAAGGAAGGTCTCTGCGACGACAAGATCGTCATCGTCTCCCCCGACGCCGGCGGCGTGCACCGCGCCGAGCTCTTCGCCAAGCGGCTGAATAGCTCGCTGGCCATCGTTTTCAAACGTCGCCCGGAGCCCGACATCGCCGAGGTCACCGACATCGTCGGCGACGTTTCCGGCAAGGTCGCGGTGGTCGTCGACGATATGATCTCGACCGGCGGCACGCTGGCGAAGGCGGCTGGAGCGATAAAAGCGAGGGGTGCGACGAAAGTATATACGGTCGCCTCGCACGGCATCTTCGCCGGTGAAGCGGTCGAGCAGCTCGAGCAGTCGGAGATCGAACGGGTGCTCTTCACCAACACGATCCCCTTCCGCTTCAACGCAACGAATCACCCGAAGTTCGTGCAGCTCTCGATCGCGCAGGTCTTTGCCGATGCGATCAACCGGATCATCACCAATCGCTCGGTCTCGGAGCTCTTTGCAGGCGACGAAACCGTCAGTACCGTTGCACCGCCGGCGCCAGAAGCCGTCGGCGTATTCTAAGAAGGACATCGTGGCCAGCAAAGACTTGACACTTTCCATCGAGCCTCGCTCGAAACTCGGTACGACCGGGGCCCACGCGCTGCGCTCGCACGGAAAGATCCCAGCCGTCGTGTACGGCCATGGAGGCGTTCCCGATCACATCGCGATGGACGCTCGCGCCTTCGGCGAGCTGCTGCACCACAGCGGCCGCAACGCGATCATCACCCTCATCGACGGCAACAAGAAGCAGACCGCCATGGTGCGGGTCGTGCAGACCCACCCGGTCACCAGACGCATCGTTCACGCCGACCTGCAGCGCGTCTCGGCCGACGAAGCGATCGGCGCGAAGCTCGCCATCGTGACCGTCGGCGTCGCCGACGGCGTCAAGAACTCGGGCGGCGTCATGGACGTGATCGTTCACGAGATCGAAATCGAGGGGCCGGCGAGCGAGATCCCAGACCATCTGGAGGTCGACGTAACGCCGCTCGGCATCCACGAGCACATCACCGCCGCCGACGTCGCGCTGCCGCCGGGCTTCAAACTTCTGACGTCGCCCGAGACGGTCGTCGTCACGATCGAGCCGTCCCGCACCGCTGCGGATCTCGAGGAAGCCGCGAGCCCGTCGGAAGAGGTCCAGCCCGAAGTCATCGGCGCCGAGCCGGCACCCCCCGAGGGGAAATAGCTGGCCGACGGAGCACCGAGGGTCGTCGTCGGCCTCGGCAATCCCGGCCCCGAGTACGCCGCCACCCGCCACAACGTCGGCTTTGTCGTCGTCGACGAGCTGGCGCGCCGCTACGGAATCACCGCCTGGAAGAAAAAAGACGCCGCGCAGCAAGCCTTCGATTCGGCGCGCCGCATCGTCTTCGTCAAGCCGGCATCGTTCATGAACCTCAGCGGGACGCCGGTACGGCTGATCTCGTCGTGGTATCGCACGCCCCCGGACGGAGTTCTGGTAATCAGCGACGACATGGACCTGCCGTTCGGGAAGCTGCGCATGCGCGCGAGCGGCGGCCACGGCGGACACAACGGCCTGCGTTCGGTCATCGCGACGATCGGCGAGGAGTTCCCCCGTCTACGAGTGGGAGTCGGACGCCCCGAGTTCGACAGCGTCGACCACGTGCTCGGACGGTTCAATGAAGCGGAACGGCTTGCTCTTCGCGAGATCGTCGCCGCCGCGACCGATGCCGCTGTGCTCTGGCTCGACGAGGGAGTCGACGCGGCGATGCGATTTGCGAATACGTGGGCCCCGCCCGAGGTTCAGGGGCAGCCCGAAGGGACGTGATTGATCGCGGCCACCCGCGCGCCGGTACCGGGCGAGGTGTAGAGGAAGAGCGCGGCGGTCGATTCCGGACAGACTTCTTCCATGTGTTGATCGGTGGCACGCACGAGCGCCCGCACCGCGGCCGCCGGATCGCCGGTAAGCGCGACCGCGGAGCGATCGGCGGAAAACTCATACGAGCGCAGCGCGGCGTTGCGAACCGGAATCGCGACGATATACATCAGCGCGAGCAGCGCACCGACGATTGCCAGCCGCGAGAGCGGATCGTCGTCGCGGCGGAAGCGAATGCGATCGGCCAGCACGACCGCAATCGCCGAAAAGACGATGACGATACCGCCCTCGATCAGCGCGATCGAGAGAAAATCGTGATGCGCGACGTGCTCGATCTGGACCGCGACCGCGTAGGCAACCTCCGCCGGCGTCCCTCCGGCGATCAGCTTGTCGTTGAGCAGGATCGTGCGCGCGGAGCCGAAGCCGAGCACGGCGGCCTCGCCGACCGGCGAGTTGCGGATGTGGGCGACCATTACCGGGACGTTGGGAAAACCGGCGCGCACGAGGAGCGCGTGAGTTCGCTGCGCGAGCGGGCCGGAGAGCGTTACGGCGCGCGCTCCCGGTAACGCGAGATACGGCACGGCATACGACCACACGACGCAGCCGGCGAGGATGCCGACGATCGTGTAGATGTACCACTGATGCGTTCGTTGGACCCAACCGAGAACGATCGCCGCGATCAACCCGGCGACCAGCATGCCGAGCAGGGTGTGAATCGTCCAAGAGACGAGCCACCAGCGCGTCAGCTCGAGATCCATCTGCATAGTTCGCGCAACTCGATAGAGATAGAACGCCGGTAAAAACGAGGCGATGCGCGCGACGAGCGCGAGCGACGCTCCGAACGAGAATCGCAAAATCCACTCGGAACGTATCCGCCGGCGCAGCCAGTCGCGCAACCTGGCGGCGCCGCCCGAGCTCCACAAATAAAAGAGCGCGGCCGACTCACACACTAGGATGAGGATCCAGCCGGGAAGCGTCCAGTGCGCGCGACGCAGCGCCGCGTCTTGGCGCGCCGGGTCGACGAGCGCCGTCGCCGGCTGTGCAAGGAGCGCTCCGTTGGAAAGCGTGTCAACGCGAACGTCCAACGCATTGGGACGTACGCCGGCCGCTGCGCCGGCGACCGCCGGCACCGCCAAGAGGGCCGCGGCAAAGAGCAAGCCGCAGAGAAAGCGCACGTTACTTCTTAGGGAGAGGCCGCGCCGGGTTCCCGGCGACGCGCTCGCCCGGGGGAACGTCCCTGGTCACGACCGATCCGGCACCGGTCAGCGCTCCGTCTCCGACCCGAACGGGGGCGACCAGCGACGTGTTCGATCCGATCGCGACGTTGCGTCCGACGATCGTGGCGTGCTTTTGCTTTCCGTCGAAGTTGCAGGTAATCGTCCCGGCGCCGACGTTGGTCTCTTCGCCGATCGTCGCATCGCCGAGGTACGACAGGTGGCTTACCTTCACGCGGCGCGCCAAGTCCGACTTCTTGATCTCCACGAAGTTCCCGACGTGAACGTTGTTTGCCAGACGCGCCTCGCCGCGGACGTGCGCGAACGGCCCGATCGAAACGTCGTCGCCGACGGTCGAATCGGTGATCACGCTCTCGCGCACGGTGACCCGCTCGCCCAGACGCGCGTTCGAGAGACGAGAATTTGGACCGATCACGCAGGCGCGGCCGGCGCTCGACAGGCGGGCGATCGTGCTGTTGGGGTAGATGACGGTATCGTTGCCGATCTCGAGCTCGGGTTCGAGATACGTGGTGTCGGGGTCGACGATCGTCACGCCGGCCCGCATGTGGGCCGCGCACAGCCGCGCGTTCATCTCTTTGCGCGCCAGCGCGAGCTCGACGCGGTCGTTGATCCCCAAGACGTCGAGGTGCCGGCGCGCGCTCACCGGACGTACGCCTTTGCCGTTGCGCACGAAGTGCGCGACGGTATCGGTCAAGTAGTATTCGCGCTGCGCGTTGTCGCTGCGCAGCTCTTGAACCGCTTCTCGCAGCGAGGACTCGTCAAACGCGTAGATTCCGGAGTTCATCTCGTCGATTTCGAGCTGCTCGGGCGTCGCGTCGCGGGCCTCGACGATTCGCTCGACGCTCCGGCCGTTGCGCACGATGCGGCCAAAGTTCGACGGAAGCGGCATCTTGACCGTCACGAGCGACATCAGCGTTGGGGCATTTCCGTTCCGATCGAGCGACGCGGCCGCTTGCGCGAAAATGTCGCTCGTCACGAGCGGCATGTCGCCGCAGGCGACGACCACTCGCCCCTGCCTCGGTGCGAGATGGTCGAGGGCGATCTTCACGGCGTGTCCCGTGCCGAGCTGTTCCTCCTGCACGACGCTCTCGACTCCGAACTGCTCGATCTCGTCGCGCAGCTCGGAGTTGATCACGGCGACGATCTCGTCGATGCCGGCACCGCGCAGCGCCGCGATGACGTACCACAGCATCGGACGCCCGCAGATCTCGTGCAGCACCTTCGTGCGCGCGCTCTTCATCCGCGTGCCCTTCCCAGCGGCGAGCACGACCGCGCGGATCACGCGACCACCTCGACGCGCGAGAGAAGCTGCTCCCACTCTTCGCGCTCGCGTTTGCTCGGCGCACCGAGCAGATCCAGCGCGTTTCGGAGGCGCTCGCGCACCATGTCGCGACCGAGCAGCTCCATCGAATCGTAGAGGGGGATCGACGTCACACCGCCCGTGATCGCGATGTAGAACGGGCGGGCGACGTCGCGCGCCTTTCGTTCGAGGGCTTGCGCCACGCGCGACATCACGGTCTCGATCGCCGGCGCGTTCCACACCGGAAGCTTGTCGAACTCAAGCAGCGCGAGCGCGAAGGCACGGCGGATCGAGAGTGGGTCGAGCTTCGCGCCGGCAAACGAGTCGGAGTTCAGGGCTAATCTTCCGGAGAACAGGAACGCCAAGAGCGGGCCGAGATCGCTCAACCGCTCGATGCGCGGCGCCGCGAGCTCCGCGACGCGCGCCAGCCGCCCCGGCGGCGCCGCCCAACCTTGCACCCGCGCGAGCAGCGTCGTCGGATCGAGCCGCTCCCGAAGGTAGCGGCCGTTGAGCCAGTCGAGTTTGGCGAGATCGAAAACAGGCCCGCCGATCGGCACGTGCTCCGCCTCGAACCGGCGTACGATCGCCGGCAGGTCCATCAGTTCGTCTTCACCCTCGCGCACGGCGTTGGCCATCAGCGCCAAGAAGTTCACCAGCGCCTCGGGCAGATAGCCCATCGCTTCAAAGAACAGAATCCCGGTCGGATTCTTGCGTTTGCTCAACTTGCTCTTGTCGGGATTGCGCAGAAGCGGAAGGTGCATCAGAACCGGCGGCTGCCAGCCGAAGTACTCGTACAATAGCAGGTGTTTCGGCGCGCTCGAAACCCACTCTTCACCGCGGAAGACGTGCGAGATCTCCATCAAATGATCGTCGACGACGTTGGCGAGGTGATAGGTCGGCAAGCCGTCCGATTTGATCAGCACCTGCATGTCGACGGTCGAGTAGTCGAACTCGATCGGACCGCGCCGCAGATCGCTGACGACGCAGACCCCCGTATCGGGAACGCGCATCCGCACGACGAACGGCTCGCCGGCCGCCTCGCGCCGCGCGACTTCTTCGGCGCCGAGACTCAGACAGTGCCCGTCGTATCGCGAAGGGTGCCCCGCCGCGCGCTGGGCGACGCGCATCTCCTCGAGCCGCGCGGGCGTGCAGAAGCATTTGAACGCGTGACCGGCGGCCAGCAGCTTATCGGCATACTCTTTGTAGATGCTCGAACGTTCGCTCTGACGATAAGGTCCAAAGGGACCGCCGACGTCGGGGCCCTCGTCCCACGAGAGTCCGCACCAGCGCAGCGCGGAAAGGATGACGCGTTCGCTCTCCGCGGTGCTGCGAGCCTGATCGGTGTCCTCGATGCGCAGCACGAACTCCCCGCCGTGCTTGCGGGCAAAGCAGTAGTTGACGAGCGCGACATAGGCCGTGCCGACGTGCGGATCGCCGGTCGGTGACGGCGCGACTCGGGTCCGAATTCGCGTCACCGCAGAAATTTCTCTAGCCGACAGGCGTTCTTCGCTTGCCGCACTCGCGCGAAACGAAGTCGATGATCGCTTGGAGCGGTGCGCCAGGCGTAAAAATCTCGCGCACTCCGAGTTCCTTGAGCCGCTTCGCATCCTCCGGCGGAATCGTACCGCCCCCGAAAAAGACGATGTCGCCCGCGTCCGCGGCGCGAAGTTGCTCGACGACGAGGGGAAAGAGCGTCATATGAGCGCCCGACAGAATCGAGAGCCCGATGCCGTCGGCATCCTCTTGAATCGCGGTCTGGACGATCTGCTCCGGCGTCTGGAAGAGCCCGGTGTAGATGACCTCCATCCCGGCATCACGCAACGCCCGCGCGATGACTTTTGCCCCGCGGTCGTGACCGTCGAGGCCGGCTTTAGCGATGACGACGCGCAGCGGCCGTTCGGTCATGTCGCATCTCGTCGGAGTGACGGCTCAAATGCAGCGCCTCTTCGAGCTTTCGCTTCACCGCGGCAAGGGTGCGCCGCACGCGGTAGAGTTCGAGGTCGCCGCCTCCCACTTGTGGTTCCATCAGAGAACCGCCCGTTCGATGTAACGCCCGTAGACGCTTGCCATCGCTTCGACGATTTCGCCTTCGGTGCAGTAAGCGTTGGCGCAGTCGATCAAATGTGGCATGAGGTTATCCTTCGTATCGCGGCAGGCGGCCGCGAGCCGCTCGAGGCCGCGCCGCACCACCGCATCGTCGCGCTTTCCGCGAAGATCCTGCACCGACGCCGCTTGCGCGCGTTCCATCTCTTCGGTGATCTTCAGCAGGTCGATATTTTCGTTCTCTTCGTCTCGCACGAAGGCGTTTACGCCCACGATCACCCGGTCGCGCGTCTCGAGCGAACGCTGGTACCGGTAGCTGGCATCGGCGATCTCGCGTTGGAAGAAGCCGGCCTCGATCGCTTCGATTACGCCGCCGTACTCGGCGATCTGCGCGAAATAGCTCTCCGCCTGGCGTTCCATTTCGTCGGTGAGCGCCTCGATGAAATACGAGCCGCCGAGCGGATCCACGACGTTGGTGACATTCGTCTCGTACGCCAAAACCTGCTGCGTGCGCAAGGCGATCTCGACCGATTTCTCCGTCGGCAACGCCAAGACTTCGTCCATCGAGTTTGTGTGCAGCGACTGCGTCCCGCCCAGCACCGCGGCCATCGCTTCGTATGCGACCCGCACGATGTTGTTCTCCGGCTGCTGCGCCGTCGCGCTGCAGCCGGCGGTCTGCGTGTGAAAGCGCAACTGCCACGATCGCGGATTGCGAGCGCCGTACTTCTCGCGCATGTGCCGCGCGTAGATGCGCCGGGCGGCGCGGAACTTCGCGATCTCTTCGAAGAAGTCGATGTGCGAGTTGAAGAAGAACGAAAGGCGCGGAGCAAACGAGTTGACGTCCATTCCGGCCGCCACGGCGGCCTCGACGTATGCAAAGCCGTCGGCGAGCGTGAACGCCAGCTCCTGCGCGGCGGTCGAACCGGCCTCGCGGATGTGGTAGCCGGAGATCGAGATCGTATTCCACTTCGGCATCTCGCGGGTGCAGAACTCGATCATGTCGACGATGATCCGCATGTGCGGCCGCGGCGGAAAGATCCACTCCTTTTGCGCGATATACTCCTTGAGAATGTCGGCTTGGATCGTACCCCCGAGCTTTGCGCGCGGGATGCCTTTCTTTTCGGCCGCGGCGATGTATTGCGCGAGCGCGATGGCGGCCGGGCCGTTGATCGTCATCGAGGTCGTAATGTCGCCCATGTCGATGCCGTCGAAGAGCACTTCCATGTCGGCGAGCGAGTCGATCGCCACGCCGCACCTTCCAACCTCGCCGCGCGCTTGCGGCGCGTCCGAATCGTACCCCATGAGGGTCGGCATGTCGAAGGCGACGGAGAGCCCGTGCTGTCCGTGCTCGAGCAGGAAGTGATAGCGCTCGTTGGTCTGAGCGGCATTTCCGAAGCCGGCGAACTGGCGCATCGTCCAGAGACGATCCCGATAGCCGTTGGGGTGGATCCCCCGAGTGTACGGATACTCGCCAGGCCACGCCAGATCGGTCGCGAGATCGAGGCCGGCGACGTCCTCCGGCGAGTAGATCGTCTTGAGCGGTACGTCGGAGATCGTGCGGTCGACCGCGCCCGAACCAGGGCCTTTTCGCGGACGCCCCTTCTCGGAGGCCTCCTCCCAGCGCCGCTCCTGTTCCTCAAAAGCAGGATTCGGCGCCGCTGCCAGGGCGCCGGCGCGTTCGATCGTCGTCGCTGCGGGTGTATCGGTCATCGGTCTCATGATAGCGGCCGAGCTTTTCGACGCACGGACTGGATTCTCCCCAAGAGCACGCTAAAGGCCGAGCCTCTCGATGACGCGATCGGCCGCCTCATAGGGATCGATCCCCGCGGTTTCATCGTTTTGCAGCGCCCGGTCCAGACGTTTTTCGATGCGGCCGAGCGCGAGCTGACGGACTTGATGCCGAAAAGCTTCGCGGCGGCGATGCTCGATCTCACCCGTCTCGTTCAAATAAGCCACGTGCCGCTCGATTGCGGTCCACAAGTCATCGATCCCCGCGCCCTCGAGCGCCTGCGTGACGACGAGCTCCGGCACCCAGCCGTCCCATTGCAACATCTCCATCGCCGAGCGGATCTCGCGTCGAAGCTGGTCGGCCATTGGGTGATCCGCTTTGTTGACGACGAAAACGTCGGCGATCTCCATAATCCCGGCTTTGAGCACCTGTATCGAGTCGCCGCTGCCCGGCTGGAGTGCGACAAGAGTCGTTTGTGCCAGTTCCGCGACCGCGATTTCGCTCTGTCCGACGCCAACCGTCTCGATGACGACCACGTCGAAGCCGAACGCATCCATCAAGGTCACGGCGTCCGCGGTTGCGCCCGCCAAGCCGCCGAGATGCCCGCGGCTGGCCATCGAACGGATAAACACGTCCCGATCGGTGAAATGCTCGGAGAGCCGGATGCGATCGCCGAGCAGGGCGCCGTGCGTGAAGGGCGAGCTTGGATCGACCGAAACGACCCCGGCACTTTTGCCCAGGGAGCGCGCCTTGCTCACGAGCGCTGAGGCAAGCGTCGATTTTCCAACACCAGGCGGGCCCGTCAGACCGATGGTCATCGCGCGTCCGGTCCGCTCGAAGAGCGCGCGCACGATCTCACCGCCGTTGCCCGATTCGGCCGCGGAGATTGCCTTTGCCAACGCGCGCGGCTTGTGCAGCCGAAAGTCGCGCAGCAACTCGGCATTCGTACCTTTGTCGCTCAAGATGTTGCCTCTTTGCGGTTCCGAGCAAGAACGGACCTCCCCGGCGCGAAGGCAATCATTCCATAGTGCGGTGGTTGCGGTCGGAAGGTGCGCGCTCTCTCGCGATTTTGGCGCTGGTCGCCCTCTTCGCGTCCTACGCGCCACCCGCCGCGGCAGAGACGCTCGTCGTTCCGCTGACCGGAAAGCGCGTCCGCGACATCGTGACGGCGCAACTCTTTCACACGCTGTTCCACGACTTTTTCCTGGAAGACGATGCGACGACGTACGTCGAGACCGGCGACATTCCGGCGATGTGGCTGCGCGATTCGTCGGCTCAGACGATTCCCTACATTCGCTTCCAGCGGCCTTACCCCGTACTGCGCGCGCGCTTCGACGGGGTGATACAGCGCAACGCTCGCAACGTGCTGACCGACGCTTACGCCAACGCTCTCGACGCGGGGTATCACGTCTTCGAGCGCAAATGGGAAGTCGATTCGCTCGCATGGCCGGTCGTGCTCGCCTTCGTCTACTGGCGATCTACCGGCGACCGGACCGTCTTCACCGGCGACCTTCACCGCGCGCTGCAGACGATCGTGAAGACCTACCGCTGCGAAGAGCAGCACCGCGCGTGCAATCGTTACCGCTATGCGTACCACACCTATTCCGACGACGACTATAACGCGTCAACGGGGATGATCTGGGGGGCCTTCCGCCCGTCCGACGACGCGGTACGTTATCGCTTCAATATTCCTCAAAACGCGATGGCGGTCGTCGCGCTGCGCGACGTCGAACGCCTCGCGCTCGACGGATGGGGCGACGCGAACCTCGCGCATCAAGCCGAGGCGCTCGGCGGACGCGTTGCCGTTGGAATCGAACGTTACGGCCGCGTCTTCGACGGGCGCCTCCACTCGTGGATCTACGCTTACGAGACCGACGGGTTGGGCCACTACAATCTGATGGACGACGCCAACATTCCGAATCTCACGACCCTGCCGTACATCGACTGGTGCTCCGCCTTCGACCCGGTCTATCTGGCAACGCGCAAGTTTGCGCTGAGCATGGACAATCCGTTCTACTTTTCGGGACGCTACGCTGAAGGGCTCGGCAGCCCGCATACGCCGTATGGCTACGTTTGGCCGCTGGGCATCATCGGGCGGGCGCTCACGGCGACCTCTTCGGTCGAGGTCGCCGACGCGATCACGACGCTTGCCGAAACCGACGGCGAAAGCGGCTTGATTCACGAGAGCTTCTATCCCGGCGGATACTGGCGCTACACGCGTCCGGAGTTCGGCTGGGCAAACGCGTTGGGCGCTGAACTCTTCTTCCGGAGTCTCGCGGGCGAATCGGCGACGCAGTTTGCTTGGAACGGACCGATCGCGCCGCTCCAGGAGCGTTCGCGCACGCCGACGCTGGTGCCGGTCTTCACGCAGATCGAGAATGCGGCCGAGCTCATTGCGACGCTTGGGCGGCTACTACACGTAAGCGGCGGCGCGATGCCACGCACCCCAAAATAAGGGGAGGCGGAAACCCGGTCGCCAAGCTTTGCGGTATGGACCAGGGCTACTATCGCTATCCGACTATAGCAGGCGACCGCATCGTTTACGTGTGCGAGGACGATCTTTGGAGCGTCTCTGCACGAGGCGGCGATGCCGTCCGGCTTACCGTAAGCTTCGGTACCTGTTCCTACCCGCGGCTCTCGCCCGACGGAAAATGGATCGCCTTCATCTCGACCGACGAGGGAAGCCCCGAGCTCTTTGTGATGCCGGCGCGCGGCGGCGAACCGCGCCGCCTCACCTTTCTCGGTGCGACGATGGCCTGGGTCATCGGCTGGACGCCCGACGGCACCGAGATCGCCTTTGCGGCAAATCCGACGTCGTGGTACGAGGGCGAGACGCGGCCCTTCACGGTTTCGCTCGATGGCGGTGAGCCGCTCGAACTCAATCTCGGTCACGCGCGCACGCTTTCGTTCGGGCCTGCCGGCCGTCTGGCGATCGGACGCAACGCCGCCGATCCGGCTCGCTGGAAGCGGTACCGGGGCGGCACGGCCGGCCAGATCTGGGTACAGGCGGCCGACTCGGGCGAGTTTACGAGGCTCGCGCTGCCCGACGGGAATCCGTGCTGGCCGATGTGGATCGGCGAGCGAATCTACTTTCTCACCGATCACGAAGGCATCGGCAACATCTACTCGTGCACGCCGGACGGAAACGACCTGCGCCGCCACACGAGCGAGAACGAATACTACGCACGCTTCCCATCGACCGACGGCACGCGGATCGTCTATGCGGCCGGCGGTGACGTCAAGCTCTTCGACATTGCAAGCGGAGAGGTAGCCACGGTACAGATCGAGACGCACTCCACGGCTCCCCAGCGCGCGCGCCGTTTCGAAAGCGCGGCGGAATCGCTCGAGCATTTCGCACCGAACCCCGAGGGAACCCAACTCGCATTCGATGCGCGGGGCCAGACGTTCACGATGCCGCTTTTCGAGGGCGCGGTCATCCGCCACGGCGCAGGAAGCCGGGCCCGCAGCCGCTTGACGCAGTGGATGCGCGATGGCGAACGCCTCGTTTCGATCACCGACATCAACGGTTACGAACAGATCGCGCTTTACCCCGCCGACGTATCGGCCGAGCCGAAGCTCGTCACCACCGGCGACGTCGGGCGGATCACCGACATGGCCTGCTCGCCGGCCGACGACGTCGTCGCTTTTGCGAATCATCGCCACGAACTCTGCGTCGTCGATCTCGACGACGGGAAGGTTCGCGTGCTCGATTCGTGCCCTTCGCACCGGATCGAGGGCCTGGCGTTCTCGCCCGACGGCCGGTACTTGGCCTACGTCTGGGCGCCAACGCACGGAACCTCGATCATTCGCGCGGTGAAAGTTCGTTCGGGAAAGATCCACGAGATGACGCCGCCGCTGCGCACCGATCACTCTCCGGCGTGGGATCCGGATGGAAAGTACCTCTACTTTATTTCGACGCGTGATTTCAATCCGGTCTACGACGCGTTGCAGTTCGATCTGAGCTTTCCACAAGCGAGCCGGCCGTTCGTGGTGACGCTGCGCAACGACGTGCCTTCGCCGTTCGTTCCGAAGCCGAAGCCGATCCACCACGATCGCAACCACGACGCGCTGCATACGAACAACAAGAAACCTCACAAGGCGCCCGACGTCGAGATCGACTTCGACGGCATCAAGGGACGCGTGCTCGGCTTTCCCGTCAACGAAGGCGACTATCGCGAAATCGTCGCCGCCCCGCAGCGCCCGCTTTTCACGGTCTTTCCGGTCAAAGGGATCAAGCCGGCGCGCCGCGAGGACGTCGACGAGGGCTCGCACGGAACGCTCCTCGCGTACGATTTCGAACAGCAGCGGGTAGCGACGATCGCTACCGAGGTCGAAGAGATTCGCCTCGGCGCCGATGCGCGAACCCTGATTTACCGTTCGGGGGAACGGCTGCGCGCCATCGACGCGCTCAACGATCTCCCGGAGGAGGGCGACGAGCAGAAACCGCCGGCGGAACCCGGACGGCGCAGCGGCTGGATAGAACTCGACCGCGCCAACGTCGAGATCGTTCCGCGCGACGAGTGGACGCAGATGTATCGGGAAGCGTGGCGTTTGCAGACCGAGCAGTTCTGGGTCGAGGACATGAGCGACATCGATTGGGATCGCGTCTACGATCGTTACGCCGTCGTATTGCCGCGGGTCCGCACGCGCGGCGAGCTCTCCGACCTCATCTGGGAGATGCAGGGAGAGCTCGGCACCTCGCACGCCTACGAGTGGGGCGGCGACTACCGCGAGCCGCCACAGTATCAGCGTGGCTTCTTGGGTGCCGATCTTCGCTGGGACGAAGAGCGATCCGGCTATCGCATCGAACGCATTTACCGCGGCGATTCGTGGAACCGTGACGTTGATTCCCCGCTGGCCGAGCCCGGACTCAACGTCCACGAGGGCGACTGCATCGTCGCAATCGGCGGGAAACGCTTGACCCGCGACGTTACTCCCGGCCGCCTCTTGGTCAACGCCTCGGGGCGCAGTATCTCGGTCACGCTCGCATCGCGCAAGAGCGAAGAGCGGACGCTGCTCGTCAAGGCGCTTTCGAGCGAGACGCCGCTGCGTTACCGCGCGTGGGTCGAAGCCAATCGCAAGCTCGTTCACGAGCTAACCGGAGAGCGCGTCGGATACCTGCACATCCCCGACATGGGGCCGTGGGGATTCTCCGAGTTTCATCGCGGCTACCTCAGCGAGTTCGATCGCAAAGGACTGATCGTCAACGTTCGCTACAATCGCGGCGGTCACGTTTCGCCCTTGCTGCTCGAGAAGCTGGCGCGAAAGCGCGTCGGCTACGATCTGCCCCGGTACGGCGCGCCGATTCCCTATCCGCCGGAGTCGGTCGGCGGTCCGATGGTGGCGCTAACGAATCAGTTTGCCGGGTCCGACGGCGACATTTTCAGCCACTGCTTCAAGATCTATAAGCTGGGCCCGCTGGTCGGTAAGCGCACGTGGGGCGGCGTCATCGGCATCGACCCCTATCACCATCTCGTGGACGGCACGCTCACCACGCAGCCGGAGTTTTCGTTCTGGTTCGTCGACGTCGGCTGGGGCGTGGAGAATCACGGAACCGATCCCGATTACGACGTTAACATCGCACCGCACGATTATCGCGCGGGCAAAGATCCCCAACTCGAGCTCGGCTTGGAGCTGATGGAGCGCGCGCTCGAGGGACATATCGAACCCCAGCCCGATCTGTTCAACTCGTCCGTCGCTGCCGCTGCCGACGCTGGCGTGAACTGGCCGCGCGCGGCGGCCTTCGTTTTGCCGGCGACGGCATACGCCGCGAGCGCGTCTACCGAACCGGCGTCGTGGGATACCGCCGAGCTTCAGGGCGTTCCGTACCTCCTCGGCATCGCTCATCCGACGGGCTTCCCGCTTTACGTCCTCGCGGGGTATCTTTGGTCGCACGTCGTGGCGATCCAGTCCGTCGCTTTTCGCATGAACGTGATGAGCGGGATCGCCATCGCGATCGCCTGCGTCGCCGCCTACGAGGTGGCCTGCGAGCTGGGCTCGGGCCGGCTCGTCGCGCTCTTCGCCACCCTGTGGTTTGCCTTCACGCAAAACGTCTGGGCGCATGCGGTGCGCGCGGAGGCCCAGGACCTCTCCGTCGCCTGCGCCGCGGTCGCGATCTATCTCTTCGTGCGGTGGATGCGTACCGCGGACGAGCGCTGCTTTGCCGGCGCGTTCGCGCTCTGCGGCTTGGCGATGGCCGCGCATCCCAACGCGCTCTGGCTTCTTCCGGCCTTCGTCGCCGGCGCGCTGATCGTCAACCGCCGGCCGTCGCTGCGGTTGAGCGCGCTCTCCGCGCTGTTGCTCGTCGCCGCCCTTGCGCTCTATCTCTACTTGCCGCTTCGCTCGGCTTACGTCGTCGCGCACGGCTTGGATCCGGCGGCTCCGCTCGCCGGCGTCAATGGCGGTATCTTTTGGAATTACAATAACCCGAGCACGCTTGCGGGCCTCGCCGCCGAGCTGACCGGAACGCAGTTTCAAACGCCGGTCTACTTTGCGCAGGCGTTCAATCCGCTGCACGTTGGCGACGCGCTCTGGACCTTCGTGAGCGACACGCACGTGCAGTACGGAACGATCGCGACGCTCTTGCTGCTCGGTGGCGCGATCGCCGCTTGGCGGCGTAACTGGCGGGTAACGCTCGTCCTCGGCGTGGCTTGTACGAGTGCGCTCCTCTTCTCCGTCGTCTATCCCAACGAGAGCGACGTTGGGCGCTACCGGCTTCTCGCGTCGTGGATCGCCGTCCCATTGCTGGGCGCGCTGACGCCGCCGTCGCGGGACGTGAAGGCGATGCTGCTGCGCGCGACGCTCGTGCTCTTTCTCGCGGCCGGCGCAATCGCGTCGTTCTTTAGCCAGCGGGGTTTCTTTGCGCACTCGCCGGGCGAGGGCGGCCGCTGGGTAATCGATGCCGTCAAGCCTTACGTTGCGCCGCAGAGCGTCATCGTCTCGGATTGGCTCGACGCAACCTCGCTTGCGTACGGCGCTTACGTCGACGGTTCGCTCAGCGGGCGCATCATCGTCTCCGACGACGAGCCTCGCATTCCCGTCTACCGGCAGTGGGCGGCGCACCGCCGCGTCTTCCTCCTCGTCGATCCGCACCAAACGCGGGCGATCGGCGGAGCGCGCGACTATGCGACGCTCGACGACTATCACGAGCTCTTCTTGGTCACGCCGCCGTGAACGTCGCCCCCGCCGGCTTCACCCTCGACGGCGGCATCGCGAAAGGTTTCATTGATTTTTTTCTACCGCTGCACAAACGTTTCACGCCCGACGCGCAGCGGCTAACGCGCGAGCGTGCGCAGCGCCTCGCACGCGCTCACGCCGGCGACCTGCCCTCGTACCTCCCGCAGTCCGAGGCTTCCGAGTCGAACGTGGCGGATCGAGCTCCCGATCTGGTGCATCGACCAGCGCAATCAAATGACCGGACCGGCCGATGACGCCGAGCTCTGCGGGAAGTTACTGCGCTCGGGCGCGCCCGGCGTCATGCTCGATCTCGAAGACTCGATCGTGAATACCTGGGAGCACTTGATGGCGGCGCATCGCAACGTGCTCGACGCGCTCTACGCGGCGAGCGGGCCGGTCGTGTGGACGCGCGTCCGCGGCCTGCACCTTTCGCAGGCGGGCATCATCTCGCACGTGCCGGCCAGCGCCCCGCTCTTCGATCTCGCGTCGATCGTCTTTCGCTGCGACTATTCACGCTTGTCGCATCCTCTCTGCATCTACATCCCGAAATCCGAGTCCGCACAGGAGGCGCTCTGGTGGAACGCAGTCTTCGACGCGCTGATCGAAGCGAAAGGCTGGCCGCGCGGATCGATCAAGGCGATGGCGCTGGTCGAATCGCATCCGCTCGCCTTCGAGATGGAAGAATTTCTCTTCAATTTGCGTGAGTATATCCTCGGCCTAAATCTCGGGCGTTGGGATTACATGGCAAGCCTCATCCATTACAATCTCGCCGAGCGCGCGTGGCTGCTGCCGGATCGGAACACGATTCCCTTCGACGTCGCGTTTTTTCAACGAGTTCGGGAGCGGCTGCCGGAGATCGCGCACAAGCACGGGGCGCTGGCCATCGGCGGGATGACCGCACTCTATCCGAGCCGAACCGATCCGCAGCTCAACGCTCGCGCCCTTGCCGTGCTCGAACGCGACAAACGCAACGAGGCAGACTGCTTGATGGACGGCGCTTGGACGGGGCATCCCGATCAAAACGCGGTTGCCGTCGCGCAATTTCCTTATCCGAATCAAATCGAGAAGCGGCCGGCGCTCCCGCAGCCGCGACCGGATCTGCGTCCACTGCCGGGCGGCATCGGCGCAACGACGCTCGAGGGTACGCGCGCGGCAATCCGCACGGTGATCCGCTATCGGAACGGCGTGCTCGAAGGACGCGGTGCGAGCCTGCTCGACGGCTACATGGAAGATCTCGCGACCGACCGCATCTACCGGTTGATGATCGCGCAGCGAATGCGTTTCCCCGGAGAGTACACGCCGCCGTCGCTCGCCGGCGCGTTCGACGACGAGCTGGCGCGCATTCTGCGCGAGCTGCCCGGCGCTGAGGCGGCGACGGTCAATCGCTACCGGCGTGCCCGTCAGATCTCCGAAGCGACGATCGCCTCGGGAAATTTCGACCCGACGTGAGGGACCGCGGGATCCGCCGCACCGCGGCGGTCGCGGCGCTCGCAACGTTCGTGCTGCACGTCGCCGCCAATCCGCACTACGGCTTCTTCCGCGACGAACTCTACTTCATCATCTGTGGCTTCCGGCCGGCGTGGGGCTACGTGGATCAGCCTCCGGTCGTTCCGCTCCTTTCGGCGGCATCGCAGCTCTTCGGCCACTCGCTCGTGCTGCTGCGCGCGCTGCCCGCCGCGTTTGCCGCAGGCGGGGTCTACGTCACGTGTCTGCTCGCCGGTGAACTCGGCGGCGGCATCTTCGCCGCCGTGTTGGCGACGCTCGCATTTCTTGGCGCCCCCGTGCTCGAGAGCTTCGGCATGAAGGTGAGCCCGGACATGTCCGGCCTATGGCTCTGGCCGCTCCTTGCGCTCTACGTCCTGCGCATCGTCAAAGGCGCCGATCCGCGATGGTGGCTGGCCGCCGGGGCGTGCTGCGGCGTCGCCCTCGAGAGCAAGTACAGCGCGATCTTCTTTGCCGTCGCGCTGCTTCTCGGACTCGCGCTCACACCGCAGCGGCGAGCGATGCGCACACCATGGTTTCTAGCCGGCATCGGCGTCGCGGTTGTCCTCGTGCTGCCGAACTTCGTGTGGCAGGCGCTCCACGGATTCCCGATGTGGGAGCTCCTGCAAAATGGCGCGCACGGAAAGAACGTCATCCCCGCGTGGTGGCTCTTCCTCTTCCAGCAGCTCTTGCTCACGAATCTCTTTGTGGCGCCAATCTGGATCGTGGGCCTCATTTGGCTACTCTACGGAAACGCCGCCCGCTTTTTAGGCTATGCCTTCGTGCTGCTGATTGCGATGATGATCGCCTTACATGCAAAGCACTACTACCCCGCGGACGTCTATCCGATCCTGATGGCGGCCGGCGGAGTCGCCTTCGAAGGCTTCACCACGCGCGCCCGGTTCGTACGCCCGCTGCTCGCCGCCGCAACGGTCGCCGCCGGCCTCTTCTTTCTGCCGCTTTCGCTGCCGGTGCTGGCCGAGCCGGGAATGCTCGCCTATTCCGGTTTCGTTTCGCACGCGCTGGGAATCGGTCGATCGACGATGGCGACCGAGCGCATGCGCAGCTCGGCGCTACCCGAAGATTTCGCCGACATGCACGGCTGGCCGCAACTCGTGCAGAGCGTCGCGGAGATTTACCATGCACTACCGCCGGCGCAGCGCGCGCAGGCCGCGATCGTCGCGAGCAACTATGGAGAGGCCGCGGCGATCGATTTCTTCGGCGCCCCTTACGGGTTACCGCCGGCGCTCTCCGGCCACAACAACTATTGGCTCTGGGGCTGGCGCAACTACAGCGGCAACGTCGTCATCGACGTCAACGGCGACTGCGGCCGCAGCGATTTCCCCGGCCTCTTCCGCCGTTTGGGGGTCGTCACCCATTCCAACCCGCCGTGGGTAATCTCGTACGAACAGAACGTTCCGATATCGCTATGCGAAGGGATCACCCAACCGCTCTCGCGCATCTGGCCAAGACTCCGCCACTACATCTAGCAAAAACACCACGCTCCCGCTTCGAGCCGGGCTCTATCCAACGCGTCTCCAGTCGCAGGTTACGAAGTGGTCGTTGACCATTCCGACCGCCTGCATGAAGGCGTAACAGATCGTCGGGCCGACGAAACGAAAGCCGCGCTTTCGCAGGTCGCGGCTCATCGCCTCCGATTCCGGCGATAGCGCGGGCACGTCGCCGGGACGCCGCGGGCTATGCACGATCGTCTTGCCGCCGACGAAGCGCCAGATGTAGGCATCGAACGAGTCGAACTCTTGGCGCACGAAGAGCAGGAGGCGCGCGTTGCCGATCGCCGCTTCGATCTTCGCTCGGTTGCGGATGATTCCGGGATCGAGCATCATTCGCTTGACGCGCGAGGGCGTGACGTTGGCGACGAAGGCGGGATCGAAGCCCCCGAAAAGCTCGCGGTAGCGCTCGCGCTTGCGAAGGACCGTCTCCCAGCTTAGCCCCGCCTGCGCGCCTTCGAGGACGAGCATCTCGAAGAGAACCTGGTCGTCGTGTACCGGCACGCCCCACTCGGCGTCGTGATACGCGATCAAAGCCGGCGTGCTCGCCCAAGGACAACGTTTTGGTTGACGGTCGCCTTTGCTGCGTTCGGGCATCGTAAGCGGCGGTGGAATGGTTACCGGCGCTTACGGATCGATCGCGTGCAGAAGCGTCGGATGCACGCGATCGGCCAGACGCCACGGCCGCAGCGGAGAGACGATATCGTGCGAGAGCGGCAGCCCAGTCAGAACCGAAAGCTCGACGGTATCGGGGCGATGCCGGTGCCAGCGGCGGTAGAGCCGGCGGATCGCGTAATTGTTCACGGCAATCTCTGCGGCATTGGTAATGATCGTAACGTGCTCGGCGCCTGGGGCGCTCGTCAGGGCCTCGTCGAGTACGCAGCGCGCGATGCGATACGAATGCGCGATCGCGTGCGTCGCGTAGCGCGGGTATCCGCAGGCCGCGATATGTTTGTCGCGCAGAACCGGATTCCACCAATGAAAGCGGTTGGGCAATCGCAGGAGCCGCTCGGCGACGGTGTTCATCAGCCGATTGGGAATGCACGCGATGCCGAAAAACGGAGCGATCGGAACGCAACGATCGATCTCGTAGTGCTGTCCGATCCACGCGGCAAGCAGTCCGCCCAGTGAAAAGCCCGCGACCGTGACGCGCTCGCCGAGCTCTCGCGCGACGCTCATGTAATCGGTGACCGCCGCATAGAGATCCTCGGCGCGCAGACGCTCGAGCGCGGTCGAAAGCCGGTCGGCGTGTCCGTGCCGCGGTAAGCGCGGAACGACGACGTTATGTCCCCGGTCGAACAGGTCGGCGGCAACGCGCTCGAACTGCGCCGGACTCGCGCTCATTCCGTGAAGCAAGACGACCGAACGCGGCCGGCGCGTGCCGTGGACGTACGCTAGCGTGCGCCCTTTTTCGGCGACGCCTGCGTGATCGCGAGCGACGAGGCGCTCGAGCGAGTCGAAGCAGGTAGTCAAGGGCGAGTCCTTAACACGGAGACCGGTGCATCTCCTCTCTGAGCGAGCGCGCGAGCTGGTTGCGCGCGAGGAGCGCTACGGCGCTCACAACTATGCGCCGCTCGATCTCGTCGTCGCGCGGGGGGAAGGCGTTTGGCTGACCGACGTTGCCGGCAAACGCTATCTCGATTGCGTCAGCGCCTACTCTGCGCTCAATGCGGGCCACTGCCATCCGCGCATCAAGGCGGCGCTCGTCGAACAGGCCGGACGCGTAACGCTGACATCGCGCGCGATGCACAACGATCGCATGCCGGGTCTGCTGGAGCAGCTGACGCGCGCGTGCGGATACGACAAAGCCCTCCTCATGAACACCGGAGTGGAAGCGGTCGAAACGGCGATCAAACTCGCGCGCCGCTGGGGCTACGTCAAAAAGGGAATCGCACGCGATGCGGCGCGCATCATCGTCTTCTCGGATAACTTTCACGGACGCACGATGGCCGCCGTCAGCGCAAGCACGACGCCGGAATATCGCGAAGGCTTCGGCCCCTTCTTGCCGGGATTCACGAGCGTCCCGTTTGGTGATGCCGAAGCACTCGAACGAGCGATTACGACGCAAACGTGCGCCGTCCTCATCGAGCCGATTCAAGGTGAAGGCGGAGTCAACGTTCCTCCGCCGGGCTATCTGAAGCGCGTCTGGGCACTCTGCCGGGAGCACGAGATGTTGATGCTCGCCGACGAGGTGCAGACCGGCTTCGGGCGCACCGGCGATCTGTTCGCGTGCGATTACGACGACGTCAAACCCGACGTGCTGATCGTCGGCAAAGCGCTAGGCGGCGGTTACTACCCCGTCTCGGCAGCGCTAGCAAACGACGAGTTAATGGACCTGTTCCAACCGGGCGATCACGGCAGCACGTTTGGCGGTAACCCGCTCGCGTGTGCGGTCGCCGAGGCCTCCCTCGACGTCATTCTCTCCGAGAACCTTGCCGCTCGCGCCCGCTACGCGGGTGGCGCGATCGTTGCGGGGCTGCGCTCGATTCGTTCGCCGCTGGTGACCGGGATTCGCGGCCGCGGGCTGCTGCTCGGCGTGGTTCTTAGCGTTCCGGCCGCCCGGCTCTCCGAGGAGCTGCTCGAACGCGGCGTAGCCGCCAAGGAGACTCGCGAGCAGGTCCTGCGCATCGCTCCGCCCCTGATCGTCAACGATGACGAGATCGCCTACTTGCTCGAGCGCTTTGCGGGAGCGCTGGGCAGCCTCCAATCTCACTCTTGACACTCCCCCGTCCGGGCGTGATATGGTTGGCGGGCCGAAGCAGCGGGTCGTTCCGCTCACCGGATGCCTACGGGCGATCCGGTCTTCACTTAAGGGGCCTGCGGCAGGTTCCCGCGTGGGGTTGCTCCGGCAGCGCTTTTTTTATTTGGAGATGAGCTCATAGCAAGACCCCTCAGAATCAACGATCAGATTCGCATCCGCTCGGTTCGTGTGATCGACGAAAACGGTCACCAACTAGGAATTCTCCCGACCGAAGACGCGCTATCTCGAGCCAGGGTCGCTGGACTCGACCTGATCGAAGTGTCGCCGAACGCGCAGCCTCCAGTCTGCAAGATCGCCGACTACGGGCGTCTGAAGTACGAGCAATCGAAAAAAGACAAAGACGCACGCAAAAAACAGCGTCACTTCGAACTGAAGGAAGTGAAGCTGCGGCCGAAGATCGAGACGCACGACTACGAGACGAAGGCGAGAATGGCCGAACGCCTGCTGCTCGACGGAAGCAAGATCAAAGTAACGATCATGTTTCGCGGGCGAGAGATCACGTACACGTCCTTTGGACGGCGGCTGCTCGATCGAATGGCCGAGGACATGGCGCCGCTTGCAATGGTGGAGCGAGAGGCGCGTCTTGAGGGCAAGAACATGTTCATGATTTTGGCGCCCCGCGCGACGCCGACCGGTCCGCCAAAGTTTTCTATCCCAGCCAAGGAGCGAACCAGTGCCGAAGATACGCACCCATCGGGGAACAGCCAAGCGAGTGAAGGTCACGGCGACGGGCAAACTGCTTCACCGCCATCAATTCGACGGCTGCGGCCACATCCTGAGCAAGAAGAGCCGCAAGAGAAAGCGGAACTTCCGTAAGGATCAGCCGACGTTCAAGGGCGATCTCAAGCGCCTCGCACCGACCATTCCGTATCTGCTCTAGGGAGAGTTAACACATGGCACGGATAAAACGCGCGGTCGGTGGGCTGAAGCATCGCCGCAAGGTGATGAAGCTGGTGAAGGGTTTTCGCGCCGCTCGCCGCCGCAACTATCGGGTCGCAAATGAGGCGCTGCTCAAATCGCTCGCGTACGCGTTTCGCGATCGCCGCGTTCGCAAGCGAGACTTTCGCTCGCTATGGATCAGCCGGATCAACGCCGCCGTCCGCCGCGAAGGCCTCTCGTACTCGGTTTTCATGCACGGCCTCAAGAAGTCCGGCGTAAGCCTGAACCGCAAGGCGCTCGCCGAGCTGGCTATCTCAGACGAGAAGGCGTTCGGAAAGCTCCTCAGTCTGGCCCGGCAGGCCTCGCAAAAATAGCCGGCCGGAAAAGGCCAACGCCGTCCAATCCCTAAAATGTTGGGCGATATGAAACGTTGGAGCCCCGTCTTTGCGACGGCGTCTTTGCTCTGCGTTTTCGCGCAGGGCGCGCCGCTAGAGGTACGGGCGGAGAGCAGCGTCACGCTCACTCCCGCGCTTTCCGAGCGGATCGACGACTTGGCGCGGGAGCAGATTCACGCTGGACGCACGCCCGGACTGGCCGTTGGCATCGTCGCGGACGGTCGCATCGTCTACGCTCGAGGCTTCGGCTTCAGCAACCTCGGCAAGCACCTCTCGATGGCCCCGGACACGCAGTTTTACGTGGGGGGCCTGACGCGGGAGTTCACCGCCGCCGCCGTGCTGCTGCTCGCGCAAGAGAATAAGCTCGCCCTCACGGACAAGCTCGGCAAATACGTTCCGGAGTTCAAGGCGGGCTCCGCAATCACGGTGGGACAGCTCCTGACGCAGACGTCCGGCCTGCCGCCATACGATCCGAAGGACCCGACCAAGTCCGTGAAACCCGGCGACGTGATCGCAGAGATCGATGCGGGCAAGCCCTTACCTGCTCCGGGCGTGTACGTCGATAGCCCGCTCAACTACATGTTGGCAGCGCTGGTCGTCGAGCGCGCGAGCGGCGTTCCCCTCTCGGACTATCTCGAGCAGCATATTTTCATTCCGCTGGTGATGGACAGCACGTTTCTCGCGGGAGACGGCGGGATCGCGCCAACGCACGCGACCGGATATACGCGGTCGGCTCACGGGTTCGTTCCGGCTTCGCTCTGGGACCCGACCTGGTTGGGCGGCAACGCCGGGTTGGTTACGACGCTCTACGACTTGGCGAAGTGGGACATCGAGATGCCGATACTTCTGCGCGTCGACGCCGTGCGGACGATGTTCGCTCCGGCGGCGAGCAGCGGTCCGACTCGCTACGGCATGGGGTGGGTGATCGACCGTCGCGGCGGCAAGGACTTCGTCTGGTCGAACGGAGAGATTTCCGGCTACCGCGCGATGAGTGCCCTCTTGCCCGAGCAGCACGTTGGCGTCATCGTCTTTTCGAACGCCGATTCATTCCATGGTTCGGTTGCGATTCCCGAAGAGCTAGGCGCTCGCATCCTCGATCTGATCGTGCCGCCGACGGCGGCGCATTTGGATAATGCGATCGTTGACCGCGCGAAAGAATGGCTCAATCGTTTGGCAACCGGGCACATCGAGCGAGGCGAGTTGACGCCCAATTTCAGCACGTATCTTACGGACGATCTCGTCGCGCACGATAATCTCGCGGCGCTCGGGCCGCTGATTTCGATCGTGCCCGAATCGAGTACGACGGAATCGAGTGGGGACACCCTCTACGAGTTTCTCGTGCGCTATCGTCGCGCACAGTATCATTACGAGTTCGAGTTGACCCCGCAGGGAAAAATCGACGGCCTCAGTCTGACGGCCTAGCCGGCCCCAGGTTCCCTAGTCGTCTCCGTCGGCAAGACGGCGCCCCGTCGCCTCGACCACTTTACCTAACATCGTTACCGCTTCCGCTCGCGTCGCATTGCTGAACATGTAACGCAGGCGCTCGTCTGCATCCTCGACGATCAAGACCGAACGGCGGCCCAACCGGATCGAGGCGATGAGCGAGTTCAAATACGCCTCGTCTTCAGGCGTCAACACCGATTCTTCTGTACCGTCCCCACGCGGCTCCAACAGTCGCTTGATGACGGCATCAATATCGCTGGGTATCTCCACCATGAACCTCCAAAGCAGCAAATCCGCCGCAACGAATAGCAACGGTTTCTCGATGGCTGGAATTGCTCTCCTGAATTTAACTATCGACTGGCGAGAGTTCCAATTTCACCTCCTGCGCCCTTCATCCACGATAAACCCAGCATCGTTTTTGCATCCGCTGCGCCGTTAGCGACCAGGCGCCATGCCGCCTCAAACGTAAACGTGCCGATCTCGATTCGCTCGTCGTCGTCGAAAGCAGGCGCACCCTCGACGAGCTCGTCTGCATGAAAGATGTGCATGAGCTCCGAGCAGAACCCCGGCGTCATCCAAAACGAGCCGATCGGGCTCAGCCGTCCGGCCCGATACCCGGTCTCCTCTCGCAGCTCGCGACGCGCCCCGTCGGCCGGCGATTCGCCCGGCTCGCTCGTGCCCGCCGGGAGTTCCCAGAGCGACGTCGCCGCCGGATGGCGATACTGGCGAACCAGAACGATCCGGCCGGGACCCGGCGTGGCCAGGATGGCCAGCGATGCCCCATGTTCGACGACGTCGACGCGATGGGTCGTTCCGTCTTCGTATTCGAGTTCGTTGACGCGAACGGTAAAGACGCGCCCCCGGAAGACTTCACGTGATTCGAGCACCCGCGGCGTGTAATTCATTGCGGCGTTGACTTAGCGGAAGGCTTGGACGCAGCCTCGTGACTAAGCTCGCGAGGTGCCGCAATCCCGCTCCTCCGTCTGGATCGAAATCGCCTGGCTCGGCTTTTTTCTGATCGTCTTCGTGGCGTCGGTCTACCTCTTCGTGCGCACGCTGGTCCCGCATCATTTCAACGACAAAGTCGCGATCATGCTTGCCGCTATTTTTTCGGGGCTGATCCTGATTGCCGCGCGCGCGTGGCTCGCCTCTCGGGCGCGACGGAGCTAGGGGAAGCACCGCAGATGGCTGCGCCCATCGGCGCCCATTCGTCGCGGCTGACGCGCGTTCGCAAGCTTCGCTCCTCCAAGGGACGCGCCGACCAGGAGCGGTTCGCCTTCGAAGGGCCAACCCTGCTTCAGGAAGCGCATGCCAGCTCGTTTACAATCGAAGAGCTCTTCGTGACTCCGGAGGCGTACGAAGCGACACCGCTGGTTCGGGAAATCGAGGCCGGTGGAACGACGGTCTACCTCGTCGACCCGGCGGGCGCCAAGCAGCTCTCCGATTTGACGACTCCGGCCGGAATCGTCGCCGTGGCCCGGCCCCGGCGCAGCGATCTGGAGGCAATCTTCGCCGGTACGTCGCCAGTGCTGGTTTTGGCCGACCTGGGGGACCCGGCCAACGTGGGCACGCTGCTGCGGTCGGCGGACGCGTTGGGCTGCAGCGGAGTCGTCTTCGGGCCGCTCGGGGTCGAGCCGTACCACCCTAAAGTCGTCCGGGGATCGATGGGGGCCGTCTTTCGCCTGCCGATGGCCGTCGCAGAGCCGCTGGAGGTGGCCGCCGCCGCGGCAGCCGGGCGCGTCCGGCTGCTTGGCCTCGATGCGGGGGGCGGCGAGTTGACCGGCGAGTTCCGCGAAGGGCGGGCCGCCCTCGTCATCGGTCACGAACGGCGGGGTTTGGGGCGCTGGGAGGCGCTCTGCGACGCGCTTATAGCCCTCCCGATGCGGGGCCGGGCGGAGAGTCTATCTGCGGGGGTCGCGGGCTCGATCGCTCTCTTCGAAGCGAACCGAACGCGTCCGCGGCAATAGCTACGAAACATTTGTCAAGAGAGTACTCGGACGGCAAAAAGTCAAGACTACCAGTGCTAAAACTCGCATGGTATACTCACCCCATTCCGCGACGAGGGCCGCCCTGGAGCCGACGGCTAGAAGGAGACTGCAAAGCGCTATGGCAACGTCCAATCTCTTCTGGAGGCTTTTCGCCCAAACGGGTTCGATCGACGCTTATCTGGCATACCGAAGGCTGCACTCGGCGGCAACGGCAACCTAGTTATCATCCGCGGCGAGATACGCCGCACCAAACGTTAAGCGATTTTTCGGAGCGCCCGGTGAGAAAGAACGACCGGGCGTTTTCCATTTTCGAGAGTGATGACGGAACTGCAAAATCAACTTGGGGAACTGCAGCGGCGGTTTACCGATGCGGTCGAAGCCGCGAACGACGGGCAAGCGCTTGAAAACGTGCGCGTGGCGTACCTCGGACGCAGCGGCGAAGTCACGACGCTGAGGCGCGGCATCGGCAAACTCGCACCCCAGGAGCGGCGCGACGCAGGCATGATCGTCAACGACGCCGTCGGGGCGATGGAGCTCCAGCTGGGGGCCGCGGCGGAGCGCCTCGAGGCGCGCCGCTTCGACAGCGAACTTGCCGACTCGGTCGACGTCACCTTCCCGGCCATCTCGCAACCCGCCGGTTCGATCCACCCCGTCCGGCGCATCATCGAGCAAAGCTGCGCGTATTTCGTCCGCCACGGATTCGCGGTCGTCATCGGCCCCGAAGCCGAGCCGGATTATTACAACTTCGACGCGCTCAACATTCCCGCCGATCATCCGGCGCGCGAGGGATTCGACTCGTTCTGGCTCACCGACACGATGCTGCTCCGGCCGCACACTTCTCCGATGCAGATCCGGACCATGCAGCGCTACGCGCCGCCGATCGCGATCGTTGCACCTGGGAAGTGCTTTCGGCGCGACGCCGTCGATGCGCGCCACCTCTTCCAGTTCCATCAAGTCGAAGGACTGCTCGTGGCCGAAGGGATTCACTTCGGCCATCTCAAGGGAATGCTTACCGGGCTTTGCCGCGAGCTCTTCGGAGAAAAGCAGCGCGTGCGCTTTCGCCCGTCGTACTTTCCCTTCACGGAGCCCAGCGCCGAGGTCGATACAACCTGTCCGAAGTGCAAAGGGGCGCAGGCCGCAATCCCGTGCAACATGTGCGGCGGCTCCGGCTGGATCGAGCTAGGCGGCTCGGGGATGGTGCACCCCAACGTGATTCGCGAAGTCGGGTACGACCCTGACCGCCATAGCGGCTGGGCGTTCGGTTTCGGCGTCGAGCGCTTGGGCCTCGCGCGCTACGGTGTTGACGATATCCGGCGCTTCGTCAAGAGCGACACCGAGTTTCTCGAGCAGTTAGGCTAACGGGAATACCGGCATGCGCGTTCCGATAAGCTGGCTGCGCGAGTTCGTCTCGCTGCCGCCCGATTCTACGGCGATTGCCGACCGGCTGGCAATGCTCGGCTTCCCGGTGGCGGAGATCGTCGAGCGTCCGAAGATTACCGGCGTCGTTACCGGTCGCATCGCGAGCCTCGCCAAACACCCCAACGCCGATCGTCTGGCGGTCGCGCAGGTCGACGTCGGCCGGGACGCGCCATTGACGATCGCGACCGCCGCCACGAACGTTGCCGCCGGTCAAACGATCGCGGTCGCGACGATCGGGGCGCGCCTCCCCGAGCTGACGATCGCACCGCGCACGATGCGCGGCATCGCATCGGCGGGCATGATGATCTCCGCCGAAGAGCTCGCTTTGCCCGGCGAGTGGTTCGAAGACGGCATCATGCAGCTCGAGTCCGGCGTCGCGCCTGGGCTCGATGCCATCGAGCTCTTTGGGCTCGATACGGCCGTCCTCGACGTCGAGGTAACGACGAATCGTCCCGATGCAATGTCCGTCATCGGTCTAGCACGCGAACTCGCCGCTTCGTACGGCGTGCCGCTTCGCCTTCCGTCCTTCGACAATCCCGGACGCGAGGCCGAGCCTTCCGGGAATGAGGCGCGGGTCACGATCGAATCGCCGGACTGCCGGCGTTTCGTCAGCCAGCGCATCGATGGGCTGCGCGTTGCTGCCGCGCCGGCGTGGATGCGAATCCGGCTCGCCTTAACGGGACAGCGCCCGATCAACAACATCGTCGACGTATCCAACTACGTGATGCTCGAGACCGGGCAACCGCTGCATTTCTACGACGCCGCGAAAATTGCCGGCGGCGGCCTGATCGTCCGCGACGCTCGCGACGGCGAGCGCATTGAGACGCTCGACGGCGTGACGCGCACGCTGAGTTCGCAAGCGCTCGTCATTGCGGACGCGAAGCAGCCGCTCTGTCTTGCGGGACTGATGGGCGGCGCTTCGGGCGAAGTCGGCGCATCGACGACGGCAATCGTGTTGGAGGCCGCAAACTTCGACGGTCCGCGCGTTCGCCGCATGAGCAGCGCGCTCGGGTTGCGCACCGAAGCTTCGTCGCGCCACGAGAAGTCGCTCGCGCTCGAGTTGACCGATGCCGGGGCCGCGCGCGCGGCTACGCTGCTTGCGGACTTCGGCGCGACGCTTTACGCGCCGCGTGCGTACGGCATGCAGGCGGAGATCCCCGCACAGATCGCGTTGAAGACCACCGAAGTCGATCGTTTGCTGGGCATGCAGATCCCGGCCGAACGCATCGAACGCCATCTCTCTTCCCTCGGTTGCGCGGTCGCACGTGACGGCGGCGTGCTCGTCGTGACGCCGCCGCCGTGGCGGCGCGATCTGAGCATCGCCGCCGACCTCGTCGAAGAGGTCGCACGGATCGAAGGCTACGATCGGATTCCGGCCGTCGTTCCCTCGGTTGCACCGCACGAAATATCCAGTGCCGAGTACCGGCGCGAAAACGAGATCGGCAGCGTCCTGGCGGGATTGGGATACCGCGAGATCATCACGCAGTCGCTGCGTAACGAAGGAGCCGTCGAGGTTCGCAATCCGCTCTCGGAAGAGCAACGCTTTCTGCGCGAATCACTGCTCCCCGGCGCGCTGGAGTACTTTGCCGAAGCGGCCGGCCCGGTACGCATCTTCGAGGTCGGAGAAACCTTCGCACGCGAAGACGGAATTGCCGAACGCTCGATGCTTGCCTTTGGCTTCTCCGCGGATCCCATCGAAGAGCCCTCCTGGCGCGATTCGGAGTTCCTCCGGCTCAAAGGCGACTGCGAACACCTGCTGCGCCGCGTCACCGGGCGTGCGCCCGAGGTCGCGAGCGGCATGCGCGCAGGCTTTCATCCGGGCAAGACGGCCGTACTTTCCCTGGACGGTCGGGAGGCCGGCTATCTCGGCAAGATCGATCCGCGCCTGGCGAAGCGGAGCGGTCTCCGCCGGAACGCGTACGTGTGCGTCGTCGAGATCGGTGCGCTTCCGGCTTACGAAACCCCCGCGTATTTGCCGCCCTCCCGATATCCGTTCAACCTATCGCGATCTCGCGCTCGTCGTCGGCGTCGACGTCACTGCGGGTGCGATCGAAGGGGCCGTTTCGACGCAGCTCGGTAGGCTCTGCACCAACGTCCGGGTCTTCGACGAGTACCGCGGACCGCAGATCGGCGAGGGACGCAAGAGCTTGGCGGTACGCGTCACGCTGCAGCGTTTCGACGCAACGATAACCGACGAGGAAGCCGACGCCGCGATCGCGCGGCTGCTCGACGCGATGCGCGCGCAGTTTGGAGCCGAGATCCGTACGTGATCGGCGGCTTCGCTTGGCCCGACGTCATCATCGTCATCGTCCTCGCCTTCGCAACCTGGAAAGGCTATTCGCGAGGCTTCGTGGGCGAGCTCGGGGGAGCCGTCGCGGTGACGGCTGCGCTCGTTACGCCTTGGCTGTACAACGGAAGCTTGGATTCGCAGATCGAGGGAATCACGAAGCTCGGGCCGGGCTCGGCGCACGTCGTCGGAATGTTCGGTACGGGCCTGCTCACCTACATCGTGGTCCTCGTCATCGCGCGGATACTCGGCGGCATCGCCAAGCTCCCCGTTCTCGGCCTAGGGAACTCGTTGGCCGGGGCGTTCGTGGGCTTTGCGAAAGGTGCCGTGCTTCTCTGGCTGATCCTCTTCATCGCGCTCTTCTTTCCGCTTGCGAGCGATATTCGCGCCGATCTGCACCAGTCGAAGTTCGCGCCGTACCTCGTGAGTTACGATCCGACCGTGGACGCAGCGATCCTTTCGACGATTCCCTGGTTCGCGCGGCCGTTTCTCATGCCGTACTTCAAGCGACACCACTTGTAAGCCGCGCGAGCGTAGACTCGATCGCGCTGAAGGCGGCGGCGAAATCTGCTTCGCCGACCGCTCCCATCGTTCCAAAGCGAACGATTTTTCCCGCTAACTCTCCCTGACCGCCCGACAGCACGACGCCGTATTTTTCCCGAAGTTGCTGCAGCAGCAGCGCGGGGTCGACGCCGGCCGGCGGACGAGCCGCAACGACCGTGTCGGAGTGCGCGCCGGGCTGTGAAAACAGCGAAAAGCCCAGACGCTGCAGCGCTTCCCGCACGTTGCGGGCGTTGCGAGCGTGACGCGCGAACGCGGCGTGCATGCCTTCGGCCTGGTAACGCCCGAGCGCGACGTCGAGCGCGAAGAGAATCGAGATCGGCGGCGTCCACGGCGTTTGACCGATCCGGGCGAACTCCATCGCCGTGCGCAGATCGAAATAGTAGCGGCCCGAGGCCCGATCGAAGACGCGGGTGCGCGCGCGATCGCTCAGCGCGATGGTCGCTACGCCGGGCGGCGCGGCGAAGGCTTTCTGGGAAGCGGTCGCAACCGCATCGTAGCCCCACGCGTCCATCAAGAACTCCGAGGCCCCCAATCCGCTCACCGAATCGACGAGCGTTAGCGCGCCGTGCGCGCGCAGAATCGGCGCCAGCGCCGCCATGTCGTTCGCAACCCCGGTCGAGGTCTCGTTATGCGTCAGCAGTACGCCGGCGATGCTGCGCTGCGTATCGTCTTCGAGTCGACGGCGAAGCGCCTGCGGATCGAGCGCGGATCCCAGCGGCGTGACGAGCGACTCGACCACGCAGCCGTAACCCTGCGCGATCGCCGCAAAGCGCTTGCCGAATGCCCCCACCGGACACGACAGCAACCGCTCTCCAGGCGAGAAGAGGTTGACGATCGCGGCCTCCATCGCGCCGGTTCCCGAGCTGCCGAGCACCGCAATTTCGCCGCTCGTGCCGTAAACCGGACGCAGCGCCGCGGCCACGCGTTCGAGCATTGCCGCAAACTGGGGCCCGCGATGGTCGATCATCGGCAGCGCCGCCGCTTCGAGAACCGGTTGCGCGACGGTAACGGGGCCGGGGAGGAATAACAGCTGCTTCGACATGGATATACTGACTTCTATGAACGCCGAGGGCATCCGCCTCACCGAACTCTCCTCCTGCGCAGGCTGTGCGGCGAAGCTCGGCGCCGCCGAACTGCGTGGCGTAATGGAGCGCGTCTCGCCGGCGACCAATGCGCGAGTCCTCGTGGGCTACGGCAGCTGTGACGATGCCGGCGTTTACGAGCTGCACGAAGGGCTTGCGCTCGTGCAGACGGTCGACTTTTTTCCGCCGATCGTCGACGATCCGTACGATTTCGGGCGAATCGCGGCTACCAACGCGCTCTCGGACATCTACGCCATGGGAGCGGTGCCGATCAGCGCGCTCAATATCGCGGCGTTCCCCGAGGATCTCGACCTTGCAATCTTAGTGCGTATCCTCGAAGGCGGATCGAACGTCGCCCGCAGTGCGGGCGTTGCAATCCTCGGCGGCCACACGATCAAGGACGCGGAACCCAAGTACGGTATGGCGGTAACCGGCGTCGTCGATCCCCGGCGCATGATCACCAACGCCGGCGCGATTCCCGGCGACGTATTGGTGCTCACCAAGCCGTTGGGAACCGGGATTTTAACGACGGCGCTGCGGCGCGATGCGATCGCGCCCGGCGACCTCGCCGAGGCGATCGCCGCGATGACCACCCTCAACGAGGGCGCCGCCCTCGCGATGCAAGCGACGGGCGTAAGCGCGGCAACCGACGTTACCGGCTTCGGGCTACTCGGTCACGCCGAAAATATGGCGCGCGCCTCCCGCGCAGGCTTGCTGATTCGCGCCGGCGCCGTGCCGCTGATGAAGGGCGTGATCGAGCTGATCGAGCGCGGCCTCGTACCCGGCGGAACGCGGAACAACGCGCAAACGCACGCAGGCTTTACCGAGTTTGGCCCATCGGTTTCACCCAGCGTGCGAGTCGCGCTCTCCGACGCGCAGACCTCGGGAGGTTTGTTGATCGGCCTGCCGCCCGAACGGCTGCCGCGTCTGCTCGAGGAGCTGCACGCGCGCAACGTAACCGGCGCGGTCATCGGTGAGGTCCGCGCCGGATCCGGGATCGAGGTTATCGCTTGACCTTGCGCTTACGCTCCGGCGCGCGCTTGCTGACGACGCCATTGCGGCGCTTGGTCTGGGCCGCGCGGCGGAGCGGCACGACGTTGTTGGTTTTGGCGTGATCGGCGCCGAGAGGCACCGGCGTAATCACGCGTTTACCCAGCGCGTGGAGGAGCACTTCGGAGAGCTCGTCTACCGGAACGAAGGTCATGCTCTCGCGGACCTCTTTGGGGATGTCGTCGAGGTCCCCCTCGTTGCGCCGGGGCAACAGGATCTTTCCGATTCCCGCGCGCCGCGCACCGAGTACTTTCTCCTTGATTCCGCCGATCGGCAAGATCTGGCCGGTGAGCGTAATCTCGCCGGTCATCGCGAGATTCGGGTCGGCTTTCAAGCCCGTCAGCATCGAAGCGATCGAAGTGACCAGTGCGATTCCGGCCGAGGGGCCGTCTTTGGGTGTCGCGCCCGTCGGCACGTGAATGTGGATGTCGTGCTTCGCGAAGTAATCATCGGGTAGCCCGAGCTCCGCTGAACGCGACCGCAGGAACGAGACCGCCGCTTGCGCGCTTTCCTTCATCACGTCGCCGAGCTGTCCGGTGAGCACGAGCTTGCCCGTGCCCGGCATCGACTGCGTCTCGATGAAGAGGATGTCGCCGCCGACCGGCGTCCAGAACATGCCCGTAGCGACGCCGATGGAGGCGACCCGTTTGCGCACCTCGTTGAAGAATCGGGGCCGGCTGAGATACTCGACCAGATTATCGGGCTTGACGCGCGCCTTGTAGCGCGGGCTCTCCGCAATCTTGCGCGCGATCTTCCGAAAGACGGTGCCGATCTCGCGTTCTAGGTTGCGCACGCCGGCCTCGCGCGTGTAGTCGTTGATGATCGCGCGGATCGCCGCATCGCTGATCTGCGCCTGGCTATCGCGCACGCCGTTGTTCTGCCGCTGCTTTTTGAGCAGGTAGCGCTTGGCGATCTGCAGCTTTTCGAACTCGGTATAGCCCGAGAGCGTGATGATCTCCATGCGATCCCGCAGCGGCGGAGAGATCGTGTCGAGCGTGTTCGCGGTGCAGATGAAGAGCACTTGCGAGAGGTCGAAGGGCAGGTCGAGATAGTGATCCCGGAAGTTGTTGTTCTGCTCGGGATCGAGTACTTCCAAGAGCGCCGACTGCGGGTCGCCGCGAAAATCGGCGCCGACCTTGTCGATCTCGTCGATCATCATAACGGGATTGCGCGTGCCGGCATCGCGGATCGCGCGGACGATCGTCCCCGGCATCGCCCCGATATACGTGCGGCGGTGCCCGCGGATTTCGGCTTCGTCGCGAACGCCGCCGACCGAGAGCCGCACGAACTTGCGCCCCATCGCGCGCGCGATCGACTGCCCGAGCGACGTCTTACCGACGCCCGGAGGACCCACGAAGCAAAGGATCGGGCCGGTGAGCCTCTTCTTGAGCTTGCCCACGGCGAGATACTCGACGATCCGGTCCTTGATCTTCTCGAGATCGTAATGGTCCTCATCGAGCACCGCGCGCGCGGTGACGATATCGATGTGGTCGGCCGTCTCTTCTTTCCACGGCAGCGTGACCAGCCAGTCGAGGTAGGTGCGGATGACGCTGTACTCTGGGCTCGCCTGTGGAACCTTCGAGAGGCGATCCAACTCGCGATCTGCCGCTTTCTTCACGTCCTCGGGCATCGCCGCTGCGTCGATCTTCGTGCGCAGCTCGTTGGTTTCGGCTTGCTGCGGATCGACTTCGCCGAGCTCTTCCTGAATCGCGCGAAGCTGCTGGCGCAGGTAGAACTCGCGCTGATTCTTTTCCATCTCGCGCTGGATGTCGCTCTGAATCTTGTGACCGAGCTCGACGACCTCGAGCTCTTTTGTGAGCAGCAGCGTCAGCTTGCGCATGCGCTTGGCCGTATCGCGCTCTTCGAGCAACGCCTGGCGGTCGGCGGTTTCGAGGCGCATCGTCGACGCGACGAAGTAGGTAAGCACCACCGGATCGGTGATGTTCGCCACCTCCATCTCCATCTCGCGCGGCGCTTGCGGCAGGTAGGAGAGCAGTTTTTGGAAGAGCCCCGCAAGGTTGCGCTGCATCGCGACGAGCTCTTCGTTCTCGACGGTCGTGTCGGGCAGGTCGGTATAGGTCGCAACCATGTAGGGCGCGACCTGGGTGAACTGCTCGATCCGAAAGACCTGCTGCCCGGCGACGATGCAACGCAGCGTGCCGTCGGGAACCTTCAGCATCTTTTGGATGACCCCGATCGTGCCGACGCGCTGGATGTCGTCCGGCCCGGGATCTTCGATCTCGCGATCGCGCAAGACGGTCAGCCCGATCGGCTTGCCTTCGCGTAAAGCTTCCTCGACGAGCTGTATGCCCGACTTCTTGACGACCGCGAGCGGAATGACGGTGTGCGGAAAGAGTACGGCCTCTTGAAGCGGCAGGATGCCGATCAAATTGGCGGGGACGATATTTTGATTCGTTTTCTGAGCCATTAGTGTTAGGAATGCGTCCTTTTGACCAAGATGTGAAGTTCGGTTCGCGCGGTCGGCAGGTAGGCCGTCGCGGCAATCGGTGCCAGGACGAGCAAGAAGCCGTCCTCGTACGTCGCGACGATGCGCTCGTACTCAATCGGCACGGGCAGCGGAATTCGCTTGACGAAGTCGCCGTGAGCGATCTCCTTCTGCACGAACGAGCCGCGCCGCAGACGAGCTGCCTCGCAGCGGCGACCGCCGATGACGAGGCTGCGCTGGTCAAAGACGACGCGCAGGCTCTCGGGGTCGGCTCCTGCTACCTCGACAACCACGACCAAGCGCCGCTGATCCTCGTCGACGAAGACGTCGGCGTTGGGTGCGAAGGCCCCGAGGCGAGGCCGGACAACGAACTCCATTCGGCTCACAACACCCTATTTTAGCACTCGGATGCGCTGAGTGCTATCCGAGATCCCTCAAGCGGAGGGGGCTTAGAGGCTGGGATCAGGCAAGGGACGGCTCGTCGGCCAGGCGACGCACGAAACGAGCGCGATCTCCAGCGGCCGGGCCGCATCGGGCGGGATCGACACGCGCAAGAACCGGGGGTACTTGGTCGGCACGCCGTAGCGGGACTGCGGCGGAAACTCGCTGTCCTTCTCGCCGGGGACGCGCGTCGAGGCCAGGACCGCGTTGATGGCCGTGGCATTCGCCGGAGAGACGAAATCCGCGGTGCGCTCGCCGAGCCACGTACCGCCGTCCTGCGTCGTGTAGACGAAGCCGATCACCTGGCCCTGCGTCATCGTTGCCGTCGAGACGACCTCGTCGATCCGCACGATTTGCATGCCGCGCGAGACCGGCTTCTGTAGGACTTTGGGTACCGGACGCGGTGAATCTAAACACGCGCCGCTTTCGAGCGGCGGCTGCATTGACTGGGCCGGCGGAGGCCCTTGCGGAGGAGCTTGCGCCACCATGTTGTTCAAGGCTGCGAACAGGAACGTAACGATTGCCAACATGAGGCGGCTCTTCGCTGCAATGCGGACATTCCCCCGATGACTGCCGGCGGAGCAAAGCTCGCGCGCCGCTTGGGCGGACGCGATGCCGTGCTCATCGTGATGGGCGGTATCGTCGGCTCGGGCATCTTCATGAACCCCTCGGTCGTCGCCAGAATCGTCGGCAGCGGAAGCCTCGTGATGGCGGTCTGGATTGCGGGCGGAGCGATCGCGCTGCTCGGCGCCGGCGTCTTCGCCGAACTTGCGGCGCGCCGTCCTCGCGACGGCGGCCAGTATGCCTATCTGCGCGATGCCTTTCATCCGGCGCTCGCGTTCATCTTCGGCTGGACGTTGTTGCTCGTTTCACAGAGCGGCGGAATGGCGGCCGCCGCCGTTACCTTCGCCAACTACTTCGCGCCGCTTACCGGCTTTCACGGCTCCCACGGCCAAATCACCGCAATCGCGGTCGCCGCGATCGCGGTTTTCACCGCGGTCAATGCCCTGGGCGTTCGCTCCGGGACGACGACGCAGAATCTCTTCATGGTCGCGAAGATCTTGGCGATCGCGGGTTTTGCCGTCATCGGGCTCTTCGTGGTTCGTTCACCCGGCGCGGTGGCCGTGGCCGCACCGCAGATCGGAGGAAGTACGCTCGCGGTCATCGGGCTCGCGATGGTGCCCGTGCTCTTCGCCTACAGCGGCTGGCAAACGTCGAGCTTCATGACCGCCGAGCTGCACCAACCGCACCGGACGCTCGCACGAGGGATGATCGCCGGTGTGGTCATCGTCGTGCTGCTCTACCTCGCCGTAAACGCAACCTGCCTGAGAGCGCTGGGTATCGGCGGTTTGGCCGCGACGAACACGCCGGCATCCGACGTCGCGCGGCTCGCGTTCGGGCCGGTCGGCCTACGGGTGATGGCGATCGTCATTGCAATCTCGACGCTGGGATTCTTGAGCAATCAGATTCTGACGTCGCCCCGCGTCTATTTTCAGATGGCCGCCGACGGAACGTTTTTCAAGCAGCTCGCCCGGGTGAATGCCCGCACCCACGCGCCCGTGATCGCGATCGTGCTGCAGGGTCTCGTGGCGATCGTCATCTCCGTGAGCGGCCGGTACGATCAGATCCTCACCTACGTCACGTGCAACGATTATATCTTCTTCGGGTTGTGCGCCATCGCGTTGCTAATCTTCCGCAAGCGCGACGCGGGCGAAGCGCCGGCCGCGGTGCCGTCGTTCCGAATGCCGGGCCAGCCATTTACGACGCTGCTCTTTTTGGCGGTCGCCTGGAGCGTCGTGGGCGACTCCATGTGGAAGTCGCCGCTGGAAACCTCGGTCGGAATCGCCATTCTGCTTAGCGGCCTCCCCGTCTATTGGTTCTTTTCGCGCCGCAAGGCCGCAGCCGCGAGCGCCTGAGGAACTTCGCAAGAAGGCATCTAGACGGCGTCGGCGATTCGCGTTAGCGCCTCACTTGCAGAACTGCGCAAAATGCAATCGACGCCCGCGCTGATCGCGGTCTGCTCGGGATTGATCTCGGCAACGAACGCGCCCTCGTTGTAGCTGGTGGCCAGCGCGGCGGCGGGGTACACGACGGCGCTGGTCCCGACCACGAGAATGACACCGGCGCGCGAGGCCGCCTCCCGGGCTCGCCGCCACGCTTGCGGCGGTAACGGTTCACCGAACCAAACGATATTCGGACGCATCATGCCACCGCACGCGTGCCGGATCCGATCGAGAGGCAGACCGCCCCCATCCAGTGCTTCCCTGGCATCGCAACGCGTGCAGCGCGCTTCGCGCAAGTCGCCGTGCAGCTCGACGACGCGCTGCGATCCGGCGCGAAAATGCAGCGAGTTGAACGTTTTGCGTCGCCAACGTGAAGTCTGGGAGCTTGCGTTCGAGGCGGGCGAGCGCGACGTGCCCTTCGTTGGGTTCTGCGCTCTGATGCGCGGCCTTTCGCTCGTTGTACCAGGTCCAGACGAGCTCCGGATCGCGTGCGAACCCTTCGGGCGAAGCCAGCTCCTCGACGCGGTGGGTTCGCCAGAGTCCGCCGGCTCCTCGAAACGTCGGCAGACCGCTCTCCGCGGAGATGCCCGAACCGCTCAGGACGAAGACCGATGATGCCGCGCGCAGCGCTTCGACGAGCCGTTCCGTCGCTAGGCTCCCGTGAATGCGACCCAAACGCGCGGGGCGCCGCGCATCGTTGCCACGTTTACGGCGAGGACTTTACCTTGGCGAGAAAGCTGTAGAAGTGGCCGTTGATGGTCGCCGTGCCGGAAATTTCGCCGTTTTCCGCCAGCGTTCCGCGCACGGTAAAACCACCCGAAGCTTTGAAATCCAGCGTGATCTGCCCTTGACTGACGCCGCCGCTCACATTGATCGTGCGGCCGTAGAGCGGATCGGGCCGAACGGATTCGGAAAGGTAGGTGCCGCTGACGATGCCGTTGTTGAACTTGAGCTTCAGCGTGCCCGAATACGGGACGCCCTGCCGGCCGAACGTCGGCTGGTAGGCGGCGACGTAGGTGGCCTGCCAAACGCGTCCGTGCTCGACGGCCGCGAGCGCGGACTGGAGCGTCAGTGCGTACAGGAGCACGAACGGCGCCGCGACCGGTGCTTTCACGTTCTTAGGTCTCCGTTAGCGGACGCATCATCTTCTCCCAGTCCTCGCGCCCGATGCGCAACGTCTCTTCGTCGAGCGCCGCGAGCGGCTGCTTCACCATGTGTTCTCGGGAGCAGAGATCTTGCTGGTGCGTATCGACGTAGAGGAGCCCGGTGACGAACTCGCCGCGTTCGCGCGCCTCGTGGATCGTGCGAAGCGCGTTCGATTCATCGGTTGGATCGTAGTCGACGTCGAGCTTGCGCAACAGCACGTGGGCGCCGTCTTCCAGCTCGACGTCGCGGACCGTACCGGGTTCGTAGTCGACGGTGATCTCGCGGCCGCCGGCGATGTAGTCCGCGGTGTGGAGAACGATATCGTGCTCTTTAACGTAGGCGTAGCTCTTGGTCGAGCCTTCGTGGTCGTTGAAGGTCACGCAGGGACTGATGACGTCGAGAATGGCCGTCCCGCGGTGCGAGAACGCTGCCTGCAGCAGCGGTACCAGCTGCTTACCGTCTCCCGAGAACGAGCGGGCGACGAAGGTCGCGCCGATCTCGATCGCCAGGCCGCAGACGTCGATCGTCGAGTACTCGTTGGCCTTCCCGCCCTTCTGCGTCGAGCCGACGTCCGCGGTCGCGGAGAACTGCCCTTTGGTCAGTCCGTAGCAGCCGTTGTTCTCCACGATGTACGTGCAGTCGACGTTGCGGCGAATCATGTGGCAATACTGACCGAGCCCAATGCTGGCGGTATCGCCGTCGCCGCTGATGCCGAGCACGACCAACTCCCGGTTCGCGAGCTTCGCGCCGGTTGCGGCCGACGGCATGCGGCCGTGCAGGCCGTTGAAGCCGTGCGCCTGCTCGACGAAGTAGGCCGGCGTCTTCGACGAGCAGCCGATGCCGCTCATCTTCGCCAGCTTATGCGGCTCGACGCCGTACTCGTAGAGCGCTTTGATCAGATGGTTCGTGATCGAGTTGTGCCCGCAGCCGGCGCAGAGCGTCGTCGGAAGACCTTTGTAGACCTCCCGTGCGAGACCGATGATGTTGAGATTAGCCGTCATTTTACTCCGCAACCACCGCCGGCTCGCGCTGCTCTTCGAGCAGCGGATCGATGATGGCATGGGCGTCGATGGGTACGCCGTTGTAGTGGCGTATCGATTGCAATCGTCCGATGAGATACGTAGGAAGTTCGGTGCGCAGGATTCCGTAGAGCTGTCCGTCGCGATTCTGTTCGACGACGTAGACGCGGTCGTGGCGCTTGATGAAAGCGGCGACCTCTGGAGGGAGCGGAAGCGCGCGCACCCGCAGGTAGTTGACTTCGACGCCGGCATCCCGCAGGAAATCGCGGGCTTCGACGACGGCGTGGTGAGTCGTGCCGTACGCGAGGATCGCGACCTTCGTGCTCTTCTTCTCCGAGACGACCGGTGCGGGCACCGCCGTTCGCGCCGTCTCCGTTTTGCGGTTGAGCCGGTCGAGATTGCGCTCCCAGACGTCGGGCAACTCAGAGTAGCGGGCATCTTCATCGTGGCCGGTTCCGCGAGTAAAGAATCCGGCCGCAGGATGGTTCGTTCCCGGCAGCGTGCGATATCCGATTCCGTCCTTGTCGACGTCCCGGTAGCGGCCCCAAGACTTCATCGACGCCAGATCGTCGGCGCCCAGCACCTTTCCGCGATCGAATGGTTTCTCCGGATACTGCAGCGGCGGCGTAAGCCACGCGTTCATTCCGAGATCGAGATCGCTGAGCACGAAGACGGGCGTCTGAAAACGTTCCGCCAGGTCGAAGGCCGCCATCGCAAACTCGTACGCCTCGGCAACGGTCCCCGGCAACAGCACGATGTGCTTGGTGTCGCCGTGCGAGAGCGTATAGGCAAACGAAACGTCGCCCTGCATCGTGCGCGTCGGCAGGCCGGTCGACGGCCCGGCGCGCTGCACGTCGAAGATCACGCCCGGCACCTCGGCAAAATATCCGTAGCCGGCGTACTCGGCCATTAACGAGATTCCGGGACCCGAGGTCGACGTCATCGCGCGCGCTCCCGCCCAACCTGCACCGAAGACGATGCCGGCAGCTGCGAGCTCATCCTCGGCCTGCACGACCGCCACGCTGCGATTGCCGGTCTCCGGATCGACGCGGTAGCGGTCGCAGTACGCAATGAAGTACTCGCAGAGCGAGGACGACGGCGTAATCGGATACCAGGCGGCAACCGTGCAGCCGCCCATGACGCAGCCGAGCGCGGCGGCGCGATTTCCCTCCATGAACAACAGGCCGTCAATCTTACCGCTCATCGGCACCACGCGCCAAGGATCGTGTTTCTCCAAGTTTTGCTCTGCGTACTCGATCCCGACGCGTACGGCGGACATATTGAGCTCCACCGCCGCGGCCTTCGCGCGAAACTGCGTGCGAAGCGCCTCCTCGATCGTCGGCAGCGGAATCTCCAGCAGCTGGGCCAGCACTCCGACGTAGATCATGTTCATCAAGTACTTGCGCAGGTCGCCCTTATCGGCGAAGTGCTCCTTCGCCAGGGCCGTAAACGGCACGGCGTAATAGCTGAGATCCTCGCGCAGCGTATCTCCCTTGCACGGAAAGATCTCCTCGTGCACGACGGCACCCCCGGGCTTTACGCCGGCGACGTCTTGTTGCCACGTCGCGGCATTGAGCGCCATCAGTACGTCGAAATCGCGAGCGCGGCACTGATAGCCGAGCGCGCTGATGCGCACGTCGAACCACGTCGGCAGACCTTCGATATTCGATGGGAAGACGTTCTTGGGAGCCACGGGGATCCCGAGGCGCGCGATGGCGTTGGTCAACACGAGATTGGACGATTGGCTTCCCGAGCCGTTGACCGTGGCCACCCGAATTGTAAAATCGTTTACGGCGCGAACAGGCATAACGATGGTGTTATCCGTCGTGACGGTGCGGCCTTCTCCAGGCATGCAGGCGGCCGTCCGGGCAGATGGACTCCGCCCCCTGGGGCCGAAGGGACCGGACGCCGTCCCCCTTCAAACGAAGGTAACTCAATGCTCGCACTCTCACACGTCATTCTTCACGTCGGCCTCTGCAGCTCGATCGCTCGAGCGCCCGCCAACGCAACGATCGCGCTACGCCTTCGCCTCACCGACCGCGCCGGACGGCGGATGCTCGACCGCGTCTACCATTTCGAGCGCGGCGACGAAGCGGAGAGCATCGTCGAGTTCGACAGCGCGTTCGGCATGTACCGCATCGATCTCGCCACCGAGAAGTATCGCTGTTCGGCCAGCGACTATCTGTTCTTCATCTCCGGTCACGATCGCGCGATTACCGAACCCCTCTACGACGCTCCGGCGCCGGCGCCGCGGATGCCGCTGATCCTCTCCGGGACGGCGCCGCAGTCGTTTCTCTACGTGCAGCCGACGTTCGTGCTTTTCGATAAAGCCGCGGCCGGCTGCAAGAAGCCGATCGCGCAGCCGCTCGCCGAAGACATCCGGATCGAAAACGACCAAGACGCCTACTACGTATGGCTCTATCCCAACCCGCAGAGCGCGCCGTCGTCACAACAGCTTGCGATGCGGCTGAAGACGCCGACGCACCAGTATCATTACGTTCGTCTCCCGGTTCCGTTTCCGGTGCCGTGGACCGGCTGGCCGTCGAGCATCCAGTTCAACGTGACCGAGGACATGGTCGACGGACTCGCCGGTGAGGCGACCGACACGCTTCTCTGTCCCAAGCTCTGGGAAACGTCGGCCGGATAAAAGAAAGAGGCACGTCCCCAGACGTGCCTCTTTCTCGATACGTGCTTCCCCGGTCATCCTTCGACAAGCTCGGGATGACAATGGAGAAGCGCTACATCATGTCGTAGCCGCCCATGCCGCCACCGGGTGCTCCGGCGGCCTCTTTCTTCGGCTCGGGCTTATCGGCAACGAGCGTTTCGGTCGTGAGGATCAGCGCACCGATCGACGCCGCGTTTTGAAGCGCGGCCCGCGTCACCTTCAGCGGCTCGACGATGCCGGCCGCGAACATGTCGACGATCTCACCGGTCATCGCGTCGAAACCGAACGGGGCGTTTTTCGTACGGATGGCGTTGACCTGAACGGAACCCTCGAAGCCGGCGTTCTCGGCGATTTGACGAGCCGGCTCTTCGAGCGCCTTGCGCACGATCATGATGCCGATCTTTTCGTCGGCCCAGGTCGTTGCGTTGCCGTTGGTCTTCGGCGCCTCGTATTTGTCGATCGCCTTGATCGCATGGACGAGCGAGGCGCCGCCGCCGGGGATCATGCCCTCTTGCACGGCCGCGCGCGTCGCGCTCAGCGCATCCTCGATACGATGCTTTTTCTCCTTGAGCTCCGTTTCGGTGGCCGCGCCGACCTGGATGACGGCGACTCCGCCGGAGAGCTTTGCGAGCCGCTCCTGGAGCTTTTCGCGATCGAAGTCCGAGTCGGTCTCTTCGATCTGCTTCTTAATCATCTCGATGCGGCCTTTGATGGCATCGGCCTTGCCGTTTCCGTCGACGATCGTCGTCTCTTCCTTGGTTACCGTCACGCGCTTGGCTTGGCCCAGCTGGTCCGGCGTAACCTTGTCGAGCTTCAATCCCAGCTCTTCGGAGATCACCGTCGCGCCCGTAAGCGTGGCGATGTCCTTGAGCATCTCTTTGCGGCGGTCGCCGAAGCCCGGCGCCTTGACGGCGACGGACGTAAAAGTACCCCGCAGCTTGTTCACGACGAGGGTCGCCAGGGCCTCACCCTCGACGTCTTCGGAGATGATCAGCAGCGGCTTTTGAACCTGCACGACCTTCTCGAGCAGCGGCAGGATGTCGGCAATCGCCGAGATCTTGCGCTCGGTGACCAGGATAAAGGGATTGTCGAGGACGGCTTCCATCCGCTCGGAGTCGGTGACCATATACGGCGAGATGTAGCCCTTGTCGAACTGCATGCCGTCCTTGGTCTCGACCTCGGTCTTGAGCGTCTTCGACTCCTCGACCGTAATCACGCCGTCCTTACCAACCTTCTCCATGGCCTCGGCGACGAACTCGCCGATCTCCGGATCGTTGGCAGAGATCGACGCGACCTGGGAAATCTTGTCTTTGGTATCGACGTCCTTCTTGAACGACTCCATTTCCTTAACCGCGATCTCGACGGCCTTCTCGATGCCGTGCTTGATCAGCAGCGGGTTGCTGCCGGCGGTCACGTTGCGCAGACCTTCGCGGATGATCGCTTGCGCGAGCACCGTCGCGGTGGTCGTGCCGTCGCCCGCAATATCGTTGGTCTTCGAAGCGACTTCCTTGACGAGCTGGGCGCCCATGTTCTCAAACACGTCGGGCAGTTCGATTTCTTTGGCAATGGTCACGCCGTCGTTGGTGATCGTCGGCGATCCGAATTTCTTGTCGAGCACGACGTTGCGGCCTTTGGGGCCGAGCGTCACCTTTACGGCATCGGCGAGGATGTTCGCACCGCGCTCGAGCGCGCGTCGCGCGCTTTCATCGAATACGAGTTGCTTTGCAGCCATTATAAAACTCTTGAACTCCTTTAGACGCCGGCCGGCACTTTGTCGACGATGGCGAGAATGTCTTTTTCGGGGATGATGAGGTACTCCGTACCATCGATCTTGACTTCACTACCGGAATATTTGCGATAGAGCACGCGATCGCCGACCTTGACATGCATATCTAGCTTCGTGCCTTTATCGGTCACTCGGCCGGCGCCGACCGCACGGATGATGCCCTCCTGGGGCTTCTCCTTGGCGGTGTCGGGTAGAAAGACGCCGCCGGTCGTCTTATCGTCCTGCTCGATGTGCTCGACAACGACGTTGTCGAACATAGGCTTGAGATTCACGTAGACCTCCACAGGTTGAATTATTTCGCAACACAAGTTAGCACTCTCAGCGCAAGAGCGCTAGCCGTGCTATGTTAGCAGAGTCTCTGAAGGAGTGCAAGCGTCAAAGTGGGCGAATCGAGCGGCTGGCATGATCGGTAGAATTGCGATCTCGCTGGACGCCATCCGTCATAACGCCGAGCTCCTCGGGCGGCTTGTGGCCCCGGCCCGACCGGCCTTCGTGGTGAAGGGCAACGCCTACGGCCACGGCCTTCTCCCGGTGGCTAAAGCAGTCGAGCACTCGGCCGCCAGAATCTGCGTCTATGGGGCAGCCGAGGGGCTTTCCCTGCGCGCCGGCGGGATCACGGCGCCGATTCTGGTGATGGGCCCCGTCCCCGGCGACGCACTCGACGAAGCAGTGAGGGCCGGTCTCGAGACCGCGCTTTGGGATCCCCGTGGCTTTGGCGGCCGCCTCGCAACAGCCGCAAAGAAGCAGGACCGCCGCGCCGGGATCCACCTGAAGGTCAACGCGGACCTCAACCGGTTGGGGCTCGACCCAGCGGCGGTGCGCGGCGCGATCGAGGAGCTCGACGGCCATCCCCGGCTCGCGCTCGCCGGAATCTTCTCGCATCTCGCCGCCGCCGAGGAGATCGACTCGCCCTACACGGTCCACCAGCTCGAAGCCTTTGGTCAGGCGCTCGCGGAGACCGAACCGCTGCTCGCCGCGCGCGGGCTGCAGCCGCTCCGTCACATCGCGGCCTCGGCCGCCGGGATGCTCTGGCCCTGGACCAGGTTGGACATGGTGCGTTTCGGGATCGCGCTCTACGGATTGATGCCGTCGCCGCAGACCGCCGAGGCGCTGGCCGCGCGGCCGCCCGGTCTTCGTCCGGCGCTCACTTACTCCAGCGAACTCGTCGTTATCCGAACGGTCGCTGCCGGAGCTTCGGTCGGCTACGGCGGGACCTTTCACGCACCGCGCGAGATGCGGATCGGCGTCCTTCCCGCCGGCTACGCCGACGGCATCCCTCGCGCGCTCTCGAACCGGGGTGCCTTCGCGGTCGACGGTGCGCTCTGTCCGATCGTGGGGCGCGTCGCGATGAACATGACGCAGATCGATCTCACCGGCGCGCCGCGTGCGCGCGTCGGATCGACCGTCACCCTGATCGGCCGTGATGGCGATGCAACGGTGAGCGCCGGCGATTGGGCGAAATGGGCGGAGACGATCAACTACGAGATCGTAACGCGGCTTCCAAGCGAAGTGCCGCGCGTCTACGTCAACGGCGAGGGAACCTGACTCAGGCGACGGCGGCGATCGCCGATTGCAGATCGAGCGTCTGCGCGTAGAGCGCGCTGCCGACGATGCACGAGTCGATCGCCGGCGGAGCCGACTCTTTTAAGGTACGCAGATCGTCGATGTTTCGCGCGCCGCCGCTCGCGGTCACTTTGACCGGGGCGGCGTTGGCAACGGCGCAGAGCGCATCGATATCGTAGCCTTCGCCCATTCCATCGCGCCGAATCTCGGTAAAGATGATTCGCGAAATTCCCCACTGCGCGACGCGGCGCACCAGCGCGTCGCGGTCGACCGGCGTCCGCTCTTGCCAGCCGTGCGTTGCGACCTGCGATCCGCGAACGTCGATGCCGGCGATGACGCGGCCGGGGAAGCGGCTGACGATGTGTCGCGACAGTCGCTCGTCTTCTACTAAAAGCGTGCCGAGGATGATTTCGCAAGCGCCCGCCGCGAAGGCGTTCTCTGCGTGCTTGACGGCGCGCAGGCCGCCGCCGGTTTGAACGGGGACCTCGACGGCTTTGCAGATACGCTCGACCGCGGCGAGATTCTCGCCCGAGCCGAACGCGCCGTCGAGATCGATCACGTGCAGCCGCCGCGCACCTTGTGCGACGAAGGCGCGCGCGCGCTCCGCGGGATCGCCATCGTAGACCGTCTCTGTCGTCGGATCGCCTTGGCGCATGCGAACGCACTTACCCCCGCGTAAGTCGATTGCAGGCACGACGAGCATCCTCGCGCGCCTTAGACGGTCGTGCCGTTCGTGCGCTTTTCGATCGGCACGTACGGGCCCGCCGCCGGACCGTCATAGGTCGCTTGCGGGCGGATCAGACGATTGTCGGCCAGCTGCTCGAGGATGTGTCCCGTCCAACCGACGATGCGTCCGCAGGCGAAGAGGCACGTAAATTCGTCACCTGGGATGCCGAGATCGGCGAGCACCGGCGCGGTGTAAAAGTCGACGTTCGCGTAGATCGTGTTGCCGGGCTTCTTCTCTTGCAGCACCTTGCGGCTCGCTTCTTCGATCCCGTGCGCGGTCTCGTACCAGCGCTCCTCGCTCCCGACGTGCCCGGAGAGTTCCTTCGCGATCGCCTCCAAATGCTTGGCGCGGGGATCGCGCACCTTGTATTCGCGATGTCCCATGCCCATGATCCGTTGACCGCGTTCGAGGATTCCGCGCACGTACGGCTCGGCATTCTCGGGAGTCTTCACTTCGGACAACGTGCGAAACGCCGCGGTCGCCGCACCACCGTGCAGGTCGCCTTGCAGCGTCGCCAATGCGGCGGTCACCGATGCGTACATGTCCGCGCGGGTCGACGCGGCCACTCTCGCCGCAAAGGTCGACGCGTTAAACGAATGGTCCGCAAGCAGCACCAGATACGTATCGATCGCATCTTCCTCGAGCGCGTGCGGGACCTTGCCCGTTCGCATGTAGAGAAAGTTTCCGGCCTGCGAGAGGTCTGGGCGGGGTCCGATCGGATCGAGTCCGCGGCGGATGCGATCCCAACCGGCGACGATCGTCGGCATCTTGGCAATGAGATCGATGGCCGTGTGCACGTCGGAGAGATGCTCTCCGTTTGCGTTGACCGGTGAGAAGAGACCGAGGCCGCTGGTAACCGTGCGCAGCACTTCCATTGGCCACGCGGTCTTGGGAAAGTTCTGCATTGCCGTGACGAGGGGCTCAGGCAGCGCGCGGCGCGCGGCGAGCTCGCGGCGAAGTTCTTCGAGATGGTGGCGGTTCGGAAGATAGCCGTAGAGCAGAAGGTGCGCGATCTCTTCGAACCCGGCGTTCGGAGCGAGATCGTCGATATCGTAGCCGCGATACGTTAATCGTCCGATCGCGCCTTCGACGTTACTAAGCTCGGTGGACCCGACGACGACACCTTCGAGACCCCGATCGACAACGGTTGGCAAGGATTCCTCCATTTAAGTGGTTATGGTTAACAATCTCTTTCGACGGCCGGAAGTTTCGACTTCGCCGAGTCGGCGCCTCGTCGGCCGCAAGGCTCCGCCGGCCCGGCTGGTTGAAGATGAGGCTTCATGAAAGCACTCGACCTTACGAAGCAACCGCCACGCAGCCCTCGTGAACTCTTGGCGGGCCTGAGCCTTTTGATGGCGGCGCGCACCGTCGACAAGCTTCGCGCGACGCTCCCGGGCGGGAACCTGGGCGAGTACCAGATCACCGGCTTTAGCTCGCGCCTGATCGAGGCGCTCGGGTTTCCCGAAGGGGCGTTGCGCGAGGCGATTGCCCGAGCCGATTGCGATGGCGACGTTGCCGATTGGATCGTCCGGCATAGCGACCCGGCGAAGTACGCGGAGATCAACGCTGCGCTCGAACGCCCAACCGTCGGAGAACGTCTCGGCGATGCGGCGTTTTTGGCCCGCTATCCAAGCGCGCGACGCCTGGCGCCGGACGCGTCCCGGCTGGATCTGCTGGTCGCCGACGATAACGAAGCCTTCCCTTAAAATACGCGGCGTAAAGGGTTCGCAGGCCCTTACAAACAACGTCGAGAGTCCGATTTCCCATTCTACTGGCAAGGAGAGATAACCCCATGCGTATGTTTAATTCGACGCTGTGCGCGGGCGTAGCAGTCGCGCTCCTCGCAGGATGCAGCGGCAATCTCGCGGGATCGAATAATTCGATGCCTGTCGCGGGTGCCGATCTGCATATGCGCCCCGAAAGCGTGTACGGCGACGTGGCCCCGCCGCGAACCGTACAGGTCCTCCACTCAATCGTTCCCAATGCAGTCAGCCCCGACAAGAAGAAGAAAATGCCGAAGACCGGCATCTACGTCGCCGAGTTCTATGGTTCCGATATCTTCGGCTATCCCTTGAACAATAAGGCGAACAAGAAGCCCATCTGCATGGTTCAAGGCGTCTCGGACGTCAACGACATCGCCGTGGACGGCAAGGGCAACCTGATCGATCCTGATGGCGGCAGCCAATACATCTACGTCTACAAAGGGCCGACGATGTGCAGCGGCAAGCAAATCGGATTGATCGCCGATACGATCGGTCAAGCGGCCGACGCGACCAGCGCCGATGCGGCAACCGGCACGATCGCGGTCTCGCAGTTGGCGGATGCCAGTTCGGCACCGGGGAGCGTCGCGCTCTGCTCGCTCAAGGCCGGCTGCACGACCAACCTCACCAACAGCACGATCTATCACGCCGGCGGCGTGGCGATGTCACCGGGCGGCGATTGCTGGAACGACGCGAAAACCAGCGCGAGCGGCGGCGCGGCCTTGATCTATTGGAAGGGCTGCAAAGGTGACGGCGTCGTAGCGACCGGCTTCAAGAGCACCTACTACGGCGGCGTTGAGATGGACAACAAGGGCAATCTCGTCATCATCGACGACATGGCCATGACCACCACCATCTACAGCGGCTGCAACCCGAAGTGCAAGGTCGTCGGCGGCCCCTTCGCCCTCAAGGGCGAGAGCTTCTTCGGCAAGCTGACCCAGGACAACAGCGAGTACATCGCCGTCGATCGCACGGACGGACTCGTCAACGTGTATTCCTACAGCACGAAGGCGATCAAGTTCATGTACAGCTTCGACTCCGGCCTGTCGGCCGGCGAAAAGCCGGACGGTATCGCGATCAATCCTCGCTCGATGTACTAGAAGACAAACCGAGAGCCTACCTTAGCGATACGGCGGGCCCGCTTCGGCGGGCCCGCTTTTTTTAATTCAGGCGACGGCGTCGCGGACCGCGCCGCGCGCCAGTGCGTAGTTGACGAGCCGCTCGACTAGGGCTTCGAAACCGATCCCGGCGGCCGCACACGCATCGGGTAGGAGACTCGCGGGCGAGAGGCCGGGAAGCGAGTTGATCTCCAAAAGATACGGGCGGTTATCCGAGCGGATGATGAAATCGCTGCGCGAGTAATCGCGCAACCCCAGCAGCCGGTGGGCCGAGAGTCCGAGCATCTGCAGGCGCGCCGCCAACCCGTCGTCGATCTGCGCCGGGGCGATGTGCGTGCAGCCGCCGGCGTCGTACTTTGAGCCGTAACTGTAGAAGCCGTCGCGGTGGGCGACGATCTCGACGATCGGCAGTGCCTCTTCGCCGAGCACGGCACACGTGAATTCGCGCCCCTCGACGTACTCCTCCGCGAGGATCGCGGCGTACGACTTCGACGCCTCGAGCATCGCATTGGTCCACTCTTCGTGCGTGCGCACGATCGTTACGCCGGTCGACGAACCCTCAAATCGCGGTTTGATCACCAGCGGAAGATCGAGCGAGCCGGGCAAGAGCGGCAGCGTGCCGCCCGTGAGATCGAACAGGTCCCATACCGGCGTGGGCAATCCTTCGGCGGCGAGCAGCTTCTTGGTCAAGTGCTTATCCATCGACAGCGCGGCGGCTTCCAGGCCGCTGCCGGTATACGGAATCGACAGGTACTCGAGCAGCGCCTGAACGTGGCCGTCTTCTCCCCCGGGGCCGTGCAGCGCGATGAATGCGACGTCGGGTTTGCATTCGCGCAGCGCGTTGACGAAACGATCGTCGTAGTCGAGCGACCGCGCCTCGTAGCCGAGTGCGTGCAGGGCGCGTAATACCTGGGTGCCCGACTGAATCGAGATCTCGCGTTCGGCGCTGTCGCCGCCCATCACGACCGCGACCGTCGCCCGCGACCCTCCGTTACGTTGCATCGATAAAGACTCCAACGAGATGCACTTCCAAGCGCAGTTCGACTCCGCTGCGATCGAGTACCGCGCGGCGGACTCGTGCGAGCAGCGTTGCGACGTCGCGCGCCGTCGCTCCCCCGGTATTGTTGATAAAGTTTGCGTGGAGCGTCGAGACCTCCGCTCCTCCCTCGCGCCATCCCTTAGCCCCGGCCGATTCGATGAGCCGTGCCGCCTTCTCGCCTTCCGGGTTCCGGAAGCACGATCCCGCATTGGGCGTCGCAATCGGCTGCGTCCGCTTGCGACGAACGAGACGGCCGCGCATCTCTTCGCGCACTTCGCTCGAGTTCGCGAGCTCGAACGCAAGCGTTACGCGCGAGACCACGACGTCGCGCTCGAGCGTAGAATGACGGTAGAGATAGCGGATGCTGACGCAGTGAGGATCGGGACGGCTCGGCGACTGCACCCACACGCTCGCAACGAAGTCGCCGATCTCGCGATCGGTCCCCGCGTTCATGCGCAGCGATCCGCCGATGGTGCCGGGGATCCCGGCGAGCGAACCGACGCCCTCGGCTCCGGCCGATGCGGCCTTCGCCGTTACCAGCGCCATGCCGGCCGAACCGCCCGCTTCGACGATCACTCGTCCGTCCTCGACCGCGACGCGGACCGCGGCGAAGTCGCCGGCCAAGCGAATCACGATGCCGCGCACGCCGCCATCGCCCACGAGAACGTTGCTTCCGCCGCCGATGATCCACCACGGGATCTTGCGCCGCAGGCAAAGCCGCATGAGTTCGGCCAGCTCCGTTTGCGTGCGCGCGGTGACGAAGGCATCCGCCGGTCCGCCGATCTTCCACGACGTATAGGGCCCCAGGGGCTCGCCAAACTTGGCGCGCGCGGCGAAAATCGTACGCAGCGCCTCCTCGTCGGCGGCCGCGAGCATCGTGCGGAGCGCGCGTTGCGTCGTGAGGCTCATCCGCGCGCAAGCTTCGCCAAACGGCCCGCCGCGTCGGTGATGTTTCCGGCGCCGAGCATCAGGACCAGTGCCCCCGGCGGCGCCTCCGCGAAGATCCGCCGCTCCAGCTCGTTCGACTCCCGCAACGTAGTCGACCCGCGCGCCATTATTTCCCAAGGAGTCGCCGATCGAACGTTCGCTAACCCCCGGAATCGCCGGCTCCGATGCCGCGTACACGGGTGTGAGATAGATGCGGTCGGCTCCCCGCAGCGCATCTGCGAAATCGGCGGCGAGGTATGCCGTTCTCGAGTAGCGGTGCGGCTGAAAGGCGACGACCAGCGTGCCCCGGTGATAGTGGCGCGCCGCGGCGATCGTCGCCCGCACGGCGGTGGGGTGGTGCGCGTAGTCGTTGACGATCGTCATCCGTTCGTTCGAGAGCAAGATGTCAAATCGGCGGCGCACGCCGCAGAAGGTGCGCAGCGCCGCGGCAATGCGCGGAAATGGCACCTCGAGCGCGCAAGCGACGGCGATCGCGGCCAAGGCATTCTGAACGTTCATCGCGCCGGGGACGCGCAGTTCGGCGCGCCCGAGCTTGCGCGAGCCATCGAACACGTCGAAGCTCGAACCAAAGTTTTCGAACTCCAGATTCGCCGCGCGGATGCGGGCGCCGGGAGCGAGCCCAAACGTGACGACCCCCGCTCGCAGTTCGTGATCGGTCAGCGATGCCGAAAGCGCGTTGTCAACGCCGATGAGGGCGAGCCCATCGTCGGGAAGCTTGGCAAGAAACTCTCCAAATGCGCGCACGAGTCCGGGCAGCTCGTCGTCGCTGCTCAAATGATCGTTCTCGATGTTGGTGACGATCGCCACCGCGGGTTCGAGCAGTGCGAACGATCCATCGGATTCGTCGGCTTCAGTTACGAACCACGGCGACGTGCCGTCGTACGCGTTCGTATTCAGGAGGCCGTCGATGCCGCCCAGGACGAGGCCGGCATCGATCCCGCCGCCTCGCAGAACCGCGTGCGCCATCGCGCTGGTCGTGGTTTTTCCGTGCGTGCCGCAGATCGCGATACCGCGGCGGCTCGAGAGCAGTTCCGCGAGCATCTCGCCGCGGTGAAGAACCTTGATTCCGCCCGCAAGCGCGGCCGCGTACTCGGGGTTGTTGCGCTCGATCGCCGAGCTGACGACGACGACGCCGGCGCCCGCGACGTTGCGCGCGGCCTGCCCGATCGTAACCGGGATTCCCTCTTGCCGGAGCTGTTCGACCAGCGGGGTAACGCTCACGTCGGAGCCGCGGACGTCGATGCCGCGCGCCCGCAAAATCCGCGCGATCGCGCTCATCCCGATGCCGCCGACGCCGACGAAGTGGTAGGTCACCCTTCGCTCTTTCCGCGCGTGAGGAGATCGACCCGTGCGAGAATCTGCTCGAGCGGATCGTCCGCTTGCCGCTTTTTTGCGCCGGCGCGAAGCTGCTCGAGACGCGCGGGCTGCGTCGTCTGCGCAAGCAGCTCGCCGAGGCGCCCCGATGCCAGCTCGTCGTCGGTCACGACCACGGCGGCACCGGCCGCTTCGAAAGGGCGGGCGTTTGCCGCCTGATGGGCCTCGGTGGCGTGAGGATAGGGAACGAGGATCGCCGGCAGCGAGAGCGCTGCCAACTCGCTCAGCGTCGACGCGCCGGCCCGCGCAAGAACGAGATCCGCCACCGCATAGGCGTCGCCCATGTCGTCCAGGTAGGGGCGCGCCGCAAACGGCGCGTCCGGTTGTGCTCGCAGCGCGGCGGCGACTTGCTCGTAGCCTCCCTCACCCGTCAGAGCAAGTACCTGCCAACCACGGGGAATGCTCCGGCTCTGCCAAGCGCGCAAGATCGCCTCGTTGATCGTGCGGGCGCCTTGGCTGCCGCCGAGCACGAGCAGCGTCGCAAGCGTTGGATCCAGGCCTAATCGCGCCGCCGCCTCTTCTCGCGATCGCTGGCTGCGCAGCGAGGCGCGCACCGGAATGCCGGTCGAGCGGCATTTCGCCTGCAGGCCGGCGGCGAAGCCTTCGCACTCACCCCAGATCTCGTCGACCATCGGCGCGAGCAGACGTGCGGTGAGCCCGGGTGCCGCATTGGGCTCGAGCAAAACGATTCGCGCCGCATCGCGTCGTAACAGTCGCCGGACGCGCGCCGCCAGCGCGACCGGAAAACAGACGTAGCCTCCGGTCGCGACAACGACGTCCGGTCGCGCCGCAGCCAGAACGCGCAAGCTCTGAAACGTTCCCTGTACGTTACGTGCCGCAGCTCGCAACAGCAAGAAGGACGGGCGCCGAGGTAACGGATGGGCGGCAATCGTCTGCAGCGGATAGCCGGCTTTCGGCACGATCCCCGCTTCGAGCCGGCCGGCGCTGCCGATGAAGACGATCCGTGCTCCGCGCGCGCTCAGCGCATCGGCGATGGCGATCGCCGGATAGAGGTGCCCGCCCGTTCCTCCTCCGGCAAAAACGACCGTCACCGGTTACGAAGCGGTCCTTACTTTGCGATGACGCCCCACGTTAGCGATGAGTGCGACGGCGAGAAGGCTGACGACCAGCGAGCTGCCGCCAAACGAGATGAACGGCAGCGGTACGCCGGTCACGGGCCACGACGACGAAACGACGCCGATGTTCACGAACGCCTGGATCGCGATCATCGCGCCGCAGCCGATCGCGAGGAAGAAGCCGAAGCGATCCGGAGCCGCCAGTGCGATCTTCACGGCGCGATAGGCTAGGGTGAGGAAGAGCGCAATGACGACGAGCGTCCCGATCAGCCCGAGCTCTTCACCGAGGACCGAGAAGATGAAGTCGGTGTACTGTTCGGGTAGATAGAAGAACTTTGCGCGAGAGGCGCCCAAGCCGACGCCAAAGATTCCGCCGCTGCCCAGCGCCAGCAATGATTGGACGATGTGAAAGCCGGTGTTGAGCGGATCGCGCCACGGATCGACGAAGGCGAAGATGCGCGCGCGCCGGTAGGGACTAGCGAGCACGGTCAGCGCCGCGAACGGTACCGTCGCGAGCGCAATCGCGCAGAGGTGCACGAGACGCGCGCCAGCCGCGAAAAGCATCGTGAACGCCGTAAAGAAGAGCAGGCTCGCGGTTCCCATATCGGGCTCTTTGAGCACCAGGACGGTAACGATCGCGATCGGTACGCAGAGCGGAAAGAGTCCGCGCGAAAGCGAGGTAATGCGTTCCCCGCGCACCGAGAGCACCGCCGCGAGAAAGATCACCAAAGCCAGTTTGGCAAACTCCGACGGCTGCAAGCTCAATCCGGCCGTTCCCAGCCAGCGACGGCCGCCGTTAACACCGACGCCGATGTGCGGAACGAAGACGAGGAGAAGACCCGCGATCGCCGCCACCAGCAGATACGGCGCGGCGGCGCGCAGGCGCTGATAATCGAGTCGATAGCACGCGTAAGCGCCGGCGAGCCCGACCGCAAGCCAGATCAATTGACGCTTGAGGTAATAGGCAATATCGCCGTGCTCGGCGTACGCCGTTGCGCTCGAGGCGGAGAAGACCATGACCAGACCGATCGCCACGAGCGCCGCAACCGACGTGAAGAGCCAAACGTCCAGCGGCGCGTTGACGAACGCGCGGATGCCCTGGCGCGGCCGGCGTTCGTTGCGAAGGGCTGCCGCGCTATGCACCCGCCGGCTCCTTTTGCGAAGCAACGGCAGCGTCGAAGCGGCGGCCCCGGTCCTCTGCCGACGCGAACATGTCAAAGGACGCGCACCCGGGCGAGAGCAGCACGACGTCGCCGGGAACGGCGAAGCGGCGAGCTTCGTGCACGGCCTCCTCCATCGTAGCGACTTCGACCGAGACGACGCCCTCGGCCGCGCGGCGGATCTCTCCCGCCGATTCGCCGATCGCCACCAGCGCTTTGACGTGACGGCGGATCTCCGAGCCGAGTTCGCCGAACTCGCTGCCCTTCGACCGGCCGCCGGCGATCAGGACGATCGGACGGTCGTAACTCCGCAACGCGGCAATTACCCGAACTCGGATTGGTCGATTTAGAATCGTCAACGTAGAGAACGCCGTCGATCTCCGCGATGCGCTCGAGCCGGTGCGGCATCGGCACAAACGAGGCGACCGCGCGCCGCAGGACGGCCGGGTCGCAGCCGACGGCCAAGGCGGCCAGCAATGCCGCCATCACATTTTGGACGTTATGCCGGCCGGCAAGCGGGATTTCGCTGCACGGCATCAAGACGATCGGCCGAGGATCGCCGCAGACCGGGGCGTAGACGAGGTTTCCGTCGCGCGGATAGATCGTCGCCCGCTCCCCGTTTCCAAGCGTAAACCACATTTGCTTGGCCTGGACCCGAGCGCCGCCGTGGCGCCACGCGAGCGCCTCGATTCTCGGGTCGTCGAGGTTTCCGACGAACCAATCGTTCATCGACTGATTAGCACAGATGCGGTATTTCGCTTCGGCGTACTCCTCCATCGAAGGATAACGGTCGAGGTGGTCGGGCGAGAGGTTGAGCAAGACGGCAACGCGCGGTTTGAACGCGCGTATCGTCTCGAGCTGAAACGACGACACCTCGGCCACGACCCACTCGTCGCTCTCGGCATCGACGACCTCGGTGATCAGGGGGTTGCCGATGTTACCGCCGACGCGGGTTGGGAGGCCGCAGGCGCGCAGCAGATGACCGATCAGGGCAGTGGTCGTCGATTTGCCTTTGGTCCCCGTTACGGCGATCATCGGCGCCTTGCAGAGACGGTAGGCCAGCTCAATCTCGCCGATTACCGGAACGTTGGCGCCATGGACTGCGCGTACGACGGGGGAAATCGGGGGAACCCCGGGCGAGAGCACGGCCCAGTCGACCCGGCCGAGGATCTCATGCAACGCCAGCGGTTCGACGAACTGCGCTCCGAACGATTCGGCGGCGGAGATGGCTTCGCTCAGAGCCTCGGGCGGCTTTTCATCGGTTGCGAATAGCCGCACGTCGCTTCGTGCAAGGACTTCCAGACTCGCCAGTCCACTGCGGCCCAAACCAATGACGAGGAGCGCGCTGCCGGCGTTGAGTTGAAAGCTGTCGGTCATCGAACGATGACCCATCCTAGCAACGAACATATCAACGATGCAAGCCAGAAGCGCGTCGTAACCTTCGTTTCGCGCCAGCCTCCCAGTTCGAAGTGATGATGCAGCGGGCTCATTCGAAGGATTCGCTTGCCCTTGGTGAGCTTGAAGTACGAGACCTGAAGCATCACCGAGAGCGCTTCGGCGACGAAGACTCCGCCGACGAGTACGAGCAGCAGCATCTCGCCGGTAAGAATCGCCACGCCCGAGAGCAGCGCCCCGAGCGCGAGCGATCCGGTATCGCCCATGAATAGCTTGGCGGGATAGCGATTGTAGAGCAGAAAGCCGGCGCAGCTGCCGACACCGACCGCGGCAGCGGTCGCCGCCGGCACGACGTTCGACGCGGCTGAAAGCAGACCGAAAACGACGAGCGGCGGAATCACGCTTCCCGCCGCGAGACCGTCGAGACCGTCGCTCAAGTTCACCGCATGAATCGTTCCGGTGATTGCGAGCACCCCGAGCAGAAGCCACAGCCAGTGCGGCACGGCCAACGAAAAGCTGCCGGTGTGGAAGAGCACGTGGACCGGAAAAAGGTAGGGTGTGCCGCCGATCACGCGCAGGAAGATCGCGGCCACCAGCGCCGTCGCGAGCAGCTTCGTTCGCGCCCGTAGGCCTCGCCGCGCGGTGACCGAAATCGTCAGCGCATCGTCGATCGCTCCGATGCCCGCGCAGGCGCAGACGAGAAAGACGATCGCGACGGAGAGCACCGACTTCGAGGCGGCGAGCATCCCCAGGAAGGCAACCACGAAGACGAGTCCGCCCATCGTCGGCGTACCCGACTTTTCCCGGTGCGTCTGCGGCGCCAGCGCGTACGTTTGTTGGCGCAGGTTGAAGCGTTTCAATGCGGCGACGAGCACGGCCGCCGCGACGACCGATACGGCAAATCCGTAAACGAGCCAAAGCAGCATCACCGGCATAGCGGATTCTCTCCCGCGCCTCGCCACTTGAGCACGACGACCGGCGTCTGTTCGTCGCTGTTGCCGTGCGGATTATCGAGCAGCGCGCGCTCGACGTTCTCGCTGCGAACTCCGCTCGAGCTGCCCAGAACCTTCGCTTTGGAAAGGTCGTTGGCGTCAACGACGGTCGAACTCGATCCCGCTGCGCTCGCGCAACGCCGCTGCGAACTCGTTGGGCTCGCGCGGCGCGAGCACGATCGCCCGTTCGTAGGGCGGCATCGTCCCGGTGTAGCCGTCAACCGCCGCGATCGCTTCGCCCATCAGTTCGTAAAAGGTGCCTCGTTTTCCGAACAGCCGCGAGAACAGATGCGCCGCCGTCGCCGCAACCACGCGCGGATACCCGACGGCGTCGATGACCAGCTGCATCGACTCGGGCTGACTGATCGTCGCCAGCGGGCCGGCATACCGGCAGAGCAGATAGGCGAGCCGCGAAGGACGGACGTGCTCGGCGACGACGAACTCGCCCTGGGCGATGGCGACCGCCGTCTCCGAGACGGCGACGACGTCGCCCGCGCGCGCGATGCCGGAGACCGCTTCGGCCACGATTGCGGCCAGATCGTCACCGGGACGCACCAAACGCGTTCGCACCGGTATCGCTTTCACGCCGGCAGGCACTTCCGAGCGCGTAACGGCCAGACTGCGCGTCGTTAGGCTCACGGCTGCAGCTCCTCGACGATCTCCTCCATGCGATACTTGCGCGAACCTTTCAACAAGACGAGATCCTGGCCGTTTGCGTTCGCGCGCAGCCAAGCCGCGGCTTGCGAGTTATCCTCGACCGGGACGATCCGCGAGGCGGCCAGGCCGGCGCGCCGTGCGCCGCGCGCGAGCGCGGCCGCGAAATCGCCGCTGACGAGCAGAACGTCAACCGCAGCGGCTGCGTGCTCTCCAACTCGCTCGTGCAGCGTCTGAGCCTCCTCGCCCAGTTCCGCCATGCTTGCGAGGACGGCGATCTTCCGCGCCGCGTCCTCGCCGGCAAAAGCGTCGAGCGCGGCGATCATTCCGCTCGCGTTGGCGTTATATGCATCGAAGATCAGGCGCAGGCCGCTCTCGATCGTGACGCGGTCGTAGCGCCCCTGCGGCAAAGCGAGCGTCGCAATCGCCACAACGAGCTCCTCGGGAGCGATGCGCAGCGCGCCGGCCGCCGCGATCGCCGCCGCCAAATTCGCGCGATTATGCAGTCCCGGGAACGCACACGCGATCGCGAACTCTTGCGTTGCGCCGCCTTCGCGCACGACGAGCAGATCGTCGCCGGCGACCGCGGCGAGCGGCTCGAGATCGGCGTACGCGGCCAGTTGCGCGGTGCCGGGAACCGCGACGAACCACCGCGTGCCCTCGGGATGCCGCAGGCTCGAGGCGCGCGTGCGCGAGACCTCGTCGTTGGCATTGAGGACCGCGCGAGCGCCGCTACCGAAGAGCGCCCATTTCGTCTCGGCCAGACGCTGGCGCGATCCCATGATCTCGACGTGCGCGTCGGCGACGTTGGTCAAAATCCCGACGGTGGGCAGCGCTGCCTCGACGAGAACGGCGATGTCGCCGTAGTGGCGCGCGCCCATCTCCACGATCGCCACGTCGTGCTCCTCATTTGAGAGGTTCAGCAGCAGCTTCCCGACGCCGATCTCGTTATTCTCGTTCTTTACCGACGCCGCGACGCGATATCTCACGCGGCAGAGCCCGGCCAAGAAATCTTTCGTCGTCGTTTTGCCGCTGCTGCCCGTGATCGCGACGATCGGGCCGTCGAACATCTGCGCGGCAAGGCGCGCGAGCTGCAAATAGGCACGATCGGTCCGCGCGACCACGAGCGTCGCGACCCCCGGGATACGCGCGGCGGCATCGTCAACGACGAGCATCGCCGCACCGCGCCGCACCGCTTCACCGGCGAAATCGTGGCCGTCGAAGCGCTCGCCGCGCAGCGCAAGGAACGTGTCGCCGGGCTCGAGCGAGCGCGTGTCCGTGCCGATCCGCAGGCTCGCCGGCGCACGATCTCCGTCGAGCAGCGTCGCGCTGGTTGTGGTCACGGCGGCGTCGAGCGGAAGCCTCAACGCGCAGCTCCTTGTTTTGCCAGCGCGTCGCGCGCGGCGGCGAGGTCGTCGAAGGCCAGCACGCGGTCGCCCACGATCTGATAGGTCTCGTGCCCCTTGCCCGCAACGAGCACGACGTCGCCTGCGCGCGCTTCGGCGACCGCGCGGGCGATCGCGGCGCCGCGATCGAGTTCGACGACGTAGCGCCGTTCGCCGGCGATGCCTCCGGCGATGTCGCGCACGATCGCCAGCGGCTCTTCGCTGCGCGGATTGTCGTTGGTCAGGTAGATGCGATCGGCGAACTCGGCGGCAATCGCGCCCATCTCCGCGCGCTTTCCGCGATCGCGGTCGCCGCCGCAGCCGAAGACGACGGCGAGAGCACCGGTCTTCGTTTCCCGCAGCGCGCGTAGCGCGCTGCGCAGCGCGTCGGGCGTGTGAGCGTAGTCCACGACCACGTCCACACCCATCCCGTGCAGCCGCTCCATCCGGCCCGCAACGCGCCGCAGCGCGGCCAGCCCCAGCGCGATTGCGCGTTCGTCGATCTTCATGAGACGCGCGATCCCGATCGCGGCCAACGCGTTCCAGACGTTGAACCGCCCGGGCAAGCCGACCTCGTACGGGCGCCCGTCGACGACAAAACGGCTTCCCGAAGCTCCAGCCGTTATCTGCTCGGGAACGAGATCGGCACCGGCGTGCATACCGTAGGTGAGCGGGTTGCGACCGGCTCGCCGAAGTTCGCCGGCCCAACGCGCTCCGCAGCCGTCGTCAACGTTGAGCACGCAGCGCGGCGAGAGGTCGAAGAGCCGCCGCTTAGCGGCGGCGTACGCGTCGGCAGAGCGGTGGAAGTCGAGATGATCGCGCGTGACGTTCGTTAAGGCCGCGACGGAGAAGTGCACGTCGTCAACTCGTTCCAGAGCCAGTGCGTGAGAACTCACTTCGAGGGCGACGGCGCGCGCGCCGTCGTCCTTCATCGCGACCAACACGGCGTGCAGCTCCGGCGGGAGGGGCGTCGTGTTGTGCAGCTCCCAACGCCGCCGTGCAAACTCGGCGCCGACCGTTCCTATTACGGCGCACGGGATGCCGGCGCGATTGAGGATCGAGCTTACCATGTGGGTGACCGTCGTCTTCCCGTTCGTGCCGGTAACGCCGATTACGTCGAGGCTGCTCGATGGATCTCCGTAAAATGACGCAGCGAGTGCCGAGAGCGCACGTTTGGTATCGGGGACGAGCACGACCGCTGCGTCGCGCGTTTCCACGCCTTCGACCGGAGCGTCAACGACGACGGCCGCCGCGCCGCGCGCCAGCGCGTCGAGGACGAACCGATGGCCGTCGGTGCGCTCGCCGCGCAGCGCGACGAAGATATCGCCCGCCTGCACTGCGCGCGAGTCGATTTGAATTGCGGAGATGATGCCGGCGTGACCGGAGAGCACGCGGCTCTGCGGCAGACGTTCGAGGAGTTCGGCGAAGGATTTGCTGCGTTTAAGGGTCATTGCGCGCAACCGTGCCGGCCGGCAGAACGCCGGCGTGCAGCATTGCCGCGCGCGCAATCTGAGCAAATGCCGGGGCGGCCACAACGCTGCCGTAGTACGAGCCGACCGGCCGTTCGACTTTCACGTAGACGACGTAGCGTGGACGAGGATAGGGAACCATACCGATAAAGGAGGCGGCATAGTATCCGGAACGGTACTCGCCGTCAACGACCATCGACGCGGTTCCCGTCTTTCCAGCGGTAGCGTACCCATCGATCTGTGCGGTCGGATCGCCGGTACCGTGGAGCACGACGGCACGCAAAAACATTCGAAGTTCCTGGGCCGTTCGCTGGGAAAAGACTCGGCAAGTCGCGTGCGGAGCATAGCGATGCAACAGCCTTCCCTGTTGATCGTAAATGGCTTTCGCAATGTAGGGCTCCATCAGCAGGCCGCCATTGGCGATCGCGCTGTAGTACCTCGCCATTGCCAGCGGTGTGACGGAGACGCCCTGGCCGAAAGACATCGTTGCGAGCGAGGAGCCGCTCCATTGGGAAGGCGGCGGGACGATTCCAGGATTCTCTCCGGGCAAACCGACGCCGGTCGGCGACCCGAAGCCCGCTTTGCGTTCCATGGCATAGAAGGTTCGCCCGCCGATGGCAAGACCCACTTCCGCGGCGCCGACGTTGTGCGAGAACTCGATGATCTGCTCGAGCGTCTCGCTCCCTCCCGTGCCCGCCATGAAGCCGTCTTCCGCGTTGTGAATCGTTCGACCGCCTACTTCGATCGCATCGCGCGCGGGAAAGCGCGATGCAAGACCGACCTTATGCGATTCCAGCGCGGCTGCCGCAGTGACGAGCTTGTAGGTCGAACCCGGGTTCGTACGCGTCCATGACGGCGCGGTCGCGGCGTTGATCGCCGGAGTAACGCCAGAACCTGTTCGGATCGAAGTTGGGCGCGTTGGCGAGCGCGAGAATCTCGCCCGTCCTCGGATCCATGACGATCGCCGAACCGTCGAGCGCGTGGTAGGCTTTCACCTGCTTTTCCAGGGCCCGTTCGGCGACGAACTGCAAGTAGGGATCGATCGTCAGCTCGACGCTGGCTCCGGGGAGCGCCGGCGCGACGACGCGCTCGTGGCCAAACGGGATCGGGCGCCCGAACTCGTCGGCCTCCAGGGTGACGCGGCCGGAACGGCCGCGCAGAATGTCGTCAAACGAGTACTCGATTCCGTCGAGACCGTTCTCATCGGTGCCGACGAAACCGAGCACCGTCGATGCCGTTCGGCCGGCGGTATCCACGCGAAGCCCGGTGTCTTCTTCCTTGAGGTCGATGCCGACCAATCCGAGGGCGGCGATGCGGGCGGCCGTTTCGTGCGAAACTTTGCGCGCGATCCAGACGAACCAGAGATGGCGGTCGTGCAGGGCAGCGGCAACGGCGGGGTCGAGCTTGCCGAAGATGCTTTGCAGTTTGGCGGCGGCCGCCGCGGGATCGACGATTTCGCGAGGGACGGCGTACACGCTCTCCGACGGAAGCGAACGGACGAGTACGTTGCCCTCTCGATCGAGGATGCTGCCGCGACGCGCGAAGACCTCGATCGTGTCCGAACGCTGGGCGAGCGCCTCTTTCGCATAGACCGGCCCGTGCAGCGCCTGGACCTCCCACAAACGCCAGGCAAGGAAGAGCGCGACGATCATGCATCCGTAAAAGAAGACTCGCGCGCGCCTCGGGCCGACGCGCGTGAAAGTACGTTGATGCATCGCCCGAGTTCCTTAGGGAACCTAAGGCTTGGCGACGATCGCCGGCTCAAAGAGTCCGGCGAGTGAGGAGAGCACGGGGAAGCGGGGCTTCGCTTGTGCCACGCGCGGCGCTTCGACGCGCACCACGGCAAACTGTTGCGGCTCCCGCATCCCCAAGCGTGCCGCGAGCTGCGCCAGCCGATCGTCGGAACGCAGCGCCGAGATGCGATCGTCGAGCCGAAGCGTCTCTTCCAACAGCGCCTCGCGTTTGGCTTGTGCGCGCGCGACCGCATAGCTGCGGCCGGTCAAGCTCGAGGTCAAGACGACGTACCCCATGAGCAGCGCGAGCACGCAGAGCAAAACGCCGAAGATTCGCCCGACGGTCGCGTGGCGAGCGCGCGACGCGCGCACGATTCGCCGCTGGGTCGCGGCACGAACGGTACGCGGCTTGGTAAGGCGCGAGCGCTGCTCGAGCGAGCGTGAAGCGATCATCTATTAGCTAGCCTTCTTTTGGGCGGCGCGCAGCTTTGCGCTGCGGGAGCGGGGATTGTCGCGAAGTTCGGATTCCTGCGGACGCAGCGGACGCCGCGTAACGACTTCCAAGCGCTCGTCGTCGCGGAAGGTTCGCTTCACGATGCGGTCCTCGAGCGAGTGAAAGCTGATCGCAACGATGCGGCCACCGGCACGGAGGCGTCCGATGGCTGCGTCGAGCCCGTCGCGCAAGGCGTCGAGTTCGTCGTTGACGGCGATGCGCAACGCTTGAAAGACTCGGGTGGCCGGATGAATTCGCTCGCGTCTTCCCGGTCGCTGGACGACGCCGGCGACCAGCGCGGCAAACTCGGAGGTCGTGCTTGGTAAAGCCCCGCTTGCGCGGCGGTTGACGATCGCGCGCGCGATGCGCCTCGCGGCTCGTTCTTCGCCGTACTGAAAGAAGATATCGGCTAAGTCACGCTCGCTGGCAGTAGCGAGAACCTCGTACGCGCTGCGTCCGAGCGCCGGATTCATCCGCATGTCGATGGGAGCGGAACCGTTGAGCGAAAATCCACGGCCTGGATCGTCAAACTGCATCGACGAGACCCCCAAATCGAAGAGCACGCCGTCCAGCGGTCCGATCGCGCAGCGATCGAGCACCGAGTCGAGTTCGCGGAAGTTCGCATGGACGAAGGTCAGGCGAGCATCGCCGGTCGCCTCTGCCAACGCAGCGGCGCGAGGATCGGTATCGAGCGCTACCAGGCGTCCCTCGGAGAGCCTCGCGAGCATCCCGCGGGTGTGCCCACCGGCGCCGAATGTCGCGTCAACGTAGGTGCCCCCGGGACGAATCTGGAGCAAGTCGATGGCCGGCCCCAGCAGAACGGAAACGTGATTTAGCATGCGCTCGGCACATCGTTGGATCCTTACAGCCCGAGCTCGCCCATAAAATCGGGCGTCGCGCCGGCTGGAGGCTTGTCGAACGAATAGCGCTCCTTCGCCCAGATCTCGATGCGCGTCAGCACGCCGACGGAGACGACTTGCCGCTCGATACCCGCGTACGCGCGCAGCAAGGCCGGGACGACGACCCGCCCTTGGCTATCGCACGTAACCTCTTCGCTGTGCGCAAAAAGATAGCGGACGAACTGCCGGTAGCTCTCGTCCTTCCGCGGCACCGCTTCGAGCCGTTCGCAGAATTCGACCCACGTCGCACTCGGATAGAGCGCCAGGCACGGATCCGGGTCGGCGATGGTGAGGACGAACTGGGAGCCGAGGCGCTCGCGAAAGCGGGCAGGCACGATCAGCCGGCCCTTGTTGTCAAGGGCGTGCTGCTCCGAGCCCGCAAAACGCGGCAATCCGGCGTGCACACTTTCCTCCGTGAAGCACCACTTGGCACTACTTCACACCACTATACGCCCCCAGTTTCCCTCAAAGCAAGCGATTTGCGATCGCGCCCTTCGCGTATTTCCACCGAGTCGAACACGCGTTCGCAAGCTACGGATGCAACCTTAACGATGTTTGGCACCCTCGTGAGGTGAGTGCTAACCGGCGGCACAGCGCGCCTCCGGCTAGTCCAGGCTTTTTGGCAACTCGGACAGCCCACCGGCCTTTGGCTCGAACTGAACGCAGGACGCGCGATCGAAGCCACTAGAGAGTGGGACTATGCCAGGAAGTACTCGATGTCCGACGACGCGGTCGGATAGCCGAAAAGCACGTCCTTGAGATCCGCGGCGCGCACGCGCGCCCGGATGGCCAGCGCAAAGACGTTGATGACTTCCTCGGTATGCGGCCCCAACAGGTGCGCTCCGAGAATCAATCCGCTCTCCTCATCGATGAGAATGCGGTAGGCCGAAGCGCGCGCACGCACCCTTCTCGACGAATACCACTGCGTCGAGTCTCCTTCGCGAACCACGACGGGCGCGCCGTTGCGGAGCGCCCGATCGCTCGTCAGGCCCGTCAACCCTAAGGATGGAATCGTGTAGACGATGCTCGTCAGCGCGGTGAAATCGGCGACGTGCCGGTTGCCTTCGAGAAGATTACGGGCTGCAACCTCGCCCTCGAGCGCGGCGGTGGGCGTCAACGGAAGGCCGCCGCCGTCGGCTGCGTCGCCGGCGGCATAGACCAGCGGATTGCTCGTGCTGCCAAGAAACTCGTTGACGGCAACGCCACGCGGCGTGCGTTGCACGTTTCCCTTTTCGAGCGCGAGATCGTCAAGGTCCGCGACGCGGCCCGCAGCGTGCACGACGAGATCGCAGTCGATCGTAAAGGCGGCGCCGTTCGCGCGCCCGGTGACGCGAAAGCCCGACGCATTCTTCTCGACGGCATCGACCTCGATGTTGACGCGAACGTCGATGCCGATCGTCCGGCTCACGTCAACGATACGATCGACCAACGCCGGTTCGAAGCCGGTCAAGACGCGGGGCCCGCGCTGCAAGACGACCGGCGATGCGCCCGCGCGAGCGGCGAGGTGCGCGAACTCGAACGCGATGTAACCGCCGCCGACGAAACAGACTCGTTTCGGGAGCTCCGGGAGATCGAGAAACCCGGTGCTGTCGATCAAGTGTTCTTCGCCGGCTAGGTGCAACGTCGCCGGCCGCGCGCCGGTAGCGAGAAGGATGTGTCGCGCCTTCACGAGCCGGCCGTCGATCGAAACGCTATCGGGTGCAGCAAAGCTGGCCTTCCCGTGATACATCGTCACCCCGCACTGGGCGAACTGCGCTTCGCGCTGCGCCGGAGCGGGTTGCGTAAACGTCTGCTTGAAACGCATCAAATCCGCCCATGCGATGCGGCTTGCTCCGTCGATTCCGCTGCCTCGCATGCGCTCGTTCCAATCGAGCACCTCCGCCGCGCCGACGAGCACCTTTTTCGGATCGCAGCCGCGCAGGGCACACGTCCCCCCGTAGGGCCGCTCGTCAACGATCGCGACACGCCAGCCGGCTCGGGCGCAACGCAAGGCGGCGGACGTTCCAGCGCTGCCGGTGCCGACGACGAGGAGATCGACGGGATCGCCCGGAGCCGCGTTCATGCCTCAGCGAACCTCAAGGCGCCGCCGATATGATCGCTCGCATAAACCACCCTTTTAGCACGGTCGTTAGGAGAGGATTATTATGGCTTGCTCGTTGTCTTTCTGGCGGCCTGCCTGCAAGGCGTGACCGCGCAATGAGAAGAATGGCGGTGCGATGACTCGAGTTCTCGGACTTTGTAGCCTTGTGGGACTGCTCTGCGGTTGCGCTGGGGGGAGCTACCTTCCGTCTGCCCCGCACTCGCTTGATCCGGGGACCCTCAACGCGCTGGTGAGCGGGGCTGCCCAAGCCAACGGCGTTCCGCCGGGCCTGGTGCGGGCCGTCGTCATGGCCGAATCGGCTGGAAATCCGTCCGCCGTGAGCATGGCCGGGGCGCAGGGCCTGATGCAGTTGATGCCCGGCACGGCTGCCGGATGCGGAATCGGCAATCCGTTCGACCCATCCCAAAACGTTTCGTGCGGAACGAGTTATCTTCGCTCGTTGCTGAATCGCTACCACGACAACGTCACCCTTGCCGTTGCGGCATACAACGCGGGCCCCGGAGCGGTGGATCGCTACCACGGGGTGCCTCCGTATGCCGAGACGCAAGCGTACGTCGTGCGCGTGCTCAACGCGTACAACAGTTACTAGCCGGCGGGCCAGCGCCGTGATGCGCAGAGCCGAGCTTTCGCGATGACGGCCCTCACTCAGCGGCAGCCGCTTCCCCGCGTACGCGCTTCGTTCTTGCGCCTGCCGTCGATTCTCGACGGCTACATGCTGCGGGAGATGGTCAGCCCGTTCATGTTTGCGTTCGGTGCGTTTCTGCTCTTCTGGGCACTCAATATTTTCTTCCTCGCCGCCGACTACATCATCAACCAGCACGCGCCGTTCTTTCTCGTACTGCGCTTCGTGATATTCCGCGTGCCGCAAGCGATTCCGATGGCCTTTCCCTTCGCCTGCCTCTTCGCGGCCCTGCTCGCGATGGGGCGTCTCATGGGCGACAACGAGGTAACGGCGATGCGCACCGCCGGCATCTCCGTCATGCGCATCGCGCTCTCGCCGCTGCTCTTCGGCGTAGCGATGTTCTTGATCGCCTATTTGATGAACGAATACGTCGCGCCGGCCTCGGTCGAGCTATCGACGCGCACCTTCTATCAAATCATCTACCACACCGATTCGCTGCCGGTCGAACCGCAGTTTTTCCGCAAGGACCCCGACACGGGCAACACCTTCTACGTCGGGCAGGTCGGGCCGGACAACAAGACGATGCTCGACGTGCAGATCTTCAAGCCGGCAAAATACGGCCCGTGGAACGAAACGCTGCAGGCACGCAACGCCAGCGTCCAAGGCAGCTCGCTTTTGCTGCGCGACGTCATCGACACTCGCTACAACACCGATGGCTTCCTCACCAATCAACAACGCGTAAAGAGCGTGTCGATCGGCCTCCCGCTGGGAGAGACGGCTTCGCAGTTCGTCAGCCAGGTCAACAACGACCCGTGGACGATGAGCAGCAAGTCGCTTCGCACGCAGGTCAATGCGCTGCAGTCTCAGGGAATCGGCGGAACGGCGATGGGGAACCTTCAAATCAATCTCGCCGATAAGCTCGCTTGGCCTTTTGCTTGTTTCGTCGGCGTCGTGATCGCACTTCCCCTTGCGCTGCGCTTCGGAAAGAGGGGAAAAACGCTCGGCATTGCGCTGGCGGTCATCGCATTCTTTGCTTACTATCTCCTGACGTCGGCTTGTTCGGCCTTCGGCCGAAACGGCGCCATCAATCCGTTCGTCGCCGCTTGGCTGCCGAACATCGTCATGGGAACCGCGGGCACCGTTCTACTTTGGCTGGAAGAGCGCTGACGGCGTGCTCGGCGCGACTCTGGGACGACGACGCGGCCTAGCCGCGGCAGCCGTGCTCGCCGCATATCTGAGCGGCGCCTCTCCCCTCTGGGCACAAGCCGCGAGCGACGACGCCGCGCAGCAGCAACTCGCTCTCCTGCTCTTCAATACGCAGAGCTGCGCCCAGCACTACGCCGGGGCTCCCACGGGGAGCGTCGCGCAGGTCTCGACCCCGGCGCCGGTAACGACCCCGGGGCCAGTTGAGACGCCGGTACCTCCCTCGACGCCGGGGCCGGTCAACGTTCCGCCCGGCGTCGGGAACGGCACGTACACCCTCAACCCGACGCCCAAGCCGATCCCGGGCCAGGCGCCCCAAGTGACGCCGCCGCCGGTTCCGGGGGCGACCCCGAATCCGACCTCTTCCCTGGGCCCGATCTTCCTGATCCGCGGCGGCGAGACGCCACCCCCGATTCCGCCGGCCGGGCAGGCGACACCGAGGCCGACCGCAGCACCCACCGGCGCGCCGACGCTGGCGCCCGGTTACCTCGCGGTAATTTCCGATTCGTGGAGCGGCAACCGAGAGCGGGGGAAGCCCAGCGACGCGATCGGTAACGTGCATATTTATTTCGGCGACGAAGAGATCGTCGGCGACCACGCGCATTTCGACGGCATCCGAACGATCACGATCACGGGACATCCGTTTCTGGTCAATCACGAGCACGATTCCGTCCTGACCGCGGATGCTATCGTCTTCGACACCGTGCAGGAGACCGCCAAGCTGACCAACGGCCACGGCGCGAGCGACGAAGGCGTTCAACGCGGCCTGGTTCACTTTCAGGCCGACGACCTGCACACCAATCCGGACGGCACCGCGATGGGCCTGGACCCGTACGTCACGACGTGCGAGAATCCGCGCGGCGGCTATCACATTACCGGCAAGGACATGGAGGTTTATCCCGGCGACCGGATCGTGATTCACAAGGCCGTCCTGTGGCTAGGTGCCGCGGCGGTCTTCTATCTGCCGCTGCTGATTATTCCGCTGCGCAGCCTCGAGAACCAACGCGGACGCGCGCACTGGTTCCCCGAGGTCGGTTACAACTCATACGAAGGCGCCTGGATCAAGGTCCAAATTCCCTTCGGAAAAGACCAGTACTATTACGGCTACTACATCGTGAACTATTTCACGAAGGAGGGCCTCGGGCTCGGATACGTCGGTTTCTATTCGAGCCGGCGCGGGCGGCGCAGCGTCAGCGTCAATCTCTATACGATCAACAACCGCCAGCAAGGCGGCACGCAAACGAACTTTGCCCTGCAGGAGCAAGAGAACTTCTCGCAGCATCTGCGCGGCAACTTTCAGTTCTCGTACCAATCCAACTACGGCCCGCTGATAACGATTCCGCCCAACGAAACGATCGGGGCAGCCATCACCCACCAAACGACCAACAGCTCGCAGAACTACAGCTTTACGCATAGCGGGGTCGGCGGGCAGTCCAGTAGCGACGCCTTCACGTTTACGGACACGCGGCAATTCAACCAGAACCTCAATCAGACCGTAACGTTCACCGACAGCGACACGAGCGCCAGCTTTGGCGGAGCAACGTCGTTCAGCAACCAGTCCGAATTCGACTATCTGATGCAGTACACCACGGTGGGCGCGGACTACGAGTTGGAGTTCGACAAGACGTATTCGGAGGAGGCGACGGGAATCAATAAGATTCCCGAATTCACGGTACGGCCGGCCAACTTCTTCCAGCACTTCATCATACCGCTCTCGGCGCAGCTGGTCGTCGGAGAGTACAGTAATCCCGCGGGAGACGGGCAGCCGCTTGCGCTGGCCACGTGGCGCGGCGACGCCAACCTCGTGGCCGGGCCGATTCAAGCCAAGGTGCTGGGCAGCGATTTCGACGGGACCGTCACCGTCAACCAATACGCCTACGGTACCGGAGACCTCAAGGCGGCCATCGAGCAAGACTTGAGCTTGACGACGCCGATCAGCCAGCACATCGTCAACTCATTGACCTACAACGAGGCAAATTACAACGGGCCGGCCCTCGTCCCGTTCCAGTATTTGGACCAACAGCCAACCGAGAACACCAAGAACGCGCAGGATCTGATTCGCCTCTTTAACGACGACGTGTACGCGTTCTCCGTCGGCTGGACGACGAACTTCGACGGAATGGCCCAGCCCTTGAGCTATCAGCTCACGGCCAAGCCGTCGCAGCGCTCCGTCCTGATGCTTAGCGGTTCGTTCATCCCCGGTCCCGGGCAGGGTTTCGTAACGACGAATCTCCAGTTGTCGAACGCCCTTCGGACGCGACGCCTCATTGCAGTTCGTCACCGATCTCAACTGGAAGGGGCCGGGCGAAATGATCGCCGACAAGATCGTCTACTACACGCGTACGATCGGAAACTGCTATCAGCTGATGGTGCTCTACAACGAATCGCAGCAGGCCATCAACGTAGGGCTGAATCTGCTCGCATTCCCGACCCAGAACGCCGTTTTCCAGATCGGCTCACCGCAGCCAATCATCCCGACCACCTTCAACTTCTAGGCATGACTCCTAACCATTCGCGCTTACGGTTCGTCGCAGGGAGGGTGGCCGCACGAGCAGCTTTCCGATTCGATGCTTTGGTCGGTGACATCCTGACAGTAATCGCTGCAGTAGCGGACTCCGCCGTCAACGGGAGCGCTGACCGTGCAGTTGCAGATGTCGTTGCCGCAGGGAACGTTGAGATCCGTCATGGCCCGCAACGTTCTGCGCGGCAGCATCAGAGGCCCACGTGCGGTGCGCCGCTCGGGCCGATTAAGGGAGGCGATACCTTTCGCCTCAGGAATGGGACTACGTAAATGCTTCGAAGAATCGGCCTAGTTCTCGGGACGCTAGCGGCGTTGCTCAGTGTGGCCTGCGGCCGCCAGGTGACGCCGAATCCCATCGGTCTAGGGCCCGGAGGATCGCCTCCCGGATTCGTGACGGTATTTTTCAATACTGCGGCTGCCTTTAACTTCAGCACCTATCAATATCACGCCGTTTTCAACACGACCGGTGACGGCCGCACTCCGTCTACCGACACGTTCCAAACGAACTGGGACGGATACTCCTATACGCTGGTTGCCCTGGGGACTGGCGGCGTATCCTCCGCGGAGGCCGTGGCACTCTACCATAACCCGCAAAACGAACACCAGCCGCCGGTTTGGTTTCCGATTCACACGACGCCGCAGACTTTCTTCTTCAACCTTGACGCCAACGGCACGGGGACCGAGCTTTCGACCCGCACGGCACGACAGGTCCTCAACTATAATCCCGTGCCGACACCGACGCCGTCAGCCGGCCCTCCGCACATCTGGACCTTTAACGCTTTCGTAAGTCAAGCCAACGCTTCATCGCAGTGGACCTTTGTAGATTCGATGGGCGCCGGGGGGCCGGTCAACCCTCAGTTCGTCTCGCCACGACTGGACATGACGACGTGCTTCGATAACACTTACTACCCCGGACCGTACATTCCGGCGGACCCGGCATCACAAATTACCAGCATCGAGATCGCGAACAATCCTAACGTGAATCCGTGCACTGGTAGCGATGTAAAGACCCTTCTCGAGAGCGACGGGTTATCTCCCCAGACGGGGATCGCGAAATAGCTCGTATCGCCCGTACGCCGATACGATGAACGCCGCTACCGAAACGACTTCCACAGCGAGACTCGATCTGCGAATCGTCGTCTCCTCGCGGCCCTTGCGCGAGGTGTGCGTGGCCGCAGTGGCGGCCGTTGCGTTGGCGGCCGCATTTCCGAAGCTCGGCGCAGCATGGCTCGTTCCCTTCGGAACCGCAGCGCTGTTTTGGTTGTGGCAAGGCGCCTCCTGGAAACGAGCGGCGCTACTGGGTTGGTTTGCCGGATTAGTCTTCTTCACGATCGATTTTGCGTGGGTCGGGCACACGGTCGGACCATACATCGGGCCCTTCGGTCCGTTCCTCGCCTACGGTCCCGCCCTGATCGAGGCGCCTTTTTTCGCCGCTGCCGGGGCGCTCGCGTCGCTCGCGTATGCGCGAATGCGGCCGGCCGTCGCGCCCCTTGGCGCTGCCGCCGCCTTTACGATTTGCGAATGGCTCCGCTCGATTGGGCCGTTGGCCGCACCGTTCGATCAGCTTGGATACACGCAAGCCGAAACGGTTCTGCGGCCGATTGCGGCGTACGCGGGAACGTACGGAATCACGTTCGTACTCTGCGTACTCGGCGCATACGCGGCCGACGCGATCCGTCGCCGAACGTGGCAACCACTGACCGCCGCCGCTGCCGCCACGCTGCTCCTCACGTTCGCCGCGTGGGCGTTTTGGCCGGCGCGCCATATCCCCGCGCCGTCGATCGAAGTCGCGGCCGTACAAGGGAACGTTCCGCAGTCCCTCAAGTGGAACGCACTGCAGCTTGCGGTCACGCGCTATACGGCGATGACCCGCGGAGCGGCGCGCGCGCACCCGCGATTGGTCGTCTGGCCGGAGACGGCGATTACGACCGAGCTCGACTTCGACCAGCATTTGATCGGCCAGTTCTCGGGTCTCGCGCGCAAACTCCGGGCGACGATCGTCGCCGGCGCGATCGATGCGGACTCGCGTGGACTCTTCAACGCACTCTATATTTTCGCGCCCGACGGTTCTTCGCAGATCTACCGCAAGCGCCAGCTCGTGCCGTTCGCAGAGTGGTTTCCCGGCCGCGCGTTTCTTTCGTGGCTGCCGTACATCGGTACGCTCAACGGCGGCATAACGCCCGGCCGGCGTGACGGAGTATATCGGACGACCGCGCTGACGATCGCGCCGATGATCTGCTGGGAGTCGGCCTTCGCCGATCTCGCCTTTGCCCAGATGCGGCGCAACGCGCAACTCCTCGTCATCAGTACCGACGACGCCTGGTTTGGAAAGACGTCGGGCCCGTATATGCACGCCCAGATCGCACAACTTCGCGCCATCGAGAGCGGGGCGTACGTCGTTCGCGCGGCCGCCACGGGAATCAGCGGAATCATTGCGCCCGACGGAGCGTGGCAGGCCCGCAGCCTGCTCGAAGAACGCATCGTCGTTAAGGGACGCGTCGGACGGCGCTTGCCGACGGTCTTTTCGCGCATCGGTCCGACGACGATCGCACTGCTGCTGATCCTGGGTTACGTTGCGCTGCTCTTCATTCCGCGCATCGCACGGACCGAAAATGATTCGTAAAAAACTGACGTGGAAGCGGATCGGGATCGTCGCCGGCCTGTTCTTTTTCGTCTACGTCGTCGTCGAGATCGTGCTGGCTGGAAAAGGGACGCCGCCGGTCCCGCCCGGGCAGCCGCCGGTCGTTCTGCGGGGCGGTCACGTCCTTAACAATCACATCACGACGAAATCGTGGAGCTTCGATTACGATCGCGCGCGGCTCGCGCCCGACGGCCTGAGCGGCACCGTCAACGGCGTGCGCAACGGCATCGTTTTTAAAAAGGGAAAACCCTATCTGCGCATCTCAGCCAAACACATCCAGCTCAACATCTCCACGCTGGACTTTACGGCAATCGGGAAGGTTCACGTCGAGCGAATCGACGATCCCGAGAGGCGGGCGTTCGACACGGATCTGGTGACTTGGACGAACGATGCAAAGGAGCTGCATATGGCGCACCTCAGCTACATCCATTCCGGCGGTCAAACGCTCAAGATCGGTAGCATAACCGTCGATTTCGACGACAACACGGTTCACCTCGGCAAGGTCAGCGGAGGAGTTGAAATCCACCACTGACCGACTGGGAAGGGCGGCTTACCCGCTCTCCTCGCCCAGCTTTTTTTTTGCCTCGGCGATTAGTTTCTTGACCTTTTGTCCACCCTTGTGCCCGATCTCTTCGTAAAAATCGGAGCCGTACTTTTCTTTGACGACTTTGCCGCCTTTTTGACCGATCGACTCGTAGAACTCTACGCCGTGACGATCGCGCGTCGCCTTGCCGCCCTTGCGGCCAATGTCCTCGTAGAACGTCGAACCGTAACGGTCGCGCACCGTGTCGCCACCCTTTTTTCCGGCTTCGCGAACAGACATTTCGCGCTTATTCGGACCCTCGTTCTTGTCAGCCATCGGTCCTCTTCACTCGTTGAGACGTAAGCGTTAGGAAGCAGCCGCCTTACGCTTGGGGCGCTGTCCACCTTTTTGACCGATAACTTCATAAAATGACGGACCGTACTTACTCTTGGTGGCCTCGCCGCCCTTACGGCCAATTTCCTCGTAAAACTCCGATCCGTACTTGGCCTTAACGCGTTCGCCGCCGCGGCGACCCGCTTCGCGAACGCTCATGCCGCCGGACTGTCCTGAATCCTGTGTCATCTCATCCTCCTTGGTCTGGCGTATAGTCTTTCCCATACAAGCGCTCGGCAAACTGCGGATTTGCTGAGAATTTAGCTCAGGGCTCGGTAGATCGCCTCACTTCGCTCCCGGAGGTGGTCGAGGTCTCCGTCGTTCTCGATCACATAGTCGGCCCGCGACCGGGCCTCGCCGGGCTCCACTTGAGCGGCCATGCGGGCTCGAACTCGAGCCTCGTCGAGCCGGTCGCGCTCGACGATCCGGGCGATTCGCCGTTCGAGGGGCGCGGCGACGAGAACGGACTTGTCTACGAGACGATCATACCCAGTTTCAAAGAGCAGCGGGACGACGTGCACGATCAGCTGACCGGGGGCAGCCCGGCTCTCGCGCTCGACCGCTAGGCGGCGAATATGCGGGTGGAGGAGGGCGTTGAGGCGCTCGCGCGCCACGGCGTCGCCGAAGACGATGTCGGCGAGCGCGGCCCGGTCCAAGACGCCGTTTCGCACGACCGCGGGCCAGACTCGGGCGATTTCGAGCAGCCCGTCGCTTTGGGGCGTCACGACCTCACGGGCGATGACGTCGGTGTCGATGATGAGAGCGCCGAGGTCGCCGAAGATGCCGGCGACCTGACTCTTCCCAGCCCCGATGCCGCCGGTCAGCCCAATGCGCACGGCGAGGCTTACTCGCTCGGGGGAGGCTCCGGAAGCACGCCCACGGGCGCCACGATCCCGCCGGCCTCTTCCTCGACCGCGTACTTCTCGATCTCTTCGGGGGGCACGTCGGCCACGTGTTGGATCGAGGCGGTGATCCGCCGCGTCGCGTGGTTGATCGTCAGGAGGGTTACCTCGACCTCTTGGGCAGCCACGAAGGCGGCCGCCGCATCGAACTCGCCCTTGGGCACCATTGCGAGGATGCCCGGGATGACCTCGACGAGCAGGTAGTTCGGGGTTACCTTGACGATCTGCGCCGTGAGCTTGTTGGTTTCGTAGAGACGGTCTGCGTACTGGTCCCACGGATCCGGCAGCGCGTGCTTGAGCGATAGACTCACTTTCTTCGCGTCCGGATCGAACTTCATGATCTCGACCTGCACGACGTCGCCGATCTTCACGACCTCCGACGGATGCTTGATCCGCGCGTACGACAACTCGCTGTTGTGAATCAAGCCGTCTATGCCGCCGAGGTCGACGAAGGCGCCGAAATCGGCCAGCCGGACGACGACGCCTTCGCGAATCTGCGCGACTTCGAGCGTGTCGAGAAGCTCCTGCTTCTTTGCCTGCAGCTCTTCTTCGAGCACGAGCCGCTGCGAGAGAACGACGCGATGGCGTTTGTGATCCAGATCGATCACCTTGAGCCGCAGATGCTGTCCGACGAGCTCGTCGAGATTTCCGACCGGCTGCCGGCGGATCTGAGAGGCCGGAACGAATCCGCGCATACCCAAATCGACGAGTACGCCGCCCTTCACGACCTGGGTGACGGTCGCCTCGATCACTTCGTCACGTTCGTGAGCTTCGATCACTTTCTCCCACGTCTTGAGCGCGCGTGCGCGGCGCTCCGAGAGAAAGAGCGTGCCGTCCATCTCGTCGATGCGGTGAACCATCACCTCGACGGTATCGCCAACCTTCAGGAGTTTTGGATCGATTGCGAGGGAGAGTTCGCGGAACGGAAGGACGCCTTCGGACTTTCCGCCGACGTCGACGAGGACTTCGTCCTTGTCTTTTTGGACGATGGTCCCCGTGAGGACTTGGCCTTCGTCGAGAACCTTGAGCGATTCTTCGTAGAGCCGCTGTTCGAACGCGAGTTGATCTTCTTCTTGAGTTATTGGTGCGAGTTCGGTTGTTGAGATTTGACTTTCCTACCTTTATATATTTTTTATCTTTGGCAGCGCCGGCACCACCAGGTTCCGCGGCCGCCCAAGACGGTTCGCACGATCCTGCCCGTGCCGCAGCGCGAGCACGTTTGCCCGTGCCTGCCGTAGACGCAAAGGTTGTTTTGAAAACCACCCTTGAGGCCTTCGGCATCCACGTAATCATCGACCGTCGTGCCGCGCATGTCGATTGCGCGTTGTAATACGCCGACGACGACGTTACGTAAGCGGCGCGCGGCCGCCTTTGTCAATGCCCCTGCCGGCTTGGTCGGACGAATCCGAGCCTCCCACAGCGCTTCGCAGGCGTAGATATTGCCGACGCCGGCGATGCGGCGCTGATCGAGCAAGAAGGTCTTGATCGAGCTCGTCCGCCCCGCCAGCATACCGATAAAGGCCTCTGCTGTAAAGCCGGTCGAGAGCGGCTCCACGCCGAGGCGGCCATCCCACGATTCGCCGGCCTTCACGAATTGCATCCGGCCAAAGGTTCGGACGTCGGCAAAATGCAGCCGAGCGCCGTCCGTGAACCGGAGGACGACGTGCGAGCGGGGGTACTGCGGGCCGCCCGCCTCGCTGACGACGAGACGCCCGGTCATTCGCAGGCTGACGACCAGCGCATCGCCCGACTCCAGTTCGATGACCGCATACTTGCCGCGCCGCCGCGTTCGGGCGATACGCTGACCTGCAACCACGCGCTTAAAGTCGACCCCCGCCGGCGCGACGATCATGCGTGCGAGCCGCACGTCGGCTCCCGCGATCCGTTTCCCCGCGATCGCGCGCTGCAGGCCGCGGACGATCGTTTCGACTTCGGGTAGCTCGGGCAAGCAGCGCTTACGAGGGCGTGTCCGCGATGCCGCGCAGATCGAGTTTGACGCCCGCGGCAATTCCGTCACCGGCCGCTTCACCTGCGGGGAGCTCGATCACGTAACGCGCCTGGCTCTGCTCTTGCGGAATTCGGTCGTCCGGCGTGCTCGCCGGCACGACCGGAACGTTGGCAAAGACGCGGCGCACGGTGCCGTCGGAGGCGATGAATACCATGTCGAGCGCGATGGGCGTGTTCTTCATCCAGAACGCGATCTGCTCGTCTCGCTCGAATAAAAAGATCATGCCGGTATGCGGCGGCAGGGAATGGCGGAACATCAGGCCGCGTTCGCGCTGCGCCTCGGTACGCGCAATTTCCAACGTCAGATTTGCTTTGGGCGCGTGGACGACGGCCGTCGCGAGCATCGCGACGATTGCGGCTAGATATCTAAACACGTTCGGGGCTCTCCTGTATCATCGGCTCGACGTCGTACCAATTGCGTCCGGTTTTAATCGTCACCTCGAGCGGAACTCGCAGCTCGAGTGCCGTCTCCATGTGCTTTCGCACGAGCTGCGCGGTGCCTGCGACGTCGGTTTTGCGCACGTCGAAGATCAACTCGTCGTGGATCTGCAGCAGCATCGTAGCGTCGAGTCCCGATGCATCGAGCGCGCGAGCGATGCGCACCATCGCGAGTTTCATGAGATCGGCGGCGCTCCCTTGCAGCGGCGCGTTGGTCGCCTCGCGCTCCGCCGCCGCGCGCAGCATGTAGTTCCCGGAGGTCAAGCCGGGCATATATCGCCGGCGTCCGAGGATCGTCGAAACGTAACCCGCCGCCCGCGCCTGCGCGATCGTGCCGTCGATGTGCGCGCGTACCGAGGGAAAGCGCGCGAAGTACGCGGCCGTGATCTCTTTGGCCTCGGCCCGGCCGATCTCCAAGCGCTGCGCTAGTCCGAAGTCCGACATGCCGTACAAGAGGCCGAAGTTGACGCTCTTTGCCATGCGCCGCTGGTTGGGGTCGACCTCGCGATCGCCGGCGATGCCGAAGATCTGCCGCGCCGTAAAATCGTGGATGTCCTGCGAATCTTCGAAAGCGCGCAGCATCGCTTCGTCGCCGGAAAGGTGTGCCATCAGCCGAAGTTCGATCTGACTGTAGTCGGCCGCGAGCAAGACGTACTCGTCGCTGCGCGCGACGAACGCGCGCCGGATCCGCCGTCCGAGCTCCCCGCGCACCGGGATGTTCTGCAGATTCGGATTCGTCGACGAAAGCCGCCCGGTCGCCGTCGCGGTCTGATTGAACGCGGTGCGCAACCGGCCATCCTTCGGATCGATCAGCTGCGGGATCACGTCGACGTAGGTGTTCTTGAGCTTGGTGACCTCGCGCCATTCCAGCACCAGCGCGCAGATCGGATACTCGCGCGCGAGGCTTTGGAGTACCTCCACTCCGGTCGCCCAGCCCGTCTTCGTCTTCTTGGCTCCGGGAATGTTGAGTTTGCCGAAGAGGACTTTGCCGAGCTGCTGAGGCGATCCGATGTTGAACTCCTCGCCGGAGAGATCGTAGATCCGCGCGCGGAGCCCTTCGGCCGAGGCGTCGACGCGCTCGCCGATGACGCGCAGCTCTTTGGGGTCGATGGCGACTCCGGCGCTCTCCATCTTCGCCAATATGGGCGCGAGCGGCAGCTCGACTTCTTCGTAGAGCGAGAGCTGGCCGCGCGATTCGAGCTCGCTACGAGTCTTCGCGATCAACTGCAGCGTCGCGTCGGCCGCAGCGGCGGCCTCGTCGGGAAGGTCGAGTCCGAGAAACGCCGCGGCGGCATCTTCGACATCGGCGAAACCATGCGACGGATCGAGTAAGTGCGCGCCGATCATCGCGTCGTCGGAGAACCCAACGCCGGCGACTCCGGCCGTTTGGAGAACGTGAGTCAACCGCTTGACGTCGTAGCCGCCGCGGCGCGCCGGCGAACCGAAGATTTTCGATAGGGCATCGCGCACGCCATCGTGCGCGAGCGCGCCCGCGGCGAAGGCGATTCCTTCCCCCTGCCGTGTCGAGATCCCGAGCGCGTCGCCGAGCAAGGCGAAAGCGACGCTTTGCGCGCTCGCATACCCTTCGAGCTCGTGGGCGAGTGCGACGAACTCGGGCGGATCGACGCAATGAACGTAGCTGCGATAGTTGCCGGTCAGTTTCGTAACCGCTTCGAAGAGCGGCAGATCCGGGGGCGGTGAGAGCTTGGCGAGCAGCGTCTTGAATTCGAGCTCGCGGAAGAGCGGATAAAGCGTTGCGTCGTCGGGGGCCTCGTAGCGGCTCTCATTCCAATCGACGCTCAGCGGCAGGTCGCGGCGAACGACCGAGACGGCGCGGCAAAGACACGCCTGCCCTCCGTACTCTTCGATCAAGCGTGCGAGCTTCGGATTGCCGGCTAAATCGGGGTTTGCGATCAATGCGTCGAGCGAACCGGCCGCCTCAAGCAGTTTGCTCGCGGTCTTTTCACCGACTCCGGGGATGCCCGGGAGATTGTCCGATGGATCGCCCTTGAGGCCCCGGTAGTCCGGAAGCTGCGTGGGTTCGAGGCCGAAGCGTTCTCGGACCGCCGGCGGGTCGTAGCGTCCGAGTTCGGTGATGCCCCGCCGGGTGACGAGCACCGTCGTCCGCTCGTCGACGATCTGCAACAGATCGAGATCTCCGGTGACGACGATCGTCTGCTCTCCCGCCTCTTCCGCTTGTCGCGCGAGCGTCGCGATGACGTCGTCGGCTTCTTGTCCTTCGATCTCAACGACTGGAATGCCGTACGTCGCGAGCACGCGGCGAACCAGCGCGAACTGACTGCGCAGGTCGTCGGGCATCGCACGCCGTTGTGCCTTATACTCTGCGAACAGCGCGAGGCGTTCGGCCGGCATTCCCTTGTCGAACGCAGCGAGAACGTGCGTCGGACGCTCGTCGGAGATGAGCTTGTTGAGCATCATCGTAAAGCCGTACACCGCGTTGATGGGCGTGCCCGTACTCGTCGTCAGGCCCGGAAGCGCAAAGAACGCGCGGTAGACGAGACCGTACGTGTCGAGCAGCATCAACGCCACGATTTAGTGCACCTCCATCGTCGTCGAGCCGGCACTGACGCTTCCGTCATCGGCAATATCGAGTACGGAGACCACGTATCGGCCGCGTGCCGGCAAATCGAATGCGACTGCGTCGCCATCGCTGCGAACGACCTTCCACGCGACTGTTTCCGTTTCGGCCTGCGCCAGCGACTCGTCCGGCGGCTGCGAACGCCGCACGAAGCCCAGCACCTGCGCGCGGCTCCCAGTCGAATCGACGCAGGGATGCCAAGTGAGATCCTCGGGCGCGCTATCCTGCGTGCTGGTCAGACCGATCGCCAGCAAAGCCGGTGCCGAAGAGAAGAGCGCAGCGCCCGACGGCGCACCGCGGCTGACGCGCAGGATGAAGGTTCCCTTCCCGGCACTCGTGCCGTCAAGTGAAACGCGGGCCGCTTCGCCGGTCGCAAAGTGGTCGCTGCGCAGCGTAAGCTCGGAGAGGTGCGGTCGGCCCGGCGCCGAGAGGATCAGCGGAACCGTGCTCCATTCGATTGCGCCGCCGTGCACGAACGCCGCACCGACGCGCAGATCGCCGGCGGCGTCGATTGCTCGCACGTGTGCCACGGCATGGCCTCCATCGGCACGAACGACGCCGAACTGGATGCCTAGCGCGCTCTCGTAGCTGATCAGTGCGTCACCCTGCGAGCCCGGCGCGTCGGCATCGACGGTCACTTGCTGCCCGGCGCGAACGTCGCCGGTGCTCAGCGAAATTCGCACGTTCGGGCTGCGTCCGTCGGCTGCCGGCACCGATGCCTGCGGATCGACCTGAACCTGGGCGCCGTCGGTTGCGCGACCGCCGTGGTCGACGGAAGCAAAGACCAAGTTCGTGCCGAGCTCGGGAGAGTTGAAGCTTCCTCTCGCGTGGCCTTGCGCGTCGAGGCCGATCTGCTGTTCCTGCGTCGAGCCGCCGTGCACGAGGTCGACGCGAACGGTCGCCTTCGACAGCGGTTTGCCGTCGATCGTTTCCGCGTCTACGTCGAAGCTCAACGGCGAGCCGAGACTCTGCTCCGTTCGATCGACGCGCAGATCGATCGCCGCATCCGCGGTCGGCACCACGACGCGCGTCTGCGCGGTTGCCCCGCCGGAGTCGGCCGCGATCCCGTAAGTCGAGCCCAGATTATCGTCCGGCCGCGGGATCGTAAGCGTCGCGTTGCCGGCGGCGTCGACGCGAACCGATTGCACGCTCCACTTGGTCGTGGCCCACGGTGTCGTTTCCGGCGCCGCCCCGAGATAGACGTGCGGCGAACGCACGGCCGTTACGTTGACGAGCACGTTGCCGCGGGACGCGTGAACCAGCAGCGGAACGTCTTGACGATAGTCGCACGGACCGTTGCAGGCAGAACGCACGTCGAGCGAAAGGTCGCCCGCATTTGCATCGACGTGCACGGTCGCTCCGCCCGCGCCGCCGGGGGCTTGCGCCAAAACCGTATAGTCGCCGGCGGCCGCGTCGGTGGGAACGGCCAGTTCGCCCGCGAAGGCGCCGGCCTCATCGACCGCGACGCGACGCTGCACGAGCGTCCGGGCACCGTTGCGCAACGAAACGAGCGCGCTGCCGCTTCCGGCTCGCAAGACGCTCCCCGAACGCGTCCGTACGAACCCTGCTACACGCAGCACCCCTCCGGCATGAACGACCGCGGAATCGGTGCGTACGCCGACGATCGCTCCGGGAACCGGGGCCTGCGGGAGCGGGCTCAAAAATGCATAGCTGTTACCCCACTGTGCGAGCGCGAAGACGGGATGGGAGGCTCGATTCCAACGTACGGCGCCCTGCGCATCGGTCTGACTCGTTACGAAGGCCGTGTTGACGACGAGCTGCACCCGCATCCGCTGCAGCGGGGCGCCCGTTCCCAAATCCACACCGTAGAAAAGCGAGCCGCCCGGCGTCTCTTTGGAGAACAGACCGACGCGCGAGCGGTTGATCCACACCTGCTCGCCGACGTCGCCGCGGCGGGCTTCAACGACAAAAAAGCCTTCGCGCGTTCCCAGCGGAACGCTCACTTGGCTCGACTGAAACTGATAACCGCCGGGCGGCGTGAAGTTGAACGTGGCGATCGCGCGCCGGTGCGCGGTGACGACCGGGCGCGGGCTGAAGTTCGCGCCCGCGGTCAGCACGTCGGCGGGATCGACCGCGTACACCGCAAAAGCGACCGGTGCGCTCGAGTACGTATCGAGCCGAACGGTCGCGGGCTTCCACGGTACGCTCGAATCTGCGGCAAAGAGTTGGAAATATGAGTCTAGGCGGTGGAGGTCAACGATCGGCCGCTCGGCTTGTGCGGCGGAGATGTTGAGCGCGAAGACGAGAAAAGCAAAGGCGACCAGACGGATGGGCATCGGTCTGCGCAGCTTCGGCAGGTCGAACTACGGGGCCCGCGTAAAGCGCAGTATCGTGGACGAACAGGCGGCAGGCGAACGGCCCACCTCGACGCGGTGCCGTTTCTGCGGTTTCGAAGAGGGCGGCGACGAAGCGCGCAGCGTGCGCGAAAAACCGCATCTGCAGGTCGTCGTCGCTTGCGGATCGTGCGGCCATCCATTCGCCGTACTCTCGCGCAACTAGTGGCTCGCGTAGAGTCCTTGCGCAACGTCCTCCTCGCGCTCGCTTTTTTCGCCGGGGCCGTACCGCTCTTGGCGGCAACGCCCTCGCCGGCGCCGGCGGTCAAGCCGGTTCTTCCGAAAATTCCGCTGCACACCGAAGTCGTCGTCGAAGTCAACAAATACGGGCAAGTCGTGCGCGTCAAGTCGACGAAGCCGTGCAAGATTCAGACCTTCAACGTTCAGACGTTCGGCAACGCGCTGCAGATGTGGATTCGCAAGCCGGACGGCACGGCGACGGTCGGCCTCTATCGCGTAACGTACGACTACGATCCGAAAACGGAGAAGGTCGCGCGACGCGTCTCGCTCATCACGGCCGGCGGCACCTGGGGGAACGACGAAGGTGCGGCCAACGTCATGATGGATACCGCGCGTAAGCAGGCGGTCGAAATGGAGCACAAGTCGCAGCAGCAGAACGCAAAGCTGCCCTCGCTCAACGATATTCGCGGCAGTTCGCCCACGCCCAAGCCGCTCCCGGCCGCCACGCTACCGCCGATTTGAAGTTCGTGACGTATCGGCCCGCAGACGGCCGACCGCGTCCGGGAGTGCTCGAAGGTTCCTCGATCCGCCCGATCGCCACGCCGGCGCTGCGCGACTACCTCGAGTTGGCGCCCCACGAGCGCATCGCGTGGCATACCGCCGACGAGCTCGTCGCGCTCTCGAGCGTCGAACTCGAAGCTCCGCTGCGTCCCTCACGGAACATCTTTTGCGTCGGACGCAACTATCTCGAGCACGCCAAGGAAGGGGCGCGCGCGCTCGGGCGTCCCCTGAAGCTTCCCTCGCTGCCGACGTTCTTCACCAAGGCGCCGACCGCCATCGCCGCACCCGATGCCACGTTACGTCTGAGCGGCGCGGTTTCGTTGGAATACGACTTCGAAGCCGAGCTGGCAATCGTCATCGGCTCGGAATGTAAAGACCTCGCGCCCGAAGATGCCCTGCATGCCGTCTTTGGCTACACCGCCTTCAACGACGTCACCGCGCGCGACTTACAGCGCGAGTATGGCCAGTGGTTCAAAGGTAAGAGTCTCGACGACAGCGCGCCGATCGGTCCGTGGATCGTAACCCCGGAAGAACTCGGCGATCCGCAACGATTGGACGTGCGCCTGCGCCGCAACGGCGTGGAAAAGCAGCATGCCAATACCTCGGCCATGATCTTTGCGATTCCCCGGCTGATCGCCGAGCTCTCCAAAGGCATGACGCTCCTGCCTGGCGACGTCATCGCAACGGGGACGCCGAAAGGAGTCGGCTTCGCACGAAACCCGCCCGAGTTTCTCGCCGACGGCGATCTGCTCGAGGTCGAGATCGAGCGCATCGGCATCCTGCGAAACCGGATAAGCATAAGCTAGGAGCAGGCTCCTAAAGGCTGCGCGCCCTAAAGGGCGCCGTCCCTTTCCAGCAAATCCCCCGCGCTATATGATCGTTGCCGTTCCCCGCGAGGCCGCGGTTAAGGAGCGCCGGGTGGCGCTCGTGCCCGAAACCGTCTCGAAATTCACCAAAGCCAACGTCGCCGTCAGCGTGCAGCGCGGCGCGGGGGAGTCCGCTTCGTTTCCGGACGATCTCTACGTGCAGGCCGGAGCGTCGTTAGCCGACGACACACCCTCGCTGGCTGCAGCCGCCGACGTCTTCGTCACCATTGGGCGGCCGGGCGACGACGCGATCGCGGCCCTGCGGCCCAACGGTATCGTAGTTGGTTTCTTGAATCCGCTGGGGGACGCTGCATTTACGCAGCGCCTGGCGGCCGCGAACCTCACCGCCTTGGCGATGGAGATGATTCCGCGCATCACCCGCGCACAGTCGATGGACGCGCTCTCTTCGCAGAGCAACATCGCCGGCTACAAAGCGGTGTTGCTCGCCGCGGCGGCACTGCCGAAGTTCTTCCCGATGCTGACGACCGCCGCGGGAACGATCCGCCCGGCGAAGGCGCTGATTCTCGGTGCCGGCGTCGCGGGTCTGCAAGCCATCGCCACCGCGCGCAGGCTCGGCGCGGTCGTGAGCGGCTACGACGTGCGCGCCGTCGTGAAGGAACAGGTTGCGTCGCTCGGCGCGACCTTTCTCGAGTTCGACCTGGGCGAGGACGCGCAGGCGGCGGGAGGCTACGCCAAAGAGTTAACGTCCGAGCAGCAGGAACGCCAGCGCGCGTGGATGGTCGAACAGATCGGCCTCAACGACGTCGTGATCACGACGGCGCTGGTTCCGGGGCGCAAGGCTCCCGTTTTGATCACCAAGGCCGCGGTCGAAGCGATGAAGCCCGGCAGCGTCATCGTCAACCTCGCCGCCGAAGCCGGAGGCAACTGCGAGCTGACCGTCCCCGATGCGGTCACCACGACGCCCAACGGCGTGACGATCGTCGGCACGACGAACCTGGCAAGCACCATGCCTGCCGACGCTAGCCGGCTCTACTCGCGCAACGTCTACGCGCTGCTTTCGCCATGGATCAAGGACGGAACGCTGGAGATCGATATGAACGACGAGGTCGCCAAGGGTGCAGTGGTTGCAAGCGGCGGCCGAGTGCTTCTCGGAGGGAACGCGTCGTGACCGACGTCTCACATCTCGTCGAGCTCTTAACGGTGCTCGTGTTGGCGGTCTTCGTCGGCTTCGAGGTCATCTCCAAAGTGCCGACGACGCTGCATACGCCGCTGATGTCGGCGACCAACGCGATCCACGGGATCGTGCTCGCGGGTGCGATCGTCATCGTCGGCGCGCTGGCGGGAGTCCAGCACGGCGCGCTGCTGACGACGCTCGCGGTCGCTGCGGTAACGCTCGGCGCGATCAACGTCTTCGGCGGCTTTGCGGTGACCGAACGAATGCTGCAAATGTTCAAGCGCAAAGGCGACGGCAAATGAGCGTTTGGATCGATCTCGCCAACCTCGTTGCGATCGCGCTCTTTATCTACGGCCTCCACGAGCTGAACTCGCCCGCGACGGCCCGGCGAGGCAATCGACTAGCCATGGCCGGCATGGCGATCGCGCTCGGCGGGATCCTCGTGCGCACGCAAGCCGCCGGATGGGAATCGGTCGTTGCCGGCGTCGTCATCGGCGGCCTGATTGGAATCTACGCGGCGCTCAAAGTCAAGATGACCGCGATGCCGCAGATGGTCGCGCTCTACAACGGAGCCGGCGGCGGCGCGGCGGCACTGATCTCGACCGTGCAATATTTCGTTGCGGTGCCCAACGGCGGCCTCAACGACGTCGTCTCGGTCTCGCTCGTGCTCTCGGCAATCATCGGCGCCATTAGCTTCTCCGGCTCGATCATCGCCTTCCTCAAGCTGCAAGAGGTGATGACCGGCCGTCCGATCACCTATCCCGGGCAGCAAATCGTCAACGGCATCGTTTTGCTGACGATTCTGGGGCTCGGCGTGTGGTGCGTCGCGACGCTTGGCGTCTTGCCGCCCTGGGCGTACCCGGTGCTCCTGTTGGCCGCGTTGCTGCTCGGCGTACTCTTCGTCTTGCCGATCGGGGGCGCCGACATGCCGGTCGTCATTTCGCTGCTCAACTCGTTTACCGGCGTCGCCGTGGCGATCACCGGTTTCGAGATCGACTCGACCCTGCTCATTATCTGCGGCGCGCTCGTCGGCGCGAGCGGCACGATCTTGACCGTCGCCATGAGCCGCGCGATGAATCGTCCGCTCACCAACGTTCTCTTCGGCGCCTTCGGTTCGGCCGGCGGAACGGAGGTGGCCAGTTCGAGCGGACCGCAGCAGATTCGCGCGACGAGCGCCGACGACGTCGCCGTCATGCTCGCCTACGCGTCGAAAGTAATCTTCGTGCCCGGTTACGGGATGGCCGTCGCGCAGGCGCAGCACAGCGTCAAAGCGCTGGCCGATCAACTCGAGAAACGCGGGGTAAAAGTTCTCTACGCGATCCATCCGGTCGCTGGGCGCATGCCCGGGCACATGAACGTGCTGCTCGCCGAAGCAAACGTTCCCTACAATCAGCTACTCGACATGGAAGACGTCAACGCGGAGTTCCCGACGGCCGACGTAGCGCTAGTCATCGGTGCGAACGACGTCACCAATCCCGCGGCCCGCAACGTCGCCAGCTCGCCGATCTACGGAATGCCGATCCTCGACGTCGACAAAGCATCCAACGTCGTCGTTCTCAAACGCTCGATGCGTTCCGGCTTCGCGGGCATCGAGAATCCGCTCTACGAGATGGGGAACACGTCGATGCTCTTCGGCGACGCAAAAGCCTCCGTAGACGGATTGACGCAAGCCGTAAAAGCGGTGTAGAGCGCATAGGTGTGAGAGCGCTTAGACCTGAGACCCGATGGGTTCGGGACGCTCGCTTTTCCGCGTCCTGCGGAAAAGCTGCTCGCCTCGTCGTCGCTCCCGGCATCCTGCCTCCGCTCCTTCCTTCACACGCCCCGAACCCATCGGGTCTCAGATCTAAGCGCTCTACCCAAGCGAAGCGGTGGGCATCGGCGGTGGGGGCAGATCTTCCGGCGTAATCGGCTTGCGATTGCGCTTGCGCTCGGTGAGTTCGATGACGATCACGTAGAGCACCGGGACGACCCCGAGATTCATCACGAGCGAGACGAGCATCCCGCCCATCACCGCCGTGCCGAGCGAGATGCGGGACTGCGCACCGTCGCCGGTGGCAAACGCGAGCGGTAAGATGCCGAGTATGAAGGCGATCGAGGTCATGAGGATCGGCCGCAGTCGAGTCGCCGCTGCTTGCGTCACCGCCTCGATATGGCCGAGTCCTTTCTCGCGCAGCTGATTGGCGAACTCGACGATGAGAATCGCGTTCTTGGCCGCGAGGCCGATCAGCATGACGTAGCCGATCTGCGCGTAGATGTCCGAAGATGTCATCGGAATCGGTACGGGATGACCGGCAAGCACCGAATGAACGATCTCGCTCGCGAGTTCGACCAGGCGCCGAAGGTAGATCGCAGAGACTCCACCGAGCAGCGCCAACGGCACGGCCAGCATGATGACCAACGGCGTCGTCAGGCTCTCGTACTGCGCGACGAGAACGAGAAAGACGAAGAGCAATCCCATGCAAAAGACGATGATCGTCTGCGGGCCGCTCTGCACTTGCTGGCGCGCAATGCCGCTCCAGTCGTACGCCATCCCCTTGGGCAAGTGATTCGTGACGATCTTCGCAATGGCGTTGAGCGAGTCGCCGGAGCTCGCGCGCGTGCCCGGCGAACCGTCGATCTCAAACGAGTTGTACTCGTTGAAGCGCATGATCGCGACGTTGTCCGAAATGTAGCCGGTGTGGAGAAACTCGCTGACCGGCATCATGTTTCCGGCCGTGTTCGAGACGTAGATCCGCGAGAGATCGGCCGGCGATTTGCGCTGGCCCGCTTTCGCCTGCACCAGCACCTGGTACGATCGCGTTCCGTAGTCGAAGAAGTTCACCAGCGTCACGCCGGTGGTCGCGCTGATCGTATCGAAGAACGCCTGAGGCGTTACGCCGAACGCGAGTGCCTTCGAGCGATCGAACTTCGTCGCCAGGTACTGCCCCGTTAAGATCGTGGGAATGCGAACCTGCGAGAGCGCCGGCTCCTTCTTCGCGTCGGCCAAGATGGCATTGCCGACCCGGTTGAGCGCCGGCAAGCCGAGGTTGTCGATGTCCTGAATCTCGATTGCAAATCCGCCGGTCGTTCCCAATCCCGGGATCGCGGGCGGATTTGCCGGCAGCGCCGTGAGGCCGGGGACCTTCGCGAACTGGGTGTAGAATTGGTACTGCAGCGCGAGCGCGGAGTTTTGCACGCCCCCTCGTTGCGAGAGCGGTTTGAGCTGGACGAACATCGTCGCCTGGTTCGAGCTGTTGTTGGCAAAGCCGAAGCCGATGCCGCTGGTTACCGCTTCGACCTGCGGCATCGCGAGCATCATCTTCTCGAGCCGTTTCACGGCCGCGGTCGTCTGATCCATGGAGGCTTGGACCGGCAGCGTCACCAGAACGTAGAGCAGACTCTGGTCCTCGGCGGGAATAAAACCCTGCGGCGTTACCTCGAACATCACGGCGAGCAAGATGAGGCCGAGCACGAAGACACCGACGACGACCTTACGGCGCGCGATCAGCCGTGGGAGCAGGCCTTCGTACCAGTGCGTGAGCGCGCGCAAACGGCCCTCGAACCACAGCATGAAATGATTCTTCGTCGACTCGCTCCCGTGCACGATCTCGTAGGCAAGCACGGGGGCGAGGGTCAGGGCCGTAAAGAGCGATATCGCGATGGAGGCGGCCATCGTCAGGGCAAACTGTTGGTAGAGCAGGCCGGTCGTGCCCGGCAGCAGCGCCACCGGAATGAAGACCGACATCAGCACCAGCGAGGTCGCCAGAACCGCACCGGAGATTTCCTTCATCGCGCGGACCGTCGCGTCGAAGGGGCTCGCTTTATCGTCGACGATGTGGCGAACGATGTTCTCCAGCACGACGATGGCGTCGTCGACGACGAGCCCGGTTGCCAGCGTCAAGCCGAAGAGCGTTAGGGTGTTGATGGAAAAGCCCAGCAGCTTCATCGCCGCAAACGTGCCGATCAGGGAGACCGGAATCGTAATTGACGGGATCAGCGTGCTGCGCCAGTTCTGCAGGAACAGGAAGATGACGAGCACGACCAGGACGATCGCGATCAGAAGCGTGATGACGACCTCTCTGATCGAGGCCTTCACGAAATCGGACGTATCGAACGCGATGCTGTAACCGATGCCGGCGGGAAAGCGCTCTGCCAGCCGCGCCATCGCTGCGCGAACGTTGGTCGAGATCTGCAGCGAGTTTGCCGTCGGTTCGCCCTGAATCGCCAGGACGACGGCAGTCTGACCGCTATAGCGAGCCGAGGTCACGTAGTTCTGCGCGCCGAGCTGCACTTCGGCGACGTCACCCAGACGCAGATAACCGCCGTTGGGCTGCGCGGCGATGACGATCTGCTTGAACTCGTCGGCCGACTGCAATCGCCCGTTGATCGCAATCGGGATCTGAAACGGCTGCGAACCGGCCGTCGGCGGCTGGCCGATCGCACCGGGAGCGACGTCGGCGTTATTGTTTTGAATGGCGCTCAGCACGGTATCCAGCGAGATCCCGTTGGCCTGCAGCTTGTGCGGATCGACCCAGACGCGCATGCCGTAGGTCCGGTCGCCCAGCACCTGAACCTGACCGACGCCCGGAATTCGCTTGAGCTCTTCGATCACGTTGAGATCGGCGTAGTTGCTCACCGCGACGTCGGAGGCCGCAGAGCTCTTTGAGAGCATCGCGACGGCGATCGTGATGTTACCCGAGCTCTTCGTCACGGAGACGCCATAGCTTTGGACGGCCGGCGGGAGCTGCGCCAGCGTTAGGTCGACGCCGTGCTGGACGTTGGTCTGATCGATCGTGGGATTGGTTCCGAGCGCGAAGGTACAGGTGATGACGCTCGTGCCGTTGGCGCTCGAATAGGATTGCATGTACTGCAGTCCGTCCGCGCCGTTGATATTGATCTCCAGCGGCGTCGTCACCGAACGCATCACCATCGCCGCGCTCGCGCCGGGGTATTCCGACGTGACCGTTACGGTCGGCGGCGAGATCTGCGGATACTGCGCGATCGGCAGCGTCGGAATCGTCACCAATCCCGCCAGCAGCACGACGAAACTGAGCACACCAGCAAAATGCGGGCGCCGCAGGAAGAACTCGATCACGACGGCGCTACGCCCGCGGCGGCTTCCACTCCAAAACGAGCGTTCGGACGCCGCCTCGCCGAATTCCTGGCGCGCGGCGCTCTATGATTTCGCCTGCTTCTCGGTTACGCGCCAGCCGTACGCGTTCCACGTCGGAAGGAATGCGTTGGGCGCGAAGCCCTGCAGGCGTTCGCGGTACGCATAGACGTACGCGGCGTTAAAGAGGTAGAGAATCGGGACCTGATCGGCGACGATCTGCGCGATTTGAGAATAGGCTCGCTTGCGCACGGCACGAGCGGTCGTGGCCAGGGCCTGCCGCTCCAAACGATCGACCGCGGCGCTGCACCAGCGCATGTAGTTCGACGGCGCGCCGCAGCGCAGGATCCACGAGTCGTCCGGATCGGCTCCCATCGTCCACGGCACGTACGCGAGGTCGAAGTTGCCCGACGCCAGCACGCCCGTCTGCGGCAAGAAGAGCTGCGCGTTGCTGACCGACTTGACGGCCACGTCGACGCCGCGCTCGCGCAGCGCCGCCGCCACCGTAGTCGCGACCCGGACTCCCGTCATCGTCTCCACGAACTGCACGTAGACGAGCCGCAGAGTCTTTCCGCCGCGTCGCCGCCATCCGTCGGCCGAGCGCGGCCAGCCGGCCTGGTCGAGGAGGCGGTCGGCTTGCGCCGGATCGTACGCCGGCTCGCGGACCGATGGGTCGAACGCCCAGGAGAAGCGCGGTTGCGCCGCGTTGGTCACGGGATAGAGTCCAAGCGTGATCTTTCGAGAGATCGCTTCGCGATCGACCGACATCGCAAGTGCCCGGCGTATTCGGACGTCGTCAAGCGGTGGCCGCGACGTGTTGAGCGCCAGACCCGCGACGACGGAGGTCGGCACGGTGATGAAGCGCAGCGACGCGTCACCCCGGACGATCGCCAGCTGCGCCGGCGCCAGCAGATTCCAGTCGAGTTCGCCCGATTGTAGGAGCAGTAAGTTCGTCGAGGGATCCGGCACGCTGCGAACGACGAGCCGCGCCACGGCCGGCTTTCCTCGCCAATAGCGCGGATTTGCCCGATATCGCATCCCCTCGCCGCGTCGCCAGGAGACGAAGGTGAACGGCCCGTCGCCGACGCTCGGATCGGCGTTGAAGGCCGCTCGTGCCAGCGGCGACTGCGAACGCAAGACGTGCGCCGGCAGGACGAACTGCGGCGAAAAACCGTAGGAGAAATACGAAGTCACCGCCGGAGCCCACGCGTGCCTGAGATGGAAGACGACGGAATGCCGTCCGATCGCGTAGGCGCGATCGATGAGGTCGTAGCCTTCATGCGAGCGCACCGGATTTCGGGGATCCGTGATGGCGCGCAGCGTGAAGAGGACGTCTTGCGCGCTAACCGGCACTCCGTCGCTCCAGCGCACGCTGCGCCGAAGCTCGTAGCGTATCGTCCGGCCGTCGGCCGAGATTCCGCCGTTTTGCGTCGTGGGGATCCGATCGAGAAGCGCCGGTATCGGGCGACCGCGCGCATCGAGGTCGACGAACGGCTCGAAGGCAAGCCGGGCGACCTGTTGCTCGACCGAAGCTGCGTCGGGGTTCGTAAAGAGCGGATTGAGGTTGCGGGGGTCGGCCGCCAGGTCGAAGCGCGCCTCGTCGGGAGGCGCCGGGCCGCCAGGACGGGAGCAGCCCGCTGCCCAGGCGAGCAAGCCTGCCAATAAAGCCAGGGTCCATAGGGGGCTTGCGGCGAATGGATTCCTGGTGTTATGTTTATTCGACCGAAGATTGTTCGGCAAACTTGCCACTCCTATCGAATATGATTTCTACGACTGATTCGCTCGACGACCTCGACCTTCGCATCCTCGACGCGTTGCAGCGCAACGCTCGCTCGACCTTTGCCGAATTGGGAACGATCGTCGGGCTGCGGCCCCCCGCCGTGCACGATCGCGTGAAGCGGCTCGAGCAGCGCGGTTACATTCGCGGCTACGGAGCAAAACTCGATCCGGCCGCGCTCGGCCTCAACCTCACGGCGTTCATCAGTTGCTACACGTCGCCGGATTGCGCCTACGAAGATTTTACGCGCCTCCTGAGCGAGATGCCGGAGGTCTGCGAAGTGCACTCGGTCGCCGGAGAAGAGAGCTTCATCTGCAAAGTGGCAACGCGTTCGACGCAACATCTCGACGAACTCTTAGCCCGTCTGAAGGCGACCCCGGGAATGGCCCGCACGCGTACGACGATCGTGCTCGGAATGCCCTTCGATCGCGGCGGCGTCACGGTCGTCACGCGATGACGACTGCGCCCTCCTCGCGCTGCCACCCGCTGGGAACGCACCGGGTGCTCGAGCCGTCGGGAGTCATGCCGCAAGAGGCGTGGCGGCTCGACAACACGCCCGAGGCCTCACCGAGCGAGATTCTCTGCGACGTCGAGGTATTGAACATCGACTCGGCCTCGTTCAAGCAAATCGCCCAGGCTTGCGAGTTCGACGCCGAGCGCATCGGCGAGCACATCCTCGAGAACGTTCGCACGCGCGGCAAGCAGCATAATCCGGTAACCGGCAGCGGCGGCATGTTCGTCGGACGGATCCGGAAGATCGGCGGCGACCTGCGAGATCGCATCGATCTGCGCGCGGGTGACCGCATCGCGTCGCTGGTCTCGCTCACGCTGACGCCGCTGCTTCTCGAAGCGGTGACGCGCGTCGACGTCGCGACCGGAAGAGTATGGGTGCGCGGTTCGGCGATTCTCTTTTCAAGCGGCCTTTGGGCGCGCCTTCCGGCGGATATCGACGAAGGCGTAGCGCTTGCGGTGTTGGACGTCGCCGGCGCTCCGGCCCAAGTTCGCCGGCTCTGCCGGCCCGGTCAGACGGTCGTCGTCGTCGGCGCCGACGGAAAGAGCGGCGTCCTCGCCTGCGCGCAAGCCAAGGAGCGCGTCGGCGAGAGCGGACGCGTCATCGGCATCGTCCCCGACGCGCAGACGCGCGGAGCGATGCTCTTGCAAGAGCTGGGCTACGTCGACGAGCTGATCGTCGCCGATGCGCGCAACGCCGTCGCCGCCAGCGGCGCGGTTGCCGCGGCGGCGCCGCAGGCCGCCGATCTCGTCGTCAACTGCGTGAACGTTCCGGGTACCGAGCTCTGTTCGATCCTCTGCGCGCGCGAAGGCGGGACGATCTATTTCTTTTCGATGTCGACGTCGTTTACGGCCGCCGCGCTGGGTGCCGAAGGGATCGGCCGGGACGTCACGATGATCATCGGCAACGGTTATACCAAAGACCACGCGCACATCGCACTGCAGACGCTGCGCGATCGGCCGCGGCTTCACGCACACTTCAACGAAACCTACGCAAGGAACGCTCAATGACGCAAACCCTTTCAGCCGTCCCCCACGTCAAGCCGCCGGCACCCCCCGAGCAGTTTGAATATAAGCGGCTGCGCCAAGGCGAGTTTTGGCGCCACATTCCCGCCTACGCCGAGGTCGACGAGGCAACGTTCCTCGATCATCTCTGGCAGCAGCGGCGCTCGGTCAAAACGGCCGAAGAGCTCCTCGAAACGATCCGCGGCGTCTGCTCGCCCGAGTTTTACGCCGACGCCGAGGCCGGCTTCCGGCGCGCACCGATGGCGGTACGCGTCTCGCCGTACGCGATCTCGCTGATCGACTGGGATAACCCCGTCGACGATCCGATTCGCCGCCAGTTCATACCGCTGGACTCCACGGCGCTACCGGATCATCCGCGGTTGACGCTCGACTCGCTCCACGAACAGGAGGATTCACCCCTCCCCGGCCTCGTGCACCGCTACGTCGATAAGGCGCTCTTTCTGCCGCTTGCGGTCTGCCCGGTCTACTGCCGCTTCTGCACGCGCAGCTACGCCATCGGCCCGGATACCGAGAACGTCAACAAAGTCACGCTCGCGACGACGCCCAAACAGTGGCACGAAGCGTTCGCGTACATCGCGAGCCGCCCCGAGCTCGAAGACATCGTCATCTCGGGCGGTGACGCGTACCAGCTCGCACCGAAGAATATCGAGCTGATCGGCAACGCGCTGCTCGACATTCCTCACCTTCGCCGGCTTCGCTTCGCGTCTAAGGGCCCGGCGATCATGCCGATGAAGCTGATCACGCACACCGAGTGGCTCGACGCGCTGACCTCGATCGTCGAACGCGGGAGAACGCTCGGCAAGGAAGTCGTGCTGCATACCCACTTCAACGCACCCGAAGAGATCACGTGGATCACGGAGAAGGCGATGCGCCTGCTCTTCGAGCGCGGCATCTTCACCCGCAACCAATCCGTTTTGATTCGCGGCGTCAACGACACCCGCGAGCGGATGCAGCTGCTCGTCAAACGGCTCGGCCACATCAACGTGCACCCGTATTACGTCTACATGCACGACATGGTAAAAGGGGTCGAGGAGCTCCGTACGACGATCGCGACGGCCGTCGACACCGAGAAGTTCGTGCGGGGAAGCACCGCCGGTTTCAACACTCCGACCTTCGTTTGCGACGCGCCGGGCGGCGGCGGGAAGCGCGACGTCCATTCGTACGAGTACTACGACCGGGAGAACGGTATAGCGGTCTACGCTGCCCCGAGCGTCAAGCCGGGTAAAGCCTTCCTCTACTTCGATCCGATCGATTGCCTCGGTCCGCAGGCGCAAGCTCGCTGGGCTCACGCCGAACTCGCCGAGCAAATGATCGAGGAGGCGGTGCGGAAGGCGGGCGCCGGAGACGAAGAACTGGTCGTCGCATAAGCGCCGCAGGCATCATGAACGAAAAAGGTTTCCGGCTCGACTTTGCAATCGGTCTCAGCGCGCTGATCGTCAGTCTCGTCGCGGCCGGCGCGGCCGTCTATCAGACGCGCGTCATCGCGCAGCAATTCAGCGCGACGGTCTGGCCCTACGTCAGCTTCGACCGCACGGACTCCCCGTGGTCCTCCGAGCTCGACATCCGTAACGACGGCCTCGGGCCGGCGATCGTCCGCAGCGTCGCGATCACCTGGGACGGTAAGAACGAGCCGACGATCGAAGCGGTGCTCTCGGCGGCCGTCGCCGCCGAGCCGCAAGGGATGCGCGCGGCGCGTAAGGCGCTCGCAGCCGGAACGAAGCTGGCGTTTAGCACGAGCACGCCGACCGCCGGAATGGTCATTCCGGCAAATTCGAAGCACATGATCTTTCGCATGGACGGCGCGCTCTTGGTTCATTACTATCGGCCAGCGCTCGAGCGCGTCGGCCTTTCATTCTGCTACTGCTCCCTCACCGGAAGCTGCTGGCTCCAAAAGTACTCGGGGACCGGTGATTCCGACCCGCAGAGCGTCGGGTCATGCCCGCACAACGGCTGATCGCTCGCGCAGGACCGCGCGCATCAGCACCGGGCCGGCCGGTCGCAGCGTAACCGAAGCAGAGATCGGGACGCTCGAATCGCCGGCGAACGTAAAGCGAAACTTTCGTAAGAGCGGCTCGAGCACGATCCGCATCTCGTTGCGCGCGAACTCTTCGCCGATGCAGCGCCGCGCGCCGCCGCCGAACGGCACGTAGGAAAACGGCGGCGGCTCCTCACCCATCCAGCGCTGTGGATCGAACCGCTCCGGATCTTCGAAGTACTCGGCTCGCCGATGCAGGATCAGCGGTGCCATGAAGACCGTCATCCCCCGCGCGATGCGCGTTCCATCGGCAAGCGTCACGTCGCTGCGCGTCTCCCGTCCGATGATCCAAGCCGGCGGGTAGAGACGCAAGACCTCTTTGCCGAGACGATCGAGATAGTCACGATCGCCCTGCGCGGCCGCCTCCGCAGCCCGCGCGTTGACATCGGGGTTGCGAGCGAGCAGCACGAGGGCCCAAGTCATTGCATTCGCGGTCGTTTCGTGTCCGGCGATAAAGAGCGTCATGATCTCGTCGCGAATCTGTTCGTCGGTCGGCCGGTGCCCGGTCTCGGCGTCGCGCGCGGCCAGCAGCATCGAGAGTGCGTCGCCGCGATCGCCGCCGTCGCGCCGGCGCCGGGCAATCAGACCGTAGATGATCTCGTCGAGCGTGGCGCGAGAGTGCCAGAAGCGGCGCGTTCCCGGAAGCGGCAGGCGCCGGCGCAGCCCGCTCAGCGGGGTCAGCATGTACGGGAACTCTCGCATCATCAGGTGCAGCGCCTCGGCGACTACGCGGGCGGACTCGCTCTCGTCGCTTCCGAAAAGCGTCTCGGTCGCAATGCGAAGCGTGAGCGCCGTCATCGCGGCGCGTGCGTCGAACGGTTGCTGCGGATCGATCCGGTCGACGAACTCCGATGCGTCCCGCTGCATGATACGCGCGTACTCCAGCATGCGCTCGCGATGAAAAGCCGGCTGCACGATCCGGCGCATCTGCCGATGCAGGGGGTCCTCGCTGGTCAGCAGCCCCTCGCCGAGCAGCAGGCGCAGGACGCGCGTGCCGAGCGACTTCGAGAACGCGTGCTGCTGCGTCACGAGAATATCCTTGATCAGAGCCGGCTCGTTGACGAAGACGTACGATCGCCACGGGAGCGAGAAAGCGACGAGGTTGCCGTAACGCTTGGTAAGCATCGCGAGGAACTCGGGAAACCGGCGAAACGGCACGGGGAAGAGCGCCCGCATCGTCGTCCAGCGGCCGGGGCCGGGGAGTGCCTGCATTATTTGAAATCCTTTCGACGGTACGCCGCAACGTCGCCAAAGCGGCAGACGACGCGATACTCGCCCCGCGCAACCTCCCGCGCGATAACCGGAGCAATCGTCAACCGGTACGAGTCGCTGGGAAAGTCGCCGGCATAGACCAAGTACTCGACGCCGCCGGTCTTATCGATCGTCGCGAGCGGCCGCCGGGCGGCCACCGCGGAAAACCATTCGTCGTAGGTCGAGAGCGACGCGTTCTCGGGCACGCAGTCCAGCGCTCGCCGCGCGTCGGCGAGATCGTGGTAGTACGGATGCAAGTAGTGCAGCGGATGGAGTGGGTCGAAAGCGATCAAAAAAATTACGCAGATGACGGCGGCGGCGCTCGTCCAGTTTTTCGCAGTGCGCTGGTTCGCCTTTCGCTCTACCGATACGACGCCCATCACGGTCGCGACGAGCAGCCAAGGGATCCAGAGTGCGGCGTAGTGATCGCCCATACGCCAGACGTAACCGGAGTTCGCAAGCAGGACGACGGCGCCCCCGGGCAACGCCAGCAGCGCCCAGCGCGAACGCAGCGGCAGGAATAGCAGCGGCACGAACGCCTCCAGGACATAGGTCAGACGCCCGAAGGTGAAGATCGCGCCCACAAACGGGAGCGGATGGACGAACGGAGCGACGGCCAGCGCCAACGGACCGTCGGCAAAAGGATAGACGTAGAAGTGGCTTGGCCGCCAACCCCCGAAGCGCGGAACGATCGCGAGATAGTAGACAAGCAGCGCGGCCGCGCCTCCCGCGGCAAGGAGCGTGCCCGCAACGAGCGTCCCGGGACGCGGAGAACCGTCGAGCAGCGCGCCGCCGGCCGGAGCCGGCCGTGCCGCGATCCACGCAAGCGCACCTCCGAAAAAAATCAGCGTCAGCGCGGCGTCCTCGCGCAGGCCGAGCGCGACGAGTCCGCACAAGGCAAACCAGAGCCACCGTCCGCGATCGGCCGCGACGAACATCCCGAGCACGAGGACGCTGAAAAGCCCGAGCTCGTGAAACTCGTCGAAACCCAGCGCCAGCAGCGGCGGATAGAGCAGCGTCAGGATGCCCAGACGCTCCGCCAATGCAACGCCGGCGTACGGACGCGCCAACGCTGCGACCAGCGGCGCGCACGCAACGGTTGCCGCCGCCTGGACGATCTGTAGTGGAAGCGCGCTGCCGGTCAGCGCTACGAGCGGCCACAGCAGCACCAGCGAGGGCGACCAGTGATAGCGGAAGTGCGATCCGTCTTCGACGCCGTTGCGCATTCCGTGCAACGCGCCGGCGACGACCTGCGCGAAGGTACCCGTATCGGAGCCGTACGTCCAGAGCTTCGCGCGGATGGCGGCGAGCACGACGAGCACGAGCAGCTCCAAGGACGCCCAAAACCAGACGCGAGAGAGCAGGCGCATCAGCCTCCGTCGACCAACCGCGCAAAACGGTGAAGCGTCTTTGCATTTTCTGCGGATCGCGGACCGGGGACGATCCGGCCTACGCGGCGATGGCGGCGGAGGTCGCGCGAAGCGTAGCCGGCGCCGGCTACGGCATCGTCTATGGCGGCGGCAGCGTCGGGCTGATGGGCATCGTCGCCGATACGGCGCTTGCCTGCGGCGCCGAAGTAATCGGCATCATTCCGCAGGCGCTTGCCGAAACGGAGATCGCGCACGCCGGCCTCGCGCAGCTGCACGTCGTTACGACGATGCACGAGCGCAAGGCGATGATGGCGGAGCTCAGCGACGCATTCATCGCGCTGCCGGGCGGATTCGGCACCATGGACGAATTCTGCGAGATGGTAACGTGGCGACAGCTCGCGATCCACGACAAGCCGATCGGGTTGCTGAACTACCTCGGCTACTACGACCCGCTGCTCGCGCTCTTCGATTCGATGGTAGAACGAGGCTTCATCACGGAGCAGGCGCGGCGGCTCTTCGTCAATGCTCGGCGCATCGAAGAGCTGTTGCATTTGATGTTCGAGTGACCGCGAGCCTAAAAGGACGCCGGAAGCGTCATGCCGAGGTTCTTGACGAGAAAGGCGTACATGTCCGCGTAGAGGTCGATCGTCTGCCCGAGCGTCGTGCTCTCGCCGTGACCGGCTTTTTGCTGAACTCGCAGCAGAATCGGCGCCGGTCCGGCCTGCGCGGCCTGCATGCGGGCCGCGAACTTGTAGCTGTGCGCTGGAAAGACGCGGTCGTCGTGGTCGGACGTCACCACCAACGTTGCCGGATACTTGGTGCCAGGCCTGATGTTGGCGTAGGGTGAGTATGCGTAGAGCCAGTCGAAATCGGCCTTGCCGCAGGTTGCGCAGCCCAGCTCCGCCGCCCAGAAGTTGCCGATCGTAAACTTATCGAAGCGCAGCGCGTCCATGACGCCGACGCCCGCCAGCGCGGCGCCGAAGAGGTCGGGCCGCTGGGTTTCGACCGCGCCGACGAGCAGGCCGCCATTGGATTCGCCCTTGATCGCAAGCTTCGGCGTCGACGTGTAGCCCTCGCCGATCAGATATTGCGCCGCGGCGATGAAGTCGTCGAAGACGTTTTGCTTCTTCCCGAGCATTCCGCCCTCGTGCCAGGTCTCGCCGTACTCGGAGCCGCCGCGAACGTTGGCGACGGCATAGACACCGCCCATCTGCAGCCAGCTGGCGATGTACGACGAGAAGTACGGCGTTATCGCAATGTCAAAGCCCCCGTATCCGTAGAGGATCGTCGGATTGCGTCCGTCTCGCGCCAGCCCCTTACGATAGGAGATCGTCATCGGCACGCGCGTGCCGTCCTTGCTGCGGTAAAAGATTTCGGTGGTCACGTACTGATCCGGCTCGAAGTTGACCTTTGGCCGGCGGTAGACCTGATTCGCCCCCGAAAGCACGTCGTAGGAATAGACCGTCCCGGGCGTCGTCCAGCCGGCGTAGCGATAAAAGGTCAGGCGATCGCCGGCATAGCCCGGGAAGCCCGTCGCGGTTCCGACGCCCGGCAAGGCGACGTCGCGTACGAAGCGCCCGTTGCGATCGTACACTTTCACCGCGGAGTGCGCATCGGTGAGGTAGCTTAGGATCAGCCGGCCGCCGACGTCGGTCGCGCCGGCGAGCGCCGAACGCGACGGCGGCACCAGCGTGCGCACGGCCCCCGGGCGGCGCAGATCGATCGTCACGACGCTGGTGTTCGGCGCGTCGAGCGTCGTCGTGAAGTAGAAGAGCGGCCCCACGTTTCCGACATAGTTCCACTGAGCGTCGTTCTTCCAGAGCAGTTCGTGGATCTTGCGGTGCGGATCGCTCAAGTCGGCGTACCCGATCCGATCGTTGATCGAATCGTTGCTCGAAGCGGTGAGCACGACGTACCGCCCGTCTTGCGTTACTTCGGCGTCGTAGAGCCAGTTGCGGTGCTCCGGCCGATAGTAGAAGACCGAATCGGCGGATTGCGGCGTACCGAGAACGTGCTCGTAGACGCCTTGGCCGTAGAGCGCCGCCTTGTACTCTCCTTGGCTCTTTGGCTGCGGATAGCGTTCGTAGAAGAAGGCCTTACCGTCGGGCAGCCACGATGCGTTTGAAAACTTGCTCCAGCGCACCACATCGGGCAGATCATGGCCGCTCGAAACGTTGCGAACGTGCCACGTCTCCCAATCCGAACCCGACGACTGCGTCATGTAGGCGAGGAGGCGAGCGTTCCAGCTGGGCACTTCTCCGCCCAGCGTAACCGAGCCGTCGCTCGACATCGCGTTCGGGTCGATGAGGACGCGAGGCGTTCCGTGCAATCCTGCCATCGTGTAGAGCACGTACTGATCTTGCAGGCCCGCATTGTGCAGGTAGAAATATTGATTACGCATGTGGAACGGCACGCCGAAGGCTTCGTACTTCAGGAGCCTTCGTAAATGGGTCGCGATCTGCGCGCGCTGCGGGATCGCATCGAGGTACGCGCTCGTGATCGCCGCCTCGGCGCGGATCCAGGCGCCCGTCGCCGGAGAATCGAGACTTTCGAGGGGGCGGTATGGGTCGGAGACGCGCGTTCCATAATAGCTGTCAACCGTTCCGTCCGAGGGCGCCGAGGGATAGGTGAGTGCGGCCACCGCGTCCTGCGCGCGCGCCGGGCCGCCGAGCAGCGCGGCGGCAGCAAGCGCGGCGATGAAGAAGCGAAACATCACGCCACCACCTTTACTCCGCGAGCGCCGTCGCGACGATTCGTTCTTGTTCGGCGGCGTGCTGGCCGGAGTAGCCTTCGCTCGGACTCGCCCGGTAACCGCGTCCGATGTACTCGATGTCGAAGCCGTCGCGTTTGCCTTCGAGCAGCCGGCGCCGCACGAACGCGCGGGCGCCCATGTTCTTGGGCTCTTCTTGCACCCAGACGAGCTTCGTGAGCTTGGGATAACGCGAAATCAGGCGATTGATCTCGCCGACCGGAAGCGGCGCGAGCAGTTCGATCCGGGCAATCGCCGTATGGCGCAGCTCCTTATACGCGGGCTGGGTGACGAGATCGTAGTAGACCTTTCCGCTGCAGAGGATCAGGCGCTCGATTTGAGCACGATCGAGCTCGCGCGGATCGTCGAGCACCGGCGCAAAGCCGCCTTTCACCATATCGTCGAGCCGGCCCGCGGCGACCTCGGCGCGCAGCAACGACTTCGGAGTCATCACGACCAGCGGTACCGCGATCGGGGAACGCGCCTGCATGCGCAAGAGGTGGTAGTAGTTGCTCGCGACCGAGGGATACGCAACGCGCAAATTTCCTTCCGCAACGAGCTGCAGGAAGCGTTCGAGACGTGCGCTGCTGTGCTCGGGACCGCCGCCTTCGTAGCCGTGCGGCAGCAGCAGCGTCAAGCGCGACGTCTGGCCCCACTTCGCCTGGCCAGCCGCGATGAACTGATCGACGATGATCTCGGCGCCGTTGAAGAAATCGCCGTACTGGGCTTCCCACAGAACGAGCGCTTCAGGCTGTTGCGTCGAGTAACCGTATTCGAAGCCCATGCACGCGTACTCAGAGAGCGGGCTGTTGCGTATCTCGAACGAGGCTTGCTCTTTTGCGAGGTGCTGCAGCGGAATCCACGCCGCGTGAGTCGCGGGATCGTGAAAGACCGCGTGGCGGTGGCTGAACGTGCCGCGCTCGGTGTCCTGGCCGGTCAGCCGAACCGGCGTCTTCGCCAGTAGGAGGGACGCGAAGGCCAGCGATTCCGCCGTGCCCCAGTCGACGACTCCCCGCTCCGCGATCACGCCGTTGCGCCGCTCGAATTGTCCTTGCAGCTTCCGGTTGAGCGTAAAGCCCGCGGGAACCGTACTCAGCGCTTCGACCCATGCGAGCAGCTCCGCACGGTCGACCGGCGGCAGCGCCGTTCCGTCGAACGTATTGCTTCCCGACATCTTTCGGCCGCTGATGTGTGAGGCCATGGCGCCGCGAACTCCGCGACGGGCTTCCTGCAGACGCGCCGTCGCTTCGTCGACGAGCACCTGCACGCGATCGGCTCCGAGCACGCCCATGTTGACGAGCTTGTTGGCGAAGAGCTCGCGAACCGTCGGATGGCTCTTGATCTGTTCGGCCATCTTCGGCTGAGTGTACGCCGGCTCGTCTTGTTCGTTATGCCCAAAGCGGCGATAGCCGATTAAGTCGATGAGCGCGTCGCGCCCGAAGGCGCGCCGGAAATCGACCGCCAAGCGAACCGCGGCGATGCATGCGTCGAGGTCGTCGGCATTGACGTGAACGATCGGTACGTCGAAGCCTTTGGCGAGATCCGAGGCGTAACGCGTCGAACGAGCGTCGGTCGCGTCGGTCGTGAAGCCGATCTGATTGTTGGCGATCAGGTGGATCGTTCCGCCGGTCTCGTAGCCGGGGAGCGACTGTAAATTGAATACCTCCGCGACGATGCCCTGGCCGGTGAAGGCCGCGTCGCCGTGGATCAAGATCGGAACGGCCCGCCTACAGTCGAGCGTTGGAACGCCTTGCGAGTGTTCGGTCTGCAGCGCCCGCGCGCTTCCCTCGACGACCGGGTCAACGGCCTCGAGGTGGCTCGGATTGTGCGCGAGCGTGACGTTGATGCTCTTGCCCTTCGAGGTCGTAAAGGTCCCGGTCGCGCCGTGATGGTACTTGACGTCGCCCATCACGTCGTCGTCGCCGAGGTTTCCGCGGTACTGCGCGGCCTCGAATTCCATCATTACTTCTTCGTAGGGCATGTTGACGACGTGGGCGATGACGTTGAGCCTTCCACGGTGGGCCATGCCCAGGACTGCGTCGGCGACGCCGTCTTCGGCCAACATGTCCAGCATCTCCTGAAGCATCGGGACCATCACGTCGAGGCCCTCGCCGGAAAACGTTTTCTGGCCGAGGAACGTCTTGCGCACGTAGCGGTCGAAGGCTTCGACTTGGGTGAGACGTTCGAGCAGCTCGATCTGTCGTTCCGGTTTCGGTTCGGCTCGGTTACGGCCCGACTCGATGTAATCGCGCAGCCACGTACGCTGGGTTGCATCCGAAATGTGCTCGATTTCGTAGGCAATTGTCGAACTGTACGTTTCGCGCAGGCGAGGCAGCACGTCGGCAAGCGTATTGCCGGGCACCTTCACGCGCAGGACGCTTGCCGGAATCGCGCTCTGCAAGGCGGGAGTCAATCCGTAGGTCTGGGGCTGCAGTGAGGCATCCCCCACCGGCTCTGCGCCGAGCGGATCGAGGTGAGCCGCGAGGTGTCCGTACCTGCGGTAGGCCGAGACAATGGCCATGCCGGCAGCGACCGCGCGCAGCATCTCGTCGGAGGGCGGCCTGCTCGCCGGCGTGAGGGATGTAACGGCAAGCTGCGCGACCGGCGCCGCCTGCAATCCCAGCGAGGCGAAGACGCTCTCGTAAAAGCCGCTGCCGCCTTGCAGCAGCTCGTCGACGCGGCGCAGATATTCGCCCGATTGTGCGCCTTGGATCACGCGATGATCGTAGGTGCTGGTCATCTGCATGACCCGCGAAACGCCGAGCAGGCGTAACGACTGTTCGTTCGCGTTGGCAAAACCCGGCGGATAACCGATCGCGCCGGCCGCGACGATCGCGCCCTGTCCGGCCATCAATCGCGGTACCGAAGCAATCGTTCCGATGCCGCCAGGATTGGTTAACGTGAAGGAGGCGCCGACGAGATCGTCGGCCGCGAGCTTGTTCTCGCGCGCCTTTCCCACGAGCTCCTCGTAACGCATACGAAACGCAGCGAAATCCAACGTATCCGCGTTGCGAATGACGGGCACGACGAGAAAGCGCGAGCCGTCTTTTCGCTCGCTGTTGACGGCCAAACCGAGATGCACCCCCGGCTCCAGCCGGGCCGCGCCGCCGCTGTCGTCGCGGCGATACGAGTACGTGATGACGGGCCGTTCGCGCGCAGCCGTAACCAGCGCGTACGCGATCAGATGCGTGAACGAAACCTTCTCGTTGCGTCCGGCCGCCCGCAGGCCGCCGTTGAGCTCTTTGCGGCGTGCGTCGAGCGTGTCGACGGCGATGCTGCGGAAGCTCGTGGCCGTCGGAATCGTGAGGCTCTGCTCCATGTAGCCCGCAAGCGCGGCTGCCGGCCCGCGCAACGGGACGAGCTTCGCATCGGGGGAGATCGACGGCAGCGGAGTCTGCGGCGCTCGCGTCTGCCGGCGAGCCTGATCTGCCTGCTCGATGACGTCGGAGCGCAGGATCAGTCCGTTCGGCCCCGATCCGCGCACGCCGCCCAAATCGACGTCCAAGCGCTTCGCCATTCGCCGCGCGGGCTGATCGGCGATTCGCTCACCTGCCTGCACCGGGTGGGATGGAGGGGGCGGCGCCGGTTTGGTGGGCGCAGCCGGACGCGACGCTCCGTTGCCGGCGCTGCTCGGCCGCGCGGCCGTTCCGTTACTCTTCGAGGTATCGATCTGCGCGAGGTCGGCCCCAATCGAGACCGTCTCTCCCTCGCGGGCGGAGATCTTCGTTACGACTCCGGAGACGGTCGCCGGCACCTCGACGTCGACTTTGTCGGTGGTGACCTCGACGAGCGGATCGCCCTCCGCGACGAAATCGCCGACGTTGCGGAGCCACTCGACGATCGAGCCTTCGGTGACGGACTCGCCCATCTCGGGAAGGGTTACGGTAACGAGAGTATCTTCCAAGGCAGGCTTCATCTTATCTTTTCGCGCGCCGGAGGCCTACGACTACGCGCGCTTGACCTGCCGGGCGGCGAGCAGGCCTGAAACGCTAAAAGTAGCGCGCGGGGAGGGAAGGCGTGACCACCAAAGCGTCTTTGTGAAAGCGCGGCCGGGCGTGGCTCAAGACGAAAGCGGCGACGTCATAGGCCTGCGCGACCGAGAGCGAGCCGGGCGCGTTCTGCGGCATATTGTAGCGGACGAATCCGGTCATCCGGTCGAGATGCGCCATGCCGGCCCCCCGGTTGAACGAGTTCTTTCCCCAAAGCGGCGGAAAGACGTTGGATTGGCCGCCGCCGTCCGAACCGTGGCAAGCGGCGCACTTCTGCGCGTAGAGCGCGGCGCCGCGCTGCGGATTCGGCGACTCGCTCGGCAGCGGCACGGCGTAGCGCTGGTCGGCCGCTTGCGGGCGCCCGGCCGGCGTCCCGCGCGAGAGCCAGGCAATGTAGGCAACGACGGCGATCATCGCCTTGCTGTCGTACGCGGGCGGCCGGCCGTTCATGCTGTAGAGGAAGCATTCCGCAATCCGGTCTTGCAGGGCGATCACCCGATGCGCGCGCCGGTTCCATTGCGGAAAGGCGCCATAGATGCCGACGAAGCTGCCGCCCTTCGGCTGCGTGCCTCCTGCGAGATGGCAGGCGGCGCACGACATCTTGGCCCCGACGTAGCCTTTCATCGTCGTCTGCGTATCCACGACGATCGTGCGTCCGTAGGCGATCGACTGGCCGACCGGCCCGCTCGGGAGTTCGCGCGCATCGTACGCACTGGAGCCTTGCACTCCGCTCGAGCATCCGGTTACGGCGAGCAGTGCGGCAAACGCGAGCGGCCTTAGGCGCACAGGCACGTCCATCTCGCTAACCTCCTAAGGTGTACGCATAGCGATAGGTCGATTGGAGAACGGCGAGCGTCGCAACCATCGAAGGAACCACGACCGCGCTCGCGATCAAATGGGTGAGGATATCGTCAGCGACCTCTTGTGCGTTCGACGTCGCGCCGGCGTAGCCGCGCTCGACGAGCCTCCGCGCAATTTCCTCGACGGCGGTGTGGCAGGTCAGTACGACGGTGCCGCGCCGCTGCAGCATCTCCAAAGAAGCGTCCTGATACATCCCCTTTTCGTCGTCCGGATCGACCGACGGGTCGAACGGCACCCCACTCTTGAGGAAGACGTTCGACGTGACGGGCATTCCGCCGGCATCTTTGAGCTTGAAGAAATCGCCGATGCGATACTTCTTCCAGAGATAATCGCTAAACGAGTACGCCGACGACGGGCCGTGACCCGCCAGCGCGATCGCGAGCGAGCCCGCGGGATATCCAAAGCCGAACTGCAGTCCATTAAGCGAATTCTTGATGCTGCCGAGCACGCCGGGCTGGAATGCGACGGCTTCGTAGACCTGCCGCACCTGCGCCGGGCGTCCGAGCGCAGCGGCAAACGACGTTTCGTCGAAATCCGCGCGGCGCACGACGAAGCGTTCGCCACCGGGAATCGTCGCGGCGCCTGCCGCGTTCGTGGCCGCGGCGATCGTCGCCGAGCCCGCCAAAAAGACTCTTCGGTTCATTGCGCTCCTATCCAAACTTTGCCGTCATCCGCAGCTTGTCGAAGGACGTTCGCAGCGCCGGTGCGACCTCCCGCGGGCGTTGCTCCGAGGACGTTTCGCCGCGCGGTCAAAGGTAGATCGTACGATGAGCACGCCGGAGATGGACCCAACGCAGGCCGCGTCCCCAAATTTGAACCGGCGCATCTTCGTCGGCATTTCCGCGGCAGCCGCGCTGGGCGCACCCACGGTCGCGCTCTCCGCTCCCGATGCGGGCGGCCAAACGCACCCGCCGCTCGTACCCGAAAACGATCCGGCGATTTCGGTCGAGCGCGTCGCGCTCAAACGAGACGGCGCCGTGATCGGCGGATACGCGGCGCGCCCGGTTCACGGCGCGAAGCAAACCCCGACCGTCGTCGTGATCATGCACGTCTGGGGCGTCGATACGTCGATCCGCGATATCGTTCGGCGGCTCGCCAAGGCCGGATTCGCAGCGATCGCGCCCGATCTCTACGCACGCTTCGGCGCCCCGAGCGGCGACGGAGCCACCGACTACACGGTCTTTCGTCCGTATGCAAAACAACTGGAACGCACGCAATACGACGGCGACATCCTCGCGGCGGCGCACTGGTGCTCGGAACAATTTCCGTCGACGAAAACGGCGGTGTTGGGCTTTTGCATGGGCGGACGAATCGCGCTGCTCGCCTCGATCGATAACGCCGGGACCTTTAACGCCGTCTGTCCTTTTTACGGACCGCTTGCCGACGTCGACCCGGCAAAAGAACAGACGCCGGTCTGCGGAAGCTACGGCGCTCGCGATACCGGGATACCCGCCGATAGCGTTCGCGAGTTCGCCGCGGCGCTGCACGTGCCCAACGACATCAAGATCTACGATAACGCCGGGCACGCCTTCATGGACGATCAACGAGCCTCGTACGTCGCTTTGGCCGCCGCCGACGCTTGGACGCGCACGCTTGCGTTTCTCGCAAAATACCTCGGACCGCCGAACGCGTGATCGAAGTCGTCGCCGGCGCCCTTTCACTCTTTCTCTTCGGTGCGGCGATCGGGGCGGCGATCGCATGGCTCGCCGCGCGCGCCGAGAGCGCGGCGCTGCGCGCGACACTGCACGAATCGAGCCGCAGCGGCGAAAAAGCGATCGAAGCACTGCTCGAGCGAGCGAAAAACGAACTGCGCGAGGCGACCGCGTTGCGCGCGAGCGAACGCGTCGGCGAGCTGGTCTCTCCCGTCGCTGCGAAACTCGTCGAGTTCGACCGGCTGATCAACGAGATGGAGGCAACGCGGCGGCGCGACGAGGGAAGCTTGCGCGAACAGCTCGATCAACTGCTCGGGCGAACCGATAAGCTCCAGAGCGCGACCTCCCATCTGAGCACGCAGACGTCGACCCTCGTTACCGCCTTACGCAATCCCACTTCGCGCGGCAAGTGGGGTGAGATGCAGCTGCGCAACGTCGTCGAGAAGGCCGGGATGCTCTCGCATTGCGACTTTACCGAGCAGCAGACGGTCGCTTTGGAGGAGGCGCGCGTACGGCCCGACATGACGATAAATCTACCGGGCGAACGCCGCGTCTTCGTCGACGCGAAGGCGCCCATCGATGCGATGCAGGCCGCGCTCGAAGCGCCCGACGAAGATGCCCGGCGGGCACTGGTCAAGCAGCACGCCCGAGCGCTGCGCGACCACATCGACTCGCTGGCTCGCCGCGGCTACCAGACGGCGAAGGGTTCGGCCGACTACGTCGTGATGTTCGTTGCCGGCGAGGTCTTCCTGAGCTCGGCGTGCAGCGAGGATCCGTCGATCATCGAGTATGCGCTCGACAAGGGCGTTCTCGTCGCCGGCCCTCTGAGCCTCATCAGCCTCCTTCGCACCTTCGCAATGGGCTGGCAGGCGCTACGGCAGGAAGAGAACGCGAAACGGATCGCGGCCATCGGCCGCGTGCTTTACGAGCGCACCGTCAAGTTCTCGGAGCACCTGCTCGAGGTGCGTAAACACCTGGAGCGCTCGGTAAATGCCTTCAACGGCGCGGCCGGCTCCTACGAGAGCAAGTTGCTTCCGCAGGGCCGAAAGCTCAAAGACGAAGCCTCGCTCATCGGCGAGGACCTCGATGCGATACCCCCGATCGACGTGGTGCCGCGCGATCTCACTTCGCTCGACACACACGCCACGACGAAACGCTTGCCCCGCTCGACGCAGCTCTTCATCAACGACGACGCGGTGTAGTCTTCGCTTCGGGGCGGTTACACTCCGACTCGGACATATTCGTCGGGCCACATCCGTGTGGCCCTCCTATCATCTGCCTCGCGCCTCCCGCATCCATGCTCCGGCGCTCGGTCAGACGGTCCTCGTCAGAGCGTAACCGCCCCGAAGCGAAGACGTGGCTGAGGCTTGCCTTATGGAGTGGTCGTCCCTGAAGCGTGATCGGCTTTCCACGCCTTCAGCGCGGTGAGCGTGTTCTGGACGTGAAGCGATGGATCGAGGCTCGTGTAGGTGTAAATAATCGTTCCATCGGGCGCGATGACGTACGAGGTGCGGTTCGCGTACTGCGTATTCTGGGGCAGCACCGAATCGTACGACTTCATCACCGTTTGGCTCGTGTCGGCGGCGACCGCAAACTTGCTGCGGCAATCGCTGACCGAGAATTTCTGCAGCGTGTCGAGCGGATCGTGCGAAACGCCGATGACCGTTGCGCCCAGCGCCGCATATTGATCGATCGCATCAGCGAAATCGTGCGCTTCGATCGTGCAACCTTTCGTGAAGGCCGCCGGATAAAAATAGAGTACGACCGGGCCCTTCTTCAGGGCATCGGCCAAGTTGAAGGTAAAGACGTTGCCGCCGAGCGTCGCGGGCAGACTGAACTCGGGAGCCTTGGTACCGAGCGAAAGCGCGGCCGATGCTTGCGCGGTCGTCGCTGCGAGCATCGCGGCGACGATGAGATGCCGAAACTTCATTACGCGGGTCCTTTCTTGTGCGCAACGCTTTCGCTGCGAGGCGCTATAACCCCATCAGCCGCGCGAGGACCAGGCGCTGGACCTCGTTGGTGCCTTCACCAATTTCATTAATCTTTTGGTCCCGGTACATACGCGAGATCGGATACTCGTCCATGAAACCGTACCCGCCGTGGATCTGCAGCGCTTCGTTGACCACCCGGTGCGAAAGCTCGCCGGCGAAGAGTTTGGCGAAGCTCGCCGCTTGTACGTAGTCGCGGCCACGATCCTTTTCCCAGGCGGCCCGCAGCATCATCAGCTTCGCGTGCTCGATCTCGGTGAGCATGTCGACGAGCTTGAACGAGATCGCCTGAAACTTACTGATCGGCTGGCCGAAGGCTCTGCGCTCCTTCGCATAGGCCAGCGCCTCATCGTAGGCGCCCATCGCCAGACCGATCGAGAGGGCGGCCACCGAGATCCGGCCGCCGTCGAGGATTGAGAGGAATTGACGGTACCCCTCGCCGCGAGCGCCGAGCAGGTTTTCCTCGGGCACCTCGGCGTCGGCAAACGAGAGTTCGCGGGTATCGGAGGCGCGCCAGCCCATCTTTCGATACTTGCGGCTCCGGGTGAAGCCCGGCGTCTCTTGCGGCACGATGACGTTGGAGATCTCGCGCGATCCGTCGGAACGCCGCCCGGTCACCGCGGTGATCGTCGTGCCGCCGCTGATATCGGTGCCGGAGTTCGTAATGAAGGCTTTCGTGCCGTTGACGACCCACTTGCCGTCGCGCAGCTCGGCCTTGGTCTGCACGTTGCCGGCGTCGCTTCCCGCGTTGGGCTCGGTCAGCCCGAAGCCCCAGAGCATCTTTCCGCGGGCGAGCGGAACGAGGTACTTTTGCTTCTGAGCCTCCGTGCCGAAGAGCAAAAACGGAGTGGCGCCGAGCGAGACGTGCGCCGCCATCGTGATCGCGGTCAACGCGTCGGCTCTCGCGATCTCCATGACGGCGAGCGCGTAGCTCACCGTGTCGGCCCCGGCGCCGCCATACTCCTCGGGGAAGGGCAGACCCATGAAGCCGAGCTCCGCCATCTTCCCGATGAGCTCGTACGGAAAGCGCTCCTCGCGGTCCATCTCCTCGGCCCGAGGCTTCACCTCTTCCTGCGCGAACTCGCGCGCGAGGCTCTGGATCGCCTTCTGCTCGTCGGTTAAATCGAAGTCCATGCCGAAGGTATAGCCCCCATTCTGCAAAAAACTCCTCCGTTAGCGATGATCTCCCTGCACGGCGTTTCGCTCGTCTATCCTAACGGCGTGCGCGCCTTGGATAACGTGAGCCTCGAGATCGCCAAGGGTGACTTCGTTTTCCTCGTCGGCCATTCCGGAACAGGCAAGTCGAGCCTGATGCGCCTGCTCTATCGCGAGGCGAAGGCCACGACCGGTACGATCGTCGTCAACGGCATCCGCGTCGAACCGTTTGCGCCGCAACCGCGTGCCGGCCTTGCGGCGCCATCTCGGCGTGGTCTTCCAAGATTTCAAGCTGCTGACCGACAAGACCGTCTGGGAGAACGTCGCGTTCGCGATGCAGGTTACCGGCGCGCATACGCGCGACGTGATGCGCCAGGTGCCGCGCTCTCTCGACCTGGTCGGGCTATCGCACAAGAGCCGCATGTATCCGAGCGAGCTTTCCGGCGGCGAGCAGCAGCGCACGGCGATCGCCCGGGCGCTGGTGAACAATCCGAAGATCCTCCTCTGCGACGAACCGACGGGCAATCTCGATCCCGCCAACACGACGGAGATCACCGCGCTGCTGCAGCGCATCAACCTCAAGGGGACGACCGTGGTCGTCGCAACGCACAATCAGGCCGTCGTCGATCGGATGCGTCGACGCGTCGTCCGCCTCGAAGACGGCCGCATTACAACCGACGAAGAGCGAGGCTACTACTATCTTGGACTCGGGCAAGGTCAAGTTCTTTCTGGGTGAGGTGTTGCGCAACTTTTCGCGCAACGCCGGCATGCAGATTACCGCCATCGGCACCGTCGCAATCACCATCATCTTACTCGGACTCTTTCTTTTCGTACGCGCGGCGCTCGCCGACGTTGGAGCGCGCCTCCTCGATCAGATCGAGATTTCCGCCTACCTTCGCCCGGACGCTACGAGCGCGCAAGTCTCGGCGATCGGACGCTACCTCGCCCAAGATCCGCGTGTCGCGTCGGCCAAGTACGTTGCCAAACGCGAAGGGCTGGCGGAGCTGCGCACGCAGACGCGCGGCGCGATCGATACCGCGCTGCTCACCGAAAACCCGCTGCCGGATAAGTTCCGGATCAAGGCCCGCGTGCCCGAAGACGTCGCCGCCGTCGCCGCGACCGTGCGCCGCCTCGGCGGCGTCGCGAACGTCGTCTACGGCCAGAAGATCGTGCAGCGGCTGCTGCAGCTTGGCGGGGTGCTTCGGCGAGTCGGAATCGGGGTCATCGGCGTCTTCCTTGCCGTCGCTGGAATCATCATCTCGAATACGATTCGCTTGACGGTCTTTGCGCGCCGCCGCGAGATCGCGATCATGCAGCTCGTCGGCGCGACCAACACCTACATCCGGCTCCCCTTCATCTGCGAAGGCATGCTCGACGGCGTGCTCGGCGCGCTAGTCGCGATCGGGCTGCTGGCGATTGCGCGTGCGACGCTCTGGCCGCGCCTGCTCGAGGCCTTACCGTGGATCGCGATGAGCGCCGCGCCCGTCGATCCTCGGACTCTCGCGGCGGAACTGCTCCTCGTCGGCGCGGCGGTCGGGCTCTTGGCCTCGTGGATCTCGGTTGGGCGCCATCTGCGAACGTAACGGCCCGTTGAATCCGCGCCGAATAACCGCCGGAGCGCTCGCCCTCGCGCTGCTGCCGGCGCTTGCCGGCGCGACCGGGACGACGCTCGAACAGCGGATCAACGCCGAGCGCGCGAAAGCCGAGGGCCTCCAAACTCGGCTGCACGCAAAGCGCGTCGAGCTCCACGCCGTGACGTTGCACTACCAGGATCTGCAGGGACAGCTCGCCCAGACCAACGCGGCGATCGACACCGTCACCGGCCGAATCGACGCACTCTCCGTGCAACAAAACTCGACGCAACGCCGCATCGACGCGAACACGACGCAGCTCGATGCGGCGCAACGCTCCCTGCGCCTTCACGACGAAATGCTCAAGCGGCGGCTGGTCGATATCTACGAATACGGGAACCTCAGTTACCTCAACGCCTTGCTCGCCGCTCGTTCCTTTAGCCAGTTCGTCGAGCGCTGGGAAGATCTGCGTCTCCTCATTGCGGCAAACCAGCGCGCCGTTCGGGCGCGAAAAGCGGCCGAGGCGCGCGTTGCCGCGATCCAAGCCGAGCTGGAGCGGACGCGCGTGGCGCTTGCACAGGAAGAGCAGGCTCAGGAGGAAGCGCGCAGTCAGCTCGGTTCGCTCGCCGACGAGCGTAAGAATCTCGTCGAGCTTGCCGCCGTCCACCGGCGAAGCGTGGCCACGCAGGTCGCCGAGATGGAGGATCTGACGGCGTCCGAAGAAGCCGCCCTGGAGGCGCTCATCCGCGAGCGCGAACAGGAACTCGCGGCGCAACGCCGCGCCGCGGGAATCGCCGGCGGCACGGAGAGCGCCGGCGCGGGGGGGCGTTCTCCTGGCCCGTGACGGGCACCATCACCTCACCCTTCGGCTGGCGCTCGAATCCGTTCGGAGGCTCGCCGGAGTTTCATCAGGGGCTCGACATCGCGGCACCGATGGGAACCACCGTTACGGCCGCGGCCGGCGGTACGGTCATCATGGCGCAGTGGTACGGAGGTTACGGGAACTACATTCTCATCGATCACGGTGGCAGCTACTCCACCGGTTACGGTCACCTTTCGGCGATGTACGTCGCGGCGGGCCAATCGGTCCAGCGCGGCCAGGCGATCGGCGCCGTTGGTTCGACCGGGCAGTCGACCGGACCCCACCTCCACTTCGAGGTCCGAATTGGGGGTAAACCGGTTGACCCAGCCCCCCGGCTCCATTAAGACTTATCGAGTATTCTCGTCTGAGAAGAAACTCCAAACCGGCTTTGCCGGGTATTATAGAGGATCGATGAGCCTTTCCCGACGCCTTCTCCTGATGGCATTCGTTGCGCTCGCCGCGGTAATCGCGACCGCGCTTTACGTCGGCTATCGCACCGGCTCGATCGCCGGACCCTCCGCGCTCGAGGTCGCGACGACGGGAGACCTGCGCTCCCTCTACGATTCGCAAGACTCTTCGGGTTCGGCCGTTGCGGACTTTGCGCTTCGCCGTCTCGAGAGCGTGTACTACAAACCGATCTCGCCCCAGGTCCCGCTCAGCGGTGAAGCGGATTCGCTCAAGTCGCTGCTGACGTCAAAAAAGATCGGCTACACGCCGCTGCCTGCGCAGAGCGCCGCGGGGGACTCGGCCGCCGACGGCGCGCACGCCTCCGCGTTGCTCGGCTACGCGCTCAAACACTACGGTAACGCGTTGGGCCCGACCGGAAACGAGGACATCACCGACGCCGCGCTGCGCGGCATCATGAACTCGGTCCACGATCCTTACACCGTCTATCTTTCGCCGCGCGAGAATCGAGGGTTGACCGAGTCGCTCTCGGGTGGAAACTTCGGCGGCATCGGCGTGTACATTTTCCAACTCAAGGACGGTGAGGTCATCGTCCGTCCGATCGACGCCATGCCGGCCGCCAGAGCCGGGATGCAAGCCGGCGACATCGTCGACGCCGTTGACGGGAAGCGGGTGCGCGGCCTCCCGATCGACCGCGTCGAGGCGATGATTCGCGGCGAGGCCGGCAGCATCGTGAACCTGAAGGCCCATCAATACAAGCCGCCGTCGCCCGAGCGCAGCTATGCGATCGTCCGCGAGATCATCCACGTTCCGACCGTACACGCGAAGGTGGAGCAAGGGATCGACTATATCCAGCTCTCCGACTTCGGAAAGACGTCGGCCGACGAAGTGCGTAAGGCGCTGCTCGACGGAAAAGCGAAGGGCGCGCGCGGTTACATTCTCGACCTGCGATTCAACGGCGGCGGCTTCGTCGACGCGGCGGTCGCCATCTCGAGCCTCTTCATCCCGCAGGGCACGATCGTCTCGACGATCCAGCGCGACGGTTCGCGTACGACCGACGAGGCGCTCGGCGACGCGATCGGCGGGCTTACGCCGCTGGTCGTACTCGTCAACAAATATACGGCGAGCGCCTCCGAGATCACGTCGGGCGCGCTGCAAGACTATCGGCTCGCGACGCTGGTCGGCACGCGGACCTTCGGCAAGGGCGTCGTTCAGAGCATCTTCGAACTCCCCGACGACGGCGCGCTGAAGATTACGACGGCCCGGTATCTGACGCCGGCCGGGCGCGACATCCAGCATCACGGGATCGAGCCAAACGTGGTCGTTGCGCAGGATCCCAATCCCTCGTTGATCGACACCCCCGCCGACAAGCAACTCGCCGTTGCAAAGGCACATATACGCCAGCTCTTACGTTGATATGGATAGTATGAAACGCAATCTCGCTCTCGTACTCTTTGCCGCCACCATTCTGGGGTCGGCGCACCTGCTCTTCGCGCCGGCCATGGCGGCCGGCCAGGTCCTTCCCGCCTCCGACGCCGGGGAAGTCTCGACGAGCTATACGTACCTCACCGAGAACTTCTATCGGAAAGTCGATCCGCAGGCCGTGCTCGATTCCGTTCGGACCACGCTGCTCGCGGCGATGCGGACTGCCGGCGTGAAGCACGCGGCGCTGCCCGAGATGCACGCCAACGCAACCCCGAACGGCAACGTCCGTGAGATCGATCGCGAGATCGCCGACGCCGCTTCTCAATCGAAATCAAAGTTCACCGTCCACGACCTCAGCTACGTCGCCCTCGACGGCATCCTGCGCTCGGTCAACGACCGTTACACGGTCTTCATGACGCCCAAGGAGTACGCCGGCCTCAACCAGGGCCTCGACGGCGGCGATTTCGGCGGAACCGGCATCGTCATCCAGATCGACGACAAAACGAAATTCATTAGCGTCGAAAACGTCGTCCCGAACGGACCGGCCGACAAGGCCGGCGTCGCGCAGGACGATCTGATTACGGCGATCGACGGCTCCTCTACCAAAGGCATGGGCCTCTCGATGGCGAGCGGAAAGCTGCGCGGTAAAGAGGGAACCCGCGTCACGCTGACGATTGCACGCGACGGCGTGGCGCAGCCGGCGCCCATCACGATCACTCGCGCCAAGATCCACCAGCTCAGCGTCTACGAGAAGATGCTTCCCGGCAAGATCGGTTACGTCGCGCTGACGGTCTTCGGCCGCGACACCGGCGACGAGCTTAACGCCGCGCTCGAACGTTTGCAGCGCGACGGAGCGCGCGCCCTGGTACTCGATCTTCGCGATAACGGCGGAGGCTATCTCGAAGCCGCCGTTGCCGTCAGCTCGAAGTTCATCTCCAGCGGACCGATCGTTTCGGTCGAGTCTCGCGCTTCGAATATCACGACGCTCGACGCCGACGATACGGCGATCGCGCCGATCCCGCTCGCGGTGCTCGTCAACGGCTATACGGCTTCGGCCTCCGAGATCACCTCCGGAGCGATTCAGGATAGCAGCGTCGGCACGATCATCGGAACCAAGACGTTCGGCAAGGGCGTCGTCCAGACGATCTATCCGCTGCCCGACGGCAGCGCCATCAAAGTCACGACGGCTCGCTATCTCACGCCGCGCAACCGCGACATCAATCACCTCGGCATCACGCCGGATATCGTCATCACGGAGAACAAGCGCGCTCAATTCGGGATTCCGGCGAAGGACGATCAGCTCACCCGCGCGGTCGCGTTCTTGAACGCACGTCTCGCTCGCTTAAACGAAGAGAACGGCGCGCCCGCGAGCCCCGCGCCCTAGGGACGCTCTTCCCAGGCGAAAAAAAAGAGACGCTCTTGGGAGCGTCTCTTTTTTCTTATTGCGGCTATTACTTTTTTGCAGCCGCGGTCTTTCGCGGGCGCCGAGCCGGCTTCTCGACCGTCTCGACCGGACTGGCTTGCGCCGTAGCGCGAGTCGCACGCGTACGTTTCGGCTTGCTCTCGGCCACCGGCACAGCGGCGGCGACGGGCTTGGGTTCGGCCGGCGCTGCTTTCTTTCGGGGCGTCGCGCTGCGCTTTTTTGCAGGCGCGGGCGCTGCGTCGGGCGCGGGTAACGCGAGCGCGCTCTCCGCTCCGGCGAGTTCCCCGGACGCGCCCTGCGGCCGGACACGTCGCCGTGTTGGTTTCGCGCGCTTGGGCTCCTCTTGCGGGGCCGAGAGGCTCGGCGGAGGCGCCTCTACCGCGGGCGGTGCGGTCTGCGTCCGCCGGGCGATCGCTCGCGTCGGTTCGGGGGGAGCCGTCGCGCCGGTTGCGGCTGCGCCGCCGTCTGCCCCGACTTCGAAGATGTGGCGGTCCGGCATCGTTCCGAGGCCTTGCGCGCCCCCGCGTCCGCCTCGTCCGCGCCGCCGGCGGCGACGCCGGCGATGCTGGCCGGCACCGTCGCCGGCCACTCCATCGGTCGAAGCCGCGGGTACTGGTGCGGCCGTAGCCGCGGCGGGCGTAGCCGCGGCGGGCACCACGACCGGGGTTGCCACGACGTTCGTCCCCTCGTCGCCCTCTTCGCGGCCGCCCCGCCCACGGCGGCGCCGGCGGCGGCGTTTACGGCGTTCGCCTTCAGCGGCCGCGTGCTGCACCGCGCCTTCAGCGATGATGATCGCGTCGGGCTGTGCTTCACCGCGGCGCTCGGCGCTCAGCGCCTTGTCTTGCGCCTCTTCCTCTTCGGTCAGCGACGAGATGCCGATCGGCGGACGCGACGCCGATTGGCGCGCCGCATCTTCGGCCAGCTCGCGCAGCTGACGCGTCTGCTCGGCGGCCGTCAGCTCCGCTTTACGCGTGGGCCGCTTACGCCGCGACTTTGCACCGGCCATTACGAGCTCGGCAAGGATGTAGTCGCCTCTGTCGTCGACGTCGAGGATGCGAATGCGCACGAAGTTACCGGCGTTGTTCGCCGCGTTCTCAACTTCGGTGACGCGTCCGTCGACGATCGCTGCAGCCGATGTGGCATTCGGCAGACGCCCCGTCAAGAGCTCGACCTCGTGCTCGTCCCCGACGCGAACGGGGCGTTCCCGTTCCGCCTTGGCGCTGCTCACGATCTCGAGCCGGGATTTCTCCGGATGGATCATCGGATCGACGCGCACGTGAATCGGATGCGCGATCGCCTTGGCGAGCTCGTTGCACTCCTCTTCGTACCAGAAATCCATCTGCACCGCGACGGTCGGCGCGACGTGCACGACCACGTCGCCGGCGACGCCGTTGCGCGCCTCGTCGCGGATGTGACGGAACGTCTCGATGGCTACCGACTGCGGCGACATCACGCTGCCCATACCGGCACACGTCGGGCAGCTTCCGCGGAGTTGCGCGCCGAGGTCTTTGCCGATGCGTTTGCGCGTGAACTCGAGTAGTCCGAGATTGGAGAAGGATTGAATCGTCGCTCGCGTGCGATCGCGGCGAAGGCTTTCCTCCATCGTCTTGATGACCTTGTCGCGGGACGCTTCGGAAGCCATGTCGATGAAATCGACGACGATGATCCCGCCGATATCGCGCAGCCGAACCTGGCGCGCGATCTCCTCGGCGGCCTCGATGTTCGTCTTGAGGATCGTGTCCTCGAGGTTTCGGCCGCCGGTGAACTTTCCGGAGTTGACGTCGATGACGGTAAGCGCCTCGGTCGACTCGATCACGATCGACGCGCCGGAGGGAAGGTTGATCTTCGGCTTCATGAGCTTCTGCAGCTCGGCCTCGATATGGTAGTCGTCGAAGAGAGAGCGTCCCGAGTTGTAGTATTCGATGCGATCGATGTACTGCGGCCCCAGAAGCTGCAGCAGATCGCGAATCTTCCGATACTCTTCTTCGTCGTCGATCAGCACCCGGTCGACGTCGGCCGTGATGAAATCGCGCGCCGCTTTGTAGACCAAGTTCATGTCTTTGTGCAAAAGCGACGGCGAACTCGCACGCTTATAGCGCTCGAGAATTCCGTGCCACATCCGGATCAGCACGCCCAGGTCCGCGATCAGCTCGGCTTCGCCGACGCCCGACGCAGCGGTGCGCACGACCGTGGCCATGCCCTCCGGACGAATCCGCTTCATGACGCTCTTGAGCCGATTGCGCTCGTCGGCAGACTCGATCTTGCGCGAGACGCCGGAGTATTTTCCGGTCGGCATCAAGATCAGATAGCGGCCCGGAAGCGAGATGTTCGTGGAGATTCGCGCCCCTTTGAGGCCGCGGGGCTCCTTAACGATCTGCACGAGGACGTCGTCGCCTCGTTTGACCTTCTCGCTGATCGTAAATCCGCCGTGACCTTGGGTGATCTCGACGTCGCCGATGTTGAGCGGCTGTTTGTTGATGTCGTCAACGTAGAGGAACGCGTTACGCCCCAAGCCGATGTCGACGAAGGCTGCTCCCATTCCGGGGAGCACGTTTTGTACTTTTCCTTTGTAAATCGAGCCGATGACTTTTTCTTCGCGCTCAATGTAGAGCTCTGCTAAGCCACCGTCCTCGAGTATGGCGACCCGGTTTTCCCACGGGTCGCTCGAGATCAATATCTCGCTCGACAAATTATCCCCTATTTTCGAAGCCCGCCTAACCGCCGCGCCTACCGTTGCCGGTGCACCTTGCGGGCGGCGCCTCGCGCCGCCAGGCTAGCTCCTTAAGAAAAATCTTGCTTGTTAATAAATCTTTGCCGGCGGCCCTTCGTCGCGATGACGGAGCCTGCCGGCGTGACTTGGAGCCTCTGTTCCCGCCAGGCCGAAAATGGACCTGCCCGCGGCTACTCCGTATCGACGGGGCGAGGGTCGAGCGGCTCCCGCTCAAAGTCGCGCGCGCTCATCGTCGTAGAAATCGGGACGAACTTGCGCGGCGCCCGCAAGAAATCAAAACAATCCCCGGCCGGAGAGGTTGCGCGCGCGTCGGACGCCGCGAGGGTCGCCAGGCCGAAGCGATCCTCGACGAAGCGCAGCAGGCTGCCGTGCTCGTAGCGCAGGTGCGAGACGCTTCCATGCTTGGCATAGGGCGAGATGACCAGCAGCGGAACGCGGAAACCGAGCCCGTCGTAGTCGAGCTTTTTCGGCGCGACATGGTCGTACCAGCCGCCCGGATCGTCCCAAAAGACGAAGATGGCGCTGCTCTTCCAGTACTTCGACTCTCCTACCGCGTTGACGAGCGCCGAGACCCACTTCGGACCGTCGTCGGCATCGCAGCCGGCATGGTCGGAGTTCTTGCAGGTCGGCGTCACCCAGCTGACGGCTGGAAGCCGACCGTTGCTGACGTCTTTGAAGAAGCGGGTTTGCGGATGAACGACGTCCTTCTTCCAGTCCGGCCCATTATAGATGTGATCGATCGCTTGATAGGCGCTCCAGAGGCCGCCGTCTCCGTGGTTGAGCGCGGCCGTATAGTACTTCCACGAAATCTTCGCCGCATCGAGCTCGTCGCCGAGCGTCTGATTGTCGAAGCACGCCGGAATCGGAGGTCCCTGTGCGCGTAGCTGCGTGATCGTCAGGACGAAGGCGCTGCCGCTGCAGCCCCAGGGGCCGCCTTCGGGCACGTTCATGCTCGAACTCGCTTGACCGGCGATGATGTATTGATGCGAGACGAAGCTGCTCTCGTCGACGTTGGAGACGAACATTCGATCCGCCAGCACGTACTGCGAGGCCATATCGAAGTACGGCTTCGATTCGCTGCGCGGTACGTAAGAGTACATGGGATTCTTGATCGGGCAGCGTGGCTCTCCGGGACCGCTGCACTCGACGCCTTCCTGGTCGAAACCGTTCATCCGGCAATGGGTTCCCGGATACTTTCCGGTGCCGTTGCAGCTGGTGAGAAACGCATCGAGGCTGTGGTTGACGTCCCAGGTCGTCTTCATCGTCAGCGGCCGAAGATCGATCTTTTCGCCTTTGCTGTCGTAGCCCCAGGAGCGCGTATCGGCGTTCGGCGCGCCTTGAAAGAGATTGTCGAAGCTGCGATTCTCTTGCACGATGATGATAATGTGCTCGATCTTGTCGATACCCCGCGCATCCGGCGATTGGGCAAACGCTTCGGCGCGAGCGGCGTTTGCAACCGGTAGCGCCAACTGCGGCACACTCGCACACGCGATGAGAGAGGTCGCTGCGGTAAGGAAGGCCGCCAAACGACCGGTCGTTCTAATAACGCCCACACGTGGATGCTTGGCATCCGCGGGCGCGCCTACCTTCAAACGCTACGCGTTACCGAGAACGTCGCGATCCCGTTGCGAGAAGATATTGAGCAAGACGCCGGCGGCGGCGAAGTCGGTGATCATCGCCGAGCCGCCGTACGACATGAAGGGCAGCGGGATCCCCGTGATCGGCATGATCCCGATCGTCATTCCGACGTTGACGAGCACGTGGAAGAAGAGCAAACCGACCAGACCGCTCGCCAGCAGAAACCCGAAACGATCGCGCGCCGCGAGCATCGCGCGCACGCCCCCGTAGAGTACGACGGCGTAGAGCACGAGCAGCAGCATCGCGCCGACGAATCCCCACTCCTCGGCCAGCACGGTGAAGATGAAGTCGCGCGAGTGCTCGGGGACGAAGTTGAGCTGCGTCTGCGTTCCGCGATAGAGGCCGCGCCCGAACCACTCACCGTTACCGACGGCGATCTTCGACTGCGCGAGGTTGTAACCCGAGCCTTGCGGATCGGCCTTGGGATTGAGGAATACGAAGAGCCGAGCGCGCTGAAACGGTTTGAGGACCGCATTGGTACCGACCGCCGCCGCGCCGACGACCAGCATCGCCAACGCGTAGATGCCGAAGTCGCCGAGTTTGGGCAACGCGAAGAACAGCTCCACCGTCAAGATCGCAACCAGCGTCAGGGACGTTCCCAAGTCCGGCTGTTTGAGAATCAGCAGCGCTGGAATCGCAACGAGCAGCAGCGGCTTCCACAGCTCTTGCAGGTTCTCGTAGCGCCCCCGGCAGAGCACGGCCGCCAGCGAAATCGCCACGACGAGTTTTGCCGGCTCCGACGGCTGAAAGGTGCCCAGCGGCCCCAGTGAGATCCAGCGTTGCGCGCCCATCGCACTGTGGCCGCCGCGCAAGATAAAGATCAGCAACAACAGATTGACGACGTAGAGCGCGGGAGCCCAGCGCTGCCAGTTTCGGTAGTCTACGAGCGAAAGCCCGAGCATCAGCGGCACGCCGAGCGCGAGGTAGAGGATTTGCTTCTTGAACTCGCCGCCCGAATCCGTATCGTGCAATCCGGCCGAGCGGATGCAGAGCAATCCGACGAGCGCGATGAAGACGCCGCCCAGCGCCAGCGGCCAGTTGAAGTTGCGAGCGTAACGCTTGGCCCCGCCACCGAATGCGAGAACGGCCAAAGGGCCTCAGGTCGGCGTCGGCGCGGCAGCCGCGTTTGCGGCGGCGTTTTTTTTGCGTCGCCGCCGTTTGCGAACCGGCGGCGCTGCATCCGCGGCCGGCTTCTTCTTGGGCGCCGGCGCGTCGGACGCGACGGCGTCTTGCGCGACGGCCGGGGCCGGCGCCGTTTCGGCGACCGCCTCGACCGACGCACCGCCGTTGCTCCCGTTCCCGTGGCTGCCGTTACCGTTGGGGCGGTTGACCGAGATGATGGGGATGTTGGCGAGTAACGCAAGCGCGGTATCCTGCCGTTCGAAGTTGACCTCGATCCGATCGCGGTCAACCTCGACGTGGCGCGAGATCACGTCGACGAGATCGGCCTTCAGCCTTTCGATCATCTCCGGCGCCAGCTCGAGGTGATCGGTCATCAGGACCAAGCGCAGCCGCTCTTTCGCCGTCGCACTCGATCCCGATTGCCCGAAAAGGCGCTTGAGAAACTCGATCACGCGCGCTTTCCTCCCAAAAAGGAGCTCACTCGTTCCATGAACGACGGCTTCGAGAGAGGCGGCATCGGGGCGGGGACGTCTTCGCCGGCGACCCGCGCGGCGATCGCGTGATAGGCGGCGCCGGTGGGATTCTCCGGCCGCAGGGCGAGCGGCTCGCCCCGGTTCGTCGTCACGATGATGTCGGGTTCGTCGGCGATCACGCCGAGCAAGGGAAGGCGCAGAATCGCGTTCACGTCTTCGACGGAGAGCATCTTGCCTTTGCGCACGAGTGCGGGCCGCAACCGGTTGATGATCAGCTGCGGCCGAAAGCGGTTGCCGAGCAGGCCGACGACCCGATCGACGTCGCGCACCGCCGAAACCTCGGGGGTACAGATGACGATTGCTTCGTCCGCGCCGGCGACGGCGTTGCGAAAGCCGAGCTCGATGCCCGCGGGACAGTCGATCAGCACGTAGTCGAAGCGCTCTCGCAGAACTTCGATCAGCGCCTTCATCTTCTCGGTTTCGACCTCGTCTTTCTCGCGGGACTGCGCGGCCGCGAGCAGATAGAGCGTGTCGCCGTGTTTGCTCGGAACCAGCGCGTCGTCCAGCGAGGCGCGCTCTTCGAGCACGTCGAGCAGATGGTGTTTGACGCGGCTTTCCAAGCCTAAAAGAATGTCTAGGTTGCGCAGACCCACGTCGGCGTCGACGAGCACGACCTTTGCGCCGCGGCTCGCAAGCGCCGTCCCCAGATTCGCCGTCGTCGTCGTCTTACCGACGCCGCCTTTGCCCGAGGTCAGGACGATCGCGCGACCGAGACGCGGAGCCGGCTGCGCAGCCTCGCTCTCGTGTTCCACGGCTTGTGTCTGGTGCACGCGCTACCCCGCTTTCAAGGCGTCGAGGAGACGACCGAAGAGACTCGTTCCGTCGAAGTTGGTAAAGGGGACCATCTCGCCTTCCAGACGGCGAGCGATCTTGTCGTAGATCGTCTTGAGGCGGCTCGCATCGTTGAGCACGATCGGTTCGCCGCGATTGGTCGTATCGATGACCTCTTCGTCATCGGGAACCACGCCGAGCAGCTCGACGGAGAGCACTTCGCAGACGTCGTCTACTGAGAGCATGTCGCCGCTGCGCACCATCTCGGGACGCAAACGGTTGACGATCAAGCGAATCGGCTTGCGCTCCTGCGCGATCTTTCCGACGACCCGATCGGCGTCGCGAATCGCGCTGACCTCCGGGGTCGTGACGACGATCGCCTCGGAAGCGCCGCCGACGGCATTTCGAAAGCCTTGCTCGATGCCGGCGGGACAATCGATCAGCACGTAATCCGCCTGCTGCGCGGCGAGGTCGACGATCGCGGAAAACTGCTCGGTCGTTATCGCATCCTTCTCGCGCGTCTGTGCGGCCGGCAGGATCGAAAGCGACTCGAAACGCTTATCTTTGATGAGCGCTTGGCGAAGCTGGCAGCGGCCTTCGGCGACCTCTACCAGGTCGAAGACGATGCGCTTCTCGAGGCCGAGGACGAGATCGAGGTTGCGCAGCCCGATATCGGCGTCGATCAAGATCACGCGCTTGCCGCGCTTCGCGAGCGTCGCGCCGAGATTCGCGGTCGTCGTCGTTTTGCCGACCCCGCCTTTTCCCGAAGTGATGACGATCTTACGCGGCGTCACGTCGAGGCCGCTCCGAGCGTTCCAGAGGTATCGAGGCGATCGAGAGTGAGAATCGTAATCCGCCCATCACGCACGAGGGCGGCTTCGGCCACCGCCGCCCGGCTCCGCTTGCTCTCTGCATCTGCGGCGATGAAGGTCGCGATGCGCAGCTGCGTGGGCGAGAGATCGAGCGCGTAGATGCGCGCACTCTCGTCGCCTTGTGCCCCCGCGTGCGCGATGCCGCCGAGCCGCCCGAAGACGAGGATATCGCCGGTCGCGATCAGCTCCGCGCCGGGATTGACGTCGCCAACGACGACGATGTTCCCATTGTGATGGAGCACCTGGCCTCCGCGCAGCGTCGTCGCGTGATAGAGTGTCACCGGCCCGGTCTCTACGGCTCGCAGCGCGGCGGCGGGCCGCGGGTTCTCGACCGGTGGTCCGGTGTGGCGGCGCACGCTCGCCTCACCGCGACGCCGGCGTTGGGCAATGTCGACGCGCGCTCCGGCAAAATCGGCGATGAGCGAGCGCGCGGATTCGGAGAGCTCGGCTTCGGTTTGCGGCTTGAGCACCCTCGGGCGGGCGGTCTCTGCGCGCGGGGTCTCAAAGGCCAGACCCCCCGTCGCGGCCAGCGCCGCAAGCTGCTCGTCGTATCCGGCGACGCCGCGCAGGGTAATCCCCGCCTCGTCGAGCACGCCGCGGAGGCGCGCGAGCTCTTCGCCCGACGGGCGATCCGATCCGAAATTGACGACCGCGGAGGCGCCGCGGTAGAAGCCGGGTTGCTCGCCGAGGCGAGCGTGCAGCGCGGCAAACCCCCCGGCGAGGTCGCCGGGGGACAAGGTCACTTCGAGGCCGCCCCGCCTCCCTCGCAAGAGTGCCACGCTACGCTCTCCGAGAAGAACCGGGGGCAACCCCTTGTTCATCCACAAACGATTCGCAAGTTCTTGGCGTTGTCCACATATAATACACAGTGAACCGGCGTAACCTAATCATCGTCCGCCGGTAGAGGAACAGACCCGTATGCTGCGTCGCTTTATTCCCGCCCTCATCATCGTCTCGCTACTCTGTGCCAGCGGCCCCGCGCCGACCGGCGCCATGTCGACGCAGGCCGAAATTGCTCTGGGCCAATCCGAGGATCAGCAGATCGTCTCCGGCAGCGTGATCGAGACCGATCCGCTGCTCAACGCCTACGTCTCCGGCGTCGCCGGTAACCTCTGGAATCAGGTCGCGCGTAAGGACGTTCCCTACTCGATCAAAATCATCCACGACAGCCAGATCAACTCCTTTGCGACGATGGGCGGATTCGTCTACGTCTACGAGGGCCTGGTCGACTTCGTCCAGTCCGACGACGAGTTGGCAAGCGTCCTCGGCCACGAGACCGGCCACATCGAACGGCGCCACGTCCTTACGAGCAACTCGAAAGCGGAAATTCTGAACCTTCTTTTCGGGATCGCGTCGATGTTCTCGCCGATCCTCTACGAGTTCGGCGGCCTCGCCGAGGCGGGGCTGATGGCCAAGGTTTCCCGCGAAGACGAGATCCAGGCCGATCGCTACGGCCTGCAGCTGATGTCGCGCGCGGGATACGACCCCGAATCGATGGTGACGATGATGGCGCACCTCGGCGTGCTTCAGGACGAGCACAGCGACGCGGTGAGCAAGTATCTCCAAGACCACCCCGATCCGTCGGCGCGCGTCTCGCACCTGATGGGTTATCCGGAGCTCGATCCGAAGACGATCACGTCGACTCAAGAGCTCGTTCAGGCCTCGGGCGACGAGGAGCACGCGCGGTACTCCTTCTCGCAGCTGCGCCTCGATCAGGTCTTGCATACCGATCCGCAAAACCCCGAAGCGCTCCTGGAGCTCGGGCAATCCGAACTCGCGCTCGGCCTTCCGAGCAAGAGCGAGCAGACGCTCGCGCAAGCGGCGCAGCTGGGATCCTCTCAGACGCGGGCCGCCGCCAATCAGCGCATCACCGCGCTGCGCCAGATGGAAGTGCAACGGGTCACGCTGACCAAGCCGAACCTGCCGAAACTCAAGGAGACCGTGCTCGCCGGGCAGGCCGCGCAGTATTCGGCCGCAACCGAGATTCAAACCCGGGCGACGGAAGGCAAGGATCAGCTCAAATCGGTGCAGAGCCGCCTGGAAACGATCCAATACGAGGTACCCGACCTCAGCCGCATCAACATTCGCCGCGGCAGCCGCATTGAAGCCATCGTCAAGAACCTCACCTCGATGGCGCGCTCGGTTAACAGCACGCTCGGCGACGCTGGCGGCGACACGAGCCCGATCGGCGGCGTCGGTTCGCTCGAAAAGAATAAAGAGAGCGGGCTCCTCAAGGAGAACGCCGATATTTACGACGAGATGCTGGCACCGTTCTCGATGAACCCGGTGCCCGCCGAATCGCTCGAGATTTTACCCTCGTATCCGAAGATGATGAACGAGCTCACGCTGGCCAACGCCGAGATGCTGCGCTCGGTCGATGCGGCGCGCGCCTCGCTGACGATGCTCGACCAGTCGCTCGGCGATCTCGACGAGTTTTTCAAGCAGCTCGACCACTCGCAGATGAGCTTCGGCGGCGACATCAGCCAAGCCGACTACCTATCCGTCGCGACGATGATGAAAAAGACCGTCGAAGAGCTTAACTCCGCGGCCACGGCAGCCTCGCAAGGCGCGCAGCTCTTCAACCTCGCGCGCTCGCGCCAGATCTCGGTACGCATCACGCTGCTTGGGGTGGGGACCTCGCCGCAAATGTACTCGACGCTGCAATACGCGCTGCAGCAGCGCTTCGGCTCGCCGGGCGTCTCCTACCGGACGATGCTGCACGACGATCTGACGCCGGGCGACGTCGTCGCCGCGACGATCCTCGCCGCCGACATCAAGAGCACGCCGGAGAGCATCATCGCCGAGGCAAAGAGCACGAATCAAACGATCGTGGACGTCGCCAATTCGCATAAGATGCACGCGTGGCCGCTCGAGATCTTCCTCGGTCTGGTCTACCTCGACTACACCGACGATCCCGCGAAGGAGCTGCGCAAAGCCGACGGCACGATGGCAGTCGACCTCAACAAACTCGGCTTGTAGGACGGCAACGATGGCAATCGCCGGCGACGCTCGCAATCTTTTCACGATCGTACGTAAAGGGATCGACGTACGCGCGGTTCACGCGCACGTTCGCAAACCGTTTCGTTTTCTGCTTTGCGGCGATCCGTCGCTCGTGGCCGCCCTGCGTGCCTTGCTGCTGCGCGGACACGATGAAGAGATCGTCCCCAGCGGGGCCGCTGCCTGTCTCGAGACGATCCACCCGGGCAGGCCGCTGCCCAGCGATCCGAAGGAAGTCCGCGCCGTAATCTTTCTCGGACACCGCAACGACGCCACGAGCGTCGATTTCGCGCCGCTCTCGGTGCTGCAGGTTCCGATTCTTGCCATTACCGTCGACACCCTCGGCACGCCGTCGGGGCCGCCGAACCTTCCGGCGCGCGGCATGTGGGGCGAATACGTCGTGCCGTCGCTCGACGCGGCGGCGCTGCGAGCGCGGGTCTTCCCGCATCTCGTCGAGTCGGCGAGCGGCGTCGAAATCGCCGTCGGCCGGAATCTCCCCGTGCTGCGTGAAAGCGTTGCCGCCAAATTGACGCGCGACGCCGCGCAGCGCGCGCTGAAGGTTGCACTGGCGAGCGCGCTCGTCGATCATATCCCGGTCGTCGGGTTGGTACTGGGCGCCTTCGCATCGGCCGGAGATATGGTGGCGATCACCGGCATTCAAGTCATGCTCATGCTTCACATCGAAGCCGCGTACGGTCGCGATCCGGACGTTGGGCGTACCTGGCAGCTGCTGCCGGTCATCGGCGGCGGCTTCGGCTGGCGCACCCTCGCGCGCGAGCTCGCCGGCTTCGTTCCGATTGCCGGAATTGCGATCAAAGGCGCGATTGGCTATGCCGGAACGATCGTCGTCGGCGAAAGCGTCACGTTCTACTACGAACACGGACGCTACATGAGCAAGGGTCAGGCGGCCTCGCTCTACGCTCGCACGAAAACGGACGCGCTGGCTCTCGCGCGCGAGCTGCTGCGAAAAATACGCAATCGGCCCTGAAGGTTTCGACGTCGCTTCGCAAGCCGGCCTCGTGCTCGGTTCGTTGGAAGCGTTGCGTCGATATCCGGTCAAGAGCCTGCGCGGCGAGCCGCTCGAGCGCGCCGACATAGGGCCATCGGGAATTCCGGGCGATCGCGCCGCCGCGCTCTTTGCGCGCGAGGGCGCGCGCGAAGGCAAGACGTACCGCGGCAAAGAGAACGACCGGCTCCATCTTCTCGAAGATGCGGAGGCGGCGAAGAAGCTTGCGCGCGAGCGCGGCGTAGGCGTCGAGATCCGCCGCGACGAGCATTTTTTTGACGACGCGCCGATCTCGCTGATCGTCGACGCCTGGCTCGCGGACGTGAGCGCCGACGCCGGTTACCCGGTGCGGTGGGAGCGCTTCAGACCGAACCTCTTCGTTCGCAGCTTCGCACGCGCGGTGCCGTTGGAACGCGAGCTCGTCGAACGCGAGCTCGTGCTCGGCGCGGTGCGCTTGCGGGTTCGGGCTCCGATCGGGCGCTGCGTCACGGTGACGTACCACCCAAGCGGCGAAGCGAGCGATCCGCGGATCTTGCAGTATTTGGCGCAGCAGCGCAATAACCAGATGGGAATTTACTGCGACGTCGTTACGCCGGGCGTCGTGCAGCGTGGCGATGAGTTGTTGCTGCTTTGATTCGACTCGCGAAATCGACGAGGCGCCGATGTTTTACTCTCGGCGCCTCGCGTCCCACACCCACACCCGGTGTGCGCTCAGAATAGCGCAGCGAGCCGAAAGCGGCTCTACCTAAAGCTAACTAGACCGCACGGCACTTCCAATCGGTATATCCAACCGGCACAAGCGATGCCTGGTTCGGGGTCTACAGCGCTCTGCGTCCCTCGATGGCTTTGGCGATCGTCAACTCGTCGGCATAGTCAAGCTCGCCGCCGATGGGCAGACCGTAGGCAAGGCGCGTCACCGAGACGCCGAGGGGCCCGATCAGGCGGGCGAGATACAGCGCGGTCGCTTCGCCTTCGGCATTGGGATTGGTCGCCAGGATGATCTCCTGCGGATCTTCGCGACCGATTCGTTCGACGAGCTCTTTGACGTGAAGCTGTGCCGGACCGATGCCGTCCATCGGAGAGATCAAGCCGCCGAGTACGTGATAGCGGCCTTTGAACGCGCCGGTGCGCTCGATCGCGTACACGTCCTTCGCTTCGGCGACCACGCAGATCGCTCGAGCGTCGCGCTCATCGTCGGTACAGAACTCACACGGGTCGAGCTCCGAGAGCGAGTAACAGATCGAGCAGAAGTGCACCTTGTCTTTCACGGCGAGGATCGCTTCGGCCAAGCTCTGCGCTTCGTGCCGCGGGCGGTTCAATAGGTGAAAGACGAGGCGCGCCGCGGTCTTCGGGCCGATCGTCGGCAGCTTGCTGAGCTCGTTGATGAGAGCGGCGACGGGGCTTGCGACCGTGGTCACATCAATCCGGGAACGCGGACGCCGCCGGTGACCGACGCCATCCGCTTCTGCGAGGCTTCATTCGCCTTTCGAAGCGCGTCGTTGACGGCGACCATGACGAGATCCTCGAGCGTCTCGACGTCCTCGGGATCGACGGCTTCTTTCGCGATCTTCACGCGCTTGAGCGTTTGATCGCAGGTGACGTCGACGGTCACCGATCCCCCCGCCGCGCTTCCGGTCACGACCGTCGCCGCGAGCTCCTCCTGGGCCTTGGCCATTTCGGCCTGCATCTTTTTGACCTGGGCCATCAACTGCGCTTGATTCATCTGCAACCTTACTTTCGGGCGTTCGAACTTAACGTATGCGCTCGTTTGCATAATCGAAGAGCGCGTCGGGGTCGTCGGGTTGTGGGCTCGATTCGGACGCGCCTGCGCCGGTCGAGGCCGGCGCTTTAGGCCGTCCGGCGTTCGAATCCACCCGCAGCGTAACGCGCAGCGGAACCCCCAACACGTCGGCGATCGCACCCTCGATAAGCTTGACGTGCTCGCGCAGCGCGTCGGCGCTCCAGCTATTCGGAAAGCTCAAGACGATGGCGTTGCTTTCCAGCGAGTCGATCGCCGCCCGCGACAGCGGCGCCCGCAAGGATTGCCGCTCGCCTTCGATTTTGCTGCGTATGTTCTGCCAGGCGGCGCGGACCTTTTGCAACGAGAGCGCGCCGGCGGTTTGAGCCTTGGGCGTTTCGGAGACCGCGGGAGGATCGGGAACCGCGGGTGCTTGCGGTTCTTTGGCACGCGTCGCGGTCGCGCCGCTCAGCCGCTCTTCGACCGAGGTCAAGCGCGCGGAAACGGCGTCCAGCGTCGGATCCTCGCCCACCAAAATAAAGCGCAGCAAAGCCGTTTCGAGTTCGAGCCGCGCGTTGCCGCCGGTGCGCGCCAGCGATTGCGCCTCGCCGAAGACGCGAAGCGCTCGCGTCAAGGTCGCCTGCGAGAGTTCTGCCGCCTCTCGGGCGACGCGCTGCGCGTCCTCCGGCGCCAGCTCACGCGCGATGAGCTCGGGGTCGATGCGGGCCACCAGCAGGTGCCGAAGGCTGGCGATAAGCGCGCGGGTCAAGACCGTAAAATCCGTCCCTGCTTCGCTGGCCGTCTCGATCTCCCGCAAGGCCGTCGCGGCATCGCCCGCGAGTATGGCGTCGACGAGCTTCTGCGCGTACTGCCTTCCTGTCGAGCCCAAGGCAAGGTCCAGCGTATGAGCCGTCGCCGTCTCGCCGCTGGAGAAGGCGGCGAGCTGCTCGAGCATCGTCAGCGCGTCTCGGAGACCGCCTTCTGCGCGATAAGCGATCGCCGCCAACGCCTCGTCGTCGATCGGGATGTTTTCGGCCGTCGCGATCTCGCGCATCCGTTCGATCATCACCGGAACGGAGATGCGCCGGAAGGCGTAGCGCTGGCAACGCGAGAGAATCGTGACGGGCAGCCGCTCCGGCTCGGTCGTAGCGAGGATGAAGACGGCGTGCGGCGGGGGCTCTTCGAGCGTCCGAAGGAACGCATTGGCTCCTTCCTTGGTCAGCATGTGAGCCTCGTCGACGATGTAGACCTTCATCCGCATCGTCGCCGGCGCGAACTTGACCGCTTCCCGTAAGGTTCGGATCTCGTCGATGCCGCGGTTGCTGGCGGCGTCGATCTCGAGCACGTCGAGGGCGTTTCCAGCCAGGATGGCCAAGCAGTTGTCGCAGGTGTTGTCGGGGTTCGGGGTCGGGCCCGCCACGCAGTTGATGCAGCGCGCTAAAATTTTGGCGGCGGAGGTCTTGCCGGAACCCCGGGGGCCCGAGAATAGGTAGGCGTGGGCAAGCTTTCCGCTCTCGATCGCCGAGGTAAGGGTACGGACCACGGAGTCTTGGCCGACGAGGTCGGAAAACGTGCGGGGGCGCCAGGTACGGTACAGGGACACGGCGCTCAACTTAGCCGACCGTTTGGTGGCGCCTGCCGGAGGGTATGGGTGCAACGAGTCGCCGGGGGATATGGTTATGAAATTTGCTTCCCAGGGGGCCGAGATTCGTTTTCGCTGGGTCCAACTTTAAGAAAGATGCCCGTGAATCTGCGCGCAGCACTTCAAGAGAACTTCGGATTTGATGATTTTCATCCGGGTCAGGAAGACGTCGTTTCTCGCGTCTTAAATGGCCAGGATACGCTGGCTATTCTTGCGACGGGCGCGGGGAAGAGCCTGACGTACCAACTGCCCGCGCTGCTGCTCGAGGGTACGACCGTCGTCGTCAGTCCGCTGATTGCCTTGATGAAGGATCAGCTCGACATGCTGCGTGAGCGCGGCATCACCGACGTCGTCGCACTCAACTCGACGCTCTCGGAAGATCAAGAACTGCGCGCTCGCGAGCGCATTGCGTCGGGGAGCCTCCGCATCGTTTATACGACGCCCGAAAAGCTCGAGGACGAGGCCTTCCTGCGCCTGCTCAAGTCCATTACGGTTCCGCTCTTCGTCGTCGACGAAGCGCACTGCATAAGTCAGTGGGGGCACGATTTCCGGCCGGCGTATCTCGCGCTGGGCGGCGTCATCGCCGCGCTCGGCCACCCGACGGTGCTCGCGCTAACCGCTACCGCCACGCCGTCGGTCCGCGAAGATATCTTGTATCAGCTCGGTCTCGAGGGGGTCAAGCCGATCGTGCGCGGATTCGACCGCCCGAATCTGGTCTACGAAGCGCGCAAGGCCGATAAGGAAGCCGATAAGCTGCGCATTCTCTCGACGCTCTTTACCGGAAATGACGCGCTCGAAGGAACGGGCATCATCTACACGGCGACGATCAAGAACGCGCTGGACGTCCAGCGCTATCTGCGAACCGAGCTGCGCATTCCCGCCGCCGTCTATCACTCCAAGCTGCACAAAGAAGATCGAACCTCAGTTCACAATCTGTTCATGGACGAAGCGATCCGCGCGGTCGTTGCGACCAACGCCTTCGGCCTAGGCATCGACAAGCCGAACATCCGGTTCGTTCTGCATTACGATCTGCCGGGTTCGCTCGAAGCCTACACGCAAGAGGCGGGACGCGCGGGCCGCGATGGCCTCGACTCGCGCTGCATCCTGATCTACCGCATGAGCGACACGCGGGTGCAGAACTACTTCCTCACCGGGAAGTACCCCGACGTCGAAGAGGTGCAGCGCGTCTTCGGCACGATCGAGGTCTTCGGCAATCAGCCCGGGGGCGTCTCGATGGTCGATCTTCGCAAAATTCTTCAGCTCCCGCTGACCAAGCTCAAAGTAATCCTGGCGCTGCTCAAGAAGTCCGGGTATATCGAGCACGCAGGCAAGTCCGCCTACGGCTTGACGGAGGCCGTGCGCAAGCACCGCGATTTGATCTTGAACTTGGCCAACTACGACACCAAGAAGTCCTACGACCAGAGTAAGCTCGCGATGATGTTGCAGTATGCGGAGACGGTCTCTTGCCGCCGCCGCTTCATCCTGAACTATTTCGGCGAGGACTTCGACCGGAAGAACTGCGGCGCGTGCGACAACTGCATCGCGGCGCTGGCTCGCGGAACCGACGAACGCGCGGCGACCGGCGGATTCCGGATCACCGACGTCGTTTCCCATTCGAAATTCGGCATCGGAACGGTGGAACGGGCCGAGCGGGATTTGGTGACCGTCCTCTTCCCGAGCGTCGGTTATAAAACGCTATTGGCATCGGCGGTGCGCCGAGCCGAAGCGCAAATTGCGTAGGCTGGCGCTTCTCGCCACCCTAACGGCGCTTTGCGCGACGGCGCAAGCCCAAACGCCATCTCCCTCGCCGTCCGCTTCGCCGGCACCGGCGGCTAGCGCGACGCCGGCAGTCCCTGGACAAGGCCCGACGCCGCCCCCGATCACGGTAGAGCCCGCGGCCGCCGCGGTTCCCGTCGGCTCCGCAGTGAACGTCATCGTCGGATCGGCAATCGCGCCGATCACCGTCACGGTCGCCGACCCCAACATCGCTACGGCCGCGATCGATCCGGCCTCGCAGCGGCTGGTGATCGTCGGGAAAGCGGCCGGCGCGACGGTCGTCACGCTGACCGACGCACGCGGCGTTCGTCGCGACGTGCCGGTACGCGTCGCGTTCTTTGCCGGAACGATTCCGCCGAGCGTTACGGTCGACATTACGGGGGATCCCGCGGGGGCCGCCTTCGTCCGCGAGCAGGTCGTGCGCGAGATCAAGAACGCGACGAAGACGCGCCCCGGAGCGCAAGTGCTCGTCAGCTCCGACGACGTTCCATTCCATGGGACGCTCAATCAAGACGACGTCGCCGCCTTCGACGTTCGGGTGCTGATTCAAGCGCGCGATGCCTTAGAGGTCGACGGCTCGACGCACGTCGAGGTCGCAAACATCGCGGTGCCGCGCATCTCGCCCGATTCCCTGATGGTCAGCGACTATCCGGAACGCTTGACGGAAAACGGCACGCTCTTTACCGCCGATCTGCGCTCTTCCGTACCGTCGCGCTTTCTCTACTTCCATTACAATCCGCCGGGACAGCCCGACCGCCGGATCGTTCTCCGCGCACAGAATCTCTCGCGCGAACCCTCGATCGTTCAAATGATCAGCGGAAGAGGCGGCCCCTCGCCCAACGAGATGGAGGTCGGTCACGTCGCGACAAAACGCTTTCTGATCGATCTGGTGCAGAATCAGGGGCGCCTGATCACGATTGACGGATCGACCTCGGCGAACATCGTCGTCCAGGATCTTCCCGCGGCCGGCATCGTTTGCAATCTACTGCAGTTGCGCGTGCTCTCGGGCGGAAACGTTCACCTCACCCTGGTTGCGCAAGATGCCACGGCCGATCCCAACGATCCGATTGCCGCGGCGGCGCTGCTCGAGGCGGCGCGCCAACACGCACGCGGCATCTACCCGATCGCCGAGTTTCATTTCGCGACGCAGTGGCGAGTCGACTCCGATTACTTAGAGCTGCCGATCGGGCATCTTCCGCTGCCCAACGATCTTCACGGCCAGGCGCTGGCGGGCGACTACGGCGTTCTGCAATCGTTTGTCGTAAACGTGCAGAACCCGCTCTCGTCTCCGCAAACATTCGCGATCTACGAAAACCCGCGCGGCGGGCGCGCGACCGGAACGTACATCATCGACGGCGTCCTCGTGCAGTCACACCAGGTGCCACCGTATTCGCGCTACAAAGTGCGGCAATACGTCGCCCCCGCGCACGGTTTCGTCCGCGTAACGATCGTCACGATGCCCGAAGCGGGCTCGAGCCTGCCGTTGCGCTTGGTCTTCGCACCCGATGACGGAAGCGTCGCGCCGGGCGCCCCCGGCTCGCCCATCTATTAGGAGCCTGTAGGGCTATGGCCGTTTTCGGATTCGTCGCCGATTTTTGTTCGAAGACGAGGCGCGATGAGGGAGCGAAGCCGTAGCTTCGTGACCGAAGAGCAACGAATATTCGGACAAAAGGCGGCACGAAGACGGAAATGCGCCATGGTCCTACAGGCTCCTAGAGCCTAGCTAGCCGCGACGCTTTCATAGACGCGCTGCATCTCCGCGGCGCTCGCCTCCCAAGAGAACCTGGCAATGGCGTTGGCCCGAACGCTCGCCGCGTGCGCCTCGGCCTCCCCGCTCAGCGCCGCCGCCAGCGCCGCAGCCCAGGCGGCCTCGTCGTCGACCCCGGCAACCGTCGCGTCCTCCCCGGCGATCTCCGGAAGCGACGCGCAATCCGACACGACGCACGGAACTCCGGCACAGAGCGCCTGTGCCGCCGGATAACCGAATCCTTCGTAGCGCGAGGGAAGCGCGACGACCGCGGCGTCGCGATAGAGCGTCAGCAGCTCCTCGCGCGAAACGTATCCGCGTAATTCCACACGCGATGTGACGTCGAGGCGAGCGGCGAGCGCAGCGCAGTGCGCGGCGTACTCCGTTAGCGGCCCTACCGCGACCAAACGGGCGCCGTCGAGCTCCGGCAGCAAGCGAATCAGCCGTTCGAGATTCTTGCGTCGCTCGACGGTTCCCACCGCGAGAATCGTGCGCCCGTCCGCGGCGCGGGCGATCTCGCAAAAATCGGGAGAGACGCCCGGATAAACGACCCGCACGCTCTGCGCGGGGATGCCGTCGAGCACTTCAAGCAAAGCACCTCGCGAAAACGACGAGTCGACGACGATCGCCGCGGCCGCACGGTACTGCGCGAGCGAAAACTTTCCGAAATAATATCGCGCGTAGGCGCGCGCGTGCCCTTGCACGTGCAGCCACGCGACGTCGTGAACCGTGACGACGACCGGCATCGGTCGCAACAGCGGCATCGTCCCCGACGCGCAATGCAGCACGTCCGCGCCGCTCGAGCGTGCGCGCATCGGAAGAACGGTTTGGTCCCAACGCACGCGCCGGTCGAAGCGCCACGGGTCGAGCCTCGGCTCGCGCAATTCCACGACGTCAACGCCGCGGCGGCGGAGCGCCGCCGCCAAGCCGTTTACGTACTCGCCGATTCCGGTCGCAGTGCCGACCCCCAGCTGCGCGTCGAGCGCGACCCTCACCGCAGATCGCGCTCCAAGGCGCGAACCATCAACGAATGCGGATCGAGCGCGCGAGCGCGCGCCAAATAGATGCTCGCGGTGAGGCGGTCGCCGTTTTCAAAGGCGATCACGCCGAGGCCCGCAACAGCGTCGGCGCTGGTCGGGTCGATCGCGGCAGCCTGCCGGAAGAGCCGCGCCGCGCTCGCGCGTTCGCCGAGCAGATCGGCTTGATTGGCGTCGGCGATAACGTAGCGCTCCGAGAGCGGCGCCAGCCGCGCGGCCGCCTCGAAATCGGCGAGCGCTCTGCGCAGCCAGGCTCGCTGCCACGCGCTCCCGGGTACTTTTCTCCAAGCCGTCTCGTTGGCGAAGAGACCCATGTGCCAATACGTCTGCGCGAGCGCGTCGGGATGTGTCGTGCGCCCGCTCAAACGCCGCGCCAAGAGCGCCTCCAGTTCGTAGGCGGTATGGGGATCGTCAACGGCGCGCCGTTGTGCTTCCGCGACGACGGCGTCGGCGTCGAAGGCCGCCAGCGCGTACTCGAACGCGAGTTGGCGCGAACCTTGTGCGCTCGCGACACGGGAAAGAAGCTCGTCTCGATTCGACGAAGCCGGCAGTCGCAGCGCGTAATGCGCTGCGGCCGCCGCGTCACCTCGTTCGAGCGCGAGTTGCGCTAGCGACGACTCGACGTACGGCGCCGGCGCAATCCGATCGAGGACGAGATAGACGCGCTCGCCGAAGACGGTGGGAATCTGCCGCGGAATCGTATGCGGTGCAGCCGCACCCGCGCAGAGCGCCTCGGAGGCGAACTGCACGAGCGCGAGCGCGACGACCAGCGACGTCAAAGCGCCGGCGACGATCGCTCGAAAGAACGTGACCCGGCGCGATGGCAGTGGTTGCGAAGGCCTAAAACTTGACGGTAAAGTTGACGTCTTCGCCGGTCTGCGTATAGCCGTTGAGGGGAAGAACGCTCTGCCCGTAGCGATTCTGATACGCGGAGACCGAGAGGGTGCTCGACGAGTACGGAATCGTGTAGGTAAGCCGCCCGATATAGGAGTTGTTCGCCGCGTCGAGATTCTCTAGGCCGGGCAAGATGTAGCCGCCCGAGGATCGCTGCGCGTCGTAGTTCAGATTCAGCGTCAAGCCGTGAGAGACCGGAACCGCGAGGCCCGCGCGCAGCGACACCTTATTCGAGCCGGCGTAGTTTGGAGCCGCCAATGCCGCGTTGGCATCGGGCAACTGCCACGCCGCCGCGGGCGGCGCCCCGGCCGAAAGGCCGCCGATATCGCTTTGGGTCGAGCCTTCGTATTGACCCGAGACGTTGAGATCCAATCCTCTGGACTGTTTCAAATCGGGATTGAACGCTAGCGGCAGATCTTTGTTGAACGAGGGCGCGGCCGGCGACGACGTACTATCAAACGCGAGCGTGCCCGGACCGGGAGAGATGCTCGGTACCGGCGCGACCGGCTGGTACGCAACCGTTAGGAGCGGACTCTGCGCACCCGGAAGCTCGGCGTTCGGCTGCGACGTCGGCGGCGCGAAGCGGATCTGAGTCGAGAGCAGGCCTGCGTCCGCCGCGCGCGCGAGATACGAGGCATCGATGCCGCCCAGACTGCTAACGGCGAGTTGCTGCCGCAGTATCGCGACCGACGCGCCTGCCGGGCTCTGCGGCGTGCTCGAATCGGTTCCCGGGACGCGAAGCGCGAGCTCGTGCAACGGCGACTCGCTGACACGGTCGCCGTTCTGCGCGGAAAATGATGCCGTCGAGTCTGCGGTCTCGCCAAAGAGACGCAGCATCAACTGCGACGCCAAATCGAATTGCGATTGGGGTGTGGGGAGCAGGTCGGCCTGTGCGGCACGCGCCAAAGTCAGCGCGAGTGCTGCGCTGGTTAGGACGGCGACGATCCGGCGCACGAAACCTCCGTTTCTCTCCAGACGATTCCCCGTGCGACGCTGCCGCCTCAGCGTGCTTTCGGTGGGGCTTTTAAGGTTGGAGGTTGAGCGGCCAGTCCCCTTGCGAGGAAGCGCCGGGCGATGACGATCGCGGCGTAGTCGTCCACCGGGCGGCCCGGCAGCTGAAGCCCGACCGGAATCAGCCGTCGCCAGCCCCTCGGGGGATGCTCCTGGAAATAGAGGCTTCGGGCGGCCCGGGTCGTTTCGAACTCGTCCACCCAGGAAATCGGCACCCCGAATCGCTCGACGAGCCGGCGTACGGTGCGGCCATTGGTTCCTCCGCCGATCGCGATGCTTTCGACGTCCAGCCTTTCGAGTAGCTCGGCCACGCGCTGCTCCAACTCCTCGACCGGCTCGATGCCGGCTTCGAGGACGGCTCCCGCCGCCGAGAGCACCGCATAGCCGGCCTTGCGGCGCCCCGGGTCGATGGCCAGGACCGAGCCGGCGGCGCTCAAGGCCGAGGCGTCAGGACGATCACGATGGGGATACCGCCGACGTGCGGATAGAAATCCTCGGCGACGTACGCCGTGAGCAGAAAGGTGCCCGCGCGCGAGATTCGCGCCTGCATCTGTTGCGCGTCGGGAATCAGCTGAAGCGGCTGAATGTCGGTGAGGAACGTAGGAAGCTGCAGCCGGCGGGCCGTGATCGACACGTAGTTCTGCAACTGCGAAAGCGCGATGTTGATACTCGCGCCGCTCTTTCCCGGAATCACGAGCTGCGCGATGGTGTCACCTTTGCGAAAGTAGCGGATGTCCGGCGTCACGTTGATCGCGAAGTGAATCTGATCGTTTTGGAATAGATTCTGATCCGACGTCACGGTGAGCATGACGTTGGCCTGCGAGAGCTTCGCCGCGGTCGTCAGATCGTTGGCGACGCCGCTGAGCTTCTTGTCTACGTCGGGGGGGAAAACGTACGGGCGCAAGCCCAAGCGGGGATAGGTCGCGTTGACGTACTTCACCGCGAAGAAGTAGTAGTCACGAATCGTCGACAGGCGCTGCGCGGACGAAGCCGATTGGTCGATGATCCGGTAGAACGGCACCATCAGCGTGTCGACTGGGAAGACCAGCCGCCCGCTGTTGACTTTGGTTTCGAGATCTCGCTGGCGGGACTGAAGCTCACCGATCTGTGCGTTGATCGAATTGAGCTTGAAGAAAGCGGTCTTTACCTGTTGCGAGGCAAAGATCGCGCCGAGCGTGACGACCAAGGCGATTACCATTCCGGTCGCGATGGCGACGATCGTCGAACGTGTAACGCGGGCGAATTCCAAACAAGCTGAGGCGCCGGCGGCCCACCTGATGACCCACGCGATCGCCGACGTAGGCCACGCCGCCGGCGATGACCATGACGAAGGCGACGTTGCCGATTCCGCGGACGATCTCGACGAAGCTCATACCATCGCGGCTCGTCGCAATCGGAACAACCCAATCGCGGTGAACAGCAGATTCGGCATCCACGCCCAGAGCGCGGCGAACGCGAGCATTGCCTCGCCCGCAAACGAGCAGATCGTCATGACGACGTAGTAAACGAAGACGATCGCCAAGGAGAGCCCGAAGCCGAGGCTCGTGCTGCCGCTCGACCTGATCTGTCGCAAGCCGAACGGTATGGCGATGAGGATGAAGACGAAGCACGCGAAGGGGCGCGCCAGCTTCTCCTGATAGGTCGTAACGTACTTGCGGCGCTCCGTCTCGGTCAGCTGGCCGGAGCGGACGACGTCGGCGATCTCCGATCGGCTCATATTCTCGGGATCGTCGTTACTCATGCGCTTGACCAAATCCGTTGGCTTCTCGCCGATTTGGACCTCCTGGTACGGGATGTGCGGCTCGGAGAGCGTCGTCCCGTCGGGACTGAAGCGATAGACGCTGGAGTTCTGCAGCGTCCACTTATCGGCACCGAACTCGGCCCGGTCGGCAAAGATGATCTGCCGGGGCTCGTTGTGGTTGTCGTATTGAATCAGCGTTACGTGGAGCAGCGCGCGCGAGTGCGGCTCGTACGCCGTCGCGATCGTCATCTGTCTTCCCCCGCCGGGCAGCGGGGCCGAAACGGTCAAGTCGCGGTTGAACGCGCTGATGTGATTGATCACCCCGTTTTCGATCTCCGTTAGCTGATCGCTGGCATAGGGCACGACGCCCTCTTGGAGATAATACGTTGCGACCGACATCACGATGCCGACGGCCAACAGCGGCGCCACGATCCGGGTGAAGGTAATTCCCGCCGCCTTCATCGCGTTCATCTCGCTCTCGCCCGAGAGCCGTTGCACCGCGAGCAACGTACCGAGCAGCAGCGCCATCGGAATCACGAGCACGACGTCGGCCGGCAGCGACCAGAGGAAGACCGTGAGCGCGGCCCAAATCGGTGCGTGCTCGTTGCTCACCAGCTTGCCGATATTCAAGATCTCGGTCGCCGCGAAGATGAGCATGAATGCCGACAGCCCGAAGACGAAGGGGCCGCCGAGCTCGGCCAGCATGTAGCGATCGAGGATCGTAAACCGCACTAGCGATTTCTCTCGCGCGTCGCCGCAGCCGAAAAGGCTATAGCCTGAATCCTTCGCCGAGATAGAATTGGCGCGCGATCGGCGAGTCGAGAACTTCTTGCGCGGAGCCGGAGACTTCGATTCGCCCATTGTTAAGAATGTACGCGCGGTCCACGATCGCGAGCGTTTCGCGTACTTGGTGATCGGTAATGAGGATCCCGAGACCGCGATCGCGCAGCTGACGGATCATCGCTTGGATATCGGCGACGGCAATCGGATCGATCCCGGTGAAGGGCTCGTCGAGCAAGAGGAACGAGGGCTGGATCGCGAGGGCTCTCGCGATCTCGACGCGCCTCCGCTCGCCACCGGAAAGGCTGTCGCCGCGAGCGTCGACGAAAGCGCGCAACCCGAACTCGTCGAGCAATGCCGGGAGCCGCCGCTCGCGCTCGTCGTGCGGGACGCCGTTTTGCTCCCAGATCAGGCGGATGTTGTCGCCGACGGAGAGCTTGCGGAAGATCGAATTTTCTTGCGCGAGGTAGCCGATGCCGTTTCGCGCTCGCGCGTACATCGGCGCGCCGGTCAGATCGATCTCCCGGTCGCCGTCAGTCAAGAGCACTCTTCCGCCGTCGGGCTTGACGAGCCCGACGACCATGTAGAACGTCGTCGTCTTGCCGGCGCCGTTTGGCCCCAGCAGGCCAACGACTTCACCGGTCTCGACCGCGGCGGTAACGCCATTGACGACGGTGCGCTCCCCGTAGCGCTTGACGAGTCCCCGCACCTTGATCGATGGGACGTGGCTCATTGCATCCGCATGTGCGTCAGCGAAATATCGGAATCGAAGCTGGACCCGGTTGCGCGAAAGCCTTTAGGGTCGGTAATCACAACGTTGCCGTCTCCGTGTAAGCTAGCTTTGTCTCGCCGATAAACGAGCTCGTCGCAGTGCAGCGTCATGCCGGTCCCCGTGTGAGCCGCCACGCCGCCGGTCAACGTCACGGTGTTCGCGGTCTGATCGACGACGGCTTGCGGCGCGCTGGCCGTAATCGTGGAGCCTTTCGGGTCCCGAAAGGTAACCCGGGCGTCCGAGAAGACCGAGCGCATGCTGTTCTGCGGGCCCTTGCTCTCGTACGAGCTCGCCAGCAGATCGTAGTTTACGCGGTTGTGGACTTGCTGAATGAAATGGACCGGGCGATTCGCCGTACCTTTTCCGGTCACCACGAGGAGGAGCGGGGTGCCCTTGGCACGCGGCATTGCGTGCGGCCGGGGAGAGGGTGCGCTTTTGGGTGCCTGCGGGTTGCAGGCGGTGACCGTCGTCAGAACGAGCGCTGCGAACGCTCGAGCGAGGCGCACTAGAGAGCCTCGCGAGAAGGCGCCGTACCGATCGCCGTACCGTCCCCTGCGCCGCGGGCCGCGGCCAGCGCAAGGGCCATCGTGGGCATCCATAGCCCAAAGATTACCACGCTCACCGTGTCGATCAGTCCTTGCACCGCCACCCCGACGAGGCCGGCGGCGATGCTGCACGAGAGCAGCGCCGCCGGCGGTGAGGCGACGGCGAGCCGCCGCTGCAACTCGCGCGCGAATCGCCACATCGTCCAGGCGACGGCCGCGACCCCGAGGAGTCCGAACTCGGCGAAAAACGTGAGATAGAGGCTGTGAGCATGGAATGCGGTCGCGTCGCCGTCGGGCGCGCGGACGAGCGCGTAGAGATGCGAGAAGTTGAACGGTCCGACGCCGAGAAGCGGAAAGCGGTTGATGATCTCGATCGCCGCCTGCCAAATCGAGAGGCGGGTGTAATCTTCGCTCGGATCGTGATGCGCGTTGAAGAGTAGCACGATCGCCAAAAGGCCGGCACCCGCGACCCCTGCCGCAATCGCCGGACGGCGGGTTCGCACGGCGACGAGGAATGCCGCGGCCGCCGCCGCGCCCATCCATCCAGCGCGCGAAAACGTCAGCGCCAGCGCGACGAGCCCGACGCCGAAAACGACCCACGCGAGCCTTCGAAGCGGGGCTAGACTCGCAACGCGCGCCACGGCGAATGCTACCGGCAGGAGCACGATCAAATACCCGGCGAGCTCTCCGGGCAGGATGAACGTGCCGGTCGCGCGGCCGTGCTGCAGCGCGTAGAGTGCCGGCGGTACGCGCAGAACCACCGTCGCGATCGCAACCGCCGCCGCGATGCCTCCCGAGAGCAGATACGCGAAGAAGAGCGTTGCTGCTGCGTAGCGATCGCCGTAGAAGCGCATGATCGAGGAGTGCCAGATGATGCCGAGGCCGCCGATGAAGGTGAAGAGCAGACCGGAGCGTGGATCGAAGCCCAAGCATCCTGCGAGCAAGCCTGCAGCGAAGATCGAGAGCAACGGCAGCAACAGCGGCACGGCGCCGCGCAGCGGATAACGCGCCAGCATGACGAGCGCGTAAACGGCAAGAACGCAGCAGCCGCCGAGCACGGCAAGCGTCGCCGGGATCGGCAATAACGAGACGCCCGGAAACGCCACGCCGGTCAGCGCGATGAAGCTCGGAAAGAGCGGAAGCGCCGAGTAGATCAGCGCGAGGCCGGGGGGAATGAAGCGCCGCATCAGTCCTCCCGCGCGAGCGCCAGCGCGCAAGCGGCAACGCGTCGTGCGCCACCTGGGGCACCCATGCGCGCCCGCCCGATCTCGGCCATCTGCCTGCGTCGATCGGGATCGCTCAAGAGTTCGACGACGCCGTCGACCGCAGCCCGAAGATCGCCGGGGAGAACGGCGAGCGCGCCGTCGAGCAGGCCCTGCTGACGCCGCCGGTACCACCGCGATCCGGTGTCGCGTTCTCGATCGAAGGCAACGACCGGAACGCCCGCGGCCGCCGCACCTTCGTTTGCCGTTCCGGCCTGTCCGAGAACGAGATCGGCGCGCGCAAGCACTCCGCCGAGCGGGCCGCTCCACGCGCGGACGACGGCTCGTCCGCGTGCCGACAGAACGAACGGGATGCGCGCAGAGATTCCGCCGCTCACCTCCCAGCCGGCGTACTGCGCGTCGGCCGCGAAGCGCGCCGGATCGAGTCCGGGGGCAACGGAGAGGACGGCGCCGGCCGTCCGATGCGCCGCGGCGACCTCCGCAACGACCTGCAGCAAGAAGGCGGCATCCCCGTACGCGCTCGGGCGGCTGCCGGGAAAAAGCGCGAGCGCGGGATCGAAACCGGCGCTCGCTGCGGCCGCCTCAGGATCCGCTCCGTTAGCGAAGAGATCGACGATCACGTTTGCGCAAGGCTCGACGCTCAACCCCTCTTCACGCAGCGAACGCACCGTCGCTTCGTCGCGCACGAAACACGCCTGCGCGCGCGAAAGCAGACGCCTTTCAAATTTTCCGTAGGGCGCCACGCTGACGCTTTTTGCCGTTCCCACGAAAATCGTCTTCGTTTGCGCTCGCCGCGCCATCGCCAAGCAATAGACGTCGCCGACGGCGACTGCGGCGTCGTACGATCCGCGGACCGAGCGCAGAAACCGGCGCTGCGCCGCCACCAACGACAAAAGCCCCGCGCGCAAATCGCGCAGCAGGTTGCGTACGTTGCCCATCGCGATCAAGCCGCCGCTGGGCATCGCGCGGCGCGGGCCAACCTCTCGCATCGATTCCCCCGCGCTCTCGCCGACCAACGCAAGATGGTCGCGGATGGACCCCGGCTCCAACTCGCGCATTTCGCGGGCGATGCGATCGGCGATTGCCGCCTCACCATGTCCATTCGAAACGAAGAGCACGCGCGTCACGATGCTTCCAGCAGCGGAAGCAGCGCGAAGTCGCGCAGCACGAACCGGCGCCGGTCCGGCGAGTAGACGAGTTCGCTGCGCGAGACGAACTTTCCGTACGGGCCGGCGTGAACGATCGGCACGTCGCCGGCGTACCGCGGCTGCGCGAGCGTGTCGTGGCTGTGCCCGCCGAGCAGCAAGTCGATCCGCGGTACGCGTTGCGCGAGTCTCTCGTCGAGCGAGAGACCTAAATGCGAAAGCACGACGAGGGGCTCGCGCGGCGGAAGCTCGGCGGCGTACGGTGCGATCGCGTCCCACGGGTCGAGAAAGCGCCAGCCGAAGACGCGCTCCCAGGGGCTGCCGGCGGGATACTGCATGATCAGCAGGCCCAAAACGTGCACGGTGTAGGATCCGCCCTCACCGTCGGGGACGGCGAGCCGCAGCGACTGCGCAAAGGGCAGTTCGCGACCCTTGACGTCGCGCAGGTTCGTGCAGACCAGCGGAAAGCCGGTTGCGCGCGCGCGGGCGCGCAGCAGCGTAAACAGATAGTGGAACTCGCGGTTGCCGATACTTTGCGCGTCGTAGCCCGCTTCTCGGAGCTCGCCGACGATCGGCTCGGTACGATGGTAGACGGTTTGGCTGCCGCGCAGCGAGTCGCCGCAATCGAACAAAAGCCCGGGGCGCTCGTCGCGCAGCGCGCGCAGACGCGGTACGAAGCCCCGGTGGTCGTGCAGATCCGACGTGTGGTAGATGCGAAGCACGTCCGCGTGCCTCTCAGCCGGCACGCGCGAGTTCGACCGCGAACTTCGCGCAGCGTTCGAGCGCGTCGCTCGGACCGAGCGCTTCGCGCATCTCCGCATAGTCTGCGTGCTGGCGGGCCGAATCGGTCATGAGCCCCTCGAGCGCGTCCGCAAGCCGTTCCGGAGTTGCGTCGTCTTGCAGAAGCTCCGGAATGACTTCCCGGCGCAACACGAGATTCGGCAGAGTTATGTAGCGATGTCTGATCATGCGCTTGCCGTACCAAATGAGTGCCGGCGGGATAACGTACAGCGCGACGGCTGGAACGCCGATCAGCGCCGTTTCGAGGACGGCCGTGCCCGAACAAACCCAAGCGCCGTCCGCGTCGCCCAAAGCCTCCGCCACCCCGCGTATCGTGCTGACCCCTTTGAGCCCTTCGCGCACGATCGCGTCGGTGATGCGCTGCTCCGCGCGCACGTTTGCCGCGCCGATTACCCCCTCCAGTTTCGGCCGGCGAGCCTGCAGCCGCGCAAACGCCGCCGCCAGTACCGGCAGGTGACGGCGTAGCTCTCCGCTGCGGCTGCCGGGAAGAATCGCCACCTTTCCTCCGTCGCGCGGCGGAGGTTCCTTTCGCGGGCGCAGCGCGTAGCGGCCGGTCAGCGGATGGCCGAAGAACTCGATGCGGCATCCGAGCCCGCGATAGAAATCATACTGATGTTTGAACGCGGTAACCGGGATGCACGCGGAGCTGACGCGGCGCGCCTTCTCCTCGTCGTCCAACCAGGTTCCCGGCGGAAAGAGATCGAGGATCGGGCCGCCATAGCTCATGCGCCGCAGCTGGCGCGCCAGGCGGAGATTGAAGACCCCGAAGTCGACGAGCACGACCAGATCCGGCTTCGACGCGACGATGTGCGCGGCCGTCTGCAGCATCGCCAACAGAAGTTTGGGGATGCGCGGAATTGCCGCGGCCGGACCCATGCTGGCCCAACCGGTGTGGTCGCGCCACAATGCAACGCCGGCCGCCCGCATCGCGGCCGCGCCGATTCCCTCGAACCGCGCGCCGGGATCGTATCGCCGAATTGCCCTCGGCCAGCGTAACCCCGCTTGCCTCTCCGGACGGCTCCCCAGTCGAGATGAAATACTTCAGCGGGAACTCGATCTACTTGAGAACGCCGCGCTCCGACGGCGCCTCTAAGAACGCGATGATCTCGCGCCCGGGATCGGTGGTGACCTGCGCCTTCATCGCCTCGGTCGCCTGTGAAACGTTGAGCTTCGGATCGTACAGCAGCTTATAGAAGCGCTTGATCTCTTGGCGATCCTCCACCGAGAACGCGGCTCGGCGAAGGCCGACGCTGTTGAGTCCGTACGGCTGGCACGGGTTCCCCTCGACCAGAAAGAAGGGCGGCACGTCTTTGGTGAGCTTGCTCATCCCGCCGACCATCGCATGGCGTCCGACGCGCGTGAACTGATGGATGCCGGTCTGTCCGCCGATCGTAACGTAATCGGCGACCTGCACGTGGCCGGCGAGCTGCGCCAGATTGCTCATCGTTACGCCGTTTCCCAAAATGCAATTGTGCGCGATATGGACGTAGGCCAAGAGAAGACAATCGTCGCCGACCGCCGTCACCTGATCTTGCCCGGTCGCACGCTGGATGCTGACGTACTCGCGCAGCGTGGTCCGGTTGCCGATTCGAGTGTAGGCGCGCTCCCCGGCGTACTTGCGATCCTGCGACGCGGCGCCGACGGTCGAAAACGGATAGAGCTGACAATCGTCGCCGATCTTCGTCCAGCCGTTGACGACGACGTGCGCCTGCAAAACGGTCCCCGCTCCGATCATGACGTGCTCGCCGACGATACAAAAGGGCCCGATCTCGGCGCTCTTTCCAATCTCAGCGCTTGGATGAACGATCGCAGTTGGATGCAGCATGGGAAGGTTAGACGTGCAGCACGGTCGAGTCAACCCCGAACATTCTCGGGTCGGAGACGATCGAGAACATAATCTCCGCCGAACAGGCAAACTGGCCGTTAACGGTCGCTTCCGCATTGACCCAGCCGATGTTGCGCTTATGACGCAACATCGTTACTTCCATGTCCAACCGGTCGCCGGGTACGACCGGGCGACGAAACTTTGCTTTGTCGATGCCGGCGAGGTACGGCGTCTTGCGCGAGAATTCACCGGGTTCCAGGATCATCGCGCCACCGAGCTGTGCCAGCGCTTCAATCATATAAACGCCCGGTAAGACGGGATTGCCCGGAAAGTGCCCGGCGAATATCTGTTCGTTGTACGTGATGTTCTTATAGCCGCGCACGTGGACCATGTGTTCGAACTCGAGAATACGGTCGATGAGCAGCATCGGGTACCGGTGCGGTAAAATTTCGAAGATCTGACGGATATCGAGTTCAGCCAATCGTGCTCTCCTAGGCAGATAGTACGCGCAATTGCGTACGCAGGACGTTGGTGATCGTGCAGTGCAGCTCGTGTCCGGTCTTGACCGCGACGATCTCGCATTGGGGCCATGCGCCCAACAACGCGAGGTCGCCGATCAGATCGAGCACCTTATGCCGCACCGCCTCGTTGGGCCACCGCAGCGGCTGCATCGGGCCGTCGGGTGCAAAGACCAGGGCGTTGTCGAGACTTCCCCCGCGCGCCAACCCTCGCTCCAACAGCGCTTGGATCTCGTGCAGATATCCGAAGGTGCGGGCGCCCGCGATCTCCTCGCGGTATCCGCGCTCGTCGATCTCGCTGCTGAAGTATTGCGTGCCGATCGGCTCGGGGAAATCGGCCATGAAGCGCACTCGCCAGGACGGCGACGGGAGTGCGGCGATCAGTTTGTCGCCATCGCGAACGAAAAGCGGTTCGGAGAGTTCCAAACGCCTGCGTACCTGAGATTGCACCTCCAATCCGCAGGCATCGATGGCCGCAACGAAATGCGCGGCGCTCCCGTCGCAGACCGGTATTTCGGGACCGTCGACGAGGATCTCACAGTTTGCGACCCCCAGCGCGAAGAGCGCGGAGAGCAGATGTTCGGTCGTCGAGATGCTGACGCCGTCGCGGCCGACGACGGTGGCGCGGGTCGTGTCGATCACGTATTCGACCGTGGCGGGAATTCGTATCCCGCCGGCGACGAAGTAGAGGCCTTCGCCGGCTTGCGCGGGGCGCAGCTCCACGCGACACGGCACTCCGGTGTGAAGGCCGACGCCCTCAAAGAAGAGCCGCTCGCGAAGCGTCGCTTGCATCATTGGAATCGGTACGCGGGCCTCTTGAGAGGTGCCTTAAATTTTTCTTGAGGACGAGCGCTCCAGGGCGTCGACACGATCGAAGAGCTTTGGCAGCTTGCGAATCATGACCTGTCGCCGCAGCTCGTCGCGGTGATTCTGCGCAGGCTGACCGGAGATCGTCGCGCCGTCTTCGACGCTGTTCCAGACGCCCGTGTGACCCGCGATCGTAACGCCCGAACCAACCGTGATGTGCCCTCTGAATCCGACTTGTCCGCCAACTCGGACGTAGTCCCCGATCGCCGTGGAGCCCGCCAGCCCGGTCAACGACGCGATGACGCAGTGCTTTCCGATCCGGCAGTTGTGCCCGATCTGAACTAAATTGTCGATCTTCGTCCCGGCGCCGATCACCGTCGAACCCGTCTGTGCCCGATCGACGCACGTGTTGGCGCCGATCTCGACGTCGTCTTCCAGCACGACGTTACCGACTTGCGGAATTCGCTCGGCGCGACCACCGACGAAGGTCCAACCGAAGCCGTCGCTGCCGATGACGCAGCCGGAATGCAGGACGACGCGATCGCCCAGGACGCAGCCCGGCATCACGCTCGCGTTCGCTTTCACCCAGACCGACTCGCCCAACGAGCTGCCTTCTCCGATATAAGCGCCGGCGCCCACGACGCTCCCGCTTCCGATCGAGACGCCGCTGCCGACGTAGGCGTGCGCTTCGACGTAAACGTCCTGCGCAAGCGAAGCGTCCGGCGAAACGGACGCAGCCGGGTGCCGGAACGGGCCCCGCGGCCGCGGAGCCCGTAGACTCTCGAGCAGCGCAGCCAACGCCGCACGCGCGTTCTCGACGACCAGCAGGGGCTTGGGCGCAGAAGCCTGCGCGAGCGACTCGTCGATCAGAACCGCGGTCGCGTCGCTGCGGCACGCCGCGGCGAGATACGCCGGCGAGGTCGCAAACGTCAGCGCACCCGGCCGGGCATCGTCGATGCTCGCGATCGTTTCGATCGGCACGCCTCCGTCGCCGACGACGCGGCCGCCGACGCGCCCCGCAAGGTCCTCCAGCGTGCCGAGCACCGGATTCCCTAGGCTCCCGGTGTGGGAGTAGCCTTTTCCGTTATGTTCAGCGACTTTTCGACGTCGCTGGTGATGTCGGTGCCCCCGTAGCCGACGCCCTCGCGGGTCAACACGAGCTTCATCTGGTTCTTCGCGGCGATCTTTCCGGCGGCGTCGCGAATCTGCTGCGAGAGCTGGTCGGTGATCTTTGCATATTTACGTTCCAGCGCCACCGTATCGCGCGCTCGCCGCCCAGCGCTCTCCCGCCGCGAGGATATCGACCGCTCTTCGGAGACCAGCTGATTCTGATAGCCCTGGTATTCGGGCCAGTTGCTCACGATTCGCTGCACGTCCACGAGCCCGATCTGGGCGTGTGTCGCACAGCCGGCGAGCATCGCTGCAAGCGAGATGACGATGGCGTATCTATTCTTTTTCACTCGTGTTGGCTTTCAACGTCGCTGATGACTTGGGATGTCATATCGTATCCGCCCGCGGCGGCCCAAACGTTAACGAAAACGATGCTGAGCCCGCGATCCTTTGCGACGCGGGCCGCGTCGCGCTCGACCTGACCGACGATCTGTCCGTAGAGCTCGCCGCGTCGTTTCTGCAATGAATTGAGCTCCTTGGCGGCCGCCCCGGTCGCTCCGACGTCGGCCCCGTGAATGGCCGCGAACTGGCGATCGAGATCGGCTTTCGTGGCATTGTACTCGGCGAGCGTTTTGCCGGCGTCGGCTTGGAACTGGGTCGAATACTGACGCTGGATCTTGGCGATTTGCGCGCGGACGCCGGGCGAAAGGTTCGGAGAGGCGGTGGCCGGAGCGAGACTGCGCAACTGCGATCCGACCTCGCTGCGGTGCGCTTCGAGTTTCTCCTTCGTCTGCGTGGTAATGCTTCCGACCTGCGAACGGATTGCATCGGAGGTTTGGCGATCCAACTGTGCCTTGTATGCGCGTAAGGTCGCGGCGTCGGTGCTGCGCAAGGCGTTGACTTGCGCCGCCTCCTTTGCGTTGATGGCGCCGAGCTGCTGCTGCGCCTGCTTGCGGGCCTCCGGATCCATCGCCAGATTCGAGAGACGCATCTTGATCGCTAAGCGCGCGCCGGCATCCTGTTGCGTAAGGCGAAGCGACAGATCGGTTTCGTTCTGCTGCAGCTGTTCGGCCTTGGCGCGGTACTTCTGCGATGCTTGCGTTTCCAGCTGATTGGCGATCGAGTTGGTAGCGGCGTTGTCCTGCGAGATAACGTTTTGCTGATAGGCCTGAAGGTCGGCGCTGGCTGCCTGGGCGGCCTGCTGCGCCTGGACGGCCGACGCGCCGCTCATCTGCTGCGACGCGAGCGCGCCCGCGCCCGAGACTCCCGCTGCCGCGAGCGCCGAGGCCACGGCTTGCTGCTCGCGACGCGTGTAGTCGCGTTGCTTTTGCGCTAAAATTTTGTTGGCACGATCCTGCGCGGCTCGCAGCTCAATATTGAGCTTCGCCGTTTGCGTCGTAATCTGCCGCGCCGTCAGCGGCACGTGCGGACCCGAAGACTGAAGGTTGATGGCCGCGATCGCATCGTCGATCTGCGATAACTGCGGATAGAGTGGATGGCGTTTGACGGCCTCGTCGAGGCGGACGTAGCCGGTACCGCGGATCGCGGCAGAGTGCACGTTGACGCCGCAACCCGACGGCAAAACCGCGGCGGCACCGAGCGTCGTTAGCATGCCGATCAATGCCGCGGCACTATTTCGAGAGCTCATTCTGGACATCCGTGGTGATGTCCGTGCCTCCATAAACGACATCGGCACGATCGACGACGAGCAGCAGGCTCTTTTTTCGCGCGACGTCGGCGGTCGCCGATTTCGTCGCGTCGACCAGCGGTTTGAGCAGCTGATCCTGCTTGTCGGAAATCGATTTGTTATAGGCGGTAAGGACCTGCTGTTTGTCGCCGTTGCCCTTCGCCTCGGCCATCTTCACGGCGTAGAGCTGACGCTGCGTGCTCTCGAACTGCGACATCTGCTGATTCGCGGTCTGCACCTTCGGAATGCCGTCGAGCGCGCTCTGATCGACGAATCCGATCTCCGACGGCGGCGGAGAGGCCGCCGGCGGCGAGATCGCCTGCGGGCTCGAGAAAATCGTCTCGACGTCCTTGGTGATGTCTTGGCCGCCGTAAATCACGATTCGCTTGTCGACGACGACCGACGTGCTGTGCGCTGCGGCAACCGCCGCGATCGCGAGCTGCACCCGCTGGAAAAGCGGCCCGACAATCTCGCGCTGCTTGTCGTTGAGCTGCTGCTGAAACTGCATCGTGATCCGCTGCTTGTCGGCGTCGGATTTCGCGTGGGCGACCTGCGCGTTATATTGCGCGTCCATCTGTGCCTTGAAGCCGGCGAGCTGACGGTTCGCGTTCACGAAGACCGGCAGGTTCGCGACGTCGGCCTGATCGACGTAGGCGACGTCGGTGAGGTCGGCGGCTATGGCGCCCGGCATAAGCGAGGCTGCCAGCAGCAATGCCGCGGCGCTGAGAATAATCGATCGAATTTTCATCTTCCTTCTCTGGGGTTCGCCTCGGGGCGCCTAGAAGCTTTGCCCGATTCCGAAGCTCGTGTGCGTACCGTAGAGTCCCTTGGCAAAATCGATGCGCACCGTGCGCAGGCCCAGCTGCGGCACGTCGAAGCGAATGCCGGCGCCGGCGTCACCCAGGAGCGCCCAGTCAGACGGGTACCCCGTGATCCGGTTGGTGAAGGGATTGAGCAACGGGAAGGCTCCCCGGATTCGATAGTCGAGTTCGTCGACGAAGAGCGCGAGGGTGATGCGGCGGTCAAGCGCCAGCGGTTGGCGCAGCTCGATCTGCCCGAGGTACGCGTTGGTCGCGTAAAAGACCTGGTTGTAGCCGCGCATCTGCTGATCGGAGAACGTAAAGAGCGAGCTTGGCGGAATGACGCCGGTCGAGAAGTAGCCGACGCCGTGAAAGCCGATGGACGCGTCCCTCAGAACGGGCAAGAACTTCGCGATGTCGAGCGTGCTCTGCGTGAAGGAGAAGTTCGAACCGATCGCCGGCGCCGATAACGTGGTGTTGAGCAGCGCCTTCACGCCGTCGCGCGGATTGAACGGATCGTCGAGCGTGATCGACTGCAAGCTCAATCCGGTCGTAATGAGGTTGTACGGCGATCCCGTGTTGACGTTGGCGATCGAGGACGCCGCAATACCGAAAGAGCCGCCGGTCTGATTGGGCGTCGAACTGATCGGCGAGGGCGAAGGCCCGACGAAGATGTTCGGCTGGTTACCTTGGAAAAAGTACGGCGTCGGAACGCTCGTGTCGTACCGGATCTTCTCACCCGTAACCGCAAGCGACAGAATCGTGTAATCGCTCAGGCGGCGCCCGACGTTGCCGGTGACGCCGTTGGAGCTGGAGGTGCTCGTCGCCACGATATTCCCGAGCTGCTGCGAACTCGAGCTTGGATAGAGCGTAACCGGTATCGGCACGTTCGGATTGCTCGCGATCGACGTTCCGGTTCCGGCAATGCTGTAGACCGGATAGTAGTACGTCGAATGGTTGAAAAAGATCGACCCGCCGGCGGTATAGCGCTGACCCTTAGCCGTGTTGCCGAGGTACGGAATCGACAGGTTGAGCTGGGCGACGCCCGTCCGGGCGCCCTCCTCGAACTGGATGCCAGCCGAGTTGCCGGTGCCGTGCAGGTTGGTATCGGTCAGGCCCAGCGTGGCGTAGAGGCCGAGGCCCGTTAAGCCGCCCGAATAGCCGAAGCCCACCGAGGCCGAAGCGGTACGCTGCTCGGTAACGTGCCAGACGACCGTAACGTCCTCCGGCTTCTTCGGGTCGGGGCCCGGCTTGATGTCCGGCTCGACCTTCGAGAAAAAATTCAGCGCGTTGAGGCGTTCGTAGTCGCGTTTGATCGCGTCCGTGTTGAGAACCATTCCGGGGCGTTCGCGCAGCTCGCGGCGAATGACGTTGTCCTTCGTTCGGGTGTTGCCCGTGATTTCCACGACCGAGATGCGAGCGACGTAGATGTTGTACTTCACGTCCGCGGTCCCGGCTTTGAGATCGATGGACGAGGGTACGATGCCGCCTTCGAAGTTTCCGAGCTCGAGGTGAAAGTGGTTCTCGTACAGCTTCTGCAGCGCTTTTGCGTCGGCGTCGCGGACGGCGTCGGAATAGACGCTGCCTTCTTTGAGCGTCAGTGCCGGCAGAATCAGCTGCGGCGGGAGCAGCGGGTCGCCGCCGATCTCAATGTTCTTGACGATCAAGCCTTCTTGGATCGTCAGCGTCAAGACGCCGCTCTTGGAATCGAGGTTGATGTCTTTTACGTGCGTCGGCACCTGGCCGCCGTATCCGATTCGCTCGTAGTAGTTGTTGATCTTGAGTACGTCTTGCCGGAAGGTGTTCGTGTTGAAGACCTGGCCGACGGAGAGATCCATCAGCGCCGAGAGCGTGTCGCTGGGCACTTTCTGATTTCCGGTGAAGCCGATCTTCGTAATGACCGGATTCTCGACGACCCGATAGGTGATGGCGACGCCGTTGGGACGCGCGCGAACCAGCGGCGGCGCGATGTCGGCAAAATAGCCCAGTGCGTTGATGCGTGCGAGATCGTCTTGCACGGTCTTGGGATCGTACGGCTGCCCCGGCCGCGCGCCGATCACCGACATGATCGTCGCCGTCGGAACGTGCAGGTTGCCGGTGATGTCTACGGACACGATCTTCGGAGCCGCCGGCGCCGGTGCTGCTATCGCGGGCGCGAGGCACAGACGAAGCATCGCGAGCAGCGGAAGAATGATGCCCAAGCGCCATCTGCTTGCGCGGACGCGTCGGGGGTCAAAGGTCATTTGAAAAAATCGTTCTCAATCTGCTCTCAAGGTGACTGGCATGTTTTGGCACGGGCGCCTCGCTGCAAGCATATCGCAGTGCGGCCCGGCTCGGCCTGTTCCGCCCGCCTTTGCCGGTGTCCTTGCGCCGCTGCTGATGCTCCAACGCGCATTTAATCAAGGGAACGTCCGGACCGAATCGAGCCGCCGATCACCAGAAATAGTGCTGCAGGGTAAGGCTGAACCCGCTGTTACCAAGCAAAGGCTGGCCGACGAGATAGCCGGCGCTGTAGCCAATGGGCGAGCCGGGAAGCTGCAAGAGTTTCGTGGGGCCCGATTCGTAGAAGAAGTTCAGGTTTGCCGTGGTCGTCGACCCCGGCTGGAGCACCAGCCCAAACGATTGTATCTGAGGAAGACCGAAGGTTACGGCGTAGACGGCGCTGACGGCTTTGCCGAGCAAGCGCGTGGCCGTCAATCCGACGTTTCCGTAATAGCCGAGCGTCAGATTGATGCTCGAGAGCCCGAGCCCTTGCCCGATCGTGGTCTCTACCGGCGCCAGCAGCCCGGCGGTGAACTGCGCGTTGAGAATATTGAAGGCTTCCTGGCCGACGGTAATCGTGCTGTTCTGAGAGAGCGAAACGTTCGGAATCGGCGAGAGCGTGCCCAGCGGCGTTATCCCTGCCGGCTGCTGCCGGGCCAGCAGCTGCTGGCGGCTAAACGAGATCCCGCTGACAAAGCCGCCGAGCGGGGCGATGAGCGCGAGGATCTGATCCCGGGTGTAGCCCGATGGATTCGAATCGAGGCCGACCTTTAGGCCGGCGATCGGCCCGCTCACCGTTATGGTGACGTCCGCGCTCCCATAGGGATTACGCCCCCGGTCGGGGTCGGGATTCACGACGGTCGTGTTCGCGACGGCGTGAAGCGTCGGAAGCACGCCGTCGGCGGCATTGAACCGAACGCTCGCCTGCTGGACGCGGAACGCGCGGTCGAAGTAGGTCAGCGTCCCTCCGGTAGACTCGAACGTGCCCTCCAGGGTCGGCGCGGCGAGCGTGCCCGCGAGCCGGGCCGATCCGCTCGCGCCGATGTCGAGCCCGGCGCCGTACCCGCTCCCCCGAACGCGTACGTTCTTGCCGGCGGTCGCCCGTACGTCGAAGGCGAGCGGCAGGGCGAGGGCCGCTCCCGATCCCGGCTGGCTCGCCGCCTTCAGGAACGAGGCAAAGGGCAGCGCCGCATTGCTCAACGTCACGCTCCCGGAGAGCAGGGCGAGCCCCGCCGGCTGCTTGGCCACCGTGAGCGCGGCGTCGAGCGTTCCACTGCCGTATGCCGGCAGGTCGAGCTGCGCCCCGCGTGCGAGCCCTCGCAGCGCGAGCGATAACCCGTTGGATGAGAGACCCGAAAGGAAGGCGACCCTGCCGGACCCGGAGAGCACCCCCGTCCCGGCGCGGGCCGATGCCCGCGTAATCGAGGCCGACGCGTGATCGAAGACGATATCCGCCACCATCTGCGTAATAGGGACGCGCTCCAGGTCGCTGACGTACGACCCGTTTGCCAGCGACATGCGGCCGACGACCGCCGGATTACGCAACGTCCCCGAGATGCCGAGGTGACCGTCGATCGATCCCGTCATCTTCGTGTTAGAGCCCAGGGTTTCAGCGAAGATTCCGGGATCGAGGCCGACGACGTCTACGTCGAAGCTCAACGGCTGATCCGTCGTAATGCCGAGCGGCTGGAGTTGCAGCGGCACGGCGCCGGTCAGGCTCGCCTCTCCCTTTTTAAACGTCACGCCCGCGTTCGAGAGTACGAGGGAGTTGCGGCGCAAGCGCAGCTCTCCGAAGAGCGTCGAAATCGGAATGCCGTACGCTTTCACGGCCGTGCCATCGAAGCCGGCAACGAATGTTGGCTCGCGATACGTCCCGCCGATCGTCAACGTGGACTCAAACGCGCCGCTGACCGGAATGCGCACTTGGGCAGAATCGTAGACGAGTTCGGCAAGCCGGTTCGTGGCCGCGTAGATATGCAGGTCGAGCGGTTGCGACGCGACGAGTCCGAGCGTACCGGAGGCCGTTGCGGAGAGCGCCGGCGTCTGCAGCCGGGCTTGGTCGACGACGACGCGCGTGCCCGACGCGTGCAGCGTCACCGTCGCCGTATCGAGCGTTAGCGGCCCGATCGTGCCGCCGGAAAGGCCGGCATTGCCGCGCACGTCGATCTGCGGAAAGCGGCCGTGGACCGTCGCCTCTCCGCCGGCGCGTCCCGTAATCGGCAGCGATTGCATTCCCAGCGCCGGCAACCAGAGCGAAAGATCGAGGTTGCTGACGCCCGCGGCGAGATCGTAGCGCGAGCGTTCGAGCGTATCGAGCCACCGCGGACCGGGTACCAAGTCGATCGTGCCGTGAGCGTGCAGTTCGCCTTCGCTGCCGCCGACCGCCAACGTTCCGCTTACCGCGTTGCGCGCGCTCGACCAAACGGCGCGCGTATCGCCGATCGGCAGATTTCGATAGCGAAGGCCGCGGATGTCGATGTTGCCGCTCGTCGTGATGCGCGCCTGGCTCGAGGCGGCAGCGAGGCGCACGCTGCCGTCACCGTCGAGCGTATCGCCGGTATCGAAAAAATTGTCGAAATCGGAGAGATCGGCGTACGGCGCGTCCACTCGCACCGCCTGGACGTGCGGCCGCGAGACGGCCTCGAAGCGCGCTCTGGTGGTACCGACGAGCACCGAACCGCCTCGCATGCTCACCCCGGTGCGATCCGCAGCGAGCGTAGCGGCGGCGTCGACGAACGGCAACCCGTTGACCTCGCCGGCCGGCACGCCGATTTCACCGCTCACGGTCGGTGAAATGCTTCGGCCGCCGATCCGCAGACGCGCGTTGTACGAGCCGTCGGTCATGTAGTTTGGAAGCCCGAACGCGTGAAGCGTGCGCGCGATCTGCGACGCGGGCACGTCGGCGGAGAGCGAGTAGCTCGGCGATCCCGAAGTCAGCGAACCAATGCTTCCGTCGACCTGCGCGTAGGTTCCGCCGAGCGCTCCGACCATGCGCACCAATCCTACGGAATCGCCGTGAAGATCGATCTCGGAGTCACCCGCGAGCGTAAACTGCGCGACGCGCGAACCGTTCACCGCCACGCTCCCCCGAAAGCTCGGAATCGGCGAGCCCGCGCGTAAATTTCCGCTCGCCGAGATCGTTCCGCCCTCGAGCGGCAGGCCGATGCCGTGCAGCTGTGAGGCGGCGAGCCGATTGGCAACCAGGGAAAGCGCACCGGCATTCGCGCCGGGGCCTAGGGAAAACGTGCCGGCGGCCACGACGTCGCCGCCCGCGGCGTGAGCGTGCGCCGAGTAAATCCGCAGGCGGTTTCCCTCGACCGCCAGCGTCACGCTGGCACGGTCGATGGGAATGCTTCGCAGCGTTGCACCGGGCATCGCAAGATCGGAACCGACGACGACGATCCGTGCCGGTTCGACCGCGATCGCAACCCTGCCGCTGACCGGACCGCGGCCGTCGACCGCGCTGCCGAGAAATGGAGCGAGGCCTTCAAACGTGCCGCGATACTTCCCGGTCGCGACGAACCGCTGCGTCGAAAAAGCGCCGCTGCCTGCGAAAGCTCCCCACGGCCCCTCGGCCTCCAGCCGGTCGATCGGCGCGTTCGCCAGGGTGCCGGCCAGCGAGGCGCGCAACCTCGTGAAGTGAACTCCGGCGATGCTCGTGTTCGATCCGTGCACGACTCCGGCTAAAGCGATGTCGTTGCCGGAGCCTCCGCCGGCGACCGACATGCCGAAGAGCCCGCCGTCGATCTTCGGCATCTGCGGCAGCGCCAAGTTCGGAAACACCTGGTAGCGCGGCGCGCGCATCGCCAACCCGTCGGCGGTCATCCAAAATGCGCTCGTATCGTGCGGACGATCGAGCAGGTACGCGCCGTCAAGACTCCCTCGTGGAGTATGCAGCCAGAACGGGTCGACGAGCGCCGTCCCGTCGCCGTTCATCTGCACGAGCGCGGCCACGCGATTGACGCCGCGCGCGGAAGCGGCGCTGCCGAGCACGTGAAAGCGCAGATCGTAGCCGGTGGCGGTCGCGTCGATGACGATCGGCTCGTCGCCGAGCATCTCGTCCAGGTATGGGAGCCGGCTTGCCGGCCCGGCAACGTGCACGCCGAACTCCGATTTGAGGTGCGCGCCGGTTTGCAGCCTGCCGCGAATCGCGATCGAAACGCCGCCATAGCGGGCGAGCAGCGGGAGCAGCGCAACGACGTTGGAGTGATAGATGACGCCGGCCGCTACGTCGTCGAACGGCAGCGCGCGATAACTGGCCGAGCGCGCGTTTGCATTGGCAAGGATCAACGGATCGCCGATCGGACCGCGCACCGAAACGCCGAGCGTTACCCGACCGCCGATCGGCTGGTCGCGCGTAAATGAAAACGCCTCGCGCAAGTCGCCCAGGCTGCCGCTTCCCCAAACGGCCAGACGCAGCTGCGCCGCCCCCGTGAGCGCCCCGTTGAGATCGAAAATTCCACCGCGAATCTGCAGCGGAATCTTCGCCAGCGTCGCGCGCGCGCCGGTTACGAAAAACGCATTGTCGACGACGTTGAGCCGGGCATTGATGCCGTCGATCGGAAGCGCGAGCGCGCTGAAGGCAAGCCGCGCATCTTGCACGTCGAGCGTCAGGCTCACGTGATACGACGGCGGGACGCCCGCCTCGAGGCCGAGCGCGTAAACGACCGCGTCGAAGTTGCTCGCGCCGCCGTGTAAGATTCGGACGTCGGGGCTCTGCGCGAAAAAGTTCGAGAGGGCGCGCAGCGGGAACCGAGCCGCCTTGGCGTGATGCGTGGCGAAACCGGCCGGCATATCGATTCGTCCCCGAAGGGTGAACGGCTCGCGCCGGCGCTCTTCGAAGGCGCCGGCAAGGCGATAGCTCGTCACCGCTGCGGAATCGACGCTGGCCTCGCCGTTGATGCCGTTGATGCGTATCGTGCGCGCGCTTTGGTCGAAAGCCGTCGGCTCCCGCAGCTCGACTTGCACGTCGCGTACGCGCGCATGAAAGCGCAGCGGCACCGCATTGACCGGTTGTGGGCCGGCCGGCGGGGGCCCCGCGCCCGGCAACGCGATATCGAAGCTTCCGTTGCGAAATCGAGTAAGCGTCAGCTTGATGCCGGCCGCGTCGACGTCGACGAGTCCGAAGCGATGCCGGCTGCCCGGAAAGAGATCGCGCAGGGAGTAGCGCACCGCGATGCGCTTCGCACGCAGCAGCGGCTGCGAGGCGCGCGCTACCGAGAGCCCGGCAATCACGGCTTCGTCCCGGTCAACGTGAAGGCCGCCGATGCGCAGCTGATAGCCGGCAAGTCCCGCGCCCGCCACGAGGGCGCCGCGCAGCAGCTCGTGGCGCTTTGCGACCGCGAGCCCGAGCACTATCGCCGCGGCCAGCAGGCCGATCGCAAAACGTTTTTGCACGTGGATCCCTGAGGCTGTTATACCTCCTGCGCGCGGGTTCGCCCCGCTACGTTAAGCCAGTTCTAAATAACGCGGGCGCCCAGGAGGTTGCGCGGGAGGTTACAGATCGAGATTCTTTACGCTCTTGGCGTACTCGAAGATATACTGCTTGCGGGGTTCGACCTTGTCGCCCATCAAGTCCGTGAAGATTTGCTCGGCCTCGAAGACGTCCTCGACCGTGATCTGCTTGAGGCGGCGGTGCCCGACTTCCATCGTCGTCTCAGCAAGCTGGTCGGCGTCCATTTCGCCAAGGCCCTTGTACTGCTGAATCGTGTAGTCTTTGCCGTCCTCGCCGACGATCGATTTGAGCTCGGCTTCGTTGAAGGCCCACCACTGCTTTTTCCCTTTTCGGATGCCGTAGAGCGGAGGCTGCGCGATGAAGACGTGCCCATCCACGACGAGCGGCTTCATCTGGCGGTAGAAGAACGTGAGCAGCAGCGTGCGGATGTGCGATCCGTCCACGTCGGCGTCGGTCATGATAATGATCTTGTGGTACCGCAGCTTCTGCACGTTGAACTCGTCTCCGAAACCGGTGCCCAGCGCCGTGATCATCGTGCGAATTTCCTCGTTGGCCAGCACCTTGTCGAGGCGGGCCTTTTCTACGTTGATGATCTTTCCGCGCAGCGGCAGAATGGCTTGGTTGTTCGGATCCCGGCCACCCTTGGCGGTACCGCCGGCCGAGTCGCCTTCGACGAGGAAGAGCTCGCATTCCGCGGCATTTCCGTTTTTACAGTCGACGAGTTTGCCGGGCAGGCCCGATCCTTCCAGCGCGTTTTTGCGCCGCGAGAGGTCGCGCGCTTTTTTCGCGGCGTCGCGGGCTCGCTGCGCCTGCATGCACTTTTCCACGATCGCGCGCGCGTACTTCGGATTCTCCTCGAGAAAGAAGTCGAGGCGTTCGGAGACGAGGCCCGCCACGATGCTGCGTACCCTCGCGTTGCCGAGTTTCGTTTTCGTCTGGCCCTCGAACTGCGGATCTTGCAGCTTCACCGAGACGACGGCCGTCAGGCCTTCCATGATGTCGTCGGTCGAAAGCGAGTTATCGGACTCCTTGAGGAGACCGCGCTTGCGCGCGTACGTATTGACGGCGTTGGTGACGGCCTGACGGAAGCCTTGCAAGTGCATTCCGCCCTCGATCGTCCCGATATTATTGGCGTAGGAATAAATTTGATCGGCATACGTGTCGGTGTACTGCATCGCCACCTCGACTTCGACGCCGTCACGCTCCGCGTGCGTCGAAATGATCGGCGCTAGCGATTCCTTCTTTTCGTCGAGCCATTCGACGAACGAAACGATCCCGCCGTCGAACGTGTAGTTGCGCTCGCGCGGCGTTTCACCGCGTTCGTCGCGCAGCGTGATCGACAGCCCGCGGTTTAGAAATGCCAGCTCGCGCAGCCGTTTCTGCAAAATGTCCCAGTGAAACTCGGTGACCTCGAACACTTCGGGATCCGGCTTGAACCACTGGAGCGTGCCGGTTCCCTCGGCTTTTCCGATTTTCTTGAGCTTTTGAACGGTAAGCCCGCGCGCGAACTTCATCTCCCACAGGAAGCCGTCGCGCTTTACCTGCGTTACCATCCATTCGGAAAGCGCGTTAACGACGGAGATGCCGACTCCGTGAAGGCCGCCGGAAACCTTATAGCCCCCCTTACCGAACTTCGCCCCGGCGTGGAGAATCGTCATGACGACCTCGACCGCCGGCATCTTCTCTTCGGCGTGAATGTCGGTGGGTATGCCGCGCCCGTCGTCTTCGACCAAGCATGAACCGTCGGCATACAAGACGACGCGTACGTTGTGGGCGTAGCCTGCGAGTGCTTCGTCAACGGCATTGTCGACGGCCTCGTAGACCAGTTGATGCAAGCCGCGCTCGGCCGTATTGCCGACGTACATGCCCGGGCGCTTGCGCACCGCCTCCAGCCCGCGTAAGACCTCGATCTGCTCGCCTGTATAATTCGTCGACATCAAACTCTTTGTTCGTCAGCGTAAAGTAAATCGTGCAACTCGTCGCCCAAGACGTTGCGCACGGTGGCCGGAGCAATCTGTTCCGGCGGAAGTTTGCTTCGCAGTACGACGTACGAACTCGCAACCAGCCGCTCGCGGCCATCGCGCGATAGGCGTCCGGCGAGCCTCGTCTGTTCGAGCATTCCCCACCAGCGTTTGAGCAGCTGGCTCCGAACGCTGTCGTACTCCGGCTTACATAACCCCTCGACGAGCTCGGCCGTTCCAGCGAAGCCCAACCAGGGGGCCTCGAAGAGCAACCTCGCCGTCGCGAGCGCGCGCTTTTGGAAACGCTCCGCGCTGCACGTGGTGCAAAACCGCTCTCGCGAAGGCGCCACGAGCACGCCGCAGGCTCCGCACTCCTTCCACCCGGCGGCCCGCTTGGCCCGCTTTGCGGCATCCACGTTGCGCGCAAAACGCTCGAGCGCCTGGTCCGCGCTCGCCGCCGGCGGCGCCTGCGCGGCGCGCCGAGGCTTGGCCGGGTTGCTGCTCGGAGGCGGCGCACCGGCTCGCTTGGGTAACGCGCCAACGCGGAAGCGCAGCCGCTCGATTCCCGCGCTCGGCAGCCTCGCCGCGACGGCGTCGCGGACGCGTTCGGCAAGAAAGCTCAGTTGATGGCTCCACGCCGCCGAACGCGTGACGACGATCAGCGTTCCGTCGACGACGCGCGATGGGCTGGAATTTTTTGCGACCTCCGCGCCGACGATCTCGCTCCAGCCCGCCTGCAACAGGCTCAACGGATCGGCGATGAATCGCTCGCCGGCCGGCGCCCACCCCGAGATCGCCCCAGAGAGTTTCAGCACGCCGCGTATGCCTCGATTCGAGCCTCCTCCACCCGCGCGACGCGCGCTCCGGCGTGAAGGCCGCCCGGCAAATGGGTCGCCGTGACGAAGGCCTGGTCGTACTCGCCGATCTCCGCGAGCAGCGCGGCCGCACGATCTTCGTCCAGCTCGGAGAGAACGTCGTCGAGCAGCAGGAGCGGTGCCTCGTCCGAGCGCTCGCGCATCACCGCATACTCCGCAATCTTTAGCGCGAGCACGGCGGTACGCTGCTGGCCTTGCGAACCGTATGCGGCCAGCGATGCGCCGTCGAGCGAAAGCCCAAGATCGTCGCGGTGCGGACCGGTCAGCGACGTCTTGCGCGCGCGCTCGGCCTCACGCGTCTGTTCGAGTCGAACTTCAAACGCTGCGGCGATCGCTTCGCGCGACGCATGCTCGAACGCGACGTTGGGCTCGTACGTTACGTCGAGACGTTCGTCTCCGGCAAAACGCGCGTGCGCCCGGGCTGCCGCCCGCGCGAGTGCGGCGATCAAACCTTCTCGGGCCAGCATGATCTCCGTCCCCGCGTCGATCAGCGTACGCTCGTAGATGGCAAGCAGCGCGGCATCGGCTGCGACCGTGCCGCGCAGGAGCGCATTTTTTTGCTGCACGGCTTTGCGATACCGCGCTAACTCGTGATAGTAGCGCGCCTCGCTCTGCGAAAGCGCTACGTTAAGGAAGGCCCGGCGCACGCCCGGCGTCCCCCCTGCCAGCTGCAGATCCGCCGGCACGAACGTAACGACGCGAATGCGGCCGAGGTAACCCGCATACCGCACGCCGCTGCCGTTGACGGTGTAGCTCTTTCTCGTACCGTGCGCGCTTCTCTCGATCGCGCAGACCAGCTCGACCCGTCCTGCGCGCAGCACGGCTTCGCCGCGCACGATCGCCTCTTCGCTGCCGCTACGCACGGCATCGCCCTCGTGCGAAGTGCGAAAAGACTTGCCCGTGCCCAGCATGGCAATGCCCTCCAGCAAGTTGCTTTTTCCCTGCGCGTTGGCCCCGACGTAGACGTTCAATCCGCCGGCGGGTTCGAGATCGAGTTGGGTGTAGTTGCGAAAGTTTGATAGCGTTAAGCGCCGCAGGAGCACCTCACTGCCGCAGCGGCATGAGGACGTAGAGCTGCTGGCCGCCCTCGAGCGGATCGAGGGGCCGAATCGCGGCGGGCGAGAGCGGCCCAAGAAACTCCATTACGACCCTCTCGCTCTTGATGTGGTTGAGAATTTCCACGAGGTAACGCGCGTTGAACGCGATCGCGAGGTCCTCGCCGGTCTGCTCGACCTCCACCTCTTCGTAGGCGTTGCCGGAGACGTCGGAGCTGGCGGTTACGATTAACGTTTGGTTGGCAATCGAAATCTTCACCATACTGGCACGATCGCCGGCGACCAGTTCCGCCCGGCGCAAGCTTCCGATCAGCCCGGCGGTGCCGGCGGTCACGGTGCGGTCGAACTTCGCCGGGATGACCTGTTGATAGTTCGGGTACTGGCCGTCGACGAGGCGCACCGTAATCGACACGTCGCCGCTGCTCATCTGCAGTTGGTTGCTCTGGGCGCCGAGCGCGTTAACCGCGATCTCTTCACCCCCGCCGAGATTACGCGCCACTTCGGCAAGCGCGCGCGAGGGCACGATAAACTTCTCGAGGCCGCTCATTCCCTCGTCGAGGGTCGTGGCGAACTTCGCAAGCCTGTAGCCGTCGGTCGCCACCATCGTCAGCGCCGTGCCCTCCACCTCGAGGAGGGTGCCCATCAGCACGGCGCCGCGAGCCTCTTCCCCAGAGGCGGCAAAGATCGTCGCGTCGATTCCGTCGCGAAAGCGTTTGCCGGCGATCGTAAAGTGAGAGCCGCGAGCCGCTGCCGGTAGCGGCGGATACTCTTCGGGCGGCAGCGCGTGAAAATCGTAGTTGCTGCGGTCGCCCTTCACGCTCGCCCGCGTGGGCGTACCCGTCACCTCCAGCGTTCCCGCGGCCAGATTGCCGAGGTAGCTCGCGAAGAGCTTCGCGGGTATGGTGACCGCGCCGCCTTCGCTCACCTGCGCCGGGAAGGCGTGCTCAAGGGTCATTTCGAGATCCGTCGCCCGCACCGCGATCTTGTCGCCGTCGGCTTGCAGCAAGACGTTCGAAAGAATGGGGACCGTCGTGTGCGCGTTGACGACTTTACTGGCGGCTCCGACGGCCGCCGCGATGTCTTTGGAAGTACAGGCGAATCTCATTGCTTCCACCGTTGGTCGTGCGCCGGGGTTTTCCTAGTAAAGTACAGTAGGAAGCCGCAGCAGTAGTAGAGCGGTGCATTCTGAGGACAACTCGGTATTCGTGCGCCGTGGCTTGGTTTTTTCGCATGGGATAAACGTGTGGACGGAAGCGGCCGGTTATCCACTTTTCCACCGCGCGCGAGCTCGGAGCCGCTTATCCCCGCCCGCATGGCCGCCCTGTGTGGAAGGCTGTGGCCAAGATCAAGGGTTCTGGCACATGGCAATAAGCTGGCGAATCTTGTTGCGGTAGGCCTCGTCTCGCTGCATCTGGTCTTTAATCTTGTCGCGAGCGTACATAACCGTGGTGTGATCCTTCTTGCCGAACTCGCGAGCGATCTGCGGCAAGGAGTAGTTGGTCAGCTCCGTCGCGATGTACATTGCGATCTGGCGGGGCGCAGCCAGCCGCTGGTCGCGCCGTCCGTTGTCCATCTCTTTGACGGTGAGCCCGTGCGCGCTCGCCACCGTCTCCTTGATCTTGCCAATCGTGATGCGGTGCAGCGGCGCCGCAGCCACGGCGCTTTTAAGGACGTCGGCGGCGAGATCGGTGGTGATCGGTGCTTTGGTCAGCGAAGCGTATGCGATTACGCGGATAAGGGCGCCCTCGAGTTCGCGGATATTCGAAGGAATCACTTTGGCAATAAACGACGTGACCTCGTCGGGAACGGGAATGTTCTCGCTGCCCGCCTTCTTGCGCAGAATCGCCTCGCGCGTTTCGAGATCCGGCGCCTGAATGTCGGTCAGCAAGCCCCACTCGAATCGCGAGCGCAGCCGCGCCTCGAGCGTTTGAATCTCTTTTGGCGGCCGGTCCGAGGAGATGATCAGCTGACGTCCGGACTCGTGCAGCGCGTTAAACGTGTGGAAGAACTCTTCTTGCGTCGTCTCCTTGCCGGCAAGGAACTGGATGTCGTCGATCAGCAGCACGTCAACCTGACGGTAGCGATTGCGGAACTCCGGCGTGCGGTTGTTCTGCAGCGCGATGATAAACTCGTTGGTAAACTTCTCGCAGGTGAGGTAGACGACGTTCGCCGCCGAAATTATCTTGAATGACGCGGTGACCGATCGCGTGCATCAAGTGCGTCTTCCCGAGGCCGACGCCGCCGTAGAGGAAGAGCGGGTTGTAGGCGTGCGCCGGTGCGCCCGCGACGGCTTGCGCCGCGGCGTGCGCGAAGCGATTGGAATTGCCGACGACAAACTCTTCGAAAGTATAACGCGCATTAAGGTTGGCGGTACGGAACTCTTCAAGAGGACTAGTTCCCGCTGGGGGTACGGTGCGAGTCGCTTCGACCGGATCCGCGACGGAGAGTCGCAGTTCGACGCTCGTGCCGAAAAGCTCGCTCAAGACGCCGCTCATCTGGGGGCGGAGCTTGCTTCCAACCCAGTCCTGCGCGAACTTGCTGTGCACCGCGAGGTGCAACTCGCTACCGTGGAATGAGATGAACCGTATCGGTTTGATCCACATCTCGAAAACAGGCTTCGAGAAGGTCCGCTCCAACGTGTCGAGCGCGGCCTGCCAAAGCTCGTTGGAGATGTCCGAGTTGATCGCAAGCGCCATCCTCTGCGTCCTCTTTCGTCGTACTGCGCCACCCCCGTGAGGGCGCATTGCCTTGGCTTAATGAAGCCGCCTTCCTGCGGAAAATATGCACGACCTTATCCACTTATCCACAGGCCGCCAGCAACGCTATTTCGGGGATTTTTCCGAATTATGAACCGCCGATTACGGCCCCTCCGGAGTAGGGAAATCGCCCGGCGCCATAAGGCTTCCGGCCTACCGTTTTGGGCTTAAAACGCGACCTTCTCCACAAGCTTGTCCACAGGTGTGGAAAAGCGGGGGTCGTGGGTCAGTTTTGAAAGCAGTCAGCCGGCGGCGCTTGGCAAAGCTAGCGACCGTGGAGAATTAGAATCTCCGCCGGAGCCCAGATCAGCATCGGCCCAATGAGCCCGAATATCGGGGTTCTGCCAAACCATAACGGACGGGTTCGGGAGCGGACCGCCCCTAGCGGCTTGAAATATCCGGTACCACTTATGGCTTTCTCGGCGCCTTGTAGTTTGGGCGCGTCAACCGCTCGAACGCTGTTGGTCGGGTGCTGGCCGCCCCATAGGTGGAGGCTGTTACCTGCGACGAGGACCACGAGGTACAGAGTGATGGTCGCCACGACGCCCGCTGCCGCATATAGCACCCAACGAAGACTGCTTGCGATCATTACGCCTTACGATAGCATGAGGCTATGGCTAACCGTCACGAAACCGCCTGCGGGTGCCGGGCGGCCAAAATCCATCCTCGATGTGATCGCCAAGCTATCCGGCGGTATGGGCCGCTAGATGTTTCTCTTTACGCCGCTTGGCGCATCGCTCGTCTCACTTGGAATGGCCCTTTGGGGTGCGACTGAAGCTCTCCGCAACATGGGGCAGAAGCAGCCGAAGGGATGGGCGCGAGCAAGGGCTCTCGGCAGCCTAGCGTTTTGGATGCTTAGCATCATCATCTTTGCTTTAAGCGTCATCGCTCGCGCAAAACTGGGGCATGGGTAATCACTCGGGTTAGAACCCTTAGCGAGCTAGGCAGACTCCTTGTCCAGAATGGCTCATTTGAGTCATCCGCGACCTTGTACTGGGGCTCCGAGACCGGGTGGTTCCGGCGGCCGTATTGGTTGGACCGGCGGAAACGCAGCTGGAGCCCGCGGGCGGGCCAAGGTCATTGCCTTTTGGGCGGGCTCTGCTACAATAGCCCGGCTATGTTCGATTTCGATCTGCAGCTGTTCGCGTCCAAGAAGGGCGCCGGCTCGACCCGCAACGGGCGGGATTCCAACGCCCAGCGGCTGGGGGTCAAGCGCTTCGGCGGCGAGCTGGTCGTCCCCGGGAATATCCTGGTTCGGCAGCGCGGCACGCGCTTCTACCCCGGCACCAACGTCGGGATGGGACGCGATCATACGCTTTTTGCGCTCGTCGAGGGCGTCGTGCAGTTCAGCACGAGCCGCAATCGCCAGCAAATTTCCGTAGTCCCTGCGGCGTAACGCGCTGCGGACCGTCGGTGACTGGGGCCGTTAGGCCCCTTTTCGTTATCCGGCGAAGTAACGGTCGTGCAGTTTATTGACGAAGTCGAGATCGACGTCGCCGCCGGCGACGGGGGTGACGGCATCGTCGCGTGGCGCCGAGAGAAATACGTGCCGAAGGGTGGGCCTGCCGGGGGCGACGGCGGCCACGGCGGCAACATCTACCTCGAAGCGACTCCCGAGCTGTTCGACGCTCGTCGAGTTTCGCTTTCGCCGCAGCTTTTCGGCCGAGTCCGGAAAAGCCGGGGGCACCTCGAGAAAATCGGGAAAGAGCGGACCGGATTTGACGATCGCCGTCCCCGTAGGCACGCTCGTCTTTCGGCGTGTTGGAGAGTCACCGGAGTCCATCGTGTCCGATCTCGCGGAGGCCGGTGCCCGGCTGCTCGTCGCGAAGGGCGGACGTGGCGGCCTGGGCAATCAGCACTTCGCGACGAGCGTTCGTCAAGCGCCGCGCTTTGCCGAACGCGGCGAGCCCGGCGAGCGCGCGCACCTCCGTTTGGAACTCAAGCTCCTCGCCGATTGCGGAATCGTCGGCGTTCCAAACGCGGGAAAGTCTACGCTGCTCTCGGTCGTCTCGTCGGCGCGCCCGAAGATCGCCGACTATGCCTTCACCACGCTCGAACCGCAGCTCGGCGTCGTGCGCGTCGCCGATGAAGAATCGTACGTCATGGTCAACGTTCCCGGGCTCATCGAGGGCGCGCACGAAGGCGCTGGACTCGGCGATCTCTTTCTACGGCACGTCGAGCGGACGCGAGTTTTGCTGCATTTGCTCGACGGATCGAAACCGTTGGACGAGATTCTCTCCGATAAGGAGACGATCGAACGTGAGCTGCGCGCGTGGAATCCGCGATTGCTGGAGAAGCCGGCGCTGATCGTGCTCAACAAACTCGACCTGCCGAACGCGCGCGACTGCCTGCCCGAGCTGCAGGCGCGTTTCCCCAACGTTCGAGGCATCAGCGCGGCGACGCACGACGGCGTGCGCGACCTCGTGCTCGAGGTATGGCGCACGATCGAATCGGCTCCGCCGCCCGAGATCGTCGTACCGCAAGCGGTGCGCATCGAGCTGCGATCGCAAGAAGCGTTCGAGATCGAACGCCAGAAAGACGGAGCCTTCGTCGTTAGCGGCGAGCGCATCGAACGACTGGCGGCGATGACGAACTTCGATACCGACGAGGGGCTCGCGCGCTTCGAGCGCGCGCTGGGGAAGATGGGCGTCGAGAAGCGCCTCGTCGAGCTCGGCGCAAAGGAAGGGGATACCGTTCGCATCGGCCCCTACGAGTTTACCTACTCATGAGGGTCGGCATTTTCGGTGGAACCTTCGACCCGATTCACAATGCGCATCTCTTCGTTGCCGAGTCCGCGCGCATTTTGGAGCGCCTCGACCGCGTCTTGTTCGTCCCTACGGCCAACGCGCACTATCGCGAGAAGCCGCAGACCGATGCGGCGCATCGCTGCGCGATGATTCTGGGCGCGATTGCCGGCAACGAGGCTTTCACGTTAGACGACACGGATCTGCGTCCCGATTCGACGGGATATACGGCCGACTTGCTCCCGAAACTGCAGGCGAAGCTCGGCGCGAACCTCACGTTCATCATCGGTGCGGACTCGCTCGTGAATACGCCGTGGATGCGATTCGACGAAGTGCTGGAGGCGTTGGAGCGCTTCGTCATCGCGCCGCGCCCGGGCGTGCGGGCCGACGCGCTCGCGCGGGTTATTTCGGCGGTTCCGGCCGGACTGCGCGATCGCGTCAGCTCTTTGAACATGCCGGAGATTCCGGAATCCTCGACGCTGATTCGCAGCTTGATCTCCCAAGGCCGCAGCATCCGCTATCTCGTGCCCGAACCCGTTTGGCGGTATATCGTGGCGCAACGTCTCTACGGATACACCGATGGGGACTAAGCTGCCGGTCGCGGCGCTACTCGCGGGAGCGCTCGGCGCGTGCTCCGCGACGCAGAGTCCAGACGACGCGGCCGTCTGCGCGGCATATGCCGCGCACCGTTCGGGCGTTGAAGTCGTCGCCGGCGGCACGGTCTCGCGCAACCTCGGCGTCCGCGCCGGGCGCAGCAGTCCTCACGAAGGCTTTTTGCTGCGGCTGGACTCCGGCTGTACGGTCGTCGTTCGCGTCGAGGTCAACACCGATTTCACCGGCACGATTGCGCTCTCGCCGGGCGAGCGCGTCGCAGTGAAGGGCGAGTACGAGTACTATCCGCTCGGCGGAGTTATCCACTGGACGCATCGCGATCCGCGCGGGCGTCACGAGAATGGATACATCAGCGCCGGCGGCGCGATGTACTATTGAGACTGCAGCGCATCGTTCTGGGCAGCGAGTCGCCTCGCCGCCTCGAACTCCTTCGCTCGCTCGGGCTCCAGGTCGACGTCGTGCCCAGCGGCTATGCCGAGCCGCCCTTTGGGCATCTGACGCCGGCCGAGCTCGCTTCTCACCACGCGCGTAAGAAGCTCGAAGGCGTGCTCCGCCGGCTCGGAACGAGCCCCGGCGTCCCGGTGCTGACGGCCGATACGGTCGTCGATCTGGACGGGACGGCTCTCGGAAAGCCCGCCGGCGCGCCCGAGGCGACGCGGATGCTCCAATCGCTCTCGGGCCGGGAGCACGCGGTGCATACGGCCTTTGCCCTGGCTACGCCCAACGGCGGCGAGGAAGAGCGCCTCACGACGCGCGTTCGGTTTTTCCGCCTGGATCCCGAGGAGATCGCCGAGTACGTCGCCACCGGCGAGCCGTTCGACAAGGCCGGTGCCTACGGGATCCAAGGGCGTGCGGCCTCACTGGTCGAGTCGATCGACGGCGACTTTTACACCGTCATGGGCCTGCCCCTGGGGCGCGTCGTCCGAACGCTTCGCCGGTTGGGATTTGCGCTCCCTACACCGAAATAGCGTCGCCCTGAGTGCCCACGAGCGGAGTTATCAGATCAACACCTATCGAGACGAACGAAAACTCTTCGTACTGATCGCGATCATCATCGTGGCGGCTCTGCTGGCGCTGCTTCAAATCGGCGCGCAGCGCAACGGCGAGACCAGTCCAATTGCAAACGCCGGCAGCTCGATCTTCGCCGTCGCGCAAAGCGTGATCGCTGCGACGACCCGCACCGCGCGCACGACCGGCACGACGGTGATCTCGCTGCCCCGCTTGGAGAGCGACAACGCGCAGCTCCACGACGAAAATCGCCGGCTCGCCAAAGAGAACGCGCGGCTTGCGGAACTCGCCGCCGCCTACGCCGCGACCGCCGCGGTCCGTCCCGTCGTGGCGCTCTACGGCGGCATTGAGGCCCGCGTGATCGGCTTCCCGCCCGAGAACGAGTCGCGCGCCGTGACGATCGACCGGGGCTCGAACGCCGGCATCCATAAAGATGACGGAGTCGTCGCCGCCGACGGCGTCGTAGGGCGCGTCGTCTCTGTCTCGCCACTTTCGAGCACGGTGCTGCTCGTCACCGATTACGCTAGCCGTATTCCCGCCGTCGTACGGCGCGGGCGCTGGTGGGGTATCGCGCGCGGCAACCTCTCAAGCGTCGTCATCGAGTACGTCGAACAGGACGCACCGCTGCACGCCGGCGACGTCGTCGTTACGGGCGAAGGACGATCGTTTCACTCGGGAGTTCCCATCGGCACGATCGCGGCCGTCGAACGGGGCAACACAACGCTCTATCAGACCGCCATCTTGAAGCCTTCCGTCGATCTCGGCGCCCTCGACCGCGTTGTCGTCGTCTCGAAGTAAACCGCACGAAGCTCCGTTCGTCGGACCGCCTTGGTACGTAGCCGCGGCCTGGCTCGTCGCGGCCGTCGTCGCACAAACGACGATCGTGCACGCGCTGGCGATCCGCGGCGTCGTCCCCAGCCTCGTTCTCGTGGTCGTCGTGTGGTACGCGATCCGGGTCAACGCGCGCCGCGCCGCGATCTACGGATTAGTCGCGGGGCTCTGCGAAGACGTGCTTTCGCCCGGAACCGGGGCCGCATGGATGCTTTCAACCGGCATAAGCGCCGTCGTCGCGAGCCTGCTCTCACGCGGTTTTTTCGCGGACTCCATTCCGCTCGTGATGGGAATCACGCTCGTCGCGACGCTGTTGCGCGCGCTGCTGTTCTGGGTCGCGATGGCACTGTTGGGTTATCCGGCCGGGCTCGGTACGATGCACTTGCACGAGGCACTCTTCGCAGGCCTTCTCAACGCGGCGATCGTCGTCGTCGCGATGATCGCCGCCCGGCGCTATGACGCCTTAAAACGGTGAGCCTGCCGCGAGGCGTGCGGCCGGCGGGATGGCGTCTACCGGTGTGGCGTCTCGTCGCCTTTTGTGCGATCGTCGTGCTCGCGCTTGCGGGTCTGGCCGGCCGCCTCATCGAGGTTCAGCTCGTCGACGGCGAACGCTATCGTGCCGCCGCACAGGCGAATCAAGTTCGTTTGATTCCGGTCGCGGCGCCGCGCGGAATGATCTACGATCGGCACGGCGCGATCATGGCGCGCAGCAGCCCCTCCTTCGTCGTCGGATTGATTCCATCGGAAGTGCGCGACGCTCGCACCGAGCTCGCAACGCTCTCGCAGATCGTCGGCGTCGACGAGGCTACCCTGTGGGATCGGCTGCTCCGTCACCGCGGCGTCGAGTATCCGAGTTTCGCGACCGTCGCGGCCAACGAGCCGTATGGTCCGGTCGTGCTCGTAACCGGTCTCCCGGTGGCGACCGTCGCCCGGCTCTCCGAGGTCCTTTCCGATCTACCCGGCGTCGATCTCGAGGTGCAGCCGATCCGCGATTATCCGCAAGGGCCGGTAGCCTCGCATCTGATCGGTTACGTCGGCGCGATCACGCAAGACGAATACGAGCGGCTGAAATATCAGGGATACACTCCCAACGACGTGATCGGCAAAGACGGCCTGGAATTCTCCTACGACCGCTTTTTGCGGGGCGTCCCCGGAGGCCAACGCGTCGTCGTCGACGCGACCGGCGCGGTCGTTTCGACGGTCAAGCTGGGATCGAAACCGCCGATTTCGGGCGACGCGTTGATCACAAGCGTCGACTGGCGCTTGCAACGAATCGCCGAAACGGCGCTCGCCGACGGACTGCGCGCCGCCGGTCACGGTCGCCGCCTCTCGGGCGCGGTCGTCGCCGAAGATCCTTGGAACGGCGGCATCCTCGCGCTCGCGAGTTACCCCAATTACAACGCGAACGACTTTGCCGCCAATCGTTGGAAACGCGTTGCTTACGACCTGACCGATGCGTCGCAGCCGTTATTCGACCGGGCAATCGCCGCGGCCACGCCGACCGGGTCGACCTTCAAAATGGTTACCGGTTCGGCGGCATTGACCGAAGGCGTGGTGAAGGTCGATCAGGTCGTCGACGATACCGGCGGCTGGAACTGCGGCGGCTACTACGCGCGGGACATCGCCGCCGGCGGCCTCGGCAACACGACCTTCGTACCGGCACTTGCCGCCTCGAGCGACGGCTACTTCTTTCGCCTCGCGTGGTGGCTCGGCAACGCTCGCTTGCGCAAATACGCGCTCGCGTACGGACTCAACGCGAAGTCCGGGATCGATATTCCGGGTGAAAACGAGGGCAATTGGCCGACCAACGCATGGGAGATGCGCGCGTTCGGCGTCCCGATGGAACCGAGCGACGCCTGTTTTTTAGGCATCGGACAAGGCGCGATGCAAGCGACGCCGTTGCAGATGGACAACGTGGCCTCAGCCGTTATCAACGGCGGAACCTTGTACAAACCGCAAATCGTGCGCGAGATCCGCGGGCCGGACGGAAGCGTGGTCGGGCGCTTCTCGCCTCAAGTAATTCGCCACGTCCCGGTTACGGCTTCCTCGCTCGCCGCCGTGCGCGCCGGGATGGCGAAGGTAACCGACCCGGGGGGCACCGCCTACGGCTTAGCCATCGATGGTCTGCCGTACTCTGGAAAGACCGGCACGGTGGAAACGGCCGGCGGAAACGGCCCGAACACGACGTGGTTCATCGCCTGGGCGCCCACGGCGCACCCGAAACTGACGCTGGCGGTCTTCGTCGATCGCAGCGGCGGGTACGGCGCGACCGTCGCCGCGCCGATTGCGCGCCAGATTCTCGTGAAATACTTTAACAAGAAACCGTAGCGTGGCGCCGAGGGAAACTTAGCTCAGCAACTCGAGCGTCCGCGCCAGTCGCGTTGCACGCTCGCCGCGATGCGTCGCGAAAAAACGCTCGAGTTCGTCGCTGCGGCCGCCGCCGGCCAGGGCTCGGGCCGCCGCCAGCGCAACCGCTTCGTCGGAATCGTCGAGCGCGCGTTGCAGCAGATCGACGGTGGAGGGATCCTCGACCGCAGCGATCGCGAAGATGAAGTCGACGCGCTGCGCCGCGGAGAGCTTGGAGTACTGCGACGCAACGAAGTCGTCTGCCGGCGGTTCGTCCCGGCGAAAGGCACGCGTGAGCGCGGCGAAAATACCGGGAGCCACCCTAGGCGACCGAGTGCAGCGAGGCGACGACCGAATCGAGCGCGGCATCGAGCGCGCCGTCCTCGTGGTGCGCCAGCGCATCGATGAAATCGTTTGAATCGACGTCGAGCAACGCGTCGAGCGACTCGATCAGCCGCGCACGATACCCCGAGTATTGCGGGCCTTGCGAAGGTAGAAGCCGCGCGAGCGCCGCCCACGGCAGCGCCGTAGCGAGCGGTGCCGAGGCCAGCCGGTCGCCGAGCTCGCGCAGCTCGCCGGCGTCGAATTCGCCGCGGAGGGCGAGTGCGGCCGTCGGCGATTCGACCGGCATGCCTCGTGCTGAGGCGGTCTCGGCGATCAGGCGCTCGAGCGTGGAACGCAACGACGGCGTCTCCACATCGCGCGGCGCAATTGCGTAATTCGGCAATCGCAGTTTAATAAAGAGACGATCGAATTCGTCGCGCAGCAGTTCCTTGGTTGCGCCTAGCGCGCCGCAGTGCGCGTCGCCGATGGCGTCTGGTAAGAAGGCGCGCAGGGCGAAGAGGTGCGTGATCAATCCGGCGAAGCGCGCCTCGCGCAGGAATCGCGCCGTCCGGTCGACGCGCTGCGCGGTAAACGCCGTCAGTGTCGCCGTCGTCTCAGTGGCTTCGACGGCGCTCGCGCTTTCATAAGCGTCGGCGACGCCCTCCGGCTCGCTCGGCACGCCCGGCGACAGTTGCGCCAACGCGAACGCGCCGTTACCCTCGGCGACCGGCGTCGCCGGCGGCAGCTGTACGAAGCGGTCTTCGGTGAGCGCAGGCGCGCGATTGCTCAGCGCCGGACCGATCATGCCGTCGAGTCCAAAAGGCAACCCGGCGATCGCATTGGCGAAGATCGGCGTCGCGCGAACGCGAAGTTCATTCGAGACGATCTCGTCGTCGCGATCCCCATCGTAGCGAACGTGCGCGCTCAGCTCGATCGACGTACCGCCCGCCATGGCGTTGTGAACCACGCTGCGCCAGCGGATCGCGGCTTCCACGCCGGGATCCACCTCGCTGAGAATGACGCCTTGCCCCGAGCAGACCGGCGGGAGCAGTCCTGCATCGCGAATCGGGACGTCGTTGATCGTCGTGGAGTTGGGAACGTAGATGAGCGAATCCGGCATCGCCGTCTGTATCGCGGCGAGGCGCGCGGTTCCGTCGCCGCCGTTGCGCACGTGCAGCGTCCACTCCACCGTTTCACCCGGCGAGACGACGTCTGCGGGATCGCTGCGAAAGGCGCCGACGGAAAAGTTCGGCTCGGCGCTGGTCGCGATCGTCAAACGCGCAAGCGGCACGGGAAGGACGCCGTCGGCGGTGATGACGGCGTCGACGGTCACCGGCCAATCCTTGGCGAGCCCGCGAAGCAGGCGCATTCCCAGACGAGCCCGCACCGACGCGCCCGGTGCCAGCTCGCCGAAGAGAAGCGACGACTTCTCCCGGGTCGCGCCGTCGACGCTTTCGAGCCGCGCCTCGGAGGAGAGGTAGGTGCGCAGGCGGACGTCGTGGGCAATATCCGTACCCACGTTCGTCAGGAGAACGTCGACATCGGCGAGCTGGTTCGGCCGCAGCACCTGCTCGCCCGCGAGATCCAAACGCGAGGATTCCGCGTCGAACGCGGGATGCGAGTTGAACGCGCCACGACGCCTCGGAGAGCCGGATTTCGCCGAGTTCACGGGTGTGCAGGCCGGCACCGATCCGGATCTGGGCGGAATCGGCGCACGGTGAAGGTACGCGAGCCCGCAGCGTCAAGCGCCGGGAGCCGTACGCCTCGATTGCGCCGAGCTCCACGGTATCGCGATGCGAGCCGACCGCGCTGCGCTCGATCGAGAGCCGCGAACCGCCGTCGAAAACGCTGAGGTCCTCCAGCGGCGGCACGATGCGCAGCCGCAGCACGCCGTCGTTCGCGTCGGTGCTTCCCTCGTTTTCGAGTGCGACGATGGCTTCGATTTCGCCGCCCGGCGCAACGGTCGCGTTTCCCGTGCGGGTCAGCGTGTTGCGGCGCGGCGCGAAGGCCGGCTCGGAGCGGACGACGACGCTGCATTCCAAACGCCGCTCGCTCTGTGCTCCCGACGGTTCCCAGTCGAGCGTTACCGTCGCCGAGACGATCGTTCCGTTCGCTGCCGGAGCGAGCAGGACGGCGTCGGCACAGAGCGTCACCCCCGTACCGGCGCCGATGGGGCCGAGCCCGAAACGCAGTTCTTTGCGACGTTGTGGAACCGGGCGGCCGTCGATCGTCGTCGCGCCGCGAACGAAGAGCAGCGCGTCGGAGAGTTCGATTTGGGCGGTCACTCTCGTCGCGGCCGCGCTCCCGGTGTTGAAGGCGCAAAGCGTGAAGCGCACCTGTTGTCCGGGTCGCAAATCCGCAAACGGCGCGGCGGTAAGCGAGGTGTGCGTGTCGCTGAAATCGGGGGCGGACGCGACGGTGAGCGATGCCGGCTCCAGTTCGAAGCCCGCCGTCTCCTGCGAAGCAATTTCGGCTCGCGCGATGACCTGCGTGCCGCCGGCTAGCGGGTTGTCGATGGTGAGGCGATAGACGAGCGTTGCCGAGGCGCGGGCGGGGAGCGACCCGAGAATGACCGGAGCGTGCAGCCGGTCGAACGGCGCGCCCAGTTCGCGTTCGATCTCGCGACCGTTGAGCGCGGCCGAGCCCGCGACGTACGTCGCGTTTTCCGCAATGGGAGATGCGACGATCACGTCGCGCGCTGTGGATTCACCCGCATTGTGAATGCGAATCGTTACTTGCGCTTGCGAGCCGGGCACCGGGTCGGCCAGCGGCTCGATCGCGATACGCGTCAGCGCGTTGGCTAGTTGCGGTTTGCTGCGGGCGACCAGCCGGACGACGTTCGAGCCGGTCGGCGGCAACTCGAACGAGGCGACCGCCGCCTGGAGTTCGACGATCGTACCGTTTTCGATCGCTCCGGCGACGCTGTAGGCGATTTCGACGCGGCGCTCTTCATTGGGCCCCACGTCGCCGACCGACGCGCCCGCGCGCGAGAGCAGCGGCGAGTTGCCGAGTTCGTCGTCGAGTTCCCGGCCGTTGAGGCGACCGCTGCCGACGAGATAGACGAGCCCGTCGGGGACGTTGAAACGAATCCGAACGCCGGTCGCCGCCGCGCCTCCGTGATTGCGGAACGTGAAGGCAGCCTGGACCGTTACCCCAGGTTCCAACTCGCGCTCGGGCGAAACGACGAGCGTCCGCAGCCGCTCCGGCAACGTCGGTGCTCCAGGCGCAAAAACCTCAGAAAGAGGTCGCATGACGCGGGGACGTTTCGCCGCGGGCAACGGCGCTCCCGCGCTCGCGCGCGCCTTGCGTTACAATGTTTTTAGGGAGGATCGCCTACAGTATGCTCGCAGTTCACGAAGACCGTCTGGCCACCGCCGTCGCGCGGCTGGGTTCGGAGAACGCATTTGAGATTTTGGCCCGCGCTCGAGAACTCGAAGCTGCCGGGCGCCGCGTCGTCCACATGGAGATCGGCGAGCCCGATTTCGATACGCCGGCCGAAATCAAGAAGGCTGCGGTAGACGCGCTCTACGATAACCACACGCACTACACACCGTCGAGCGGGCTGCTCGCGCTGCGCGAGACGATCGCCGCCTATGCCAGCCGTTTTCGCGACGTTACGCCCGCCTGGAACGCCGACAACGTCGTGATCTCACCCGGAGCGAAGCCGGTGATCTGGAACACGCTGAGCGCGCTGCTCAACCCCGGCGACGACTTCATCTACTTCGACCCCGCCTATCCGGCATACGCGTCGGCCGCGAGTTATCTGGAGGCCAACGTGCATGCTATTCCCTTGCGGGAGTCGCGCAACTGGCGCATGGACCTCGATGAGCTCGCCCGCCGCGTTTCGGCCAAGACGAAACTCGTCGTGATCAACTCGCCGCACAATCCAACCGGCGGCGTGCTGACGCGCGGCGACCTGGAGTTTATCGCCGGCCTGGCGGAGCGACACGATTTTCTCGTTCTCGCCGACGAGATTTACAGCCGCAACTTTTACCTCGACACGCCGTTTTTGTCGATCTCGTCGCTGCCGGGCATGCGCGAGCGAACGATCGTCGTCAACGGTTTCTCGAAGGCCTATGCGATGACCGGCTGGCGGCTCGGCTATGCGATCCTGCCGCAACGGCTGGCACGCACGGTGACGCTCTTCAACAACAACACGTTTAGCTGCGTCGCCTCCTTCGTCCAGATGGCCGGGATAGCGGCGCTGACCGGGTCGGACGAACCGGTGCTGCGGATGAATGAGATCTTTCGCCAACGCCGCGATCGGCTCGTGAACGGTCTCAATAAAATCCGCAACGTCTCGTGCTTGCTGCCGGAGGGCGCGTTCTACGCGTTTCCAAACGTCTCGTCGATCACCCAGGACGACCGCGGGCTCGCGAAGTTTCTTCTGGAGGAGGGCGGCGTTGCTTGCGGCGGCGGCTCCTCGTTCGGAGCGGCCGGCAAGGGCTATCTGCGATTCTCTTATGCCGCGTCGTTGGAGGATATCGACTGGGCGCTGGAATCGATCGAGCAGAACCTGCCGAAGTTTAAGGGGTAAGCTTCATCGCGCGCCGCACGTCGGCGAGCGTATCGGCGGCAATGGCGCGAGTGCGCGCCGTTCCGTCGGCGATGATCCTCCTTACCAGCTCGGGATCGCCCCGATACTGCGCGTAGCGCTCGCGCACCGGGCGCAAATAGGCGTTGAGCGCTTCGGCGAACTCGGTCTTATCTTGTACGCAGCCGAGCGCTCCCGACCGGCAGGCTTGCGCGACTGCGTCGAGCCGCAACGGATTGACGAAGCGCCATAAAGCAAAGAGGGGGCAGATCTCCGGACGGCCCGGATCGCCGCGCCGCAGCTTGAGCGGATCGGTCAGCATCGAGCGCACCCTCTGCGTCGTCGTTTCTTCGTCGTCGGCGATCAGAATGGCGTTGTTGTAGGATTTGCTCATCTTCCGCCCGTCCGTTCCGGGGATCTCGGGAAACTCAGAGAGCGTCGGCTTCGGCTCGACGAGGATCTCGCCGCCCTCGCCGTAGAGGTGATTGAACCGGCGGACGATCTCGCGCCCGAGCTCCAGATGCGCGACCTGATCCCGGCCGACCGGCACGTATTGTCCCCGCACGACGGCGATGTCGCAGAGCTGAAGGAGCGGATATCCGAGAAAGCCGTAGGTCGCAATGTTCTGACCGAGCGCCTCGATCTGCCCCTTGTACGTCGGTACGCGTTCGAGCCACGAGACCGGCGTGATCATCGAGAGAAGTGTGTGCAGCTCGGAGATCTCGGGAACGCCGGACTGTAGAAAGATCGTGGAACGTTCGGGATCGACGCCGGCGGCCAGCCAAACGGCAACCATCGCTTCGCGCGCGTCCGCAACGATCTGCGGATCGGCGAACTCCGTCGTGTACGCGTGCAGATCGGCGATCTCGAAGAACGCATCGTCGTTTTCGCAATACTTTTCCCATTGCGTGAGAACGCCGACGAGATGACCGAGATGAAGGGGCCCGCTGGGCCGCATTCCCGACATCACGCGCCGTTTGATCGGATGCATCCGCGCGTCAATGCGGCTAGCTAAGGGCGAATGCCTCTCACGAGCGCTCAATGCTTGGCGATTTCGGTCCGCACGAAGGTGCGCGCGGCGCGCACTGCGTGACGCAACGCGTTTCCGGCGGCAAGTTCGCACGCCAGCGCCATCGCGAGCGTGCAGCCGGTGCCGTGCATCGAACCGGCAATTCGCGAATCGCGCAGGATCTCGACGCCGTCGGCGGAGGCAAGCGCGTCTGCAGGCTCGCCTTCGAGGTGGCCGCCGGTCAATAAGACCGCTGCCGCGCCGCGCTCGCGCAGCCGTCGCGCCGATTCACCCATGGCGTCGCGATCGATGGCGCCGCAGTCCAAGAGAAAGACCGCCTCCGCGAGGTTGGGGGTGAGCACGACGTTGGGCAAGCGCGCCAGCTCGTCGCGCAGTGCCTCGCGAGCCGCTGCGTCGCCGAGCTCGCCACCGCGGCTGGCGCGCAAGGCCGGATCGACGACCGCCGCTAACCAGGGCCGCTCGGCAAGCGCGGTCGTAACCGAGCGCACGGCCTGCGCGGTCGGCAACGCGCCGACTCGGACCGCGCCGGCGCTCTCCCACGGCAGTACGCGCAGCTGGCTTTCGAACAGGTCGGCGGCGACCGGCCGCAGGGCGACGACGCCTCCGGCATCCTGCGCGCTGATCGCGGCAACCGCGGTGAAGACCCGCGCCCGCAACGCGCAGCCGACCACGAGGTCGCGGCCGACCCCCGCGACGTTCCAGGGATGGGTCGTGCCGATCGACAGGACGATGCTCGCCATAGCTACTCCGGCTCGGCCCAGGTGCGCAGGAGCCGCCGCGCGGCTACAGTTACGTCGGGCGCGCAGAGCGCGGAGAGGACCGCCGCCATGGCGACGCCGGTCCCGCGCACCTTCGCCAAATTCTCCGGACCGATTCCGCCGATCGCCGCGACTGGAAGTCTCGTCTGCGCTGCCAGGCCGCGCAGAGCCGCAAGACCGATCGGCGTGCCGGCATCGGCTTTCGATGAGGTGGCAAAGACGGAGCCGACGCCGAGGTAGTCGACGTCGCTCCCGGCGGCGCGCGCGACTTCGCCGGGGGTCCCGCACGAGAGCCCGATCAAACGCTCTTTCGCCGCCGCGCGCACGGCCGGCGGCTCTTCGAACCCGTCGTCGCCGGGGCCGAGGTGAACTCCGTCGCAGTCGAACTCGACGGCACGCCGCCAGTCGTCGTTGAGTATGAGCAGCGCGTCGCGGCGATATGTGAGCGACCGCAGCCGGCGCAAGGTTTCGGAGCGGAAAGCGCTCTTCGGGCGATACTGAATTATCCGAATCCCCGCTGCGAGGATCGCTTCGGCCCGCCCGACGACTCCGGCCTCCTCGTTGAGAATCGCGTAGATTCCGAATAAGAGCGCGGCGCGTTGGGTGCGCGTTACGCGCGAGGGCGCATCCGTTGCCATAATACGATGTTGGCGATCACGTAGGCGATGTAAACGACGGCAACGACGATCGCAAGCGCGAGGCTGTGACGTGCGAGCGAGAGCGGGACGAGAATTCCGAAACAGAGAATGCCGGCCATGACGAGTGCGACGATACGCGAGATCGGAAAGAGCACGAGCTTTCCTACGGTTCCTTCGGCAGCAACAGATCGCTTAAGCGCATGAGGTCTCCGTCGTTCTGAAAACGCAGCTCGATTCGGCCGCCGCGGATGGTGCGTACGAGCGCAACGTGCGTACCAAAACGCTCGCGCAGGCGCCGTTCGAAGTCGTCTTCGTCGGGGGAGAGTCCGCGTGGTACGGGGCGCTCCTTGTCCGGCGTCTGCGCATCGGCGTTTGCGAGGCGCTCGAGGCTGCGTACCGTCAGCCCTTCGTTTACCGCGCGCCGCGCGAGCGGCACGCGCTGCGGCTCGGGCGCCGCCAGCAACGCGCGCCCGTGGCCGGCCGAGAGCTCGCCGCTGACCAGCATCGCTTTGATCGTTTCAGAGAGCCCGAGGAGGCGCATCGCGTTGGCGACGGCCGGCCGGCTCTTGCCGAGCCGGCGCGCAACCTCTTCTTGAGTGAGCGCGTGCTCGTCGATCAAGTATTGAAAGCCGGCGGCCTCTTCGAGCGGATTCAGATTCTCGCGCTGCAGATTTTCGACGATGGCGAGCTCGAGCGTCTCGCGGTCGTCGCTCGTTCGAACGATGGCGGGAATCGCGGTTCGCTGCAGCGCCGCGCAGGCGCGCCAACGCCGTTCTCCGGCGATGAGCTCGTAGCCCTCGCCGCGCCGGCGGACGATGATCGGAACGAGAACGCCGTACTGCGCAATCGACGCTTTGAGTTCGTCGAGCGCGTCGCCGGCAAAATGCTTTCGCGGTTGGAACGGATTCGGCGTGATCTGGCCGAGCGGTATCTCGCGAACGATCTCCTGCGAGCCGCCCACCGGCACCGGGCTCTCGCCCAGCAGCGCGGCCAATCCTCGGCCTAAGCCGCGCCGCGCGGTCATGCCGAAGCTCGCGCGGGTTCGAGCATCTCGCGCGCTACGGCGATATAGGCTTGCGCGCCGCGGCTCTTGAGGTCGAAAAGGATTACCGGCTTGCCGAACGACGGTGCTTCGGAGAGCCGCACGTTGCGGGGGATTTGCGTTTTGAATATCTCGCGCGGAAAGTACTTCTCGAGCTCGCGAATCACGTCGACCGCTAAACGAGTACGGCCGTCGAACATCGTCACGAGTACGCCGCTGACGTGCAGCGTCGGATTGAGCGCGTCGCGTACTCGCCAAATGACGTTGGTAAGCTGCGCGAGGCCTTCGAGCGCATAGAACTCGGCTTGCACCGGAATAATGCAGTCTTGGGCCGCGGTCAACGCGTTGATCGTCAGCAAACCGAGCGACGGCGGCGAGTCGATCAGCACGAAATCGTACGAGCTCGCGAGCGGTTCGAGCGCCGCACGAAGCCGGGTCTCGCGCGAGAGCGCGGCGACCAACTCGACGTCGGCGCCGGCAAGATTGATCGTGGCCGGAGCGAGATTGAGGTTCTCGACATCCGTCGGGACGACGATGTCTTCCAGCGGAGCCTCTTGCAGGAGCGCGTGGTAAACGTCGTGCTTGAGCTGCGTTTTATCGATCCCAAATCCGGTCGTCGCGTTGCCTTGTGGATCGGCGTCGACCACGAGGACGCGCCGCCCGAGCATCGCGAGGGCCGCGCCGAGATTAACCGCTGTCGTGGTTTTTCCGACGCCGCCCTTCTGGTTGACGAGCGCGATAATTCGGCCCAGAGCTATTCTCCGAGTCTTTCGGGCGGGTGCGGATGTTCGAGATACTGCTCGAGGATTTGCAGCAGCAACGCCCGCTCGTTACGTCCGGGCTCGTCGGTGACCTGCTCGAAGAGCCAGCGCAGCGCTTCGCCTACACGACGGTCGCCGCCGAAACCGGGGGTGACGTCGCCGCGGCGGCGCAAGGCGGCGATAACGTCGTCGCCGTCCACCGCGAGATCGGTGACCGCGAAGGCCGGCTTTGCCTCGATCTCCGCGCGCACCCGCGCCTCGAACCGCTCGTTGTCGTTGCTTCGCTTGGGCAACCCGCTGCCGGCAATGTCGGCGTGCCGAAGGGCGAACAGGTGTTCGACTTGTGAGGGCTCCGCGCGGCGGATGAAGCGGCGCAGCGCGGCGTCGCCGGCCTCGGGATCGGCGCTGTACATATGCTGCCGCACCAAGTGTGCGACCGTCCGAACGGCCTCGGCGGGGAAGCGGAAACGCTCGAGCATCGCCGCGGTCATCTCGGCGCCGACGATCTCGTGCCTATAGAAGTGCGGACCGTCCTTGGTCCGGGGTTTTCCGATATCGTGCATCAGCGCCGCAAGGCGAAGTATCAGATCGCCCCGGGGCGCGGCGTCGACCGTCGCCATGATATGCCCCCATACGTCGTAGGCGTGCCACTCATTCTGCTCGACCGCGATGCCTTCGAGCAGCTCCGGCCACACGTAGCGCAGCACGTTCGTTGCGCGCAGCAGTTCGAGGCCGACTGAGGGTTTTTTCGCCAATTTTAGCAGTTTCGTCAGCTCGTCTTGGATGCGTTCGGCCGCCACGCTGGCCACCAGCGGCGCCGCCTGCGTCATCGCCGCGCGCAGCGCGGGCGTCGTTTCGTATTCGAATCGCGCGGAAAATTGGGCGGCGCGCAGCATCCGCAACGGGTCCTCGACGAACGTCTTCGGGGAAAGAATCTCGATTTGGCGCAAGCCGACGTCGATAACGCCGCCGTAGGGATCGATCAGGTCGCCGGCCGGAAGCGCCCGGGCCATCATGTTCATTCGGAAGTCGCGCCGGGCGAGGTCCTCTTCAAGCGTGACGTCCGCGCCGCTCTCGATCTGGAAATCGCGGTGCCCGATACCGGTCGAGCGCTCGCGCCGCGGCAGGGCGACGTCCACCGTCTCACCCTCGACGGTGAGCTTCAGAACGGCGAACGAGGCGCCCACGAGATCCACGCGGCCGATCCTCTCCAAGCGCTCGACCAGCTCCTCGAGCGCGACGCCGGCGACGACGTAGTCCGAGTCGGCCGCGCTTAGCGTTTCGATCTGGCCGGCCTGCGCACGAATCTCGTCCCGGACCCGTCCGCCGACGGCGAAAAGGGATCCTGCCGGGAGGGCCGATGCGAGCCGGGCATCGAGAGGAGTGAGTTTCACGTGGAACTACCCGGTGAAACAGAGTCCGTGGCTAAGCCGTAGCGGTCGACCATTGCCTGAAGCCGGCCGTACGAGTGGTCGTCGATCTCCTCCCACGGGAGCGCCCGGAGCAGCGGTACGAGCTCGTAGCGCAGCGCCGGCCCGCGAATCATCAGCTGGAAGTAGTGGCGGCCGCCGTGATGGTACGGCCCATAGAGGCGCGAGAAAGGAATCCGATCGCGCAGCCATCTCAGAAGCCGCTCGTGCCGGACGTGCATTTTAAGCGTGATTTGCGGCTGTTTGCCGTCCCCGCCGAGGTGGCCCTGGGCGATCAAAAGGCCGAGGATCAAACCCTTTTCAAAATCGGATCGAGGCTCTTGCAACTCGTTACCTCAGGAGGCTCTTTGTTTCACCGGTAGGTTTCCCGTGAAACAGCGGCGCTCCTCGGTCAGGAGCAAAGCGGGCGTTTTTGGGCGATGCCGCTGCGGCGGGGGAAGCGCGGCGGCGTGACTCGCTCTTTTTTCACGAGTACGATTCGGCGTTCGCCCCCCAGGGCGACAATTTCGTCGAGGCGCGCCCCGAGAACGAGGACGGCATCTTCGAGGCTCGTTCGCTCGGCTTCATCAATCCGTCCGCGCTGCAAAATGCCGGCCCCCCCGATGGAGATTAGCGGGAGGAGCAGCTCCGCCGTCGCAGAGGCCGTCGCGACCGCCCGGCAGGTTCCGCTCGCGAAGTGCTCGCGTAGATCGAGCCGGTGACCGGCCGTTTCGGCGCGTTCGGGGACGACTCGCCCGCGCAGGCCGAGACGGTGCAAAATTTCCTCGAGCAGTCGTGCTTTTTTCGCGGTCGCCTCGATCAGCGTCACCTCGAGGCCTGTCGCGATCGCCACGGGAATCGCTGGGAAGCCGGCGCCCGCCCCCACGTCAACGTAGGGAGCGCGGACGTATGGAACGACGCTGAGGCTGTCGATGATATGTTCGGCGATCTCGGATTCGGATTTGGCGCCGGTGACGTTGAAGTGCCGATTCGCCTCCAGGACCAGAGCGCCGTAGAGCGCGAGCCGCCGGACGACCTCGGGATCGGCGCAGGCGTCTGCGAGCAAACGTTCCAACCCGGCCGGCGCCGTCTCGGCCACCGCTTTATCCGGCGGCGGTCGTGAGCTCGCGCCGCCCCTTGTGCAGGAAAAGACCGACGATCGCCACGTCGGAGGGCGTAATTCCGGGAATCCGGCCGGCCATCCCGAGGGTCCGCGGACGGCGCGAGCTCAGCTTCTCGCGCGCCTCACGCGAGAGCGCGGCGATGGCCGCGTAGTCGAAATCCGGCGGAATCGTTGCATTTTCGCTCCTTGCGGCCCGCTCGATCGCGAGTTCCTGGCGCCGAACGTAGCCCTCGCACTTGATCTCGATCGCGAGGCGCTCGCCGATTTCGGGTTCGAGCGGCGGATCGAAACAGGCCGCGACGTCCCCGAATCCCAGCGCGGGCCGGCGCAGCGCGTCGGCGATCGTCCCACCGGCGTCGAAGCGCTCGGTGCCGATCGGGCGCCGTCCAATCCGGGTCCGTTCGGCGCTTCTCCGCCCCGATTCGAGCTCCGATCGCCGCTGCTCGAAGCGCTCCCACGCCGCATCCGCGACCAGTCCGATCTCGCGCCCGACCGGCGTAAGGCGGAGATCGGCGTTGTCGTGACGCAGCACGACGCGGTGTTCTGCGCGCGAGGTCAGCATTCGATAGGGCTCGTCGACGCCTCGGGTCACCAAATCGTCGATCAGGACGCCGATGTAGGCTTGCGAGCGGCTTAGGCGCAGCGGTTCTTCGCCGCGGGCCGCTCGCGCGGCGTTGACTCCCGCGATCAGCCCTTGCGCCGCAGCCTCCTCGTAGCCGGAGGTTCCGTTGAGCTGGCCGCAGTGATAGAGGCCGCCGACACGCCGGGTCTCCAGGGTTTCGCGGAGTTCGGTCGGCGGCACAATGTCGTACTCGACGGCGTACCCGGCGCGGAGCATCCGGCATCCCTCGAGTCCCGGCAGCGTTTGCAGCATCGCCAACTGGATCTCGGCCGGGAGCGAGGTGGAAAAGCCGCCGACGTACAGCGTCGGCTCCTCCCAACCTTCGGGCTCCAGGAAAATCTGATGGGTCGGGTTGTGCGCAAATTTTACGACTTTGTCTTCGATCGACGGGCAATACCGCGGGCCGATCCCGCGAATCAAATCCAGCCCATAGAGCGGCGACAGGTGTAGATTTTCCCGTACGAGTGCGTGAGTTCGCCCGTTGGTTTCGGTCAAATAGCAGGGCAGTTGCGGTCCCGCAAAGCGCACTTCGCTCGAGTAGGAAAAGAGCAACGGAGTCGGGCTGGGCGGCTGGAGCGTCACGGCCGCGTAATCGACGCTTTGCTTGTCGATTCGCGGCGGCGTTCCCGTCTTGAGCCGCTGCGTGGGAAAACCGAGCTCGCGCAGTGCCTGCGCCAGTCCGGCGGCAGGCGCTTCACCGAAGCGCCCTTCGGCGCGGACGGTCTCGCCGCAAAACGACTTTCCGCCAAGGAACGTCCCCGTCGCAAGGACGACCCTTTTGGCTGAAAACGTGCGCCCTCCGGCGCAGCGGACCCCGCGTACCTCTCCGTTGCGAACGATCAGGGCCTCGACCAAGCCGGCGACGATCTCCAGGTTGGGAGTCCCGCGCAGCAGACCCGTCGCGAGCTCGCGATAGGCGGGTTTGTCCATCTGCTGGCGCAGCGCGCGAACCGCCGGCCCCTTGCTTTCGTTGAGAAAGCGCGCGTGAAGGCTGCAGCGATCCGCCAGGCCGCCCATCACGCCGCCGAGCGCGTCGATCTCGCGGACGAGTTGCCCTTTTGCGCTGCCGCCGATCGACGGATTGCAGGGAAGCGTACAGATCTTCTCCGGGTCGCCCGTAATCAGCAGGGTCGGCACGCCGAGGCGGGCGGCGGCATACGCGGCCTCGACGCCGGCATGACCCCCGCCCACGACGATCGTGCCGGTTTCGTCGAGCATCGAGCCTTAGGTGGCGGGCGCCACCGGGGCGGCCGAAGCGTGCGAGCGCAAGCGCAATGAGAACGCGATCATCATGATGCCGAATACGATCGCGTACGCACCGATCAACCAGATGATCGCGAGCGCTCCGGCGAGCGGCCGCCAGAGCATCAAAACGCCGAAAACGATCGACGCGATTCCGCCAAGGATGAGCCAGAATTCGTTGCTGATGTGCTTGCGCAGCTGAAAGGCCGCGACGATCTCGAGGATTCCCGTGATGAATGCCCACGCCGCAATCGTGAGATAGAGCGCGAACAGCGTGATGCCGACGTCGTAGAAGGTGATCGCCGCGATCAATATTCCGACGATTCCTTCAATCAACAGCGGCCACCAGCGCGGCTGATGCTGTTCGGCTGCGCGAATCGTTGCGTAAATCGCGAAGACTCCGTCGATCAGCGCGTAGGCGCCGAAGAGAATTCCGATCGCGAGGATCGTCGCGCCGGGCCACAAGAGCGCCAGCAGACCGAAGATAATTGCCGCGATCCCGCGGACGAGCAGCACCCACCAGTTGCGGGCAACGACGTCGACTAAACCTTTTGCTAGCATTGCGTTTACTCGAGCTCTTTGCCGTTGGCAAGAAAGACGCGCGTAACCGTGCAGAGCTTGGCCTGCGGACCTTCCCAGACTTCGCCGACCAACGCGTCGGTGAGATTGTGATTGATTTGAGCGCCCTGCGAAAACGAACCGCGATCGACCAGAACGTACGCGTGCTTGCGGTACTTCACTTTGAAATCCACTTCGGTTGCGGGCGACGCGTGCGTGTTGTAATAAACGACGTTGATACCGTTGGTTTGATTGCTGCCGTTGGAGTTGACGACGCAACTCGCGATCGTGATGCCGAGGTTCGATACGGCCTTGGCCGAAACGACGCACGGCGACAGGAGCGCCGCAAGCGTGAATCCCAAGAGAAAAAGGCGTCGCATATGGGTCTCTCTCCTTCTTGACTGGCCTGTTATTTTCCGATGCAAAATCGGGAGAAGATGCCGGCGATGATTTCTTCGGCAGCCACCGGCTCGCTTACATGCCCGAGCGCTGAAAATGCGCGTCCGAGCTCGGTTGCGGCGAAATCGACCGGTTCGCCCGCGGCGAGCGATTCGAGCGCCTGGCGGAACGCTGCGAGCGCGTCGTTGACGGCCTCGAACTCGTGCAGCGCCGATAGGTGCGGACGCGTTGCATCGAAATCGGCTCCGCGCCAGCCGGCTTGCGCGATCGCGTCGCGCAGTGCTTGCAGCGTCGCCGGCTCGCGCACGCTGCCGGCGGTCGCTTCGGGATAGCGGCTCACCAGAGCGGCATTCGTTCCGAGATCGGCCTTGTTGAGATAAAGAACGCGAGACCGCTTCGCCGTGCGTTCGAGGAGCTGCTCCACGTCCGGGCCGGCAGCCTGTGAGCCGTCGATGACGACCAGCGCGACGTCGGCCGACTCGAGCGCGGCCTGCGTTCGGGCGATTCCGAAGGCCTCCAGTCGGTCGGCGTGGCTGCGAATTCCGGCCGTATCGATGAGCCGAACCGGGACGCCCTCGACGGCCAGGATCTCCTCGATCGTGTCGCGAGTCGTTCCGGGGATCTCCGAAACGATCGCGCGCTGCATGCCCAGCAGCGCGTTGAGCAGTGAGGACTTGCCGGCGTTGGGCGGCCCGACGATGGCGACCGCGAGGCCTTCGCGCATGATCCGTCCGGCCTCGCCGTCTCGTTGCAGACGTTCGAGCCGCGCGCAGAGCGGAGCAATCCGCGCAACGAGAGCCGCGCGATCCGGTTCGGGGACCTCATCGGGAAAGTCGATCGCTCCCGCGAGCTCCTCGACGATTGCGGCGACGCCGGATCGAATCTCCGAAACCTCGCCGCCGACGCCGCTCTCCAGGTTGGCCAGCGCCGCGCGGGCGGCGCGCCGCGTCCGGGCCTCGATCAGGTCGGCAACCGCCGCGGCCTCGTGCAGGCCGAGCTTGCCGTTGAAAAAAGCCCGGCGCGTGAACTCCCCGGGTTGCGCGAGACGGGCACCGCCGGCCAGCAGAGCACGAACGACCTCGCGCACGACCACGGGCGACCCGTGGGTGTGGAGTTCCAGGATATCCTCGCCGGTGTAACTATGCGGCCCGGGAAAAAGCAGCGCCAAACCGCGATCGAGCGGCTCGCCGTTTTCGTCGAGCAGGGTCGCCCGAGTCGCGAACCGCGGCCGCAACGGGGATTGCGTGCGCACGAAGCGCCGCGCGAGCCGGTCTATCGCCGGACCACTGACGCGAACGATGCTGACGGCGCCCGTTCCCGGCGGCGTCGCCACGGCGACGATCGTTTCTTGGGAAGCGCTCGTCACGGCCGGGCCCCCTGCGAGGCGCCCGCGTTAGCGAGGAAAAATGACGACGCGCCGCTCGGGCTCTTCGCCTTCGGATTCGGTGCGGACCGACTCCGATTCAGCGAGCGCCAGGTGGACGATCTTTCGCTCTGAAGGGAGCATCGGCTCGAGCTTTTGCGGCGCTTTTTCGCGCACGCATCGTTCGAGGGTCGCGAGCGCAAGGCTCTTGAGCTGCTCGGCGCGGTGCGCGCGATACCCCTCCGCATCGATCGTATAGTAGTGGCGATTGTTACGCACGCCCGCATTGAAGGCGTTGTTGAAGATCAGGTTGAGCGCTTCCAGCGTGTTGCCGTGGCGCCCGATGAGCATCCCCAGATTCGGCCCCGCGACTTCCAAGTATTCGCCCTCGGGCCGGGAGATGTAGCCAATCTCCGTTGGCCCGGCACCCATTCGTTCCAAAATTTCACGCAAGAGGTCCCCGGCGGGCTTGGCCTCTTCCGGCAACTCGGCTGCTTGACGCGACGGAGAGGGGCTGCGCCGGGTGTCGCGCCGCCGCGTGCCGCCGCTGCGGCCCCCGCCCGATTTTCCGCCAATAGTGCGGTCCCGAACGTCGGAGGGCTGCTCCTCAAACTCGAAATCGTCTTCGTACAACATGATTGGTGCTTTCTTACGAGCCTTTTTTGTTTTTGCGCTTCGACCGCGACGGGCGTTGCGGGTTCGACTTCGCGACCCCGTTGCCGCTCGAGATCGCCTTGGCGCCGTTCTCTTTCGGCTTGGCCGCATCGGCTCCGACGCTCTCGGTAATCGGGTGCTCGCTGTCGATGAGCGCCAGTGGCTGATGGTAACGCCGAAGTAGGAAAAACTGCTGTCCCATCGTCAGGATGTTATAGGAGAACCAGTACAGGACCATTGCCGACGGCCAGTGATACCGCCATCCGAAGAAACCGAGCATGACCGGCGAGATCCAGGCCATCGTGCGCTGCATCTGCGCCTGCTGCGGATCCGTCGCCGGCTGGCTGACGAAGCGGATGCTCAGATACATCGAAAGTGCGTAGAGCAGAATCAAAACGAGGTCCGGCACGGAAAGATTTGCGGCAAACACCGGCGTTCCGAAGATCGCGGGTGCGCCTGCCCCTTTGGTAAAGGCGCTGCCGATCCACAGCCAGTTCTGATTTGCGAAGAGCCCTTTGTGATTGAGGACGACGTAGTAGACGCTGATGATCACGGGATACTGGACGACCATCGGCCAGCAGCCGGCGAGTGGATTCACGCCGTGCTCCTTGTAGAGCACCATCGTCTCTTGCTGCTGCTTCTGACGATCGTCTTTGTACCGCTCCTGCACGCGTTTGAGCAGGGGCGCAATCTTCTGCATCTTCAGAAACGCCTTGAACTGCGCCGTATTGAGCGGCCAGAAAACGAGGCGAATCAGCGCCGCGAGAATGATCAGGCTCCAACCGAGATTGCCGATCGGCTTGTTGATCGTCATCACGACCGTTGCGAGGAAGTTGACGATGGGATCGAGCCACGACGTCGCGAGAAGAAGGTGCACGGCTATCTCGGCTCCGCGCCCGGGACGAAGTCGACCCCTCCCGGATTCCAGGGATGACAGCGGGCGAGCCGACGCACGGCCAGCCACGTGCCCCGCAGCACCCCGTGCTCGCGGACGGCCACCAGCGCGTAGTGAGAACAGCTCGGATAGAAACGGCAGGCGGGCGGAAGCAGCGGCGAGACAAGCAGCTGATAGCCGCGAATGAGCCCCAGAGCGACGCTTCTCACGGGCATTCCTACGCCGGATCCAGGGCGGAAGTTACTTGGGCCTTCAAATCGGCGAAGCTGGCTTCCGCGGCCGAGGGGCGCGGCACCAGGAGCAGGCGCATCGCCCGGCACGACGGGAGCGCTTCGCGGACGATCGCCGACAAACGTCGGCGCAGCTTGTTGCGCACCACGGCCTTTCCGATCGCTTTGCTTACCGTAATGCCCACGAATGACATATCGTCCGCGAGCGAATCACTGCGGTAGATGGTGAGGCTCTTTGTCGAAACGCGGCGCCCCGCTCGACGCAGCCGTGCAAAATCCGCCTGGCGGCGAAGACTTGCCAACCGGTGCATCAGACGGTGAGGCGATGGCGTCCCTTCTTCCGGCGGCGCGCGAGTACCCTACGCCCAGCTTTGGTGCTCATGCGCTCGAGAAATCCGTGCACGCGCTTACGCCGGCGATTGTGCGGCTGATACGTCCGCTTCATAACGTCCCTTCGGTGATCGAGTAGTGCCCCACACCCTTTGTGGCAGACAGCCCCTGATTATATCCGCCGCGCCGGGTCAGCGCAAGCGCGGCGGCAATCCGAGCGAGGGGGGACCACTCCCCGGCGCCGCCGTAACTTGCTGAAGTTTTGAGCCTCTCTAGTATGCAGCCGCCTGCCCGCCGACGAGTCGTCGTGACGGGCCTGGGAGCGGTAACCCCCCTCGGCAACACCCGCGAAGAGTTCTGGAGGCGCCTGATCTCGGGAGAATCCGGAATCGCGCCGATCACCGCCTTCGATGCGAGCCTCTTCATCACGCGCATCGCCGGCGAGGTGAAAGATTGGTACCCCGATCAACTGATCGGGCGCAAAGAGGCGCGGCGGATGGATCGTTTTACGCAGTTCGCGTTCGTGGCCGCTCGGGAAGCGATCGCCGATGCGAAACTCCCCGACGATCCGGAGTTCACAGCGCGCGTCGGCGGCGTCATCGGAACCGGCATCGGCGGCATCATCACCTTTTGGCTCAGTTCCGACAAAGCCAACGAGAACGCAACGTGGTCGAAGGTCACCCCGTTCTTCATTCCGATGCTGATGGCCAATGCCGCTCCGGCGCACATCTCGATGGCTTACGGATACCAAGGGCCTTTCTTTGCCATCGCCAGCGCTTGCGCCAGCGGTAACGACGCGATCGTCACCGCGTACAACACCATCGTCTACGGCGATGCGATCGCGATGATCGCCGGCGGCAGCGAGGCGCCGGTCTCACCGCTGGCCGTCGGCGGCTTCTGCTCGATGCGGGCGATGTCGACGCGCAACGACGACCCCACGAGGGCCAGCCGGCCCTTCGATCGTCAGCGAGACGGGTTCGTGCTCGGCGAGGGCGCGGGCATTCTCGTGCTCGAGGAGTACGAGCACGCCCGTGCGCGCGGTGCCGAAATCTATTGCGAGATGCTCGGCTACGGCCAGTCGGCCGACGCCTACGATTTGGTCGCGCCCGATCCCGAAGGCAAGGGCGTGCATCTTGCACTCACGCGGGCTCTTTCCGGCGCGAACGTCGCGCCGGAGGACGTCGACTACATCAACGCCCACGGCACCTCGACACCGATGGGTGACCCTGCGGAGTCCAAGGCGATCGAGCGGGCGTTCGGCGAGTACGCTACGCGCATCGGCGTGAGTTCGACGAAATCGATGCACGGCCACGCGCTCGGCGCTGCCGGAGGGATCGAGGGCGTCACGACGGCGCTCGCCGTCTACAACGACCTCATGCCGCCGACGATGAACTACGAGTTTGTGGATCCCGAGTGCACGCTCGACTACGTGCCGAACGTCGCGCGCCGGGCTCCGATTCGCGTCGCGCTCTCGAACTCGTTCGGATTCGGCGGTCACAACAGCGTGATCGTCTTCGGCAAGCTTCGCCCCGGCTAAGGGCGCGCGTGCGTTCGATGAGGAGCTCACGTGAGCGGTGAAGCGTACCGGCGAAGATTGCGCGCGCTGCTACGGGTCGCGGGCGTGCGCCAACTGCGCGACCTCAGCCTCTTCGAGCGCGCGTTCGTGCATCAGAGTCACGCCAAAGAGCGTGGCGGCAGCTCGAATGACCGGATGGAGTTTCTCGGCGATTCGGTTCTGGGATGCGTCGCCGCCGGTTGGCTCTTCGAACGCTTCCCGGACGAGCCCGAAGGTCTCTTGACGCTGCGCAAGGCGGCGATCGTCAACGACGCCCAGCTCGCGCGCACCGCCAGTCGGCTCGGATTCTCCGATCTCGCGCTGCTCGGAGCCGGAATGCGCGCGGCCGGCGGGAGCGAGAACACCTCGGTACTGGCCGACGCATTCGAAGCCTTCGTGGGAGCGCTCTTTCTGCGCTTCGGTTTGGAGAAGGCGCGCGCGTTCGTCGTCGCCTCCCACATCGACGTGCTCGATCACTCTCCCGACGCGCTGCTCGATTCCAAGACGCGTCTGCAGCACTACGCACAGGAGCATCTCGCCGGAACGCCCATGTATCGCGAGACCAGCCGCGGCACGCCGCAGTGCCCGGCCTTCAACTCGAAGGTGACGGTGAACGGAAAAATCTTGGGCAGAGGTCAGGGACCGTCGAAAAAAGCCGCTCAGCAGGAGGCGGCCAAGGCGGCGCTGCTCACCTTGGCGGCCGGCGACGAACGGCGCCCCGTGGCGACGGCGTGAAGCTGCAAAAGGTCCGCGCCTTCGGATTCAAGACGTTCGCCGAGCCGACGACGCTTGAGTTCGGCGACGGCGTGACCGCCATCGTCGGCCCGAACGGCTCGGGGAAGTCCAATCTCGTCGATGCGTTCCGTTGGGTGCTGGGCGAGACGTCGACGAAGAGTCTGCGCTCCGGACGCTTGGAGGACGTGATCTTCGCCGGGAACGAGGCTCGCAAGCCGCTGGGTCTCGCCGAGGTCTCGATTCTGTTCGACAACGCCGATCGCGCGTTGCCGATCGACTTTAGCGAAGTCGAGATCACCCGGCGCGCCTACCGCGTGGGAGAGAGCGAATACTTCGTCAACCGCGCGCAGGTTCGCTTACGTGACGTCATCGAGCTGGTCATGGGCACGGGCCTCGGGCCGGGGTCGTACGCGATCGTCTCGCAGGGTCAGATCGACGCGATTCTCGTCAGCAAGCCCGCCGAGCGCCGCGCGCTCTTCGAAGAGACGGCGGGCATCGGCAAATTCTTGGCGCGCAAGCACGAGTCGTTGCGTCGCCTCGAACGTACGGAGCAGAATGCAATCCGCATCAGCGATCTGATCGCCGAGCTCGGACGCCGGATTCCGGAGCTGGATGCGCAGCTGCGGCGCGCGAAGCGCTACCGGCGGATCAGCACGCGCGTGCGCGACCTGGAGATTTTAGGATACTTGCGCGCGGGCGCTTCGCGCCGGGCCGAGCGCGCGCAGCTGCGCGTCGAGCTCGAACGTCATGAGGAGCAGCGTGCGGGTGCCGCAGCAAAAGCCGCGACGCGCGGCGCCGAAGCCGCCGCGCTGCGAACGCAGCTTTATCGCTGCGAGCTGGAGCTTGAAGAGCTGCGCTCGAAGGTTCAGAGCGAGCGCGCCGGCGTCGCGCGTGTAGAAGCGGAGTACGCGGCTGCGCTCGCGCGGCGCGAGGCGCTCGAACGCCAATCGACGCAGACGTCGGAAAACGCCGAGCGCGTGGAACAAGAGCGCACCTCGCTCGTTGCCGCGACCGCCCGCCTCGAAGAGCAGTTGACGCCGCTGGGGGCCGAGCTCGAAGGGGCGCGCGAAGGCGAGCTTCGGGCATCGGCATCGCTGGCACAAGCGCGCGCGCAGCTCGAGAGCGTCTTTACCGAGTTGCGGGAGGTCGAGACGCGCGCCGCTGAGCTGGCGACACGAAAGGCGGAGCGGCGCGTCCAAGCTGAGAGCGCCCGCAGCGAAGGCGAGCGGCTCGAGCGCGAAGCGCAGTCCGCGCGCGATCGTACCGATCAGACCGAGATCGCCGCCGGTGCGGTCTCCCACCGTTACGAAGAGTGCAAGCGCGCCGCTGCCTCGCTGGAGGCGGAGTTGCTCGAGGGGCGCGGGCGGGCAGAGAACGCCGAACAACGCGTATCGACCGCGCAAGCCGCGGTCGCGGCCGCGCTCTCGGTGCAACGCGATCGCTCGGGTGAGGTTGCCGCGGCGCAGTCTCGCCTGCATACGATCGAAGAGCTCGAGAATTCACTGGAGGGGCACGTGCCTGGTACGCGCGCCGTCGTGGAGGCCTGGCAGCGCGGCGAACTGCACGGCATCGAAGAGATCGTCTCGAACCTCATCACGACCAGCGAGCGCTTTGCGCGGGCCATGGACGTCGCATTCGGCGCGAGGCTCTCCAACGTCGTAACGACGACCTCCGAGGACGCGGAGCGGTGCGTCGAGTTTCTCAACCGCAAAGAGGCCGGCCGAGCCACCTTTCTGCCGCTCGATACGCTCGCCGATCGCACGGGACGGACGCTCGACGCGAAGCTCGAAGGCCTCCCCGGCGTACTCGGTTACGCGCACACGCTGCTGCAAACCGCGCCGCGCTACGCCGGGATCGTCAACTTTCTCGTCGGCAACGTGCTCATCGTCGATCGGCTCGAGACCGGCATCGAGCTGGTCCGCGGACGAGGCGTGCGCGATACCATCGTCACGCTCGGCGGCGAGCAGATCACTGGCGGCGGCGCGATCACGGGCGGCCGCTTCGTGCGCGAGCGTTCGATTCTCTCGCGGCGACTCTTAGCGGCGAGTCTTCGCGAGTCGCTCGTTGGGATGCGCGCCAAGCTCGAAGAGAGCGAAGCCGCGCTGCGCGGCGCGTATCTGCAAGCGGAAACGGCGATCGCGGAGCGCGACGCGGCGCGCGGGCGGCAGGCGCAAGCGGAGGCGCAACTCGTCGGTTCGCGGGCGCAAGTCGAGGCACTGACCGGGGACGTCGCGCGGACGCAAGCGGAGCTCGCGACGGCGCGCGCTGCCGCGGCCGCGCTGCACGAACAGGTAGCCCGAACGCGCGAGCTGGAGCTCGCGCTCGAGCGGCGCGAACCGGCCGCGGAGCAGAGCGACAGCGAACGCACGCGGCTCGAGAAAGCACTCGAGCACGTGCGCGGGGAGATTGCCGGCGCGCAAGAGGCGCAGAGCGCGGCGAGCGATCGCGCCTCCCATCTGCGCGAACGAAGCGCGGCGCTGACGGCGGAGCGCGATGCGGCCAAGGCCCGCCTGGGAATGCTCGATGCCGACAGCGTGCGGGCGACGATGGCGCGCGAGCAGATGCTCGCGGAGATCGCGACCCTGATGGAAGAGACGCGCAGCGCGCACCTTCGCGTTGACGGGCTGTGGCGCGGGATCGCCTCGGTCGACGGACAGCTCGAGGCTGCGCGCCGTAAGCGCGAAGAGCTCGGTACCGAACAGGCTCGCGTCGAGTCGGACGTTCGCCTGGCCGAGCAAGAAGAACGCGAAGCGGTCGCGGGCGGCGAGCGTCACCGCACGCGGCTCGCGCAGATCGAGGCCGAGCTGGGCATGCTCGTCTCGCAGTTCGCGCAGCATCCGGCAACCAACGAGGAGTGCGCCGACGTCGAAGCACGCTATCGCGACGAGGACGACGCAGTCCTGGGCGAGCTTCCCAAGCTGCGCGACGATCTGGCGCGTATCGAAGCCAACGTCAATCTCAACGCCGAGTCCGAGCGTGACGAAGTCGCACAGCGCGAACAGTTCCTGCGTACGCAGCTCGAAGATCTTGGGAAGGCCAGAGCAACGCTCCTCGAATCGATCGCCGAGATCGAACGCGACAGCCAAGTGCAATTCAATCAGACCTTCGAGCGCGTCGCGGCGGCGTTTTCCCGAATGTACGAACGGCTCTTCGTCGGCGGTTATGCCAAGATGTGGCAGACCGAACCCGATAACCTCAACGAGACCGGTATCGAGATCGCGGTTCAGCCTCCGGGGAAAAAGCAGATGCCGCTGGCGGCTCTCTCGGGCGGCGAGCGCGCGATGACGGCCGCCGCGCTGATCTTTGCGCTCATCGAAACCAAGCCGGCTCCGTTCTATCTGCTCGACGAGGTCGACGCGGCGCTCGACGATGCAAACATCGAACGCTTCTCGCAACTTGTGCGCGAATTTGCGGCTACGTCGCAGATGGTGATCGTCACCCACAACAAGAAGACGATGGAGACCGCGGATCGCATGTATGGAGTGACGACGAAGGAAGCCGGCGTCAGCGCGATCGTTTCGGCCGAACTCGTGGCCGAAACGGAAATGTCGGTTGCGTGACGCCGGGCCGGCCGCGCGGCGGCGAGCGGCGCTCTTCTCGCTTTCAGATCGTTCCGGGGCGGTGGAGCTCGCCCGAACGCTCGAGCGCCACGGCTTCGAGATCTATGCGACCGGCGGCACGCAAGCCTATCTCGAAGAGTCCGGCGTGGCGGCGCGCTCGGTCGAAGAAGTAACTGGTTTTCCCGCGCTCTTCGGCGGCCGCGTAAAGAGCCTTCACCCGAAGATTTTTGGAGCGATCCTCTACGATCGCGCCGACGACGAGCATCGTCTGCAAGCGGAAAAATACGCCATACCCGAGATCGCAGCCGTCGTCGTCAATCTTTATCCGTTCGAAGAAACGGTCGCGTGGCCGGGCGTCACGCCGGGCGAAGCGATCGAGCAGATCGATATCGGCGGTGTCGCGCTGTTGCGCGCTGCGGCGAAGAACTTCGAACACGTCGCCGTGATGACGCACCCTTCGCAGTACTCGGAGTACGCCGGAGCGGTCGAAACCGGGGACGTGCCGGTCGCCTTACGTCGCCGGCTTGCGATCGCGGCGTTCGAACGTACGGCCGAGTACGACGTCGCGATCTCGCATTATCTTGCCGCCGCGGGAGAGGTTCTGCCGAGCGAGCTCCCCGGAGCGCTCGCGCTGACGCTCCCGCTTGCCAAGCGGCTTCGCTACGGAACGAATCCGCAGGAGCGCGCGGCGTTTTATCTCGACCGGCCGCAGCGGCTTCCCGAACAGCTGCACGGGAAAGCGCTGTCGTACAATAATTTGCTCGATCTGGACGCGACGCTACGCCTGCTCTCGCGCGCGCCGCTGGGTGCCGAGTTCGGCAGCGATCGCTCGCGCTTCGTTCGTGCGGCGGTCGTGAAACACACGATCCCGTGCGGCGTCGCGCAACGTTCGGGCGTCGGCCTTGCGGTGCGCGAGGCGCTCGAAGCCGACCGCGTCTCCGCGTACGGTGGAGTCGTCGCTGCCGACGCAGCCGTCAACCTCGAAGCCGCCCGGGCGCTCGGCGAGTACTTTCTCGAAATCGTCGCCGCGCCGGGCTTCGCACCCGAAGCGCTCGAGCTGCTGAGAAAGAAGCGCAACCTGCGGATCATGCAGTTCGCGAGATCCGTCCCCGACGAGCTCGCGCACGAGCTTCGCCTGCGAAGCGCGCTCGGCGGCGTCCTCGCGGAAAACGACGATCCGTCGGCGCCTTCCGAGGAATGGCACGTCGTGAGCCGCCGGCATCCAAGCGCGCAACAGTGGCACGATCTGGCCTTCGCGTGGGACGTCGTGCGCCACGTCAAGAGCAACGGCATCGTCATCGTCAAGGGCGGAACGACGCGGGGAATTTGCGCCGGACAGACCAATCGCGTCAGCGCCGTGAAGATCGCCGCGGTGCGGGCCGGGCAGCACTCTCGCGGGGCAGCCTGCGCAAGCGACGGCTTTTTTCCTTTTCCGGACGGTTTGGAGGCGGCCGTCGAGGGCGGCTGCACCGCAATTATCGCGCCGGGCGGCTCGGTTCGCGATACCGAAGTCATCGCCGCCGCCGACGCACTCGGCGTTGCCCTCGTATTCTCCAGCTACCGCTATTTTTTGCACTAGGGAACCGCAGGAGGCCGCGGCAGGCACTCCGACCTGGGAGGCTAAGGGTCGTGCATGCCTCGCTTTCTCCATACCTCCATCTTCGTGAACGACATGAAGGAATCGATCGAGTTCTATACCGAGAAGCTCGGCTTGCGTTTGCTCGACGGGCCGTTTCACTATCCGGGGAACGCCGACATGGCGTTCGTCGGAAGCGGGTGGGATGCGTACGTGGAGCTCGTGTACGATCTGGAGGATCATCCGGAGTACGCATTGGGCAACCGTTACGAACACCTCGCGATCGAGGTCGACGACGATTTAGAAGAGTACGTCGACGCGCTGAAGACCAAAGGCGTCAAAATTCTCAAAGACGTTTACAAATCGCCGAGCGGCACGCGGGCGATCGCTTTCATCGAGGATCCCAACGGAATCCCCGTCGAGCTGCTGGAGCCGCGGAAGACTCCGCGTCCCGCCTAAGCTCCTGGCCGTCTAGCGGTAGACGAACGGGTCGGAGGGCGGCGCTACTCGCCACACCTCCGCGGCATCGAGGCGGAGATCGCCGTCCACCCGGCCGTCAACGCGAATCCAGGTGCCCGCATCGTACGGCGGGGCTCGTTCCAGGCGCACCGCGACCGGCGAGGCATCGGCTCGGCAGCAGGTAATCGCGTAACGAACGACCGCGCTGCGTGACCCCTCGCGCACCAGCGTTCCGGTAAACCTCAGGCGCTCTCCGGGAAAGAGCCCCGCGAGCGTCGTCTCGGTCGCGTAGTACGGAGGCGGCGGCGCGGCCGCGAAGACGCCGGCCAGCATGAGAACCGGTGCCGCGCGCTGCGCGGGTGCGAAGTCGCGCCGGTGTCTGGCCGCGCCGATGAACGCGATTACCGCCGATACGCCAATTGCCGGAGCCAAGCCGGGATGGATCAGCGAATCGCCGCCGCGCACGGCGACGGCGCCGAGCGCCACGCCGAGCAGCGCATAGGCGAACGCATCGCGGCGCGGCGCGACGTGCGGCCCGCTCGATAGTGCGCGAAGATCGACGATGCCCGCCACGCAGAGAAAGGCCGACGCCGCCAGCGGCGAGCGGGCGTGCAACGCACCAGCGATGGCGACTGCGCCGAGCGCGCACGGCGCCGCGAGAAACCCGAGCAGGCCGCCCGCCAGAGCGCAGAGCGCCGGGGGGAGCCGCGCGGGATCGAGGGCGCCCCCGAACTGCATCGCAGCGCCGGCCACCAGGGCTGCCGGAAGAAGTGCCGCCAGCTCGGCGGTGAGATCCGCCGATTCGTGGGGGCAGCGATCGTGAAGCCGGCCTCGCAGCGCCATCGCGGCTAAAATCGCGGCGCAAAGGCGAGCCGCGGCAACGATCGGTCCGAAGATCATCCAGGTTGCCGCCGCCGCGGGGAGCGATCGGGCCGAGGGGCCGGTGCCGCAGCCGCAGCCCAGAAATGCCGCGGCGCCCGGAACGCGCAGCAGACGTGCGACGATTGTGGCAGCCAGCACGAAAGGCGTTGCCTCAAAGAGCGTGCTCGCGGACGAGGCCAGCGCTCCGCGCAGCAAATCGGGTGAAAAGAGCAGCGCAAGCGCGAACGGCGCCGCTCCGTAGAGCACGATGCGCACGAGCGGCCATCACGCGCCGGTCGCGCAATGGCTAGTACGCAGCCCCGGCGAACGGGGGGTGCCGGGATATGCCTGAATCGATCAACGCTCCGCGCGGCACGCAAGATTTCTATCCGCCCGAGTCGGCGAGTTGGAACGAACTCGAGGCGCGCATCCACGCGCTTGCGGCGCGCTTCGGCTACGGGGAAATCCGCACGCCGGTCTTCGAGTCGACGGATCTTTTCGTCCGCGGCGTCGGCGAACAGACCGACATCGTCGAAAAAGAGATGTACACGTTCGAAGACCGCGGCGAACGCAGCCTCACGTTGCGCCCCGAGTGGACGGCGCCGGTCGTCCGGGCGGCGCTCGAACACCACCTCTTCGCGCAGGGACCGCGCAGGCTGTACTACGTCGGGCCGATCTTCCGCTACGAGCGTCCGCAGAAAGGGCGCTATCGCCAGTCGCATCAGTTCGGGGTCGAGTGCTTTGGCTTCGAAGGCCCCGAGGCCGATCTCGAAGTCATCTCGCTGGCGTGGGAGCTGATCCGGGGATATGGGATCGAGGACGCGGTACTCAACATCAACTCGATCGGCGACGAGCAGTGCCGTCCGCGCTATCGTCAAGCGCTCTTCGAGCACTTTCGACCGCACGCCGCGGTCCTCTCGGCGGAGTCGCTGCGCCGCATCGACCGCAATCCGCTTCGGCTGCTCGACAGCAAGGATCCGGCCGACGCGCCCTTTATTGCGAGCGCTCCACGGTTCGAGTCGTTTCTCTGCGCGCCGTGTCGCGAGCATTTCGACGCGCTGAAGTCGTACCTCGATTTGTCCGGCATTCCGTACGTCCTCAACCCGCGCATCGTGCGGGGTCTCGACTACTACGGGAGAACGGTCTTCGAGTTTACCTCCGGCGTCCTCGGATCGCAGAACAGCCTGTGCGGCGGCGGCCGCTACGACGGTCTAGTGAAGTCGCTCGGCGGCCCCGACGTTCCCGCGGTCGGCTTCGCGCTAGGAATGGAGCGATTCTTGATGACGCTGCGCGCCGGCGGCGCGCAAGCCGAGAGCCCGAGGCGAGGATTGCAGGCAATCGCGCTCGGCGCGCAGGCGCGCGCTCTGCTGGCGCCGGTCGTCGTGGAGCTTCGCCGGTCGCTGGACTCACCGACCTACATGGATTACCTGGAACGCAAGCTGTTGGCGCAGTTGAAGATCGCGGATCGCAATCGAGCTCGTTACGCGTTGATCGTGGGCAGCGAAGAGCTCGCTGCGGGCGAGGCGATCTTGAGAGACCTCGAGTCGCGCAGCGACCGCGCCGTGCCGCTCGGCACGGTAAGAGTCCTTGTGGAGCTTCTCGTAGAAGCGGGCCTGTAATGGACGAGCGCTATGCCGAGGAGACGCAAACGCTGCGGGAGCTGCTCGAGCTCATGCACGAGCACGACCTTGACACGATCAAGGTTAAGCTCGGCGATGCGATTTACGAGCTTTCCCGCCGAGGATCGGACGCGCCGGCCGAGGCGTTGGGGGCGCCGGCTCCGGTATCGGCCGAGCCACCAGCCGCACCTGCCAACGTTACCAAAGTCCCCGCTCCCTTGACCGGCGTCTTCTATCGCTCTTCGTCGCCGGAGACCACGCCGTACGTCGAAGTCGGCGATCGCGTCGAGATCGGCGACGTCCTCTGTGTCCTCGAAGCGATGAAGTTGTTTAACGAGATACAAAGCGACTACGCTGGAACGGTCCTGCGTATCGTTCCGGGCAACGGCGAGCTCGTCTCGCAGGGTGAGGATCTCTTCTGGATCGAGCCGCACTCGTGAGTAAAGCTGCCCCCGACTATCACGCGAAGCGCGGCTTCGACGAGCTGCTCGCAGACCGCAGCGGCCTCCTCGACGAGGCCCGCTATCGACCTGCGGTCGAAGCGATCGTCAACGCCGTCGCCGGTGCGCTGCGCGCCGGTAAAAAGATCCTCTGGTGCGGCAACGGCGGAAGCGCTGCCGAAGCGCAGCACATGGCCGCCGAGCTTTCGGGCCGGTATCTGCGGGAGCGGCCCGGACTGCACAGCGAGGCGCTCTCGGTGAATTCGTCGACCCTTACCTGCATCGGCAACGATTACGGCTACGATCACGTCTTCGCGCGGCAGGTCGAAGCGTTCGCCGTGCCCGGTGACGTCGTGATCGGGATGACGACGAGCGGCGGCTCGCGGAACGTCGTGCTCGCGCTGGAAGCGGCCAAACGCCGCGGGGCGGTGACGGTCGCTTTCACCGGAAACGGCGGCGGCGAGGTCGCCGAGCACGCCGATTACGTGCTCGTCGGCCCGGACGGATACGCGGCGATCGTTCAAGAGGTTCACCAAGTGATGGCGCACATCGTCTGCGATCTCGTCGAACAGCGCCTGATTTTTGAAGACGGATTACGGTGACGTCGCTCATGGCGCCCGACGCGCAGACGCTCTTCGAGCGCGCGAACGGACGCCGGATTCTCGTCATCGGCGATCTGATGATCGACGAATGGATCTGGGGAACGGTGACCCGCATCTCGCCGGAGGCGCCGGTTCCGGTCGTCGCGGTCGTCGATCACTCGTTTACCCTTGGGGGCGCCGGCAACGTTGCGAATAACCTGCGCGCACTCCGCGCAAACGTCGTCTTCGCCGGAACCGTCGGCGACGACGACTTCGGTGCGCAGGTGCGCCGCCTTTTGGGCGAACAGCAAGTAGACGATAGCGGAATCGTCACGCTGGCCGATCGCCCGACGACGCGTAAGACGCGCGTCGTCGCTCACAATCAGCAGGTCGTCCGCGCAGATTGGGAGTCGACCGCGCCGCTGGAGAGCGCAGACCGTTCGCGCGTCGCCGCATTCGTGCGCGATCGCGCCGCGCAATGCGACGCCGTGATTATCAGCGACTACGCGAAGGGGTTGCTCTCGCGCGAAATCGTCGAGGCAGCGTCGCTTTGCCCGCTCGTGTTGGCCGATCCAAAACCGCTCAACGTCTCGTTGCTGCGCGGGGTAACCTGTGTCGCGCCAAATGCCGGCGAAGCGTCGACGATGACGGGGATCGCGATCGTCGACGAAGCGAGCCTCGAAGCAGCGGGCGTACGGCTGATCGAAATGTTGGACTGCCGCTATGCGGTCGTCACGCAAGGCGAACACGGCATGTCGCTCTTCGGGCGAAACGGCGAGCGCTTGACGATTCCGTCGGTCGCGCGAACCGTCTACGACGTCAGCGGCGCCGGAGATACCGTCATCGCGATGCTCGCGCTTGCGCTCGCCGCCGGCGCTTCGATCGAACAAGCGATGCAGCTGGCCAACTTCGCGGCCGGAGTGGTCGTCGAGAAGCTCGGTACGGCGACGGCCTCGCCCGAGGAGATCGTGGCGCTCGTCGAACCGGCGACGACGTGAACGAGCACGAGCCGTTTTTCGCCCGGCTTTTTGACGTGAAGGCAGCCGTCGCGTGGCGCGAGGAGCAGCGTTCGCGCGGGCGCATCGTCGTCTTCACGAACGGTTGTTTCGACGTGCTGCATGCCGGTCACGTTTCGTACCTCGCATGGGCGCGCGAGCAAGGCGACGCGTTGATCGTCGGGCTCAACGAAGACGATTCGGTCAAACGGATCAAGGGACGCGCGCGCCCGATCGTTCCCTTTGCCGATCGTGCGTCGCTGCTGCGCGCGCTGCGCAGCGTCGACGCCGTCGTCGGATTCGATGCGCCGACGCCCGAGATCGTTCTCGACCGGATTCGACCCGACGTTCACGTCAAGAGCGAGCAGTACCGCGAAGACGAGCTTCCGGAACGAAGCGTCGTGCTGCGCCACGGCGGACGAATCGCGTTGGCGCCGCACGCGGCCGGCAAGAGCACGACGGAGACGATCGCTCGCATCCTCGATGCGTATAGCCGTCACGGCTAACGGTCCCGGTGAGGTTGCCGGCTGGCTGCGGCCGCTGCTGCGATCCCTCTACGCCCGTCGCCCCGATTTGGAGGCTTTCGTTTTTCTCGTCCCCGACGATTACGCGAGCGGGTTCGAGGCCGAGATGCTGCGGCAATGGTTCCCCTCGGCTCACGTATACGACCCGAAGCAGTACCTGCGATTTGCGCTCGGCGCGCGACTCGATGATCTTCCGCCGAGCGTCGACGTCGTGCAGTATATCGGCGGCGATCTCTTGCATGCCAGACGCGTGCACGCACGGCTGAAAGGACGTGCCGCAACCTACAAGTTCTCGCGCCGCTCCTATCGCGCGCTCTTCGAGCGGGCTTTTGCGGTCGACGCCCGCAACGTCGAACAGCTCGAAGGCTGGGGCATTCCGCGCGACCGGATCGAGCGCGTCGGAAACCTTGCCATCGACGGCGCGCTCTTCGAGGCCGCGCAGCCACAAGAGGAAGGTGCGCCGGAGGACGGGATCCTCATCATGCCGGGCTCGCGCACGTACGAAGTAGAGAACCTGATACCGTTTTACTTCGCAGTGGCGCTGCGAATGCTGCGCGATCGTCCGGGCCTGCCGGTCGCGTTCGCAATCTCGCCCTTCACGTCGCGCGCGCTCCTGCAGGCGGCGATCGAAGGCGGCGGTCATCGGCGAATGTTCGGCCGTCGCGGCCGGCTCGTCGTCGAAGATGGCCGAGAGTTCTTCGAGAATGGGCAGCGCGGCGTGCGCGTCCCAGTCCTTCGCAACGCACTTGCGGCGGCGCGGAGCGCGCGGCTGGTCCTCACGATTCCCGGAACGAAAACGATCGAGCTCGCGGTGCTCGGTAAACCCGCCATCACCATCACGCCCTTGAACGCACCCGAGCTGGTGACGATCAACGGCCCGCTCACCTATCTCAATCGCGTTCCGCTCGTGGGTGTCCCGCTCAAGCGCGCGGCCGCCGTCGCCGTCTCGCGCCGTTTCCGATACCATACCCAGCCGAATATGGACGCCGGCAGAACGTTAATTCGAGAGATTCACGGGACGGTGACGCCGGCAAGAATCGCCACCGCGGCGCTGCACTCCTATGACGACCGAAGCTGGATATCGTCGGCAGGCCGGGAGCTCGCCGAACTCTACCGCGATCACGCCGGCGCCGCCGATCGAATGGCCGATTCGCTGCTGCGCTTCGCGGCTGCGTAGCGGGCTTGAGTTCGCCGATGGAGTTCTCCGTCGTCATCGCAACGAAAGACCGGCGCGCCCTTCTGGAGGGCGCGCTGGCCTCGCTGCAGGCGCAAGCGAATGCGCCCACCTTCGAAGTGATCGTCGTTCAACAACGGCTCGACCGACGGGACGCGCAGCACGGTCGAGGCGTACGCGAATGCGGGAAGCTCCGTACGGTACCTCGCGCAACCCGAGCCGAACCGCGGCAAATCGCGCAATCGGGGGGTCGAAGCCGCGCGCGGCCGCTACATCGCGTTCTGCGACGACGACGTCCGGCTCCCCGCAGGATGGCTCGCCGCACACGCCGCCGCACAGAGCGGAGACGATTACGTCGTCAACGGGCCGATTCTCAACGTCGCTTCGGTCGACGTTACGCCAAAGGCGGGGCCCGCCAACTATTCGCGCGCCTTTCTCTGTACCTGCAACGCGTCGTTGGCGAAACGAGCCTTCGAACGCGCCGGTGGATTCGACGAGTCGTTCGATCTGTACGGCTGGGAGGATACGGAGCTGGGCGTGCGGCTGCGCGAGTCAGGATGCCGCTGGCGGTTTGCGTGGGACGCATATCTATGGCACCTCAAACCCGATACCCACGGAGCGCTCGAGATCGAGGCGAGGAAAGCCGTCGAGAAGGCTCGGATGGCCAGCCGCTTCCTGGCCAAGCACCCGTCCGGGCGCGCTCGTCTCGCCACCGGCGCGCATCCGTTGAATCTATTCCGCGCGCGTTATCTGCTCCCCGAAGCGCTGCTGGCATTCTATGCGGGAGTTTCGAAGAGTTCGCGGGCGCCGGCGTGGTTGCGGGCGCTGGGTCGGGGCCAGCTTCTGGACGGCCTGTACGCGCGGGAGCTCGTTGCGGCGCTCGATGCGGAGCATGGACGCTAAGCGCGCGCTGCTCTATTGCGCGGGCGGAGGAATCGGCGATTCGCTGGTTGCGTCGATCGTCGCGCGCGCCTTGCGGCGGCGATTTTCCTGCGTCGACGCGCTGACGCTTCGGGGACACGTCGAGTTGCTCGAACGGGTGCCCGACGTTCGACCGGGTCTTCGTCGACGAAGGCGACGAACGCGCGCTCGCCGAGCGAACGAGCCGCGAAGGGTACGCTGCCTGCGTCGTCACCTGGGCGACGTCGAGGACGGCCGCGGTTCCGTTCCGGGCCGGAATTCCCGTTCGCGTGGGGCAAGCGCGACGCTTTTATTCGTACCGCTTTACCAAGCGCGTCGTCGTCCGCAGCGAACGCGGAGACGTCACCTCACACTGGGCCGACGTGCTGCTCGATTTTGCGCGCGCGATCGGCTGCGATACGGACGACCGCCGGTATCGCTTCCTCCCGACGCCGCGAGACGAAGCCGACGCGGCTCAGATCGCGGACGGCCTCGGAAGCTTCATTCTTCTCAATCCGTGCAACGCGATCGCGGCACGGCGCCGCTGGCCGCTTGAGGGTTGGACGACGCTCGCCGCGGCATTGCGCGATCGCTACGACGCAAAAGTTTTGGTGAGCGGTTCTCCCGCCGACGCGCCGCTGGCTGAAGCGATCGTCGCGCGCCTCGCCGCACGTGAGGGGATTGCTTCGATCGCGGGACGCACGAGCGTCGGCGCTTTCGGTGCGCTCGCCCGCCGGGCGCGCGCCTTCGTTGGCATCACGACCGGTTCGATGCACGTTGCGGCGGCGGTTGGCTGCCCCACCGTCGGTATCTTTCCGTTTCAGTCGGATTACCCGGAGCGCTGGTCGCCGTTGGGCGATCGCACGGCGATCGTGCGCGCTTCGTATCCATGCCATCGAGGGGATACCAAAGAGCGGTGTCGAGACTACGCTTGTATCGACCAGCTCGATCGCGTTCGAATCCTCGCCGCCGCCGACTCGCTGCTCTCGTGATTCGGGCCACGATCCAGCTCTGTACCTACAACCGCGCCGCGCTGCTCGAGCGGGTGCTCGAAGCCTGCTTCGACCAGACGGTTCCGGAGCAGTCTTACGAGGTCGTGCTGGTTGACGACGGCTCGACCGACGCAACGGCCGCGGTCGTCGAGCGCGCCGCAAGTCGCGCCGACTGCCGGTTTACCGTTATCGGCCAACCCAATCGCGGGCTGGCCGCGGCACGCAACGCGGGCATCGCGCGGGCTGTGGGGGAGCGCATCATCTTTATCGACGACGATGTCGTCGTGCTCCCGAATTTCGTGGAGGAGCATCTGCGCAGCAACGCGGCTCATCCGGCAGCGGTCGTCCGGGGCGGAGCGATCGAAGTGGAGGACCTCGACGTCCTCCCGCCGCCGGTCTGGAGCATCACGAACTATAGCGGCAACTTCTTTTGGACGACCAACGTCTCGGTGCCGCTGGCGACGATTCGCGCGGTCGGCGCATTTGACGAATCCTTCGCGGAGTACGGCTGGGAGGATATCGACGTCGGGATGCGCCTGCGTGGCGCCGGCGTCCGGGCCGTCTTCAATCCGCGGGCGCTCGTCTATCATTTCAAGCCCCGCCCCCGCGTTGACCGCGTGGCCGCGATGCTCTCCCAAGCGCGCGCGAAGGCACGCACCGCTGCCGCGCTCGTGCGCCTCCATCCTCACTGGCGCACGTACCTCGCGACGGGAATCAATCCGATCCAGCGGCGTTTCGCCTCGTTGCGGCGCCAACTGCGAACGGCCGACCGGCTCCGGCGGCGAGTCGCCGGTCTGAGCGGCGACCGCGAGCTCACGCGCCGCGAGCTGCTCGCGGTGCGCGCATTGGCCAACGAGATCTATTTCGAAGAGCTGGAACGTGCGCTGTGAGGATTCTGCTCTCTCGCACCGACCGCATCGGCGATTTGGTGCTTTCGACGCCCGCGATCGCGACGGTGCGCGCCTCGTTTCCACAAGCGCATCTCGCCATCGTAACGAGCAACTACAATCGGGTCGTGATGGAGCGTAACGACGACGTCGACGAGCTGATCGTGCTTCCGGAGGGAAGCTCGCCCCGCGGCTTCGGGGCAAGCTTACGCGGCTACGACGCCGCCCTCGCGCTTGCGCCGCGCGCGGTCGATTTGCAGCTCGTTGGAGCGACGAAGGCACCGTTGCGGATTGGGTACACCTACGAGCGGCGGTGGATCGCGCGGATGACGGCGCGGCTCTACCTCAATCGCGTCATGGTCTCCGAGGCCGACCCCGAACTCTCCGATCGGAATCCTCGGCGCATCGTACGGCACGAAGTCGTGCAGCTTCTCGACCTCGTCGCGCTTGCCGGCGCGCGGGAACGCGTCACGCGGCTGCGGCTCGACCTGGTCGACGCCGACCGCGGCATCGCGCGTGAGCTTCCCGAAGGACCAATCGTCTTGCACCTCGCGCCGCGCTGGTTCACCGGCGGCAGCACGCTCGAGTCGACGCTCGAGATGGTCGATGAGCTCGGCGAGCTCGCGCCGATCGTGATCACCTGCGCGCGCGAGTGCGAAGAGCAGGCGCCCTTGTTCGAAGCTAAGCGCAGCGTCGTCCGTTGTCTGCGCCGGCTGCCGTTCCACCAATGGGCCGCCGTGCTGCAACGCGCTCGCGTCGTGGTGACCGTCGACACCGGCGCGACGCACGTCGCCAGCGCCGTCGGCCGGCCGACGCTCGTCGCCTTCGAGCATCGCTACTTTCGGCTAAACTCACAAGAGTGGTCCCCCTACGCCGTGCCGCACGTCCTGGTGCGCAAGCCGGCCGCTCCCGATCCCGAGATGCTCGCCCGTTTCCGGGCCGAGATTGCGGGGGGCGTCGCATCCCTGCTGCGCGCGAAAGCATCGTAATGCCCGAAATCTCGGTCGTCATTCCGACCTACAACCGCCTGGACACACTCTCGCTCGTCCTGCCGACGCTGCTCGTGCAAGATCTTTCCGCCGCGCAGTACGAGCTGCTCGTCTGCGATTCGAATTCAAACGACGGCACGGCCGAGTTCCTGCGCGATGTCGCGGCACTCCATCCCAACGTACGACACTTGCCGGGCGCCTACGGAGGCCGGGCGGCCGCACGCAACGCCGGCATCGAGCAAGCGCGCGGCGAGATCGTGCTGTTCAACGATGCCGACATCTTTGCATCGCCCGATCTGCTTTCGGTGCATCGCTCCCGCCATCTGCAGCGAACCGGCATCGCCGTCGTCGGCTTAGAGGTGCAGGCACGCGACTACGAAGAGTACGAGTACAAGCGCGATCACCCGCAAGCGCGCGGGCATCTGCATCCGGCTTCGCGAAAGAGGCTGCCGTGGTTGTATTTTCTCACGGGCAATGCCTCAGTTCGGCGCACGGATCTGCTGCGGGCCGGCTGCTTCGACGAAAGCTTCACCGGCTACGGTCACGAGGATCTCGAGCTCGGCTATCGACTGCAGCGGCTCGGCATCGAGATCTATTACGAGCCGCGCGCCGTGAACTATCACTGTCAAGACGTATCGCACGACGATCAGAAGGAGAAAATGCGCCTCGCCGGACGCTCGACCGCGCGCTTTTACCGCAAGCATTCGCGCCTCGACGTGATGCTGAACTTGGGGATGACGCCGGTCTCCCTGGGGCTGCATTCGTTCTTGACGCGCTTTCCGGCGCTGCTGGCCTCGATCGACCGGCGCTCCGCCCGTTCGCGGCTCGCGCGGGAGCTGATCCTGCAATACCACTACGTTTCCGGCATAAAAGAGGGTCGTAGTGACGCCTAAGATTTCCTGCGGCGCATTGCGCGTGCAAAACGCGGGAGAGTCCGTCGAGCTCAACGGCTGGGTGAACCGCCGGCGCGATCACGGGGGCCTGATCTTCGTCGATCTGCGCGACGACGAGGGGATCACGCAGATCGTCTTCGATCCGATGCATCCGAGCTTCTCGCAAGTGGAGCACCTGCGTCACGAGGACGTGCTCAACGTGCGCGGCGCCGTGCGGCGCCGGCCGGCGGGCACGGAGAACCCGCGGTTGGGAACCGGCGACGTCGAAGTGGCCATTGAGGCGCTCGAGATCCTAAACCGATCGGCAGTGCCGCCGTTCCAGGTCAACGTCGACGAGGACGTCGATGAAAACCTGCGCTTGGAGTACCGGTATCTCGATTTGCGGCGGCCGCGTTTGCAAGAGAATATCCGGCTCCGTCACCGTATCGTCAAGGCGATCCGCGACTTTTTCGACGAGCGCGGTTTCGTCGAGATCGAGACGCCGATGCTGATCAAGTCGACGCCGGAGGGCGCGCGCGACTATCTCGTTCCCAGCAGGCTCTATCCCGGAGCGTTTTACGCGCTTCCGCAGTCGCCGCAAATGCTCAAACAGATTATGATGATCGCGGGCTTCGGCAAGTACATGCAGATCGCCAGATGCATGCGCGACGAGGACCAGCGGGCCGATCGCCAGCCGGAATTTACCCAGCTCGACGTCGAGATGTCGTTTTGCACGCAGGACGAGGTGCTCGAGACGATGGAATCGGCGATGCGCTACGTGTGGAAGAGCGTGCTCGGGGTCGAGCTGGCGCCGTTCCCCCGCCTCACGCATCAGGAGGCGATGGCCAAATACGGACTCGACAAACCCGATCTGCGCTTCGGCTTGGAGCTGGCCGATGTCGGTTCTGCGTTCGCGCAGACGGAGTTCGGCGTCTTTCGCTCCGCGCTGGAAGCCGGCGGCGCCGTCCTCGCGCTTCGGTATCCGGGAGGCGCGGCGCTCTCGCGGCGCGATTTCGACGCGCTCACCGAAACCGCCAAGCAGTTCGGCGGCAAAGGCATGGTCTGGATCGCGCTGGGCGCCGACGGTACGAAATCTTCGGCGGCGAAATTCTTAAGCGAAGCCGACATCGCGGCGGTAAGCGCTGCGGCCCAGGCGCGCAGCGGCGACGCGATACTGCTCTTCGCCGATAAGGACGAGCTCGCGCATGCGGTTGCGGGTAAGATGCGCAACGAGGTCGGGGCGCGCTGCAACCTGCGCGACCCGCAGCAGTATGCCTTCGCCTGGGTGACCGGCTTTCCGTATCTGGAGATCGACGAGGTGACCGGCAAGCCCGCGCCCGCGCATCATCCGTTTACCTCGCCGGCGCCCGGTGACTGGGAGCTGATCGACACCGCGCCGGAGAAGATGCGCGCCCAGCATTACGACCTCGTGCTCAACGGCTACGAGCTCGGTTCGGGCTCGATTCGTATTCATAAGCCCGGCGAACAACGAAAGATCTTCGAGATGCTGGGGTTGACGGCCGAGCAGATCGAGGATCGTTTCGGGTTCTTCGTGCGCGCCCTCGACTACGGGGCGCCGCCGCACGGCGGCATGGCGCTCGGCATCGATCGCATCGCGATGATCGCCTGCGGCGAAGAGAATATCCGCGAGGTCATCGCCCTTCCGAAGAATCAGGTCGCCCGCGACTTGATGATGGACGCGCCGAGCGCCGTCCCCGAAGCGCTGATCTCGGACCTGCATCTTCGTCGCGCGCCGATCGCGGGAAAGCCGTAGCTTCGCGACGGTTACATTCCGACTCGGACACATTCGTCGGGCCACATCCGTGTGGCCCTCCTATCGTCTGCCTCGCGCATCCCGCATCCATGCTCCGGCGCTCGGTCAGACGGTCCTCGCCGGAAAGTAACCGTCCCGAAGCTACTAGGTGTCCAGCACCGGTGTGACGGCTTTCTTTAGGACCTCGCGTGCCGACGTAAAGATCGAGTCGAACATCGGGACGGTCAGCTTGCCGGTGTTCGTGTTCTGCCGGCTCGGATGAAAGGATGCGATCACGTCGATCACGCGCTTCTCGAGGCGGGCGCGATAGCGGGCGCCGTGCGAGAAGACGGGCTTCGGCCCCTCGAACGCAAAGCCGCGCGCCTGGAGCATCTTTAAGATGGCCGCGAAACCGATTGCGCCGAGCGCGACCATTACGCGAAGCTTCCCCAGCGCATCGAACTCCTCCAACAGGTACGGAAAACAGTTTTGCAACTCGCCTGGGGTTGGTTTGTTCTGCGGCGGCGCACAACGTGCAGCCGCGGTGATGAAGCAGTCGACGAGCCGGAGTCCGTCGTCGCGTGAGATCGCGACGGGTGCGGAGGCGAATCCGGCTCGGTAGAGTGCCGGATAGAGAAATTCTCCCGACGCGTCGCCCGTAAACGGCCGGCCGGTGCGATTGCTGCCGTGCGCACCCGGCGCGAGGCCGACCAAGATCATGCGTGCCTCTGCGTCGCCGAAGCCTGGAACCGGCTTTCCCCAGTAGTCGCAGTCGCGATGTGCGCGCTTCTTCTCACGCGCGATCTCGGCGGCGAAGGCGCGCAGTCGCGGGCACTTACGGCAACGTACGACCGCGTTCTCGATTTGCGTCAGGGTTTTCATTCGGAAAGGTCGAGCCGGAGCGCTTCCATTTCGCGAGGCTCGAATTTTTCCAGCCCCCCGTGATAGGTTCGCCCCTGGCCGACGAAGCTCGCGCGGCTGGCGTTGAGCGTTGCAACGACGTGCTCGAGCGCCCGTTCGTCCAGCGGCCGGCGGGGATAGAGTCCGTGGACGACGTTGAGCAGCCCCAGGCCGTCGGGGTTGCTGGCAAAACACGGAGCGCGCCGAGCCATGTAGGTTCCGACGATCGGCGGCCGGGGAAACACGAGCGCGTACCACGGGCGGCGCCGGCTCGCGACGTACCCGCGGTGAATCCGCGCGGCCTCGCCCGCGCGCACGTAGTTTGCGAGCGCTTCGTCTGCGTGGAGGTCGGCCTCGGAGCCGATCTGCAACCCAACCAAACGGTGCGGGGCGTCGCGCACGATTCCGTTCGCTTCGAGCACTTCTTTTGCGGAGGAGACGAGCGGAATGCAGTGCCGCAGGATGCCGCGCTCGCTCGCGCAGGCTCTGGACATGACGAAGAAGCCGTTTGCGCCGGTGACTTGCCCTCGCGAGACGCGAAAGAGCGTGCCGATGCGCTCGGTCTCGCCGGGCTCTTGCGTGCCCCGGAAGAGCGCCGACCAGCGCGGCGCAGCCTCGAGCGCGGAACGTTCGCACCGCCGCCCGCGGCGCAATGAGATCGCAACGCCGTCGGCGAGCTGGGAGAGGGTAACGGATCGCGTGGCGCTTCCGATGGAAAAGGTCGCGATCGCGGCGGTCGTCATCGCGCCGGCGAACGGCGTCGCGCGCGGATCGAAGACGGCCAGCCCGCGCCCGCCGAGCTCGCCGGCAAACGCTTTGCGGAGAAAGTCGCCGTAGCGCACGTCGAGCCACTCTGCGCTGGTCACGAACGAGCCCGCGTCGCCGCGTTTGGCATGCAGCGCCAAGGTGGCAAGATAGAACAGGACGTGCAGGCCGGCGAGACCCGATATCTTCGAACCGATATCGCTCGCGAGCGCGGACGCCCGCGCCTTCACCGCCGGCGTCAGCTCGTGGTGCCGCACGTAGGGCGGATTTCCGACGAACGCGGTTCGCCCCGCAATTCGCTCGATCCGCGCGAAGAGATAATCGTGGTTGCGCACGCTTGAGTTCGTGGCGCCGACGGCGGCAAGTGCGGCCCGCGTCATCAAGGTTGCAAGCGGGTCAACGTCGACGGCGACGAGCGCCAGGGCGCGGTTGCGCTTGGCGGCGGCGACCGCGAACCGCCCACTTCCACAGCCCGGGTTGACGAGGCGTTCGGCACGCCGCTCGAGCACCCAGTCGAGCATCGCATCGACGATCGCGGGCCCGGTATAGAATGCCCCGAGCGTGCGGCGCCGGCTACGCGAGCGTGCGGCGCACAACCGTTCTCCGAGCGGATCGCCGCCGTCCCGAATGCGCGCGCGAATGCCGCGGCCCGCGCCTGCGGCCGGGCGGCCGGCCGCGCGGACGAGCCCGAGCTCGGCGGCGGAGAGCGGTCCGCCGAAATCGCCGGCGCCGCAGGCGAGCGCGCTGCGGACGATCTCCAACTCCTCGTGCGAAACGCTCACGCGCCGTTGAGCACGTCGGCGTAGTCGATGCCGGCCGGCGCGACGACGTAGGCGATGCCGTCGTTGCGCTGCCAGATTCGCTCGACCGCGGCGCGCGGGTAGACGACGCGCACGTTGGGCGCCGCGGGATCGTTGATCGCGCAGTCGCCGTCTCGCGTAAATCCGCAAAGTACGGCAAGGTGGCCGTCGGAGTGTTCGAGAGGCGCGCCCGGAAGCTCGCCGGGACTCCACGAGTACGAGATCGCCAGCGGCAGATTTCGCTCGATCAGGCGCTGGGCGTGATCGAGGTTGCGCAGGTGCGCGACGGCCGCGCGGAAACCAAGACGGCCGCTGTAGGCAACGTTGAAGACCCAGTTTCCGGTTCCGTTGTACGAGCGGTCGAAGACTTCGCGCGCGGTCTGCCGTACCGAGACCTCGATTCCGTGATAGGCGTGAATCATCGAAAGCGCCGTCGGGCTGCACCATCCTCGCTCGTTGGGTTGCTCTGCATATTGCGAAAGCGCGGGAACGTCTAAGATCAGCGAGTCGCGCGCGTAAGGCAGCGAGTCCCGGGCCCGCACCGGCGCCGAAAACGCCAGTTGCTCGAAGTGCACGCCGGGCGCGCGAACCTCGACGCCATCGAATGGCTGCGCCGCGCGAATAACGTCGACCTCGACGACGGTGTCTTCGTGCGACGGGCTGCGCGATTTCGCACCGCCGGGCGTCCACTCCGAGTGATCGAGCCAGTCGCCCGCGGGCGAGCGCGCGCGAAGCAGGCGGAAGGAGAGCCGGCCGCTCCCCGTGTGCGTGTTCCAACTCAGCACGCCGCGGCGGGATGGCTCGAAGAAGAGGCGCGCCGTTTCGTAGGCTCCGAGCTTTTGGGCGAACGTCCCCGCGTTCAGATCTTCCACTGCCACGCGTTCCAAGTGTCGCCGATGAATGCCGCGGGCACGTAGTTCTTGAGATCCGCGTTCATCGCGGTGTAGTCGGTCTGCCAGCTGAAGAAGACGGCCGGGACGAGAAAGCGAATGCGTTCCTCTTCTCGCTGGTAGAGCGCCGCGCGCTGGTTCTGATCGAACGTGCTCGCTGCAGCCAGACTCGTCGCGTTGACGAGCGGATCGTTCAGCCACGACGTGTTCGCACCGTGCGGCGGAATGAACGCTCCGGCCCAGCTGCCGGAGTTGTCCGGGTCGGGACCGTTGGTTTCGATCGACCACTCGAGATCGTAGCGGCCCGTATAGAGCGGGCCATTCTGCGCGAAGAGGTAGCTTCCGGGATAATTACGGACCTCGATGTCGATGCCGGCCTTACGCAACATCGATTGGATCAACACCTGCGATTCCGTATTCTCTTGATGGCCGGTCGTGGCGTAGATCGTCAAGCGCATCGAGAGCGGTCCCTTCACAAGGATGCCGTCGGGGCCCGGTTTCCATCCAGCCTGGGCGAGCAGGCGTTTTGCGCCGCTCGGGTCGTAGCGGTAGACGGGCAGCCTCGGCGCCGCCCACGATTCCGGAAAGATATCGGAACGCGCGAGGCGGTCGAGATCGTGAAAGACGTCGTGCTCGATGCGCGCCCAGTCTACCGCTTGCGCGATCGCCTGGCGCACCCGGGCGTCGGCGAGTTGCGGACGGCTCAGGTTGATGCCGAGATGGCGCCAGTTCGCGCTGAGGCGGTGCGTAACCGTGATTCCCGGAATCGACGAAAGGCGCGCGACGTTGTTGGCGTTGACGCTGGGGTAGACGTTCAACTTCGTGGGTCGCCAACTCGTTCAATAGCGTGTTGACGTCGGGAACGACTTTCCAGATCACTTCTTTGAGCTTGGGCGCTCCCCGGAAATAGCGCGCGTTCGGAACGAAGGTCAGCGAGCTTCCGTGATTCCACGCCGCAAGTACGTACGGCCCGCTCGAAAGCGGATGTTCGTTATAGCTCGACTGCCGCAGGTCGGTGATTTTCGCAAGCAGATGGACCGGCAAAGGCGGATAGCCGGCACCCCCCATTGCGAGAATCCCTAAGACGCGCACGCTCGGGCGTTTGAGCCGGATGACGATCGTATGCGGATCCGGCGCCGACGCGGATGAGATTTCGTCCCAGCCGTACGTGCTCTTGACCGCCGTCTGCGGGTCGCGGACGAGCCGGTACGTGTAGAGCCAGTCGGCGGCGGTCAGCGGCGCCCCATCTGCCCAGACGACCCCCTGGCGTAAGTGGACGACGATCCGCTTGCCGTCGCGGCTGATATCGCCGTTGCGCAGCGTCGGAACCCGCGTGGCAAGGTCGGGGACATAGTCCCCTTGCGCGTCGTATCGCAGGATGAACGAAGAGAGGAGGCCGGAGATCGTGTCGCTCGCTGCCGTATGCGCGTACATCAGGTTGAGTCCGTCGGGCTCTTCGTCTTCGCCCAGACGCACCACGCCTGGGATCGTCCACGCGTTGCGCTCGCCCGCCGCGGGCGTCGCCGGTCGCGAGCATGCGGCGGCCGTTACGAGCAGAGCCAGCAGCGCGGCGGAACGGAGGCGCGGTTTCACCGGCCGGCGGTCAACGGCCGGCGTTTGACGATCCGTAACAGAATCTGGTCGTAGAACCCTTGCGCGCCGAAACGAACGACGTCCTCGGCCGGCAGCCCGCTCTCGTCGCGTGCTCGCGCGACCTCCTCGCGCGCGCGTTCTTCCGAAAGACCTCTGGTGTTGAGGACGATGCCGATGACCGGGGCAGGTTTGATCGTTGCCAGCAGCGCCTCGTGAACGGCGATCAAACGATCGTAGGTCAGCACCGGCGTCTGGTATTCTTCAATGAGGGTTCGCAGGGGATCGCAGACGAGGATCAGCGCATCGGGCGCGCAGCCCGTCATCAGCGCGAGCGTCACGGGTGCATAGGCGGGATGATTGATCGCGCCTTGCCCTTCGACGACGATGAGATCGGCGCCGCCGCGCGCGGCATGGAGAACCAGCTGTTCTGCAGCGCCGGGTGCAAAGTCGGCGATGACGCGGTCGACGGAGATGCCCCACCCGGCAATCATGATGCCCGTCTGGCCGGTGGGAACGAAGCGCGCCTCCCTTCCGCAAGCGCGCGCCGTGCGCACGATCTCGAGTGCCGCCGTCATCTTCCCGACCGCGCAATCGTTACCGATCGTCAGCACGACCGGTGCCTCGACGCCGTACGCCTCACCAGAGAAGATCGGTACGTCGGGAGGTTCGCGTACGTCCCAAATCGTCGAGCCCGCCGCACTCGCGACGCTGCGGAACTCGGGATCGCTTCCGAGTTGTTGATGCAGCCCGCTGACGATCTCGAGCTTCGCGTGAAGTGCCCGCGTGATTTCATCCCGCCAGTCCGTGGGAAGGCCGCCGCCTCGCGGCGCCGTTCCGATCAGAAGCGAGGTCGGCGCATATTCCAACGCTTGCGTAAGGTTCGCAACGATTGGCGCGGTGCTGGCGAGGTGCGGCAGCACCTCGTTCACTCGCTTCCCCGCAACGCAAGGATCGATGACCGCAACGATCTCGTCTTCTCCGTACGCAATCACACCGTGGGCGGTCTTGGCGTCGGTTGCGAAATGCCCGGGCGCAAGAACCGCGTAGCGGCGTCGCGTCACGCGCCCTCTTTGGGGCGCACGCCCAGCCCCGGCTCGCCCGAGAGCACAAGCTTGCCGCGGTCGTAGCCGAGCCCGATGAAAGGATCGTCGGCGATCAGCAGAGGCCCGTCAATATCGGCCCAGTCGACGAGCGGCGAGAGATGCGCGGCGGCGCTTGCGGCAATGGCGCTCTCGACCATACAGCCGAGCATGACTTTCAAACCCATCGCCCGCGCGGTATGGATCATCGCGAGCGCGCCGCGAATGCCACCGGTCTTTGCGAGCTTTACGTTGACGCCGTCGATGCAGCCGCTCAGCGGCGGGAGGTCGCTTGCGACCAAACAGTCTTCGTCGGCGACGATCGGGATGTTAACGCGCTCCCTGATCGCGCGCAGCCACTGCGGATTCCCGGCCGGAACGGGCTGCTCGCAAAACTCGATCTCGTACCGCTGCATTTCGCGCAGCGTCGTGATCGCCTCATTGACGGTCCAGCCTTCATTGGCGTCGATGCGAATCGCGCCGCGATAACGCGCGCGAATCGCGGCGATCATCTCGACGTCGTCCGCGGGCGCGCCCCCGCCGACCTTCACTTTGAGGATCGGATACTGCGCCGCTTCGTCGACCTTGCGCAGCATCTCGTCCGGCTTCGCGATCCCGATCGTAAATGAGGTCGTAGGCGTCTGCGACGGGTCGAGGCCGAGCAAGGCGTAGAGCGGCTTGCCGAGCTGCTTGCCGATGAGGTCGTGCAGCGCGATATCGAGGCCGGCTCGCGCGGCGGCCGGGATACGCGCGTCCAGCAGCGTCTCGAGTGCGAAAGGATCGTCGCCGGCCGGAGGATGTGCGTCGAAGTAGGCGATGACGCTCTCCACACTCTCGCCGTAGCGCTCGACGGGCGTCGCTTCGCCCAGACCCTCACGATCGCCGGCTCTCACGCGTACCAGTGCAGTACGTGCGACCGCTTCTTCGCCGCGCGCGATTTTGAACACGTGAACGAGCGGCAAATCCATCGCCGTAACGGAGATCGCTATCGCGGACATTCAAACAGCCTTTCGAGAAACGCTCGCATTCTACTAGTCTGTTTCATCCCCAAGCCTTTTGCGGGCCCACAACAGCAAAAGGCCCCCCTTGACCGGTGGTGGTACGGTAGAGGGGCTCGACTGCGCTTAGCGCGCAGCGCACGTTGGTACCGAACCGACTGAGAAAACCTAGGGAGCACAAGCTCCGGGGACGACGGATCGCTAGGCTCGATGCTTGGCGGACGGGCGCCCGGGCCGCACCCACCTGCGAGAATGCAGGTTCGTTCACCGCGTGGGCAAGACGCTATCTGTGGTTGAGTTCCTCTTTGCCGCGCGACAGAGCGCTTCGCGCCACTCGCGGAGCGCGGCGCCGGCGCGCCGGGCGCCGGCGTCCTCTCCGGGTTCGTCGAGTGTGACAAATCCGCGGAAGCCGTCGAAGGCGTCGATGGCGCCGTCGATCGCTCGAGGTTCCGCGGCCCGGACGCGGCCCCAGAGCAACACCGTGTTCGGTGCGAGCGCGCGCGGATCGCTGGCGCCGTCGAATGCCTGCGGATCGGGTCCGTATCGCAGCCACGCGGAGTCAGTCTCCTTGGCGACGCGTTTACAGTCGTGCGTGCTGCTCGCGAACGTCAACGGCGCGTTTCGCAGCGCGAGCGTAACGTTGGCGGCTTTGGCAAGCGACGTCGCGTCGCTCAGCCGCGCGAGCTGCTGCGTCCAAGAACATTCGGTTTCGCCGCAGAGCGGCGCGGCGATCAGCGCGGCGCCCAGCGTAACGGCGTAGTCGAAGATCTGCTCCATGCGGCCGCGCTCCGCTTTGAAGAGACTCGCGTCGCTCAAGGCCGCGATCGTCAGTCCCCAGTCGGTGGCCATCTTCTTGATCTGTGCGAGGTAGTCGGAGTCGGTCCGCGGGAAATGGCGCACGTCCAATACGACGCCGTCGCAGTCGAGCTCGCGCGCGCATAGATCCAAAAATTCGAGTTGTGTGAGCTCGCCGCTCTCGATCTCGCGCCCGAGGGCACTGCTCGCGCAAGCAAGCTTCATCGGCCTCGGATTTTCGACCGCTCGCCGTTACTCACCCTCGTCCCCACGCTCTCAAGGTCACCGGCGCGCAAATACCCAAAGAAGCACGGCAATGGAGATCCTGACCCCCAGCCATATCGAGTCGGCTGACCCCGAGGTCTTCGCCGCGATCGCCGGCGAGGAACGGCGGCAGCGGGAAAACCTCGAGCTCATTGCGTCGGAAAATTACGCGAGCCGAGCGGTTCGTGAAGCCAACGCGTCGGTGCTGACCAACAAATACGCCGAAGGCTATCCGGGAAAGCGCTACTACGGGGGCTGCCAGTGGGTGGACGTCGCCGAGACGCTCGCGCTGGAGCGGCTGGGGCGCATCTTTAAGGCCGATCATGCCAACGTGCAGCCGCACTCCGGTGCCCAGGCCAACATGGCGGTCTTCATGGCCGTGTTACAGCCGGGCGACACGGTTCTGGGCATGTCGCTCGCTCACGGCGGACACCTGACCCACGGAACGAAGGTCAGTTTCTCCGGCAAGCTCTACAACGCGTTGGCATACGGTGTCCGCAAAGATACCGAGCTGATCGACTTCGACGAAGTTCGCTCGCTCGCGCGCGAGCACAAACCGAAGATGATCGTCGCCGGTGCGAGCGCCTATCCGCGGATCATGGAGTACGAGCCCTTTGCGGAGATCGCGCGGGAGATCGGCGCGACGCTGCTCGTCGACTTCGCTCACGTCGCCGGACTCGTCGCCGCGGGCCTTCATCCCTCGCCGGTCCCCGTCGCCGATTTCGTCACCTCGACGACGCACAAGACGATGCGCGGGCCGCGAGGCGGTTTCGTCCTCTGCACCAGCCAATGGGCGCAGCCGCTCGACAAGAGCGTCTTTCCCGGCATCCAAGGCGGCCCGCTGATGCACACGATCGCCGCAAAGGCCGTCGCCTTCGGCGAGGCGCTGGCGCCCGAGTTCGTCGACTACCAGCGCCGCGTCGTCGAGAACGCGCGCGCCATGGCGGAGGAATTCACGCGCGCCGGTCTTCGTTTGGTGGGCGGTGGAACCGATACGCATTTGATGCTCGTCAACGTGTCGGTCAAAGGCCTCACGGGTAAGGCCGTCGAGGCGTATTTGGACGAGATCAACGTCACGGTCAACAAGAACGCGATCCCTTTCGATCTGCAGAAGCCCTTCGTCGCCAGCGGCATTCGGATCGGGACGCCGGCGATAACCGCGCGCGGCTTCGGCGTCGAGGAGTGCCGCGAGGTCGCGCGGATCATCTGTGACGCCTTCGGAGATATCGAGCGGCGCGAGCGGATCGAGCGGCTCGGAGGCCGCGTACGCGAGCTGACTTCTCGCTTCGACGTCCCTTAACGTTGCTCGTGCGCCCCGGTTGGGATGAGTACTTCATGCAGATCGCGCAGACCGTCAGCACGCGCGCGACCTGCCCGCGAGCGGCCGTTGGCTGCGTGCTGACGCGCGGGCACCGCATTCTGACGACCGGCTATAACGGCGCGCCGCGCGGCGTCGCGCATTGCACGGAAGTCGGCTGCGAGCTGGTAAACGACCATTGCCTGCGGGCAACTCACGCCGAAGCGAACGCCGTCGTCCAAGGCGCGCTCCACGGCGTCAGTCTCGAACACGCCGTTGCCTATTGCACGCATCAGCCGTGCGTCAACTGTTCGAAGCTGCTGATCAGCGCCGGCGTCACGAAGATCGTTTACGTTCAGGCGTATCCCGACGCGGTAGCGGCGCGACTGCTGGCCGAAGCCGGAGTTGCCGTACTGGCGTATTCGATGCTCGAAGGAGCGCGCGGGTGAATCCTCACGTGTTAAGCGCGGGCGCGGTTTATGCAACGGCTTTCGGGCTGGCCGGGCTCGTCAGTCTCCTGGGCACGCCGCTGATCGTCCAGCTGGCGAATCGCCTCGGAATCGTCGATGCCACGGGGGACGAGCGGCGGATGCACGACTCGCCCAAACCGCGCGTCGGCGGCATCGCGGTTTTCTTCGGGTTCGCCTTCGCCCTCTTCGCCGTGCTGGGCGTCGCCATGGCATCGCCGTTCCGCCTCCTACCCCCGGGCGATCAGTTCGATGCGGTGCACAAACTCGTCGGGCTGCTCTTCGGGAGCCTGCTGATCGTCGGGGTTGGAATCTGGGACGACGTCATGCAGATGCGTCCTCGAAACAAGTTGATCGCTCAGGTGGTCGTCGCATCGATCTCGATGCTCTATGGGTTCGTCATTCCGGGTATCAACAATCCCTTCGATCGCAATCCCGGCACGAACTGGATCGACTTTCCGCTCTGGGTCGGCGTTCCGTTGACGCTGCTCTGGTACGTCGGCATGATGAACGCGATCAACTTCCTCGATGGGCTCGACGGTCTGCTCGCCGGCGTCGCGGCGATTTCCAGCATTTTTCTTTTCATCATCGCGGTCTTACACGCAAATCCGGTCGTCGCGCTGGTGGTCATCGCTCTGGCCGGCGCGGCACTCGGCTTTCTTCCTTATAATTTTAATCCGGCCCGCATCATCCTCGGCGATGCGGGATCGCTCTTCATCGGCTACGTCTTCGGTACGGTCTCGATCATCGGCGCCAGCAAGACGGCGATTGCGATCAGCATCGTCGTTCCGCTGCTCGTGCTTGCCCTTCCGGTGCTCGACACCGCGGCGGCGATCGTGCGGCGGGCGACCAGCGGCAAGCGGATCACCGAAGCCGACCGGGGGCATTTTCACCACCAGCTGATCTTTCGCTTCGGTCTCAACGTGCGCCAAGCCGTGCTGCTCTTGTACGCGGTATGCTTCGTCCTCGGAGCGGTGGCGCTCGCATTCTCGGGCGAGTTCACGCACGTCTTTAGGCACGCATCATAAATGTCAAACGAGCTGCGCGTAATGACCGTTTTCGGCACGCGCCCGGATACGATCAAAATGGCCCCGGTCGTCCACGCGCTGCAGGCGCACCCCGACATCGTCCATCGCGTCTGCGTGACCGCTCAGCACCGCCGCATGCTCGACGATCTGCTCGAGTTTTTTGAAATCGTTCCCGATTACGATCTCAACGTAATGACGGAGGATCAGACGCTCACCGAGATCACGACGCGAGTGCTGTCGGGAATGGAACCGGCACTTGCCGACGCGCGCCCCGAAGTCGTGCTCGTGCACGGCGATACGACGACGAGCACCGCGGCGGCGCTCGCGGCATTTTATCAGCAGATTCCGGTCGGACACGTCGAGGCGGGTTTGCGCACCAGCAACCGCTGGCTGCCCTATCCCGAAGAGATGAACCGGCGGCTGACCGGGACGATCACCTCGTATCACTTTTCCCCGACGCCGCTCGCGCGCGAGCATCTGCTCGTCGAGAACGTCGAACCGAACGACGTCGTCGTGACGGGCAATACCGTCATCGATGCGTTTCTCGAAACGGCGCGGCGCCCGGATCTCGCCACGCCGCCGCGCTGGGACGAGCTCGATCCGGCACGCCCGATCATCGTCGTCACGGCGCACCGACGCGAAAACCATCCCCACATGGGAGAGATCTGCGAGGCCCTTCGCGCGATTAGCGAGCTGCCGCTCAAACCGCAGATCTACTGGCCGGTCCATCCCTCCCCGCGGGTCGCGCCGATCGCCCGCGAGCTCCTTGGCGAGGCGCCGGGTATCTGGCTCGTCGAGCCGGTCGACTACGGCGAGATGGTCGCAGCGGTCAAAGGGGCGACATTCGTCCTCACCGACTCGGGCGGCATTCAAGAAGAGGCGCCCTGCCTTGGGAGGCCAGTCCTCGTAATGCGCGACGAGACGGAGCGCCCGGAGGGCCTTGTGGCCGGGACGCTGGCGCTGATCGGTCACCGTCGCGAGCGGATTCTCGAGGCTGCGAACCGGCTGCTCACCGACGACGCCGCCTATAGCGCGATGGCGCGGGCCCAGAATCCCTATGGCGACGGTTTTGCCTCGCCGCGGATCGTGCAGTGGCTGCTGGCGAGGCTGCGCTCGGGGGCCTATCCAGAGCCGTTCGATCCGAAGAACCCCAAGCTCGCCTCTCGCGAGTGAAGCCGCTTCTGCCGGTTCTGCTTGCCGGCGGAACCTTCGCCGGCTGCGCCATCCTCGGACTGGGCGCCGGAATACTTGCGGCCCAGCGCTTTGCCCAGCCCGCCTTCGCGCCCGGAGGTTTGATGCTCGGCGGCATCCTTGGCGCCTATTCGGCCTTTCGTTTGCTCGCGAAGTCGATGGCTTAAGCGAAGCAGCCGATGGGCGGGAAGGATATGCCTCCGGACCGACGTAGCTACAGCGGCGCCGAGTCAACGGCAGATCTCGCCGCCTATTACCGTCTCAAGTGGTCCGTCGCGGTGCTTTCCGGCGTGGTGGCCGCCGCGCTCTCGCTCCTTCTCTTGCCGTTGGCCTGGTTTGCAAGTCTGGCGCTTTGGGTTGGAGCCGTTTGCGGAGTCGCCAACATGCTCGCCATCATGCGAGGTAGCGAGCGCTTGGCGGAAACGCGCAGCCCCAGGTCCTTTGGGTTAAGTAGTTTACTGCGGCTGGCGGGCTTTAGTATAGTAGCCGCGGCGCTCGCGGCCCGTGGACCGTGGTGGTCGCTCGGGCCCTTTCTGGCTGGTTTCTTTTTCCCTCTCGCCGCGTATGCCTTAGGCGCGCTGCGAGTCTTTAGACGGAAGCCTTAACGGACACTATCGGTGCACGAACACATCGGCGAACACATACTCTGGCATCTGCCCATCCTTGGGGCGGTTCATGCCGACACGATCGTGACGACGTGGCTCGTCATGATCGTGGCGTGGCTGTTCCTCGGCTGGATCGGCGCCAGTTACCGGTCGCCCTACGTGACCAAACGCCAAGCCGTGCTCGAATCGGTCTTCAACTACATCGCGGATCTCGTCACCAGCGTGCTGGGAGAGGGTGGGGAGCCGTTCGTCCCGTTCTTCGTCGGCCTTTTCATCTTCATTTTCTTACTCAATCAGTTCGGGATGCTGCCCTTCAAGGCGTTCGATCTGCCCTTCGGCGGCTCGCCGACGGCCGACCTCAATACGGTCGTTCCGTTGGCGCTGGTAGTCTTTTTCATGATTCAGATCGTGGCGTTTAAGAAAAAGGGTTTCGGCTACCTCGGACACGTCTTCAAACCGTTTCCCGCCCTCTTTCCGATCAACGTTCTCGACGAGATACTTCGACCGATCACGCTCGCCGCGCGCCTCTTCTTCAACATCTTCGTGGGCGAGCTGCTCTTCGTCATCGTCACGTCGATCATTCTCGCGCACATCAGCATCGGCTTTTTCAACCTGTCGCTCGGCGTCGCCGTCGTGCCCGTGCTGATTCAGTTCTTCAACTTTTTCGTTGGAACGATCCAAGCTTTCGTCTTTACGTTGCTGGCAATCGTCTATCTCTCGCTGGCGCTTGCCGACGACCATTAGAAAGGAAATCTCTTGAATCCGCAAGCTTTAATCGCAGCCGCAGCGCTTCTCTGCTTCGGCATCATCATCTCGGGCGTGGCCTTCGGCTCTGCCGTCGGCGACGGCACCGTCGCCGCAAAAGCGGTCGAGTCGATCTCTCGTCAGCCCGAGGCGCGGCCGAACATCTTCCTCTTCATGTTCCTTGGCGTCGGCGTCTTGGAAGCGGTGCCGTTCATCGCCATCGCGCTCTCGTTCTACATCCTGCTCGTGGTCGCCAAGGTCCCGGCGATCATCACCTCGCTGGTGAAATAACGGTCGATGTCGTTCCTGTCGGTCGACGGCACGCTGGTCGTACAGTTGTTCAACTTTGCGATCTTTTTCGCGGTGTTGTACGCGGTCTTTTTGCGGCCCGTGGCGGCCGCGATCGGACGGCGCCGGCAGTATATCAATAGTCTGGTCTCCGACTACGACCGCTATCAGGCCGAAGCGGCCGCCCTGCGAGCGCAAGCGGAGGAGATTCGCGCGGCCGCCCGCCGCGACGCGGAGCATCGCGTCGCAAGCGTTCGTGCGACGGCCTCGAACGAGGCGGCAGAGATCTCGACCGGCTACTCGCAGCGAGCGCAACAGACCGTCGAACAGGCGCAGGCGACCGTTCGCAAAGAGCTCGACGAGGCTCGGGCCGGAGAACCCGACGCGGTGCGGGGACTCGCCGATTTCATGCTCGAGCGCGTGATTCCGGAGGCGTCGAGATGAGCGAGGCGCAGCTCTACATCCAGATTGCCGTCTGGAGCCAGGTGGCATCGTCGATCGTCTTCATCACGGTGCTCGTCTACATGTGGACCCGCTTTATCAAGCCGGTATTGATGGCCGCCCAAGAGCGCAGCAACCGACAGATCGCGGAGGCGGAGCGTCACCGCGACGAAGTCAAAGGCGCACTCACCGCACTGCACGAGGAGATTCGCAGCGCGGGCCGCGATGCGGAGCTGATCGCGCAGCGCGCCGAGCTGCACGCGGCGCGCGAGCGCGAAGCCGTGCTCGCGCAAGCCGCTGAGTCGGGAGAGCGCGCGCTGCGAGATGCGCAGGGCGAGCTCGAGCGCGCGCGCTCGGCGGCCCGCCAGCGTCTGCGCGACGATCTCGTCGAGCGCGCGTTGAAGATCGCCCGAGACGATGCCGCGCGGCGGATTGGACCCTCGATCGACGAGCGTCTGATCGAAGGCTTTGCCGGCACGCTACAGGAGGGAGCGCGTGGTTAATCAGACCCTCGCGCGCCGCTACGCCGTCGCCGTCGATATGATCGCCCGCGAACGGGCGATCGGTGAGAAGATCGCCGCCGATCTTACGGCGATCGCCGCGGCGATCGGCGATCGGGGCAAGATCTATGAGTTCTTCAGCTCGCCCGTCGTGCCCCGGCCAGATAAAGAGCGGCTCTTAACGGAGGCCTTCGGCGAAAAGGTCGACCCCGTCGCCCTCCACACGCTCCTGCTGCTCGTACGCAAGCGTCGCGAGTCGCTGCTCGGCGCACTGGTCAAGGAATTTCTTGCGCTGCAGCGCGCGGCGCGCGGCGCCGAGACGCTCGTCATGACGTCGGCGCGCCCGCTCGAACGCCACGAGTACGTGGAGCTCGTCGCGAAGCTCGAGCGCGCCTACGGCAAGAAGTTCGAAGTCACCCAAGAGGTCGACCCGAAGCTCATCGGCGGCGTACGGCTGATGATGGGAGACCGCCGTATCGACGCTTCAATCGCGGGCCGGCTGGACAGCCTCGCCAGAGAACTCTCTACCATCTCATAATCGAACGAAGAAAGCTTAGGCATGATCAACGCAGACGAAATAGCTGGAATCCTCAAGGCGCAGATCGAGCAGTTCAAGACCGGCGTCGCCGAAGATGAAGTTGGAACGGTCATCGAAGTCGGTGCGAACCTCGCCCGGGTCTACGGACTGCGAGGCGTTCGGTCTTCGGAGCTCGTCGAGTTTCCCAACGGTCTCCAGGGCGTCGCGCTCAACCTCGAAGAGGATAACGTCGGCGTCGTCATCATGGGTCCCGACGTCGACATCCAAGAGGGCACGAGCGTTCGGCGAACCGGTCGCATTGCTTCGGTTCCCGTCGGCGAAGCGCTCTTGGGCCGAGTCGTCAATCCGTTGGGCCAGCCGATCGACGGTAAAGGGGAGATTCCGACGACCCGCTACCGCACGATCGAGAACGTCGCCCCGACCGTCGTGCAGCGCCAGCCGGTCAAACAGCCGCTGCAGACCGGAATTCGCGCGATCGATGCGCTGATCCCAATCGGCAAGGGGCAGCGTGAGCTGATCATCGGGGATCGATCGACGGGAAAGACGGCGATGGCGATCGACACGATCATCAACCAAAAAGGACGCAACGTATTCTGTGTTTACGTCGCGATCGGCCAGAAGAATTCAACCGTTGCCGCGCTCGCCCAAATCCTCGAACAGAAGGGCGCGATGGCCTACACGACGATCGTGGCGGTGAGTCCCTCAGAGGCGGCTGCGTTGCGCTGGATCGCGCCGTTTGCCGGCTGCGCGATGGCCGAAGAGCTGATGTACCAAGGGAAAGACGTGCTGATCGTTTACGACGATCTCACCAAGCACGCGCAATCCTACCGGGAGATGTCGCTGTTGCTGCGCCGGCCGCCGGGCCGCGAAGCCTACCCCGGCGACGTGTTCTATCTGCACTCTCGCTTGTTGGAGCGCGCGGCAAAGCTCTCCGACGACATGGGCGGCGGCTCGCTGACCGCGCTGCCGGTGATCGAGACTCAGGCCGGCGACTTCTCCGCGTACATTCCGACCAACGTCATCTCGATTACCGACGGTCAGATTTACCTGACGCCGCAGCTCTTCTTCCAAGGAATCCGTCCGGCGGTCGATATCGGGCTCTCCGTCTCTCGCGTCGGCGGATCGGCGCAGACGAAGGCGATGAAATCGGTCGCGGGACAGCTCAAGCTCGAGCTCGCGCAATATCGCGACTTGGCCGCGTTCGCAAAGCTTTCCAGCGATCTCGACAAGGCGACGCAGAACCAGCTGATGCGCGGTGAGAAGCTGACCGAGTTGCTCAAACAGCCGCGGTATCAGCCCCAGCCCATGGAAGATCAAGTCGCGATCATCTATGCCGCGACCAATGGATTCGTGAATGACGTTCCAACGGCTCGGCTCGCGAGCTGGGCCTCGGGCATGATCGACTTCGTGCACGCCGAGCATCCCGGAATTCCCACCGCGATCGCACAAAGCTCGCAGCTCTCGGACGAAACGCGCAAGCAGCTCGACTCGGCGTTGACCGAGTTCAACAAGAGCTTCTAAACTTCAATGCCATCCGTACGAGATCTGCGCGACCGAATTCGGTCGCTGAGGAACACCCAGCAGATCACCAAGGCGATGAAACAGGTCGCCGCGGCAAAGATCCGACGCGCCGAGGCGGCGCGCAAGCGCGCGCGTCCGTATGCCGACGCGCTCGGCGAAATGCTCGGCGATTTGATCTCCGCCGTCTCATCGGTCGATCATCCCTTCATGAAGCCCGGGAAGGAGGGCGCGCCCCCGGGGATCGTTCTGATGAGCTCGGACAAAGGGCTCGCCGGCGCCTTCAACTCCAACGTCATTCGCGCCGCCGAGGATTTTGCGCGTGCCCAAGGTGCCGTTCGCTACTACACCGTCGGTGTCAAAGCGCGCAATGCGGTCCGTCGTTTGGGCGCCGCCGATCATCCTTGGTGGCCGCTGGGTGCCGACTCGAAGCTCGACACCGCACGCGAAGTGGCGCACCGCACGGCGGAGGATTTCCAACGCGGTGAAATCTCCGAGATCGTGCTCGTTTCGCAGAAGCTCGTGACGATGATGCTCCAGCGTCCGCAGACGCGCAAACTCGTGCCGATTCTGGTGGAGGATCTCTCGACGCTGCAAGGCGGCGCGAAGCATGAGGCCGCGCAAGCCGGCCCGCGCGGTGCGATCGAGTTTGCGCCGTCGCCCGAACTCGTACTCTCGCGGCTGCTGCCGAAGTATCTCGAGTTCACGATCTACTCGGCGATGCTCGAGACCGACGCGGCGTTCTTCGCCGCGCAGCTCGTCGCGATGACCAACGCAACCGACAACGCCTCGAAACTCATCGACGAACTCACGATCGCGATGAACAACGCGCGCCAAGCCGCAATTACGAAAGAACTTCTCGAAATCGTCGGCGGCGCGGAAGCGCTGGGGGTGCAGTAGATGGGGCACGTCGTCGTGGTCGCGTACCGTCCGAAGCCCGGGCGAGAAGACGATCTGGTGGCCTTGACTCGGGAGCACCACGCGATTCTGCGCGAGCAAGGATTAGTAACTGCGCGGCCGGCGATCATCGCCCAAGCCAAGGACCGCAGCATCGTGGAAATTTTCGAATGGGAGCCGGGAGCCGTCGAGCGCGCCCACTCGAACGCAGCCGTGCGCGAACTTTGGAAACGCTACGAGGCGGTCTGCGATTACGTGCCGCTCCGCGAGCTGGAAGAGTCTGAGAGTCTGTTCGCCGGCTTCGAAGCAATCAACTAAAACCGTACGAGGAATCGGAAGGAAAAGGGACCTGACCATGGCTGCAGATACCGGAAAAGTCGTCCAAGTGCTCGGAAACGTCGTAGACGTCGAGTTCACGCCGCAGACGCTGCCGAAGATCAACGACGCGCTCGTCGTCAACGTGAACGAGGATTCGCACGCCTCCGGAAACGGTGCGGCGACCGCGCCGAGCGGTGCGGCGGCTGGCGTGGAACTCGGTGGAACGGCGATGGCGGCGCGCGAGTTGACGCTCGAAGTGCAGGACGAACTCGGAGATAATCAAGTCCGCTGCCTCGCGCTCGGTTCGACCGACGGCCTGGTGCGGGGAGCGGGAGTGCGCAGCACCGGCGGCCCGATCATGGTTCCCGTCGGCGAAGGGACGCTCGGGCGGATCTTCAACGTGCTCGGCAAGACGATCGACAGTGACGCGCCGGTCAAGGCCGCCGCCGTTTGGCCGATTCACCGTCCCGCGCCGGAGCTGAAATACCAAGAGCCGACCGCGCGCATTTTCGAGACGGGCATCAAGGTCGTCAACCTGATGGCGCCGTACACGCGCGGCGGGAAGGTCGGTCTCTTCGGCGGCGCAGGCGTCGGCAAGACGGTTCTCATTCAGGAACTGATCCGCAACATCGCCTACGTCCATAAAGGCTTCTCGGTCTTCACCGGCGTCGGCGAGCGAACGCGCGAAGGCAACGACCTGTGGCTCGAAATGAAAGAGTCGGGCGTCATCGATCAGACGACGCTGGTCTTCGGGCAGATGGACGAACCGCCGGGCGTGCGCTTTCGGGTGGCGCAGACGGGCGTCACCATGGCCGAATATTTCCGCGACGAGCTCGGCGCCGACGTGCTGCTCTTCATGGATAACATCTTCCGTTACATGCAGGCCGGCTCGGAGGTATCGGCGTTGATGGGCCGCATGCCGTCGGCGGTCGGTTACCAGCCGACGCTCGCCACCGATATGGGCGTCCTCGAAGAGCGCATCACCTCGACGCATAAAGGCTCGATCACGTCGGTGCAGGCCGTCTACGTCCCGGCCGACGACTATACCGACCCGGCCGTCGCGACGACGTTCGCCCACCTCGACGCGACCACCGCGCTTTCGCGTCCGATCTCCGAGCTCGGCATCTATCCGGCGGTCGATCCGCTCGCGTCAACATCGCGCATTCTCGACCCGCAGATCATCGGCGACGAGCACTACGAAGTCGCGCGCGGCGTCCAGGAGATTCTCCAGCGGTACCGCGACCTTCAGGATATCATCGCGATTCTGGGCGTCGAAGAGCTCTCCGAAGACGACAAAATCGCCGTCGGCCGGGCGCGCCGGATTCAAAGGTTCTTCTCGCAGCCGTTCTTCGTCGCCGAGCAATTCACCGGACGATCCGGCAAATACGTCAAGTTGCCCGAGACGATCGCTTCCTTCAAAGAAATTCTCGAAGGCAAGGTCAACGATCTCCCCGAGGCCGCGTTCTTCTACGCGGGCACGATCGACGAAGTGAGAGAGAACGCCCAGCGCATGGCCAATGCCTGACGCGGTCCCGTTCAAGCTGGTGACGCCGGCCCAGGTCGTCTTCGACGGCACGGCCGAGCTCGTCATCGCGGTTACGACCGAAGGCGAAGAGGGAATTCTCCCAAAGCACGCGCCGTTTTTGGCGGCGTTGAAACCGGGCGTGCTGCGCGCAAACGTTCGCCAGGCTCCCGACGGCGAGGGGAACGTCACGCGTTTGGAACTCGCCACCAGCGAGGGTTTCATGCAGGCGCTCCCCGATCGAATCACCGTCCTGGTGGACGAAGCGCTGGCATTCGACGACGTCGTCGTTGCCGAGGCACGCGAAGCGGTGGCCGAAGCGATGGAGCGTCAGAAGGCCGAAGCGCCGGGGAGCGGCGGTTACGCGCGCGAGCAGGCCATCATTGATTTCGCGAACGCGCAACTGCGTCTGACCGGCCATAGGTAGGCGAGTTTACCGCCTACGCGAACGGTAGTTCGTTAGAATATGTTGGATCGTCTCGAGACGACGCTCCGGGTTCGGGGCGGGGCGCGCCTGGAAGGCTCCGTTGCGACGCACGGCGCGAAGAATGCGGCATTGCCGATCATGGCCGCTTCGCTGCTGGCTCGCGGCACCGTCACCCTCCATCGCGTCCCGCACATCACCGACGTCTCGGTGATGTGGTCGCTCCTGGAAGCGCTGGGAGCGCGCATTCGCTACGAAGGCGACACGACGGTGACGATCGATGCCAGCAACGTCGCTTCTTATCGCGCCCCGTACGCGCTGGTGCGTAAGCTCGCCGCGTCGTTCGATATCGTCGGCCCGCTGCTCGGGCGCTTCGGGCGGGCGGAGGTTCCGCTGCCGGGCGGCTGCGTACTCGGGACTCGCGCGACGGATATGCACGAGCAAGCCTTCGTCGCGTTGGGTTGCGACGTGCACAACGCGCACGGCTACCTGATCGCGCAGTCGAAGGAGGCTCGCATGCGCGGCGCGACCATCGAGTTTCGCATGCCGAGCGTCGGCGCGACGAAGAACGCGATGTTGGCGGCGGTTTTGGCCGATGGAACGACGACGCTCAAAAACGTCGCGATGGAGCCGGAGGTCGTAGACCTCGCAAACTTCCTGCGGGCTATGGGTGCAAAGATCGCCGGGCACGGTACGGATACGATCGTCATCGACGGCGTTGCGGAGCTGCGCGGCGTCGAGTACGAGATCACCGCCGACCGCATCGTGACGGGAACCCTGCTGCTGGCGGGGTGCGTGACCCGCGGCGACGTAACCGTGACGCGCTGCCGCCCAGATTACATGGGGGCATTGATCGACAAACTCGTCGAGTGCGGGGTCGAGACGACCGCGGGCGAGGATTGGATCCGCGTGAAAGCCGCGGGGATCACCGGCGGAACCGATATTCTCACCGCTCCGTATCCCGGTTTTCCAACCGACCTGCAGCCGCAAATGGTGGGCTTTCTCTGCACGTGTCCCGGGACCAGCGTCGTCGAAGAGTCGATCTTCAACGCTCGCTTCTCGTATGTGAACGAGCTTGCTCGCATGGGCGCCGACGTCAAGGTAAGCATGGAAAGTAACGCGGCGGTCATCAAAGGTCCCAAGCAACTCTCCGGCGCACCGGTGGAGGCGCCGGATATCCGCGCCGGCGCCGGTTTAGTGGTTGCCGGCCTCGCTGCCGCGGGCGAGACGGAGATCATCGGGCTCGAATACATCGACCGGGGCTACGAACGCCTCGAAGAGATGCTCTCCGACCTCGGCGGACAAGTGCAGCGCAGCAGCGGCGTGACGCCGCTCGTGGAGCCCGCGGGATTCTTTGAGACGAGCGAGTATCCGCGGGTCTCGGCGGGTTAGGTTTGCAGGTTCTACCGGTTACGTGAGCAGGAGTTAAGTTTTTGGACATCGGCATCGACCTCGGTACGGCCAACGTGCTCGTCTTCGTCAAGGGAAAGGGCATCGTCTTACGCGAGCCCTCGGTCGTGGCGAAAGACATGAACACCGGCAGGGTCTTGTCGGTCGGTGAAGAGGCACGCCAGATGCTCGGGAAGACGCCGGCGCACATCGCGGCAATTCGCCCGCTCCGCGACGGCGTAATCGCGGACTTTGAAGTGACCGAAGCGATGCTTTCGTACTTCATCAAGAAGGTGATGAAAGATCGCTCGTGGTGGTCGGCGATCCTCAAACCCAAGCCGCACGTCACGATCTGCGTGCCTGCCGAAATCACGAGCGTCGAAGAGCGGGCGGTAAAGGATGCCGCCAAACTCGCCGGCGCGCGCGACGTCAACATCATCGAGGAACCGATGGCGGCCGCCGTCGGTGCCGGCCTGCCGATCGACGGACCCTCGGGCAGCATGGTCGTAGACATCGGCGGGGGTACGAGCGACGTCGCCGTGATTTCCTTGGGCGGGATCGTCGTCTCGCAGTCGCTGCGCGTCGCCGGCAACAAAATGGACGAAGCGATCGTTCGCTACATCCGGCGCGTCTACAACCTGATGATCGGCGAGCGGACCGCTGAAGAGATCAAGATCAAGCTGGGATCGGCGTACAAGCTGGAGCAGGAGCTCGCGATGGAGATTCGCGGGCGCGACCTGATCAACGGCCTGCCCAAGACGGTCAAGATTACGAGTGAAGAGATTCGGGAGGCGCTCTCCGAGCCGGTCGGCGCGATCGTTGAAGCGGTCAAATCGGTCTTGGAAAAGACGCCTCCGGAGCTCTCCGCCGACATCATCGACCGGGGCATCATCTTAACCGGCGGGGGAGCGCTGCTGCGCGGCTTCGACAAGCTGCTCTCCGAAGTAACCGGCGTACCGGCGATCGTCGCCGACGACCCGCTCTCGTGCGTCGCGCTCGGCACGGGTGCCCGAGTGCGCATCTAGGGAACCTCGCACAAGCGTACGCGAGGTGGCACAGCGAACCCCCGGCCCATCGTGGAATGATCAGGGTATGCCGACAGAGCGCTGGGGGCGCATCATCGATGCGACGGCAGCCGGATTCGACGAGGTCGCCGAGGAGGTCGCGAGGGCGGTCTTCTCGGGCGAAACGGTCATTTTCCCCAACGATACGAGCTACCTGATCGGCTGCGACCCATACGACTCGGCCGCGATCGATCGGGTCTACGCGGCGAAAGGCCGTCCGGACCACCGGCCATTGACGATGCACGTCGCTTCGGTCCAAGAGTTCCTCGAGTACGCCGCCGCCGATCCCTTGGCGGCCCAGTTTGCGAAGCGGCTGCTGCCGGGTCCGGTCATCGTTTTGATCAGCAAGCCGGCCTTCGTCAGCGATGAACTCGCCGCCGGATTGGATACGCTCGCGTTCCGCGTGCCCGACGATCCATTCGCCCGGGCATTGCTCGAGCGGTGCGGCCCGATTGCGGGCACGACTGCGGTAGGACGCAACGGCCGCCCGTATCTGGGAGACGCGCAACGCTCGATGCTCGCGCCGGCCGATCTGCTCGTCGAGCACGGTCCGGTTCGCTACGGCGTCGAATCGACGATCATCGATCTCTCCGGCACGCATCCGCGGCTGCTTCGGGAAGGCGCGCTCTCCCAGGTGCGTCTGGCGGAGCTCCTCGGACCCGTCGAGCGCCCTACGGTAAAGGTACGTACGCAGACACAATGATTCGCATTCTCGCCGCCCTCGTCGGCGCGCTGACCATGCTGGGAGCGCTCGCGCAGGCGGCGCCTCCGCCGGCCGTGATCCGTCCGGTCCCGCCTCCCGGCGCGACGCCGGTGCCTAAACGCGTCCCGGGCGTCGCGAAGCCCGCGAAGGGCGGCCCGCCGCCTGCCTCGTTCGACCTCGGCGTTTGGACGGTGAAGGCAAACGCGCTCAATGCCAACTTCAAGAATGGCGACTTTAACGTGCCCGCAAAGGTCGTGATGACGCGCGTCGGAGGCGACGTGGCCGCCGACCGTGCGAACGGAAACTATAAAAAGCAGGTAGTCTTCCTCAACGGACACGTCATCATGCACGACTCGCAAGGAAGCGCCGGCAGCCTTACCGGCGAGACGCCGGCCTCCGCCGCGCCTTCGAGTCCGTCAACGTTAACCGCGGATAAGGCGCAGGTCAACGGCGTGGCCAAGATCTACAAGGCGATCGGCAACGTTCATTACAGTCAAGCCGATACGGTCGTTACGGCGGACAACGGAACGCTCGACGACGCCGCGCACACCTTGCTTTTGGAGGGTGCGGTGCACATCGTCGCCGGCTCGAGGAGCATGAACGCAGCGCGGGTCCTCTACAACACCGTTACCGGCGATGCGCACGCCCAGGGCGACGTCACGATGCAGTTTCCGGGAGAGTTTCATCGCAAGCTCGCGACGCCCAAACCCTTGAAGGTTCCGAAGAACGGGTTGACCCAGCCGGTGACGCAGCCTCTCACCGCCCCGGTGAGCGCACCTAGCGCTTCGCCCTAGCGGCGAGTCGCTCACGATGCTCTTCGATTTTCCCTCGTTAACCTCGCCCCTTGCGGCGCGCATGCGTCCGCGGACGCTCGACGAGTTCGTCGGGCAGGCCGTCCTGTTGGGGCCGGGCCGTGCGCTGCGAACCGTCATCGAACGCGATACGGTCCCGTCGATGATTCTCTGGGGACCGCCGGGCAGCGGTAAGACGACGCTGGCCGAGATCGTCGCCGCGCGTACGGGTGCATACTTCGAACGAATCTCGGCCGTCAATGCCGGGGTAAGCGATCTGCGCCGCGTCGTCAACGAGGCAAAGATACGCCGGCGCTCCGGGAAGGCGACGATTCTTTTCATCGACGAGATCCACCGGTTCAACAAAGCGCAGCAGGACGCGGTGTTGCCCGCCGTCGAGGACGGCACGGTGACGCTCATCGGCGCGACGACCGAAAACCCGTCGTTCGAAGTGAACTCCGCACTGCTCTCTCGCGCGCGAGTCTTCGTTCTCGAAGCGCTCTCCGACGCAGATGTCGGCGAGATCGTCAACCGCGCATTGCGCGACGCCGAGCGCGGGTTGGGCGCGAAGGGATTGACGCTCGACGACGATGCGCGCGCGGTTTTGATCGGTTTTGCGAACGGCGACGCGCGCGCCGCCCTCAACGCGCTCGAGCTCGCGGCCGCCTCGACGCCAGAAGAGAGCCGCCGGATCGACGTTAACGTCGTTCGCGAGGCGATGCAGCGCCGGCAAGGACGGTACGATCGCGCCGGCGACATGCACTACGACACGATCAGCGCGCTGATCAAATCGGTGCGCGCGAGCGATGCGGACGCAGCACTCTACTGGCTCGCCCGGCTGATCGACGGCGGCGAGGATCCCCTCTTCATCGCTCGCAGGCTCGTAGTCTTGGCGTCCGAAGACGTCGGACTCGCCGATTCGGCGGGACTCCAGATTGCGGTCGCGGCCCAACAGGCGGTGCACTTCGTCGGCATGCCCGAAGGGTTTTATGCCCTCGCGCACGCGACGCTCTACCTTGCGACGGCGCCGAAAAGCAACAGCGTGGGCCGCAGCTACGGCGCGGCGATGGCCGACGTCCTAGAGACTCGCAACGACCCGGTGCCGCTGCATTTACGCAACGCGCCCACGCACCTTATGCGACAATTAGGTTACGGTGAGGGTTATCACTACGCACACGACGATTACGATGTCGTTACCGAAAATTTACCGCCCAACTTGCGCGGTCGTCAGTACTATGCTCCGGGGAAGCAGGGCGCGGAAGCGAATATCGGCGCGCGCGCTGCTGAAAAAAAGAGGCGGTTCGAGTGATTCTCGAACCGCCAGTTTCCCGTTGCTACTTCTCGGAGTGTGCGTTGGAGCTTCGCACAACCCGATACTAGTGCATCACTCTGGGAGCGCCCTGTGAATTCCGACCGAATTTACCTCGATCATGCCGGCACCACGCCGATGCGCTCGGAGGTCGCGAACCGTGTGGCGGAGACGTCGCTCCGTTGCGGTTTCAATGCCAGTTCGTTACATTTCGAGGGGCGTCTCGCGCGCGCGGTGCTCGACGACGCACGCGATCGCGTCGCCCGGATACTCGGTGCAAAGCGTACCGAAGTCGTTTTTACTTGCGGTGGAACCGAAGCAAATAATCTGGCGCTGTTAGGAATAGTGGCCGCGGCCGGCGCAGGCGCGCGCGTCGTCGCTTCGGCGGTGGAGCACCACTCGGTGCTGGCCGTACTCGAGCGGCTGCGCGAAAGCGGATCCGCGGGCCGCCTGATCCCGGTCGACGCGAACGGAATCGTCGATCCGCAAGAGTTCGAGCGGGTCCTCGCCGCGCAGCCGATTTGCGCCTCGGTGATGTATGCGAACAACGAGGTAGGGACGGTGCAGCCGATCGCCGAGCTGGCGGCGATCGCCCGGACTCGGGGCGTCGTTCTGCATGCCGATGCCGTTGCCGCTCCCGCTTGGCTGCCGGTTGACGTCGGCGAGTTGGGGGTCGACCTGCTCTCGCTCTCCGCCCACAAATTCGGTGGTCCGGAGGGTGTCGGGGTGCTCTTCGTCCGAGACGGAGTGCCGCTGATGCCGGTGGCACTGGGCGGGGGCCAGGAATCCGGTCGCCGCTCCGGCACCGAGAACGTTGCGGGCGCCGCGGGTCTGGCGCTCGCGCTCGAGTTGGCGGCCGGCGAGCGAGCGAGCGCCGTCAGTCGAACGAGAACGTTGCGCGACCGGCTGGAGGTCCAGCTCAGCCGGGCAGTTGCGGGCATCACCGTCAACGGAGCCGGCGCGCCGCGCCTCGCCAACATCTCCAATATGAGCTTTGAGGGGGTGGAAGCCGGCGAGCTGCTCATCGCCCTGGACCTGGCCGGGATTGCGGTCTCGGCGGGAAGCGCTTGCACCTCGGGCACGCTGGAGCCCAGCCACGTCCTTGCGGCGATGTACCCGGGGCCGCGCGGCCCCAGCGGGATTCGCTTCTCGTTAGGAACAAGGACGACTGCCGGCGAGATCGATCGGGTCGTTGCCTCACTACCCCCACTGGTTGCGCGGCTTCGTGAGCGCGCTGCTTTCGTAACGCCCTTCGGTGGGAATGGGTAGACTCGGAACGAACCGCGCACGCCTTGGAGGCAGAAGCTTTGAACGGAACGCAGTACGGCGGGATCATCCTCGACGTTCTGGTCGGGGTAGGGGCCTTGCTTGTCGGCATCGGCATCTTGGTCGCATGCTTGGCGCTTGCAAAGACGTTGACGCGGCTGCGAACGACGCTTGACGAGGTAGACCGGCAGCTCGAGAGCCTCGGCGTCCCGGTCGCAAACACCCTGGTGCACGTTGACGAAGTGACCAAGTCGCTCGGCGAAACGGCGGAGGCCCTCTCACGCACCGCCGATCTGGCTAAGAGTGCGGTCTCACCCGCGATCGTTAACGTCGGCGCGGCCGCTACCGGTATAACGGCCGGTTTACGGCGCTTGGTTACGGGAAAAGACTCAATTACTAGGGAGTAATTAAATCATGAGCAAGGGCAATGGCGGGGGCGGTTTCTTCGCCGGTCTTCTCATCGGTGCGGTTGCCGGTGCGGCCGTCGCGGTGATCGTCACACAGGAAGAGGCTCGCGACCGGATCGCCGGCAAGGCGCGCGAGGCCGGAGATTTTGCGATGGACGCCACCGGCGATCTTCGCGAGAAGGTTACGGGCGTTACCACCGCGTGGCAGTCCGGCGTCACCGATCTGTACGAGCGCGGGCGGCAAGTGGTCGAGAGCGCTCGTTCGAACGTCAACGCGGCGGTGGCCGAGGGCCAGAACGCCGCGCAAGAGACGCGCGACGAGCTGCAGCGGAAAGCCGAGGGATAAAGCGTTGGACATCAAGGTGAACGTGCGCGAGGCGCCGGGCGACTGTTACGTCGTCGACCTGAGCGGAGAAATTGATGTCTACACGTCACCAAAGGTAAAGGACGCAGTCGGCGAGTTGATCGATCGCGGCGTCTACTACCTGGTCATCAATCTAGAAAAGGTTCGATATATCGACTCGACCGGGCTTGGCGTGCTCATCGGCGGCCTCAAACGCGTTCGCGAACACGGCGGTTCGGTCAACCTCGTCTGTACCAATCCGCAGATAAAGAAGATTTTCGACATCACCGGCCTTGTAAAGATCTTCGGCATCTTCGAGAACGAGGACGCCGCCATGAAGGCGCTGGCGTGAATCCCGCGGTCGAGGACGCGCAGCGGGAGCTCGTCGAGCTGCGCATCCCCTCTCGTCCGGAGTGGGTCGCGCTGGCGCGCCTTGCCGCCGCTACGGTTGCCAACCGTCTGCGCTTCTCGATCGAAGAGATCGAGGATGTAAAGCTTGCCGTGGCCGAGGCGTGCACCGCCGTCATTCAGCACGAGGGACACGGCGAGTTCATCGATTTGACGTGCGAAGCGCTCTCCGACTCGCTGCGCATCCGCGTGCGCGACAGCGGCCGTCACGGCGTGCATCTCGCCGAAGCTCCCAACATGAACTTCGACGAGGCGCGCATCGCCGGGCTGGGGATATTTCTGATCCGCACGCTGATGGACGAGGTTAGCTACGACGTCAGCGCGCAGATGGGGACGGATTTGCTGATGGTCAAAAGGGTGGCTGCCGCTACCTAGTGTTCGAACGCGACGATGCACGCCGCGACCGCGAACGAACGCGTGCGCTTTTTGTCGGCTTCGTAGAGCTACGCCGGCGGCATGCCGACTCTCCCGAGACGCCCGACGCGGAGTACGAACGCGTGCGCGACGAGTTGGTCGTCGTGCATCTCAACTTGGTACGGTTCCTGGCGGTAAAGTTCGCCAATCGGGGAGAGCCGCTCGACGATCTCGTTCAAGTCGGCACCGTGGGCCTGCTCAAGGCGATCGACCGATTCGATCTGGAGCGAGGGGTGGAGTTCACGACCTATGCGACGCCGACGATCGTCGGCGAGATCAAGCGCTACTTTCGCGATAAAGGCTGGGCCGTCAAAGTTCCCCGCCGCTTGCAGGAGCTCAATCTCGCCGTCAATAGGGCAAGCGATAAACTCGCGATCGCGCTGGGCCGCAGCCCCACCGTCGCCGAGCTCGCCGAACATCTCAATGCCGGCGAAGACGAGATCCTCGAAGCGCAAGAGCTGGGGCAAGCCTACAACCTTCTCTCGCTCGATAGCGAGGTCTCCGGGGACGCGGATAAAAAGTCGCAGACGCTGGCCGACACGGTGGGCGTAACCGACGCCGGGCTCGAGCTCCTGGAGGACCGGGCGAACCTCGAGCGCGCGTTCGGCGTGCTTAGCGGCCGCGAGCGCGTCATCATCTACTTGCGCTTTTACGAATCGGTCTCGCAGACCGAGATCGCCAAACGGCTGAACGTGTCGCAGATGCACGTCTCGCGGCTCCAGGCCAAGGCTCTGGAGAAGCTACGCGCCGTACTGGCCGAGTAGCGCGCTTGCGGTGAATGGCGACCCTTATCGGCGACTGAGCCGCCGAGAGCTTCACAAAAGCATCTGGCTGGATGTGGACGCGTACCGCATCGTACATCCAAGCGGGGTGCACGGCGAACACGTCCTCATCACCACGCCGCAATCGTGCGGCGTCGTCGTCCAGGATCGCGGCGATCTCCTTTTTACGCGACAGCCGCGCTTCGCGGCACGCGGTTACGTGGTCGAGATCGTCAAGGGCGGCCAGGACGAAGGAGAGAGCGCGCGGGACTGCGCGAAACGCGAATTGCGCGAGGAACTCGGGATCACGGCAGAAGATTGGTCCGACCTCGGGCGCTTACGCGAAATTCCTTCGATCGTCGACCCTCCGGTACGGATTTTTCTCGCGCGGGACTTGGAGTTCGCCGCTCCGCAGCCGGCCGAAGAAGAATCCATCTCGATCGTCCGGCTTCCGATCGACGAGGCGCTCGATGCCGCTGTGACCGGCGAGATCGACGACGCGGTCACGGTTGCGGCGCTCTTTCGCTTTGCGGCGAGGAACGGGCACGTGTTAGGCACGCCGTCGACGCCGCCGAACCAGGAGTAGCACGAGGGTGGCCGTGGCACACAGGGCGAGAACGACAAGTGCAATCAACGTTCGTTCGCGCCGTTGCGTGCCGGCGCAGGCTGCGAATCTGGAGGCAAGGGCGTCCTGTGCACACCATGCGACCCTCCAGCCTTTCCCCCACGGTTCTTCTGGATCGTCGACGCTCGAGCTCCAGCCGCTCGCTTGACGATTCCACGCTGCGCGTACGGCGGACGAGGCCGCGATGCTCGCATGCAATCGCGCGAGCGACGCTCCGTCGAGGCGCCGCACTCCCCATGCGCGGTCGAAGCTGCGCGGCGGAAGCCATTTCCCGCGATCCTCGTCAAAGCCGTAGATATCGATATCGCGCAGGGTGCCGTCGCGAGCGAGCCGCAGCGCGTAGTACGTGGGGTTGTTGGCGTAGATGGGCGAGAGCGCACCGAGCCCGACGATTGGAACGCCGCCGGCGAGCCTGAAGTCAAAGCGGTGCGTATGGCCGGCGATTGCGTAGAGAACGCTTCCCGGCGAGTTCTCGAGCGCATCGAGCAGCCCGCTGGCGTAACGGGCCTTCAAGAATGGCCACGCGATGAAGTCGTGCGCGTACTCGGTAGCAAAGGCATCGAATCCAGGGGGAATGTGCATCAATACGATATTGCGGATGCCCGGCGGCGTATCGCGTAAGATGCTTTGAAGCCACGTCAGCTCTGCCGGCGCGGGATCTTGGCCGCTTGGGCAGTTGCCCCCGTACTCGGGAGAAAAGGGAACCGTATTGAGCACGACGAGCCGCAGGCGGGGCAGTGGAAGCGTTGCCGTGTAATAGCCGCCGCGCAAAAACGACGCCTCGAAGTTCGGCGATGCACCGCGGCGATCGACGAGAGGTTTCCAAATTGCCGCGACCGCAGCGAGATATCGGCTGCCCGACGCGCTGCGATAGTCGCCGCACGGAATATCGTTGTTGCCTAGCGCGATCGCGAATCGGGATGTGGGAAAGCTTCGCCCAAGAACCGCGGCGATCAAACGCATCGATGCGAGTCCGGCGTCGTCGGCTGCGCTCTTGCCTCCGGCGTGCCGCAGAAAGCGGTGCATGAGGAAGTCGCCCGAGATCAGCACCACGGCGGGGTCGGGCACGGTGCGCTTCATCTGCGCGACCGCAGACTCCAGGAGTGCGACGTTGGTATCGAAACCGTACGAGCTGGGACGCGAGGAGCGAGCGAAGATGTCCAAATGAACGTCGCTCAGAGCGAGCCAAACCTGCTCGGACGCAGCGCCTGCCGGTAACGCCGCCCGGCCGAATGCAAGGAGCGCAGCGAGAAAGGCTGCGAGTGGGAAGAGGCTGGCGCCCGGCGTCAAAAACACCATCGTGCGAAGCCGGCGCCGCACGCGCGAAAGCATGTACCAGCCTCTACGACACGTTCGCCGCCAAATCCGGTAAAAGTGGACGAAGCCCCGTCGCGAACAGAAAGGACCGTTTGCGCTAACTCGTGAGTAAAGTGGATCCGATTCGGGTTCTCGTGCTGCTCGACGATACCGTCGTTTCCGGTAAGGTAAAACCGGTGTTGACCCTTGCCAACTACGCGCGCGAGAATCGGGAATCACGGCCGCGGTTGGAGATATCGATGCTGACGTTCGTACGCGGCGAGCCGGACCCCCCGTTTGTCGAGGAGTTGCGCCGCGACGGCTTCTCGATCGACGTGGTGAGGGAGCGGCGGCGCTTCGACTTCGCCGTTTTTCAACAGCTGCGCGCCATCGTTGCTCGTCGCCGACCCGACGTGCTGTGGACGCACGGCGCGAAGACGCATTTTCTCGTCCGCGCCGGCGGCCTGCATCGCGACACCGCGTGGGTCGCTTCCCATCACGGCTACACCGCGACGAGCCTCACGTGGAGGCTCTACGACCAGCTCGACCGGTGGTCTCTGCACGGCGCCGACTTGGTGATTGCCGCATGCGAGGCCTTCGCCGTCGACCTCAACTTGCGGCTCGGCATTGCGAAGGAGCGCCTGCGCGTCCATCGTTCACCGATCGCCGCCGGCTCGTTGCCGGCCGTCCGTGAAAAAACTCTCTCGATCCGCGCGGAGCTCCGGCTGCCTGTGGACGCGCGCATCGTTCTGTCCGTTGGACGATTATCCAAAGAAAAGGCTCAAGCCGATCTGATCGGGGCGATGCTCGAGGTAAAGCGTCGCTGCGACTTCCCGGTCGCGCTCGTGATCGTTGGCGACGGCCCCGAGGAGCGGCGCCTCCAACAGGTCTCTAGCCGGCTTGGCATCGCCGATCGGGTGCATCTCGTCGGATACAAAGACGACGTGTCGCCGTATTATGAAGCCGCAGACGTCTTTGCCCTCTCCTCATACAACGAAGGCTCGCCGAACGTCCTTTTGGAGGCGATGGACGCCGGCGTGCCGATCGTCGCGACGGCGGTCGGCGGCGTTGGCGAGATGATCCGTCACGGCGAGCAGGGCTGGCTCGTGCGCAGCGGCGATGTCCAAGGGCTCGCGCGCGGCATCGTGGCCCTGCTCGAGAATCCCGAACTTCGCGAAACCCTGTGCTCCGGCGCGCGCCGCTCTCTGGCCGCCTACGCGCCGGCGGTCTACTATGCCGGCGTCAGATCGGTACTCGAGAGCGCGCTCGCCTAACTGATGCTCGAATCGCCGTCGTATTCGGTCGGCTCCCAAAACTGCGGTTGACGCAGCTCGGCGTCGAACGCCGAAGTGCAGATGCGGTACCAGAATGGCCAGGGCTGTTTTCGCCGGTACGGAGCGGACTCGTCGAAGATGCGCATCTTGGGCAGACCCAGCCCGGACTTGTCGAGAACGCAGATGTCTTCGGCGACGCAGCGGCGCAACGCGGCCGCGAGCAGATCCTCGAGGAGGTCGGTATCTTGCTCGATGGTCTGATAATCGACCAAGCGCATTCGGCGAAGCTCTTGTCCCGTGTCCTTGCGTTCGAAGACGGCGTACGCGCGAAGCTGATGATTTCGCGAAGCGGTGAGAATCCAGAGGCGACCATTGCGAATCGGCATGGCGAAATGCCACGCCAGCGTCGCGCTGTCCCGAGCGGCGAGCACCTTCTCGGGCTGCTGCCGCAGCAGTTCGCTCCAGAAGGTATCGAAGCGGGAATCGAATTCACCCGCCTCCTCGATCGTAAATGCCGAATGTTTCGAAAAGCGCTTGCCGAGAACGGCGTCCTTCAGGTTCAGAGCGATGCCGGCGGCCGGCGCTAAGCTTTCCGCCAACGGCACCTTGAGCTTATGCAGCGCTCGCGCCGCGAACGCGCGATACCCCGTAACGAAATACGCAACGGTTTCCCAATCGGCCGCAGGGACTTTTTTGGCGAGGAAGCCGAAACGCTGGCTGGCCTCCTCGCTCACCGACGTGTCCATGACGAAATCGACGGACGGCTGTTGGAAGTGCGCCTCCAGAAGCCTCCGCGCGCTGCCGAACGCGCGATGCTCGGGCGAAACCATCCAGCCGCGGCCGCTGGCCGCCAAGAGCTCTTCGCCGCGAAAGTGATAGCGCATCGGAAGATTTCCCATGGAGCCGACGATCTCGCCGTCGGGGGTCTCCAGCACCCAGCCGATGGGCCACCAGGCACTGATCTGGGGCCATAGCGGATGGCTCAGCCAGAGGTTGCACCAGTCTTCCCGCGACAGCGTCTGCGGGCTGAGCGTCGCCTCCAACGTGATGATCTGATCGTAATCCTCAAAGCGCGCAGCGCGAAAATGCGGACGCGGGCCTCGCGCCCGCTCCCGCGGGTGCGCGCGCTTGGCCTCCGCCAAAAAGGCACTGCGTACCGCGCTACTCGGTGTCAACTGGTCGCAGATCCGGCAGTTGGCGGGTGAAGTAGTCCTCGTTCTGCTTGGCGGGAATCGCCTTGAATTTTCGCGGCTTTTGCGTGAAATCGAAACAGTCGCCGGCGGGCGAAAGCGCACGCTTATCGCTGGCCGACAGCGTCGCCAGCCCGAACCGGTCCTCAACGAAGCGAACGATGCTTGAGAGCTCGTAATTCTTATGCGAGACGTAACTGACCTTAGCGTAAGGCGAGATGACCAGCATCGGAACTCGGAAGCCAAGCCCGTCGTAGTCCACCTTCGTTGGGGGCACGTGGTCGTACCAGCCGCCGTAGTCGTCCCAGACGACGAATATCGCCGTCGTGTCCCAATACTTCGACTTGCCGATTGCGTTCACGAGCGATGCGACCCATGCCGGTCCGGTATCGTCGTCGCACCCGGCGTGATCGGAGTTCTCGCACGTCGGAGTGATCCAGCTCATGGGGCGCAGCTTACCGGCCTTGACGTCGCTGAAGAACTGCGTCTGCGGGCTGATGACGTCTTTTTTCCAATCGGGGCCATTATAAATCTGCTCGATCGCCGAATAGGCGCTCCAGTAAGCGCCGTCCCCTGTAGGCGTTTCGGCGGTGTAGTACGCCCAAGGAATCGTCTTCGCGTCGAGCTCGTCGCCCAGCGTCTTGTTGTTGAAACAGACGGGGATCCGGTAACCATAGTGGATCGTGCGCTGTTGGGTAAGCGTTTGAATCGTAGAGCCCGAACCACCTTCGCAGCCCCACTCGTTTGAGTTCGGGTAGTTCACCGCCGAGCTGGACTGAGCGGCGATGAGATATTGGTGGGCGACGAAACTGCTTGCATCGAAGTTGGACGTAAACATGTGATCCGCGAGAACGTACTGCGATGCCATGGCGACATACGGTTTGGTCTCCTTCGCCGGCACGTAGGCGTACTGTGGCTCTTTGAACGGGCACTTCGGGTAGTTGGGCATTCCGCAGGAGACGGCTTCTTGATCGAAGCCGTTCATTTGACAGTCGGTTCCCGGATAGGTTCCCGTGCCGTTACATGCCGCAAAGAACGACGTGGAGCTGTGGTCGACGTCCCACGTGGTCTTCATCGTGATCGGCTCGAGCGTGACTTTCTTCCCTTTGCTGTCGTACCCGTACGACTGAACGTCGGCCTTGGGAAATCCTTGAAAAAGGTTGTCGAAGCTGCGGTTCTCCTGGATGATCATAATGACGTTCTGGATCTTGCTCAGACCCTGCTGGCTGTCAGGCTGCACGGCGGCACTGGAGCTGCTCAAGGCTGGGTTCGTCAATGCCGGGACCGTCGCCGGCGAGATGTTGCCGCCGCAAGCCTGGAGTGCAAGGCCGGCGGCTAGCGCGCTCGCTAGGCCGACAGAGCGAAGGGTTGGCATGGAGATATTCCTCACGGTGAAGACGGGTGCGATGGACTTACTCGGAGTCTACCGGACGCGTGTCCAGCGGTTGGCGGACGAAGTAATCTTCGTCCTTGTCTGAGGGAATGGCGACAAACTTGCGCGGCTGCTGATTGAAGTCAAAGCAGTCGAGCGGGGGGGTGGCCCGTTGATCGCTGGGTTGCAGCGGCTTCAGGCCGTATCGCTGTTCGACGAAGCTTAAGAGGCTGGAAAGCTCGTAGGGCACGTGGGATACGTAACCCTCTTTCGCATACGGTGAAACGACCAAAAGCGGCACGCGCATCCCCAGCCCGTCGTAGTCGACGAACTTGGGCGCCACGTGATCGTACCAGCCCCCCGGGTCGTCCCACACGACGAATATCGCCGTAGACTTCCAATATTTCGATTTGCCGACGGCGTTGACGATCGAGGTGACCCAGGCCGGGCCGGTGTTCGAGTCGCAGCTCGCGTGATCGGAGTTCTGACAGGTCGGCGTGACCCAACTCACCGCGGGCAGCTTCGAATGCTTGATGTCGGAGAAGAGCACCGTTTGCGGGCTGATGACGTCCTTTTTCCAGTCGGGGCCGTTGTAGATGTGGTCGATCGCCGAATACGCATTCCAGAGGTGCCCGGAGCCGCCCGGCACCGATGAGGTGTAAAAGCGCCACGAGAGCTTCGCAGCGTCCAACTCGTCGCCCAGCGTCTGGTTTTCGAAGCACACGGGAATGAGCTTATCGTATTGAACCTGCCGCTGCTGCGAAAGCGTGGGAATCATGACTCCGGAGCCGCCGTAGCATCCCCAGTAATCGGAGTTCGGATAGTTCACGGCCGAGCTCGATTGGGCCGCGATGAGGTACTGATGCGCGACAAAACTGCTCTCGTCGAAATCGGAGGCGAACATCTTATCGGCCAAAACGTACTGTTCGCCGATTTCGAAGTATAGCTTCGTCTCCTTCGCCGGCACGAATGCGTACTGCGGGTTCTTGATGGGACACTTCGGGTAGCCGGAGTGGCCGCATCCGACGTTCTCTTTGTCGAAGCCGTTCATTTGGCAGTTGGTGCCGGGCATGCTGCCCGTGCCGTTGCACGACGTAAAGAACGCCGTAGAACTATGGTCGAGATCCCATTTCGCCTCGAGGGGTATCTGCCCCAGTTTGATCTTCTTGCCGGCGCTGTCGAGGCCGTACGACCGGGTGTCGGCGCCCGGAAATCCCTGGAAGAGATTGTCGACGCTGCGGTTCTCCTGAATGACGATCACGACGTGGTCGATCTTGTTTATGCCTGCACTGTTAGCGACCGCTTCCGCACGCTGCACGTTGGCAAAGGGTGAGGCACCGAAGTTTGCGCCGCACGCCGTGAGTCCCGCGGCGGCAAAGGCGATGCAGACTTTAGCGTTACGAAGGGTCAACCTGGAGGCTCCTGCATGAAGAGGTAACGTAAGGCACCGGTCAGTCGTTGTCCGGCGGCCGTAAATCGAGCGGCTGGCGCATGAAGTCGTCCTTGCCCAGCGTCGAGGGGATGGCTTTGAATTGCCGCGGAGGCTTCTTGAAATCGAAGGCGTCCTTCTCAGGCGATTTCGCGCGCGCATCGCTGGCCGCCAGGCGCGGCAAGCCAAACTGATCTTCGACGAACTTAAGGATACTCGCGTGCTCGTAGTGGACGTGTGAGACGTACCCTTGCTTGGCATAGGCGGAGACAATCAAGAGCGGGACTCTGACGCCGAGGCCGTCGTAATCGACATATGCGGGAGCCTCGGGGTCGTACCAGCCTCCGGGATCGTCCCAAATGATGAAAATTGCGGTGCTATCCCAATACTTCGATTGGCCGATCGCGTTGACGATCGACGCAACCCACATTGGACCAGTGTTTGACCCGCACCCGGCGTGATCCGAATTCTTACATGTCGGCGTAACCCAGCTTATTTGGCGAAGGGCGCCGTTAGATACATCGGTGAAGAACTGCGTTTGCGGCGTGACAATATCGTTTTGCCAATCTGCTCCGTTGTAGACGTAAGAGTTCGCCTGGTACGCGCTCCAGATGCCACCCTGTCCCCCGATAGCTCCCGTGTAGAATGCCCAAGAGACGCCGGCGCTGTCGGCCTCTTGCCCGAGCGACGTGTCGGTAAAGCAAGGTACCTCGTGTCCGTAAGGCACTTGACGGTCGGGTCCAACGGTCGGGACCTCGTCGCCGCCGCCGCCCTCGCAGCCCCACTCGCCGTTGGGATAGTTTGCCGATTCCGCACCTTGCGCCGCGATGAGGTACTGGTGGCCGACGAAGCTGCTCTCGTCGAAATCCGATGCGTACGTCTGATCGCCTAAAACGTACTGTTTCGCTATGGCAAAGTACGGCTTTGTCTCGGAGTTAGGAACGTAACTGTACTGAGGATTTTTAATTGGGCATTTCGGATAGCCAGGCTGATCGCATTGAACCCACTCTTTATCGAAGCCGTTCATTTGGCAGTCCGTGCCGGGAATGCTACCCGTGCCGTTGCACGACAAAAAGAATCCGTCGGCCGAATGTTCCACATCCCATTGGGTCTCGAACGGAATAGGCTTCAGGTCGATTTGTTCGTTCTTTGAGTTGTATCCGTGCTTTACCGTCTTTGCGCCGGGAAAGCCGTAGAACAGGTTGTTGAAGGAGCGGTTCTCCTGAACGACGATCACGACGTGCTGAATTTTGCCCGCCATTGTGGTTCGGGCGGCCGCTTTTGATCCGAGCGAAGCCCGGGGAATGAATGCTTGAGAAATGGGCTGCGATGGGACCGTGCCGTCGCAAGCGCAAAGACCCAGCGCGACGACGACGCAAACAATCCCGAAACCGACACTTGCACAGGTCCGCACGAACGGGTCTCCTTAGGGCCGGGTAGAAGCATCACGATTCAATAGAAAACGCGACAGGGTTTAACGCTTACCTTCACGCGCGAGCGGCGAATTCCTGAGCATTGAACCGTCCGGTCAACCTACTCCGACCCGCCGAAATAGTCTCTTTACTCCGCCGAATGAGGGCGCTCTTAGCCAAATGAGGGGTCTCTTAGTCAATCGTTAACTAAAGTTAGCGAACGTCCTCACAACAACAAGTTGACGTTGGTCGCTTTTGAGCGAGACTACGCCGCACTGATGCACGGCGCTGCGTTGCTAGAGAGACGGCTGGTAGCGGTCAGTCGTTGTCGGGCGGCCGTAAATCGAGCGGTTGGCGCATGAAGTAATCCTTGCCCAGCACCGAGGGGATCACTTTGAATTGCCGCGGAGGCTTCTTGAAATCGAAGGCATCCTTCTCAGGCGATTTCGCGCGCTTATCGCTGGCCGCAAGACGCGGCAAGCCAAAGAGGTCTTCTACGAACTTCAGGATGCTTCCGTGCTCGTAGTGGACGTGCGAGACGTGCCCGTTCTTTGCATACGGCGAGATAATGATCAGCGGGACCCGTATGCCGAGCCCGTCGTAATCGACGTATCCCGGCGGCTCCGGATCGTACCAGCCTCCGAAGTCGTCCCAGAATATGAAGATCGCCGTGCTATCCCAGTACTGCGATTGACCGATGGCGTTGACGAGGGAAGCCACCCACATGGGACCGGTGTTCGAGCCGGAGTTGGGGTGGTCGGAGTTCGCGTATATGGGCGTGATCCAGCTGATTTGACGGAGCTTGCCATTCGAGACGTCGGTAAGGAACTGCGTCTGCGGCGTGATAATGTCGTTCTTCCAGTCCGAGCCGTAGTAGACGTATTTATTGGCTTGATAGGCACTATAGATCTGGCCGTCGTGCCCAATGGCACCCGTGTAGTAGGCCCAAGTAACGCCAGCGTTGTCCGCCTCTTCCCCCAGCGACGTATTGGCGAAACATGCTTGCTCGTAGCCGTCCGGGATCTGCCGATTCGAACCGATCATCGGGATCTGTATCGCTCGAGCCGCCATCGCAGCCCCACGCGCTGAGCGGAAAGTTTACAGACTTCTCGCCTTGCCCCGCGATGATGTATTGATGAGAAACGAAACTGCCGTCAACGTTCGACGCATACATCTGATCGGCGAGAACGTACTGCTTGGCCATAGCGAAGTACGGAGCGGTCTCCTTCTGCGGAACGTATGCATACTGCGGGTGAGGGATCGGACAAGGGGGACCGCTGCTGTGCCCGCAACCGACCCACACGTAGTTGAAGCCGTTCATCCGGCAATCGGTTCCGGGAATGCTGCCCGTGCCGTTGCACCCATCGAAGAAACCGCTCGCGCTGTGGTCGAGATCCCATGCCGCCTCGAGGGGGACTGGCTTGACTTTGACTTTTTCTCCGTTCGATGTATATCCATATGCCGAAGTGGTCGCTCCGGGGTAACCGAGGAAAAGGTTATTGAACGATCGGTTCTCTTGGATGATGATCACGACGTGCTGAATTTTGCTCGCCATTGTGGTCCGAACGGGCGGTTTTGATCCGAGCGCAGCCCGCGGAACGAACGCTTGAGAAGTAGGCTGCGACGGGCCTGCGCTGCCGTCGCAAGCGCAAAGGCCGAGCGCGACGCCACAAACAATCCCAAAACCCACGCTTGCACTAGTCCGCACGAAGGGGCCTCCTTAAGGCCGGGTAGAGGCGCCACGATTCAATAGAAAACGCGACAGGGCTTGGCACTGATCTTCACGCACGAGCGGTGGACTCCTGGCATCGACCCGCCTAGCGAGTTGCTCCAAACAAACAACAAGTTGACGCTAGTTATTTTCCAGCAAGATCACGCCGCACTGGCCGCACAGTTGATCGCTCCCGTTGCCCTTGAAGGGCGCCGACCTGCGTCGAGAGCGTGTTCTGCCCGGTACAATATTTTTTGTTCGTGCAGGTCGTCAGCGCGATCGAACCGCCCGAAACGCCTTGATAGGGCACCGAGGTCATCTCCCCGCCTTGGAGCGAGAGCACGTAACTATACGACGAGATCGGGTCGTTCTTGAACCACGAACTGGTGATATTTTCGGCCGTCGTGCCCGTGTTGAGGCACGCAGCCGTTTTGCCGTAGTCGGTTTGGTTGATGTACAGGTGCGCGTACTGCTGGCAGTAGATGCCGGCGGAATTGACGCACTGGACGAGCAGCGATACCGCGCCGCCCGAGTCGCCGGAGGCTGAAGGGCAGCCGCCGCCGCCCGTCACTATCGTTCCGTTCCAAACGTATCTCGGAACGTTTGTCTCCGCGCCATCGGGTACGAGCGTGTCTTCGAAGAAGTACGGCACTTCGGTCTTGGTCTGCCCTTCGGTGAGCTGCATCGAGATCAGGCGATCGGGAATGCCGGTGGCCGGATTGGGCACGAGCCAGCGGTATGCCAAGGTCGCGAGCCGGACGGCATAACCCCCGGTAACGTCACCCACGCCGCCCTCGCCGTAGCTCGGTTCGATCGTGACGATCTTGGTGGTTGCGCATCCGTCGCTCGTGTGCGAGTAGAGATTCGCGGCCGTGTTGATCGCAACCGTCATCGTTAGACTGTTGAGAAACTCGAAGCCGAATCGTCCTGCATAAATGGGGCGCTCTGCCTGAAGGTACTTGAGATTTCCACCGGTGACCGTCTTGCAAATGTTGTCCATGTCGGCTTGATTATCGATCAGGCCCGCCTGGTATTGCGCGTGGCAGTGGCCGCCGCTTACGACCGCGCAGCGTCCGACGTTGCCGGCTCCGGTCGCCGCGCTGTTCATGGCCACGTTGAGGCAGGTCGAGCCGCAGGCTCCGTTGACGAATCTGCCGAGTGCGCTCTCCCAGTCGGTAGCGTCGTGATAGGGTGAGTTGCCGAGCTTATTGGCAAAGCCCGAAGGCGTCGTGCCGCTGCCGTACTCCGTCGACACCTGGCCCGAGCCACCGACGACGATCCCCGCAAAAATCGGACGCGTGATCTTCCATGATGCCGTAGGGAGCCGGAAAATCGTACGTTTGACTCGTCCCGGTCCAAACGTTTTTATAGAGATACGCGTTGAAGGCACCGTCGCCGGCATTCATCCGCATGACCGCTTGGGGATTGTCGGGCTTGCAGTTCGGGCCGGTCGGGTTCGGCGTCGCCTCATACTCGATGCGATTGCTCTGCGCGGCTCCGCCAGGATAGACGTGCTGAAATGCCGTCTCGTCGTTTTTGTCGGCCCACTGATATGCGGCCAATGTAACCGGCGTATTACACGAATCGTAGAGAAAATCGACGTATTTGTACGGCTGGCAGGTTGAACGTACTGCTGACGCCCGGGCAGTTCACTCCGAGCTGCGCATTCGTAACGTACGAGCTGTCCTCGATCACCGCAAAGAGATGTTGATCGGGCGTTGCGCCGGGGTCGGTGTCCTGCGCATCGCCGCCCGCTCCCCAAACGGGGATCACGGGCGGCAGCCGTGCCGTCAATGGGGAGCACGCAGCAGAAGAAACCACGGGTGCGCGCCTCCTTTGTCGCGATAGTAGCCGACCAGATCTCCGCGCGTGTCGATGCCGCTGAGGGCCGTCATGCCCGCAGCATTGGGCTCTTCAAACGACCTTCCATCGCGGAGCCGTCATTACGTCGCGCAGCAAGAAGCCGTGCGCCTTCCCGGCAGCGCCGACATACGTGCCGACGATCAGTCCGTGCCGAGCGATCCCCAGCGGCTTGGTCTCCAGCGCGCGCGGATAGGAGAACTCGTGGAATGTCCCAGCCTTCCAGAGAAATCCTTTCACGCTTGCGTGCGCCGTCTCCACATAGCCGGCGACCTCTTCTCGATCGTCGATCGCCGTCGCCGTGACACTGGCGGCGACGCGGTGAATGATGGTGATCCTCCCCGTCTTGAGGTTGCGCGTGAACCCGTGATTGACGCCGCTACGGTCGGTGTAGAAGCCCACGGCGATTCCGCCATCGTTGACGCCGAGATACTCGGTGTGGTCCGACCCCTTTGCGTAGTGCGTCCAACTGCCGTTTCGCTCGCTGAAAGCGGTAACGTTCCCGCGCCGGCTCGTATAGAAGCCAACAACCGTCCCGCCGTTGTTGAGCCCGGTTACGGTCGTCGCAGATGCGCCTGGAGCCTGCTCCCGCTTGAAGTCCGCAGCCCCGTAGGGCGGGCGAGCGATGTAGCCCGACGTAGCCTTTTCGTCGCCGGCATCAACCGCAATGTCGCCAAGATCGTTGATCGCGAGAAACTCGCTAGAGGACGGATGGCCCGGAATGGAAAGCACGGGCCCCGCTTCGTTTGCCGCTAAGCGCGCAGCGGCAGTCTTCCACTGCGACGAGGACTGCTGGGCCGGGAGCAGCATCGTTTGCCCGGCACAAGCACACAGCGCGAGGAAGAAGGCACGCGCGACAACGATGTACAGCAGCCGATGTATTTTCACGGAAAAAGCTTAGTACGTTAATGCGTGAACACGCAAATCACGTTGAGTTAAAAAGAGGTCAACGCTGCGCTCGACGCTACGCTAAGCACTACACCAAGCGCTGCACTAAGCGCTCCGGCTTGGAACGGGCGAAGCCCCGTCCTCTACTTATTCCCTTTATTCTGCAATAAGATCACGCCGCAGGGACCGCACAACTGTTCCGAACCGTCGCTCTTAAAAGGAGCGGCTTGCGACGACAGCGTGTTGCGTCCCGTGCAGTACGTCGTGTTCGTGCAGGCCGCTATCTTGATCGAACCGCTCGGCACACCACGATATGGGACCGAGGTCATCTCGCCGCCTTGCAGCGCCAGCTTGTACCGATATGAAGAGATTGGGTCGCGCGTGAACCAGGCACGCACGATGTTCGCCGGAGTCGTCGCGGTATTGAGGCACGCAGCCGTCTTTCCGTAATTGGTTCCGTTGATATAGAGACGCTGGTACTGCTGGCAGTAGACGCCGGCGGAGCCCACGCAGCCGGCGAGCAGCGAGATGGCGCCCCCGCGGTCACCGCTTGCCGACGGGCACCCGCCGCCGACCGTTTCGGTGCGGCCGTTCCACGTAAAGGGAACGACGGGACGCTCGGGCCCATACGGCACGAGCGTATCTTCAAAGAAGTACGCCACCTCGTTCGGCGTGCCGCCTACCGTATATTGAAACGAGATAACGCGATCGGGGATTTTGGTCAACGGATTCGCGACGAGCCAGCGAAAAGCGAGCGTTGCTAGCCGCACGCGGTAGCCTCCCTCAAGGTCGCCCACACCGCCTAGGCCCCAGCTCGGCTCCGCGTCGACGACCTTGGTTCCCGCGCACCCGCCGCTCTTCTGTGCGTAAAGATTGGCGATCGTATTGATCTCGACGGTCATGGTCTGACTATCCATGAACTGATACCCGAAGCGTCCGGCAAAGATTGGACGCTCGGCCAGAAGATATTTCAGATTTCCGCGGGGAGCAGCTCGGCAGACGTTGTCGATGGCCACCTGATCGTCGATCACGCCGGCCTGATAGTGTCCGTGGCAGTGGCCGCCGCTGATGACGTTGCACGGGCCGACGTTCCCCGAACCGGTTGCAATGCCGTTGAGCGCCATGGGGAGGCACTTCGTGCCGCACGCGCCGTTTATGAAGGTGCCCAGTGCGGTTTCCCAATCGACGGCCTCATGATACGGAGAGTTTCCGACCGCATTGGCAAAGCCCGATGGTTGCGTACCGCTGCCGTACTCGGTGGAGACTTGGCCGAAGCCCCCGACGACGATTCCGCCGAGCATCTCTCCATCGTCTTCAAAAACGCCGTACGGCGCGGGGAAACCGGTTCGATAATCCGCGCTCGTCCAATAGTTCTTATACAAGTAGGCGTTGAACGCCCGATCGGCCGGGTTCATTCGCAGGACGGCGTCGGGATTGTCGGGAGCGCAGTTGGGTCCCGTCGGATTTGGTCTTGCCTGCCAGACGAGCCGATTGCTCTTCGTTCGCGGCCCTGGGTAGACGTGCAGGAACGCTTTCTCGTTCTGCCGCGTGGAGTATTGGTACGCCGCGAGGGTAACGCTCGTGTTACAGAAGTTTTTGAGGAAGTCGACGTACTTGTACGGCTGGCACGTGGAGGTGCTGCTGACTCCCGGGCAGTTGCGCGCGAGCGATGCGCTCGTATTTTCGTTGTTCACGAGAATTGCGGCGAAAAGGCGACGGTCTGCATCTGCGCCCGGGTCGGCATTCTTGCCATCGCCCCCATAGGCGGTTACCGGGATGACGATCGGCGGCGCCGCAGCGCTCGCTGCTGGAGCGGCGGCTCGGGAGGGGCCCGCGAGCAACGCGACGGCGATTAGCGTAAGCAGGTAAAGTCTGGTGCGCATCTCAATCCTGACAGAAAGATTAGGCATCCGCCCGAGGACACATTATGCTGCGACAATTCAAGAAGCACGCCCTGCGGGCCTTTGCAAGCGCGGGCTTCGATCGCGCGTGCATTTCGCTTCATAGCCGGGACGCGCTCGTTCTCGTCTACCACGGCATCTTCGATGAGGAAAAGCCCGAGCCGTTTCGCTACCATCATACCGCCGCGGAGTTCGAAGCCCACCTCGATTGGTTGGGCACGCGGTGCACGCCGGTAACGCTCGCCGACTTCGCGCGTTGGAAACGGGGCGAGTGGCGTCCCCGCAAGCCGCCCGTTTTCGTGACGTTCGACGATGGTTATCGTAACAACGCGCTTCTCGCCGCACCTCTGCTGAAGCGCAAAGGGATCCCCGCGCTGTTTTTCCTCGCTTCGGGGTACATCGACGGCGAGCGCGTTCTGTGGCCCGACGAAGTCTTCGCTCGCGTCTGCGCATGGACGGCGCCGACGCTCGATGGGCCCGCCGAAACGACCCGCGCCATTCCGCAAAACCCGATGGAGCGTGAAGCGGTCGCGCTCTCGATCGTCGAGGAATGCAAGAGTCTGCCCAACGCGCAGCGGCTTGCATTTATCGCCGATCTGGCCCGCGAGACGCCGTCGTGCGATCCACTTGTCGATGCCGGCGCGCAAAGCTTCATGTCATGGGACGACGTGCGCGCCCTTGCCGCGGCGGGGTTCGATCTGGGCTCGCACACGGTGACGCACCCGATCCTGCGCAGCCTCTCCCCCGACGACCTGCGGCGAGAGCTGCGCGAGAGCCGCACTGCGGTCGAAGCGCGGACCGGCGTACGGTGCGCCGCACTGGCCTATCCCAATGGGCGCGCCCGCGACATCGACGCCGCGGTGCTCGCCGAAACGGCGGCTGCCGGATACGATTGGGCTTTTACCGTTTCGGACCGCTGGTGCCGGCCCACGGCCGGAGCGCTGCAGCTCGATCGCATCTCACCGCCGGGGCACGCCGATCTCGCAACCTTTGCCCTGCACGCCAGCGGATTTCGGCAATGGCTTAGGTCTGCAGCGAATCGCGCGGAGCCGGCGCTCCCCGTCCCGCCAGCGAGCGGGCAGCCCAGCCGATCGGCATAACCAGCGGGGAAGAGCTCAACACCGCGAGTGCAAAGAGCGGCGTCTGCCAGTCGCGCGCGGAGATAAAGCGTCGCGCGAGCTCGTTGGCCCGACGCCACTCTCCCCAATACCCGAGCACCGAGGCGGTCTTGCAGGCCCGCGCCTTGAGGAACTGCCGCAGCAGCGGGAGGAGCGCCGGCGGACAGACGTCGACGACGATGCTTTCGTCGAGTAGGAACGGCTCGACCGGCCTTACCGTACGATAGTTTCGGCAAAGCTCCGAAGCCGCAACGTCCATCGCCGCGAGTTGTCGCGGGTGAAAGTAGAAGGGCTCGTTGAGAAACATCTTGAGATAGAGCGTGGCATCCTCGCCGTAGCGGGAGCCCGCTTCGTAGAATCCGCCCCACCTCGCAACGCTCTGGGTCCTCGCCAGAATCGTGCTCGGATTCGTATAGGCGATCATTCCCACGAGATCTTCCACTCTCGTGCGGGGTGAGAGGGTGACGAGAGCCTCGTCAGTGTGGCAGTCGCGCCACCACTTGGCTGGAAACGCGCCGCCGGGATCTTCGTGCCACCCGCAGCAGACGGCGGCAGCCGTCGGATAGCGTTCCAGTATCGAGACGTTCTCGGCCAGAAACTGCGGCAGCCAGCGATCGTCCGCGTCGAGAAATCCGACGTATGGCGCGCGGGCCTCTCGCAGCCCTCGATTTCGTGCCGCCCCAGGACCCGCGTTCGGTTGGCGTATCAGCCGAAACCGCGAGTCCGGGAAGCGGGATACGATCTCGTCCCCGCCATCGGTCGAGCCGTCGTCAACGGCGATGACCTCGAGATCCTCGACGGTCTGTGCCGCCACCGATTCGAGCGCGCGCAGAACGTAGGGTGCTTTGTTGTACAGCGGGACGATGACCGATACGAGCGGCACCGGTTAGGGCTCCCGCGCATGTCGTGCCGTCGCCGACGGCCGCAGCCACGTCTTGGCCCCGAAGCCGGCGAAGATCAGCATCTCGGTAAAGAGCAGCCACGCAAACTTCGTCGCGAGAACGTCAACGAACATTGCGGCAACGATGAGGCCGATCAACGAAGCAGCCATGACGGGGCGAAGCCAGGCGAACGGGCCGGGCGGGATCACCAGCACGCTGCGATACTGGAGGATCAGCGCCGTCGCTAACAGGAGCAGGCCGACGAGGCCCAACTCGACCGCGGTCGACATGATCAAGTTATGCGGATCGCGGTCCCAATCGAGGAACTCCGGCTGGTACGCTAAGAAGAACGCCCGGTTGTAGGCAGCGATGAAGGTTCCGACCCCGGAGCCGAGCAGCCAGTGCAGCGGGAAGGCCGCCACGGCGACCCTCCAAATGTCGGTGCGGCCGGTAAGCGTCGAGCCGGTGCCTTCGTTCAAGCGCGCGCTCAGCTCGCTGGGGACGATATAAACCAGTGCTGCGCCCACAGCCAAGATCGAGCCGTACAGAACCCGCCGGCGCGAATAGAGTATCGCCACCGCCGCCATCGCGCCAAGCGCGACCAGCGTTCCGCGTGAGGCGGAAAGATAGACGGCGCCCAATGACAGCCCCAGCGGCACGAAGAGCGCCGCGCGCACCCAACCCTTCGTTTGGCCGATCGCGCCCACCGTCATTGCGATCGGCAGCAGGAGCGACGCGCCGAATCGGTTCGGATCGAGCGTTGCCGTTCCAAAACTGAGATAGAGCCGGCCTACCTGGCCGGCTTGAGTCGATAGCTCGTGGCGCGCCAAAGCCATCGCCGTAATGCCGACGGCCGCACCGCTGACGATCGTCGCCCAGACGACCGTGCGAAGCTCCGCTTCATTCATCGGCACGGCCACCAAAATCAGTAAGAGCGCAAACTCGGACGCGATCGTCACGAGGTTGCCGGACGACATCTCCGGGTCGATGCTCCAGGTGATGCTGATGGCCATCAGCCCGACGAGGGCCAGCCAGCCCAAAACTGCGTACGGCACGGTGATCCGTATGCCGCGCCGCAGCATCGTCGCGCCGGCGACGATCGCGATCAATAAGCCCACGATCTTCGTGACCGTAAAGCCCCCTCCAACGAGGAGCGCGTCGTCGATCGGAACCAATACGACGTAGAGTCCGATCAGTGCGGCGAGCGGACGTCCTGAAAGCGTGAAGGCGAGCACGGGCAACGCGGCGACGATCACCGCCGCTGGTATCGCGAGGTTCGGCGAATCGCAGAGCCCCGGGATCGCAAACCAAATGCTGCAGTTGCCGGCACTCACGCCGATTGCAAGAGCCAAGAGCAGACACGCCACAACCGCGGCCGATACGACGAGGGTGGCGGCGGCGGCATCCGCTCTCTGCGGCTTCCCGCGCGGGCTTGCGAGCGACACGGTTACCGGCCCCGGATGACGCCCAACGCGCCGGTGAGCAGCGAGTGGTAGGGCCGCAGATCTTCCGCAGAGTAGGCGAAGATCCGACCGATGCTCAGGCCGCTGACCCGCGTGAAATAGATCGTCGCGGCTGCGAACGCGGCCGAATAAGAGGCGGAGGTTGCCAAGGCGGCGGCGATAAGGCCGAATCGCGGGAGCGTCAGAGCGGTGATTAATGCGCATACGGCCGCGGAAAGCGCGCTGAAGTACGCGGGCACTCTCGGCCGGCCCAGCTGTTGTGAGAAAAACGCCGATAGCGCCGGCATCATGCTGTACGCGACTATTCCCGGCAACAGCGCGATGGTGAGAACTGCGGCGTAGGAGAACGCCGGCCCATAGACGAGCGGAACGAGCTCCCGCGCCAAGAGCCCGACGCAGACCGCCGCGGTGAAGACGAGAACGAGCGAGTGGCGCATGCATTTGGCCGTGACCGCAGCGGCCCGGGCGAAATCCTTGCCCCCGATGTCCCGCAGCGACGGATTGATCATCGCGCTGCTCAGTTGCCAGATAAACTCACCGATGGCGATGCCCACCGAATAAATTCCCAGCGCCGCGCTTCCGAGCATAAACATCACTAAGAAGACGTCGATCCTGAAATCCACGTACTGCAGCACGCTGCTCAGGCCGGCGTGGCTGCCGAAGGTCAGCTGTTCTTTGGCCAGCTCCCGCACGTTCCCAGGGCGAACGCTTCGATCGTATCGCTTGAGGGCAAACGCAATGTAGACGGCGGCCACGATATAGCTGCCCGTCCAAGCGGCGAGAACGACCCAGAGAGACCGATAAAAGAGCAGGATGATCGGCACGTAAACCAGTGGCGCAAGCACGTTGGGAAGCAGTTCTTTGATGTTGAGCGTTCGCACGTCGCCGTCGGCAAGGAAGAGTCCGCCGGCGGACTGTGCAAACATCGCGAAGGGTAAGGCGGCCGCGACGAAGAGCAGACTGTGCTGCGACGGTACGAGGGCGCCGATCGCCGCCATCACGAGTGCCAGCGGCACCGATATCGCCGCGACGACGAACACCATCACGCGCATGACGGAACCTGCCGGAATATCGCGCTTCCCATATTGCCACAGGACGGCCCTCGTATGCCCGACGGCCATCATGAGCGCAAAACCGAGAATCGTCCCTGCGTAGGCGAATTCGCCCTTGCCGGCCGGCAGCAGCGTGCGCGCGACGACGATTCCGCCGCCGGCGGCAAGGAGCTGCGTCGCGACGCGCACGGTAAATGTCTCGAAGCTCTTTTTTGCGATGCTGCTCATCGGGCAGTCGTCGCCTCAATCGCAATGACGGGCTCGACTACCGCGCTTCGCTCAGCGCCACCGACGACCTTGCGTACCAATCCAGCAGTGCGATTATGCCTACGGTTCCCAAGAGCGCGATTACGGCGATCGCAATGAGCGAGAGCACGAGCGGCGGCCTCACCTTCGCCAGGGCCGGGTCGGCCTCTTGAACGACGGAAAGGTCGCTGACGGCCATGTTCTTCGCCACGACCGCATTGAAATAGTTCGTCTGAAGCGCGTTGAAGATGGTCTCGGCCGATTTTTCCTGGCGCTGCAGAATCGACAGCTCCGCCATGTCCGCCGGAAACATTCGCAGTTGGCTTTTCAGAGCAAGCTCTTGCGAGCGCAGCGAGTTGAGTTGCGCGATGTTGCCGTTGACCTGCGCCCTCAGCGTCCCTGCCTGGCTCACCAGCGACGAGGTCAACGGATTGGGCTCGATGTTCTGCGAGGTAACCCGCGTTTGCGGAGCCTTCGCCAGAGCTGCCTCGAGGCCGGCAATCTGCGACTCGGTCGAAACGACGTCGGGGTACTGATCGGTAAACTGGCGGCGTAGAATGGCAAGTTGGATCCGCTGCTGGGCAAGCTGCTGCTCGAGTTGGTCGGTCAACGGGGCGGCGCCGATCACCGTGGTAGCATCGATTTTCGCCGGAGCGGCCGCGATCTGGCCGGTGAGAGCGGAGAGCTGCCCCTGCGCCTGAATGCGGTCGTCCTCAACCGCGCGTTCTTTCGACTCGACGTCGCTAATCGCCCCAAGGATCGACGTCGTTTGCGTCGTGGCGTCGGCGATCTCGTGCCGTGTCTCGAAGAGCTCCAGCGCACGCTCGGCAGCGGACAGCTCGCCCCGCGCTTTTTGCAAGGCAATCGAGAGGGAGGCGGCGGCTTCGGCAGCCTGGGATGCCGCGAGCTCTCGCTGCCTCGAGACGAACTCCTTCGCGATGCCGTTGGCTGCAGCGGCGGAGAGGTTCGCGTCTCGCAAGCTCACCTGGATGTTGATGATGTCCGAATGCGTCACGGGCGTCACCACGAGGTTCCACTTCAGGAATTTTTTGAGGGTCATTCGCAATCCGAGCTCTTGCATCACGTGCTGCGAGATCGCCGGTTGCAGCGCCATCGCGACGTAGGTCTCGATGGCGGTGTCGCGATTGGAAGACAATAGCGCGTCGACCTGCGGATAGGTCGTGCTCTGGAGGAGCGTATCGGGCCGCTTGATCAGCACGTGGCTGGAAACCACGTACGACCGTGGGAAGAGCAAGACGGCCGCCGAGCCGACGATCAAGATGCCAAGAAACATGAAGATCGCCTGACGCCGGCGGCGGCGAAGCGATGCCATCAGTTGTGTAAGCTCGTACATCTATGGAATCGCGTTCCCGGAGTGGTTCACTCCCGGCGTAATCAGCAAATACAAGTAGTACAAGCCGAACGGCAGGTTGAGCCAAGCCGCTTGATTGACTTGTTTGGCTTTGGGCACGTACACGATGTCGCCCGGCTGCAAGACCGGATCTGCCGAATCGTCGGCGTTCAGTAACATCTTATAAAGATTGAAGTTGTAGACGTGAGGGACCCCGTCAACGACTCGATTGAGCGTAATGTGGTTGAGATCCGGATATGAATAGGAGCTGACGCCGGCCTTCGCTAAGGCGTCGGCGAGCCGGTCGCCTCTTTGCAGTTCGATCTGGCCGTTATGATCGACGCTGCCGAGAACCTTGATGGTCAACGGCGTGCTTTTCTGAACGAGAACGCTGACCGTCGGACGACGCACGTAGACCGCCAGCGCGGTGGCGATGCGTTTGCCAGCGTCGTCGGGCGTCAGCCCGGCGACGTGGATGGATCCAATAAGCGGATACGTGATCGTTCCGTCGCCCAGTACGGTCACCGTCGCCGAGAGCGCCGCGATCGTGGTAGCCGGCTGAACCTGAAGCGGAACCTGAATCGCCGTAATTCCAGGGCCGCCGAATACCATGACCTGGAGCTGATCTCCGGGCTGGAGGCTGTACGCAGTATCCGCCCTCGCAATGATAGGCGCGAGCGCACACAGGGCGAGTGAGAGCGCTGCCAGGCGCCGGGCTAACATCGAGAACCTCAATTCCAAGATTTTGGCAAAACGTGATGGCGGGCCAGCATAGAAAGCGCCCCTACCCTCGCCCACTTCTTGCCTCGCGCATTTGCCTCCCGCCAACCTGAGCAGCCTGCCGGTGCTATGCAAAGCCGAGGAGGCGCCTAACCTGATAGGCCGCCCAGCGACGTTCCAAGCGGCGGTGCTGCGTTGTTGTGATTACGTACTCCCCTCGCCGCTGCTCGATATGATCGAGGAGGGCATCGACGGGAGCGTACCACCCCGGCCGCCGGCTGAGGTCTTCAAGCGTGCGCATGACTCGCTCGTCAACGCCGCCGTCTCGTACGAAGCCGTCCGCGACGTGCGCGTAGACGATGCAGCAGCCGCCGCTGGCTTCGAGGGCGTCGAGCCTCGCCGGCGCGAGGAGCCGAACGAACCGCTCGACGTCGGATCCGTCGCTGGCCGAAAACCATCGAGCGGCGGCGGGGCGGCGTGGATCGTGGTAGGGCATCCATGGATCCTGACGCGACGTCACGGTATCGTCGAAGTTAAAGCCCCGAACGTATCGCAGCGCCTTGGCGCACAGGTCTTCCCAGTTATAGGGCGTCCCGGGCGTAGAGCCCAAAAAACGCTCGCGCCCGGAAAAGCGGCGGAACATCTCGCGCAGGAGCGGCGCATCGAAGCGCTCTTCACCCCAATAAATGCATTCAGGGTTGACCGCATGGTTGGCGTAGGTTCTTGGATAGCCTCCGATTATCTCGCGGAAACGTTCCAGCGCGTCGCCGTGAGCGCTGCGTTCGGTCCCCCCGGAACGCGCGCCATGCCAAGCGATCTCGAAACCGGCTTTTTGAAGATCGAGCACCCACGCGCGATAGGCCGGATTCTGCAGGCTGTCACCTCGGAACGGATCGTCCGGCGGTGACTCGAGCGCCCAGACCGTCTTCGTCGTACGCAGCCCGAAGGCAATGAGCGCATCGTAGAACGGCTTGACGCCCTGAAGATATGCACGGTCCGTATCGTCCATGATCGTGAAGGCAAACTTCTTGCCTTCCGGCCAGCCGGTCATATGCCGGTCGGAAAGACGCCGAAAATAACGTGCATTTCGAAAGGCTCGAGATCGATCTCCACGAGCAGCTTGCGCGCGACGACGTCGTAGAGCGCGACGCGCGTCGGCTTTTCTTCGCCCTTGATGAATCGTTTGACCCACCGCACGTTCTCTTTGAAGCGCGTCTCTCGAAACCGCGTAAATCCCACCCACAGGTGGCGCTCGTCGAGTCTCGCCAAGCCGCGACACCAGCCCAAGTTTGCCTTGCCCGGATTGTCGATCTCGTTGAGATTGATGACGCTCTCCGTTTTGAGCGTCTCGGCGTCCACGACGACGATGGTTCCGGTCACCGTCGTAAAGTAGACCTTCCCGTCGTACACCTCGCCGTCGTGGCAGTAGAACGTCGCGTCGATGCGGCGCCCCGGATTGGTGAGGGAGACGGCATCCTGCTGCATGCACCGCGTGACCCAGAGTTCGTCGTCGATGAAGAACGTGAAGTTCGGGTGGGAAACATGCGGTTTCGTCGTCAGTACTTTGCGATAGTCAACATCGCGAGAGAAGCGCGACCATGGGCTCTCTCCGTGGACGCCCCACTCCCGAACGACGTCGCCTTCGAGTGTCGTCTCGAGCACCATGTCGAGGCCGGTGTTCGTAACGATCAGGTTGCCTGCTTTCGTAGGCCGTACGTGGTGAACGTCGTTGAAACACGGTAAGGAGACGCGGGCCAGCGGTGTAAAATCGGGCACGCGATAAACGAACGCCTCGGTTCTCGTGCACGTATAGAGGCGCTGCCCTTCCAGGACGCCACCCTCAAATGTGATGGAGGCGTCTTGCGCGGAGGCCTCGTGCGGCGTTACGTAGTCCACGCATCGCTCGACCGAACCACGCTGCGGATCGACGCGCAGGATCAGGCCTCTTTCAAACACCACCCATTCTTCGCGAGCTTTGAAACCGACCGGTTTTTGCTTGCCGCCGGTGACGTAGAGGCCGGAGCTCGTCGCGAGCGGGGGGCGAGCGGCCGAGGGAGTTGTCTTAAAAATGCGCCGTTCTCCTATCGTTGCGTCGGTCACTTTACTGCACGGAGTGTGAAAAGTCCCCGTAGCCAGCCCACGCCGAAAGCGAAGTGCATCGTCGCAATTGCCACCGGTTCACGCATCGCAAGCGAGAGGCGCTTTGACCGCCACAACCCGTCGGCTGCCCCAAGAGCGAGAACGCAGGCGTACATTGCGGGCAATACCAGCCCCCACGTAACGATCCTTAACGCACATAGGATTGCAGAGCACAGTAGGCCGACCACCAAGGCAGGCGGCACGTAAACCCTCCACGGCACGGAACCGGGATGCTGCACCTCGGTCCAGCGCCGATAGAAGCCGTAGAGCAAGTATTGCTTCGCCAGCCCCGTCAGCGACGACCGCACGAAATACGTGACCTCGATGCTGGGTGAGACCAACACCCGGTAACCGGCAGTGCGCAAACGGTAGTTGAACTCGCAATCCTCGTTAATGATGTTGCTCTCGTTATAGTAGCCGACGTCGTCGAAGAGCCTTCGATCGATGAACGTCCCCATGATGGAATCACACCATTGCTCTTGCTTCGTATGCCGGTACTTGGAATCGCCGACTCCCAGCGGGGAAGACATCGCGAGCGCAATCGCCTCACCCATGGGCCCCTCGCCGCGGTGGGTTACCACGCCGCCGACGTTCGCCGCTCCGGTGCGCCGGCGCGCGTCGAAGCATGCGGCCAGGTAGGTCTTCGAAAACCTGGCGTGCGCGTGGATGATACAGATGATCGATCCGCGCGCCTCGCGTATTCCCAGGTTGAATCCGAAGACTTGGCGGCGCTTGGGATTGTTCACCAGCCGCACGTTGGCTTTGGCCGCATATGATTCGACGATCGCGCGAGTTCCGTCGGTGCTGCCGCCGTCTACGACCAATATCTCGACGTCTGCGTCGATGCCCTCTTGGCCGAGCATGTCGTCGAGGACGCCGCCGATATAACGCTCTTCGTCCAGGGTCGGGACGATGACGGAAACGAGCGGTCGGATTTCTGCAGCTACGGACGAGCCGGCAGTGGAGGACGACATGATGCTACCGGTGTTAACCCGTTCTTAAGCCCAGCGCTGAAACAGAACTTCGACGCCGGTCTTGAAGGCGATGAAGACGTCTAGGAGCAGCGAATAGTTTTCGATGTAGAAGAGGTCGAGCTCCAGGCGCTCGCCGATCTCCTCGATTCCTGGGCTTCTGCGCATGTGCACGTGGGCCCAGCCCGTAACGCCGGGTCGCACGAAATGCCGCTCGTCGTAGCGCGGGTACTCCTTGCGAAATCGTTCGACGAAGACGGGGCGTTCGGGACGCGGACCGACGAGCGACATATCGCCGAGCAGTACGTTAAGGAACTGCGGCAGTTCGTCTATGCTGGCCTTGCGAAGAAACGCGCCCACTCTAGTGGCCCGCTTATCCTTGGACGGGTCGCCGACCGCCCATACCGGGCCGCATTGCGCTTCGGCATCGAGCGCCATGGTCCGCAACTTCAGAATGCGAAACGGCTTGCCGTCGCGGCCGACCCTCTCCTGGCTGAAGATCACCGGGCGCCCCGATTCGATGAGAATCGCGATTATGCCCAATAGGATGAACGGCCACGTGAGGAGCAGTCCGGTCGCGGCGGTGACGATATCGAAGAACCGCTTGAACAACGTGTTGATCGGCGTGCAGGCGGGAACGCGGCGCGCGAGAAGGCGCGGTTGACGATGCGACAGCACGAAATCGAGGCCGTGCAGCTGCTGGGGCAGGCCGGGCGGCGCAAATCCGATCGCGATATGGTCGCGAGCGGCGCGCTCGACCATGAGTCCCGCCGGCACTGAAGGCACGCCGGCAAAGACGAGTTCGTCGCATCCGTCTTGCACGAGCTGATCGTACCACGGGGCGCAGCCGGAGGCGGCATCGGTTATCGCCTCTTCAGTGCTGGCGACCGGAACCAGCCGCAGATCGTGCGCGGCACTTTCCATTACCGATGCGAGCGCCTGCAAGTCAGCGGGGCTCGCGACGAGCGCAATTCGGTGCCTCTGCTTGCCGGCATTCGTTCCATACTCGCTATGAATAATGGACCGGCTGAGTCCGACGAGAACCGCCGACAAAACGAACGAAATCAACAAAACCAGCCGCGAGCTGGAGATCGCCGGAATGAGGGTGAAGATAATGATGAGCGGCGCGACACCGATCGCCAACCCTACGATGACGTGGTACCATTCGTCGCGCTTATCGAGCGAGTAGGAGATTCGGTAGAGACCGATGGCCTTGAACGTCCAAACCGATGCGAAGGTCCAGATCAACGCCGACTCGATGATGGCGCGGTAGTCCAGAAAGTCGCTGAAATACGAGTAGACGAACGCGGCAGCCGTTGATGCGATCGCGAGCATGGCAACGTCGCTGCACATCAGCACCAGCGTGCGCTTCAGCTCGAAGGCACGAATCGAATGACTGCGCTCTGAAAGCGTTCGCACCGGGGCGGTGGTTACCGCACGTTCCAAACTATCCATCCGCCTATGCTCCGGGCCTTAGCCCGGCGAAAAGTATCACCGGCCGCCTCCGATAATAGAGGTAGAAAACCCGGTCCTCATGGTTACGCGTGGACCGGACAACCACCTCCCCAATCAGGGCCCCCGCGTCGTTCTAGAATGCTGCGTAAGCTTGCACGCTGGAGCGTTTCAAGACGTTAGAAGCCCGGGTATGAAACGACCCCGGCTCTGCGTTCGTTGCAGGTTTGAGTGAGGTGTTTCTCGCATAAAGTCTCTGCCAACGCTCAACCTAAAGGTAATATCTGTTAACTTTTTGGAGGTTTAACCATGCCTGCTGCACGCATTTTCCTGCGCAGCTCTCTAGTACTCGTGGCCGCGGCCGCGTTAGCCGCGTGCGCACAGCACGGCGGTGCGACGCTGCCGGCGGCTCCCCTCGCGGTTCAAAATAACGTCTCCATCCCCGACGCCACGGCCACTCCGCCGCCGTGCAAAGGTCAGAAGGATGCAAAGAACGACGCATCGCTAGCCGTCACGCTTTTGGCCAAGGGCGGTTCGTTCTGCGTTCCCGCATTCGGCGGTTTCGGCGGCACGATCTCGTATCCGAAAGCAAAACCGGCGGTGAAGGTCACCGTCACCAGCAGCTCGACGGACTACAATAAGTTGCCGCAGCTCGGCACGGGCACGGCGATCTTCTATCTGCAATTCGCGTTTGCCAGCGCAACCACGTTCGGCAATGAGATACGGCCGGTTGGCGGACTCACCGGCGCAACGATTACGAACGGCAAGCCGTACACGATGTTCGGGCAAGCGACGATCAGCGGCGAAAAGATCAAGCTCGGCCCCTGCTACTCGGTCGCCACAAAAGGCAAATACGGCGGCGTCATCGGCGCCATCGGCGCGTTGTTAGAGTACGGCGAAATCCCGACGAAGGCAAACGGCTTCCTCGAGATCTACTCCGGCAAGCAGACCAGCACACTCTGCTAAAGCGCCAAGAGGCCCGCGTCCGGCGGGGACAACACCGCTAGGTTTGAGCGATAAGCGTGCCACACGGCGAACCGGTTGGGAAATCGACCGGTTCGCCTGGCCTCGCGCGACGGGTCCAACGCCACAAAGGGGTAAGATGCTCGCCGAGATGAGCCGAAAGATTCCCGAGCGCCCTTCACATGACGAGACATCCATGATCGTGAATCGGTTCACGACACTCGATCAGTTGGAGACGCTTCGGTCGCGCTGGGCGGAGCTCTATCGACTCGATCCGCAGAGCAATCTCTTTCTCTCCTGGGACTGGCTCTACGCGTGCCTTGCCAGCGAGAAAAAACCGTGGGTCATTTTGGGCGTGCGCCGAGGCGAGGGGCCCTATCTTGCATTTCTGCCGCTGAGCTTCGCGCGGCACGCGCGGCTGGGCTTCGCATTCCACCGGGAGCTGCGCCTGGGACCGGGTCCACGCGCCGATTTTACCGGTATGCTCGGCCTTCCCGGCGACGAAGATCACTTTATCCCCGCTCTCGCGCGCGAGATCGAGCTGCTACCCTGGGACAGTTTGACTCTGGCCAACTGCGCAGATCGGCGCGTCGTATCGCTTGTGGCCGAGTTCGACTCGAGCCGCTACCGGTTCGTCGCGGCGGACTCCACTCCGTGCCCGTTCCTCAAGCTTCCGGCGACGTGGGACTCGTATCTCGCCACCCGAGGTCCGGCGACGCGGGCTACCTTGCGTAAGCATTTGCGCCGAATAGAGAGATTGCCCGGCTATCGGCTTCATTTCGCCCCGCCGAGCGAGGCGGAGAGCGCCATCGAAGGCCTGTTGCGGCTGCACAGCGCGCGCTGGAAGCAGAGCTCTCAAAAGTGGCACCGGCGGTTTGGCGAATTCTTCGCCAAGTGCTATGCGTCGGGACGGTTTGCGGTCTGCGCGATCTACCAAGGTACGACGCTCGTCGCGGCGCAGGGCTTCTTCATCGACGCCGCGCAGCGCCGCGTCGTCGCCTATATGATCGCGCACAACCCCCAGTACTCGCGCTATTCGCCGGGGACGATGCTCATGTGCGCGAGCATCCGCCGTGCGATCGAAAACGGCTGCGAAGCGTACAGTTTCTCGGTAGGTGCCCAACCTTACAAGATTTCTTTTGCGACCGACGTCGCGTATATAACCAACGCGAAGCTGTGGCGAAGAAGCGTACGGGCCTCGGCGCGTTTCAGGAGTGGGCAGGCGCTGGCCGCAGCGAAGGGTTTCGCGCGCAGGCTTTTATTGCCGGCTCGGCGGGCGCACGCCGGCCTTTTATTAGAGGGGTAAACCGGGCCAGGAAGGTGCGCCCCAAGGGTCGGCGCGGCCTTGGGCCGGCCCGACGGCGAGGCGCGACGTCGAACGCATCGCCGGGAGCGAATCGTCGGTTATCATAGGGTTATGAAGAGCCAGGAACTGAGACGGGCGTGGATCGACTTTTTCGCCGGTAAACAGCACAAGCTGCTCCCGCCGGCGTCGCTGGTTCCGCACGAGATGTCGACGACGCTCTTCACGATCGCCGGCATGGAGCAGTTCGTGCCGGTCTTTCTCGGCGAGCAGCCCGCACCGGCACCCCGCGTCGCGACCGTGCAGCGCTGCCTGCGCGTCGCCGGGGCGAAGAGCGACATCGAGAGCGTCGGGCGGACGGGCCGGCACGGCACGTTCCTCGAGATGCTCGGCAACTTCAGCTTCGGCGACTATTACAAACGCGAAGCGATCCTCTGGGCGTGGGAGTTCGTTACCGGCGTACTGCGGCTCGATCCGGCAAAACTCTACGTAACCGTTCACATCGGCGACGATGAAGCTGCTCGGATCTGGATCGACGAAGTCGGGCTCGCCCCCGGTAGCGTCACTCGCTTCGACGAGGATAATTTCTGGACGATGGGTGCGACCGGACCGTGCGGCCCGTGCACCGAGATTTTCTACGATACCGGCGCACGGTACGCGAGTGGTCCCGGAGACACCGGACCCAACCTCGGAAACCGGTACGTCGAGCTTTGGAACGTCGTCTTTCAGCAGTACAATCGTACGGCCGACGGCAAGCTGGAGGATCTGCCGCGCAAGGCGATCGATACCGGTGCGGGCCTCGAACGCATGCTCGCGATCTGCAACGGCTTCGCGTCGATGTATCAAACGGATCTCTTCACGGATTTGGTCGCCGTCCAGCCGGCGATCGGGCGCACGACGCTCGACGAGCTGGAGCAGGAGGCCCGTCAGAACATCATCGCCGATCACCTGCGCTCGGCGACCTTTCTCATCAACGACGGCGTCTACCCGTCGAACACGGATCGCGGCTTCGTGCTGCGCTTCTTGATTCGCCGCGCGGTACGCAACGGAAAGCTGCTTGGCTATCCGGAAGGCTTTTTCGCGCAGCTCGTGCCGGCGGCGATCCAATCGCTCGAACCCGGCTACCCCGAGCTGCGTGAGAGCGCGTTGCGGATCGCCGATGCGATACGGCACGAAGAGCAGATCTTCGATCGCACGCTCGAGCGCGGAGTCGCAATGCTCGAGCGCGTCATCGACGATGCGCTCGCGAAGCGCCAAGGCGTCATCGGCGGCGACGAGGCCTTTTTGCTGCACGATACGTACGGTTTTCCGCTCGAACTTACGCGGGAAATCGCCGGCGAACGCGGCGCGGCCGTTGACACCGTTGGCTTCGACCGGCTCATGGAAGAACAGCGCGGGCGCGCGCGGCGGGATGCGGCGGCCAAACGCGACGTCGTCGCACTGGCCGATCTACCGGCGCTGCGCAGCTCGTTCACCGGATACGACGAGGGTCTCGAAATCCGCGGCGAAATCGTCGCCGCGCTCAAGAACGGTAAGCCCGCCGGCTCGCTCAAGAGCGGCGAGGACGGCACGCTCATTCTCGATCGAACCTCGTTCTACGCCGAGCGCGGCGGCCAGATCGGAGACCGAGGAACGATCGTATCCGACGGCGCGCGCTTCGACGTCGCGGACACGCAGTACATGGGCGAAGCGATCGCGCACTCGGGAAGAGTCGTCGAGGGCGAGATGTCGGCCGGCGATGCGGTCATCGCTCGCGTCGCGCAGGAGTGGCGCCGTGAGATCCGCAGGCATCATACGTCCGCGCACCTCTTGCAGCGCGCCCTCAAAGACGTGCTCGGCGATGAGGTCAACCAAGCCGGCTCGTGGGTCGGAATCGACCGCATGCGTTTCGACTTTCGCTGGCCGAAGGGCGCGCTCACGCCGGAGCAGCGGCGCGCGGTCGCTCATCGGGTCAACGAGATAATCCGCGACGACGCGCACCTCGTTACTCGCGTTCTGCCCCTCGAGGAGGCGAAAAAGACGGGCGCGGTTTGGATGGCCGGCGAGAAGTACGGCGACACGATCCGCGTCGTAGAGGCAGGGCCGTCACTCGAATTTTGCGGCGGCACGCACTCGCATTCGACCGGAGAGCTCGGCATGTTCGTCATCCTCTCCGAATCTTCGATCGGCAGCGGCATACGCCGAATCGAGTCGTGCGTCTCGGCTGCGGCCGAGGATCACGTCGCGAAGCAGAGCGATTTGATCGCCACGCTTTCATCGACGATGTCTGCGGCTCCCGAGGAACTGCACGACCGCGTCGAGCGGATGCAGCGCGACGTGCGCGACCTGCAGACGTCGCTCGGGCAGCTGCGCGCCCGCATTGCCTCGTCCGAAGCCGAGCATTACGTCGAGCGGGCCGAACGCAAGGGCGACCGCGCCTTCGTTGGTGCGATCGTTCCCGAGGCAGGCGGCGAGGCGCTGCGCCAGCTCGGCAATGCGATTCGCAGCAAGCTGCGCAGCGGGGTCGTGGCGTTGGCGGGCCTCGACAACGGCAGCGTCAGCCTGCTCGTCAGCACGAGCGACGATCTGATCGGTCAAGGCGTGCATTCCGGCAACTTGGTGAAGCTCGCAGCTCCGTTGGTGGGCGGGAAGGGCGGAGGCCAAGCGGCCGTCGCGCAAGGCGGCGGCAGCAATCCACTGGGTGCGCAAGCCGCTCTGCGCGCGATTCGGGATGCCGTCTTGACGTGAGTCTCTGCAGGCGCCTGGCGATGCTGACGGCGGCGTCGCTGCTCGGCGCGAGCGGCGGCAGCGGCGGGCAGCTCGATTCCGCGTACGTTTTGCAACGGTACGCCCTCGCGCTGCAACACGTCGTATCGCCGAAGGTCGTCGTCTACGCCTACACCGTTTCGCAGGTCGGGCCGAGCAACATCGAGCAACGTCACCGCATCTATCGAAACGGGACGAGCGTCAGAGACGAAACGCTGGCGATCGACGGCATCGCGCTGCGCCACAAGGCCGTGCGCTTTTCGCAGCGCGAGGAACGTTACGCCATCGGCCGTTTCGCGCCGAGTGCGACTGCCTACGAGCTCCTCTTCCTCGGAACGTCGAAAGACGGACATCACCTCGACTACGTCTATGAAGCGACGCCGCTGCATCATGGCGGCAGCGTGTGGATCGACCGGCTAACGATCGACGGCACGAACTTCCTCCCTCGTGCCGTACGCTTTCACAGCACCGGTACGGGCGTCTCGGGCAACGGAGAGATCGAGTTTGGCTCGTTCGGAAAGTATTGGTTGCCGGTCGTGGCCAGCGCCAGCGCCATGATTGGAACGAGGCTTGCGCGCGAGCGAATCGTTTGGGGCGAATATCGCTTCCCCGAGAGTCTGCCGCCCTCGACCTTCCAGACGCCCAAACCTTTGCCGCGCCCGTCGCTGCCGGCCCTTTGAAGCTGCGGGTTGCACCCGCCGTCGTCGCGGGGCTGATCGCATTCGCCGTCACGGCGCTGCTCTCGCATCTCAGACCGACACCCTATAACAACTTCGTCCTGTTGGCGCAGGCCCTGCTCTCCGGACACGCTTGGATCGATTGGCCGGGCGCGTACATCGACGCTCTGCCGTACAACGGACACTACTTCATCATCGAAGCGCCGCTGCCCGCGATCTTACTGATGCCGTTTGTGGCACTCTTGCACGGACAAACGAACCAAACGGCGCTCGCGGCGGTCTTGGCGGCCATTACGATCGGTGCGACGTGGGAGCTCGGCGAACGCTTGGGCGTGCGGCGTTCGAGCATCGCCTGGATCTGCGCGTTCTTCTTGGCCGGGACGGATCTTCTCTGGTGCGCGATGCTCGGCGACGTCTGGTTCATCGCGCACGTCTCGGCCTGCTGTTTCACGATGCTCGCATTGCTGGAACTCTCCGGTAAGCAGCGAGGCTGGCTCGTCGCGCTGTTCGCCGCTTGTGCCGTCGAATCGCGTTTTTCGATGATTCTGGTGCTGCCCGTTTACGCGTATCTGTTGACGGCCGGTACGCCGCGTGCCCCGGCGGTACGCAGGCTCGTCTCCTTCGGCGCCGCGCTGCTCCCGGTCGCGATTCTCTGGATTCTTTACAACGAGGCGCGTTGGGGGACGTGGAACGATATCGGCTACACCGCTTGGTATCACCAGGATCAGGCCGGCATGCCCACCGGCTCGCCGTTTCGCTTCGAATATCTTCCGAGCGAGCTCTGGTCGTTCTTCGTGGCCCTGCCGGCGTTCTTACCGGTCTATCCCTGGCTGCGCCCGGAGTATTCCGGCGTCGCGCTGACCTGGACGTCGCCCGCCCTCCTCCTCGCGTTTCTCGCTCGTTCCCCGGCGCGCTGGGTGCTCGCGCTCTGGGCCTGCGTCATGGTCGTGGCCGCTCCGAACTTGCTGTATTACGTCAACGGCTTCGCACAGTTCGGAATGCGCCACGCGCTGGATTTCGAGCCTTTCTTGGTCGCCCTGATGCTGCTCGCGGTGCGCGAGCGTTTTCCGCGCTGGGGCTACGTGCTCGTCGCTTACTCGATTGCCGTAGGGCTCTGGGGCTGCTGGTACTGGCTGACGTTCGTGCGCACCGCGTCGTAAGCTTCGCGCATCTCGTGCGCTCGTGCGATCGGCGCCCCGCAGGTTACGCCGGCGCACACGTACGCGGCCGGCCGCGGCTGCGGCGGGAGATTCTCCGCGTCGGCTTGTGCCGGTGTCAGCGTACGGATCGAAAGAAACGGTGAAGGCAAACGCAGCGCGGCTTCGCGGAAAGAATCGGTAGCGGCCGGATCGCCCACGATGCGGACCGCGATCTCCGGTGCGAGGTACCTCGCCAGCGCGCGTGCGTACGTAGCGCCGAAGGTGCCGGTGCGTTCGGCGACCGGCGAAAAGAACGCGAGCGTCGCGCGCGCCCGTTGCCGATAGCTCGCCGAACCGCCCAGGGTTTGCAGGCGCAGCAAGCATTCGGCGAAGAGGCCGTTGTCGACGATGGGACGGTCTTCTATCGCGAGCTGTCCCAGGCGCTCCGCCGACGTCAGGCGATCGTAAAAGCCGCCGCCGGGCGCGCCGAAGTGTTCGATCGTCGTCTGAGCGATTGCCTGCGCTCGCGCGAAAAAGCGCTCTTCGCCGGAGATCTCGTGTGCGTCGAGCAGCGCGCGGCAGTAGGCGACGTGATCGCCGAGCAGCCCGGGTACCTCCGGTGTGCCGCCGGGAACGAGAACGTGGTACAGAAGTCCGTCGGGAGTGACGAGCCGCTGCGCAACGGCGTCGAGCGTCGCGCTCGCTTGCGCGAGCAACCCGTCGTCGTCGAGCGCGCGCGAAACCAGACAGACCGCGCCTGCGAGCGCGCAGGTCCAGTTCGTATACGACGTACGGTCGAGCGACGGCGCCGCGAGCGCACGGCGTTGCTCGAGGGGGAGCGCGTAGTACTCCTCGTCGGCATCCTGACTGCCGGCGTAAAGCTGGGTCTGCTCGTCGCGCAGCAGCTTCTGGACGTAGTTCGTCGCCGAGACCAGCGTCTCGCGGAATTCCTCGTTGCGCGAAAAGAGTACGAGCTCTGAGAGCACGCGCAGCAACCCCGCATGATCTTCGGCCATCTTCTCGAAGTGAGGCACGCTCCAGTCGCGCGCGGTCGAGTAGCGAAAGAAGCCGCCCTCGACGTGGTCGTACATGCCGCCGCGCGACATCGCGAGCATCGTTCGCGCGACCATTTCGTACCAGCGCCGCTTACCGGTGGCGCGCCATTGTACGAGCAGAAACTCGAGCGACTCTGCCTGCGGGAACTTCGGCTCTTCTCCGAAGCCGCCGTACTCCTCGTCGTAACCGGCCTCGAGTTGCTCCAAGAGATTCGCAACCGGCGCGCCGGTAAGTTCTTGGCTCGCGCCTTCTCCGGCGGGGCCTCGCGGCTGCGGTGCGGGCAGCTCTTCGATCTCGGATTTATGTTCGGTATAAAAGCGCGCGATCTCGTCGAGCGCGCGCCGCATCTGCGCGGGCGGCAGATAGGTCGCGCCGGTCAACGTTCGTCCGTTGGGAGCCAGAAAGGCCGTCGTCGGCCAGCCGCCCATGTTGTAGCGGGCGTTGATGTCGGGACGCTTGTCGTTGTCGACCCGAATCGGTACGAAGCGGCGGTTGATCGTCTCGATGACGCCCGGGTCGGAATACGTCGTCTCGTCCATGACGTGACACCAGTGGCACCACACCGCCGAAATCGAGAGAAGGATCGGGCGGTCCTCCGCCGCGGCGCGCGCGAACGCATCGGCGTTCCATCCCATCCAGTCGATCTCGCCGGCTCGATTCGGCCTCGGTGAAAAACGAAACTCATTCATCGGATTCGGCGGCTCCCCGCAGGAACGACGTCAGGTAGAACACGGCGAGCAACGCATACAGCGCCAGCGCGGCGATGCCTGCCGAGCGCAGCGCAAGGACGTACGCCGCGATGAAGAACCCGGCAAACGCTAAACTGATGACCGCGTAGCGGACGTGCGTCGCCGGGCTCATGCCGTAGACCTCGCGGTCGTAGTAGCCGCCGCGGCTTGCGCTGCGGCGCCATGCGGCCACCGCGACGCCCAACGCCAAGACGATACCGACCGCATTATAGATCACGCTCTCTAAGGGTAGCGCGATGTGGCGTCGAACGCCAAGCGGCCATGGCCGTAAAGTCCGCCGGCGCGAAGCCCGGCTCTCTGCAAACCTATCGCAAGAAGCGCGACTTCAAACAGACCCCCGAACCGAGCGGCCGCAAGGAGAAGTCGCGCAAGCAGCCCCGCTTCGTCGTGCAGATGCACCGCGCGACGCGCCTGCACTACGACTTTCGCCTCGAGGCCGGTGGCGTGCTCGCCTCGTGGGCCGTTCCCAAGGGACCGACGCTGGTACCGCTGGATCGCCGCCTCGCAATGCACGTGGAGGATCACCCGCTCGACTATCGCGATTTTGAGGGAACGATACCGGCCGGGCAATATGGGGCCGGCAGCGTCATCGTTTGGGATAGTGGGACGTACACGCTTGCCGAAGGAACCGATCCGGCCAAAGAGATCGCCAGCGGCAAGATCAAGTTCGTTCTGCACGGCAAGAAGCTGCGCGGCGAGTTCACGCTCGTCAAAATCAAGCCGCGCGAGGACGAGCACGGCGACCCGTGGCTGCTGCTCAAGGATCGCGACGAGCACTCCGATCCCAAGTACAATCCGGCCGATCATCCCCAATCCGTCAAGAGCGGCAAGACGCTGGCCGACGTCGCCGCCGATCCTCACTCGCCCACGTGGCAATCGAAACCGTCAAAACACGCGACCGCGCCGCGCCGGCACGCGAGCGTCAAGCGCGATCCGCTGCCGAAGGTCAAAGGGCTGATGCTGGCCACGCTGGTCGGCGAGCCGTTCGACGATCCGGAATGGCTCTTCGAGATCAAATGGGACGGCTATCGCGCGCTCTGCACGATCGAGGACGGCAGACTCTCCGTCGTCTCGCGCAATGGGCTCGATATGCTCAAACGCTTTCCCTCGCTCGAGCAGCTCTCGACCTCCTTCGCGAGCTCGCCGGTGATGGTCGACGGAGAGATCGTCAGCCTCGACGCGCAAGGACGCTCGGCCTTTCAGCGACTGCAGGAGTCGCAGAAAAAGCCGGTAGGTCTCACGTTTGCCGCGTTCGACCTCCTTTACGCCGACGGCATTGACATGCGCTCGACGCCGCTCGAAGAGCGCAAAGCGTTGCTCGAGCGTTTGATTCGCGACGACGGCATCGTGCTCTACTCCAAGCACGTCGTGGGCAGCGGAAAAGAACTCTTCGCCATCGCGCGGCAGCGACGGCTCGAGGGAATTATCGGCAAGCGGCGCGGGTCGACCTATCAGGAGCGGCGCAGCCGCGACTGGGTCAAGATCAAAACCGGCAACGAGCAAGAGTTCGTCGTTGGCGGCTGGACCGAACCAAAGGGGAGCCGCAAGGGCTTCGGCGCGCTGCTGCTCGGCGTCTACGACGGCAAGAAGCTTCGGTACGTCGGCTCGGTCGGCACCGGTTTTTCGACGAAATTGCTCGCCGAACTCTACGAGCGCCTGCGCAAGATCGAACGCAAATCGTCTCCCTTCGTCAACGATGTCGACGCGAACGCGCCCACGCATTGGACCGCGCCGAAACTGGTCGTCGAGGTGCACTTCGCGGAGTGGACGCGCGATGGCTATCTGCGCCAGCCCGCCTATGTCGGGCTGCGGCTCGACAAAGAGCCCGGCGCGGTCGTCGCGGAGATCGCGAAGGAATCGTGAGCGCGTCGCAGCGGCACGACGTTCGGGTGGGCAATCGAACGCTCTCGCTCTCCAATCTCGACAAAGTGCTCTGGCCGCGCGACGGTTACGCGAAGCGCGATCTGATCGGCTACTATCAAAGCATCGCTCCGCAGGCGATCGCGCACCTCAAGGGACGTCCGCTCACCGTTCAGCGCTATCCCAACGGAATCGACGGCGCGACCTTCTTCGAAAAGCAGGTCCCCAAGGGCGTGCCGGACTGGATCGAACGGGTTACCGTTCCGACCCCGGGTGGAACGCGCAGCGAGGTGACGTTCCCGCTGTGCAACGACGAACCGAGCCTCGTCTACTTCGCGAATCTTGCGGCGATCGTGCTGCACGTGTGGACCTCGGCGCTGCCGGATCTCGACGAGCCGGAGTTCGTGCTCTTCGACCTCGACCCGGGTGAGAAGTGCACGCTCGCGACGCTCGCAAAGGTGACGCTCACGATTCGCGACCTCTTGGCCTCCGTCGGTCTCAAATCGCTGGTCAAGACGACCGGCGGCTACGGTCTCCACCTCGTCGTGCCGTTGGCCGCCGGGTACTCGTACGACACCGCGAAGGTCTTTGCCGAGATCGTCGCGCGCCGGGCCGCTGCGGAGTGCAAGAGCGCGGCGACGCTGCAGCGTACGATCGCTAAGCGCCCGCAAGAGGCCGTCTATATCGACTTCGTGCAGGTCGGCCTCGGAAAGACGATCGTCTCACCGTACTCGGTGCGGGCGCGCGACGGCGCGCCCGTCTCGACGCCCCTGGAGTGGGAGGAGGTCGAGGCCGATGCCCGGCGCCGGCCGGCGGTCTTGCCAGCCGACGAGTTCGCGAAGCACACGATCCGGACGGTTCCGGCGCGCGTGGCTCGCGACGGGGACTTGTGGGGCCCCAAGCGCTGGAAGAAGCAGCGCCTCGAGGGACCGAGCGCCAAGGCCGCTCGTTTGTGGGCAGATAGCGCCCGGGGGTAGCGAACGGGCGGCCGCCTTGGGTAGAATAGTCGGGCTATGGCGCATGCAATCTGGTCGGGAGCCATCAACTTCGGGCTCGTTACGATTCCGGTCAAGCTCTTCACCGCGGTGAAGACCGACGACCTTTCCTTCAATATGCTACACAAAAAGGATGAGGGGCGCATCAAGTACGAGCGCGTCTGCAGCGTGGACGGGCAGCCCGTTCCATGGGACGAGATCGTCAAGGGCTATGAATATGAAAAGGGTCAGTACGTTTTACTGACCGATGAAGATTTTGCCAAGGTCAATCCCGAGGCGACGCAGTCGGTCGATATCGTCGAGTTCGTCGAACTCGACCGGATCAACCCGATGTTTTTCGATAAGCCCTACTATCTCGAACCGACCAAACAAGGCCGGCACGCCTACGCCTTGCTGCGCGAAGCGCTCGCCGGCAGCAATCGCGTTGCGATCGCGCGTGTGGTGATTCGAACCAAGGAGTACATCGCCGCCGTCAAGCCGCTCGAGGACGCGCTCGTTCTCGAGCTGATGCACTGGGCGAACGAGATCGTACCGGCGGCGACGCTCGACCTTCCGGGCGGCGAGAACCTGCCCGAAAAAGAGATGCAGATGGCGCGGATGCTGATCGATACGATGAGCGTCGACGAATTCGAGCCGGAGAAATTCAACAACCAATACCACGACGCGCTGTTGACGATGATCGAGGCCCGCGCCGAAGGCAAGGAATTGCCGAAGGCGAAGAAGGCGCCGGTTCGCTCGAAGGTCGTCAATCTGATGGACGTGCTGGCGCAGAGTCTCGAGGAGAGCAAGAAGCGCCGCGGCGCGGACGGCGAAAAGCCGGCGGCCAAGCGCCGGAAGAAGACCGCCGCTTAGGGAGTTCTGCGCCTATGCGTCCGCCGCTTTAACGGTCTCGGTTTCCGGTACCATGCCGGCGCGAATGCCCAACACGAACGCGACCGAGGCCATCACGAGCGACTCGACGCCCGCAACGCGGGGACCATAGCCCGAAAGCAGACCGGTCGAGACCGGAGGGGCGAGGATTCCCGAAAGCGAGTCGAGAGAAGAACTCGCACCGAGCACCATCCCTTGCTCGCGATCGGAGGCGGTGTTGCTGATCAGTGCGGTGATGCCCGTATTCGTAAGCGCCATCCCAAGCGAGAAGAGCAGCATCGTTGCGGAGAGCAAAACGAGCTCGTGCACGAACGGCACGAGCGCGAATCCCGCGACGAGTGCGGCGAGGCCCAGATTCGACATTCGCCGGTCGCCCAGCTGCGCCGAGACACGCCGCACCATGACGACGTTCATGAAGACGTTGAAGACGGCGAAGACCGAGAAGAAATAATCGGTTTTGGCCAGAGAGAAGCCGACCTGTCGCTGCAGATAGAGCGCAAAGACGCCGAACCATCCGTAGAGCGCGAGAGCAATCGCCAGCTTCTGCCAGAGAACGCGCGCCAAACGCGGCTGGCCGAAGCACTCGACCAGCGATTGGACCGACAGACGGTCCTCCTCGTCGGGGCGCGCGCGCGATTCCGGGAGCATCACGATCGTTAGGAGGAGCGTGAGAAACTGCAGGCCGGCCGCAACGAGGAACGGTACCGCGAAGCCGTAACGCGCATAGAGCAGGCCGCCGCCCGCGGGGCCGAAGACCATCCCCGCAGCGAACATCGCGCCGATCAATCCGAAGGCGCGCGCGCGATCCTTCGCCTCGACGAGATCGGCGACGTAGGCTTGCGTGATGCTGATGTTACCGCCGGATATCCCTTCAAGGATGCGCGCGGCGAAGACGACCGCGATCGGCGCCAAGGATAGCGCGACGGCAATGTTCGGCGCGAGCCCCAGCATCGCCCAGCCGATCGTTGCGCCGATTTGGCTCACGATCAAAACGGTCTTGCGGCCGAGCCGGTCGGAAATGATCCCCCAGAGCGGTGCCGAGAGAAACTGGCAGAGCGAGAACGTCGCGAAGAGCAGTCCGACGACGAATGCTGAGGCGCCGAAGTGCGTTACGAAGTACGGCATCATCGGGATCAGCATGCTGAAGCCCACGATGTCGATGAAGGTGACGCCGAGGATCGGCAGCAGCTTGCGTATCATGCTCGGACGCCTATTCGACGGCTATTCCGGCGACTCTACCGGCAAGACGATCCGCGACAGGCGCTCGCTGCGCCGCAAAACCTCGATCTTATAGGCGCGGCTCAAATCGACGCTCGTCATCACACGATGCAGCGCGTCGACTCCGCGCAGCGCTTCTCCCTCGAAAGAGAGCAAAACGTCGCCGCCGCGCAGGCCCGCGGTATCGGCCGGGCTCCCCGGTTCCACGGAGTCGATGACGATCGCGCGCCGATCCGGCAAACCAAGGCGCCGCGCAAAGGCGGGCGCCAGCACGACGTCCTGTGCCGCGATGCCGAGGTAGCCGCGCCGCACGCGTCCGTCGCGCATCAGCAAACCGGCAATGTGCTTCGCCGTATTAATCGCGATCGCAAAGCAGAGCCCTTGACCGGGAAGCACCGCGGTGTTGACGCCGATGACTTCGCCGGCAGAGTTCACGAGCGGACCACCAGAGTTTCCCGGATTGAGCGCCGCGTCGGTTTGAATGATGTTGTCCATGAGGCGCCCCGATTGGGACCGCAGCGATCGACCGAGCGCGCTGACGACGCCGGCGGTCACCGTATACGCGAGCCCGTAGGGATTACCGACCGCGACGGCGAGCTGGCCGGGCCGTAACTCGCTCGAATCGCCGAGCGTCGCGTGCGTAAGGCCGGGCACGTCGACCCGCAGCACGGCGAGATCGGAATGCGGATCGTCGCCGATCGGGGACGCGTCGAGTTCGCGACCGTCCAGCAGCGCTACCGTAATCCGCTGCGCGTCGTGGACGACGTGGCTGTTCGTGATGATGAAACCGTCGGGCGTGAAGACGAAGCCGCTGCCGTTGCCGCCGCGCCCGCCATTGCGGACCTCGATGCAAACGACCGCCGGGCTGACCCGCTCAGCGGCAACCGTGACGGCGAGCGAATAGGGGTCGGCGCCGGGTGCATCCGAGATCGCGAGATATGGAAGTGCCATGTGGTTCCCCCAAGACCGTCGTCGCACGCGGGGGGTTTCGGCGAGCGGGTTGCAACGCTCACTTGCGCGAATCGAACTTGGCCCGTGCCCAGATGGCGGAATTGGTAGACGCGCTGGTTTCAGGTACCAGTGGTGGCAACATCGTGGGGGTTCGAGTCCCTTTCTGGGCAGTGCGGGCGTTGTTATCGGATCCTCGAAAGGTCATCGCCGCCATTTCACCCGCATCATTAAGAATAACCGCCCTGTTTGCGTGCAGCAGCATTCTCGCAGGCTGCGGGCAAGGTTACGCGCCCGCGCGAAGCGCATCGCAAAGCCTAGCCGCCATCGGCGCAGCCACTCCCCAGACGGGTTACAAGCTCGTCTACAGCTTCAAAGGCTACCCATCGGGGGCGACGCCGACCGGCTTGACCGTTTTTCATGCTGCGAAGTACGGCACGACGATCAACGGCGGCGCGCACACGTTCGGGGGCGTCTTCGTTCGTAACCCTGCGGGGGTAAAGATGCTGTACAGCTTCGAAGGCGGCGCCGACGGCGCGAGTCCGACGGGCGCGCTCACCGCCTTCGGCGACAAGCTGTATGGCACGACCGAATATGGGGGCAGCGCGGGCGACGGCACCGTCTTCTCGATCGACACGAAGGGAAACGAGCACATCGTCTATACCTTCAAAGGCGGAAGCGACGGAGCGGCTCCGGTGATGGGCGCCTTGCTCGACTACAAGGGGGCGTTGTACGGTACGACGAGCGCCGGTGGAGAGCCGGGTTGTCGCGTGGGCTCTACCGTCGGATGCGGGATCATTTTTTCCGTGACGCCGGCCGGAAAAGAACGCGTTCTCCATCGCTTTGCGGGAAAGCGGGACGGCGCGGCCCCAATGGGTTCGCTGATCGAATCGGGCCGCAAGCTCTACGGGACGACGGAATTCGGCGGCGACTATGACAACGGCAGCGTCTTTGAAGTAAACGGGAGCGCCGAGCATCAGCTCTACAGTTTCAAAGGCTATCCCGATGGGGCAAACCCATACGCCGGACTCGTCGTTAGCGGCGGTACGTTTTACGGTACGACGGCTTTCGGCGGCGCATTCGACAACTCGGGAACGGTCTTTGCCGTGAATCCGAGCGGCGTGGAGCACGTCTTGTACAGCTTTCGAGGATATCCCGACGGCGCGGTTCCGGTCGCCGGCTTGACCGCCGACAACCACGTCCTCTACGGAACGACCGAATATGGCGGGCTTAGCCAACATGGATGCACGGGGCGCGGTAGCAACGGCTGCGGCGTCATCTTCAGCATAACGACGTCGGGTAAGGAGAAGACCCTCCATCGCTTTAGGGGGGTCCCAGACGGCGCGCACCCGTGGGTGAGTCCGATTCGCCAGGGCGCACTGCTCTATGGGACGACGACGTCGGGTGGGCGCAAGGGCGCGGGAAGCCTCTTTTCGATTCCCCAGGCTTCGAAGTAGAGGGCTGCCGTGAAGCTTCTTGCCTTCTTCACCGTCGCCGCGCTCTTGTGCGGTTGCGCGTCCGTTCCGTGGCCGGCGCAAACCGTAGCGCCCGGCCGTTCGATCGTGCCGGCGCTCGCTCTAACCGAAGCGGCCGCATCGTCGAAAATTCACCACGTCGTGATCATCTTTCAAGAGAACCGCACGACCGACAATCTCTTCAACGGGCTTGCGGGCGCCGATACCGTGCGGACGGGTCTGGACTCTGCGAACGAGCGCGTGAAGCTCGCGCCAGTTTCGCTCAAAGCCCCGTACGACGTCAGTCACGAGCATGGAGCGTTTTTGATCGAGCGCGCCAACGGCAAGCTCAACGGCTGGAACCTGGTGCATTCGGACTGCACCAAGTCGGGAGGCTGCCCGCCCCGCAATCGTCGCGCCTACGGCTACGTTCCGCGAACTGAGGTCGAGCCGTACTTCACGATGGCGCAGCGCTATACGTTCGCGGACCGAATGTTTCAAACCAACGAGGGCCCGAGTTTTCCCGCGCACCAATACATCGTCAGCGGGACGTCGACGATATCCAACGGTTCGCCGTTGCGGGCGGCGTCGAATGCGTTATCGCCGCTGGGCGGCTTCACCGGCGGTTGCGACTCAGTTCCCGGCTCCTACGTCTACGTCATCGATGCGGCCGGAAACGAGAATCAGGCCACGTTTCCCTGTTTCGATCGGACGGCGTTGATGGATCTGCTCGACCAAAAGGCGGTCAGCTGGACCTACTACCAGCAGCATCCCGGCGCCGGACTCTGGGAAGCGCCCGATGCAATCTATCACATTCGCCACAGCAAGGAATTCGCGGCCGATGTGATCTCCCCGCCGAGCCGCATTCTCACCGATATCACGGCGGGGAAGCTGGCCCACGTCGTTTGGCTCACCCCGACTTCGCTGGAGTCCGATCATGCGGGGGGCACGAACGGAAGCGGTCCTTCGTGGGTCGCCTCGGTCGTCAACGCGATCGGTAGAAGCCAGTACTGGGACGACACGGCCATTTTCGTGACGTGGGACGACTGGGGCGGCTGGTACGATCACGTTCCGCCTCCTGCGTACAACTCGTACGAACTCGGCTTTCGCGTGCCGCTGATCGCCATCTCACCGTATGCGAAGACGCACTACGTCTCGCACGCGCAGCACGAGTTTGGAAGCATCCTCAAGTTCATCGAGGAGACCTTCGGCTTGCCGTCGCTCGATACGACCGACGTGCGCTCCGACGATCTTTCGGACTGCTTCGATTTCAGCTCGGCGCCCAAGAAGTTCGTGCCGATTCCGGCGCCCCTCTCGCCGAAATACTTCTTAGACCAGCCGGAGTCGTCGGGGAGCATCGACTACTAGCGAGTTAACGCTAAAGAAGCGTGCTAGGTTTTCAGCGCGGCGGCGCCGCGGCCGGCCAGCAGCGCCGGTGCGACGCCGAACGCAACGAGCAGGGCGAGGCCCCGCCAGGCGACGTCGTATCCATGCACCTGCGCGAGCGCTCCGAAGAGCGCAGGCGTCGCGAACGCAGCCAGGAGCGTCCACGTCAAGCCGACACCGAGCGCGCTGCCGGCGTGCTCCTCGCCGCCAATTTCGGCAAAGCCGATGACGCTCACGCCGATCCAACCCTCGGCGGTAAAGCCGAGTGCGAGCGCGAGCAGGATGGCGATCCACAGCGGCGTGCCGGCATCGATCGAGGCGATCCCAAGCGCTGCCAGGGCAACCAGAATGCAGTTCGTAGCTAGGGGCAGCGTGCGGCTCCCGGCAAAGACGTGATCGCTGATCCATCCCCATGCGAGGCGGCCGAAGATCGCCGCTACCTGCGAGAGCGTGAAGATCGAAAGCGCCAAGCCGAGCGAATAGCCGGCGCGTTGCACGAGGGTGAGCGTTAGGAAGCCCATCAGCGCCAGCTGTCCGCATATCAGCACCATCGAGGTGAGCGTCAGCAGAATCAATCGCGGTTCTCGAGCGATGACGACCATTTCGACCAGCATCGCGCGCAGCGAAACGCGTTCGCCCTCCAGCGCTTCGGGCTCGCGGTAGAGACGGGAGGCGATCGAGCACGCGACGAGCGTTAAAATGCCCGCGGTGACCAGCGAGTAGCGGTAATCGAAACGCAGCGCAATCGCCGGGAGCAGCAGCGAACCGATCACGCCTGCCAGCGGCACGCCGCACTGCCGGACTCCCATGGCGAAGCCGCGATCCGATTTCTTGAAGAAAAAAATGATGGCGTGGCTGCCGGCGGGGGTGACGGCGGCATAGCCGATGCCGTAGACCAGCAGCCAGGAAATCAGCCAGGCGTAGCTCTGGACCGCCGCAGCGACGATCAAGGCAACGCCCATGATCACGCCGCTCCACTGCACGACCGCCCGGTCGCCGAAACGATCGGTCAACACCCCGGCGACCGACGTCATCGCGACCGACCCGATGAACTGGATAGAAAGCAGCCACCCCATCTGCGCCTGCGAGAGGTGCAAGGCCGAGTTGAAACAGGGCATCAGCGTCCCGGTCGACATGATGAGCAGCGATGCGCCGACCATCGCGCCGGTAAAGAGCGCGAGCACCTCGTACGGGGACTCGGGCATCGGATTATGCGGTCGCGGACGTCGCTTCCCAGGGTGCATCGCTGAAGTCTCTTCGGCACGCGGCGCCGAAGCGCCGTCTCGAATGAATCGCGACGATCAGCGCAACCGGCACCTGACGATCGCGGCGCTCACCGCGCCGAGCGCCGCCGTCGTGTGGTTCGTCTTTCATGGAGTGTACGCGAACCTCAGCGCCACGGAAAAAGCCGTAGGCTACGTCGATCCCTTGACGCAGACGGGGATCTTTCTCGGCTACGTCGTGATGATCGGCGGCACGCTCGTGCTCGGAGCGATCGCCGCGTGGAACGCGCTGGCGGCGCTTTGGATCTCGTTGCGCCGCGGCTCGTAGCAAAGGGCTCCTGCAAAAATTGCGCGTCCTGCTCTTCGTCAATCCGCAGTCTCGACGAGGTAAGGAACTCGCCGGCGACGTCCGTCGCGCGCTTCTGGCCCAAGGGATAGAGATCGCGGCGCCGCACTCGGCGGGAGGCGTCAACGCCGTCGTCGTCGGCGGAGGAGACGGCACGCTCGCCCGGCACATGGCGCGGGCGCTACGGCTCGGCGTCCCGGTCGGCCTGATTCCGCTGGGCACCTTCAACGAACTCGCGCGCACCTTGGAGATCCCGCTCGACGTTGAAGCCGCGTGCCGGACGATCGCCGCCGGTCACACGCGGCGAATCGACGTGGCCACGGTCAACGGAGCCTATTACGTTAACGAAGCGAGCATCGGGCTCTCCAGTCGCTTGACGCGACTGCAGCGCCCCGCCGGCAAGCAGCGCTTCGGATTCTGGGCAATCGCGGCGAGCGCCCTTGCGGCCTTTCGCTACCTGCGTCCCTTTCGCGCGCAGATCGAGTACGACGGCGGCAGCGTTGCGTTGCGCACCTTTCAGCTAACCGTGGCCAACAGCCACCGCTTCGGCGGCTTCATTACGGCGCAGGACGCGGCCATCGACGACGGCCGCCTCGACCTCTACGCCATCGAGGGGGAGGGGCTGCTGCCGATTTGGAGCGTGTCGCGAGCGATTCTCGCGCGCCATTGGGATTCGGGCGCGGGTCTGCGAGTCTATCGGGCGCCGAGCTTCTCGGTCTGGACCCGGCGTCCGCACCGGATTACGGCCGATGGCGAACCCGCCGGCCGCACCCCCGCCGAGTTCGCCGTCCACCCCGAGGCCCTGCGAGTTTTCGCACCTGAGAAAAAATCGTAGCCGTCGGGGTTGACAGAATCATCCCATTACACTATTGTACTAGTGTACTAGTACGATAGTGGGCTGGTACGATGCGAAAGGAAGCACAAAGTGATCTCTACCTACACCTCCGACACCCAGATGCCCCGCGAGTCCCGCACTCCGGTTCGGCTGCCCGACCGCCGCCCCGACGCGCTGTTCCCGGGCTGGGGACCGAAGTTTTAAGGTCTCTGAGATGCCCGCCGTTCTAACGGTTGACCCACGCAGCGGCGTGCCGATTTACCTCCAAATCGTCGAGCAGGTCAAGCGATCGGTAGCGCTCGGGGTTTTGAGGGCCGGCGAACAGCTGCCGACGGTCAAACAGCTGGCGATCGATCTGACGGTCAACCCGAACACCGTAGCCCGCGCATACCGCGAACTTGAGCGGGAAGCGGTTATCGAGACGGCAACGGGCCGTGGATCGTTCGTCCGCACCGACGAAGCCGAATCCTCGCCGAGAGTCGCCGTCGAGATCGGACGGGACGCACTCGAGCTGGCCCTGCGTGAGGCCAAAGCGGTCGGACTCGACCGCGACGAGGTGCGAGCGATCTTCGAAGCCGCGTTGGAACGCTGGTTCTCCGAGCTCCCGAAAGGCGATAGTCAATGAGCAGTATCAAGATTTCGAACTTGCGGAAGATCTACGGCTCGACGCCCGCGGTCAACGGTCTTTCGCTCGAGGTTCAAAGCGCCAGCGTGTTCGGGTTACTCGGTCCCAACGGCGCCGGCAAAACGACGACATTTAAGTGCATGCTCGGGCTCGCGCGCCCATCGAGCGGCGAGATACTCTACGACGGGAAACCACTGACTCCCGAGAGTTTCGAGCGGATCGCGTACGTCCCCGAGCGCAACGTTCTCTACGATTGGCTGACCGTCGACGAGCACGTCGAGATGAACCGGCGAGCCTACAAAGCCTTCGACCCGGCCCGCGCCCGCGAGCTGCTCTCGCAGTTCGGCGTAGAGCACCGCAAGCGCGCGTCAGCACTTTCGAAAGGAATGCGCACGGCGGTCATGGTCGCCTGTGCGTTCGCGCGAAACGCCGAGATCCTGGTGCTCGACGAACCGACGAGCGGTCTCGACCCGGTCAACCAGCGGCACGTGCTGAGCCTGATCATCAACGAAGCCGCGAAAGGGAATTCCGTTATTTTTTCCTCGCATCAAATCGGTCAGGTCGAGCGCGCCGCCGAAACGATCGCCATCGTCGATCGCGGTAAGGTGATCCTTTCCGGGCTGGTCGACGACCTCAAGGCGGACCGCAAAATCGTCGAAGGAATCTTTCCCGGCGTCGGCTTCTCGCTCGACGGCATCGCGAACGACCCGCGCGTCTCGCGCGTCGATCGTACCGAGCGGATCGTGCGATTGCTCGTGACTGCCGGTGCCGACGAGATCGCCGCCCGGCTCTCCGCCTCCGGCGCCACCGGTATTCGCGTGCTCGATCTCAATCTCGAAGACATCTTCCTGTATGCCGTGTCGCCCGTGACCGCGACGACGGACATCGTTACGAAAGAGCAATCGTCATGACGTACATTGAATGGCTGCGGGTCCGCAACTGCCTCAAGGTGCTGGCCATTATTCTGGTCATTTTGGTCGGGCTTGCGGTCGTGCTGCGCATCTCCGTCGCCCGCTACATGTCGCCCGCACAGTGGGTTCACCACATCTCGCGAGACCCCGGAACGCGCGAGAGCAACGTGACGCTTCCCGACGGCACAAAGCGCATGATCCTCGACAATCCGGGCGAACGGATGCACGTGATCATCGACGACCACGGGAGTGCCGGAACGCACATCGAGGTCACCGAGCCGTCGAGCCGGGCGCACAAAGAGAATAACAACGTGAGCGTCGGCAGCGTACACGTAGTCGAGTCGCGTCACGGAACGATGACGACGACGATCGTCGACACCAACGGCGCCGTACCGATGCTCTACTACATGGCGATCGCGGACGTCTTTGCGCTCATCGTCGCGACGATCCTCGCCGCGCCCTTGGCGCGCGAAATCAACGGACACCTCGAAATGACGTTGACCAAACCGATCTCTCGGCTGCGCTATGCGTTGGGCGCGATCGGCGTAGACGTCGTCGGGATTCTCGCGGCTTCGGTGATGACCGTCGCAGCGTTCTACCTGTGCCAGCTGCTCTTCGAGACCCCGCGGCTCGATTTCAGCGGCGTCAACACTCGCGCCATTCTGATGGGCATCGCCAGCCCGCTGGCATGGTACGCGATGCTCTGCGCGGCAACGACCTGGATGCCGCGAGCGTACGGCGCGCTGCTTGGGCTCATCCCGCTCGGGCTGCTCTTCGTCGGCCTGCTAACGCTCGTGCCGGCGTCCAACGTCGTGGCGCTCTTCATCCACGACGTCGCCTGGGTCATCTCTCGCTTCGACCCCTTGACCTACGTCTCGGTCGCGTCGCCCAACTCCGAGGGCACGATGGACTACTCGGGAGCCAACTTCGGGTTTCGCATCTCAATGGAAGCGCTGTTCTTCGTCGCCTACGGCGCATTGGCGCTGTGGCGCTGGCAGCGAGTGGAGGCATAATCGTGGAGATCATTGGAACGAACTTTACGCTCGCGCTAGGCTCCTGGCGTCTACGCTTCGTGCTGGCGATCGAGGATAGCGACGAAGCGCCCAAGGGGCGAGTCGCACCCCCGCATCGCTTGCGCGTCGTGCCCGAAGACGAATTCGTCCGCTGACGATCGCTTCGGGATGGTTACATTCTGACTCGGACACATTCGTCGCGCCACATCCGTGTGGCGCTCCTATCGTCTGCCTCGCGCCTCCCGCATCCGTGCTCCGGCGCTCGGTCAGACGGTCCTCGTCAGAACGTAACCACCCCGAAGCTGCCGTCTGCAACTCACGACGAGCACGTACGTAATCGGCTAGAATAATTTCGGCTTTCTTACATCCCGAAGCGGACTCATGCATCGCAATGTAACCTCCGGGAAGCCGACGTCTTCAACACAAACGGCAGGCATGTACGATGCCCCTAAGTGGAGTAGCTTTTGTTTCTTACATTCGAAAAGAGTCCGGCTTCGCTAACAACGAGTACGTAACCGCAGGTATCGGAGTAGGGTTGGGCCGTACCCGGACCGACCCTACTCACCTTTCAGGTCGGCGGTTAAAGTACAAACCCGGTGCGTACGGCCGGACGGGCGTACTTGAAGCCGTCCTTACCGGCGGTGTAGAGATAGATGTTCGGAATGAGCGGATCGCCGCTGATGTTGAAGGCGAACTGTCCGACGAGCGCCGTAAACGTGCCGCCGTGCTGTAAGGAAGTTAAGAGCGAGGTTTTCGTGTTTGCATTTCCACGTTGAGAGGCAGCGATGATCAGCTGCCCGGCCGCGTAACCGAACGCGGAGAAGGCCGTGATCTGCGTCACCTCACGCTGAAAATCCGTGACGAGCTGCACCGCACTTGCAACGCGATCGAGCGGCGGCATCGGCGAAGCGACGTATGCGCCGTCGAGCGTCGTCCCGTACGTCGAGATCGTGTCGCTGTTGTAGAAACCGTCCGAGGCACCGAAATCGCCGGTATATCCGGCCAAGCGAAGCGCTTGCGCGACGGGCCCCAGTTCGGCGGTCTTGCCGCTGAGGAACACGTAGCCGGGAGTGCGATCGAGCACCGTTCGTGCCGCTTGCGCGGGATCGGTCTTGTTCAGTGGAAAGAGCAAGAGCTCCGAGGAGTGACGCCCGTTTCTGGCCTCGGCGACGAAGCCGCGCGCGACGTCGTAGCCGTAATCGCCGTCGAAGGCGACGGCGACGGTCGACACGCCTCGCTTGCCATCAAGTGCCGATCCCGCGAAGAGGCGGCCGGCCGTGCTGTCTTTTGCGGGCAGCCGATAGACGTTGTGATAGCCGCGACCGGTGACGGCGTCGGCGGTGACGGTCGGCACGATCAGCGCGAAGCCCATGTTGGCGTAACGGGAAAGCGCCGCTAGCGTCATTGCCGCGGTTAGATTGCCGACGACGGCGATGACGGTCGAGTCGGCAGCCGCGACGTTGGCATTCGAGGCGGCCAGGCCCTGGTCGTTGCGATCGTCTAGTGGTTTGAGGCCCCACACGTTGCCGATCGGTGCGTGGAAACGGTTCTGCTCGTCAACGGCGGCTTGTACGCCCTTGACGACTTCGTTGCCGTATTTCGCTAAGGCGCCGGAGAGCGTCACGTTGACCGCGATCGTCAACTGCGGAAGAAACTGATTGTTGAGCGGATTGATCGGTTGAGCCGGAACGATCTGCGCGGCGGCGCGGGCGGTCGTCGCAGCCGTCGCGGCGGTTGCGGCGAGAAAGGCGCGCCGCTTCACCGATACGCGCCCAAGGTCGTCGCCAAAAAGAAGACCGAAAAGATCATGTTCGAGAGAAAGACGCGCTCGTTGATGACGAACAAATTGGCGCCGCTGCGAAAGAGATGCTCTTCATAGAGCACCAAGACGGCGACCGCGGCGACGCCGAGATAGTACGGACGTCCCGCGCCCTCGAGGATGCCGGCCCACGCGAGGAGCGCCAGCATTCCCAGATGCAAGGTAATGGGCACGAGCCGCCCGCTGCGTTCGCCGAAACGAACGGGCAGCGAGCGAATCCCCTGGGCGCGATCGACTCCGAAATCCATGAGCGCGTAGATGATGTCGAAGCCGGCGACCCAGATCGTCACGGCCGCAAAGAGCGCGAGCGCCGGGGGGGTTATCCGTCCGGCGATGCCCACATACGCGCCGAGCGGAGCGAGACCGTCGACGGCTCCCAGCACGAAGTGCGTCAGCCACGTGAAGCGCTTGCAGAGCGGATAGATCAGCAAGAGCGCGACGGCGATCGGCAAAAGCTTGAGACACAGCGGATTTAGCATCCACGCTGCCCATAAAAGAATGCTGAGGCCGATGGCCGCCGCCCACAGCATGCTCGAAGGCGGCAGCGTGCCGCTGGCGAGCGCTCGCCGCTGCGTCCGCGGATTGCGGGCGTCGATCTCGCGGTCTAAAAACCGATTGGCGGCCATGGCCGCGGTGCGCGCGCCGAGCACCGCCAACGTGATCCACACGAGCTTTGCGGGCGGCGGAAGGCCGTGCGCGGCGAGAATCGCACCGACGTACGCGAAGGGTAACGCAAAGAGCGTGTGCTCGATGCGGATCTCACGCAGGAAGAGGCGAAGCCCTTTCAAGCCGCTCCTTAGCGTTCGTCTCGCGACTGCATGAGCCGCTCGTAGGCGTGCATACCTTGCCCGGACCAGGGGTCGGGATGCAGCGCCTTCGCGATCCGGTCGAGCCCGTAGGCGCTCCAGCGCTCGGTGACGAGGCGGCGGGTCGCGCTATCCATCAGCATCTCCGGCGGCCATTCCCGCGTGTACCCTTCGGAGGCATCTTTGCGAGTCGCATCGATGCCGATCTTCGTACCGTAGGCGATGCTGTAAGAGCCGTGGTCGAGATCGTTGACCGGCCCCGGCATCATTACGACGTCGCGCTCCGGCGCCAGGTTGTTGAGCACGTACCACGCGACTTCGCGCGTTTGCGAGACGTTGACGTCGGCGTCGACCACGATCAAAACGCGCGTGAGCATCATCATGTGTCCCAGGCCCCACAGCGCGTTCATGACCTTCTTCGCCTGACCGGGATAGGTTTTGCGAATCGAGACGAGGGCCAGATTGTGGAAACCGCCTTCGACCGGAAGGTTCATGTCGACCACCTCCGGCAGCATCGCTTTCAGCAACGGCAAGAAGATTCGTTCGGTGGCTTTGCCCAGCCAGGCGTCTTCCATCGGCGGCTTGCCGACGACGGTCGCGGCGTAGATCGGTTTGCGACGGTGCGTAACGCACGTAACGTGAAACGTCGGATAGCGGTCCGCCAAGCTGTAAACGCCCGTGTGATCGCCGAACGGGCCTTCGATTCGGAGGTCTTCGTTGTCGACGTAACCTTCGAGCACGAACTCCGCGTCGGCCGGCACGAGCAGGTCGACCGTCTTCGCCGGCGTTAGCTCGACGGGTTTTCTGCGTAGAAGGCCGGCGAAGGCAAACTCGTCGAGTAGCGGCGGAAGCGGGGCCGTTGCCGCATACGTGAGCACGGGATCCGTGCCGATGGCGACGGCGACGGGAACTCGCGTTCCCCAGGCGTCGGCGTGCGCGCGTCCGTGTTTGTGCCGCTGCCAGTGCATGCCGGTTTCGGTCGCGCCGTAGACCTGCATGCGATACATTCCGACGTTGGTGCGGCCGCTGCGCGGGTCTTTCGTGATTACGAGCGGCAACGTAATGAACGGCCCGGCGTCGCGCGGCCAGGTCGTCAAGACTGGCAGCTTCGTTAAATCGGGCCGCTCTATGACGACGTCGTGCACGCTCCCCGCGCCGACGGTCTTCGGGATTGCGTTTGCGAGCGGCGCGAAGGCCAACGCTCCGCCGATCTTGTTGACGATCGATCCGCTCGGCGGGCGCATCGCGGTCAACGCCGCAATCCGCGCCGCGACCTCGTCGAGGCTCGAAGCGCCCAGCGCCATGGCCATCCGGCGCGCAGTCCCGAACTGATTGGTCAAAACGGGAAATTGCGAGCCCTTGACATCGGTAAAGAGCAGCGCCGGACCGCCCGCCTTCACGACGCGGTTGGTGATCTCGCTGATCTCCAACCGGGGATCGACCCTTTCCGAAACGACGTGCAGTTCGCCGGCCTTGCGCAACGCTTCGACGAACGCCTCGAGCGATCGGAATGCCATGGCGCCGTCGTTATGCGCGGGGCGGCTTAACCCTCGCGTGCCGGAAAGGCTGCGACGAAACGCGCACCGCCGCGGGACGAATCGTCGACGACGACTCCACCGCCGTGAGCCGACGCGATCCAGCGGACGATCGCCAGGCCAAGACCCGCGCCGGAACCGTCGTTTGACAGCCGGTAAAATCGCTCGAAGACGCGTTCCCGATCGGCGTGCGGGATGCCGGCGCCGTCGTCTTCCACGACGATCTCGCACACCCGGCCGTTCCGTCGCGAACTAACGCCGACGGCTCGCCGAGCGTGGCGGATCGCATTCTCGAGCAGGTTCCGCACCAATTCGCGCAGGCGCCGTTCGTCGCCGTCGACGATAGCGCTGCCCGCGCTCACGTCGAGCGCGACGCCGCGCGCGTCGGCAAGCGGCTGCGTTTCCCGCGAAACGAGGCTGACGATCGCGGCAAGATCGAGCGGTTCGCAGTTCAGCACGCGTTGCGCCGGATCGCGCGCCAGCGTCAGCAGATCGGTGACGACGTCGGCGGCGTCGAGCGCGGTTCTGGCGATCGTTTCGAAATCCGTCCGGCTCCGTTGCGTTGCGTCCGCGCGCGCCGCTTGCGCGACGGCGGCGATCGCCGTGAGCGGCGAGCGCAGTTCGTGCGCGGCATCACCGGTAAAGCGCCGTTCGCGCTCGCGTGCTGCCTCGAGCGGCGCGATCGCGGTGCGCGCCAAAAGATACGAAGCGATCGCCACGACGACAATCAGGGGGAAATCGATTTCGGCGATGGTCACGATGACGGGATGCATCGCCGCCGAGAGTCCGGCACTCGCCTCCGGCGTGGCCAGCGCCGGGGCGAGCAGCGAGGCATATTCCCGCGCAATGAACGCGTAGGCGCCAATGCTCAGAGCGGCAAGGACGCAAATGAAGACGCAGAGGTAGAGTGCTGCCGTCCGAACGACTAACGAGGCGCGAATCAATCTTTCGTCATTCGAAGGGATCGGCGAGGGAGCCTCTGGAGCGGGCGCCGAGGGAACAGAGGTTCCCTACGCCTTCACGCGATATCCGATCCCCCACACCGTCTCGATAATGCCTTTCGCGCCGAGTTTTCCGAGCTTACGGCGCAGTTGGCTGATATAGACGTCGACGATGTTGCTCGACCCGTCGAAATCGTAGTCCCAGATGCGTTCGACGATCTGCGCGCGAGAGAGCGCGATGCCGGCGTTGCGCGCGAGGAACTCGAGGAGGCGAAACTCCGTCGCTCCGAGGGGAACGGGCTTTCCGTCGTAGGTGACGTTTCGCCCTGCGAGATCAACGCGGAGCGCGCCGACGTCGAGGACGCCGAGCAGAGGCCGTTCGCCGCGGCGCAGGATCGCGCTCACGCGCGCGATCAGCTCCTCTTCTACGAACGGCTTCACGAGATAGTCGTCCGCGCCGCAGTTGAGTCCGGCGACCCGGTCTTCGACTGCGTCCCGGGCGGTCAGCATGAGAATCGGCGTCTGGACGCCGGCCGCCCGCGCATTGCGCGCGAGCGTAAAGCCGTCGAGCCCCGGCAGCCCCACGTCAACGACCGCGACGTCGTACGCCCGGCTGACGAGATGGTCGAGCCCGGTCTCGCCGTCCGAAACGACGTTGGCGGCGTACTTTCGCGTCTCGAGCATCTTGCAGATCGAGTCGGCGACCGCGGCGTTGTCTTCTACTACGAGTACTCGCATCGTTGAACTCCCCTGTCCTAGGTTTTCAGCGGTCCGGGGAAAGCGATGGTGAAGGCACCGCTGAGGAACGGATGTTGCCCCGGCGGTTGAACCTCTTGCAGCAAGACCCGGCACGGAGCGATCTGCACGGCAGCATAATAGACGAAATCGCGGTTGATGAAAGGGTTCGCGTACGCGTCGTAACGCAGGCCGAAATAGGCGTGTGGAATCGGATAGTATTTCAGGCGGACGTAGCCACCCGACGAATGCTGGTTGGTCAGAAGCCCGTCGGCGTCGTGATCGTCGCCGTACCACTGCTCCGCTTGAAGATCGAGATCGCCGTAGCTGGCGTGGGCCATCAGTCCGTACCGTTCGTACAAGTCGGCAAAGGGGAGGCGCCCCGAGGGTAAGACGCCGAGCGTACCGCCGAGCGCCGTACCTCCGACTTCGAAGAGGCTCTTATTGCTTTGGGCAAGCGTCTGGCGCAGCCAGATGCTAAACTCGGGGCTGCTGTTCCAGGTCGTCTCGCCGGTCGCGACCGGCTTTCCGCCGTACGGCGCTCCCTGGAAAGAAGAGAGCGCAACGACCCCGTCAACGCGAAGATTACCGATCGTCTTTTCGGCCATCACGCCCCAGCGCGGCGACGAGAGCGGAAGGTTGTTCAAACCGACGTGCGCGCCGTAGTAGCCGTACTGCTCGAGATCGTCGAGGCGTTGGCCCGGCGACTGCGTGAGCGGCAACTCGAAGAGTCCACCGCGGAACAGGGTCTTCGTGTGCTCGTTGTAGCCGGCGGCAAAGAACAGGTACGTAGCGCTCGGGCCGCCTGCCGCACCCAGACTGTAGTGCAGAAACGTGGTGATCGGTCCGAAGTTTGCGCTGCCCAGCACGATGCCGCCACCCTGCCACTGGCGCGAGCCGGCGGCCGGATGCTGGTCGTACTCCATTTGATAACGAATCGCGAAGACGGTCGTGCCGTGCTCGGGCAACGGTAGGCGATATCCATGATTGCGAAAGTAGTTCCCGAACGCGTTGAGCTCGGGAAGCACGCTGTGGCACTGACCGCAGCGCAAGTGATAGCGTTGGGCAAAGATCGGAATCGCGCTGGCCGGCGCGGAGGCCAGCACGACGAAGAGCACCGCAAGCGCTGCGGCGGCGACGCTATTGCGCAATGATCGCCGCGCGCATCGGTGCGCCATAGTGGAAGAAGCAGCCGAAGAGATAGGTGCCGGCGCGGTCAACCGCGATCGTCTGCGAGGACGATCCGGCCTGGAGCGCGCCGCTGCTGAATCCTCCGGAAAGCGTCGTTCCGCTTTGAGTCTCCGCGTTAATGTGGAAAGGTGATCCGCTGGGAAACTGCGTGGCATTCGGAATCTCCGTAGCGGTGTGCGCGAAGCTATCGGTGTTCGTGAAGTGGATTTCGGAGCCGACGGCGACGTTCGTAATCGCCGGAGTGTACCCGCCGCTTTCGCCATACGCCGTTTTCGACGGCTGGCTCAGCGTCAGGTTGATGTCGATCGTGGCGCCGCCGCTTCCGCCGCTGGAGACGGGCGTCCCGCCGTTCGTGCAGGCCGCGAGCAGCAGGGGTAGAGTTAAGGCGAGCATTCGGCGCCTCATCGGTGCGTGATCCAGTGCCGGTCCGCAAACGCCGCGACCAGGTCGTCGTCGAGAGTCGTTGAGGCCAGCATCGTCTGCGCGAGTTCGCCCGAGGAGTTAAATGCGTATACAAAAGTAGAATGACGGTCGTGATAGCCGTGCTCGCCCTCTTCCGAGATGACGTTGAAGGCGCGCATTATTTTATGCACGTTCGATTTCGAGCCGCCAGCGACGATCCAATAGCGAGGGTCGGCATTGAAACGGTGCGCGAGCACCTGCATGTCGTGCGGTGAATCGTGTTCGGGGTCGAGTGTAATCGTAAGCAATCTGCCCTCCAGATGACGGCGGCGCATTTGCTCGGCCGCTTGTTGGAACTGAGCGTTCACCAGTGGGCACGCATCGGTGCAATGCGCGGCGATGAAGGTTACCGCGATCGGCTTGCCGCGTAGCGACGAGAGGGTGAAGGGGTGGCCCTGCTGGTCGATCAGTTGCGGCTCGTTGAGGGCTTTTGATGCCTTCGGCGCCGGTCTCGGCACGCGACGTGCGTAACCGCCGCTGCCCGGTGAGGCGGTCGGACCGGGCGTCGCACCGGCGACGACCTCAATGACGTCGCGCATATTGAACTCGATGTAATGGAACGCGCAGCCGATAAGATACGTACCCGGATTCGTGAGCTTGATCTTGACGCTCTTTCCCGGATTGAGCGTACCGCTGGCGTAGTTGGAGCCGAGCACGCCGTTGCCGCTCGGATAGAAGGAGAGGCTCGGATTTTGCGGCCAGTTCGCCGGCGGCGAACTGGCAACGGCAATGACGTTGAGCGTGTGCGGCGTCGTCAACGAAAGATTCGTTACCGCTACCGTCGCTCCGGGAGGATAGGCCAGCACTTGGGAGGTCTTGTTTTGAGTGTAACCGCTGACGGTTCCCCACACCGGATCGTCTTCGACGCCGATGGTTCCGGTGGGAATGCCCACGCCGATGCCATTTGAGGGCGGCGGGGAGGGCGTAGGCCCTCCTCCGCCGCTATTGATGCTCCCGAGGCCGCCGCCGTTCGTGCAGGCGGCGATGGCGCCCGCGGTTACGAGCGCGAAGGCCGCAGCAAGTGCCGGTGATCTCACTGAGCGGGCGGAGTCGCTTGCGGACCCGGGGTTGCCTTCGCCTTCACGACGATGACGTCGCGCATTCCATCTTGATAGTGAAAGGCACAGCCGAACAGGTACGTACCGGGTTTCGATAGGCTTACGGTCACCGATTTGCCCGGCGTCAGAACGCCGCTTGCAAACTTCGGTCCGAGAACGCCGCCGCCGCGTGCGCTCGTGGGCAGCGAGGGACTGGCCGGGAATTTAGCCGGCGCCTTCTTGATCTTTTTCACGACGTCCATCGTGTGCGAGATGTTCTTAGAAAGGTTCTCGAGCGTGATCTTCGTGCCGGTCGGAAAGCCAAGCGCTTGCGAGAAACTCGTCTGGGTGAACCCGCCGAGGATCGCCTTCCAGTGCGAATCGTTGATCGATCCGAGGCCTTCGCTGGGCAGCTCTTCGCCGATCGTGTCCTTCGGCAGGGTCGCGAAGACGGCCACGTTCTTGTTGTACGACGGAAGAAGCACCGTATTGGCACCCGATGCGCCCGTTGGGGAACCGCCTCCGGCGCAGGCCGCGAGTGTGGCGGCGGCTATCGCCAATGAGAGAGCCGCGAGTCGTGTTGACATGAAACCTCCAAGAGAGTGTCGATTGTGCTCGCTAGGGTAGCCTGGCCGGATGAAAAAAGTATAAAAGACCTTCTGCTCAGGGAACCCGGATAGAATCGCGCATCGCAGCCGCGATATTTTGCAGGGCCAGATCTCCTGCGGCGTCGCTGCAAGCGCGTTCAAAGGCATTGCGTGCGGCCGCATGCTCTCCCTCTCTCAGGAGCACGACGCCGAGTGCGAATCGTGCGCGAGCATAGCTTGGTGACAGCGCTAGCGCGCTGCGCAGTTCTCGTTCGGCCGCGTCGTAGCGGCCCAGGCGCTCTTCGGCGAGCGCGAGATCGTAGTGGGCGACGGCATAGGAGGCATTGGCGTGGAGGAGTTTTCCAAAGTCCGCTCGCGCGGTTACCGCATCGCCGGCCTGCAACGCGACGATTCCGCGCGAGTAGAGCGCGCGGGCAGAATCCTGATCGAGGGCGACGTAGCGGTCGGCAATCGCGCGGGCTTCGCCGATATCGCCGCGCGCGAGATCGACGGCGATGAGATTCGCCATAGCTGCGAGGAAATCGGGATCGAGCGCGAGCGCCGCGCGCAGCTCGCGCGCTGCGTCGTCATTGCGACCGTCGTTCGCGTAGGCAATCGCGAGATCGTATCGTGCCGTCGAGCCTTTGGGTTCGGGCGGATTGAGCGCGACGATCCGTTCGAATTCGGCAATCGCCGCTTTCGGATCGTTGCGAGATAGCGCGCTCAGGCCGATCGTAAAGCGTTCCTCGATCTCGCGCTGCGTCGCGAGCGTTCGAAGCGCGGGCTCAGATGTCGTGCGTGGGAGTGGGCGGGACGTCGAATACGTTTGTGCCGTTGCCGCAGCCGTCATCAGACCGGTAAGTACGGCGCCGGCAAGCAAAGCCCGCATCGTTCACGGATTACCCGGGCCGGCAGGAAGTTCGGCCTGGTGCCATCCACTAGAGGACGCGGCGCGCTCCGGCTTGCACTCCCATCCGGTGCGACCGGCCGAGGTGATCGGGCCGAGCATCGCGGGGGCCGCCGACGGGGTCAATGCGCCCGCGATCGCGTCCTCCAGCGATTCTGCCCCAGCCACGGCAAAGTGGCAGCAAGCAATGAGGAGCGCGAGCAACATAGAGACGACGACGGGACGGAGCGGGGTTCTTGACACTAATCCCATCATAGCCGAAAGTCTAAAGAATCCGTGAATCTCCCGCACCACGGCGCGGCGGCGCTCCTTTTGGCGATGCTGGTGGCGCTCCCCGCGCGGGCTGCGGCTCCGTTGGTCGTCGGCGCCGTTCGGGATCAGGGCGGAACCCCCATCACCGGCGCAAGCGTCGAGGGCCGGCGGCCCGGGGCCCCGCCGGTACGCGCGACGACCGACTCGGCCGGGACCTTCGCGCTCGACGCGCCGGGCATCTCGACGATCGTCATCAGCTGCCGGTACTGCGCTCCGGCGCAGGCGGTAGTACGCGAGGGCGAACCGGTGGTCGTCATCGTCCGGCGGTATGCGGCGCTTGCCGGCGATACTCCCAACGTTTCGGACGTCGAGAGCCTGCCCTATGCAAACGTCGAGTCGACCCTCGGACTGCGCCCCTTTACGCTGCTGGCACAGAGCGAGACTCCCTATCCGGGCTCCCGCATCAGCGACCGCGGGCTCTCCCCGGACGGCTCGCTCTTGGTCGACGACGGCTCTCCGAACTACGACATCGTTGCCGGCGGATCGCCCTACGAGTTAATTCCCGCGCAGTTCGAGCGCAGCGCGTCGCTGCAGCCTGCGAGCAACGCCTTCCTGTACGGGGATCAGGCCGCCGGCGGCATCGCCGATCTCAACCCGTTCGTCGGCGATTCGAACTGGCAGGTTGCGACGGCGGGGAGCGATACGATCGTCCGCGCGCAGGTCGGTTCCGACGCTGCCGGCGCGGTGCTCGGTACGTTCAGCAACGACACCGAATCGCGCCAGCGCGGTGACGCGTCGGCCACCTGGTCCTTGGGCGGCGATCAATCGCTCTCGATCACCGGCGGGAGCGAACAGGGACGAACCTTTGGGACGCCGCTGTCGAACTACGCCGGAAGCTTCTCTTTCGTCAACGCCACTTACGGCAATCCGCAGCTCGAGAATCTTTACGCATCGGCGGTGGTGGACCGGGGAAGCTATGCGTTCGGTTCGGCCGCGTACTCCGCCGCCGCGATCTGGTCGGATGCGAATTTTCTTATCGGCGCGCATACGCCGGGCGCGGTCTCGGCGTTTGCCGATCTCGGCCTGCGGCTCTCCACCGGTCTTTACGATCAGCAGACGGCGTGGTTGCAGTTGCCCAGCATCGGCGCAACGCTCTCGCAGTCGCGGCTCGATGCCGGCGTTCATGCGACCGGCGCCGACTACGACGTCAAGGCCGGGCTCGGGGCCTTCTGGATAGACTACGGCGGGGGATCCTACGGTGTATCGCAGCCGGCGAAAACCGCGCTGGTCGCGCCTTCGCTGCAGGCGCAGCTCTTTCCCAACGGCCGCTGGAGCCTCAACGTGCAGGGCAGCGGCTCGTTTACGCTGCCAACCTTCCTCGAGCAGTACGATTACATCGACTACGCGTCGACGTCGATACAGCTCGAGCGCAACGAGCTCGTCGCCGGAGCCTTAACCTACACGGATCTTTCGCGGGTGCGTGTTTCATTCGAGGAGGCCTCGCAACGGGTTACCGGCGTTACGGCCGGGACGATCACCTCTGCCGGACTCGCCGCGACGTGGCAGGTGACGCCCGAACTTGCGCTGCGTGCCTGGACGATGCACGTCACCGACACGGTAGCGCCGTTCGTCGTCGCCGGTTACGACGAGGGCACCGCGCCGACCGTCAATGCGATGTGGTTGACGTACGAAGCGCGCAGTCCGCTGCGCTTCGATATCATTTACCGCCGAGATCTCCTCGACGGCTTACCCTTCTATCACGTCGACGGTGACGTTTCGGGCCCGATCGCCGCACGGCTGCGTTGGTTTGCGGGCGTGGAGGATCGCATGCATCGCACGTTCCTCGATGTTGGATTGCGCTTCGGCGGTCAGTGACGCGCTAGGCAATCCTCCACGCTTCACTTACTCCTCGTCGTGGCGCCCTTGGGTTCGGCGGCGGCGCCGCATCGGGGGAGCCCCGGGAGCGCTCGCGCTCGGCGCGGCGTCGGGCGGGGCGGACTCGCGGGGGGCGGACTCGCGGGGGGCAGACTCGCGGGGGGCAGACTCGCGCGGGATGAACTCGCGGGGCGTGAACTCGCGCGGCGCGCGGCCGCCAGGCTCGCCATTGCTCGAACCGCCGCCCATCAGCGCCTTCCGGGAGAGGTTGAGGCGCCCTTGGCCGTCGATCTCCATGACCTTCACCATCACCTCGTCACCGACTTTGACGACGTCCTCGACTTTTTCGACGCGCGTCGGTGCGAGCTGGCTGATGTGCACGAGGCCCTCCTTGCCGGGAAGGATCGCGACGAACGCGCCGATCGCGATGATTCTCGTGACGGTACCGAGATAGGTCTCGCCGACGCGGACCTCTTTGGTGAGGTTTTCGACGATCTGCTTCGCTTTGTCGCCCGACGCGCCGTCGAGCGAGGTGATGAAAACGCTGCCGTCGTCCTCGATGTCGATCTTCTCGACGCCGGTGTCCGCGATGATCTTGTTGATGACCTTGCCGCCGGGACCGATGACGTCTTTGATCTTCGCCGGATCGATCTTCATTACGATCATCCGCGGAGCGTACTGCGAGAGCTCTTCGCGCGGCTGCGCGATCGCCTCGGCGAGCTTGTCGATGATGAAGTAACGCGACTTGCGCGCCTGCTCCATCGCTTCTCGCATGATCTCGATCGTAACGCCTTGGACTTTGATGTCCATCTGAATCGCGGTGATGCCCTTGCGCGTACCCGCAACCTTGAAGTCCATCTCGCCCAGCGCGTCCTCGAGGCCCTGAATATCGGTGAGGACGGTGTACTTGTCACCCTTGAGGATCAGGCCCATAGCCACGCCGGCGACGTGCTCGCGAATCGGCACGCCGGCGTCCATGAGCGCCAGCGACGAGCCGCAAACCGAGGCCATCGACGACGAGCCGTTGGATTCGAGCACTTCGCTCATGAGGCGAAGCGTGTAGGGGAACTCGTCCTTCGCCGGGAGGACGGGAAGGAGCGCGCGCTCGGCGAGGGCCCCGTGACCGATCTCGCGCCGGCCGGGTCCGCGCATCGGGCGCGTCTCGCCGACCGAGTACGGCGGAAAGTTGTAGAAGTGCATGTAGCGCTTGTTTTCGAGCGCCATGATGCCGTCGAGACGCTGCGCGTCGCTGGTCGAACCGAGCGTCGCGGCCGTGAAGACCTGCGTCTGACCGCGGGTGAAGACTCCCGATCCGTGCACGCGCGGCACGTAGTGAACCTTGCACCAGATCGGGCGTATCTCGTCGGGTTTACGGCCGTCGGGCCTAATCTTTTCATCGACGACCATGACCCGCAGCTCTTCCTCTTCCATGCCTTTGACGATCTTGCCGAACTCTTTTACGGTAAGGGGAGCCTCGAGGAGCGCACGTACGTTTTCGTCTTTCTTGCCACAGCGCGCGATCGCTTCGTCAACCGTAATTTCACGGAAAGCTTCCTCGCGCTTCTGCTTATCGACGATGCGCATCGCTTTTGCGACGTCTTTGGCAAAAGATTTCCGCACCCACTTATCGAGCGTCGCGTCAACTTCGAGGAGGGGAAACTCGCGCTTTTTCTTGGCGACTTTTTTCGCAAGCTGATCGATCGCTTTGACGATCTTGCGAATCTCTGCGTGCGCGAATTCGACGGCGCCGAGAAAATCTTCCTCGGCGATTTCGTTGCCGCCGCCTTCGACCATCATCACGGCGTCCGCGGTGCCCGCAATCACGATGTCCATGCCGCCGCTTTCGTACTGCGGCAGCGTCGGATTGCAGATGAACTTGCCGTCATCGTCACGCCCGACGCGTACGGCGGCTACCGTCTTGTCGAACGGAATGTCGCTCAACGCGAGCGCGGCGCCGGCAGCGCAGACACCGAGCACGTCGGCGTCCAGTTCGGGATCGATCGAAAGGACGGTCGCGACGACCTGTACGTCGTTGCGGAAACCGTCGGGAAAGAGCGGGCGGATCGGCCGGTCGATCTGACGGGAGCTGAGCACGGCGTGCTCGGGAGGACGCCCCTCGCGCTTGATGTAGCCGCCGGGAATTTTTCCGGCGGCATACATCTTCTCTTCGAAATCGCAGGTGAGGGGGAAGAAGTCGATGCCTTCGCGAGGCTTTTCGGACGCGGTCACGGCGCAAAGCACGACGTTTTGGTCGCCATAACGAACCAGGGCGGAGCCATTTGCTTGCTTCGCTAGCTCGCCGGTTTCGATGACCATCGTGCGCCCGCCGACCGTCAACGTTACGGATTCGGGCACGGTATCTCCTAAATTCAGTATGTATTATTGCTTTTGATTAACGGCGCCGGATTCGGGCTGGAACGATGGCCGCCCTGCCCGGAGCCAACCTCCGAGGCTCCCGAGGTTCCGATGTGCCGCGGCTGGTATAACGCCTCCCATGCAGAGCCTTACCACCGAGGAGCTAACCGCATTAGAGCTCAAGGCCAACGACGTACGCCAGGGCATCATTCGTTCGCTGCTGGCCGCGGGGTCCGGGCACTCGGCCGGTCCCCTGGACATGTCCGACGTTTTTACGGCGCTTTACGGGCATCTGATGCGGCACGATCCGAAGAATCCGCAGTGGCCGGACCGCGACCGCTTGCTGCTCTCCTGCGGCCACATCGCCCCCGTTCGCTATTCGGCGATGGCGAACTTCGGCTACTTTCCGGTCGAGGAGCTGCTGACGCTCCGCAAGTTCGGCTCGCGCCTCCAGGGCCACCCGGAACGAGTAAGCCTTCCCTCGGTCGAGACGACCTCCGGGCCGCTCGGCGAGGGATTGGCCCAGGGCGTCGGGATGGCGCTCGGGGCAAAGATGGACGGTAAGGACTTTCACGTTTGGGTCGTCACCTCGGATGCAGAGCATCAGTGCGGGCTGCATTGGGAAGCGGTTCTGACCGGCGCAAAGTTCAAGCTCGACAACCTGACGGCGATCGTCGATCGCAATTTCATTCAAATCGACGGCAGCACCGAAGACGTGATGCCGCTCGAACCGTTCGCGCAGAAGTACCGCGCCTTCAACTGGGAGGTCTACGAGTGCGACGGCAACGACATCGCCGAATTCATCGAAACGGCGCAGCGCGCTCGCTCCTATAAAGGAAAACCGCAGGTGATCATCGCCAACACGATTCCGGGTAAGGGCGTCTCCTATATGGAGGGCGACTACCTCTGGCACGGCAAGCCGCCGAACAAGGAGCAGGCCGACGAGGCGCTGCGCGAGCTAGCTGCCGGCCGCGAACGGATCTTGGCTCATGAGTAGCGGTACGGGCGTACGCGAAGGCGCAACGGCCATGCACCTCGCCGATTATCGCAGCCCCGACATTAAGATGGTTCCGACCCGCAACGGCTTCGGAGAGGGATTGATCGAAGCCGGCTCGCGTAATCACGACGTCCTCGGCATCTGCGCGGATCTCTCTGAGTCGACGCGCTTCGAGGGCTTCAAGAAGGCGCACCCAGACCAGTACGTCGAGATCGGCGTCTCCGAGCAGATGCTCGTTGCGATGGCTGGCGGCCTCGCGTCGGTCGGCAAGGTCCCGTGGATTGCGAGCTATGCGATGTTTAATCCGGGGCGCTCTTGGGAGCAAGTCCGTACGATCATGGCGCTCAATGAGACCAACGTGAAGATTGCCGGTGCGCACGCCGGCGTCTCCGTCGGTCCGGACGGTGCGACCCACCAAGCGATCGAGGATATCGCGATCATGCGCGTCATCCCGCACATGACGGTCGTCGTTCCCTGCGATTCGGTGCAGACGAAGAAAGCCACGCTCGCGCTCTCGGAGATGTGGGGGCCGGTCTACCTGCGCTTCGGGAGAGACAAATCGGCGGTGATCACCACCGACGAAACGCCCTTCGAAATCGGTAAGGCGCAGACGTTCCGCGAGGGCGGCGACGTTGCCATCCTCGCCTGCGGAATCCTCGTCTACAACGCGTTGATCGCGGCCGACCGCCTCGCCAAAGACGGCATCGAGTGCCGGGTAGTCAACAATCACACCATCAAGCCGATGGACGAAGCCGCTGTCACGGATGCCGCGCGCAGTTGCGGCGCCGTCGTCACGGTCGAAGAGCACCAAAAGGCCGCCGGCATGGGTTCGCGCGTCGCCGAGATTCTCGCGCAGCAATATCCCGTGCCGATCGAGTTCATCGGCGTCGATGACCGCTTCGGACAATCCGGCGATCCGGCGGAGCTTATCGAGTATTACGGGATGGGCGTCAACTCAATCGTCGCCGCCGTCAAAAAAGTGCGCCAAAGAAAAGCGTAAGCTGCTCAAGCGCAAGCTAATCTGAATAGGCGCAATTTTCAGTCGAGCTCTAGGAGCCGCGGGCCGAAGTTTACTACGGTAATCGAGGCCCGCGGCCACAACGAGATCGGCTGAAAAGGCGCCTTTTCTAGCGACGCAAGCCGAGATCGGCGATTAAGCTGCGATAGCGCTCGAGGTTTTTCTCGTGCAGATAGTTGAGCAAGCGGCGGCGTTGCCCGACCTGCAGCAGCAAGCCGCGCCGGCTGTGATGATCCTTCTTGTGAATCTTGAGGTGCTCGGTCAATGAGTTGATCGATGCCGTGAGCATCGCGACTTGCACCTCGGCCGAACCGGTATCGTTCGATCCGCGGCCGTACTTGGCGGAGATCTCCGCCTTGGTTTCCTTGGTGAGCGGCACGAGTAAAACTCCTTTAAGCAGGATGGTCTCGCTCGGGTACAGCGTGCTCGTTGCCGTCCCGGCGACCGGCTTAGGATAGCAAAGGCTCCGGTAGGGCGCAAGGTGAGTTCGGGCAGGCGCAAAAGCGCTCGTTGTCATGGACTTACGGATTGCGGGAAAAACGGCGCTGGTTACCGGCGCTAGCTCGGGCCTCGGGGAAGCGGTGGCCCTCGCGCTCGCCGGCGAGGGCGTAAAGCTGGCACTAGCCGCCCGGCGCCTCGACCGCCTCGAAACGGTCGCGGCCAGCGCACGCGAACTCGGGGCACCGGAAGCGCATGGCTTTGAGCTCGATCTCCAAGATCCCAACTCTGTTGCCGCCGCGATCGCGGCCGTAAGCGGCACCTGCGGGCCTCCCGATATCCTCGTGCTTAATGGCGGCGGTCCGAGGGCAGGACGATTCGGCGACCTCAGCCTTGCCGACTGGGACGGCGCCTACCGCCTGTTGCTTCGAGGGATGCTGCAGCTGCTCGCGTCAGCGGTTCCCCCGATGCGGGCCAAGCATTGGGGTAGAATCGTCGCGCTCACTTCGACCTCCGTGAAACAGCCGATCGATAACCTCTTGCTCTCCAACGCGTTCCGAACCGCGCTGGTCGCAACCCTACGAACGCTGGCCGTCAACGTCGCGCCCGATGGGGTTACCGTCAACTCCATCGCGACCGGCCGGATCGAAACCGCCCGTCTCCGCTCGATCTACGGCGACGACGACGCGAAACTGCGGGCCGCCGGCAGCGAAGTACCGATCGGCCGTGTTGCTACTCCGGCCGAGTTTGCACCGGTGGCCGTTTTTCTCTGCGGCGAGCCGGCTGCGTACGTCACCGGACAGACGATCTCGGTGGACGGCGGCTTGACCCGTGGCCTGTTCGGCTAGCAACGAGCGAAGGTCGGCTTCCCGGCGGCTTCGAATGACGGGGCCGATATGCAGGGAGTTGAGGGAAAACGCGTGGCCGCGCTGGTAGGCGATGGTTTCGAAGAGATCGAGCTCGTGGAGCCGCGGCGGGCGCTCGAGGAGGCCGGTGCGATCGTGACGGTCGTCGGCAGCGACGAGCGAGCTCGCCAGCGCATTCGTGGAAAACGTGGTTTGGACGACGGCCAGAGCCTCCGGGCAGAGGAGCTCGTCGGCGATTGCACGGCTGAGGACTTCGACGCGCTGTTGATTCCCGGCGGAGGTTCGCCCGATCGAATTCGGATGGATCGCGAAGTCCAGCGCTTCGTTCGCGAGATCGATGCGCTCAAGAAGCCGGTGTTCGCGATTGGCCACGGACCGCAGGTGCTGATCTCGGCCCAGCTCGTGCGCGGGCGGCAGGTGACCGGCGTGCACTCGATCGCCGACGACATCCGCAACGCCGGCGGACTCTATCGCGATCAGCCTACCGTCTCGGATTCCAACTGGGTGACGACGCGCGGCAGCGAGGATCTCGCGCAGTTCAATCGAGCCATGCTCGAAAAGCTGGCGACGGCGATCCCGGTCCAGCCCGTAACCTAAAGCGCGCCGAGCGCGTTTACGGCCTCGGCGCCCAGAGAGGATCCCAGCGGGCTAACGTTTCGCCATACTGCCGCAGCGCCGCAAACGCAACGACTGCACAAAACGCGAACTCGGGGAGAACGAGTCGCTCCGCGACGCCCAGCTCGTAGGCTCCGGCAGTGGAGACGCAGGCCAGCAACACGTAGAGCGCGCGCGTCCAACCGCGGCGGACGGTCGCCGAGAGCGCGACGAGCGCACAGGCGACAACTGCCGGCGATACGACGAGAAGCGTCGCGGCGGCGTCGGGCGACCCACGGCCGATTTGAACGCCGGCATACGCAGTCGTCGCGAGCAGCCCGGCTACGCAAGGGACGACCGCCTTCGCGCGCGCGAGCTCACGGCCGAAGAGCGGTGCGCTCTGCTCGCAACGGTCGAGGTGAGGATGTCGCCCGGGCGTCTGATCGAGTGCGATCGCGACGGCGAGCAGGGAGCAGCAGAAAAGCGGTGCGGTGACGCCCGCGGGTTGTACGAGCGCCACTAGCACCGCGACCGCGCACGCGTAGAGCACGAGCCGGCGCGAGACGTACAATCGCGATTGGAGCATTGCGGCAAAGGCTCGCGGGGTCACGCAAATGCCTGCGCGGCGGCCGCGTTCGCGTGCGTCGAAAGGAGCGCGCGGTCTCCGGCGACGTCCAAAATCTGCCGCGCGTACGCGGCCTGCGGCCGGTCGATCACGAGCAGCCGCGGCATACCGATTAACGCGCCGATCAGCGGATAGGCAAAGGCCTCGTGCATGCCCTCGAGACGCTCGCGCAAGCCCGCGGCGTGGGTCTGCGCCCAACGCGCGTCAACGTCCCACAGCGCCGCGCGATACGCAATATAGCGGCCAAACGCGGCGGCGTCGAGCGCCACGGGTTCGTGCGGCACGAATCCCGCGATTCGCTTACAGTGCGCGGACTGCACGCGCGGATCGTAATCCCCGATCAGCACGCTGCCGGTCAACGCCTTGGCGATCCCGGCAGCCATCAACGCGACGATCGTCGCTTCCAAGGGCCTCTCGAAGTTCAGTGCGGCGCGCGCCCCGCCGTCCAGATCGAGCGTAACCGGCCCGCCCGAGACGGCAGCATTCGAGAAGAACGCCTTCCTCATCCGCAGCAGCGCCATCGCGGCAAGAGCATTCCACGAAGGCGGCCAACTCACTGTCGTGCCCACGAACACGGAGGTCGCGCAGCGACTGCTCGAAATTCGGACCCTGATGGAGCTGGCGGGCGAATCCTTTTATAAGTACAGCGCCTATGAAAAGGCGGCAGCCTCGATCGAGAACGCGCCCCCGCTAGCCGATCTCGTGGGGGCCGGGGAGCATCGAAAGCTGGCCGGCGTCGGCAAGACGATCGCCGGTGCGGTCGAGCAACTCGTTGCGTCCGGCACGTGCGATCAGCTCGAGGAGCTCTATCTGCGTTACCCGCGGACCCTGATGGAGGTCCTCGGCGTCAGCGGAATCGGTACGAAGACGGCGGCGATGCTCTTTACGGATTACGGCATCGCCTCGCTCGCCGATCTGGAAGCCGCCATCGCGGCCGGAACGCTTCTCGGCGTCCCCCGGCTTGGAAGCAAGACGATCGAAAATTGGAAGCGCGGCATTCTCGCCTATCGTGGGCGCCAGCGGCGCACGCCTTTGCCGAAGGCTTGCGCGATCGCGCGGATCGCCGTCGAATACCTGCGCGAGGGACCGCCTTTCGAACGCCTCGCATTCGCGGGCAGCTTGCGCCGGAATGAAGTGACCGTCGGCGACATCGACATCGTTTGTACCTCGCCGCAAGCCGCTGACGTCGTCGCGCACTTCGTCCGATGGGACAGAGCCCAAGCCGTTTTGGCAGAAGGCCCGACCAAAGCGAGCATCTGGCTGAGCGGCGGCCTTCAGATCGACCTTCGCGTCCTGCCGGATCACCTCTACGGTAATCTGCTCCAACATTTCACCGGGTCGCGCGATCACAACATCAAGCTTCGCGAATATGCCGTTCGCCGCAGCCTGCGGGTAAGTGAGAACGGCATTCTCAACCTCGAAAACGGCGAGGTCACGACCTGCAGCGACGAAGCCGGCGTTTACGCGGCGCTCGGGATGCAATACATTCCGCCCGAGCTGCGCAGCGGACAAGATGAAATCGAGCTCGCGCGCAATAATGCGATACCCGCGCTCGTCGAGCTGCCGGATTTGCGCGGCGACTTCCACATGCACACGACCTATAGCGACGGCGACGACACCCTCGAAGCGATGATTGCTGCGGCCGCGGCGCGGGGCTACGAGTACCACGCGATCAGCGATCACTCGGGCGGCGGAAGAAACTTCGGTATGGACGGCGCAGCGGTGCGACGCCAGCGCGAGGAGGTTCGTGCGCTGAGTGGGCGCTATGGGATCGTGACGCTCTGCGGCAGCGAAGTCGAACATTCTCCCCGACGGCTCGCTCGACTTCGAGGATTCCGTTCTCGCCGAGCTCGACATCGTAATCGGTTCGGTTCATACGGCAACGGCGCAATCGCGCGAGGAAATGACGGCGCGCCTGATCCGTGCTTGCGAGAATCCCTACGTCAACGTCATCGGCCATCCGACCGGCCACCGGTTCGATGGATCACCCGGCTACGAGTTCGACTACGATGCCGTGTTCGCAGCGGCCGCGCGCAGCGGAACGGCCCTCGAGATCGACGGGCAGGCCGCACGCCTCGATCTTCCCGCGGCGCTCGCCCGCAAAGCCAGGAGCTTCGGCGTGACGTTCTCACTCGACAGCGACGCGCATCGCACCGGGCACCTGAGCGCGACGGAATTCGCCGTCGGACAGGCGCGGCGAGCGGGCTTAGTCGCTGCCGACGTGCTCAATGCGCAGCCTTTGGAAGAGGTGCGCGCGTTCGTCGCGCGCAAACGCAGCGCCGCGTGATCGAAACGCTGCGTACGACCACGGCTGACGGCGCCGTCACCGGAGCTAGGTTCGTTCGCCCCGCTCGAGGCGGCGGCGAATGGACGAACCTCGTCTTCGTCCACGGCGTCGGTTCGACGGCGGCGATTTGGGATTCGCAGTTGGAGGCGTTCGGCGGCGACTTCGTTTCGATCGCCGTCGAGCTGCGCGGAAACGGCGCGCTGAAGCCCGATCCCGCGCCGTCGCTGATCACGCGCTCGGGCTTCGCGCAGGACGTCCTGGCCGTGCTCGACGAGCTTGGCGTCGAGCGCTTCACGCTGGTGGGCTGCAGTCTGGGAGGTGTCGTCGCCTTCGAGCTGTGGGGGCGAGTCGATCGCCGCTTCGATGCGCTCGTTACGCTCGGAAGCTTTGCGCGTTATCCCGACGGGGAGCGCGTTGCCGAGACGATTAGGGCCGCGGTACTCGATGCCGGCAGCATGGCGCTCTTTGCGGAACGCCGCGCCGCACAGCTGGGTTTGCCGCCGCAGCGCATGGCGGAGACGATCGACCAGATGGCGTGCAAGTCGGTGCCTTCGTACCTCGCGTCGAACGACGGCCACGTGGACGGGCGACTACACGCCAATCCTTTCCTCGATTACCGTACCGTCGTTGATCGCCTATGGCGAGTTCGATCCGGTTGCGCCGCGAGAGCGCTCCGAAGAGATTGCCGCCGGCATTGGAGACGCGGCGCTCGCCGCCGTACCGAACGCCGGTCACGTCGCCAATGCCGATAATCCGGCCGCCTTTAACGCGATGCTCCGGGATTTCTTGACGCGCCTGCGCTCCTAAGGAACATCTGAAGAAGCCGATGTACCGCTCGTTGGGCCTCGTGGCGATCGGTGCGCTCGCCTTGCTCGGCGCGACGCCGGCGCCGTTTGCCGGAGGATCGGCCTGGAGCGATGCGCAGATCGCATCGTTGGACGCGCGTCTCGATCGCGCGCTGCGCGCACCCGCGCTGCGCGGCGCGCACGTTGGATTGGTCGCCGTCGATACGCAGCGTGGCGGCGAGTTGTACGCGCACGATCCCAGCGGCGAGTTCGCGCCTGCGTCGACCTTCAAGCTTCTGGCCGGCTCGGCGGCGCTGCGATATCTCGGACCGAGTTTTCGCTTCGTGACGACGGTGAGCGCCGATGCGGCCGTCGCCGGCGGAACGCTTCGGGGGAATCTCTATTTGCGCGGCGGAGGCGACGCGCATCTGACCGCCGCCGATCTGCGTTCGGCGGCGGCGGCGCTCTCGCAAGCCGGCCTTCGCCACGTAGATGGCGCGTTGATCACCGACCCTTCCCACGACGACGCGCAACGCTACGCGCCGGGCTGGTCCTGGGACGATCTGCCCAACGGCTATGCGGCGGTCGTTTCCGCGCTCGAGCTCGAGGAAGGCACGGCCCACGTCTACGTTACTCCGGGCATGGCCGTGGGAGCTGCGGTGAAGCTGCGCATCCAACCGCAAAGCGAGGCGTTCGTCGTTGAAAACCAGGGGACCACCGGAACGGCGGGCTCGGACGATACGACCGACATCGTCCGTCCTTGGGATTCGCCGCTGACGATCCGCATCGCCGGCAGCTACCCCGCCGGCGCGCCGGAATCCGACGACCTCGCGCCGAGCGTTCCCGATCCGGAACGTTACGCCGGCGACGTTTTCTCGGGCGCCCTGCGGGACGCGGGCATCTCGGTCGACGGCGGCGTTCGCAGCGGCGTTACGCCGGCAAAACGAAGCACGCTCTGGCGACACGAATCCGTCGCGCTGCCCCAACTGCTCTCCGACTTCTGGCTCCCCAGCGATAATTTGATGGGCGAGCTCTTTCTCAAGGAGCTAGGCGCCTCGCGCTCCGGTGAACCCGGAACGTACGCCAACGGCATCGCGCTGGAACGGGACTACCTGCGATCGCTCGGCATCGATCCCGCGACGGTCTCGATCGCGGACGGGTCCGGCCTCTCGGTTTACGATCGCATCACCCCGCGCGATCTGTCAACGATTCTGCAGAGTGATTGGGACGGCCCGGCGCGCGAGACCGTGCTCGCGGCACTCCCGGAGGCGGGCGTGCGCGGAACGCTTAAAACGGCCTTCGCCGGAACGGGTCTCGACGGAAAAGTGTACGCGAAGACGGGCTCGATGCGGCACACGCGTGCGCTCTGTGGATTTATTGCAACGACGGCCCACGGTCCGGTTTCATTCGCGTTGCTGGTCAATGGCTGGCTGGGTGACGAGGACGGGGGGGCCGCTGCCTTGGCGCGAGCGGAAGCGGATATCCTCTCGGCCTTCCTGGCGAACTAGGGCACCTCGCCCGCGATACGTTGCGCGCCCGCATAGAGATTCGCGCGATTGCCGCGCACGAAACCGGCGAGCGTAACGTTGAACTCCTGCGCCAGATCGACGGCGAGACTGCTCGGTGCCGAGACCGAAGCGACGATCGGAATACGCGCCATCAAGCTCTTCTGTAAGATCTCGTAGCTCGCGCGTCCGCTGACCATAAGAACGCACCGCGCAAACGGTAAACGTCCGTCGAGCATTCCCCAGCCGACGAGTTTATCGACGGCGTTGTGCCGCCCGACGTCCTCGCGCACGGCGACGACCTCGCCGCTCTCGCTAAAGAGCGCCGCCGCATGCAGGCCGCCCGTTAACGCAAAGACGCGTTGCGCGGCGCGCATCCGTTCGGGCAGTTCGTAGAGGAACGCCGGAGCGACGACGACGTCGTCCTCGATCGGCGTGACGCCGAGTTCTCGCAGCGAGTCGAGCTGCGCCCGACCGCAGACGCCGCACGCGCTGCCGATCGTAAAATGACGCTCGAAGCGCGACAAATCGCCAGGGCTCGTGCCGGGCCGGCACTCGATCGTGACGATGTTGTACTGCTGCTGCGGATCGAGCGCCGAATCCAAACAGTAGGTGATCTCGGCGATGTCGTCCCGCGAGCGAACGATCCCCTCGTTGTAGAGAAACCCAGCGGATAGCTCGAAGTCGTTGCCCGGCGTTCGCATCGTTACCGCGAGGCTGTGCCTCGCCGCACCTTCGACCAGGCGCAACTCGAGGGGCTCTTCGGTAACGATCTCGTCGCGCTTGCGCCTGCGGTTTTGGCCTTCGAGCGCGACGACTTCGCCCTCGACGCTGCGCCCCGGACGCGTCGCTTCCACTACGACTCCGCCTCGTCCGGGCGGTTCTGCACGTAGGCGTAGCCGAAGCGTCCCTTGATGCAAAGGTGGCCGCTGGTGACGTGGTTTTCGATTGGTGACGTTACCTTGACGATCTCGTTTTCGGCGACGTGAAGGGTCAAGCGGCAGCCCACGCCGCAATAGGAGCAGATCGTATCGGTCTTCGTCTGTTCGGCTTCATTCCACTCACCGCGCGAACGCAGCTCGTGCTCGGACGAGAACATCAGGGCACCGGTCGGGCAGACGCCGATGCAGTTGCCGCAATACACGCACGCCGAATCCGGAAGCGGGACGTCGTACTCCGTGGAGATGTGCGCGTCAAAGCCGCGCCCAGCTACGGCGATGGCAAACGTGTTCTGGGCGTCGGTCCCGCAGGCTTCGACGCATTTGTAGCAGAGAATGCACTTCGAATAGTCGCGCATGTAGAGCGCGTTGTCGATCTTCGCGGGTTGCGCGACGGTCGCGGGTTGCGAACCGTACCGGCCGGGATCGGCGCCGTATGCCTCGCAGTACTGCGCCATCGCCGGTGCGGTCGAGACGTCGACGCTCGAGGCGAGAAACTCGAGCACCATCTTGCGGCTGTGACGGACGCGATCTGAGCCGGTTTGAATTTTCATCCCCGCCTCGGCTCGCCTTGCGCAGGCGGGAACGAGTGCGCGCGAGCCTTCGAGCTCGACGACGCAGACGCGACAGGCGTTGACCGGGGTGAGCGACTGCAGAAAGCAGAGCGTCGGCGTCTCGACGCCGGCCTCGTCGAGCGCCTCGAGAATCATTGCGCCGGAACGAACGCTCGCCGGCCGGCCGTCGATGGTTAGCTCGATCGTCTCTGCACTCACGTTGCCGCTCCAAAAACTCCCAGGTTCGCGCGCGCCGATTCGATAACGCTCGCAGCGGTCTGTCCGAGCCCGCAGATCGACGCGTCGCGCATCACGGCGGCGATCTCCGGCAGAAGCGCGACGTCGCGCCGTTCGAGCGCCTCCTCTTGACGCACCGTTCCGACCCGGCACGGGACGCACTGCCCGCAGGATTCTTCCCGGAAGAAGCGCGCGATGCGTAACACGGTTTGCTCGAGATCCGCGCGATCGTCGAAGAGCATCACGACGCCCGAGCCGAGCGTCGCTCGGGCCGCGCGCGCGTCTTCGAAGGTCAACCGCAGATCGAGCGACTGTGGTGAGAGAAAAACGCCGGCCGCTCCCCCGAGCAGGATCGCCTGCAGCGGACGCCCTCCGGCGACTCCCCCTGCCAGGTCGATGAGTTCGCGCAGCGGCGTACCATGAGCAACTTCATACAGCCCCGGCTGCGCGATTGCGCCGGAGAGCGAGAAGAGCCGCGTCCCCGTCGAGTCCGCCGTTCCGACCGTTGCGTATGCGGCGCCGCCCTCGCGCAGAACCGGCAGCAGGTTCGCGAGCGTTTCAACGTTGTTGATCAGAGTCGGCTTGGCAAAGAGACCGGCTTGTGCCGGAAACGGCGGCTTATTTCGCGGTTCGCCGCGTTTGCCTTCGATCGAGTTGAAGAGCGCCGTCTCCTCGCCGCAGATATACGCGCCGGCGCCCCGCCGCAGCTCGATGTCGAAGCGAAAGCCGCGTTCCATCACGTTCTCACCCAGCAAACCGTTTGCTCGCGCCTTCTCGATTGCATTCTCGAGGCGTTGCGCGGCGAGCGGGTACTCGCCGCGAAGATAGATATATCCGCGCTCCGAGCCGATCGCGTAGCCGGCGATCGTCATCGCCTCGATCAGCGCGAACGGGTCGCCTTCCATCAACACGCGATCCTTGAAGGTCCCGGGCTCCGATTCATCGGCGTTGCAAACGAGATAGTGCGGCGCGGCGGGCGCGTCGGCGACGGCCTGCATCTTTGAGGCGGCCGGAAATGCGGCGCCTCCGCGGCCGAGAAGCTTCGCTGCAGCAACCTCCGCTATGACGCCTTTGGGGCCTAACTCGAAGGCCCGGCCGAGCATTGCATAACCGCCCGCGGCGAGATAGCCGGCGAGGCTCTGCGGATCGGTCCGCCCAACGTTGCGCAGCAGGCTCAAGTGCGTGCCCCCGACGTGGGTCGGCAGACGTTCGCCCGCAGCCCCGTCGTCTGTCATCGCCTGCGCGATCGACGCCGCGCCGGCCGGCGCGAGTTGCAGCGCGGACGGTGCGACGCCGGACTTTACGATCAGTGCCGCCGGAGCCCGATCGCACAGGCCGAGGCAGGGAGTGCGAAGGAACGTCGCGCCGGCGGCTTCGAGCTGGGCACAGATGTGCTGCGCACCCGCGGGGATGCAGGCGATGTCGTCGCAAACGTGGGCGACGACCGGTTCGCGCGGCGTCGTTGCAAAGAGCGCGTAGAACGTGACGACGCCGTAAACCTCGGCCGGTGCCACCGACAGGCGCTCACCGATATAGTTGACGGCACCCGCGCTGATCCATCCCATCCGTTCCTGCACGGCGTGTAGCGACGGCAGCAGGAGGTGGCGCTGCTCGCGCGCGCTCGCGCCGCTCCGGCCGTCGGGTTGGTTACCCAGTAGCGCGTCAACGGCGAGGCGTTCGTCCGGCGTCGCCGTCGCCGAAGTAAAGTGAAGATCCACTACGTAACGGGCTCCAGACGGACCGCGCAGGCTTTGAATTCTGCGGTGCCCGATTGCGGATCGGTCGCGTCGATCGTCAGTAGGTTCGTCGCGACCTCGTCGTTGTAATGAAAGGTCGTAAAGACCAATCCCGCACGCAGCCCGGAGTCGATGTGAACGGGAACGACGATCGATCCGCGCCGCGACGTAACGCGCGCCCGGTCGCCTTCGCGCATCCCGTAACTCTCCGCGTCCTCGGGCGAAATATCGAGGCGCTCGCCGCGGCGCATCGGCGAACGATAGCCGCCGCTTTGCACGCCGGTATTGAATGAGTCGAGGCGTCGCCCGGTCGTGAGTCTCACCGGATACTCTTCGTCGAGCGCTTCGACCGGCGGGTCGTGCTGCACGGCGGCGAACGGAGCCCGCTCGCCCCGAACCGGATTCTCCCAGAGCCTGGCGTGAAGGAAGAGCTCCCCCGGGTGATGCTCGTCGTAGCACGGCCAGGGGATCCCGTCGAGCTCGTCGAGCCGCGCGTAGCTCATTCCGGCATGCCACGCGGAGAGCGAGCGGATTTCGTCCCAAGCTTGTTCGGCGGTGTAATCCGGCCAGTCGTGTCCCAATCGGCGCGCGAGGGCGCAGAGGATGGCGATGTCGTCCCAGGCCTCTCCCGGCGCGGCGAGCGCCTTGCGGCATCGCTGCACGCGCCGCTCGCTGCTCGTTACCGTGCCGTCGGACTCACACCAACTCGCCGAGGCTGGAAAAACGACCTCGGCGAGCTCCCCGGTTTTCGTCAGGAAGATATCCTGAACGATCAAGTGCCGCAAACTTCGCAGCAGCTCGATCGCATGCTCTTGATCGGCCTCCGACTGCGCCGGATTCTCGCCGATGATGTAGAGCGTGTCGAGCTCTTTGCGACCGACCGCCGCGAACATGTCGGTGAGGTTCCAGCCGTTCTTTTGTGGCAGCGCGGCGTTCCAGGCGCGCTCGAACTTTGCACGGTTCGCCGGGTCCTCGACGTCTTGGCCGCCCGGAAACTTGTTGGGGATCGCGCCCATGTCGCCGCCGCCCTGCACGTTATTCTGTCCACGCAGCGGACAGAGCCCGCTGCCGTAATGCCCGACGTGGCCGCACAGCAGCGCGAGGTTGATCAGCGCGCGAACGTTGTCGACGGCGTTGTGGTGCTCGGTGATGCCGAGCGTCCAGCAGAGCTGGGCGCGGGGCGCTTTCGCGTACGTATGCGCGAGCTCGCGAATCAGCGGCGCGCTCACGCCGGTCGTCCGTTGCGCGTACTCGAGGGTATAGGGTTCAACGCACGCGCGGTACGCTTCAAAGCCGCTCGTCGCGCGTTCGATGAACTCGCGATTCTCCAAGCCGGCCGCCAAAATCTCGCGGCCGATCGCATTGGCGAGCGCGATATCCGAGCCGACGTCGAGTCCGAGCCAACCGTCGGCCCAGCGCGCGCTCGAGGTACGGCGCGGATCGATGACGTAGAGTTTCGCGCCGTTGTGAATGCCGCGCAGCACGTGGTGGAAGAAGATCGGGTGCGTCTCACGCGCATTCGACCCCCATAAGATCGCGACGCCGGTCCGCTCGATCTCCTCGTACGAGCTCGTTCCGCCGCCTGCCCCGAAGACCGCCGTCAGACCGACGACGCTAGGGGCGTGTCAAGTTCGATTGCAGCTGTCGATGTTGTTGCTGCCGACGACCGCACGAGCGAACTTTTGAGCCATGTAGTTCATCTCGTTGGTCGCTTTGGAACAGCTGAACATCCCGTAGGCCTGCGTTGGGTCCCGCCGGCGTGCATCGTCGATCGCCGATGCCGCACGGTCGAGCGCCTCCTCCCAGGTCGCGCGGCGGAGTTGGCCGCCGTCGCGTACGAGCGGGTGCGTTAACCGAACGTAGTGTTTGCTCACGATTTGCGCAATTCGCGCGGCGGCTGACGAGTCCCCACCACGCGCGGGTATAGCCAAAGGAGCCGGAGGGTGCCGGGAACAACCAACGGTGACTGCATAGGAGGGCTGATGCGATGGATCTGTCCGAAATTACCGTCTACGCGGGTGGCGGGTTCGCTCGTTACGGAGATTCGAAGGTCGGACTGCTCACGCACGGCCTTCAGTACGGTACCGGCTGTTTCGAGGGCATCCGAGGTTACTGGCTCCCCGAAGAGCACGAGCTCTTTCTCGTCCTGCTTCGCGACCACTACGAGCGCCTCCAAATCTCCGCAAAGATTCTGACGATGTCGCTCCCGCACGGCGTAGACGAGCTCGCCGAGATCACCGTCGAGCTCTGCCTGCGGAACAACTTCAAGGGCGATGTTTACGTACGCCCCTTTGCCTATAAGGCCGCCGAAGACGTCGGCGTTCGCCTGCACGGCGTCCCGGATGCCTTTGCCGCCGTCCCGATCCCCTACGTCCAGTACCTCGACACCGAGCGGGGACTCGACGTCTGCGTCAGTTCGTGGCGGCGCGCCGACGATACGATGGCGCCGCCGCGCGCCAAGATTACCGGGCTCTACGTGAACTCGGCGCTGGCCAAGAGCGAAGCCGTCGCCAACGGGTTCGACGAGGCGATCCTGCTCTCGCACGACGGCCACGTCTCGGAAGGCTCGGCCGAGAACATCTTTTTGGTGCGGCGCGGCGTGCTCTACACGCCCGATCCCTCGCAGAACGTTCTGGAAGGCGTGACGCGGCGCGCGATCATGGAGATCGCCCGCCAAGAGCTCGGCATGGAGGTCGTCGAGCGTTCGATCGACCGCGGCGAGCTCTACTCGGCCGAAGAGATCTTTTTCACCGGAACGGCCGTCGGAATCGCCTACGTCGCCTCGGTCGATCGCCGCCCCGTTTCGGATGGAGCGATGGGCCCGGTTACCAAGCTGCTGAGCACCTTGTACTCGAGGATCGTGACGGGACGCGAGGCGCGCTACCGCTCGTGGCTCACGGCCGTCTACGCCTCGGCGCGGGTTAAGGTATAATCGGGGCCGGCGGCGCCGGCAGCGCGGTATTCGTCCAGTAGGGTACGTCGGGCGAGCTCTCGATCGTGCCGGTTGTGCCCGTCGTTTGATGCAGCTCGCGCCAGCGCGCGAAACTTACCTCGTCGGCATAGGCGAGCCGCGAGATGCGATGGATGAATTCCCGCCCGAGCTGTTGCGACGGCAGCGAGGTCGTCATGACGGCGATGACGTACGGCGCGTTGTCGGCGTACACGATCCCGGCGTCGTTGAGCGTATCGAAGAACGAGCCAGTCTTGTGCGCGATCGGCACGTCGGGCGGAAGGGGCTGCGGCAGCAGCGTGTTCACTTGGTCGGCTTCCAAGATCGAGATCATCTCGTTCGACGACCATTGGTCGACGAGCTCGCCGTGCGCCATCAGCGTCAGCAGACGCACGAGATCCGCCGGCGAGGTGCGAAGCGTCGAACGAATCGACCACGCGTCGGTACGAACGTCGCCTAAGAGGTGCGTCGTTCCCAAGCCCAGCTCCGCCATCTCGCGATTGATCGTGCGCCGCCCTACGAGGCGAATCAGCATGTTGGTCGCGGTGTTGTCGCTGATGTCGATCATCTTATCGAGGAGCACCGAGACCGGGTAGGTGCTCAGCGAACGCGCTCCGCTCAAATCTCCCGAACCGTCATCCTTGTCTTGAGGTTCGAGCGTGACCCGGCGATTCAGATCGAAGTTCCCGGCTGCGAGCGCCTCGAAGACCGCGACCATCACCGGGAGTTTGATCGTCGACGCGGCCGGCATGCTTTTGCTCGCGTTAAATCCCGCGTTATAGCCGGTATTGAGATCGACGACGTCGAGCGCGCTCGACGCCGGCAGACGGTGCGCCAGCATTCGGACGTCGCGGTTGAGCGTTGCAAACGGGGGAGGAAGGTACGCGCGGGCCGGAGCGGCTGGAGTTGCTATGCAGACAAGTGCGCACAGAGCAACCGCGCGTGCAAACATGTTCGCCGCTTCGCTGCGCGCGCGTTTCGATTCCTGCAGGTGCGCCTCGTACGGGGGCTCGCTCGGTCGTATGGTGAACGTCGAGGCGGATGAAAGGCTCGTGCTCGGATCGCGCAAATCCACGCCGTTCGAGGCCGCCGCTGGCCCATTGTCGTGATTTTGGCAGGAACCGCCGCTGCCGTCGCGATTTATCATCGTCCCAATGGTGACGACCGACATGTTGCTCGACCTCGACCACCTCAAGCTCTCGCAGCTGCCGCTGCCGGCCGGGAAAACATCGTGAGCGTCGCGGCGGTCGCCGGCCGCGTCAACATCGTCGGCGTTCCGATGGACTTAGGAGCGAGCCGCCGCGGCGTGGACATGGGTCCGTCGGCCGTTCGCTACGCGAAGCTCCACGAGAAGCTGCGAAAGCTCGGAATCGCCGAGATCGTCAACCACGGAAACCTTCCGGTTCCCATCCGCGAGTCGGCCGACGCGGCGGATTCCTCGGCGAAGTTTCTCGAGGTCATCACCGACGTCTGCAACGATCTGGCGACGCTCGTCGATCGAGCCGTTCGCGAAGGCGGCATACCGATCGTTCTCGGCGGCGACCACTCGATCGCGATGGGGACGCTCGACGGCCTGACGCGAGCTCGCGGAGCGACGCCGGGACTTGTCTGGATCGACGCTCACGCCGACATCAACAGTCCGTCGAGCTCCGCGAGCGGCAACGTCCACGGCATGCCGCTGTACTTCGCTCTGCAAAATGGCTTCGCGTTGCCGGAATGCACGGTGCAGATCGGCTTGCGCGACGTCAACCCCGACGAGAAGCGATTGTTGCGCGAGTGGGGCGTCAAGACGTTCACGATGAGCGACGTCAACAAACTCGGCATGGTCCACGTGATGGAGCAAGCGCGCGCCGCCGCCGGCGCAAACGGCCGCGCGATTCACGTCTCCTTCGACATGGACGCGATCGACCCGAGCGAAGCGCCCGGAACCGGAACACCGGTCAAGGGCGGCTTGAGCTATCGAGAGGCGCACCTCGTCATGGAGATGCTTCACGAGAGCGGCCGGCTCGGCTCGATCGAAATGGTGGAGATCAACCCGATCTTCGACGACCGCAACCAAACCGCAGCACTCGCCGTGGGCCTCATCTGTTCCGCCCTCGGTAAGTCGATTCTCTAAACAAAGTTTTGAATGTTCCGGCGCTCGTGCGGAACGTTGCTCTCCAATCCGAGGGATTCTCGGGCAGAAATCACGAAAAAGAAAAACTGCGTCGCTGTATTACCGACGGATGGAATTCGCCGTTTCCGTTTCCGATTTCCATTCGTGAGAGCCTCTATGAAGAGAGGATGGGATTATGATTTCCATCAAGATGGATAAGTCGGGCCATCTAGCGGTCACGGGTCGCCACGTCCTGACGTTCGCGCTCGCGCTCTCGGCCGGATGCACGAGCGCCACGCCGCTCGCCCAACCCGCGGCACACGGCGCGCGGTTCAACGCCGTCGAGGCACGCCGGCGCGCGATGAGTCCGCTCGGCGCGAGCGGCGGCAAGATCAGCCACGTGGTTATCATCTTTCAAGAGAATCGCTCGGTCAACAATCTTTTCAACGGTTTGCCGGGCGCCGATACCGTGCAGTCGGGGCTTAACTCCGCAGGCGGTACAACGGAACTAACCGCAATCCCGCTGACGGCGCCGTACGACCTCCTCCACCAGCATCAGGCCTACGAGGTCGAGTACGACGGGGGACGCATGGACGGCTTTAATCTCGAGCCCGGCAGTGCCGGTTGCAAGGGCGAACCCTACTGCCCCGCCCTATACCAAGCAGCATATGGCTACGTACCGCAAAGCGAGGTCGCGCCGTACTTCTCGATGGCCGAGCAGTATGGCTTCGGCGACCGGATGTTCCAGACCAATGAAGGGCCGAGTTTCCCAGCCCATCAGTACATCTTGAGCGGAACCTCGACGGTCTCCGCCAGCTCCACGTTGCGCGCCTCCGAGAATCCATTCTCGCCCAAGCAGCAGTTTACGGGCGGATGCGATGCGCCTAAAGGATCGCTCGTGCAACTCATCGACACGAACGGCGAAGAGAACCAGCTGATGTATCCGTGCTTCGACCGCATGGCCTTGACCGATCTGCTCGACGCCGCCGGCCTGACCTGGCACTATTACCTTGCGCACGTCGGGCCGGGACTTTGGAACGGCCCTGACGCCATCTCGCACATCCGCAACAGTTCCGAATATACAACCGACGTCGTCGCGCCTCCCTCGCAAGTGCTCACCGACATCGCCGACGGAACCTTAGCCAATGTGGTGTGGGTGACGCCGACGGCGGCGGCCTCGGATCACGCGCAAGACCACCAACGGCACCGGCCCAGCCTGGGTCGCCTCCGTCGTTAACGCGATCGGCCAGAGTCCGTACTGGACGAATACCGCGATCTTCGTGACCTGGGACGATTGGGGCGGCTGGTACGACCACGTCAAACCCCCCGTCTATAACTCTTACGAGTTGGGTTTTCGCGTGCCGCTCATCGTGATCTCGGCGTATACCGACGAAGGCTACGTTTCCCACAAACAGCACGAGTTCGGGAGTATTTTGAAGTTCGCGGAGAAGAACTTCGGGCTCGGATCGCTCGGCACAACCGACGTGCGCGCCGACGACCTCTCCGACTTCTTTCATTTCAAGCAGGCACCGCGGAGCTTCACACCGATCGGAAGCTCGTTGCCGGCTCGCTACTTCCTCAAACAGCCGATCTCATCGGTCGTTCCGGACGACGACTAACGCAAACGCGCTCAAGCCTCGCTCGTCAACGAGGCGGCTCGCCCGGCTCGTACTATTGCGTGTCAACGGGCCGCGTATCCAGCTCGCGGAGCCATGCTAGATGAGGCGGGCTTATGGTCCCGTCGGATCCGTTCCGGACGGAAGGAGAGCTAGAGCTTGATGGTCGCCTGGCCTTCGCAAGCGACGCCGCCGCCACAGACCGCGGGATCCCAGTTCGCATCCGCGAGCAGAGACCGAATCTTCGTCTCGGTTTGCGCGTCGACCGGCGGTTGGAAAACGAGGTTCGTCATATGCCCGTCGTCGCCGACGGTAACGATCAGCGTCACGTGCGTCCCGAGCGAATCGAGCTGCTTGCGCACTTGCGGATCGAGAACCGGCGTGGGCTGCTCGGCGCCGAAGGGAAGATATCCGCCCGCCGGACGCGCGTTCTCACTGGCGACGTTACGCACTTGCGGCGAAGCCGTCGAGACGGGTGCGGTCGTGCCGTGCGACGTGGACTCGCCGGCCTGCGCGACGGCGGAGACCGAGGGTGCGGCCGGAGCGTTCGTCGCGATCGGCACCTTTGACGAGTGAGCGCCCTGGTGCAGCTTCACGATCGTCACCTTATGTGTGAGGTCGATCGTCGGCGTGGCTTTGAAATGCGGCGCGGCGGCACGCGGGCGCGGCACCGGTTTCTGCGGCCGCACGATTTGAATGTGGAGAATGTGCGTGAAGCTCACCGTTTCGACCGCCGGCGTGTCCGCCGCGGTCCAGGCGAGCGCCGGGATCGCTAGCGCGACCAGGCAATGAAGGAGCACGGAGCCTACCGTGGCTCCCTCCATTCGTCCTCGTACATCGACCATCGCCGTCATTTTTTGCGTTTTTCCATGCCTCCCAACGCGCGGGCAGCTCGTTTCGTGACGTTTGCGCTCTGCTCGGGGCTCTCCGCGCCCCAGGCGTCCCAACCCTCTACCCGCGAGCGGGCGAAGAGCTCGATACGGCTGCGCGGCCCGCAGAGGCGTTCGATCAGCGTCCGGAAAATCGCCGGCTTCTCGCTGTGGGCGCCGCGCGTGTGCAGCACGACCTGCGATTGTGCCAGGTCCAGTATCGGAAACGGCCGGCCGGTCGGATTGGTGGTCGCAACGAGCAGCAGCTCGGAGGTCGGTTTGGTGAAGGTCGGAGGTACGCCTTGACCGGCGATGATCTCGCCGCGCCGGTTGATCTTCACCCAGACGTAGGCGACGCCGCGGTAGTGCAGCTTCCACGCGTCAATCAATTTGAAGGCGAAATCGAGCCGCGGGCACGTCGCCCATATGAAGACGGCGGCGCGTTTGTTGAGCATTGCGCGCACGTCGATGGCCGCGAGTTCGTCGGGCGACATCATGGGATAGTGCTTTCCGGCCGCGGCGTCTTTGATCGGGCTTCCGTAGTAGTACCAGGGCGGATCGACGTAGACGATGTCGTAGCGTCTCTGGGGCAGCGGCGGGATCGTCGGGTGCGCCGCTGCGGGACGCCGCGTTGCGAGACGTCGCGCGTGCCCGTTTTCGATCATCGCGCTACGATCGCCGCGACGAGCGCGCCGCCGAGGGTCGCACAAAAATTCACCGCGTCGTTTCGAAACCACCCGATGCCGCGGCGCATCGTCGTCTGGCTTCCGCACCCATGGCGCGACGTCTCACACTCGCAATTGCACGCGGGGCACCAGCGCAACGCCTGCAGGCTCGCGCCCAGCAGAGAATCGAGCAGCGCCCCGGCGACGCCGCCGATCGCTACCGCAAACAAAGGCGAGAAGCGCATCAGCGAAGCGACCACCGCGACGAAGATCGCCCCCCCGATCGTCGCGGCGCTGCCTTGCAGCGTCACGCCGCCCGAGAGCCCCGTCTCGATCGGACGAAACGTAAGAATCGATACCGGCCGCCCGCGCGCAAGCGTGCCGATCTCGGTTCCCCACGTGTCGGCCGACGCCGCAGCAAACGCTCCCGCGAACGCAACTTGAAAGAGCGGGCCAAAACGCACCGCGGCGAGCGCGCAGAGCGCGGCGACGGCACCGTTGGCGAGCACTTGCCACGCGTTGCGGGCCTTGCCTTCCTGGGCTCCCGCAAGCCGCATCTTGCGTTCGCGGCCTACGCGCGTCAGCAGCACCGACGGCACGAAGAACGCAAGAAGAATCGCCGCACCACGCCACTGCGCAGAGCCAAAAACGATCGTTCCAACGGCAAACGCCGCAATCGCTCCGTCAAGCGAGAGCGAGCGCGCTCGATACGCGGCAATCGCGATTGCCGCGGCGAAGAGCGCTCCGAGGGCAACGGCCATCACGTTTGGAGCGCGAAGCAGTTTTCCAGCGCGTTCAGGAGGCCCTCCGTCGTGAAGATTGCGGCGATGACGTTGACCTTCAGACCGGCTTGCGCGGCGGCGTTCGCGGTGATCGGGCCGATGCAGGCGACGCACTTCCCCGATGCCGCTTGCGCCGCCGTCACGCTTTCACCCAGGAGTTCGACGAAGCCGCGAACGGTGCTCGCGCTCGTGAACGTCAGAACGTCGGCGCGGGATACCTTCTGTGCAAAATCCTCATCTTTCGGGATGACCGTGCGATAGGCGGCAACGGCGTTAACCTTCAATCCGGCCTCCTCGAGCATCCGCGGCAGCACGTCGCGCGCCTCTTGCGCCCGATAGAGCAGCACGCGATCCTGCGGACCGGCGCGGGCGACGAGTGCGCGGGCAATCTCTTCGCTCACGAACGCCGGTGGTACTAAGTCGGCGACGACTCCGTTGCGGCGTAAGCGCTCTGCCGTGCGATCGCCGATGGCCGCTACCTTCGTCGAGCCGATGCGCCGCGCGTCGGAACCCTGCGCCGCAAGGCGAGTGAAGAACGCGTCGACGCCGTTTTGCGAGGTGAAGACGATCCAAGAATACGATGCGAGTGCCGCCAGCGCGTCGTTGACGGCGCGCGTGTCCTCGATCGCCTCAATCGCGATTGCCGGCGCGGTAATCGGCTCTGCGCCGCGGGCGAGCAAAGCACGTGCGAAGGCGGCGGACTGCGTTCCCGCCCGAGTGATCAAAACGCGCTTTCCAAAGAGCGCGCCGGTATCGAACCAGCGCAGCTCCGAACGCAGCTCGACAACCGGTCCCACGACGACCACCGCGGGTGCACCGATCTGCGCGCGGGCGACCTCGTCGCAAATCGTCGCGAGCGTTCCGCTAACGGTACGCTGGCTGGGGCGCGTTCCGTCCTGCACGACCGCGACGGGCGTCTGCGGCGCGAGTCCGTTGGCAACGAGCTCGCCGGTGATCTCGCTCAGATTGGCGGTCGCCATCAAGAGCACCAGCGTTCGCCCGGGATCGGCGAGCTTCGAATAATCGAGGCTCGACGCAGCCTTCGCGGGATCCTCGTGACCGGTCGCGACGGTGAAAGCCGCCGCGTGCGCTCGATGCGTGACCGGAATACCGGCGTACGCCGGCACGGCATACGCGGAGCTCACGCCCGGAACGATCTCAAATGGAATTCCGGCGGCACGCAAGGCCTGCGCTTCCTCTCCCCCGCGGCCGAAAACGAAGGGGTCGCCGCCTTTCAAGCGCACGACGCGCGCGCCGGCACGGGCGCGCTGGATCGCCAAGCGCTCGATCTCCGCCTGCGGCATGGCGTGCGCTCCGGCGCGCTTTCCGACGAAGATTCGCTCGCACGATGCCCGCGCGAGGGCGACGATCGCGTCGCTTGCAAGTGCGTCGTAGAGCAAGACGTCGGCTCGCTCGAGGAGTTCGGCGGCTCGTAACGTCAGCAGGCCCGGATCGCCCGGGCCTGCGCCGACTAGAAAGACGCGCCCGGTTCCCCGACTATCCATCGGGCATCGCAGAGAGCAGCGATGCCGCGACTTCGCCGGCGATGTTCAAATCGAAAAGCTCGTCGAGAACGCGCGCGTGCGAGAGCGCCTCGGCGTGGTCGATGCTCGCTTTGCTGCGAATCTTTAGAATGACCGAGTGCAACAGCTTCGAGACGATCGTCAAGCTCATCCCGGTCACCAGTATCCGTTCCCGCTCGCTCAGCTCCGGGCAGCGCGCAAAGAGCCGCTCGACCTCGGCAGCGCGAATCGTCTCGGCCTTCTGCGTGAGACGGGCGATGATCGGATGCGTCGCGCGCGAACGATACCAGCCCTCGAACCGCTCCACGTGTTCGGCAATGATCTCCTCGACCGCCGGGATCGCTTCGCGGCGAAGATCCAGGCGCTCGTTGACGACCGATTTGAGGCCGTCGACGTTGACGAGCGCGACGTTGTCGATAGTTGCAACCGAAGGGTTGACGTCTCGCGGGACGGCGATATCGACGATGAAGAGCGGCTGATGCGGCCGCGATTTCATCGCCGCGGAGACGCTCGCTTCGTCGAGGACGAAATGCGACGAACCCGTTGACGCGACCACGACGTCGGCGACGGCGAGCGCCGCGGAGAGCTCCGGCATCTCGACGACTTCGCCAAACCCGGCTTCACCGATGAGCTCGCGAGAGCGCGCGGCAGTCCGGTTGCTGACGATGATGCGGGCGGCGCCCTCCTGGCTCAAACGTTTGACCGCCGCGCGACCCATCTTCCCAGCGCCGACGACGAGCACGGCCTTACCCTCGAGGCCGCCCAGACGTTGGCGTGCCGCTTCGACCGCGGCGGTCGCAATCGAGACGGACTCGCCCCCGATGCGGGTTTTCGCTCGCGCGGTCTTGCCTGCTGCAAGCGCTTCGCGGAAGAGGCGATGCAGCGTTCGTCCGAGCGATCGAGCCTGCATCGCGGCAACGTACGCATCTTTGACTTGACCCAGGATCTCGGCTTCGCCGATCAGCATCGAATCGAGCCCGGTGCAGACCCGGAAGAGGTGGTCGACGGCTTGATGACCGAGCCGCGTGTAGAGATACGACTCGAGGTCGTAACCGGTGGTGCCGTGCCGGAAGTTGGCGAGAAACGACTTGATCTGCGCGACGCCGGTCTCGTAGTCGTCGAGCTCGGCGTAGATCTCCAATCGCCCGCAGGTCTGCAGCATCACGGCTTCCTTCACCGCCTGGTAATCCCGCAGGGCGACGAGAGCCTCGGCCATGCGCGAGGCCGGGAAGGCATGGCGCTCGCGCACCTCCACCGGGGCGGTGTGGTGCGAGAGACCGATACAGGTCAGGGGCATGAGAGAATCCTACGGCCCCGGCAGGCCGCCCGACAAGGGCATTTCGAGCACCTCGCTCAACGCCGCGTCGCCGGCGGCGATCGTGAGGTCGATATCGGCGGCGGTATGGGCCGCTGAGAGAAAGTTGGCCTCGTAGGGCGAGGGAGCGAAATAGACGCCGCGGTCGAGCATCGCCGCGTAATAGCGAGAGAAGAACTCGCGGTCGCAGGCTTGCGCCCCGGTCAGGTCTTCGACGGGTCCGGCGGAGAAAAATAGGCCAAACATTGCGCCGGCGCGAGTGACGAAGATCGGTACGCCGCGGCGCTCGAAGCTCGCGGCCAAACCATCGGTTAGCCGGACCGCCAGCGACTCCAACTGCTCGTAGAGCCGCGGCTCTTGGGCGATTAGTCCGAGGGTGGCGATGCCTGCGGCCATGGCCACGGGGTTCCCCGAGAGCGTGCCCGCTTGGTAGACGGGGCCCTCCGGGACGAGCAGCGCCATGATCTCAGCGCGGCCGCCGAAGGCTCCGACCGGGAGGCCGCCGCCGACGATCTTGCCGAGCGTGGTGAGATCAGGCTCGACGCCCTCCCGGGCCTGAGCGCCTCCGCGGGCGGCTCGGAAGCCGCTCATGACCTCATCGAAGATCAGGACCGCGCCGTGCTGGGTACAGAGCTCGCGCAGGCGAGGCAAAAAGCCGGGACGCGGCAAGATCAGGCCCATGTTCCCCGGGTACGGCTCGACGATCACCGCCGCAATCGACCCTGGATTGAGGGCAAAGGCTTGTTCGACCGCCTGGGCGTCGTTGAAGGGCAGAACGACGGTGTCCGCGGCCGTACCCTCGGTAACGCCCGGCGAGTTGGGGACTCCGGCCGTCAGCGCACCGGATCCGGCCGCGATCAAGAATGAGTCGGCGTGGCCGTGGTAGCATCCCGCGAACTTCACGATCTTCGTGCGCCCGGTGTAGCCCCGCGCTAAGCGAACGGCGCTCAGCGTCGCTTCCGTTCCGCTCGAAACGAAGCGAAGGCGTTCGATCGAGGGAACCATCGAAACGATCAGCTCGGCGAGGTCGCTCTCGGCCTCGGTCGGCGTACCGAACGAAGTTCCGCGCGCGGCTGCATTAGAGATCGCGCGCGTAACGGCAGGATGCGCGTGACCGAAGAGAAGCGCTCCCCACGACATGATGTAGTCGAGATACTCGTGGCCGTCCAAGTCGTAGAGGGTCGCTCCGGCGCCGCTCTTCATGAAAACCGGCGAGAGCCCGACCGAACCCAGCGCGCGAACCGGCGAGTTGACGCCGCCGGCAATGACTTTTCGCGCGCGCGCGAAGGCGGCGATCGAGCGCTCGAGCTTCACGCCGTCACCATCCCTGCGAGATCGTCCTCACGATTGACGTTTATGAAGTACCGGCCGTCGGCGGGGAGTGCCCGCACCCTCAGGCGTGCGAGAAGATCGCGCATCGCCGTGCGCCCGCGGCGGCGCAACTCCAAACCTTCGCGCAGTACGGCGTAACGGTCGTAGAGGGCGGCCAGTGGTTCGAGCCTCCCATCGTGCTCCGGCACCACCGCCTCGTCGCCGGGCTGCCAAGACGCCGAGAGTTCGTCGAGCACGCGGCACTCGAGCTGCGGCTGATCGGCGGCGATTGCAAAAAGACGCTGCGCACGTATCGCGGCGCAGGCGCCGAGAAATGCAGTTAACGGTCCCTGCGCCGGAGCACGATCGACGAGCAGGGGGGCCTCGAGTTGTGCGTCAACCTGCGGCGAGAAGCTCGATTTCCCGGCAACGTAAACCGGCGATCCGTATTCTCGCACGCGTTCGAAGACTCGTAGAATCATTGGCCGCCCGCCGGTCTCGCGTTCGAGCTTACCGGGAAAGCGAAGCGCGCTGCCGCCCGCGAGCAGGACGATCGCGTCAGACGTGGCGGCGCGCATACGCCTTCGCAAAATAGGTAATGACGATATCGGCGCCGGCCCGAACGAACGAGGTTAGCACTTCGTCGACGGCCCGCTCGGCGTCGAGCCAGCCGTTCGCGATCGCGGCCGCGAGCATGGCGTACTCGCCGCTGACGTTGTACACGGCGATCGGAACGTCGAACCGGTTGCGAGCGGAGCGAACGACGTCGAGATACGGCAAGCCCGGCTTGATCATGACGATGTCGGCGCCCTCGGCGATGTCGAGCGCAATCTCCCGCAGCGCCTCTCGTGCGTTGGGCGCGTCCATCTGATAGCTGCGCCGGTCTCCGTGCTGAGGAACCGAACCGGCCGCTTCGCGAAACGGTCCATAGAAGGCGGAAGCATACTTTGCGCTGTAAGCCATGATGGCTACGCCGGTGTGGCCCTGCGCGTCGAGCGCGGTGCGCAGCGCCTTCACGCGACCATCCATCATATCCGATGGCGCGACGACGTCGACGCCGGCCTGCGCATAGGTGAGCGCGATCCGGCAGAGCAGCTCGAGTGTCGAGTCGTTGTCGACGTCGCCATCGGTATCGAGGATGCCGCAGTGGCCGTGATCGGTGTACTCGCACCCGCATAGGTCGGCGATCAGCAGCATCTCCGGAAGCTCGGCTCGAATCGCTCGAATCGCACGCTGGACGATGCCCTGGGAATCGTAGCTGCTCGACGCAACGGCGTCCTTATGGGCCGGAATGCCGAAGAGCAGCAGACTCTTGATGCCCAAGGTGAAGAGCTCGCGGGCCTCGGCGACGGCGGCCTCGACGCTCAAGCGCGATATCCCCGGCATCGCGGCGATCGGTCCCGCGTCTTCGGGGCGTTCGGCGATGAAGATCGGCTGCACGAGCTGATCGATGCTGACACGATTCTCGCGGACCAGGGCGCGCATGACCCCGTTGCGGCGCAGACGCCGCGGGCGCGCCACGATCACCGCCGCGCTCCGGCGGCGGTCGCGCGATTCGACAGCGCGGCTGCGAGTGCCGTGCCCAACGCGTGCGCCTCTTCCATCTTCGTTACGCGACCCTGTACGCTCGCGCGCACGAGATTTCCCGGCTCGGCCTCGATGGTTCCGACGGCGGCCATGTCCCCGCCGGCGAGGCGCGCGTGGATGCCGATCGGCGCGCTGCAGCCGGCGTGCATCGCGGCGAGCGCAGCCCGCTCGCATTGCACGCACAGTTCGGTAGCGGGATCGTTGACGGCGGCGCGCAGTATCGCCGCGATTTCCTCATCGCCGGCGCGCGTCTCGATCGCGAGCGCCCCTTGGCCGGCTGCCGGCACCATCCGCTCGAGCTCAAACGGTACGACGTGTGTCGCACCCTGCCCGAGACGCCGCAGCCCCGCCATCGCCAGCACGATGGCATCGTACTCGCCGTCGCGCAGCTTGCGCAGCCGCGTATCGACGTTGCCGCGCAGCGTCTCGTACCGAAGGTCCGGGCGAAGCGAGAGCAGCTGCGCGCGCCGCCGCGGGCTCGAGGTCCCCACGACGCAATCCGCCGGCAGCTCATCGAGGCTTGCATAGCGTTCGCTGCAAAACGCGTCGCGCGGATCCTCGCGCACGGAAATGGCGGCGATCCGAAGACCGGCGGAGAGCGTGCTCGGAAGATCCTTGCAGGAGTGGACCGCATAGTCGGCTCGCCCGTCGCGCAGCGCGTTCTCGACCTCGGTCACGAAGACGTTGACGCTGCCGATTCGGTCGATCGAACTGCGCTGATCCCGATCGCCGCTCGTCGTGATGCCCAAGAGCGTCGTGGCGATGCCGCGCTCGGCCAAGCGCGCGGCGACGCTGCGACTCTGAGCGGTCGCCAGGCGGCTGCGCCGCGAGGCGCAGATTGCGGTGCGCTCCGGCATGCGCGCAAGCTCGGCGACGGGCCGCTGCGCGAGTTCGCGCAGGATCTCCGCCCCTTCGTCTCGCGGAAAGACTTCTTTGATCGCAACGCGCATTCGGCGCAGCGTCTCGAGCGCGCGGGCGTACTCCGGACCGAACACAACGGAAAGCTCGCGAACGATTCGCTTGGAAAATGCCGGCGAGGCTCCGGCGGAATCGGCGCTGATCGTCAACTCTCCCACGCGCAACGTCGCCGGCATCGTGAAGTCACCGCGTTCGGGCGTGGAAGCATCGCACGCGAGTACGTTCAACGCGCGCGCGTCTTCGACGATCCGCGCGTTGACCGCCGCGTCGTCGGTCGCAGCGACGACGAGCGACGCGCCGCGCAGGTCGCTCGAATCGTAGGCGCGTTGCGCGAACGTTCCGCCGCCCTCGCGCAGAGAATCGCGCAGACGATCGCCGATGCGCTCCGCGACGACGGCGATGGGGAAGCCCGCTGCTGCGAGCGATTCCGCTTTGCGCGCGGCGACGCTTCCTCCACCGATGATGAGCGCTCGGCGGCCGTTGGACCGTAAGGAAATCGGTAACATATGGGCGCACGAAGGCTTCAGCGCCCGGCAGCCAAAAACCGCCTTTGGTCATGAGAGCAAGCGCCGGCGGAGCCGTTCGCGCGGCCATCGCTGGTGCGGTCGTCGCCGCATTGACGACCCTGCCGGGGTTAGGCGTAGGTACGCTCTGGGACAACAGCGAGACGGCCTACGGTGAAGTCGCGAGAGAGATTCTCCTGACGCACGACTGGGTGGTCATGCACCTCAACAACGTGCCGTACTTCGTCCAGCCGCCGCTCTATTTTTGGCTGGGCGCCTTCTTCTCGCTGTTCGCCGGACCGACGCCCTTCGCGATGCGCTTGCCCTCGGCGCTGGCGACGATCGCGCTTTGTGCCTTCACCGGTTACGCCGTCGCGCGCCAGGCGGGAGCGCGCGTCGGGATCTACGCGTCGGTGATACTCGCAACGAGCTTGATGCAAGCCGTGATCGGCAGGCTGGCGATTATGGACGCACTGCTCGACCTGACGGTTGCGATGACGATCTTTTGGTGGTTTCGCGCGCTCGAGACCGGGCGAGATCGCTACGCGATCTTCGGGTGGATTGCGGCCGGCCTCGGATTTCTTGCCAAAGGCCCGGTCGCGCCCGTCGTTGCGCTGCTGGTCATCGTGCCGTTTTTTCTTTGGAACCGCCGGATCGAGCCGACGCATCCGCCATCGGCGCGAGCGTGGATCGCCGGCCTGGCCGCCTTCGTCGTGGTTGCCGCACCCTGGCCGATCGCGCTGGTCGCGCACTATCACCTCTCTCCGCTGCAAAAGCTGATCGGAGAGTATACGATCGGCCGGTACACCGGCGTCGTCGAGAATCAGTCGGGGCCGATTTGGTATTACGTGGCGGTCATCATCCTCGGCTTCTTTCCGTGGATCGCGTTTCTGCCGATGGCCGTCGCGTACGGCTTACGCGGTTTGCGGGCGGGTGCGGTGGAGAATCCGGCAACCGCGCGGCTCGTCCGCCTGGCGTTTACGTGGGGCCTGATGCCGTTGCTCTTTTTCAGTTTCGCGAGCACGAAGCTGCCGAACTACGTCGCGCTCGAGTTCCCGGCGCTCGCGTTGCTGACGGCGCTGTACTTCGAAGCCGTCGTGCGGCGCGGCGGCACGCGTTCGGCGGTGTTCTCGGCGGCAACCGTGCCGATTACGATCGGCGCACTTGCCTTTGCCATCTGGCTCTTCATGCGCAACAATCGCCTAACGACCGAGATCGCGATCGCCGTTCCGCCACTGCTCGCGATGGCGGTTGCGATCTTTGCCGGCTCGCTGCTTACGGCGTTCTTGGTCGCGCGCCGCGGAACGGTCAACGCCGCACCGTACGCGCTCGCCCTGGCGGCGGTCGTCGCTACCGACGTGCTCGCAACGACGGTGCTGCCGCACGCCGAGGCGTTCAAGCCCGTGCCGCGGCTGGCCGCCGTGATTCAGGCACAGCGCCGCCCTGGAGACGTCGTCGCGATCCAGGGAGTTTCAGGCGGAAACGCGCTGCTCTTTTACACGCGTCCCGTCGTAATCGCGCTGGCGCCGCCCTCCGACGGCGATCCCCAAAGCGACGCCATCGAGCCGCGCAGCGTCATCTGCGCCGCCAAACGCGCGTGGGTGATCGTGCCCGCCGCAAGCCGCGCGCAGCAGCCGACGTACGGAAGAGCGCGGCGGCTGGTTACCGTCCACCGCAAAGCGGCCCTCGTACTCTACGAAGGGCCGCCGTGCAATACCTGAGGGTCCTTACGCGTAGGCGCCGCTACGGTTTGTAGCCGCTGACCTGCGCTTGGGTAACCGCCGAGGCTTTGTTGTTTCCGAGGCTGCCGCGAATGTAGCTGATGACGTCGGCGATGTCCTTATTCGAAAGCTGACCCTTCCATGCGGGCATCTGTCCGTTGTAGGTCATGCCGGTGACCGAGATCTGTCCGTGCAAACCGCCCAGGACGATGCCGATAACGGTCTTCGGATCGCCGGTTACGACGGGATTGTTGGCGAGCGGCGGAAATGCGCCCGGCGAACCTTGCCCTTGCGCACCGTGGCAACTCGCGCAGTTGGCAGAGAAGACCTTCGAACCGTTGGCATTGGCGATCCCGCCGCCGCCCGATCCGCCTGCGCCCGAGGCCGTTGACGTGCCCGAAGAGCCGGAGAGCGTTGCGGCCGCAGCCTCGCTCAGCACTACCGATTCGGGCGGTGACGCCGGAGCCGCCGCCTGTTTGGCCATCGTCGTTACCTGACCGAAGATCGAGAGGCCGATGATCCCGCCGACGATGATTGCCGTTAACCACAAGAGTCCCGAGCGGCCGGCGAAGCTTCGCGTGCGGCTGCGATCGAGCCACGGCAGCAGCAGGACCACCACCAGGAAAAGCGTGGGTATGATGATCGTCGCGATCAACTCGGTGCCGATGGATAGTGGCCCGAGATGAATCTCCGGCGGCACGATCGCCAACAACCCGAAGAGCGAAAGAAAATACCAGGCCGGATACGGTACGAAGAACTTCGTCGGATCGGCCTTCGCGTCGAGATACGGCGGGAAGGCGAACGAGAGGAAGCAGATGATGACGAACACGATCAGCGAGAACGCGCCGTCCATGAAGAACTGATCGGGCCAGAAGGGCCCAGGACGCAGCGTACGGCGATCCTCGACGACGGGGCCCGCCGCACCGTTATGGCGGAAGATCGCCAAGTGCGCGCCGACGAGCAGGACGAGCGCGGCCGGCATCAGCCACACGTGAAGTCCGAAGAAGCGGTTGATCGTCTCGGTTCCCATGGCGCCGCCGCCCTGCGCGATGTGCTGAATCAGGGGGCCGGCGATCGGTGCGAGGCCGGTGATGTTGAGCGAGACCTGGGACGCGAAATACGCGTCCATGTCCCACGGCAGAAGATATCCGGTGAGACCGAGCACCAGCGTCACCAGCAGCAGCAGAACGCCGACGACCCACTGCAGTTCGCGCGGTGACTTATACGCGCCGAAAATCAAGACTTGCAGAAGGTGCAGAAAGACCAGGGCGATCATCGCCGACGCGCCCCAGTAGTGCACCGATAAAAGGAAGTGCGTGTACGGATTCAGGTACATCGCGCGCGTCGATTCCCACGCCGTCGCGGCCGACGGCGCATAGAAGAACGTCAGGAATATTCCCGTGACGATCTGGACGATCATTGCGAAGAGCGTCGCGCTTCCAAAAACGTACCAATAGCTGGCGCCGCCCGGGACGTCCTCGGTGAGGAACTCCTTGGCCATCGAGACGAATCCGGTGCGCTTTTCGATCCAGTTGAGCATCAGCGATTACCTATGCTTGGTAGGAGACGACGATGCGTTGCGGGGTGTTGGACTGATAGACGATCCACGTAACCTCGGCTGAGCCGTTCTGTGAACGCAAGGGCAGCGGGTCGAGACCGCGAGGCGCGGGTCCGGCGATGTGCGTACCGTCGAAGGTGTATTGCGACCCGTGGCAGGGGCACATGAAGCGGTTCTGCGCATCGCTCCAGTTGTAGTAGCAGCCCAGGTGCGGACAGATCGGGCTGAAGACGACGAAGCCCAGATTGACCGGAGTGTAGGTAAGGTCGCCGTCCGGGCCGGAAACGTCGAAGATGTCCGGCCGCGAGGCCCGGAACTTTTCGAGGTCGATCTTGATCCCCCACGCGTACTCATCCGCGGCCTGCTCCGGAAGATAGCCGTCCTTGTACTTCAGCGTGAACGTTAGCTTGACGGGCTTTTGGGTCGCCTTCTGCAAGGCGTCCAGCTCTTGTGCGCTCAGCGGCGCCCAGCTGCCGGTCGCGGCATTCTTGGGCGGGAGGAGCGATCCGACGATTGGGACCGCGAGCACGAGTCCGACGATCCCGCCGATGGTCAGCGTGGCGTTGGCCATGAAGGTTCGGCGGCTTACTTCCTCGGGGGTTTGCGCCGGCGCGTCGTGCGGCGTCATGCCTGCGCCTTTTGGGGCGCCGGCGTTCGAGTCAGACACAGTCGTTCTCTCCAGAGTGCAGTACGGGTCGCAGGCTCATTTGGCAATAGTGTAGGCCCGGCCTGCCCGAGCCCGTTAGGACTTCGATCACACCTTGTAGCTGTGTAAACCCGAGATCCAGATGTTTACGCCGAGATAGCAGAAGATGATCGAAACGAAGCCCAGGACGCTGACCCAACTCGTCCGCAGGCCCCGCCACGCGTGTCTGGTATGCAGATGCATGTACGCGAGGTAGACGATCCACGAAAAGAGCGCCGCCGTCTCCTTGGGATCCCACTGCCAATACGCGCCCCAGGCCTCGTGCGCCCACATCGCGCCGGTGATGATGCCGACCGAGATCAGCGGAAGCCCGATCGCAACCGCGCGGTAGACGATCACGTCGAGGGCCGGCAGGCTGGGAAGCGAGCCCAGCCAGCCTGCGACCGCTCCCGAACTCGTGCGTTGCGCGTAGAATTTGAGCAAGTAGATGCACGAGAAAACGAACGCAACGAGGAACGCGGCGTACGACGAGACGACGATCGGTACGTGGATTTTCGCCCAGTACGATTGGAGAGAGGGGACCGGAGGCATCGTCCCTTCGTACCAGGTCACGCCGTAGGCGAGAAAGATCGCCGCTAGCGCGAGCACGAAGCCGCCGGCAAACCAAAGACGGTATCGAAACGCAAAGCCGATAAAGATTGCCACCGACATCGCGGAAAAGAGCGAAAGCGAGCCGTAAAGGTTGAGCAGCGGCCAGACTCCGGTCGTTTCGAAACGGACGGCCAGCTGCGCGAACTGCGCGAGGCAGCCGAGAATTGCGAGCGGAATGCCGGCTCGCGCAAACCATTGCTCTTGCGAAAAGAAGTAGATGATCAACGCAAGCGCGCCGAGCGTGTACGCGCCGAGCGCGACACCGATGAGGATTTCGTCCCAAGGAAGATTCATAAGCCGGCCGTCCTCAACGCTACCACCAAATTCCCAAACTCGCTTTCGAAAACGTCGTACCCCTTGACGGTCGTGGCCGCCAGGCCGACGGTCGAACCGCCTGCGCCGTGCCCGTCTACCCGAACGTACAGCCGGGCAGGGAGAAAATAGAACGAGATCACGAGGCCCGCGAGCAGCACGAACGCACCGATCCCGACCAGCGGAACGCCGGGGTCGTGGCGGTATTGGAAGCCGCTATAGAGGACGTATTTCTTCGGGATCAGCCGCCACCCGCCGCCGAGGTCGATCCAGCTGTTCAACGGCACGAGGGCCTCACCCAGGGTGCTGCCCGATTGTGAGACCGAGAGCACGACCGCCGGATCGTTGACGCGCGGATCGGCGGTCGGCATGCCGCTCTGCTTGTCGACGGTCGGCACGAAGCGTTCGTACGAAAAACTTCGCTGGGAGCCGGGAAGCGATAGCGAATCGCCTTCTTGGAGCGTGCGCCCGGAGGTGTCGCGGTCGACGGCGCCGTTGTGCGTTACGAGAAAGCGCATGCCGAAGCCGTAACTCGCCTGGTAATAGAGCGTATCGTTGACGTCGATCGGATGGTTGACGCGCACGGTCAGATGCTTGGGGGCGCCGTCTTTGCCGGTGACGGTGACGCGCGAAACATAATCGACCGGCTGATAGACCATTCCGCTCTTCGTCTGCGTCGGCGCGATCTTGTAGGCGAAATCGTCGAGCCTCATCACGGCCCCCGTCTGCGAAATCGCCGCGGTCTCGCCCGTGAGCAGCGCGACCTCTCCCGAGAAACCTCGCGCCCAGTAGAGCGCCGTTCCGGCGGCGATGATCACGAAGCCCGCGTGTGCGACGAGGACACCGCGCCGCGCCCAATCGTGCTTGTCCGCGAAGCTCCACTCCGTGCCCTCGAAGAGACGATGTCGAACGCGCCAACCGCGCGAGGCGAAATACTCGGAGAGCCGCTTGCGCACGTCGTCGGGGGGCGCCGCCGCGTCGATCTCCGCGTGAAGCGGGATTTTGTCGATCTTGACCGGACGCAGCGCCGGCAGGCGCGCGGGAATTACTCGCTTGAACGTACAGACCGCCAGCGATAGGAGAATGAGCCCGACGATGCCGACGTACCACGGCGAGTGATAGACGTTGTCGAGGTCGAGGCGCAAGATCGCGCGGGCGAGCGGAGCGGCGTAGGAGCCGAAGTAAATATCCGGTTCGCGCCCTTGATCGATGACGACTCCGAGGAGCGTCAGGATCCCCCAGACCACGAAGAGCGAGACCGCAAAAAGCACGTTGCCGAACGTGCGGATGAAGTCTGCGTACAGCGCGCGCGCCGCGGTCAAGCCGTTTTCCAGCGGCGTTCGAGCGGAGCGATGATCCAGATTGAAAGCTCGTAGAGCACGTACATCGGCAGCGCCAGCAGCGCCATCGTGAGTGGGTTACCGTCGGGCGCCGCGAGGCCGCCTGCGACGAAGAAGCCGAACAAGGCGTGGCGGCGGTAGTGTTTGAGCGTCGCCGCGCTGACGATCCCTAGGCGCGCCAGGCCGATCAAAACGATCGGCGTTTGAAAGATGATCGCAAAGAGCGCGAGCAAGACGATGACGAAATTTAGCGTCGAAGCGACCCCGAAGGTTGGAGTCGCAACGGCGTCGGTGATGTGTAACAGCGCCGCGACGACGCGCGGAATCACGATGAAGTGGGCGAAGGCTAAGCCGAGCAGCGCCAGCAGGAGCGAGGGAAGAATGAAGGCGTAGACCATGCGGCGGGTGCGCGGATGGATCGCCGGCACGACGAAGAGCCACAGTTGTTGCAACAGCAGCGGCAGGCCGAGAACGATTCCGCCGACGATCGAGAACTTGAACTCGGTGAAGATGACGTCCGCCGGACCGAACGCGTGAAGCTCCAGCCCGCCGAAATACTCGTGCATCATCCAGCGGATCACGTACTGCGACGGCCAGAAGAGCACGACCGCGATCCCTCCGACGGTGGCCATCGCGATCAAAAGACGATTACGGAGCTCCCGCAGGTGCTCCGTGATCGGCATCTCTTTTTGGTCCCACGGCGCTTCGCCGGCGCCGCGTTGCGCCAAGAGCGGCAAACGAGGTTTCCTAGATCGCTCCGGCTTTACGAGCTCGGCGTGCCCCGGCCCGGTGTGGGCGGGGGTATCGCTTCGCCGGTCGATGAGCCGATCTCGACGTTATCCATCACGTCGGCGGATGCCGTAGCGGCTCGCAGGCGCGCTTCTTCGCGCGCCTTTGCGGCGGCTTCGTCGGCCTCGGCCTGCCCCATCAAAAATTCTTTTTTGGCTTGGCCGGCGCTCCGGGCGAGCTTGGGAAGCTTGTCGGCACCGAAGAGAAGTGCTCCGACCACCAGGATGCCGATGATGATCGGTGCGTCGATGATTGCGAGAAGCGGATGTAGAGTCATGTCGATTCGAGTCCTTTTCGCCCTTTAGCTTAAAAGGGCGTCGGTAAGCTGTGCCAGGTCTTTTTTCGCTGCGCTCGGATGGATCGGCTCCAACGCCTGCTTGGCGAGCTCGACGTAGCGGGCGATCTGGGCGCGGGTTGCGCGCACGCCTCCCTCTCGCTGTATGCCGTAGAGGATCGAAGGGATTGCGTCGGGCGTTCCACCTTCGTAATAGCTGCCGACGAGGCTGCGAAAGCTGCCGTTTCCCTCGGCGAGCGCCGCGATCAGCGGGAGGGTGGTCTTTCGCTCGACGAGGTCGTTCCCGACAGGCTTGCCGAGCGATCGCTCGTCCGCGGTGACATCGAGCAGATCGTCGCGCATCTGAAACGCAATGCCGAGTGCTTCCCCGAACGCTCGCAACGCCTCGACCTCCAAGGGAGCGCCGCCGCCCATGATCGCGCCGCATTGGGCCGAGGCGGCAAAAAGTGAAGCCGTCTTCTTTCGGGCGACTTCGACGTAGGTATCGAGTGGGAGGTCGAGATTGCCCAGCGCCTGCAGCTGGAGGACTTCGCCGTCGCAGATGTCTGCCAGCGTCGCCGAGAGTACGTGCGGGACGGGATGTGGATAGTTGAAGGTGACGTTCTTGAATATCCAAGCAAACAGGTAGTCGCCGGCGAGCACGCTCACCCGGTTACCGTAGTCGACGGCGGTGGCGTTAACGCCGCGTCTGGTCCGCGCGTTATCGACGACGTCATCGTGGACCAACGTGGCAACGTGAATGAGCTCCATGTACGCGGCGAGGTGAAGGTGCTCGAGAGGTTCGCCTCCACAAGCGGCGGCGGCCAGCAGGGTGATCCGCGGCCGTAGGCGCTTGCCGCCCGCGGCCAACATTCGTTTGATCGCTTCGGTGATGACCGGGTTGTCGGTGGTAAAGCGTTCGCGGAAGAATCGGTCGACGAGCGCTTCGAGATCCTCGTAGGTGCTCGACGGTTCGACCAGCGTCACGGGCGCCGTCCGAAGTGGATGGCGATGGTGCCTCCCATCAGCGAGAGATAGCCGGCTTCGGCAAATCCGGCGCGGGTGAAGCGATCGCGCAGTTCGGGCGCGTTGGGATGATGGGTCAGCGAGCTCGGCAAGTAGCGATAGGCCTCCGGCGATCCGCCGACGAGTCCCCCCAGCCAGGGGATCACCCCGTAAAAATAGAGATCGAAGAGCCGCTTGAAACGCTTGTTCGGCGCTTTGCTCACGTCGAGGTTCACGAAGCGCGCGCCGGGCCGCAGAACGCGCCGGATCTCGCGCAGCGTGCCGTCGACGTCGACCACGTTGCGCAACGAAAAGCCCATCGTCGCACCGTCGAACGATTCGTCGTCAAAGGGCATCGCCATGACGTCGCCCTCGACGAACGTCGCGTCGCCGCGGGCCCCTTTGGCGGCCCGAGCCCGGGCGCGATCCAGCATGGGGCCGCAGAAGTCGATACCGGTCACGTCCAGCGCCGGCCGGCAGCGGAGCAGTCCGAAGACGAGGTCGCCCGTACCGCAGCAAAGATCGAGAATCTGAGCGCGGGGCGCGGGGTCGAGCAGCCGGATTGCCCGGCGGCGCCAGCGCTCGTCCAGGCCGGCGGTCATCATGCGGTTGGCAAGATCGTAACGCGGAGCGATTCGCGCAAACATCTCGCGAACGAAGAGGGCCTTCTCGCTTTCCGGGTGTCTTCGAGTCGATGCGGAGTTCATGACGGTTTTGGCTGCTTCCAAATGGCGCTTCGCTCTCCCCCCAGAGTCGTCGCCCCTAGCCGTCCCCGGTATCTCGTCGTGATGGCGTGACATGCTCTCGCTCAGCTCGGTCGGCGAGGTCGTCTCAGCGCTCGCCTCTGCCCGCGACGTCGCCCTCGAAGCCTATACCCTTCACGGCCCGGTCCTGCGCGCCGTCGAGGGGGCTGCCCGGCGCGGCGCTCGCGTCACCGTCGCACTCGACGGCGTCCCTCACAACGATCCCAACGGGCATCTCGCGGCGGAGAACCGGCGGGTTGCCGGCGAACTGCGAGCTGCCGGCGCCGTCGTCTCGCTCGAGGAGCCGGTTCACGCGAAAGCGATCCGCGCCGGCGGCACGCTCTACCTCGACGAGAAGAACTGGGGAACCGGGGATCTCGTCGTGCGCGAGGACGACCCGGCAGCGGCGCGAGCGATCCCCATGATAAAACACGAGGCGCTCGCGCAAGAGGCGGCGCTGCTCGACGCCGCGCCCAAGAGTTCCGGCGTCATCGTCGAGAGCGAGTCGTTCGGCTGCTGCAACGGGGTCTACGGCCGGCTGGGGGCCCTGGCACGCGCCGGCGCCGCCCCGCGGCTCCTCGTCAGCGAACGGGAGCTGCGCGGCAACGCTCGCGAACGCGAAGTTCTCGAAGGTCTCGCCCGCGAGGGAGCGCGCGTGCGAGTCTGCGGCGACTCGGAAAAGCTGGCGGTCGCGGGCGAACGCGTCTGGCTCGGCTCGGCCAACGCGACCGTGGCCTTCGGTCAATCGGACTGCATCGACTGGGGAGTGCAAACGTCCGATGCGGCGATCGTCGCGGCCGTTCGCGATCGCCTCGAAGCTCAATGGCGTAGCGCGAGGCCGTTGTAACGCTTCGTTTTTCTAGATCTCGAAGAGCGTTCGTACGTTGGCGCCGGTCTCTGCGGCGACTTCCGCCGGCGAGCGGTTCAACAGCTCGGAGAGCTTCGCGGCGGTGTACGCGACGTACGCCGGTTCGTTTCGCTTACCGCGTTTGGGAACCGGCGCGAGGTACGGGCAATCGGTTTCGAGGACGATCGCGCGCAGTCCGACCTCGCAGACCGCATCGCGAAGCTCTTGCGCCTTCGGAAACGTCAAGACGCCGCCGATTCCCAAGAAGAGGCCGAACTCGTCAACGTAGGTGCGCGCCTGATCGGGAGTTCCCGTAAAGCAGTGCACGACGCCGCGCATCCCGGGACGCCACTCGCGGCGCAGCACCGCGGTGAAATCTTCGAAGGCGTCGCGCTGGTGAAAGACGATTGGTGCGCCGAACTCCCGCCCGATCCGTAGCTGCTGCGTGAAGACATCTGCCTGCACGTCGCGCGGACTATGATCGTAATAGTAATCGAGACCGATCTCGCCAAGGGCTACGACGCCCGCTCGCGCGAGCAGCGGCTTCAGCTGCGCTTCGATATCCGAAGGAGCTTTGGCCGCTTCGTGGGGATGGATGCCGACGGCCGCCGAGAGTCCGTAACGCTGCGCGGCGTCGACGGCCGTGCGGCTGTCGTCGAGATTCTCGCCGATCGTAATCATCGCGCGAACTCCGGCCTCGCGAGCGCGCGCGATGACTTCGTCGCGATCCGCGTCGAAGGCGCGATCGTGGACGTGGCAGTGCGTGTCGATCACGTTTGCGCGACGAGCTCGACTTTTGGAAAGAGCGGCGCGGCCGTTTGGGTTCGCGTCCCCGCCCGCAGCCCTCCCCATCGGGCAAGCGATAACGACCAATCCTCGTCGATGCGTCCCGGATCGCCGAGCTGCCGCCACATCTCTCCCATTCGCTCCGGCATGATCGGATGAAGCAGAAGCGCGAGGCGGCGGAGGCCTTCGCAGAGATCGTAGAGCACCGCATCGAGCTCGTCGTTGCGCCCCTCTTTGTGCAGCGTCCAAGGCTTGCGTTCGTCGATCGTTCGATTCAGCGCCGTCACGAGCTCCCAAACGCCTTCCAGCGCTTCGCGAAACCGCAGTGCGAGGATGCGCTCGCGCGTGGTCATCGCGAGCGCGCCGAAGCGATCGCCGAGCTCGCCGCCGGGGTTGCCTCGCGCCGGAACGATTCCGTCGCGGTAGCGCTGCAGCATCGAAAGCGTGCGCTGTAAGAGATTTCCGAGGTCGTTGGCGAGATCGCTGTTGTGGCGTTGAGCGATCTTCTCTTCGGAGTAGGAAAAATCGCTGCCGAACGGGGCCTCGCGCAAGAGAAAGTAGCGGACCGAATCGGGGCCGAAACGAGCGGCAAGCGCGAACGGATCGACCGCGTTGCCGAGGCTCTTACCGATCTTCTCTCCGTCGACGGTGATCCAGCCGTGCGCGAAGACGAGCTCGGGTGCGCGCTCGCTCAGCGCCCAAAGCAGCGCCGGCCAGATCAGCGTATGAAAACGCGCGATCTCTTTGCCGATCAGCTGCGTTTTTGCCGGCCAGAGGGCGGCGAAGCGATCCTCGTCTTCGCTCCAGCCGATCGCCGTTATGTAGTTGAGCAGCGCGTCGAGCCAGACGTAGATCACGCCCCCGCCGTCGATGGGGATTCCCCACTCGATGTTCGTGCGCGAGATCGAAAGATCGTCGAGACCCTCGCGCAGAATCGACATCATCTCGTTGTACACGTTGCGCGGCTGCACCCACTCGGGGTTGCGCGCGAAGTGCTCCAGAAGGCGGTCGCGGTACGCCGATAGGCGAAAAAACCAGTCGTCCTCCGATATCCACTGCACCTCGCGGCCGCACGTCGGGCAGCGGCCGTCGACGAGCTTGGACTCGAGCCAGAACGTCTCGTCGCTGACGCAGTACCATCCTTCGTACTTCCCGAGATAGACGTCGCCGCTTTGGCGCAGCCGGTCGAATACGCGCCGGACTTTCTCGACGTGCCGCGCCTGGGTCGTGCGGATGAAGTCGTCGTACGAGACGTGATAAGCGGCGAAGAGCTCTTTCCATCGCGGCACCAGCTCGTCGCACCACTCCTGCGGACTCTTTCCGGCGGCCGCCGCGGCATTGGCGACTTTCTGCCCGTGTTCGTCCGTTCCGGTCAAGAAAAACGTCGGCTGGAACGTGCGGGAGGTTCGCGCGAGCACGTCGGCGACGACCGTCGTATAGGCATGTCCGATATGCGGATTGCCGCTGATGTAGTAGATCGGTGTCGTAACGTAGTAAGTGCGCGCCATGACGGTTCAGGGTTGCTTTAGCGGAGCTTTCCGGCCGGCCTTCCGATTGACCGCCGTCTGGTAGAGCGCGTGGCGGTCGCCAAAGCCTTGCGCGGCCAATCGCTTTGCTACCTCGCCAACCCGCTCGCCGCTGGCCAGCAGGGCGTCGATCGCGGCCGTCGGATCGCCTTGCGTCCGCGCCGCGAAATAGGGCGCGATCGCGAAGGCGATCTCTCCGCGGACCGGATCGGGGAGCGCCGCGGCGACCTCCTGCGGAGTTCCGTGGAGTTGTTGTTCGTGGAGCTTCGTGTACTCACGAACGAGGAAGACGCGGGCGCCGGGGGCGATCGCCGCCAGGTCGCCAAGGCTGGCGCGGATGCGCTGCGGCGTCTCGAACCAAATCGAGGTCGCCTCGTGCCGTAAAGCTGCGCCGTAACGCTCCCGGCGCGCAGAACCGGCGCGCGGCGGAAAGCCTTCGAAGGTGAACGTGTGCAGCGGAAAGCCGGAGAGCAGTGCGACTCCCACCGCAGCGCTCGGACCGGGGAGCACCTCGACGGCAACTCCGGCCGCGCGTGCCGCGGCGGCCAGGGCGCTGCCGGGGTCGGAGATTCCGGGGGTCCCCGCATCCGAGGTTACCGCCACGAGGCCGGTGCGCGCGCGATCCAGGATGCCCTGGGTGACCCGCGCTGCGTTCTGCTCCCGATAACTCCAAATCTCGCGACCCTCGATCTTGAGCGCGTGCAGCAGCCGGCGAGCCACGCGCGTATCTTCGGCGACGACGACGTCGGCCTCGCGCAGGACGTCGAGCGCGCGCAAGGTGACGTCGCGCAGGTTCCCCAGCGGCGTCGGTACGAAGATCAGGGGCATGGACGCCGAGTTCGACGCGGAGCACATTCCTCCGGGCGCGAAGCTGGAGCTTTATATTTCGCCGAGTTGCCCGTATTGCAAGAGCGCGATGGCGTATTACGATTCGCGCGGCGTGTCGTACGCCGTTCACGACGCGCAGAACGACCGCCGGGAGCGCGAACGAATGTTGCGTTATACGGGCGGCGATCCGACCGTGCCGGCGATCGTCGTGGACGGCGCGTATCGGCAATCGGGGTGGGGCTCGCCGCCAAGAGGTTGAACGGTCCACTAACGCGCCGGTCGGCGCGTTTCACTCATCAACGTTTCTACACAACGGAGGGCTCCTACGATGGACACGAACAATCCGGCGGCTTCGGCCGGTTTCCTCGCCGGCATTTTCCTCGTTTACGGCCTCGTGATAATCGCGGTCATGGTCTTCACGCTCTGGGTCTACTGGCGGATTTTCGCCAAAGCGGGATACAACGGCGCGATGTCTCTGCTCAACCTCATTCCCGGTATCGGCCCGATAATCTGCATGATCGTTCTGGGTTTCGGCCGCTGGCCGATTGAAGACGAGCTGGCGGCGCTGCGCGGCGGCGGCCCAGTTCCGTCGACGGTTCCACCGGTTCCCCCGGGTACCGGCGTCATGCCGACGTAGGAAAGGCTACCAAAGCTCCGCGATCCAGCGCTCGACGTCGTCCGCCTTCGAGGGTAACGCGGCGGAAAGGTTCTCCGGCGCGCCGCTCGTAACGGCGATGTCGTCTTCGATGCGCACGCCGATTCCTCGGAATTGTTGCGGAACCGTGGCATCGTCGGGCTGGAAATAGAGACCCGGTTCGACCGTCAGCACCATGCCTTCGCGCAGTTTTGCGTACCGGTACTCTTCGTCGCGCGCCCGCGCACAGTCGTGCACGTCGAGGCCGAGCATGTGGCTCACGCCGTGCAAAGAGTAGCGGCGATGCAAGAGCCGCTCAGGGTCGAGCGCCTCGTCGAGCGAGACCCGCAGGATGCCGAGGTCGATGAGTCCTTCGGCGAGCACGCGCACCGCGCCGCGATGCGGGTCGAGAAAATCGTTGCCGGCGATTGCCGCTTTGATTCCCGCGCGCTGAGCCTCCCAGACGATTTCGTAGATCGCCCGCTGCTCGGGCGAGAAGCGCCCCGAAATCGGCAGCGTTCGCGTGATGTCCGCCGTGTACAGCGAGTCGCATTCGACGCCGGCGTCGAGCAGCAGGAGCTCGCCGGGCCGGACGGCCCCGTCGTTACGCGTCCAGTGAAGCGTACAGGCGTGCTCGCCGGCTGCCGCGATCGTCAGATACCCGACGTCGTTGGCCTCGATCCGCGCGCGGCCCCAGAATGCCGCCTCGATTTCGCGTTCGCTCTTCGCGGTGCGCATGGCCCGGATCGCGTCCTCGAACGCGAGCTTTGAAATCGCGCAGGCCTTGCGCAGCTCTGCGAGCTCGTACTCGTCCTTGATCAAGCGCATCTCCGAAAGGTGCTCGGCCAGCTCGGCGTCGTCGCCGGCTGGATCGAAGACGCAATCGACGCTCTCGTTATCGCCGCGCACGACCCGCAGCGGATAACCCGCTTCGCGAATCTCCTTTAGATAGGCGGGCAAGGTCCCCAGCGGACGGCACTCGTCAACGCCGTAATAGACGAGACTCTCGTCGACGCCTCGGTGGCGTCCGACCCAAAGCTCGCCCGCGACGCGATCGGTAAAAAACTCCGCGCGGCCGCGATTGTGCTCGAGGACGAAGAGCAGGCTGCGGTGGCGCGCGCCGTCTGGTTCGAGCACCAAAACACCGCCGGGGTCGCCATCGCCCGCCAGGTACGCGAAATCGCTCGACGGGCGAAAGCGGAAAGAGGTGTCGTTCGCTCGCACGCGCTCGACGCCGGACGGAATCACGAGGTACGTTCCGCGGTACGCCCCGGAGAGCGCTTCCCGGCGCTGAGCAAATGTCGCTGTTTGCGGATGGGGCACGGCTTCTTCGGGCCGGTCGATCCAGTCGCGGGACATGAACTCGACCAAAGCCTTGGGCGGCTGGAAATCGTGCTTCGCCTGGGCGGGTTGCGTTGGGGTGGGAGCGTTTCGTTCGGCAGACATGGTTGGGGAGAGACTTCGCCTAAGCCACCGGGGGTCATGCAATCGGACCCGCACGAAGCGGGCCAGGCGCGCGCCACCGACGCGCTGGCAAACGAGCGGACCTATCTCGCCTACGTGCGAACGGCGTTGGCCTTCATCGCATTCGGCTTCGTCATCGCGCGATTCTCGCTCTTTGCTCGCGAATTTGCCGCGCTCGTCGCGGGTTCGGCCAGCGCAACCGGCATCTCGACGCGATTCGGCACGGCGATGGCCGGCTTCGGAATACTGATGGCCCTCTTCGGTGCCTGGCGATACGCCGTCACCGATCGGGGCTTACGCGAGGGACGGGTCGTAGGGCTCTCCACGGTCGCCGGGTACGCGATCTCGCTCGTCGTCGTGGTCGTCGGCGCGATCGTGGCCTTCGCGCTCATGCTCTACCATTAGAAGATCTCGAGCGTTAGGTCGAGTGCCGGCGCGCTGTGCGTCAGCCAGCCAACGCTGACGATATCGACGCCGGTCTGCGCGATGCCGGCGACGGTTGCCTCGGTGACGCCGCCGCTCGCCTCGGTGATCGCCCGTCTCTGCACGAGATCGACGGCTTCGCGCAGTTGTGCCGTCGTCATGTTGTCGAGCAGAACGGCGTCGATCCGGCTCTCCAGCGCCTCGCGCAGCTGCGCGATCGTGTCGACCTCGACCTCGACCTTGACCATGTGCCCGGCGCGCGCGCGTGCCGCCGCGACGGCCGCAGCGATTGAGCCCGCGAGGGCGAGGTGGTTATCCTTGATCAGGATTCCGTCGTCGAGACCGAAGCGGTGGTTGCGTCCGCCGCCGCAGCGAACCGCGTAACGCTCGAGCACTCGCAGGCCGGGCGTCGTTTTGCGAGTGTCGGCGATGTGCGCGTGCGTGCCGGCGACGAGATCGACGAGACTCCTTGTCGCCGTGGCAATTCCGCAGAGACGGGAGAGAAGGTTAAGCGCCGTTCGCTCCCCAGTCAGCAGCGCGCGGGCGTGGCCCTCGATCTCGGCGATCACGCCGCCGGCCGCCACGTTCGCGCCGTCTTGCGCCTGCCGCGTGCTCTCGACGCGGTCGTCGAGAATCGAAAACGCGAGCAGGGCCACATCGAGTCCGGCGACGATTCCGCTGCGGCGCGCGACGATCCGGGCGCGAGCACGGCGTTTTGGATCGACGATCGCTTCGGTCGTAAGGTCGCCGCCGCGGCCGAGGTCCTCGAGCAGCGCCGCCCGCACGAGCGGCGCGGCGATCAGCTCAAGCGACGCTGCGCAGTCGCGTGAACGAACGCTTTGCGAGGGCTTCATCAGCCTGCGGGTAGTCACTTCGATAATGGCTGCCGCGACTCTCGCGGCGCGCGAGCGCTGCCTCGGAGATCAGACGTCCGGCAACGAGTAGATTGCGCAGCGGACTCATCCCGGCGGGTACGCGCTCGAGCTCGGCGATTCGCCTTAAGGCCTCTCGCAGGCCGGCGTCGTTGCGCACCAGGCCGACGTTGGCATACATGACGTTGCGCAGGTCGGTGATCGCCTGCGCTTCGGTCATCACCGACGTGCGCCCGGCATCGTCGAGGCCGGCTGCAACTTCCCTCGGCCCGAGCGGTGGAATCGAAGCACGCGTTGTGGAGATGTCGGTCGCCACACGCGAGCCGTACACCAGCGCCTCGAGCAGCGAGTTGCTCGCTAGACGATTCGCGCCGTGCACGCCGGTCGCGCTGGTCTCACCGCAGGCCCACAGCCCCGCCAGCGACGTCCGGCCCCATTCGTCGACGGCGATTCCGCCCATGTGATAGTGCGCCGCGGGAGCCACCGGAATGTTCTGCAGTCGCGGATCGATGCCGGCTTCGCTGCAAAAGCGGAAGACGGTCGGAAAGGCTTGGGGAAAATGCGCTCCCACCGCGGCGCGCGCGTCGAGACCGACGGTCCGTCCGCGCTGCTGCTGCTCGAAGATCGCACGGGCAACGACGTCGCGAGGCGCGAGCTCGGCATCGGGATGGATGGCGAGCATGAAACGCTCGCCGAGATCGTTGACGAGGATTGCTCCCTCACCCCGGACCGCCTCGGTGACAAGCGGCATCGGGTCGCGTCCGATCGCGAGCGCCGTCGGGTGGAACTGGACGAACTCCATGTCGGCCAGCATCGCCCCGGCGCGCGCGGCCATTGCGATACCGTCTCCGGTCGCTTCAACCGGATTGGTCGTAAATCGATAGAGCCGGCCCATTCCGCCCGTGGCGAGCACGACCGCGGCGGCCGCGAAGTCTACGAGATCACCCGTCGAGTTCTCTCTGGCGCAGACACCGGCGACTCGATTCTCGTAGACGAGGAGATCCTGCGCCGTCACGTTCTCGACGATCTCGATCGAAGGATGATCGCGCACCGCGTCGATCAAGGTGTTGAGGATTTCGTGCCCAGTCGCGTCTCCGCCGGCTTTGACGATGCGCCGGCGCTGATGCGCGGCCTCCCGTCCGAGCGCAAGTTCGCCCCCCTCGGTCCGGTCGAATCCGGCGCCGAGTTCGAGCAGCTCTTCCACCCGCGCGGGTGCGTCCTGAGTGAGGATCTCGACGATCTTTGCGTCGCTGATGCCGGCGCCGGCGCGTTGCGTGTCGATCGCGTGCAGCCGGGGCGAGTCGTCGGCGCCCATCGCGGCCGCGATGCCCCCTTGCGCCCAATCGGTCGCCGCGCCTTTTCCTAAGCGCGTCTTGCAGAGGACGGTAACCTTCGCCGGAGTGAGCTTGAGCGCGGCGATCAAACCGGCGATACCCGCGCCGACGACCAGCGCGTCGCAACGACGCTGTTCCACGAGCGGCATCGGCTTTTTCAGGGGCTCCTTAGTCTTTCGGCCGGCGGCTGAAGTCGAGCATTCGCTCGACCGCGCGGCGGGCACGCTGCGCAATCTCGGGAGCGATGGTCACCTCGAACTCCATCGCTTCCAGGGAATGCAATACCTTCGGAAGGGTGTTACGCTTCATATGCGGGCACAGGTTGCAGGGGCGCACGAACTCGATGCTCGGATAGTGCCCGGAGACGTTATCGGCCATCGAGCATTCCGTCATCAGCAGAACCCGTGGTGCCGGGCCTTCCGAAGCGGCGCCGGAGGCAAGCCGTCCGACATACTCGCTCATCGCCTGCGTCGACCCGACGTAATCGGCTTCTGCCAGTACGTCGGGCGGACACTCCGGGTGCGCCAGAACGATGAGCGAGCCGTCCCCTTCGCGGAACCGCCGGATGTCCGCGCCGCGGAAACGCTCGTGCACCTCGCAGTGCCCCTTCCAGGCGATGATCTCGACGTTGGTCTTTGAAGCGACGTACTTGGCGAGGTATTCGTCGGGGAGGAAGACGACGCGCGGCGCGCCCAGGGCTTCGACGATCTCGACGGCGTTGCCGCTGGTGACGCAGACGTCGGATTCGGCCTTGACCTCGGCCGACGTATTGACGTAGGTGACGATCGGCGCGCCGGGATAGGCCTCGCGCAAGAGCCGGACGTCGGCGGCGGTAATCGAGGCGGCGAGCGAACAGCCCGCGCGCAGGTCGGGGACGAGCACCGTCTTGCCGGGGTTCACCAGTTTCGCCGTCTCCGCCATGAAGTGCACGCCGCAGAGGACGATGACGTCGGCATTGGTCTGCGCGGCCTTCATCGCCAGCGCCAACGAGTCGCCGACGATGTCGGCGACCGTGTAGAAGATCTCCGGAACCTGGTAGTTGTGCGCGAGGATGACTGCGTTTCGCTCTCGTTTGAGGCGATTGATCGCCGCGACGTACGGAGCGTGCAGCGGCCATTCGACGCGCGGAATGACGTGTTCTACGCGCTCGAAGATGGAGTCGGTCTGTCCGGCGATTTCTTCGCGCAGGGGTAGTTCGATGGCGCTCATATAGCTTTTGGGGAATCTTGCGGGCTTGCCCGCGGCTTCTCCCCTATTTACAACCCGCCCGGAGCGCCGCCGGTTTTGTGGCGGGTACTCGCAGGCTCGGAACCAAGCGTTAGAGCCGGCGGCGCTCTGGGTAGGACCGCGGCAGAGCAATTCGCAACAGGCTAGAGGAGGATTACCGCATGAACCGCTGGTTCGCCGGGCTTATCTGCGCCGGAACGCTGGTCGCCGGCGTCACGACGCTGGCTGCAAATGCGCAGCCCGTCACCCCCGCCCCGTCGGCATCACCGATGTCGTCCATGGGCCCGATGGCAACGGCCGCGCCGATGGGAACGATGGCGCCGATGGCGTCAGCGTCGCCGATGTCGACGATGAAACCCTAACGAGAAAATCACCGGCGCTTTGTCGATAAACTGTGGGCAATCACAATTTCTTGTGGAGCGGTTGTGGACGACTCAGCAACGCTATTGCAGCGGAGACGTTGCTTTTGATAGCATGCAAACACTTCGCCCAATGACGAAGCGCGGACCGTATCGAGCCGCGATCGGAACACGTAGACGATTCGTCGCAGTCTTGCGATAAATCCGAGTGGGCCGGTCGAACAACCGGATCGAAACGTCGGTGGGAAGCCGGAAACGGCTTCAAACAGGCGAGAATGACCCGAGATACGCAAAGCCCGTAGCGTTTACGTTGCGGGCTTTGCTCATGGACCGGCAGGGCGTTCCAAAAAGGCCGGGCGCCTACGAACGGGCAATGATGGCGCATCGTGAACGATCGAGTCGAGTTGACGCTGCGCGCGCTCGTTCTGGGCGCCGCAATCACGCTCGTCTTTACCGCTGCCAACGTCTATCTCGGCTTGAAAGTGGGGCTGACGTTCGCGTCAACGATTCCCGCCGCGGTGATCTCGATGGCGGTTCTGCGCGCCTTCCGCAGTTCGACGATCTACGAAAACAACATCGTTCAGACCGTGGCCTCGGCAGCGGGGACGCTCTCGGCGGTCATCTTCGTGCTGCCGGGGCTCGTCATGATCGGTTGGTGGAGCGGGTTTCCATTCGTCGAAACCTTTGGCGTCTGCGCGATCGGCGGCATCCTCGGCGTAATGTACAGCGTTCCGCTGCGCCGCGCGCTGGTCTCGGGTTCGGATCTTCCCTATCCCGAAGGCGTGGCCGCCGCCGAGGTGCTCAAGGTCGGCTCGGCCGCGCCTGCGGCGGCCGGCAATCGCCTCGGCCTGTTGGCCCTGCTCGCCGGAACGGTTGCATCGGCGACCTTCGCGGCGATCGTGGCCACTCGGATCTTTGCGGGCCAACTTGCCGGCTACTTTCGCGTGGGTAATGCGACCACAGGCGCCGGCTTTGGGCTTTCGCTCGCGCTGGTCGGGGCGGGCCAGCTGATCGGACTTACCGTCGGTTTAGCCATTTTGACCGGGTTGCTCATTGCGTGGGGTGTAGCGACGCCGCTGCTCACCGCGTTGCATCCCGTTGCCGGTCCGGCGGCGGACGTCGCAACGGCGGTCTGGTCGCATCAGGTGCGCTTCATTGGCGCGGGAGCGATCGGCGTCGCGGCGCTTTGGTCCCTCGGGCGTCTGGCTCGCCCCGTCGCGCTGGGCGTCGGTTCGGCCATCGCGGCTTCGCGGCGGCGCCGCGCAACCGGCATGCAAGACGAATCGATTACCGAACGCGACCTGCCGATCGGGATGGTGTTCTTCATCAGCTTGTGCGCTTTGGTGCCGCTGGCGGCACTGCTGGCTCACTTCCTCGCCGGCGGCAAGCTCGCGCCGCTTACCGGAATCGCAACCGTCGCCGCGGTCGCGTACGTCGTCATCGCCGGATTCTTCGTGGCCGCTGCGTGCGGGTACATGGCCGGCCTGATCGGCTCTTCGAACAGTCCGGTCTCGGGCTTGGCGATTCTCGCCGTGATCGGCGCATCGCTGCTGCTCGTTGCGATCGCGAAGGCCACGGGAACCTTTGCCACGCTCGAACTCGTCGCGTATGCGCTCTTCGTCACGGCCGTACTGATTTGCGTCGCAACGATCTCTAACGACAACCTGCAAGATCTCAAGACCGGCCAGCTCGTCGGCGCGACGCCGTGGCGGCAGCAGGTCGCGCTGATCGCCGGCGTCGTCGTCGGCGCGCTCGTGATTCCGCCGATTCTCAACATCCTCAATCGAGGCTACGGCTTTGCCGGCGCGCCGAATCTGCACGGCGTCGCCACGCCGCTGCCTGCGCCGCAAGCGACGCTGATCTCGGCGTTGGCCAAAGGCGTGATCGGGGGCCAGATTGACTGGCGATTGATCGGCACGGGCGCGCTGATCGGCGCGGCGATCGTGGCCGTCGACGAGCTCTTACGCCACACGAGAAGGGCGTCGCTGCCGCCGCTCGCGGTGGGGTTGGGCATCTATCTTCCGGCCTCGACCACCTTGCCCGTCGTCGTGGGCGCGATCGCCGGATGGACGTACAACCGCTGGGCAACGACGAGCGCTGCGAGCGAGCGGGCCAAACAGTTTGGCGTGCTGGTCGCATCGGGTCTGATCGTCGGCGAGAGCCTCTTCGGCGTGCTGCTTGCGGGGTTAATCGTCTCAACCAACAAGGCCGAGCCGCTCGCGCTGGTGGGCGACGGTTTCACGACGCCCTCGTTGATTCTCGGCCCCTTCGCCTTTGCCGTGGTCCTTGGCGGCCTATACTGGTGGACGAGCCGCCTCTCGCAGCGGCCGGCTTAAGGTCGGGTAAGAACTAGCGTGACCGAGCTGGTGCCGCCGCTTGCTCTCAGCCGAATTTGCGAATGTTTGCGGTAAGCTTTCCCGTTAGAATGAGATTGGCGGTATCGATCGCGCTCGTCGCGCTCATATCAACGGGCTGCGGCGGGGGCCGCGGGCATCGCGGACGTCCGACGCCCGGTCCGGCCAGCGTGCCCACGCAGACCGCGGCGCCGGCGACGGTCCATCCGACCGTGCAGATTGCCGGCATCGTCGCGCCCTATCAAAACGTCGCGATCTCGAGCGCGCTCTCCGAACCGACCGACTCGGTCGGGGTCGTCCAAGGCGACGTCGTCCGGCGCGGTGGCGTCCTGGCGGTGCTCGACACGACCGACTTGCGCGCGAGCCTCACGGCCGCGCAGCGCAGCGCGGACTCCTCGGTAGCACGAGTCTCACAAACGCAGTATCAGGCCGAACTCAACATCGGCCAGGGCGGCGATCAGGTGCGCAACGCCCGGGCGGCGCTGCAGCAAGCCCAACAGACGCTCGCCCTCGATCAAAAGAACTTGACGCGCTTCCAAACCCTCTTAAACAGCGGCTACGTATCGCAGCAGCAAGTCGACCAGCAGCGCACGACGGTGCATAACGATCAGCAACAAGTGCTCTCGACGCAAGCGTCGCTGCAGTCCGCTGCACTCAACGCGAAGGTAAACGGCGGCTATCAGCAAGGACTTCAGGCCGCAAACGTCGCGTCGGCGCAGGCGGACGCCGCCTCCGCACAGGCGCAGGCCGAGCAAATCCAAGCGCAGATCGATAAAGCAGAGATAATCTCGCCGGTCGACGGCGTGGTCGTGAATCGGAATCTCAATCCGGGCGAATATCCCGGTTCTCGCACGATCTTTACCGTTCAGCAGCTCGATCCGGTCTACGCCGAGCTCAACGCATCATCCGAAGACGTCTTTCGGATACGGCGAGGCGCCGCGGTCTCGGTCACCGTCGCCGGGGTAAATGCGGCGCCCTATCGCGGCCGAATCAACGCGGTCCTCGGTCAGGTACAGCCGGGATCGACGAACTTCACGGTCGAGGCGATCCTCTCGAATCCCCAGTTCCGGCTCAAATCCGGCATGGCGGTCACCGGTACGGTCAACCTGCCGGCGGTGTCGGGAATCGGCGTCCCCGCAGCGGCCTTTCTCGACGACTCGCACGATAGCCTGATGCTCGTTGCGCCGGACGGAACGGCGAAGCTTGAGAAGGTCTCCGAACGCGGCAGCGACGGTAAGACCTCGATCGTAACCGGTATTCCCGCGGGAGCCAAGGTGATCTCGAACGGACAACTCGGCATTACCTCGGGGCAGCAAATAGCCGGCGAATCCCCCGAACCGTAGGGCGCGCTCGATGTGGCCGACTCGTCTCTTCGTTTCGCGGCCGGCGCTCGTGTTCGTCGCCCTCGCGCTCATCGCGGTTGCCGGAGGGATCGCGTTGACGACGATCGTCCAGCAGCAGTTTCCCAACATCGATTTCCCGACGATCAGCGTGCGCGCGAGCTATCCCGGCGGATCGACGACGCAGATTCGCGACGCGATCGTTCGGCCGATCGAAGATGCGATTGCCGGCGCCCCGGACCTCGACCACATCAATACGACCGTTCAGCAGGGGCAGGCAACGATCTCGGCGGTCTTTTCGCTGACCTCCAACAAAACCACCGATCTCGTTCAAGTGCAGCGGCGTCTGCTCGTCGCGCAGTCGCAGCTGCCCAGCGACATGCCGGCGCCCACGGCCGGCACCTTCGATCCGGCGCAAGCCACGATCGTCACGCTTGGGGTGAGTTCGCGCTCTCTTTCGCCGGGCGCGCTCTCGGCGATCGTCACCAACAACATCGTTCCCGATCTCGAACAGGTGGACGGTATCTCCAATGTGAACGTCGGCGGCTCGGTTACGCCGGCGATCGAGGTTGCGGTCAACCCCAATACGCTGACCTCGTCGGGGCTGACGCTCAACGACATCGTCAGCACGATCTCCCTCAATAACCTGCGCGAGCCCGGCGGCATCGCCTACCTCCCGAACCGCGAGACGACGATCGACGTGCGCGGCGACGTTCGTAACGCGCAGAGCGTGGCGGACCTTCCGGTCTTCGGATCGTCGCCGTTTACCTCGACGTTTGGAAATGCCTCGTATAACGAACCGGCAATTCCCGGCGCGCCCGGCGCACCCGTGAGCGCGTCGAGTTCGCAAAGCGGCTCGGGACCGGCCGCGGCGTTGCCGACACCAGCCGCGCAAGCGAACAATGCTCCCGCGGCAACGAGTGCGTCGGCGCCGGCGAACTCCGTGCCCGTGGCGAACGCGTCGACCGCGCCGGCGCCCTTCTCTTCCGCGGCGCCGACGCCCGCAACGGCGGTAACGTTTGCAACGCCGACGCCGCTGGCTACTCCCTCACCCGCGGCAACGTTCAATCCGGCTGTGGCGCGCACGATCGCTCAAACGACCGCGACGACGGCACCGAGCGCGGCGCCGGCCTCGCAGCAAAGCGCGAGCACGCCGGCGACGTCGGGCGGAGGCGGTTACGGTGGTCCTTCACTTTCGAGCGTAAATCCGTGGACCGCCACGGCGCGCGTCATCCGCGTCGGCGACGTCGCTTCGGTTACGGACGCCTACGAGCCGCAACGGCAGTACAGCTACGTCGGGACGGTTCCGACGATTTCGCTCTCCGTGCAGAAATCGACGGGAGCGAGCGAAGTAACGGCCGCGCAAAACGTCATGAAAGCGTTGCCGGGAATCGAGGGCGCCTTCCCGGCGCTCGACTTTCGGGTTCTCAACGATCAAGCGACCTACACGAAGCAACAGATTTGGGGCGTCTTTCATACGCTGATCGAGGCGATCGCGATCACGGCCATCGTTATGCTGTTCTTCCTGCGGTCGTGGCGCAACTCGATCGTCGTTCTCATCGCGATTCCCGCTTCGCTTTGCGTGACGCTGGCGGCAATGAAGGCCGTCAACTTCACGATCGATACCGTTTCGCTGCTTGCGATGACGCTGATCATCGGAATATTGGTCAACGATTCGATCGTCGTGCTCGAGAACGTCGAGCGGCACTACGATAACGGCGAGGCCCCGCGTGAAGCGGCGATCAAAGGGCGGACGCAGATCGGTCCCGCGGCCGTCGTGATCACGCTCGTCAACGTGGTCGTCTTTCTTCCGATCGCCTTTCTTCCGGGTACCGTCGGGAAGTTTCTCTCGGAGTTTGCGCTGGTCGTGGTGGTCGCGACGCTCACCTCGCTCTGTATCTCATTTACGATAACGCCGGCGTTGGCCGGCAACTGGTCGCTTCTGTCAAACTGGAAAGCGCCCAAGCCCATCGAGCGTTTTGCCGAGGGCTTCGAAAATTTGCGTCACTGGTATTCGCAGCGTGCGTTGCCGTGGGCGCTGCAGCGTCCGGTGGCGATCGTCGTCGTCTCCGGCGTCGCGGTCGTCCTTTCGATCTTGCTCGTTCCGCTGGGGGCGGTCGGCTTTGAGTTCATGCCCCCAGTCGATCGCGGTGAGATTTTCGTCGCCGCAAACTATCCGACCGGCACGCCGCTGACGACCGTCAACGCCGCGATTGGGCAGATGGCCGCGCGTTTCGAAAAGCTGCCGGACGTCGCGTCGCAGACGGCGCTCGCCGGCGGGACGCAGTCGAATTTCGGTGGGCTCCTCGTTCAAGGTTCGGTCGGCCAGATTCACGTCTTCTTGAAGCCCGATCGCAAAAAGTCCACGGCTTATTGGGCGCCGGTGCTGGGGCGCATCGCGGGTGAAGTGGCGCCCGGGGCGCGGGTCGTCGCAATCCCCGCCACCGGCACGGGTGGCGGGAACGCTCAGCCGATCGACTATCTGATAACGTCAACGCGCGACAGCCCCGAAGTCTACGGAGCGAAGGTCGCGCAAGCGTTGCGCGAGACGCCGGGAACGGCGAACGTCAACAGTTCCGCGCAGCAGCTCGCGCCGCAAGTCGACATCGAGTTCGATCGGGACCGGGCGCGCGTCTTGGGCGTGAACATCGGGCAAGCCGCCGCGGCGATTCGGGCGGCGTTTGGCGGAACGCTCGCCACCCAGTTCAATACCTCTCGCGGAACGAAGTACGTGCAGGTGCTCTATCCGCGCGCCTTCCAGACGAGCCTGGGGACCGTCGCCGAGATTCCCATTCGGTCGCTCGGCGGATCGATCGTGCACGTCGGCGACGTGGCGCACTTCGTCGGCGATCCTTCCGAACCGCTGCTGACGCGCGTCAATCGCGAGACCGTCGTGCACGTGCAGTCGAATCTGGCTCCCGGTGCGACGCAGTCGATCGTCCAGAAAGCGTTCCAGGCGCGCCTGGCGGCCTTGCACTTGCCGTCGTCGGTCTCGGTAAAGGCCAATGTGGGCGGACAGCAGCAGAATCTCTCCGATACCGTGCGCGGAATGGGCTCGGCGCTCGTCCTCTCGCTGCTGCTGGTCTATCTGCTGATGGTCGCGCTCTACGATAGTTATCGTCTTCCCTTCATCATCATGTTCGCGGTGCCGGTTGCGGCGGTCGGCGCGCTGACTTCGCTGGCGCTCACGCATCAGGCGCTCAATCTCTTTTCGCTGATCGGAACGGTGCTGCTCGTTGGCCTCGCTTCGAAAAACGGCATTTTGCTGGTCGATTTTGCCAACCATATGGTCGAGCGGGGGATGACCCGGCACGATGCGATGATCGAAGCTGCGCGCGAGCGCTTCCGCCCGATCATCATGACGACGTGTGCCATGATCGCCGGCATGACGCCGATCGCGCTCGCGCTCGATGCGGGCGCGGCGCAGCGGCAAGCGTTGGGTATCGTCGTCATCGGCGGCCTGATCAGCTCGCTCTTGCTCACGCTCGTCCTCGTCCCCGTGATGTTCATGTGGCTCGGGCCGCGCCCGCACCGCGAGCGCCGTGCCGCCGTTGCGGCCGCGGCGCCGATGCCGGCGGCGGCGGAATAGCCTATGTGGCTGACCGAGCTCTTCGTTCGCAGGCCGACGCTCGTCACGGTCTTTCTTTCGCTCGTGCTGCTTGCGGGCACCATTGCCGGCTTCAATTTGGTCAAGCAGCAGCTTCCGAATTACGACGTGCCTTCGATCCAAGTGCAGTTGACCTACTCGGGCGCCTCGACGACGGAGATGCGCGACGCGATCGTCCGCCCGCTCGAGGATCAGATCGCGGGTGCTCCCGACCTCAGTTACGTCGAAACCTCCATCCAACCCGGACAGGCTTCGATCGTCGCCGTCTTCTCCTTGACCTCGGATCAAAATACGGATCTCGTTCAGGTGCAGGGACGCGTGCAGAACTCGCTGCACCAGCTTCCCAACGACCTTCCGACGCCGCAGATCTCGATTTACAATCCGAGCGAAGCCGTCGTCGTCTCACTGAGCGCCTCGTCATCGACGCTCTCACTCGGCGACCTGTCATCCATCGTGACCAATACGATCGTTCCGGCGATCGAACAAGTCCCCGGCGTCTCGTTCGTTCAGGAGAACGGCGCGGTCACGGCCTCGATTCAAGTCAACGTCGATCCGCGAGCGCTGCAGTCCTCCGGCTTTACGCTGACCGACGTGATCAACGCGGTCGCGAACAATAACGTACGCGCTCCCGGCGGCATCGTCTATCAGCCGAATCGAGAGACGAACCTCGACATCCGCGGCGACATTACCGACGTGCCTTCGGTCGCTGGGCTGTTACTCGGGAACACGACGACCTCACCGGCGGGATCGTCGGGAAGCTCGGTCTATCCGTGGACGGCTACGCCGCGTCTCTACCGGATCGGCGACGTCGCGAGCGTGAAGGATGCCTACGAAACGCAGCGCGTCTACGCCTATACGAACGGCAAGCCGACCGTCGAGCTCGACGTGCAGAAGGCCGCGGGCGCGAGCGAGGTTGCTGCTTCGAACGCCGTGCTTGCCCAGCTGCCCTCGCTGCGAGCGCAGTATCCAGAGATCAACTTTTCGGTTTTGAGCCTTCAGTCAACCTACACGAAGGAGCTGCTCTCCGGCGTAACGCGGACGCTGATCGAGGGCGTTCTCTTTACGGCGATCGTCATGCTCTTCTTCCTACGCTCGTGGCGCAACGCGATCGTCGTCATGATCTCGGTGCCCGCCTCGTTCCTCGTCACGCTGGCCGCGATGCGCCTGGCGGGCTTTACGCTCGACACCGTCTCGCTTTTGGCGATGACGCTAATGATCGGCATCCTCGTCAACGATTCGATCGTCGTCTTGGAGAATATCGAGCGCCATCGCGCCGAAGGCGAGGCGCCCAGGATCGCCGCGGTCAACGGCCTGACGCAGATCGGCGTTGCGACGATCGTCATTACGCTCGTCATCGTCGTCGTCTTTGCCCCGATTTCGTTCCTGCCCGGCTCCGTCGGCCTCTTCTTGCGCGAGTTCGGCCTCGTCGTTACGGTCGCAACGCTGACCTCACTCTTCGTGTCCTTTGCGGTTACGCCGTCGTTGGCCGGACGCTGGGCGCTGTATTCTAACTGGAAGCCGTGGAAAATCGTCAACCGTTTCGGCCGAGGCTTCGAGAACGTTCGCCGATGGTACACGCAACGCGCCCTTCCGTGGGGGCTCGAGCACCGATCCGCCGTCGTGTGGGTCTCGTTCGTGAGTCTGGTCCTCGCGCTGCTGCTGATACCACTGGGGATCGTCGGCTTCGAGTACATGCCGCCGGTCGACCGGGGTGAGATCTTCGTCAACGTCGAGTTCCCGACCGGAACGCCGTTGACGCAGACGCAGCAGGCGGTGCTTCGCGCCGAGCGCGTCGTCGACGGCGTCGCGGACCTCCAGTCTGAAACCACGATGGCCGGGGCGTATCAGGGACAGATCAGCGGCTACATCAATAACGGCGCCATCGGACAGATCCATCTCTTCTTGCGCGATCGGCGCGGCCACTCGACCGAGTATTGGTCCGACTACCTGCGCTCGAAGCTGGGCGGCCTCTTACCCGGCACCAACGTCGTCGCGGTTCCGGCGACGGATCCGTCCGGCGGTATCGCTCAGCCGATCGCCTACGTCGTTTCGAGCCTCACCGCGGATCCGTCGCAGGCCGCGGCGCGCGCCTACTCGGCGCTTGCGGCGACGCCGGGAACCGTCGATGCAACGACTTCGCTGACGAACGAGGCGCCCCAAGTCGAGGTCGAGTTCGATCGTAACAACGCGCGCGCACTCGACGCGAGCATCGGAACGGCGTCAACGGCCGTGCGCGCGGCTTTCGGCGGCGATACGGCAACGCAGTTTACGGGTCCGCAGGGGCTCAAAGACGTGCAAGTGATCTATCCTCAAGCAGATCTGGGCTCGCTGGGGGCGATCTCGGCGATTCCCATCCGCGCGAATAACGGTTCGATCGTTCGCGTCGGCGATATCATCTCGCTCGTGAGCGCCCCGGCGCCCCCGCTGATCATGCGCATCGACCGGCGCAACGTCGTATTGATCGGCGCGAACGTCGCGCCCGGCGCGACGCTTTCGAACGTCGAGCGGGCCTTCGAGAAACGGCTGGGCCGGCTCGACCTGCCCAAGAGTATCGTCGTTACCCCGGTCGCCGGCGGCAATCAGGAGAGCGTGCACGATACCGCGACCGAGATGGCCGTCTCCCTGGCGCTCTCGATCTTGCTCGTCTATCTGTTGATGGTCGCGCTGTACAACGGCTACGTGACGCCGTTCATCATCATGTTCACGGTTCCGGTTGCGGTCGTCGGGGCGCTCGGCGCGCTCGCCCTCACGCACCAGACGCTCAACCTCTTCTCGATGATCGGCGCGATCCTGCTCGTCGGTTTAGTGGCGAAGAACGGCATTCTGCTCGTCGATTTCGCCAATCAACTGCGCGAGCGCGGGCTTACCAAGCTCGAAGCGATCAAAGAGAGCGCGCACGCGCGCTTCCGGCCGATCGTCATGACGACGATCGCGATGATTGCCGGAATGCTGCCCCTGGCGCTCGCGCTCGATCCCGGATCGCAGGCCGAGCGCCCGCTGGGCATCGTCGTGATCGGCGGCCTCTCGAGCTCGCTGGTTCTGACGCTGCTGCTGATCCCGATTATGTATCTACGCTTTGCGCCGCAGCACTTTCGCTCGTCGTCGCTCAACGGCGAAGCCGATCCGCATCAGATCGAGTTGCCGATGCCGCTTCCGGCGGGCGGCGAAACGGACTGACGCCGCATCGCGCCGCGCGCTTTCGCCCTCGCAGCCTCCACGTCCCGATCGCGGTGGGGAGCGTGCGTAACGAGCGAGTCGAGAAGCTCGGTCGCCGCGGTGGTGACGCGCTCGACAGCTCGCTCGAACGCGGCCTCGTTGGCCTTCGAGGGGCGCGCGAACCCGCTCAGCTTGCGAACGAACTGCACCGCCGAAGCGCGGATCTCCGCGCCGGTCGCCGGCGGCTCGAAGTTATGCAGGGTCTTGATGTTACGGCACACGTGGATCTCTCCAGGAAAGGTTGTCGAGTTTACGGGGTACTGCTCTGCCAATCCGAGGCTTCTACGCCGTTTATCGACAGCAGCGCTGCGCAAAGGGTTTCGACGGCGCGGTCGTTCGCTTTGGGCGAAAAGATATCGGCGCGCAGTTTGATGAAGCCGCCGTCGGCGTGGCGGCGCTCGAGCGACCGCAGGCTCATCGTCGAGCTGCTGACGGCGTCAACGATTGCGGTTCCGGCTGCGTTCTGGCTCTCCGGCCGGCAAAGTGCCGAAAGCTTATACATCGTTTCAGCGGCCTGCCGAACGTGGGCGCGCGCGTCGATTGCGTCGGCGACCGGTTGAAATAGGGTGTTGAGCAACAGGATGGCGGCGGCGCCGGCAAAGGCTTCGGCCCACAGGCCGAAACCGGCGAGCGCTCCGACCGCGGCCGTGGCCCACATCGTCGCAGCGGTGTTGAGGCCCGTGACGTTTGCTCCGGTGCGCAGAATGACGCCGCCGGCGATGAAGCCGACGCCGGTGACGACGCCGGCGACGATCCGGGTCGTGTCGCCCGCGCCGATGACGATGTCGAGCAGCGTGAAGAGCGCGGCGCCGACGGCGACGAGACTGGTCGTATGCAGGCCGGCCGAACGCTGGCGCCACTGGCGCTCGAAGCCGATGAACGCACCCAAGAGCGCGGCGACCCCGAGCCGGACGAAGAGTTCGAGCGGGGTAATCTGCGACAGCGAGGCGCTCACCGGATCACCATCGGGCGTCCATTCGCTCAGACGAGCCCGAGAATCTCCCCGGCAGGCGCGCCGCGAGCGTAAATCGTAAGGCGGCGCATGGAACGTTGGCCTGCGCTGCGCTACGACGATTGGAAAGAGAGCCTGGCGACGCTCCATCTCTGGACGCAGATCGCCGGCAAGATCCGTCTGCGCCTGACGCCGCTGATCAATCACTGGTGGAACGTCGTGCTCTACGTGACGCCGAGCGGGCTGACGACCTCGCCGATGCCCTACGGCGACGGGCGTTCGTTTGCGATTACCTTCGATTTCTTAGGGCGCCGCCTTAGTGTCAACGGCTGTGACGGGGAGCGTGCGGGATTTGCGCTCGAGCCGATGACGGTGGCCGAGTTCTACAAGCGGCTGATGGACGAGCTGCGAGCCCTCGAGTTCCCCGTGCGGATCAATACGATGCCCAACGAAATCCGCGATGCGATTCCGTTCGAACGCGACACGATTCACGCGTCGTACGACGGACCGTACGTGGAGCGTTTCTTCCGCGCACTGCTGCAGGCAGACCGCCTCTGCAAAATTTTCCGCGCCGGTTTTATCGGCAAAGCAAGTCCGGTGCATTTCTTCTGGGGAAGCTTCGATTTGGCGACGACCCGCTTCTCCGGCCGCCGCGCACCGCAGCATCCGGGCGGCTTTCCCAACCTGCCCGACTCGGCAACGCGCGAAGCGTATTCGCACGAAGAGCACAGCGTCGGTTTTTGGCCGGGCGGCCCGGGAATCGAAGCTTCGTTTTACGCCTACGCCTATCCCGAGCCCAACGGCTTCGCGGATGCAAACGTTGCGTCGCCCGGAGTCTGGAACGGCGCAATGCGGGAGTTTCTGCTGCCGTACGAGAGCGTGCGAACGTCGGTGGATCCCGATCGGACGGTCCTCGATTTCTTCGAAGCGACCTACGAAGCGGCAGCGAATCTCGGCCACTGGGATCGCGCCGCGCTCGAGCGCGCCGCCGGCTAAGGCGCCGGCGCCAGCAAGCTCGAGACCTCGAAACGTTTGCCGTCGCTGACGACGCTGACGGCGCCGTCTTCGTCGGTGCGGTAGACGCGAGCGCCGAACCGGCGTAACGTCTCCAGCGTCAACGGTGCGGGATGCCCGAAGAGATTGTGGCGCCCGACCGAGACGATCGCGACGCGAGGCGCCACCGCCGCGATGAATTCCGGCGACGAGCCGTAGGCCGAACCGTGATGTCCGACCTTGAGAACGCCGGCGCGCAGGTCGATTCCTTCGCCCAGAAATCGCCGCTCCGCTTCGGTCCCGGCGTCGCCGGTGAAGAGCATGTGAAACGCGTGGTAATCGAGGACGAACGCGACCGAGTTACTGTTGATCGCGTTGCCTCCGGCGATGAAGGGCAGCGTCGGCCCGATGAAGCGCAGCACGACGCCGTCGTCGGTCTGCCACCGTAATCCGGCGCGCGGATGGAGGATGGGCACGCCGGCAGCCTGGGCCGTCGCGACCGCGTCGCGGTAGGCGTGACCGCTATACCGCTGTCCGCCGTCGTCGAATTGGGCGACGCCGATCCGCCGAAGCACCGGTGCAACGCCGCCCGCGTGATCGCCGTGCGGATGCGAGAGAATCAGCGCGTCGAGTTCGTGGATGCCCTGCCGCAGAAGATAGGGCACGACCGTGCGTTCGCCGACGAGCTCGGCAACCGAATCGCCGCCGCGCGATCCTCGTTCGAGCCGTCCACCCGCGTCAACCAGGAGCGCGTGGCCGCGCGGCGTTTGAATCACGATTCCGTCCGCTTGCCCGACATCGAGCATCGTTATGCGCAGACGCCCGTCGAACGTTTGCGGCGGCCAGAGCACGAAATTGGTTGCAAGCAGAAGGGCGGCGGCGGCCGGCGTGCGCGCACCTCTGCTCCAAAGAGCCGGTGCCGCGAGCAGCGCGACGTCGTAGAGCGCGATGCACCACGCGGGAGCCGGCGTCATCGGCAGCACGCAATGCGGCAGATCGGCGACGGTCCCTACGACGCCGAGCATCCACGCGAGCAGCCACGAATTGAGATTCGCGCACGCCGCCGCCAGCGGTGCGCACCAGCTCAGCGCGAGTTGCGCGGCGCCCAAAGCCATCGTCAGTGCGACGCACGGCACGACGGCAAGGTTTGCCACCACCGCGTAGGGCGCGAACTGCAGGAAAACGGCGGCGCCGAGCGGCCACGTTCCGAGCTGCGTCGCCAGCGTGAGCATCAGCCCTTCTCGCACGCGCTGGGGCAGCGCGACGTGCGCTTCGATCGCGCGCTCGATCGGCGTCGCGCACGCGAAGATCGCGCCGACGCATGAGAAAGAAAGGGCAAACGACGCGCTCGCGATGCTCTGCGGACGTAGGAACGCGACGACGGTGGCTGCGCCGGCGAGCGAGTTGAATGAAAAGGTCGCGCGGCCGAAAGCGCGTGCGATCAGTGCACACGATGCCATCGTGGCGGCGCGCTCGGCGGGCAGCTGCGCCCCGCTCCACCAGACGAAGAGCCACGCAAGCGCGATGGCGAGCGCGCAGGTCAACCAGCGGGGAAGCGCGGCCAGCGATAACACGAACAGGCAGAGGGCCGTCACGGCGGCGACGTGCAAACCGGCAGTGACCAACACGTGCACGGTGCCCGTTTCTTGAAACTCGGTCCGCAGAAGCGGCGGCAGCGCCGAACGTTCTCCCCACAGTTCGCCCGCGAGCACCGAGGCCGCCGGTTCGCCCAGACGCTCGCGCAGCCGGTCGTGTGCCCACTCGTGCAGTCGCGCCAGCGCGATCGCCGGACTCCAGTGCGAGCCCGTGAGGGAGAGGATCTCGGCTCCGTCGAGCCGTCCGTCAACGCCCCGATCGTGCTCGATCGCGCGTTCGCTCGGCTCGCCGGGATTTCGCGCGCCGTCGAAGGGCGCCAGCCTTCCTCGCACGATCAGCTGCGTTCCGAGGGCTGGTGCGCCGGTGCGCGCACGGGCGAGAACGATCGTGCCGTCGTCGATTGCGAGCGTCATCGCCGTCGATCCGTCGTCGGTGACTTCACGGTCGAGCAGCGTCGCAGCGTACCGGGCCGTGCGATGCTCTGCCGGAATTCGCTCGCCGTTTTGGCGGAAGTACGCGTTGGATGCGGCGGCGACCAGGGCGAGCAATACGACGACGCGAAATCGCGGCGACTCGCGGCCAAAACAGAGATAGAGGGCCAACGCCGCCAAACCGATGACCTCCACCGGGCGGAAATCGGCGGAGAGCGGCGTAACGGCTAGCGTTCCCAACACGGTCGCGACCGAACAGCAAAGGAGTCCCCACGATGGCATCGCCATCCCCCTGCGACGACCCGGCGTGCCGGCTAGTCGGCACAGCGTAACGGAGCACGACGATGCGCATTGTGATTACCGGCGGCGCCGGTTTCATCGGGTCGCACGTGGCCGACGCGTACCTCGCGGCGGGTCACGACGTGTTGATCGTCGATTCCCTCTGGAAAGACGGCGGGGGCCGGCGCGCCAACGTTCCCGAGGGCGTCTCGCTGGTTCACATGGATATTCGCGACGAGGCGATCGGCCGGATCTTCGCCGATTTCTCACCCGAAGTCGTCAGCCATCACGCCGCGCAGCACTCGGTGGCGATCTCCGCACGCGATCCCATTTACGACGCGCAAGTCAACGTGGTCGGCTTGCTCAACGTGCTCGAGCACGCGCAACGCTCGGGTGCGCGCAAGGTGATCTTCGCATCGAGCGGTGCGACCTTCGGGACGCCGGACCGTTTGCCGATTACCGACGAAACGCCGCAGCACCCGACCTCGCCGTACGGCATCACGAAGATGGTCGCGGAGCACTATCTGCGCTTCTTTGCGGCCTCGCGGAATCTCGATTTTACCGCCCTTCGCTACGGCAACGTCTACGGTCCGCGCCAAGATCCAAATGGTGAGGCCGGAGTGATCTCGATCTTCATCGGCAAGTTCTTGGCGCGCAAAGGCGTACGCATCGATTGGGACGGCGAGCAAACGCGCGACTACGTGTACGTCGCAGACGTCGCGCGCGCGAACATCGCAGCGCTCGAGCGCGGTTCGGGTGAATGTTACGTCATCGGAACCAACGTGCAGACCAGCGTGAACGAGATCTATCGCCAGCTCGTGGCGATCAGCGGCTTCGAGGCGCCGGTCGAGCGCGGTGCGGCGCGCGTCGGCGACGCTCGGGCCGCGCAATTCGACGCCTCGCGAGCCTCTGCGGAGCTCGGGTGGGCGCCGTCGACCCAACTGACCGACGGCATCGCGGCGACCTACCAATACTTCGAGCGATGGAGCGCTTCGCCCTAACCGCGCAGCGGATCGGGTCGACTCGCGCCAAGCTCGAAAAAGTCGCCGAACTCGCGCAGTATCTGCGCTCGCTCGACGATGCGGATCTCGTCGCGGCGACCCGCTTCTTTACCGGCACGCCGTTCGCGGCGCGCGATCGCCGAAAACTCTCCGTGGGTGGTCGAGCGATCGTCGACGTTGCACGCCGCGTCTGGAGTTTCAACGACGCCGCCTTGGACCAGGCGTACCGCGCGACGGGTGACCTCGGCGCTGCCCTCGGCCGTCTCGTTGCGCCGCCGCGCGACGCGATGCTGTTCGGCGATCTGCTGGCGCCGGCGACCCTCGACGTGCTCTTCGGTGAGATCGCGCAGGCCTCGGGCAAGCGCTCGGGGCGCCGGCGCGAAGCCGTACTCGAACGGATCCTCCGTGCCTGCGGGGATCCGCTGACCGCAACGTACGTCGTGAAGATCGTCACGGGCGAGCTTCGGGTCGGTCTGCGAGAGGGCTTGGTGCTCGACGCGATCGGCGAGGCCTTCGGCGCGGCTCCCGGCGCGGTTCGGCGGGCGCTGATGGCGGCGGGCGACGCCGGCGCGGTCGCGCTTGCCGCCAAGCACGGAACGCTCGATGACGTGCGCGTCGAGTACGGCACGCCGATCGGCTTCATGCTCGCGACGCCGATTACGTATGGCGACGCCTACGTCGAACTCGAGGGCGACGTGTGGTTGGTCGAAGACAAATACGATGGGATACGCGCTCAAGCTCACGTTCGCGCGCGCAAGGCGGAGCTGTACTCGCGCCGGCTCAACGACGTGTCGGCCGCCTATCCGGAACTGATCGACGCACTCGCCGCGATCGAGCACGACGTCATCCTCGACGGAGAGATCGTCGCCATGCGCGACGGCCGGGTGCTGCCGTTCCGTACGCTGCAGGCGCGGCTCCAGCGAAAAGTCGTCGAGGAGTCGCTGCGTGCAGAGGTTCCGATCTGCTACGTCGTTTTCGACCTGCTTGCCTACGACGGCGAGCTGCTGATCGACGAGCCGTTGATCGCGCGCCGGGACCGGCTCGCAGCGCTCGAAATGCCGGCAGCGTTCGCGACGACCGCGGGGTACGCCATCCTGCGCGAGCCGGATGCCGGCGAGATCAACGGGCGCTTCGACGCCGCACGCGCGCGGGGAAATGAAGGCCTCGTGCTCAAGCGCAGCGGCGCCCCGTATCTCCCCGGGCGGCGCGGAAAGTGGTGGCGCAAGCTCAAGCGCGAGCTGTCGACGCTCGACGTCGTCGTCGTCGCCGTCGAATGGGGACACGGCAAACGCTCGGAAGTGCTCTCCGACTACACGTTTGCGGTGCGCGGCGACGATGGGCATCCGGCGGTCATCGGCAAAGCATACTCCGGATTAACCGACGCGGAGATCGCGGCGCTGACGCCATGGTTTCTCGCTCACCGGCTCGCTTCGGAGCAGCGCCGAGAGAAGGCGCGGGCGTCGGAGATCCCGGTCGAGCCGGCGATCGTCCTCGAAGTCGCGTTCGACGTCATTGCGCAGAGCGATCTCCATGAGAGCGGCTTCAGCCTCCGCTTTCCACGAATCGTTCGCATTCGCGACGACAAGCCTGCAGAGGAGATCGACACTCTGGAACGCGTGCGCGAAATCTATGCAGAGATGCTGGCACGCGAGGGGCTCGCATGAGAAGGTTCGCCGCGGGAGCGAGCGAACGCAAGGCTTACTCGACGTAGTCAAAAGATATGGAGGTCGACTTTGCCTCTCTCTAAGCGACTCGCAGCAGAGCTCATCGGTACGTTTTGGCTCGTTCTAGGCGGATGCGGCAGCGCCGTCCTCGCGGCTGCCTATCCCGGTCTCGGTATCGGATTCGCGGGCGTCGCGCTCGCCTTCGGCCTCACGCTGCTCACGATGGCCTTTGCAATCGGCGGCATCTCGGGCTGTCACATCAATCCTGCCGTGACCGTCGGACTGTGGGCCGCGCGCCGGTTCCCCGGGAAAGACGTCATTTGGTACATCATCGCGCAGGTGGTCGGCGGCGTTATCGCCGGCGGCGTTCTCTACATCATCGCCAGCGGCCAGGCCGGGTTTACCACGGCGAACGGCTTCGCCTCAAATGGGTACGGCGATCACTCGCCGGGTCACTACACCTTGCTAGCCTGTGCCGTCTGCGAAGTCGTGATGACGGCGGCCTTCATCTTCATCATCGCCGGCTCGACCGCCAAGCGCGTCATCGCCGGATTTGCGCCGATTCCGATCGGACTCGCGCTCACGCTGATCCATCTGATCAGCATTCCGGTGACGAACACGTCGGTCAACCCGGCGCGCTCTACCGCGGTCGCCGTCTACGTGGGCGGTTGGGCGATCGCGCAGCTCTGGCTCTTCTGGGTCGCACCGATCGTCGGGGGCGCGATCGGTGGTAAACTCTACGACTCGCTTTTTGGGTCGGAAGCTTAAGCGCTAAGGCTCAGTCGCGAACGCGTCCCGAGTGCGCACGTGCTCGGGGCGCACGCCCACGCCGATCAGCCGCGCGGGAAGCCGGCGCAGCAGCGGAAACTCATCGAAGAGGCGCGCTGCGAGCGGCGGCCGGGTGAGTTGCGCGCCCTGCAAGAGCGGATCGATCGCCCGATTTTGGATGAAGATCTGAAAATCTTGGGTCACCTTCGTTGGGAACATGCGGCGGTCGGCGACGCGCTGTAACTCATGGTCGTTCGGCGTACCGCCCGCGGCGAGGGTGCCGGCAAGCAGGTTGGCCGTTGCGACGGCGTCTTGAATCGCGAGGTTGATGCCGACGCCGCCGATCGGCGACATCGCGTGCGCCGAGTCGCCGATGCAGAGAAGCCCGGGTCTGTGCCAGTGCTCCAAACGGTTGACCCGGACTTCCAGCATGGAACACTTCGACCAATCGTCGATCTCGGCGATGCGGTCGGCAAAGAACGGCGCGACTTGCAGGAGCGATTGCTGCAGCGCTTCGATGCCCTTGCTCTTGAGCGCGTCGTACGAGCCCTTGGCGATGATGTACGCGCACTGCCAGTAGTCGCCCCGGTCGAGGGTGATGAGTAGATGCCCGGTCGTGACGATGCCGAGAGCCTCTCTCGGATCGCTGCGATGTTTGGATATCCGCATCCAGAGAACGTCCATCGGCGCGCCGATGTTGTCGACGGTCAAGCCCGCAAGCGCGCGAACCGTCGAGTGACGCCCGTCGGCCCCGACGACGAGCTTCGCATCGATCTCGACCTCGCCGTCGGGCCCTGCGGCCTTTACCCCGGTCGTGCGTCCCTCGCGTTCGATCAAGGCGGTTCCAGCGGTCTTCATCATCAGATGGAACGTCGGATAGCGTTTTCCGTGCGCCGCGAGGAAGTTGAGAAAGTCCCACTGCGGCATCATGCCCACGAACTTGCAGTGCGTGTGCAGATGCGAAAAGTCCGCAACCCCGACATTGCGGCCCGCGATGTTCGCGCCGACGGTCGAAAACTCGTTGTGCGGCAGCGCTAGGAATTCGTCGAGCCAGCCGAGCTCGAAAAGCAGATCCAGCGTCAACGGGTGGATCGTGTCGCCGCGGAAATCACGAAAGAAGTCTGGATATTTTTCGAGCACCACGACGTTCAACGCCGGCTCGCGCGAGCAGCACGGCGAGCATTACCCCACAGGGTCCGCCGCCGACGATGCAGACGCTCGTTGAGATTGCTTGCGGTGAGTTCACGCGACGATGTTGACCAGCTTGCCGGGTACGTAAATCTGCTTGCGCACGGGCTTCCCTTCGACGTGCGCGCGGACGTTGGGCTCTTCGAGAGCGAGCGCTAACGCCTGCTCTTGCGCGATCGACGCGGGCACCAAGATCCGAGCCCGCACCTTCCCGTTGACCTGAACGACGAGGGTGATCTCGTCAACCGCGAGCGCGTCCTCGTCGGGTTCGAGGTAGGATTCCAGATGCACGGATCGGCGATTGCCCAGACGTTCCCACAGCTCTTCGGCAATGTGCGGCGCGAACGGGGCGATGAGGACCGGCAGCATTCGCACGGCGTAAAGCAGCGCCGGTGAATTCGGCCTCGCGCCTGCAGCCGAGGTCATTGTGTTTACGAGTTCGTCGAGCTTCGCGATCGTCGTGTTGTAGTGAAAGCGGCGCGAGACCGTCTCCTCGACGGCCGACTTTGCGACGAGATGGACGGCCCGCAGCAGCGCCTTCTCGCCGGCCGATTCGGCCGGTGGCAGAGCCCGGCCGTTTTCCCCGCGAGCCGGCGCGGCGCGTTCTAAAAAGGGCCGGCAGGCTCGCCAGATGCGGTGCAGCAAGCGGACGCGGCCGCTGATTCCCTCGTCGGTCCAGTCACTCGTATCCTCAGGCGGCGTCACGTAGAGCAGAAAGAGCCGCATCGCGTTGACGCCGGACTTCTCCGCCGTCTCGTCGATGCCGACGACGTTTCCGCGAGACTTCGACATCTTCTCGCCGTCGCGCAGCACCATGCCCTGGTGAAAGAGATGCGCGAAGGGTTCGTCGGAGCCCTCAACCCAGCCGCGATCGTGAAAGAACTTGTAAAAGAAGCGCGAGTAGAGCAGGTGGAGCACGGTGTGCTCCGCGCCGCCGATGTACTGATCGACGTTCATCCACTGGGCGGCTCGTCCGGGCGACCACGGCAGCTGGTCGTCGTGCGGATCGAGATAGCGCAGATAGTACCACGACGTGTCGAAGAACGTGTCCATCGTATCGCTCTCCCGCCGCGCCGGCCCGCCGCACGACGGACAGGTCGTCTCGACGAACTCCGCAACCGAGGCGAGCGGTGAACCTTCGCCGCTAAAACGGACGCCGGGCGGCAGAAGCACCGGCAAATCCTCGTCGGGAACCGGCACCTCGCCGCAGCGCGGACAGTACACGATCGGAATCGGCGTTCCCCAATAACGCTGGCGCGAGATCAACCAATCGCGCAGCTTATAGTTGACGCTTCGCTTGCCGAGCCCCAGCGCTTCCAGCCGCGTGATAATCGCCTCGCGGGCGCGTTCGCTCGACATTTCGCTGAACTCGTCGCTGGCGACGAGGCGCCCGTCTTCGACGAAGGCTTCATCCGGCGTCGTTTCTCCTCTCCCGGGGGGAACGATAACGGTAACGACCGGCAGTGCGTGCTTGCGCGCAAACTCGAAATCGCGCTGGTCGTGCGCCGGGACGCCCATGACCGCGCCCGTGCCGTACTCGGCAAGGACGTAGCTGGTAACCCAGATCGGAACCCGTTCGCGAGAGAGCGGATGGAGCGCGTAGGCACCCGTGAAGATGCCGCGCTTTTCCATAAGGCTCGTGCGCTGGAGCTCGGATTTGGATTTCAAGCTCTCGGCGAAGGCGGCGATCTGCGCACTCTGCTCGGGCGAAACGATTCGCCCGAGCGCGGCGACGATCGGGTGCTCCGCGGCGACGGCTAAAAACGTGACGCCGTAGAGCGTGTCGAGGCGCGTCGTGAAGACCTCGATGCCGGCGTCGGTCCCGTTCGACGGCAAAGGCGAACGTCGCGCCTTCGCTGCGCCCGATCCAGTTGCGCTGCATCGCGCGCGTGCGATCGGGCCACCCCGGGAGCTTGTCGAGATCCTCGAGCAGCCGGTCTGCATAGTCCGTGATACGCAGAAACCACTGCGAAAGATTTCGCCGTTCGACGAGATGGCCGCAGCGCCAGCAGCGGCCGTCCTGGACTTGCTCGTTGGCGAGCACGGTTTGATCCTGCGGGCACCAGTTGACCGGGGCCTCGCGCTTGTACGCGAGCCCGCGTTCGTAAAGGCGTAAAAAGAGCCACTGATTCCAGCGGTAGAACTCGGGCTCGCAGGTCGCGACCTCGCGCGACCAGTCGTAGCTCGTCCCCATCAAGCGGATCTGCCGGCGCATGTTGAGGATGTTTTCGGTGGTCCACGCTGCGGGATCGGCCCCGCGCGCGATCGCGGCGTTTTCGGCGGGCAAGCCGAAGGCGTCCCAGCCCATTGGATGGAGCACGTTGTAGCCGAGCATCCGCATCATGCGCGCGACCGCATCCCCCAGCGAATAGTTCTTCGCATGACCGATATGCAGATCGCCGGAGGGATACGGCAGCATCTCCATCGTGTAGTACTTCGGCCTCTCGCTTTCGTTTGGCGCGCGATAGGACGCGTCGCGCTCCCAGCGCGACTGCCACTTGTGTTCGATCGAAGCGAAGTCGTAGCTCTCGGCCATGAAGAGCATCGTACACGCTCGGGCCGCCGCGCCGCTACCCTTTGCGACACAGGGCGCCGGCGTGATGGATCGCCATGGTACTACGAATTACGCTTGCCGCCGCGCTCGTTGCCGCCGTGGCTTTCGCCCTCCACCATCCGGCGCCGCGCGGCGCGATCGAGACGGCCGCATTGCCGGCGCCGTCTCCAAGCTCAAGTCTTCTGGCCGAGCCGCGAGAGGCGCGCCGGGCGCGGCGCTTAACGCCGGGCGGCGATGTCGTCGTCTACGTCGCGGGCGCGGTGCGCCGGCCGGGCCTCTATCATCTGCAATTTGGCGACCGCTACGCGCGGGCGGTCGAACTGGCAGGCGGCCTGAGTTCGCAGGCCGATGCGGCGGGGGTAAACCTCGCCCAGCCGGCCGGCGACGGCGACGAGGTTAACGTCCCTGCTGCCGGACAAGCGGAACGCGTTCACCGGCAGGCGCGCCGCGGCCGGCACCACGCACCTTCACCAGCCGAGGCGAGCGTCGACCTCAACGCGGCCGGCGCGGCCGAGCTCGGGGCGGTTCCCGGAATCGGGCGGGCGATCGCCCAGCGGGTCGTCGAGCTTCGCCAACGGGGAGGCCCTTTCGCATCAGTAGACGAGCTGCTCGACGTAGCCGGCATGACGCAGAGCCGCCTGGAGCGCGCTCGGCCGTATCTGCGCCAACCCTAAAGGTCATCCCGCGGCAGGCTGCGCATTGAGATTGCGGCATGCAGTCGGAGCTCCCACCAAAGCAGACGCTCCCAAGCCTGATTCGCGAGTCCCTTGCGGAGCCGCGCGATGAGGTGCTGGTCGAGCGCGTGCAAGGGCACTGGACGCCGACCTCGAGTGCTCGGCTGCTCGAGCGCGCCGTCAACATTGCGTGCGCGATCCGCGATGCCGGCCTCGCCGCCGGCGATCGGCTCGGCCTCATTTCCCACAACTGCGTCGATTGGGTAGCGTGCGATTTTGCGGCGCTTTTTGCCGGCTGTGTCGTCGTCCCCATCTATCCGACCCAAGCGCTCGACCACACCGCCTACATCGTCGAGCACTCCGGCGCGCGCCTGATTTTCGTTAACGGTCCGCAGACGCTGGCGCGGCTGCGCGAATCCGAGGCGCCGCTGCCGCGCGTCGTCGTCTTCAATTCCAACGGCGAGGACGGGTTGGCCGCTTTCGAAGCACGCGGCGCGGAGGTCCGCTCGAAGCGGCCGGAGCTTCCCGCAACGTACGAGGCGGCGCTGCACCCCGACGATCTCGCGGTTCTGATCTATACGTCGGGGACGACGGGGGCGCCCAAAGGCGTCATGCTCTCCCACGACAACCTCGCGTTTGACGCACGAGTCTCGTTGGAATGCGGTTTCGAAGGCATCGAGGGCGGGCGCGACGTGCTCTCCGTGCTGCCGTACTCGCACATCTACGAGCACACGCTGATCTACATTTACCTCCTCGCGAAGGTGCGATATTTCATCTGTCACGATCCCGGCGAGCTGCTCGCCGATCTCAAGGACGTGCGGCCGGTCGAGATGACGTCCGTGCCGCGGATCTTCGATCGCGTTCTTGCCGGAGTCAAGGGTCAGGCGCTCGCGGCCGGCGGCCTTCGCGCGCGATTGGTGCCCTGGGCATTCGAGGCCGGATGCGCCTACATGACCGCAAAAGTGCTGGGCGACGGACCATCTGCGTTGCAGTCGCTGAGGTTTGCGCTCGCCAAGCGGCTCGTGCTCGGTAAAATCCCTCCGGCGCTGGGGCTGGATCGCGTCGAGTTTCTTACCAGCGGCAGCGCTCCACTCCACAGCGATACGGCGATGACGTTTTTGGCGATGGGCATTCCGATCATGCAGGGCTACGGCCTGACGGAGACGTCGCCCGTCGTCTCCGTGAGCCGCTTGAGCGCAAACGAATACGGTGCCGTCGGGCGGCCGATCACGGGCGTCGACGTCAAGGTTGCCGGCGACGGCGAGGTACTCGTTCGCGGGCGAAACGTGATGCACGGCTACTATCACAATGAAGAAGCCACCGCCGCGGCACTCGAGGACGGCTGGCTGCACACCGGCGACATCGGCGAGCTGACCGAGTCGGGATTTCTGCGCATTACCGACCGGAAGGGCGAGATCTTCAAAACCGATACCGGCAAGTGGATCGCTCCGGCCCGCATCGAGGCGAACATCAAGCGATCGATCTATGTCGCGCAGGCACTGGTCGTGGGGAACGGACATCCGTTTCCGATTGCGTTAATCTGCCCGAACTGGACGCTGGTGCGGCTGGAGATGCCGCAGGTTCCCGCTGCGGCCGGCCCCGAGGTGCTGGCGGCGCGTGACGACGTCCGCGCCTTTTTGACGCGGGAAGTCCACGCGCAGACCGCTGCGCTCGCCGGCTACGAGCAGGTGCGCAAAATCGTGATCGTTCCGCACGAGTTCAGCGTCGAACGCGGCGAGCTCTCTCCATCAATGAAAATCAAAAGACGGATCGTCGAGCAGCGTTACGCCGCCGAGATCGAGCGGGCGTACGCGGGCGCGACCGCGCTGCACGCCCCCGCATGACCTCCGCCCCGCAGCGCATCGACGAAGTCGTTCGCGGACCGATCAAAAGCAAAACGGTCTTTCCGGCCTTGATTCTCCACCTTATCGAACGCCGGCCGGACCACGGGTACGGCCTGATGCAGCGGATCGACCAGGTCTGCGGCGACCTCGTCGCGGTCAATACCAACAAGATTTATCCGCTGTTGCGGCGCCTCGAGGAGCGCGGATTCGTGACCGCTTCGTGGGAAAACCCGACCAAGCGTTCGCGGCGCGTCTACGCGATTACCACGGCGGGCGAGGAACGTCTGCGCCGGATCAAGAGTTCGATGCTGCCGTACCTCGATTCGATCGCCGGAGCGATCGAACGCTTACGCGCCGAGTTATACGAAACTAGCAGGACCCCGGAACCGTCCCGACGATAGTCGGCATCGCATTGGGAGGTCCTCGTATTGCACGTTACATCGCTACGCATTCTGCTTCTGGCCGTTGCCACGCTGGCGTCTGGCCTGCCGGCGAGCGCCGCGAAGCCGGCACCGACACCGCCGCTCACGCGAGATGCCGTCACGCACCACCGGATCGTCCTCGACGGCAGGGCGCTGGCGTACACGGCTCGCGCGGGAACGATTACCCTGCGCAACGCCGACGATCAGCCGACGGCGCGCGTCTTCTATACCGCGTATACCGTCGACGGTGCAAATCCGTCGAAGCGCGCTCTGACGTTTTTATACAACGGCGGCCCGGGAAGTTCGACGATGTGGCTGCGCATGGGTTCCTTTGGACCGGTCCGAGTTCAGACGCCGATCGGACAACTGGCGGGTCCGCCGCCCTATCGGCTCGCCGACAATCCTTACTCGTTGCTGGACCGCACCGATCTCGTCTTCATCGATATGCCGGGAAGCGGTTTCGGCCGGATCATCGGGGCCGGAAAGCGTGACGACTTCTGGGGCGTCGACCAAGACGTCGCCGCCTTCGCCCAATTCATCCAGCGGTACATCACGAACTTCAACCGCTGGAACTCGCCGCGCTTTCTCTTTGGGGAGTCCTACGGCACGACGCGTTCTTCGGCGCTTGCGAACTATCTGCAGAACGCGGGCATCGGCCTCAACGGCGTCGTCTTGCTCTCGTCGTTTTTGAACTCCAACATCGACTACAACGACGGCGCGCCGGTGGGCGGCGGCGACTGGGGATATCTCCTCTACCTCCCGACCGAGACGGCGACGGCGTGGTATCATCACGCGCTGGGCGACCGGCGGCCGCTCTCGCAGATCCTTCCCGAAGTCGAGAGCTTCGCCTTAGGCGAGTATCTCGACGCGCTCGGGCAAGGCGCGCAGCTCGCTCCCGACCGCTTCAACGACGTCGTCGCGAAACTGCATCGCTACACCGGTCTTTCGGAAACCTACATCCGCAACTCGAATCTGCGGATTCCCTACGATCGATTCGAGAACGAGCTGCTGCGCCAACAAGGGCGCACCGTCGGACGCATCGACTCGCGCTTCGAGACCTACGTGCTCGACCGCCCCGAAGTCTCGCCCGATTGGGACGCGACCGACGCGGCGATCGACTCGGCGTTCACGTCTACCTCGAACTACTACTTGCGCCAGGTGTTGGGCTATAACACGCCGCTGCTCTACCGGGCGAACATCTACGACCTCATCTACGGCGACGGGCAGAGCTGGGATTTCAAGCACGGCAACAACGTTCAGGTTCTCAACGTCACGCCCGATCTGGCCCAAGCGATGGCCTACAATCCCAACCTGAAAGTTTTTTCCGCGAACGGTTACTTCGATTTCGCGACCCCGTTCTTCGCGACGGTCTACGCGCTCGATCATCTCTATCTCGCGCCGGCGCTCCGGCGAAACATCACTTACGGCTTTTACGAATCGGGACACATGGTCTATCTCCACCCGACCGCGCTCTCGCGCTTTCACGACGACCTAGAACGCTGGTACGCGGGAGCGCTGCAAAATGTTTAGCCTCGCGGTGATCCTTGCGGCGGCGGTCGCCGTGCCGCCGACTCCCGCGCCGAATGCGCCGGTGCCCGACGCGGTAACCAAGCACACGATACAGCTCGGCGGAAAGGAATATCCGTACACGGCGCGCGCCGGTACGATCGCCCTGGAGAACGACAAAAACGAGACGACCGCGTCGATTTTCTACACCGCTTTTACCGCCGACGGCGCCGATCCGCACACGCGGCCGGTCACATTCCTTTATAACGGCGGTCCGGGCAGCTCGACGATTTGGCTGCGGATGGGGTCGTTCGGGCCCGTCCGGGTCTCGGTCGGCGACGGCGTCCCGACGCCGAGCGCCCCATTCGGCTTAAATAGCAACCCCTACTCGCTGCTCGATCGCACGGATCTCGTCTTCATCGATGCTCCGGGCACCGGATTCAGCCGAATCGTCGGCGGCGGGACGCCGAAGGAGTACTATGGAGTCGATCCGGACGTACGCGCCTTCTCACAATTCGTTTCGCGCTATCTCTCGACGTACGGCCGCTGGAACTCGCCGAAGTTTCTTTTTGGTGAATCTTACGGCACGCCGCGTTCGGCGATGCTCGTCCAAGCACTACAGCGCCAAGGCGTCGGCATCAACGGCGTCGTGCTCCTTTCGTCGGTTCTCGACTTCGGTCTCGCGTGGGACGTGAATTTCACGCCGACCGCGATCGGCGGCGGGGATTGGGCGTTCCCGCTCTACCTGCCCACGGAAGCCGCGTCGGCGTGGTACCATCACGCGCTGCCCGGCCCGCAGACGACGCTGGGCGATTTGCTGCCGAAGGTCGAGGCGTTCGCGATGAACGAGTACCTCAACGCGCTGGCTGCGGGTGCGAATCTCTCCCCCGCGACGCTTAACGACGTCGTTGCCAAGCTGCACGAATATACCGGACTCTCCGAACGCTACATCCGCGATTCGAACTTGCGCGTTCCGTACTATCGCTTCGAGACGGAGCTCTTCCGCAACAACGGCGTGATGCTCGGCCGTTACGACGCGCGCTACACCAGCTACATGCTCGATCGTCTCCAGGAACGGCCGGACTTCGATTCCGTCAACTCGGCGATCGACGCGGCCTTCGTCGCGACGGGAAACACCTACGTCCGCGACGTCCTCGGCTACCACACCACGGCCGTCTATCTGCCGACGGTCAACGTCTTCCGGCAGTGGGATTGGAAGCACAACGGCGCCCTTCCGACCAATACCGCCCAAGATTTAGCGGCGGCGATGACCTTCAACCCGAATCTGCGGGTCTTTTCGGCAAACGGGTACTACGACTTTGCGACGCCGTTCTTCGCGACGGTCTACTCGCTCAATCACTTACAGCTATCGCCGGAGCTGCAGTCTCACATCAGCTACGGATTCTACGAATCCGGCCACATGGTCTATCTGCACACGCCCGCGCTCGCACAATTCCACGACGACCTCGAGCGCTGGTATTCGCAGACGCTTCAGGCCGGCCGGTAGTTAAGCGCGAGTTACTTCGAGATCGTCTCGAACTTCGCGAGGGTTTGCTTGTAGATCGCCGCGAGCCGGTCGTAGCCGGTGCGCATGTCCGGGGTCGGCGCGGCGTCCGCGCTTTCGACGGAGCTTTCGAGATAGTCGAGCTGATTCTCCAAGAAGAGAAAGCTCGTGAGGTCGTGCGAGTAGGTTCCCATTGAGTCGTCGGGGTTTGATGGAAGCGGCTGACCGACGACTTCGCTGTAGATCGCGCGGTTGCGTTCGGGCGAGACTCGCTTCGCGAACTCTTCGGCCTTTGCGCGCGACTGCGCGACCTCGGCCCGCAGCGCTTGAACGCGGCGCGCCAGCACGTACTGCGCGGTGAGGTCCGCGTCGCTTGCGGCGATGCGCGGATCTCGCTCTACGCGGGCGTCGCGCGTGTAGACCGCTCCGTCAACGCGCAGCCTAACCGTATAGCCTCCCGGCGGGAGCAGCGGACCGTCGGGAGTCTCCTGATGAAAGTCCCAAACGAAGCGATGCGCTCCGGCACCCGTCTGCGGAACCGCCTGGAGCTCGATCCAGTGCGTCGTGAAGGGAACCGACTGCGGATCGACCGCTTTGGGCGGCTGCGAACTCGACCAGCGGCGAACGACGCTCCCGTCGCCGGCGAGAATCTCGATGACGACCGGACCGTGCGCCTCGTGAGGAAGATAGTAGTCGATGTACAGTCCGGTCGGTGCGTTGTCAACCTGCGGCTCGTCGAGCGGCAGCGGGGTTCCCTCCTGATTGCCTGGACGTACGCGATACGCGGTAACCGGCACGAATAGGTAGCTTCGGTCGCGCGGTGCGTGGCCGATCTGGCGAAGCGGGGCGATATCGTCCATCACCCAAAACGCGCGTCCGTGCGTCGCAAGCACCAGGTCGTTGCCGTGCACCGCGATGTCGCGGATCGACGTTACCGGAAGGTTGAGTTGAAGCGGCTGCCAGTTCGCTCCGTCGTCAAACGAGACGTAGACGCCCCGCTCGGTTCCGGCATAAAGCAGTCCGGCCTGGACCGGATCCTCGCGAACGGCGTTGACGAACGAGCCCGCAGGGATGCCGCTTGAGATCGACGTCCAGGTCGCGCCGCCGTCGTTCGTGCGATAGATGTAGGGCTTGTAGTCGTCGAGGCGATGCCGGTCGATCGCGGCATACGCAACGGCCGGATCGTGGTGCGACGCCTCGATTATGCCGACCTTGCTCCACGCGCTCAGCTGCGGCGGCGTGACGTTCTGCCAGTGTAGAGCCTGCCCCGAGCCGGTCGATGGGCGCGTTACCCAGATGTAACCGTCGTCCGTGCCGGCCCAGATGAGGCCGGTGCGCAGCGGCGAGGGGGCGATCGAATACACGACGCCGTGACGGCGCACGTTGTTGTCGTCGGCGAGCGTCGGAGCGTCCAGATTCGACGGCGTCCCCTCGTCGGCGCGCGAGAGATCGGGGCTGACGATCTTCCACGTCTCACCGCCGTCGCGCGAACGAAAGATATTTTGGTGACCGAAGTAGAGCGACGTGCGGTCGGCCGGCGAGAATGCCAGCGGCAGCGTCCAGGTATTGCGCCACGTCGTCTGCGGATGCGACAGCACCGGATCGACATTCTGCTCCCAGCCCGTTGCCGGTATCTCGCGGGTCACCGTCGGGCCGCCCTCTCCGCTCGAGTCACCGAAGACCATGTCGTGCCGCCGCGGGTCGGGCGCCAGGTTACCGTTCTCGCCGCCGGCGTCGAGCGGACGAAAGTCTTGCTGCGAGATCGTTCCGTACTTGCTCGCCGTCGTCGCGACGGCCGCCCCGGAATCTTGTTGCGCGCCGTACGCCGAATAGGGAAAGGCGTTGTCGGTAGCGACGTGATAGAACTGCGCCGTGGGTTGATTGTACCAAGAGCTCCAGGTTTTCGCGCCGTTCACGCTGACGACGACGCCCTGGTCGCTGCCGAGAATCATGCGGCTCGAGTCGACGGGATCGATCCATAGCGTGTGGTAATCGTCGCCCGTTGGATCTCCTAAGATTGCGGTGAAGGTCTTCCCGCCGTTCGTCGATCGATACGTCGCCGTGTTCATCACGTAGACGACGTCGGAGTTGTGCGGATCGGCCGTAATCCCGCTGAAGTACCAGCCGCGTTGCCAGATCCGTTGGTCGCCGCTCGTGCGCGTCCAGCTCGCGCCGTCATCGTCGGAGCGAAAGACGCCGCCGGCATTGGGCGGGCTATCGACGTTAGCGAAGACTCGGTGCGGCGAGGCCGCGGAGATCGAGAGGCCGATATGCCCGACACGTTGCGGAAGGCCCTGGGTCAACTGCGTCCACGTCGCGCCGCCGTCGCTGGTTTTATAGAGTCCGCTTCCGGGACCGTTTGAGGGAGGATAGACGTTCCAAGGCGGCCGGCGCGTCTGCCAAAGCGCGGCATAGACGACGTTTGGATTCCCGGGCTGCATTGCCAGCGAGATCGCGCCGGTGTCGGCGTTCTTGAAAAGCACCTTGCTCCAGGTGCGCCCTCCGTCGGTGGTTTTGAAGACGCCCCGCTCCGGATTGGGCCCGTATGGATGGCCCAGCGCAGCGACGTACGCAATGTTGGCGTCGTGAGGATCGACGACGATCGCGCCGATCTGCTTGGTATCGCTAAGGCCGAGATGCGCCCAGCTTTTTCCGCCGTCGGTCAACTTGTAGACGCCGTCGCCGTAGGCGATGTCGGAGCGCATGTCGGCCTCACCCGTACCTACGTAGATCGTTCTGGGGTCGCTCGGCGCGACGGCGATCGCGCCGATGGAACCGATCTCTTCGCGATCGAAGACCGGCGTCCAGGTTCGTCCGGCATCGTTGCTTTCCCAGACGCCGCCGTCTACCGCGCCGAAATAAAAGTGGTTTGGCTCAGTGGGAACGCCCGTTACCGCGAGCGCGCGTCCGCCGCGAAACGGCCCGATCAGCCTCCAGTGCAGCGAGTCGAAATACGAAGGATTGACGAAGAGCGTTGCGAGTACGAGAGCGAGCAGGTGCATAGCCCGCTACCATCCTCCGCCGCTATCTCCGCCTCCCCCGCCAAAGTCGCCGCCGCCGCCGGAGTCACCAAAGCCACCGCCGCTCCAGTCGCCGCCGCTGGCGCCACCCATGTCGGCCTGACCGGCGTCGCTTTGCCAGCCTGCAGAGTCGTTGCCGCCCCAGCTTCCACCGGCATCGGGGGCGCTCCCACCGGAACCGCCGGGGATGATCCCGCCCCCGCCGCCTCCGCGGAAGAGCTCGTTGCCGAGCCAGGCGCCACCGAGGCCGCCGAGCAGGCCGCTCCAGAAGCTGCCCCCGCCGCCGCCATATCCGCCGTAACCATAACCAGGCGGCGGCCCGTAGCCGGGCCCCGGAGGCGTGCCGGGCGGAGTTCCGGGCGGAGCTGCCGGGGGTGCACCACCGTAGTAATGCGTACCGGAGGCCGCTCGCAGGACCGAGCGCAAGATCAGAAACCCAACAATGGCCAGGATGACCCACCAAAACATCGATGTATGCCTCAAGCGTGAAGTGCGATGCGTGGCCGGCGCCGCAGCACCAGCCTCGCCGGATTGCGTCCGGTTGAGATTGCCGCGGTGCGCGCCGTAGATGTTGAGGATGGCGCTTACCGCGCCGGTGATTCCGGCGTCGTAGTTTTCACTGCGGAACTGCGCCTCCATCGACGTACGGATATCGCGCAGGACGTCGGGAGTGAACCATCCGGCTTGCGCGCCCGAGCGATCGGGCACGATGATGTCCCGCCGGTCGTCGCGCGCGACGAAGATCAGGATGCCGTTCACGCTCTGCTGCGTGAAGGCATTCTCGGCGGCGCTTTGCAGCGCGGCGCCTCCTAGCGACGGCACCGTCATCACGACGATCTCTTTGCCCGTTGCCGCGTTGAAGCTGGAAATCTGCGCGTTGAGCTGGGCGACGGTGGAGACCGAAAACATTCCCGCTTGGTCCTGCACGAAGTCTCTTGCCGAGGCCGCGGCCGCGGCGGCCAGCCAGATCGCCCCGCAAATAGCGAGGGTTGACCCGATCCGGGCCGTGCGAAATTTCATGACCGCTTCTACCCTGGGCCGGCCCGCGAAGTTTCGGGTTCCTGCGGGAACTCGGCATCCGGCCGGACGAGGTTGCTCGATGGAACCACGGGCGTCGCTGCGAGCCGGATCGCTTTCGTTCGTCGAGGTGCTCGCGACGTCGATCGCCCTGATCGGCCCGAGCATGACGCCGATCCTGATCGCCCCGTACATGTATGCGCTTGCCGGGAACGGCACGTGGCTTGCCTACGTCTTCGGCGGCACGATGCTGACCTTCGTGGCGCTCTGCATCAACCAATTTGCGCGGCGCTCGGCATCCGCCGGCTCGATGTACCACTACGTAGCGGAACACTTGGGGCGCGCAGCCGGCGCGATTGCGGGCTGGGCGGCAATCTGGGCCTACGGGTTCGTGGCCGCCGCGGTACTCGGCGCGATGACGCTCTTCCTCGGCCTGCTTTTCGGCTCGACCTCGTGGTCGCCGTTTCTCGTCGTCACGGCCATCGCGCTGGTCGCGTGGCAAGCCGCGTACCGAGGGGTGCAGGTCTCGGCGCTGGTGATGCTCGTGCTCGAAGTGGTCTCGGTCACGGTCATCTGCATCGTGGTCGTTACCGTCCTGGTCGCCGCCGGGCCTTCGCTCGACCTTGCGCAAGCGCGAATCCAGGGCGGCTTTCCGGGCGGCGTCGGACTCGCGATCGCGTTGGCCGTCTTCAGCTTCGTCGGCTTCGAGAGCGCCACGGCCTTCGGTGCCGAAGCGCGCCGGCCGCTCGTGAGCATACCGCGCGCGGTTATCGGAAGCGTGGTTTTCGTCGCGGCGTTTTTCGTCATCGCGACCTACGCCGAGATCGTCGGCTTCGCGCACGCGGGCAAACCGCTCGGCGCGCAGACCTTTCCGGTGGGAACGCTCGCCCAGTTATACGGCGTTGGGTTTCTGCGCGTGCCGATTGCGGCCGGCGCGCTCTGCAGCGCGTTCTCCGTCTGTTTGGCGTGCATCACGACCGCCGGACGTATCGGCTATGCGATGGCATCGGCCGGCCTCTTCCCGGCCGGGCTGGGTCGCATCGAGCCGCGTCACGGGACGCCGAACGTTGCAGTGACGCTGGTAACCGCTCTCACGCTCGGCGTCGCGCTGGCCGCGCTGGCCGCGCGCGTGGCGCCGATCGACATCTTCGATAACTGCGGCACGCTCAGCTCGTTTGGATTCATTCTCATCTACATGCTGATCGCCGTCGCGGCGCTCGTCTATTGCCGCAAGCTGGGATCGATGCGCTTCGTCGACTTTATCGTTTCGCTGGTCGCACTCGGGCTTCTCGTGCTCACGACGATCTGGCTCTTCGACTCCGTTCCGGCACCGCCGCAACGCTGGTTCGGATACTACTTCGTTGCGTACTTGGCGGCGGGGGGTATTTGGTTTTTGCTTTCCGGCTCACTGAGCGTGCAGCGACGCGGTAACGATGATCAAACCGCCGGCGACGCTCAGCGCGAAGAAGAAAATAAAAATCCAAACGCCTAAGCGCATCCAAAACTCGCGGCGGCTTCGCGAGGCTCGAGTCCGGTGTAGAGGCCGCCTGGCCTTCACGAGGTTTGCGCGCGCCGCTCGGCCACGTTCGACCAAAGCCGCTCCAAATTGTAGAAATCGCGCTGTTCGGGCGTAAAGACGTGCACGATTACGTCTCCGAGGTCGATGAGGATCCAGGAACCATCGGCGTAGCCTTCGACACGCGAGACGCCGTAACCGTGCCCCCGCGCGGATTCGACGATCGCGTCGGCGATCGCGCGCGTCTGAACCTTCGAGCGGCCGGTGACGATCGCGAACGTGTCGGCCAAGATCGTGCGGGCGCCCACGTCGAGCGTCGTAAAGGACTCGCCTTTTTTATCGAGCGCGCTCTCGCGTACGAGGTCGACTAACTCGCTGATGCGCGTAACCCCGCCGGCACGCCGCCGGCGACTCCGAGGCCGAAGCTCGCGGCCGCGGCAAGCGTCGCCGGGAGCGTAGGCCGGCCCTTGCGGACGTTGTGTTCGATCGACGATAGCAGCACCGCACGCATCGCGGCCTCGAGGTCGTTGCGCGCGAGCTCCCACAGAGCGGCGCGGCGTTCGAACGAACGCCCGGGTTCGAGCGAGTCGGCGAGGTAGACGATGCTATCCAATAGCGACATCTTCGCCGCGCCCGTCGTGTGTTTTTCGATCGCCGACAGCACTTCTGCGTCGTCTACCCCGAATTGTTCGCGCGCAATCTCGGCACCCAGCCTCGCATGGAGCAGCATCGGTTGCGCGCGTTCGGCGTCGCCGATGGGGAGTCCGCGTGCCGCGGATTCTGCCAGCAGCCGCTGCGGCGAGTACAGACGCGCGAGATCGTGCAGCAGCCCGGCCATCCGCGCTTTTCCCGGATTCGCGCCGTGTCGCTGCGCGAGAAGATCGGCGCAGCGCGCGACGCGGATGCTGTGCGCGAAACGGTGCTGTTGGTCCAGATGCCGGCGAACGCGTCCACAGAGTTCGGCAAACGAGGCGGTCATCGCGCAAGCTTCGCGCGCAAGGCGCGCAGACGATTGCCATACAGTTCGCTCTTCAGGCTGCCGGCCCACATGATCAGCGCGCTTTCGTTGTCGTCGGTGTAATAGCCGGCGCGCATCGTAACGGTGGTAAATCCGTACTTTCGGTAGAGCAGCTGAGCGGACGAGTTGCTCTCGCGAACTTCGAGCGTCATCCAGGCAGCGCCGCGCCCGATCGCTTCGTCGATCATCCGCAGAAGCAGTACTTCACCGAAGCCTCTCCGGCGATAGGCGGGATCGACCGCCAGCGTCGTAATGTGCGAATCTTCGAGGATTACCCAGATGCCGCCGTAGGCAACGACCCGGTCTTCGTAGCGTCCGACGAAATAGTGTGCCAGCTTATTGGTGTTCAATTCGTTGTAGAACGCATCGCTCGGCCAAACCGTCGAAAAGCACGCGCGCTCGATGCGCGCTACCGATGAAATGTCGCCCGAGGCCATCGGCTCGATCGAGTACCGGTTGGGCTGCTGCGACGCCTGGTAGAGTTCTACTTTCAAAGTTTCGGAATCTTCGCGGCGGGCAACTCGCCGTAGTCGGCGCGCACTTCGTGCAGGCTCGCCGGAGGCGTGCGCGACCCTGCTGCGAGCGCGGCGGCTGCGGCTGCGGGCGTTACGGGCGGGTCGAGAGGACGCACGTCCAGACCGCGTTCGGCGAGCGCGTGGAGAACGTCCTTCGGCGCGCCCACGACATCCAGCGGCCCCTCCCGCCGCCCGGCGAGCAGTTCCTCGAGCACGTCGGCGGTTCGGCCGGAGGCCCGCCGCGTTTGCTCCCCAAGCCGGTAGCGCGCGGAGATGACGCCGGGCCGCCCGACCACGACCGTCAGGACGTGGTCGAACGATCCCCCGAACTCGACAAGGTCGAATGAAGAAATGGGCACCAGGGGCAGACGCCAGGCGGCGGCGAGCGATTTCGCATAGGCGATGGCAATGCGCAAGCCCGTGAAGCTTCCGGGGCCGGTTCCGACCGCAAGACGATCGATGCTCGCGCTCTCCCAACCCGCTTCGTCGAGGGCTTGGCGCACTAAATAGAGTCCGCGTTCGAGCGCAATGTTTCCCGATTGTTGCGCGCAGCCGGCGATCCGCTCGTCGCACGCGGCCGCGGCGGAGAAGAGCCCGAGCGCTCCGTCGAGAGCAAGAACGTTCATCGCAGGTCGCGAAGGACAATCCGGCGAGGGTCGCTGCCGGCGCCTTCCATCTCGATCTCATACCGGCGTCGCGGAATTAGGTCGGGCGCATTGCGCCACCACTCTACGAGGACGATCGAGCCGCCGTCGAACGCTTCTTCGACCCCCAGCTCTACGGTTTCGCGCGGATCGTCGATGCGAAAGAGATCGATGTGGTCGACGGGCGGATCTCCGCCGTAGCGGTGCCAAAAGGTAAACGTCGGGCTGAATGAGGGATCGGAGCCCAGGAGCGCTCGTACGATCGCCCGTACCAGCGTCGTTTTGCCCGATCCGAGCGGGCCGGAAAGCGCGACGACGTCGCCGGCTCGAAGGCCCGGCGCGAGCGTCTGCGCAAACGCGCGAGTTTCCTCTTCGTCGTGAAGAGTCAAGTGCAACGGGGTGCCCCTAAGCGGAGTCGAAGTACGCGATACATGAGTGCAGGTACAGGTAAGTATTGAACAACGATATCATAGCGCAGGTCAACGTCGAAGATGAGATGCGGGAGAGCTATCTCTCGTATGCAATGTCGGTCATCGCCTCGCGGGCGCTGCCCGACGTTCGGGACGGTCTCAAGCCCGTTCAACGGCGCATCCTCTACGCGATGCGCGAGATGGGCTTCGAACCCACCAAGCAGCACCGGAAATGCGCCGGTATCATCGGCGAGGTGCTCAAGAGCTACCATCCCCACGGGGATAGCTCCGTCTACGACGCCCTCGTTCGCATGGCGCAGGATTTTACGCTGCGCTATCCGCTGGTCGACGGCCACGGTAACTTCGGCTCGATCGATCCCGACCCGCCGGCGGCCTACCGGTATACCGAGGCGCGTTTGGCGCGAACGGCACTCGACGTTCTCGCCGACATCGATAAAGAGACCGTTCCCTTCGTCGCGAACTTCGATAACCAAGGCGTCGAGCCGACCGTTCTGCCCGGACGGCTGCCGCAGCTGCTCGTCAACGGCTCCAGCGGCATCGCAGTCGGGATGGCGACCAACGTTCCGCCGCATAATCTCAGCGAAATCGCCGACGCGATCGCCGCGGTGATCGACGATCCCGAAATCGCCATCGACGACCTCTGCGACATCGTGAGCGGGCCGGATTTCCCGACCGGCGGAACGATCCTCGGGCACGAGGCGATCCGCGAAGCCTACAGGACGGGGCGCGGCTCCATCACGATTCGCGGGAAAGCCGAGATCGTCGAAGAGCGCGGTAAGCACAAGATCGTCATTACCGAGATCCCCTATCAGGTTTACAAGAGCCGAATTCTGGAAGCCGTCTCCGAGGCGTATTCGGAGAAGCGCATCGCCGGAATCGCGCGCATGGACGACGAGTCGAACCGCAAGGGCATGCGAGTCGTCATCGAGCTGCAACGCAACGCGACGCCGAAGATCGTCCTCAACCAGCTCTTCAAGCATACGCCCTTGCAGGCCAGTTTCGGCTTCAACATGCTCGCGCTCGTGCCGGTCGGCAAGGCGCGGGCCGACGGCTCCGTACCGCTCGAGCCTCAGGTTCTCAATCTCAAGCAACTGCTCGAGCACTTCATCGCACACCGCAAGGACGTCATCGTCCGGCGCACGGCCTACGACCTCCGGAAGGCCGAAGAACGTGCCCACCTGCTCGAAGGCTACCGAATCGCGCTCGACAACATCGACGAAGTCATCGAGATCGTGCGTGCGAGCCAGACGACCGACGAGGCGAAGCAACGTCTTTCGCAACGCTTTTCGCTCAGCGAGGTGCAGGCCCAGGCGATCGTCGACATGCGCCTGCGCACGTTGGTCGGACTCGAGCGCCAGAAGATCGAGGACGAGTATGCCGAGCTGATGAAGACGATCGCCGAGCTGCAAGATATTCTCGGCAGTCCTCGGCGCGTCGCGCAAATCGTTAAGACCGAAACGCTCGAAGTCAAGAAGCGTTTTGGCGACGAGCGCCGGACCAGCATCGAACCCGCCGAAGACGAGATATCGATCGAACAGATCACGCCGAACATCGACGTGGTCGTCACCTACACCGTCGGCGGCTACATCAAGCGCGTCTCGGTCGATACGTTTCGAACGCAGCTTCGCGGAGGCCGGGGCGTCATCGGGATTTCGAACCTCAAGCGCGAGGACGTCGTCAGGAACTTCTTCGTTACGATGACGCACGACCACGTGCTGTTCTTCACGAATAAGGGCCGCGTCTATCGCTTACGAGGTTACGAGATCCCCGATACGACACGGCAGGCGCGCGGCACGGCGCTCGTCAATTTGCTGACGCTGCCGCCGGGAGAAGAGGTGACCGCGGCCTTTCCAATCGACAAGTTCGAGGGCGAGAAATACCTCGTTATGGTCACCCGGCACGGCGTCATCAAGAAGTCAAAGCTTTCGGAGTTCTCGAACGTTCGCCGCAACGGGCTCATTGCGATCAACCTCGACTCGACCGACGAGCTGCTCGCCGTCGACCTTTCCGACGGTTCGCGCGACATCATCCTCGCATCGACGCACGGGATGGCCGTCCACTTCAACGAGAAGGACGTGCGGCCGATGGGGCGCCAGGCGCGCGGCGTCAAGGCGATGACGCTCGAGGGCGGCGATACGATCATCGCCATGGACGTCGTCGAAGACGAACGGCGCGAAGTGCTCCTCGTCACGTCGCTCGCCTTCGGCAAGCGCACGCCGATCGACGAATACCGGCATACGTCGCGCGGCGGCAAAGGCGTCAAGGCGTTCGCCCGTCAGCGCGACGACATCGGCCAGGTCGTCGACCAGATTCTCGTCGCGGCCGACGATCAAATCCTGATGATCACTTCCGGGAACCAGGTCATCCGGCTGAAGGTCGGCGACATCCGCAAGACCGGGCGCGACGCCAAAGGCGTCCGGCTGCAGCGCCTGGGCGAGGGAAACGAGGTCATCGCGATTACCAACCTTGGCAAACAAGCTAAACAGATCACCGAGATCACCGGCGAACCGCAACAAACCGAGCTGTAGGAGTGTCTAAGGAAGAGATGAGTGCATTAGCAGAGGTCAGTCAGACCAACTTTGAGACCGAGGTGCTCAAGAGCAGCCAGCCCGTGCTGGTCGATTTCTGGGCTCCGTGGTGCGGACCGTGCCGCATGCTCGGTCCGATCGTCGAAAAAGTCGCTTCCGCGCACGCCGAGAAAGCGAAGTTCGTCAAGCTGAACACCGACGAAAATCCCAGCATTGCGGGCCAGTACCAGGTCTCGGGCATTCCCTGCCTGATCCTGTTCAAGGACGGTCAGCCGGTCAACCGCATCGTCGGATACGTTCCGGAGAACGTCGTGACGTCGATGCTGGGCAAGCACGTCGCCTAGCGAATCCGCTCCCAGCCGTCTACCGGCAATGCATCGCATTTTGGACGACCCGCGCGTTCGCGCGCTCGAAGCGGAGGTCGGCCGGGAACGAATCAAACGCGCGGCCCAGGAAGTCTTGGGCCGCGTTCGTCTTTCCGAGAGCGCCGAATTTGAGGCGATCGTCGCCGCCGTCGTTCGCGCGGCCGAGAATTTGCGGCGTGCGAACCTGCGTGCCGTCGTCAACGCCACTGGGATCATCGTCCATACGAATCTCGGGCGTGCGCCGCTCGGATCCGACGCCTTGGCCGCGATCGGCGAGTTTGGCAGCGGCTATTGCAACCTCGAGTTCGACCTTGCGACCGGCGAGCGCGGCTCGCGCTATACGGCGGTCGACGAGCTTCTGCGGGAGGTAACCGGCGCCGGCGGCCTGGCCGTAAATAATTGCGCGGCGGCAGTTTTGCTCGTCCTCGATACCTTCGCTCGCGGGCGCGAAGTCGTCGTCGCACGCGGCGAACTCGTCGAGATCGGCGGCGGTTTTCGGGTTCCCGAGGTGCTCGAACGGAGCGGCGCAACGCTGGTCGAGGTCGGAACGACCAATCGCGTCTACATCGCTGATTACGAGCGCGCGCTCTCGCCGCGCACGGCGCTGATCCTGCGAACCCACCCCTCGAACTATCGTATCGAAGGCTTCGTTGCCGCTCCCGAGGCTCCGGAGCTCGTGCAGCTCGGCAGGCACGCGGGCGTACCGGTCGTCGACGATCTCGGCAGCGGGGCGCTCGTCGATCTTACCCAGTACGGGGCGGCGCACGAACGCACGGTGGCCGAGGCGCTGGCCGACGGAATCGATCTGGTGACGTTCTCCGGCGATAAGCTGCTCGGCGGCCCGCAGGCCGGCATCCTCGTGGGGCGCTCGCATCTGCTCGGACGGCTGCGGAACAATCCGCTGCTGCGAGCGCTGCGCCTCGATAAACTCTCGCTCGCGGCGCTGGCCGCCACACTCGAATGCTACCGGAGCGAATCGGCGCGCGAGCGAATTCCGATCTACCGCATGCTTTCGACGACGCCGGCCGAGCTGCGCGCGAGAGCGGAAGCCTACACGGCCGCCGTTGCGGCCGCGAAGATCGTCGATACCAGCGGCTACATCGGCGGCGGCGCCCTTCCGCAAGCGAGCATTGCCTCGGTCGGAGTGGCGATCCAGACAGCGGAACCCGACGCCCTCTCCGCTCGCCTCCGTTGCGGCGACCCCGCGATCGTCGCGCGCATCGAAAACGGCCGCGTCGTGCTCGATCTGCGGACGATCGCGCCTTGCGAGGACGAACGCGTCGTCGCTCGTCTCGCGCAGGAGATATCCGGCTCGCCTCACAAGCGTTGAATCGTCTTTTTGCGTTGGAGGTTTTGGAGATGCGTCAAGCAGCGATTATTCGTTTGCCGCGGAGCGCCGCACTCGTTATGGCGTTCGCCCTTTCCGCGTGCGCGGGCCACTCGGCACTCGACGGCACCGTTCCGGCGGGCGGGAACGCGCAGCTGCTGCGCGGTCCGCTGTCGCCGGCGCGAAGCACGCAAAACTTACGCGCGATGATGGTCAAAGGCGGAATCGGGAACGACGCTTCGCACGGCGCCGGATATCCGGTTACCGCGGATCCGCCGGTCTCGCATCCGAACGAACCTCCTTGCGTTGACAAGCTGTTCAACCCGCACACTCCGCCGCTGCAGTCCAGCGGGCTGCCCGTCGGCAAGTTTGCCGATTACAGCGATCACCCGTTCAACTATGCGCCGCCGGCCAGCTGTCCGGGGCCGTATGCAAAGATCGTCTTCAAGATGCATTTCCGCGTAACGGCAGGCGTGCAGTTCGACCGCACGGGCGCCGTCTGGATCGGGGCCACGAACGTCTTCTTCGGGACGACGTCGGAGCCGGGGCAGAACGCGAGCCCGCAGTGGGACGTCGAGCGCGACGTCAGCGAGTACGCGCCGGTCTTCTCGCAAGCGTCGGTCGGGCAAGCATCGGTCTATAACATCGTCAACTCGCAGTACACGGGCATCATTTACGGTACGGCGGAGCTCGACTTCTATCCGGCGACCAAGCAGTTTCCGGCCGCGACGAGCGCCGACGCCGTCTATCCGCTCTCGGCCGGGCCGACGGGCGGATACGTCAACCTCGATGCGCCGACCGATCAGATGACCGGAACGTTCACCTTCCCCACCAACGTGCAGGCGGCATACTTGGACGTCTTTCTCGAGTCGCAGTCGAGCGACGAGTTCTGGTACACCTGCTTCCCGAACGACCTCGCCGCGAAGCTGGACAACTGCGGTAACACAGCCTTCCGCGAGGGTGAGGTGACGGTCGACGGACAGCCCGCGGGGGTTGCGCCGATCTATCCCTGGATCTATACCGGCGGCATCGATCCGTATCTATGGATTCCGATTCCCGGCGTCGAGACGCTGAACTTCAAGCCCTACCGCATCGACCTCTCGCCGTTTGCGGCCCAACTCGACGACGGGAACCCGCATACGATCGCGGTCTCCGTCTTCAACGACGACAGCTACTTTGCGGCCAATGCGACGCTGCTCGTTTACGAAGACCGCGGCTCCACGCAAGTCACCGGCGGCCTGATCGAAAACGGCACCGCCTTCTCGCCCGCGCAGAGCGTGGCCGAACACGTTCGCTTCGACAAGTCCGGCAACGCCAGCGGAACGATCGACGTCTCGGCGACGCACCCGGTCAGCCTCAAGGGCTACGTGAATACGTCGAAGGGGCGAATCACGACGACCGTAACCCAGAGCATCGCCTTCTCGAACCGCCAGCGGATCAACGACACGTCCAGTCAGTTCTTGCAGAACATCAAACAGAACACGACGATCACGTCGAATACCGTGACCTCGATGCGCGGCAAGAGTCTGCGGACGCAGAGCCTGTGGACCTACCCGCTCAATCTTCGCTACAACTACGTCGTCACGAGCGGTGGGGCGACGCAGACGGCCGACGTCGTGCAGACCAAGAGCGGCAGCGGGCTCGACCAAACTCGCAGCAAGGCATCGTCCTGGTCGTCGCTCAACAACGTGCACTCGAGCGACGTTTTGAACATCCACGGCAATAGCGCCACGCCATCGAACGGTAAGAGCCGGCAGCAGTACACGTCGCTCAACGTCAACGGCGGATGCTATCAGGAGACGATCAAATCGGTCCTCTACGTCTTGACCGGCAAAGTGGAGGGCTGCTAGCGAACCGCGGTTCCCTTGGCGTCAGCGGTCGCCGAACCAGCCCGACGGCTCGACCTCGAGGTTGACGTTGATCTGTTTGACCTCGGTATACGCATCGTAGCCGTAGGTCCCGAGTTCGCGGCCGATGCCGGATTGCTTGTAGCCGCCCCACGGCGCCTCGTTGTACGTCGGATGGTACGTGTTGATCCACGTGATGCCGGCACGCAGCTTGCGAATCACGCGGTGCGCTTTAGCGATGTCCGCGGTGAAAACGGCACCCGCCAAACCGTAGATCGTGTCGTTGGCGACGGCGATCGCTTCTGCTTCGTCCGCGAACGTTTGCACGACCAGCACCGGGCCGAAGATCTCCTCTGCAACGATTCGCATCTGCGGCGACGTCTGATCGAAGATCGTCGGGGCGATGAAGTTTCCTTCGGCGAGCGCACCCCCGAGCCGCTCGCCGCCGCAGAGAAGCTTCGCGCCTTCCGCGACGCCGGCGGCAATGTATGCCTCGACGCGTTCGCGATGAACCGGTGAGATGATCGGCCCCATCTCGGTCTGCGGATCGAAGCCGTCGCCGACGCGAATCTTCCCGGCTCGCTCGACGAGCCGCTCGAGGAATCGATCGCGCAGCGATCGTTCGATCACCAGGCGCGAGCCCGCCGAACAGACTTGCCCCGCGTTGGCGTAGATGCCGAAGAGCGCGTAATCGATCGCCGTGTCGAAGTCGGCGTCGGCGAAGACGACGTTGGGAGATTTGCCGCCCAGCTCGAGCGAGATCTTCTTGAGATTCGACGTTGCGGCCGCCATGATGCTGCGGCCGGTCTTCGTTCCGCCGGTAAAGGCGATCTTGTCGACAAGCATGCTCGCGGCAAGCGCGTGGCCGGCGATCGCACCGGCTCCGGTGACGACGTTGACGACACCCCGCGGAAACTCGAGCTCCTCGAAAAGCGCCGCGAGACGGATCGCCGAGAGCGGCGTCAGCTCGGAGGGTTTTAGGATGCAGACGTTGCCGGCGGCGAGCGCCGGCGCGAGCTTCCAAACCGCCATGAGCAGGGGGTAGTTCCACGGAACGATCTGTCCGCAGACGCCGATCGGCTCCCGAACGGTAAACGTCTGCGAGGGCGCGGGCACGTCGAACGTTTGTCCGTGCGGCTTGGTCGCAAGACCGGCGTAGTAGCGGAAACAGTTGGCCGCGTCGATGGCATCGTACTCGGTTTCGCGCAGCGGCTTTCCGTTGTTGAGCGTGTCGATGCGCATGAACTCGTCGCGGTGCGCGTCGATCGCATCGGCTACTTTGAAGAGCAGCGCCGCGCGATCCACGGCGCTCGTCGATGCCCATGGCCCTTGGTCGAAGGCTTTGCGCGCCGCGACGATCGCGGCCTCCACGTCCTCGGCTCGCGCTTCAGCGATCGTCGCGATCCTTTGACCGTTCGACGGATTGAAGAGCTCGCGCGAGGCGCCGCTGCGCGCCGGCCGCCATTGGCCGTCGACGTACATGGGAATGACGCCGCCTGCGCGGGGCAAATGCGCGAGAATCGCCTCGGGACCGACCGGCGAGTTCGCCGTTACTTGCATCGTTATCGTCTCTTTCTGTGGGGCTCTCGCCCTATGATGGGTTTGAGGTAGAGACCGGTTGCGGTTCCATGCTCGCAAGGCTCTCGCCCAGCGCGCGGCAGACGTAGTCCGCCTCCTCTTGCGTAATCGTCAGCGGCGGCTCGACGCGAATCACTCGCGCATTGACGAGCGTTCCCGAGACGAGCACTCCGCGGTCGAGCATTCGCTTGCCGAGCTCGAATCCGGTGGCGTCGTCGTGAAACTCGAGCGCGATCAGCAGCCCCTTGCCGCGGACGCTCGCAACGAGGCCGGCGTGCGGCTCCGCGGCGGCGCGAATTCCCGCCAACATGCGTTCTCCCAGCCGCGCCGCGCGCTGCGGAAGCCGCTCCTCGATGAGAACGTTGATCGTCGCCAGCGCCGCTGCGCAGGCGAGCGGATTTCCGCCGAAGGTCAACGTGTGCAGGAACGGATTGCCGAACAATCGGGAAAAGACTTCGCGTCGTCCGACGACCGCGCCGGCAGGAACGACGCCGCCGCCGAACGCCTTCGCAAGGCACATCAGATCCGGTGCGATGCCGTAGTGTTCGCAGCAGAACATCTTTCCGGTTCGTCCCATGCCCGTCTGCACTTCGTCCAAAATGAAGAGCGAACCGAACTCGTCGCAGAGCGCGCGTACGCCGGGAAGATAGTCGTCGTCGGGAATGTTCACGCCGCCCTCGCCTTGGATCGGCTCTAAGAGGACGGCACCGACGTCTTCGCCGACGGCGCGGCACGAGGTCATCATGTCGCGCAGCGCGGGCAGGTCGTTAAACGGCACGTGCTCGATGTTGGGCAGCATTGGCCCGAAGGGCCTGCGGAACTCCGCCTTCGCGCTGGCCGAGAGTGCGCCGTAGCTCTTGCCGTGAAAGCCTTTCGTCGCCGCGACGATCGTCTGCTTTGTTGGATTGTAGGCGCGTGCGAGCTTGAGCGCACCTTCGACCGCTTCGGTTCCGCTATTGCAGAAAAAGCTGAAGTCGAGTTCTCCGGGCGTCAGCATCGAGAGCGTCTTCGCGAGCATCGCGCGCAGCGGGTCGAGCAGATCCTGACTGTGCAGCGGCTGCCGCCGCAGCTGATCGGTTACGGCTTTGACGACCTTCGGATGACGGTGACCGACGTTGAAGATGCCGAAGCCGCCCAAACAGTCGAGGTACTGGCGTCCGTTGACGTCGCGATACGAGTTCGGCCCGGCGTCCGCCCACTCGACGACGGCGCCGGCCTCGCGCGCATCGGTCGCCTTGCGGTACTCCAGGAATCCCGGATTGACGTGATCGCGAAACCCTTCGACGGTTTCGCGCGTGATCCACGCGGCTTCCTCGGGGCCGACCTCGGCCTTCTCGATCAGCTTCAGGATGCGCTGCGAGTACTCGTAGGCCCGCCGTTCGCGCTCCGCAGACGCGGTCACGTTGCAAAGACCTCGGCGGTGGCGGCCCGGAGCATCTCCAAGCCTTCATCGAGCTCTGCGTCGCCGGCGACGAGCGGAACGAGAATGCGGATGACGTTGCGCCGGCCGGCAAGCAGAACGAGAAGGCCCCGCCGCCGCGCGGCCTCGAGAATTTCCGGCGCACCCGACGAAAGCTCCATCGCCATCATCGCGCCCAGCCCGCGAACGTCGACGACTTGCGGGTGGCTCGATTGCAGCGAACGCAGCGAGGACTCGATGCGCGCGCCAACCGCGCGGGCTCGCTCGAGAAACTCCTCGTCCATGATCTCGAAGATCTCCAGCGCCGCCGCGCAGGCGACCGGGTTTCCGGCAAAGGTGCCGCCCAAGCCGCCCGGCTCGGGCGCGTCCATGATCTCGGCCTTTCCGACGACCGCGGCGAGCGGAAGCCCTCCGCCCAGCGTCTTAGCCACCGTCATCAGGTCGGGCTCGATGCCGTAGTGCTCGCACGCGAAGAGCCGGCCGGTGCGCCCAAAACCCGTTTGAATCTCGTCGGCGATGAAAACGATTCCGTGCTCGGAGGTAATGCGTCGGAGCTCGTGCAGAAAGCCGGCCGGGGCCGGGAGGAAGCCTCCTTCGCCGAGCACCGGTTCGACGATCATCGCCGCCACGCGGTCGGCGGACACCACGCCGTCAAAGATTTCGCCCAGGGCTCGCAGTGCATCTTCGGTGGTAACGCCGTGGCGAGCGCTGGGAAACGGAGCGTGGTAGATCTCGCTGCAGAACGGCCCGAAGTGCTGCTTGTAAGGGGCGTTCTTACCGGTCATCGTCAGCGCCAGGAGCGTGCGTCCGTGGTAACCGTGGGTGAATGCGATGACCGCCGGCCGCCGAGTGTATTCTCGCGCGATCTTGACGGCGTTCTCGGTCGCCTCGGCGCCGGTCGAGAGCAACAGCGTCTTTTTGGCGGAAGCGCCGGGAGCGCGACGATTGAGCTCCTCGGCGACTCGAAGATATGGCTCGTACATCGCGACCTGGAAGCACGTGTGCGTGAACCGCTGCGCCTGCTGCGCGATGGCTGCGACCACCCGCGGGTTGGCGTGCCCGGCGTTGAGCGTGCCGATGCCTCCCGCGAAGTCGAGGTATCGCCGGCCCTCAGTGTCCCAGAGCGTCGCTCCGCTCGCGCGTTCGACCCAGATCGGATGCGCGGTCGACACGCCGCGCGCGACGTTTTGCGCGCGGCGCTCCGAGAGCGAAGGTTTCGTTGCGGTGTTCAAAGCGAGGAAGTTATATTCGGCGTATGTAAAGGCGCTCTTCCTTAGGCCGCTGGAGGCCATTCGAGGAGGCAACGTGCCCAAGCGAATCGTCGCGTTCGTCGTCCTGGCGGTGGTTGCCATGCCCTTCGGAGCGAGAGCGGGAACGACCGGGACCCTGCGCGGGCGAGTGATCGACGCGACGACCCGTGCTCCCCTCGCCGGGGTGGCGGTCAGCGCGGTTGCGCCGTCGCAGACGGCGCAGACGGTTTCGGACGCTTCGGGCTCCTATTCGTTTATTTCGCTCCAGCCCGACACGTACACGGTGAGCGCCAGCAAATCCGGGTACGATCCGCTCTCCCAACCCGGCGTAACGATCGTCGCCGACCAGTCGGCTACCGTGACGCTGGCGCTGCTGCGGGCGCTGCAGACGATCGCCCGCACGACCTCGCGATCCTCGCAGTCGCTGGTTCACTCCGGCGTGACGAGCGACGTTTTCTCGATCAACCCGACGGGGCAAAAAGCCGCGTCTACGCTCTCGGGTTCCGGTTCCCTCACGCAAGCCTACGGCGCGATCGCCAGCGCTCCCGGCGTCAATATCCCTTCCAATCAGCAGGGGTGGTATCAGAGCGTTTACGTTCGCGGCGGGGACGTCGATCAGGTCGCCTATGAGTTCGACGGGTTGCCGACGACCCGCCAATCGGATCTCGCGCCGATCGCGATGCTGAGTTCGCTCGGCAACCAGGAAGTGCAGGTCTACACGGGCGGCACGCCCGCGACTTCGAACTCTTCAGGCCTGGCCGGCTACATCAACCAAGTCATCAAGACGGGAACGTTCCCCGGATACGGCGTCGTGGATTTGGGTATCGGCGGCCCGGCGTACTACCATCAAGCGACCGTCGAAGCCGGCGGTGCGACGCCCGATCGCATGTTCTCGTACTACGTGGGGCTCTCGGGAACGAATCAGACGTTTCGCTACGGCGACCAATTCGGCGCCGTCGGCAACCCGTCGTACTTCTATCCGCTCAACGTCCCGACGAGCAACAACGTCTACAACATCCTCGACGGGTCGGCCGGCCGATATCCCAATTACGGCTTCATCTCGCAGCCCGGCTACAGCTATGCCCAGGCCTACGATGCCGACCGGGAAAACATCGTCAACTTGCACATCGGCATCGCGCATCGCGACTCACCGCTGCGCGACGACATCCAGATGCTCTACGTAACCGGTGGGATCGGCGCACAATTCTACAGCTCGGCCAACGACATCGGCTACACGCCGCTCGTCGGTAGGCGCACCGGAATCGGTTATCCGATGCCGTACCTCGACTCGCTCTACTACGGCGGCGCGCTGATGCAGGCGCCAAATCCGAGCGACGTGAGCGTCGGATACTTTCCCAGCAGCCCGACAGGCCGTGCGCCGGGATCGCCCGTGGGGGTGAGCGATCGCGACGGGAACTACAACGGTTATTCGATCGAAAAGTTTCAGTACCAAAAAAACTTCGATTCCCACTCGTATCTCCGAGCGCTCGTCTACGGCGAGTATTCGCGCTGGTTCATCAACGGGCCGGACAGCGCGCAGCTGGTCTTCGGTTCGGATCCCGCCGATTACGAGGTCCTCGAGCACGGCTACGGTGCCGGCCTCATCTATTCCAATCAGCTCTCGGGGGAGCATCTGCTCACCGCCGAAGCTTCGTACAACACGCAGAAGCTGCAGACGTATAACGCGGGCTTCAGCTCGACGGACCCGTTTACGACCAGCCTCGCGCCGACCGGCCTGGGAACGATCCTCTCGAGCTACGGCACGCCCAACGGTAAGTGCTACAACTACAAAACCGGAGAGCCTTGGAGCTGCTTCGATGCCGGCAGCCAGGGCGGCTGTTTATCGCCCGGCGGCTGCTATCCCGGGGAAGGCTCGTATCGCTTCGACTTAACGCCGGGTACCGCGCCGGCGAACAGCCCGGCCGGGCGCGCCGGCGCGCAGTGGATGATGACCGAGAACGGCGTGAGCGCTCAGGTCGACAACGTGAAGCCGCGCTTCGCCTCTGCGGCGCTGACCGACGTTTGGGAACCCAACGATCGCATCGTCGTGAACGTCGGCGCCCGATTCGACCGCTTCGCCTACGACACCAACAATCTCGAGGACGGCTATCCCGCCCGGCAGTTCTGGTTCGATGCCTACAACGACGAGCATTGCGGTGGGCCCGGTTCGGCGCCGCAATGGACGTGGATCTCGAAAAGCCATACGTTTGGGAGCTGCGCGCCGGGCCTTGCCCCGATGACGCAGCCCGGCAACGGCCTCTACAATACGGGCGCGGGAGAGAACGTGGCCAACGTCTTTGCGCCGCGCGGTTCGTTTACGTATACGATCAATCCCGATACCGTAATTCGCGGTTCCGCAGGCAGATATGCCCGCGCCGAAGGCTCGTCGTACTATCAGTACAACACCTATCAGCAGAATCTCGCCTCGTTCATCTCGCAGTTCTATCCCTACGGGTACCACACGCCCGATCACGACATCTTTCCCGATACCTCCGACAACTTCGACCTCTCGCTCGAGAAGCACGTCAAAGGCACGCCGCTTTCGTACAAGATCACGCCTTTCTACCGCAATACGAGCAACGAGCTGCAGTTCCAGGCGATCAATGCCGTTCAAGGAACGCTCGCCGGGCTTAACGTCGGAACGCAACGTTCGTACGGCGCCGAGTTCTCGCTGCAGTACGGCGACTTCAGCAGAAACGGCATCTCGGCGAACCTCTCCTACACGCATACCGAAAATCAGATACGTTACAAACCGATCAACGGCGTCAGCGTCATCGGCGCGCTCAACTCGCAAATCGCGCTCTACAACTCCTACACGTCGGCCTGCGCCCACGTGACCCGGAGTTCGCCGAACTGGCAGGCATGCGGAAGCGGCGCGAATCCCGGCAACGCCGCGCCGGTGCTGCTCAACACGCAGTCGGGTACCGGCGATCAAGGAAAGCTGCAGATACCCAATCCCTACTATCACGGCGCGTTGCAGCCGCTCTTCGATACCAACGGATGGTACGCGCCCTACGACGTGATCCCGAGTCCGTTCAACGCCGCCAACGGTTACGAGGTGCCCGACGTCGCGTCGCTGATTCTCAACTACCGGCACGGCCGCTTCGCGGTCACGCCTTCGCTTCACTACTCCGACGGTTCGAACTACGGATCGCCGCTCGTCTGGCCCGGCTACGTGCCGCAGTCGTGCTCGGGACAACCGGCGAAGACGCCCAACGCTCCGGGCAGCACCTGCCCGGGCGGCGCCGCCGGCGCGCTCTTCCTCCCAGATCCGTACAGCGGAAAGTTCGACAACCTCGGTGCCTTCATTCAGCCCGCCGAACTCTCGTTAAACGTGCAGACGAGCTACGACTTCAGCTCGCGCGTTACGTTGACGCTCCAGGCCGTCAACCTCTACAATCAGTGCTATCAACGCGGCTTTGCGTGGGACGACTCGGTTACGTGCGTCTACTCGAACCTCCCCTCGAACATCTTGGCGCCCGCCGGCAACTTTCTCAAGAACCCGCCGCAGCAGCTACGCTATCCGTACGGCACGTTCTACAACATCACCGAAGTCGGCATCTCGTCGGTGCTTCAACCGTTCGGCTTCTTCGCAGACCTGAGCGTCAAGCTCTAGGGAAGAATTCTTGAAGCGACGTGACTTCGTTACGCGGGCCGGCGCCGCTGCGGCCGCCGCGGCCGGTCTCCCTCGCTTTACGGCGTTTGCCGGCTCGGCCGCGCGCGATCGCGAGAGCGTCGTCATCGTCGGCGCAGGGATCGCCGGTTTAACCGCGGCGCTGCGCTTACGCGATGCCGGCATCGAAGCGACGCTCTACGACTCTGCCGATCGCGTCGGTGGCCGCATGCACTCCGAACGGCGCTACTGGAGCGACGGTCAACACACGGAGTGGTGCGGAGCGATGGTCGACTCGACGCACGAAAACATCCGGAGCCTCGCCCGGCGCTTTGGCTTGCCGCTGCTCGACACGTACTCCGGCCGCCCCCCGCACGCACGCGACACCTGCTTTCTGAACGAACGCTACTACTCGATGGCCGAGGCAGACCGGGACTTTGCCAAGATCTATCCGATTCTCCAGGGTCAGCTCGCAAAAGTTGACGAGACGACGACCTACGCAACCGCGACCCCGACGGCACGGCAGCTCGATGCGATGAGCATGCGCGATTGGATCGTGCGTTACGTTCCCGGCGGACTGCAGAGTCAGCTCGGGCGGTTGATCGAAGAGGCGTATCGAAACGAGTACGGCCGGGAGATCGGAGAGCTCAGCGCGCTCAATCTCGTGCTGCAACTCGGGCAACAGCGCACCTACGCGCAGACGCGCGAGATGAACGTCCTCGGGTACTCCGACCAGCGCTACATTTTGGCAAACGGAAGCCAAGCGCTCCCCGAAGCGATCGCCGCTTCGCTGCCGCCCGAAAGCATCCGGCTCGAGCGCCGGCTCGTGGGCATCGAGAAGGCGGATTACGGCCTCTACGTACTCTATTTCCAGCACCGCGGCATACGCCAGATCGTCTATGCGGACCGCGTCGTGCTCGCGATACCGTTCATCGCGCTGCGTGCCGTGGACTATTCCGGCGCCGGCTTCGATGCCCCGAAGATCAATGCGATCGAGAATCTCGGTTACGGCTTCCACACGAAACTCCACCTGCAATTCGATAAACGAGCGTGGATGCGAAGAGGGCACCCGTGGCCGGAGCCGGCGAACGGGCAGATCTGGACGACACTGCGCGTCCAAAGTGCCCTCGATTACTCGCTCGGGCAGCACGGGCGCGATGGCCTCATCGAGGTCTTTACGGCCGCGTCGCCGGCGATGGTCGATACGCCGCCCGAGCCATATTCGCGAATCGAAGACTCGCCGGCCGTGGCCTGGCACGTGCGCGACTTCTTCGCGCAACTCGAACGTATTTGGCCGGGCGTGGCCTCCACCTGGACCGGAAAGGCGACCTTCGGCAACGCCCAAGCCGATCCGAACATCCTGGCCAGCTACTCGTGCTGGCTCGTCGGCCAATGCACGACGATTGCCGGACACGAAGCGCGCGCACAGGGACGCATTCATTTCGCCGGCGAGCACACTTCGGTGGAGTATCAAGGCTTCATGGAGGGCGGAGCGCAATCGGGCTTCCGCGCCGCCGGCGAGATTTTGGCAGATCGCGGCATTCGGAGTCGCTGAGGACCGCTCGCGGTGCACGTGATCGGGACGGCGGGACACGTCGATCATGGAAAATCGGCGATCGTTGCCGCGCTGACCGGTACGAATCCGGACCGCTTGGCGGAGGAGCGCGAGCGCGGCATGACGCTCGATCTCGGCTTCGCGCACCTGCGCTTTCCCGACGGCATCGAAGGCGGAATCGTCGACGTGCCCGGTCACGAACGGTTCCTGCACAACATGCTCGCCGGGGCCGCCGGCATGGAGATACTCCTGCTCGTCGTCGACGCCGTTGAAGGCGTCAGAGCGCAGACGCTCGAGCATCTGGCGATCCTGCGGTATCTCAACGTCCGCCGCACGATCGTCGTCGTCAGCAAGATCGACCTGATCGAACCCGCGGATCGCGACGATGCCTGCCGGCGTATCCGCCAGCAGCTCTCCGCAACGATCGCCGCGGACGCGCCGTGCTTTGCGGTCTCGGCGCTCACCGGTGAAAACATGGGGTCGCTCGGAGATGCGCTGCACGACACGCTCGCCCAGATGCCCAACCGCAACGGCGACGCACCCATCTATCTGCCGATCGATCGCGTCTTTTCGTTGACGGGCCTCGGTACGGTCGTTACCGGTACGCTGATGCAGGGCAGCATCGCAGCGGGCGACGCCCTGCGGTTAGAGCCGGGCGGCCGCGCCGCCGTGGTGCGCAGCATCGGTGTCTTCGGATCGGTTCGTCCGCGCGTCGAAGCGGGTTCGCGCGTCGCGCTGAGCATTCCCGGAACCGACCATCGCGACATCGTGCGCGGTCAAGCCATCGTCGGAACGGAGTTCGCGGCCGCCGCGGATTTTGCGGTTCGCTTTACGCCGGCCCCGGGGGCGGCGGCGATCATGCGCCGGCGCACGCCGGTGCGCGCGTACATCGGCTCGGCGGAACGCCTCGGAGTCCTCGTCACCGGCCAGCCGTATGCGGGCGAGGCAGAGATGACTGCCCGGCTGCATTTACGCGAGCCCGTCGTTGCCTTTGCCGGCGTGCGGTTCGTCCTGCGCCGTCCGTCGCCGATGACGCTGCTCGGCGGCGGGTACGTCGAAGGCGCCGGACGCGGCGAAGCGTCCGGCGCGGAGAACCCCGACGACGCGTTGCTCGTGCGCATTTTTGCGGAGCGCGCCCTGGAGCCGGCGAGTGCGCTCGAGCTCTCCGCCGCGGCGAACCTGCGCGAAGACGCGACCGCGGTGGCGCTCGCGCGGTTGGTCGAGCACGGCGACGTCATCGCGCTGGACAAACCGCGCGCATACGTCTCCGGCACGGCTGCCGGTGCGCTCCTGGAAACCGTCTTGACGCAGCTCGACGAAGCGCAGCGGGCCGAACCGTGGTCGATGGGCATGACGTCGATCGCCCTGGCGCGAGCGCTGGGCGTCTCCGAACGAGTGCTCGTGCGCGTACTCGAGCATTTTGCCGGCGACGGGCGTCTTCTCAACCGTCGCGGTTACTACGCGACGCTCGAGCACCAGCCCGTGCTAACGCTCGAACAGCGGGCCCTCTTCGATCGTTTGGTTCCGCTCGACGAAGGACAGCCATTCGTTCCGATTCCGTTTACGGGCGTCGCCGAGGCGGTGAAAATGTCGCGCCTGCCCGGCATTTCGAAAGCGTTCGACACGATGCTGGCCCGCGGTACGCTCGTGAAGGTCGGCGAGGACCTCTACCGGGGAGCGCAGATCGGGCGAATCGTGGCGCGCGTTCGCGCCTATGTCGAGAAGAACGGCACGATGACCGCCGCGCAGTTCCGCGATCTCCTGGGAAACTCACGAAAGTATGCCGTTCCGCTATTGGAGTGGCTCGACGCTCATGGGGTAACGATTCGCAGCGGCGACTACCGCACGTTGCGCAAGAACGCTTAGAACCGTCTTTTAGCGCGTCAGACCGCGAGCGCTTCCAGCGCAGCCTGCTCTTCGGAGAGCGCCGCGCCTTCGGCGGCAAAAGCCTCGATTTCGTCCTCGGCGAGCCGCTCGCGAAGCGCCGCGACCAGAATCTCGTAGGTTCGCCGCTCGGTGAGATCTCGTTCGCAGCCTTCGCTGCGATACCAGGCATCGACGTAGCCGCACAGGCGCGCGCCGCGCCGGCTCTCGCCGCGCAGCGCCGCAACGGCGGCCAGATGCTGCGTGGCGATCGCCGCATCCATGGAATGCGCGCCGCGCGCGAGCGCGAGCGCCTGCGCCGCCGCGGAGCGCGCGCCGTTGACGTTGCCCAGCGCGAGGTGATAGGCTGCGGCATTTGCGCGCGCGGTAATTTCCAGCCGCTTGACCCGCACGCGATGCGCCGCGAGCGCCGCCGCTTCGGCGTACTCGAGCGCGCGCTCGGGATTTCCGGCGCTGAACTCGAGCTCCGCCATGTTGTGGCGAAGTACGGTCGCTTCGAGCGTGTCTCCGAGCGCCGTCATCAGTGAAAGCGCCTGCGTGTAAAACTGCCGCGCGTCGTCGACGCGACCGAGACGCGCCGCGATGCTCGCGCGCATGCCCAGCGCGCCGGCGTACCGGCGCGTACCGCGCAAGTCTCGTTCCTTGCAGATCAGCAGGGCCGACTCGGTTGCTTCCTGCGCCTCGGCGATCCGTCCGGCGTGCAAGAGACCCGCACTCAGCTGGTAGAGGCATCCGACTTTTGCGTAGGGCTCGTCGCAATGCTCGAAGAGCTCCAACGCGCGCCGCGCGGCATCGACTTTGTGCGTTCCAAAGCTGATCGTCGACAACGTTCCCCACGCCTGCGCTGCGACGCCCGGCTCGGCGGCGGCGTCCATGCGTTCGAGCGCGGCCTCGAGCCAGCGGCGAGGTTGCGCGTCGCCGCGATTCATACGCCAGGTGCGCGTATACACGCACGCCAGCCGGCTCGCGGTCGAAACTTCGCCGGCGGAGAGCGCCCAGTCGATCGCCGCCCTTGCGTTTTCGAGCTCCGGCTCCATGTCGCCGGGCCACGATTGCGCGGGCACGGCGCGGAACGCGTCGTCGGGCCGCGGGTCGTAGGCGCGTTCGAGGCGTTCGGCGAGATCGAGGCAGGCGAGTGCGTGGCGACGCGCGATCGTCTCGGCCTCGTTGCGAGCGATCAGTTTTTCGCGCGCGTATTGGCGAAACGACTCGAGCAGCCGGTAGCGCGGCTCGCTGCCTTCGAGATCGGCGGTCAGCAACGATTTATCGAGCAGTGAGGAGAGCAGATCGAGCATGTCCGTCTGTCCGTCCTCGCTCGAGGCACAGACGGCACTCGCGCCGGCGAGCGTGCAGCCGCCGGCGAAGACGGAGAGACGTTCGAAGACGCGCTGCTCGGGTGCCGGAAGCAGGTCGTAACTCCAATCGATCGCCGAGCGCATCGTTTGCTGCCGTGGCAGCGCGGTACGCTCGCCTCCGGTGAGCAGGCGAAAGCGATCGTCGAGCATCTCGTTGAGCGCTTTGAGCGAAAGCAAATTCGCGCGAGCCGCAGCCAGCTCGATCGCCAAAGGAATTCCGTCGAGCCGCCGGCAGAGCCCGGCGACCGTCGGCGCGTTTTCGTCGGTGAGCTCGAAGCGATAGTCGACTGCCCGCGCGCGATCGACGAAGAGCTCGATCGCGCCGTACTCCGCAGCCTCGGTGGCCGAGAGCTGATGCGACGCCGATGCCTGCGGCGTGCTGAGCGAGGGAAGCCGGTAAGTGCGTTCGCCCGCCAGCCGGAGCGGCTCGCGGCTGGTCGCCAGGACTCGGAGGCGCGGACAAGCTGCGAGCAAACTCTCCGTGACGCGCGCCGCCTCGCCCGCGACGTGTTCGCAGTTGTCAAGAACCAGCAGAAGCGACTTGTTTTTGAGGTGCTCGACGAGGCGGTCGAGCAGCGGGCGGTTCGGCACCTCTCGGATGCCCAGCGATGAGGCGATCGCGGCGACGACGAGGAGCGAATCGCCGAGCGGGGCCAGCCCTACGAATCGAGCGCCGTCAATCCCGGTGTAGGCCGCGGCGATCTGCAGGGCGGTCCGCGTCTTGCCGATTCCTCCGGCACCGATCAGCGTGACCAGCCGATGCTCGCGCACGAGCCCGGTAATCTCGTCGAGCTCCTTTTTTCGCCCCACGAACGAAGTCAGGGAGAGGGGCAGGTTGGAGCCCCCGTGAGCGACGGAGACCGCGGGCGATGCGCCGTCGTGCCGGCGCGAGCCCGAGCGGGCGGCCGCAGCCACGAAGGCGCGACGCTGCTCGTCGCTCAGCGTGAGCGCGCCGGCCAGCAACGTCAGCGTTTCGCGTTGCGGCGTGCGGCGGTGTCCGCGCTCGAGCGCACTGATGCCGTCCGCACTCATGCGCGCGCGTTCGGCTAGGGCTTCCTGAGAGAGGCCGGCGGCAAGGCGGTGGTGCCGCAAAAGCACGCCAAACTCCAACGCGCCCGGTGCTCGCGCCTCGTCCTCCATGATTCGCCCAGCTTTCGCGCCGTCGCGGCACGCATCCTCACCTCGGTTACAAGTGCAGCAGCGTGAGGATGCCGATCACGACCTCGATCGCTACGAGCGCGACGATCGTGACTTCGAGAAACTCGTCCCGCCGGCTACGGGCTTGATCGCTGAAGAAGCGATACATTTCGCCCACGCTGGCCAGTTTCGTGTCGATCTGGCGCTGCCAATCGGAGAGTCCGAGCCGCCTCGCGGCGGCCCGATAGATTCGCGCGTAGTACGCGTCGCCCACGACCTTGAGCGCGTTCGTGGAACGATCCGTCAACTCGAGCACGTCAACGATCAGATACCGGAGCACCGCCGCCTGTTCGGCTTCGTGGCGTCCGCGCAGCGATCTCGGCGGCCCGCTGGGCTGCATCTTGTAGATTCCGTCGAGCTCGTGGTCGAGCAGCGCGTCGTAGGTGCGCAGCTCGAGAAGTTGCGAGTTGGCGAACTCTAAAATGTCGTCGATCGCGAGCGCGCTCTCGCGACGATCGTACACGAACGCCGTATCCCACTGCACGATGGTCAGATCGTCTTCGTAGTAAGAAAACCTCATTCGCAACGCCTCGTCCGCTTCGCTTGCGGCCAGAGGCTTGCGTTCTCCGAGCAGAAGGCCGGCGAGCGCTCCGGCATGTTCGTCGATCAACGTTTCGGCATCCACGCTTTCGGTAAAGCGATCGATCTCGACGATCAAGTAATCTTCGACCAGCGCCCGATGCCGCTCGTCGAGTGCCGCGCTATACTCCTCACAGACTCGCTCGACCGCCGTTTGCGCGAAGCGCGCGATTCGTTCGTCGGTGCGGGCGCGGTCGACCAGCGAGTTGAGATCGCCCCAACTGCCGGCCGCGGGAAAACTCAGCCGCAGCGACACGACCCCATAGTCGTACATTTTGAGGCGCACCGAACAGCGCAGCGCGCCGAACGAAGCGTCCTCGAGGTTCGCGACTAGCGGCGGCACCGGAAACTGGAGATAGGGTTGCGCGTGCGGGTGCAGCGGAAGCGCTGCCGGAGCGCGCGACTGAGCGCCGAGTGCGCCGGCCTTCGCGAGATCGATCGTGTCGGCAACATCGAATAAATAGTAGGCTCGTACGGCTCCGGCGGCGATGTCGAGCATCCAAGCCGCGCTTACGGCGCCGTCGGGCGCGCTCCTTTGAAATTGAGCAGAGGTACGGCCAACGCACCGTTCAAAGAAGCGACGATGCTCCCATTGGTTGCGCTGCTTGGCGCCGGCGTCGTCGCCGCGCCCTTTTCCGGGCTGACGTTTCGGGAGATCGGGCCGGCGATCAGCGGCGGACGCAGCACGGCGGTTGCGGGCAGCAATGACGACCCGCATCTCTATTACGCGGGCGGTGCGGGCGGCGGCGTCTTCAAGAGTACCGACGGAGGCGCATCGTGGACCGCCGTCTTCGATCGCGAATCCGCCGCGCCGATCGGCGCAATCGCCATCGATCCCCGCAACGATAGGATCGTCTGGGTCGGTACCGGCGAATCCAACCCGCGAAACGACGTCGAATCGGGAGACGGCATCTATCTTTCGGTCGACGGGGGCGAGAGTTGGCAGCATGCCGGCCTCCTGCGGTCGGCGCACATCTCGGCGATCAGCATCGACCCTGCAAACCCCCGCGTCGTTGCGGTCGGAGTGCTCGGGCGCGTCTCCGCCGGCGACGCGAATCGCGGAGTCTACGTCACGCGGGATAACGGCGTCCACTGGAGCCGCACGCTGTACGTGGGTCCGTCGAGCGGCGTCTCGTCGCTGGTGCGCGTGCCGAGTCATCCATCGACCCTTTTCGCGGGAGTCTGGCAGGTCCAGCGCCTTCCCTGGACGCTGGAGAGCGGCGGTCCGCACGGCGGGATCTACCGTTCCGACGATAACGGCATCACTTGGCGGAAATTAAGCGGCCACGGGCTTCCGGGCAGCCCCACCGGGCGCATCGGACTCGCTGCCGGAACGCGCGGACGGATCTACGCGCTCGTTGCGTCGCGCGCCGGCGATCTTTGGCGCTCGGATGACGGCGGCGTGAACTGGCGGGTAATGCCCCATAGCCCGCTCCTTGGCGCGCGGCCGTTCTATTTCAGCAGCGTCTACGTCGATCCGGCAAATCCCGACCGGATCATCAACGTCAGCCTCATCCTTTCGCTGAGCACCAATGGCGGCCGCACCTTTCACGCAATCGCCGAAGACGCCGGATGGGACTATCACGCGATTTGGTGGTCCTCCGACGGCCGGCGCATCATCAACGGCAGCGACGAGGGCGTCATTCTCTCTGCCGACGGCGGCGCTCGGTTTTGGCAGCCCTACGACCTGCCGTTCGCGCAGCCGTACCACGTCGGGCTCGACGGCGCGCTGCCCGATTATCGAGTCTGCATCGGTCTTCAGGACGATAACTCGTGGTGCGGTCCGTCCGCGCCGCCAAATGGGATCGGCGTGATGAACCGCGACTGGTACCAGGTCGGTGCGGGCGACGGCATGTGGGTACTGGCCGATCCTCGCGACTCCGATCTCGTTTGGTTGACGTCTACGAACTCCGACACGGGCCAAGTCTATCTGTGGAACGCGCTCACCCGGCAGGCGCGCGACGTCTCGCCGGATGCCGAGTCCAACGGAGTCAAAGCGGCGAGCGCGCTCGACTACCGCTTCAACTGGGACACCCCAATCGCGTTTACCGACGACGGCAAAGCGCTCGTCGGCGGCAACGTTCTGTTCGAAAGCGCGGACCGCGGCGAGACGTGGAGCGTCATCAGTCCGGATCTCACCCGTAACGATCGGAGCAAACAGGGGCCCTCGGGCGGTCCGGTTTCGTACGATCAATCGGGTGCCGAATTCTACGATACGATTCTTTACGTCGCCACCACGAAGCTCGATCCCGCGCTCATCTGGGTCACGACCGACGACGGGCTCGTGCAGATTACGCGCAATGCGGGTGGGCCGGCGAAGGTGTCGTGGGAAAACGTTTCGCCCCCGCTCTCGCTCGTCCCGCCGTGGGGCCGCATCACGGGCATCGATCCCGGACGCTTTGCAGCCGGAACGGCTTTCATCGCCGTCGAGCGCCACCTCAACGGAGACGAGCGCCCGTACGTGCTTGCGACCGACGACTACGGAAAGACGTGGCGCTCGATTGCGGGAGATCTTCCGCACGATCAGTACGTGCGCACCGTTCGCCAAGATCCGCGTGCGAGCAGCGTGCTCTATGCCGGGACGAATCGCGGCGTCTGGGTAACGTTAAACGGAGGATCGCACTGGCAGCCTCTCCGGTTGAATATGCCGGCGACGGCGGTGTACGATCTCGAGATCGAAGCCGGCGCGAACGACTTGGTCGCCGGCGCCCACGGGCGCGGCGTGTGGATACTCGACGACCTCACGCCGATCCAGCAGTGGAATTCGGCGAACTCTGCGAGCGTCACGCTCTTTGCGCCGCGTGACGCGCTGCGGATGTGGAACTGGCCGCCGGTGAATACGTTTACGGATCCGGTGCTGCCCTACAACGACTATATCGGTGACGGCGGCGACGGCGGTGCGATCGTAACGTACTTTCTCCCGAGGGCGGCAAAGACGGCGTCGCTAACGGTCCTCGATTCCGCCGGACGCCCGATACGGCACCTCAAAGCCGGCGACGTCGGCAAGGATGCCGGGATGAACCGTGCCTCGTGGGATCTCACCGAAGATGGACCGGTCCCGTGGAACGGCACGTACAAGCAGAATCGCGGACCCGATGAAGGCGCGGAGGTCGTGCCCGGACGCTACACCGTGCAACTGACCGTTGATGGGGTCGCAAAATCGCAGCCGCTGACCGTCAAGCCCGATCCGCGCGATCCGGCGGTGGCGGGTGCGGTGGCCCGCTACGATGCGCTCGCCGCCCTCTATGGAGAGCTGAGCACCATCGATACGATGCTCAACCGAATCGACGAATCGCTCGCAACGGCCTCGCCGCAACGGGCACAACGCCTCCAAGAAGTGCGCCGAAGCCTCACGTACGATCCCCGCAACATCGAAGACCTTACCGGCCCGGCGCAGCTGCGCGAAGACCTGCTCGATCTCATTTCGCGGATCGGGAGTTCGTCTGCGCCGCCGACGGGGGCCGAAGCGGTGCAGGCCGTCCGATACAAGGCTCGGCTGGCTCGCGTCGAATCCGATTACCAGGCTGCGTTGTCGCACAGGTGAGAGATGAACGTTGAGAAGATGACCGAGCGCGTCGGCGACGCGCTCAACGAGGCCTACGCTCGTGCCCTGCACGAGCACAATACGCAAACGACGCCGGAGCACATGCTCGCGGCACTGTTGGAGCAGGAGCGCGGCATCGCTCCCGACATCCTCGCCAAGGCCGGCGCCGACCCGAAGGCGGTGGCGCGCGCGGTTGACGATGCGATCGGGAGGCTGCCGCGGCTGAGCGGTGCGAGCGCCGATTCGGCCCAGGTGACGCTTTCGCCCGAACTGGCGCGCATCATGAGCGTCGCCGAGAACGAAGCCAAAGGGCTCTCCGACGACTATACTTCCGTCGAGCACGTGCTGCTGGCGATGGCGCAGTCGTCCGGCGAGCTCGGCCGCCTCTTGCGCGACGCGGGGCTAACGAAAGATAAGCTCTTGGGGGCGCTTCGCGAAGTGCGCGGCAATCAGCGCGTGACGACGAAAGATCCCGAGGGAACCTACAAATCGCTCGAGCGTTACGGTCGCGACCTTACGCTGGAAGCGGAGCGCGGCAAACTCGACCCGGTGATCGGACGCGACGAAGAGATTCGGCGCATCGTCCAAGTGCTCTCGCGCCGAACGAAGAACAATCCGGTGCTCATCGGCGATCCCGGCGTGGGCAAGACCGCGATCGTCGAGGGACTCGCGCAGCGCATCGTCCGCGGCGACGTCCCGGAAGGCCTCAAGAACAAGCGCATCGTCTCGCTCGACATGGGCGCGCTGATCGCCGGTGCGAAGTACCGCGGCGAATTCGAAGAGCGCCTCAAAGCCGTGCTCAAGGACGTTGCGGCCTCCGAAGGTCAGATCGTCCTCTTCGTCGACGAGCTGCACACCGTCGTGGGCGCGGGCAAAGCCGAAGGCGCGATGGACGCGGGCAACCTGCTCAAACCGATGCTTGCACGCGGCGAGCTGCACATGATCGGCGCGACGACGCTCGACGAATACCGCAGGTACATCGAAAAGGATGCGGCGCTCGAGCGGCGCTTCGCACCGGTGTTGGTCGAACAACCGAGCGTCGAAGATACGATCTCGATTCTGCGCGGCCTCAAAGAGAAGTACGAAGCGCACCACGGCGTGCGCATCAAAGACGCCGCGCTGGTCGCGGCCGCGACGATGAGCAATCGCTACATTACCGACCGCTTCTTGCCGGACAAGGCGATCGATCTCGTCGACGAAGCGGCGGCGAAGCTGCGGACCGAGATCGATTCGATGCCGCAAGAGCTCGACGAAGTCTCCCGACGCGTGATGCAGCTCGAGATCGAGCGCGAAGCGCTGCGAAAGGAAGACGACGGCGCGAGCCGCCGCCGGCTGGAACAGCTCGAAAAAGAGCTGGCGACGCTGCGCGAAGATCAGACAAAACTGCGCGTTCGCTGGGACGCCGAAAAGAATATCGCCATCAAGCTTCGGCAACTCCGCGAACAGATCGAGAATACGAAAGTCCAGATCGAGCAGGCCGAGCGCAACTACGATCTCAACCGCGTGGCCGAGCTGCGCTACGGTACGCTCGCGCAGCTGCAGAAAGATCTCCGCTCAGAAGAGGAACGCGTTGCCGCGGGCGACGGCGCGCGGCTCTCGAAGGAAGAGGTCGACGAAGACGACATCGCGGGCGTGATCTCGCGCTGGACGGGCATACCCGTGACCAAGCTCGTCGAAGGCGAAAAAGAGAAGCTGCTCCATCTCGAGGACGAACTGCACCGCCGCGTCGTCGGTCAGAACGAGGCCGTCGATGCCGTTGCGGAGGCCGTGCTGCGTTCGCGCTCCGGCCTTTCCGATCCGAACCGCCCGATCGGTTCCTTCATCTTTCTCGGTCCGACCGGCGTGGGGAAGACGGAGCTGGCTCGAGCGCTCGCAGAGTATCTTTTCGACGACGAACGGGCCTTGATCCGTATCGACATGTCGGAGTACCAAGAGAAACACACGGTCGCGCGATTGCTCGGCGCCCCTCCGGGATACATCGGCTTCGAGGAGGGCGGGCAGCTCACCGAGGCGGTACGGCGGCGGCCGTATTCGGTGATTCTTTTCGACGAGATCGAGAAGGCCCACCCCGACGTCTTCAACGTGTTCTTGCAGATACTCGACGACGGACGGCTCACCGACGGTCAGGGCCATACCGTCGACTTCAAAAACACGATCGTGATCATGACCTCGAACATCGGAAGCCACCGGATCCTCGACTACCGCGGATCCCCCGACGGCGCCGAGTACGCGATCATGCGGGCGACCGTGCTCGACGAGCTGCGCCAGCACTTCCGTCCCGAGTTCCTCAATCGCGTCGATGAGATCATCGTCTTCCACGCGCTCACCGAAGACGAGCTGCTGACGATCGTCGATCTGCAGCTGGCTCGTCTGCGCAAACGCTTGGCGGAGCGGCGCATCACGCTGCTTCTCTCGGACGAGGCGAAGCGCCATATCGTCAAGGTCGGTTACGATCCGCACTATGGCGCGCGTCCGCTCAAACGTACGATTCAGAAGGAGCTCGAGACGCCGCTCGGGCGTAAGATTCTCTCCGGCGAGATCGAGGAGGGCGACATCGTCGACGTCGGTTTCGACGACAATCGCGGCGAGCTGACCTTCTCGATCGGGGAGCGCGTTCGGGCGACGGCGTAAGAAGGCCGCATGCTGATTGCCGCCTTTACGCTCGCGCAGATCCTGAGCTATTCGTTTCCCTCGGCGCCGGTTCGCGACGTTCGCGGGGACGCGATCGCCTATTCGCTCGATACTCGCGGCGTTCGGACGCTGTGGTTCGCTCGGGCCCCCGAATTCGCGCCGAGACCGATCTTCACGTCCCCCGGCGACGACGGTCAGGAACTCAGCGATCTCGCGATCTCGGACGACGGGGCGCAGGTCGCCTACGTGCGAGGCGGCGATCACGATGCGAACTGGCCGCTTTCGCTGCAGCCCGGCCCGGCGTCAACGCCGCAGCAACCGCAGATGGAAGTCTATTCGGTGGCCACGGCCGGCGGGACTCCGAAGCTGCTCGGTGCCGGCGACGCGCCGGCAATCTCTCCCGACGGTAGCCGCGTGGCCTACACGCAGGACGGCGCGGTGATGATCGCGCCGATCGACGGAAGTGCCGCAGCGAAGCGGCTGTTCTTCGATCGCGGTCAGGATTCGGACCTCCGCTGGTCGCCCGATGGCTCGTCGCTCGCGTTCGTTTCGACGCGCACCGATCACAGCTTCGTCGGCGTCTATCGCAACGCTTCGACCCCGCTGGGTTTCATCTCGCCGTTAACGTCGCAGGACTTCATGCCGCGCTGGTCGCCCGACGGCCGGCAGATCGCGTTCGTACGCATCGCCGGCGACGGCGGCGCGCCGCAGAATCCGTTCGATTGGAATCCGGTTCCTTGGCAGATCTGGGCCGGCGACGTAAGCGAGGCGAAGGCCCACCGCGTTTGGTCGAGCGGGAACGCGCTGCGCGCGTCGCTGCCGCAGAGCGCGGGCGGTCCGCTCTTGGAATGGATGGGCGGTGACCGGCTCCTCTTCAAAAGCGAGGAACAGAACTGGCTGCATCTTTACGCGGTCGACGCCGGGGGCGCGCATGCGACCGGCAGCGCGCGCCTGCTGACGCCGGGCGACTTTATCGTCGAAGACGTCAGCGTCGCTCCCGATCGAGAATCCGTGGTCTACGCGGCCAACACGGGGACGACGCCCGGCGATGGCGATCGCCGCCATCTCTTCCGCGTCGATTCGCGCGGGAGCAACGCCCAGCTCACGCGCGGTGCGAGCAGCGAATTCGGCCCGGCGGCGCTGGCAAATGGGGTGGTTGCGTTCAATCGAACGACGGTGCAGCAACCGCCGCTCGTTACGCTGCTCTCAAATGGAGTGCAACGAGAACTCTCGTCGCTGCCGAGCGATTTTCCGTCGGCCCAGTTGGTCGCACCGCAAGGCGTCACGTTCCGCGCGCCCGACGGCACGCTCGTTCACGGTCAGCTCTTCGTTCCTCGCGCCGGTGGAAGGCATCCGGGAATCGTCTTCGTGCACGGCGGGCCGCCGCGCCAAATGCTGCTGACTTGGCATTACATGGATTACTACTCCAACTCGTATGCCGTCAATCAAACGCTGGCGAACCGCGGCTTCGTCGTCCTCTCGGTAAACTACCGGTTGGGCATCGGCTACGGACACGACTTCAACTTTCCAGCTCGGTGGGGACCAACCGGCGCTTCGGAGTACCAAGACGTCGTTGCCGGCGCTCGCTTCTTGCAGAACGATCCGCGCGTCGATTCAAAACGAATCGGCATTTGGGGCGGATCGTACGGCGGCTACCTTACGGCGCTTGCGCTTGCGCGCAATTCGAACATCTTTAAAGCCGGCGTCGACTTTCACGGCGTTCACGACTGGTCGCTAGACGTCGATAATCCGGTTTGGGGATTGACGCAGCTCAAGCGCTACCAACAGTACGATACGAAAGCCATCATGAAGCTGGCCTGGGAATCGTCCCCCGATTCGGGTATCGCGACCTGGAAGTCGCCGGTGCTCCTCATCCAGGGCGACGACGATCGCAACGTCGAGTTTCATCAGATGGTCAACCTGGTGGCACGCTTGCGGCGAGCCAACGTATCGTTTCAGGAAATCGTCATTCCCAACGAGATCCACGGCTTTCTGCGGTATGCGTCGTGGATGCAGGCCGACACCGCCACGGTCGAGTATTTTAGCCGGGTATTTTTACTTTAGTTTTAGGACGTTTTCTTGGCAGGAGCTCCTTTCAACCTAAGTAGGCCCACCGTGGCTTGAGTGTTCAGCAAGACAAGGTTCCATCGTTATTAACCAGCATCGAGGCTGATACGCGCAAGCCGGACGAGGGCCGTCCGGCTTTATCTTTGACCCCGTTCCTAAGACGTGACCAAGCTCGAGGTGTTCCGCGACGACAACCCAGCCAAGCGCTAAGACGACTTCGTATCCAACGGGAACGGTAACGTTACTCTTTACCGACATCGAAGGCAGCACGCAGCACTGGGAAGAGCGGCGCGCGGCGATGCCCGACGCGTTGCGCAAGCACGACGAACTGATCCGCGCGGCGATCGAAACCCAGAAAGGCTACGTTTTCAAGACCGTCGGCGATGCGTTCTGCGCGGCTTTTTGGCGCGCGGCCGACGGCGTCGCCGCCGCAGTCGGCGCGCAGCGAGCGCTTGCCGTCGACGATGGGAACATCGTCGGCGGGTTAAAGGTGCGCATGGCGCTGCATACGGGAGCGACCGACGAGCGCGACGGAGACTACTTCGGGCCGGCGGTGAACCGGGTCGCCCGCCTCTTGGCCGCGGTTCACGGCGGCCAAGTCGTCGTCTCTGGCGCAACGGCCCAGCTCTTGCACGGCGCGATGCCCGACGCGACCGAACTGCTCGACCTGGGCGAGCATCGCCTGAAGGATCTTGTCGAGCCGGAACGCGTCTGGCAGCTCCTCGCCCCGGGCCTGCCTCAGACGTTTCAACCGCTCAGCTCGCTGGTCTCGCTGCCCAATAATTTACCTCGCCAGTTGACCCCTTTGATCGGCCGCGACGGCGTCGTCGCCGAAGTCGAGGCGCTGGTCAACGACCATCCCCTGGTCACACTCGTCGGCACCGGCGGCATCGGGAAGACGCGCGTCGCTTTACAGGCCGGCGCCGACCTCCTCGACGGCGGCGGCGACGGCGTGTGGTTCGTCGACCTCGCGCCGCTGAGCGATCCCAGCCTCGTCGCCAGCGCGATCGGCGCGACCTTCGGCGTTCGGGAACACCCCGAGCGCCCGGTTCCCGACACCGTGCTCCACTACCTCAAGCGCAAATCGCTGCTGCTGATCCTCGATAATTGCGAGCACGTGATCGAATCCGTCGCTCGGATCGCCGACTCGATTCTGCGCGGCTGCTCCGACGTGCGGCTCCTCGCGACCAGCCGCGAGCCGTTGCGGATCGACGGCGAACACGTCTATCGGATGCCGTCGCTCGGGGTCCCGCGGGGTAACGGTGCGATGACGGCGGCAGAGGCGATGCAGTACGGCGCCGTGGCGCTCTTCGTTCAGCGAGCCGGTGCGTCCGACGCGCGATTCCGGCTCACCGACGACAACGCGCCGCCCGTCGCGGAGATCTGCCGCCGGCTCGACGGAATCGCGCTGGCAATCGAACTGGCGGCCGCGCGCGTCAAAGTGCTCGCGCCGCACCAGCTTGCGCAGAAACTCGATGCCCGGTTCCGCGTTCTGACGGGCGGAAGCCGGACCGCGCTGCCCCGCCAACAGACGATGCGCGCCCTCATTGCCTGGAGCTACGACCTGCTCTCGCGCCAGGAGCAGCGGCTCTTCCGCCGGCTCGCGATCTTCGCGGGTGGCTGGACGCTGGAAACCGTGAGCGCGATCTGCGCCGACAACGAATCGAGTTCGGAGGACGCGATCGAGTCGTGGGAAGTGCTGGACATCCTCTCGTCGCTTGTGGATAAGTCGCTGGTTCAAGCGGAGCTTTTCGGCAACGAGACGCGCTACCGGCTCCTGGAGTCCACACGCGGCTACGCGCACGGACAGCTCGTGGAGCACGGCGAGTACGAGGCCGTCGCCCGAGCGCACGCCGGCGCCTTTTTGGAACGCGCCGAGCAGCTTCACGAGATGCGCGAGGAGACGCCCGATCGGCAGTGGCTGGAGCTGGCCGGACCCGAACTCGATAACTGGCGAGTCGCGCTTCAATGGACCCTGGGGCTGCGCGGCGACGTGCAGCTCGGACAGCGGCTTGCCGGCAGTCTCGGTTCCGTGTGGCGCGTTCTGGCGGTGCCGGAGGGCTGGCGATGGACGCGCGCCGCGCTCGACGTCATCAACGATTCGACGCCGCAGGTGATCGTCGGCGACCTCAAACGCGTCGAGGCTTTTCTCAATACCGCGCTGCTTCGTTACGAAGCGGCCCACGAGTCGGCCGAGCACGCGCTGCGCAACTATCGCGAGATCGGCAACGAACGTGAGATCGCAACCGCGCAGTACTTGGCAGGCCGCGCACTCGTTTCGCTGGGCCGAATCGAGGAGGCCGAGCCGATGCTGCTCGAGGCGCTCAAGACATTCCGCCGCCTTGCCTCCAGCCGCCTGAGCGGCGTCACCTTGGGGACCTTAGCGATGGCCAGCGAGCAGCAGGGCGACTACGCGTCGGCGCGTTCGATGTATGCCGAAGCGCTGGCGCTCTTCAAGGCCGTCAACGACGATCGCGATGCGGCCGTCGTAGCCACCCACTTATCGTGGATCGAATTCAGCGAGGGTAACCTCGAGGCCGCGGTTCGCACGCTCGGCGAGGCCCTTTTGACGTTCCGCCACCTCAACGACGGTCCCAATCTCGTCAACGGGCTGACCAGCATGGCCGAGTACGTGATCGCATTCGAGCGCTACGACGAGGGCCGCGCGCATGCCCGCGAAGCCGTCGCGCTCGCCGTTCGGGAGCAGTTGGAAACGCATCGGGCCGTCGCGCTCCAGCATCTAGCCGCGGTCGTGGCGTTGCGTCCCGTCGACACCGGCGACAACACGGCCGAGGCGTTCTCGCGTGCCGCGCAATTGCTGGGCTACATCGACGCTTGTTTCGCCCGTCTCGGGTTCCGCCGGACGCCGGGAGAGCAGCACCTCTATGAAAAGGTAAAGCGCGCGCTGGCTGCGGTGATCGGCGATCGCGAACTCGCAAAACTTACGGCAGAAGGCGCGACTTGGAACGAGGAACGCGCGGTCGCAGAAGGTCTCGCTATCTGAAGGTGCTTCTCGATTCGTCAAGAACCGAGCTACCCTCGTGCGAAGGAGGTATCCCATGAACCCGCAGATCGGCGAAAACGAAGAAGAGAATCGGCCCGAGTTCAAGAGCGAGTCAGAGCGACTCGAAATCATCGACGAAGATCTGGATAGAGTCACCGGCGGCGGGAACTCCGCGTGGGGTACGAAGTCGGGCAATAGCGACGGGACGGGATCCTAAAGCCGACTCGTCGATAGGCGCCGGTTAGACCGCGCAGCATCCCGCTGCGTTCGAAGCTACCGCGCCGCTCGAGCCTTGCCTTCGCTGCGAAAAACGAGCCCTGCGTACAGGCCGGCGCCTTGCGACAGGGTCCACCTCGACCCAGCGTTGAATGCAAATCGCATGCAAGTCTATTGCAGGCGGCGTTTCGGCCTGCCGTAACGAGAGGAATGTCTGACCGGCATCACCAGGAGCCTCCCGTCGCAACGCGCTTTCCTACGATTGGCCTCGTATTTTGGCTAAGCTTGCTCTCTTGTGCCGGCACGGCACGAGCAGGTCCGCTGACGCTGCAGCAAACCGTTCGCTATGCGATGTCCCACAACGCGACGATCGCGGCGAAGCAGGCGACCTTAGCACAGGCCGAATCGACGTACACGCGTCAGCGCGCGGCGCTTTTTCCGCCGGTGACGGCCAGCCTGCAGAACCAGATGGAAAAGCAGAGTAACTATGCGGGTACCCTCGCGCAGTACGGCGTCAACCCAATCCCAAACTTTTCGCTCAACACCGCGCAAGTCGGGACGCAGTGGACGCTCTATAATGGTTCGCTGAATCAAATTCTCGCCAAGGCGGACCAGCGTCAAGTCGAATCCGCGCGCGCGGATCTGCGGCAGACGCAGACCCAGACCACGCAAAAACTCGTCGCGATGTTCTTTTCAATCGCGAACTCACAGCATCTCTACAATTTGGCGGCGGCGAACTTGACCTATCAGCAGGCACTCTTTGCCGTCGCTGCGGCAAAGGAAAAAGCCGGCATGGCCGCCGGCGTCAACGTCCTGCGCGCGGAAGTCGGGGTCGAACAGACCCAAGTCGCCCTGCTCAACGCGCAATCGGATACCGAGACCGCGCAAGAATCGCTCGCGCAGACGATCGGAGCCGGTCTCGAGACGCAGTTTGCCATTCCGGAAAAGTTGCCGCAACCGCCGCTTCCTGCCGGGACGCAGGCGGCGCTGGTCGCCATCGCCGAGCAGAACCGCCCCGAGATTGCAGAAGCCGCAGCGGCCGTCGCGATCGCGCAACTCTCTCGCTCCTCGATCGATACGGACCTCCTTCCGCAAGTAAACGTCTTCGCCGCATTCGGAAACCAGACGTCTCCGACGGGCTTCGTCGATCAGCAGAACCAGATCACGGCGCTCAATCAAGAATGCGCCCCGCATCCCAATCAGATCGAATGCATCGGCTTTCCGTTCTCCAACGTCGTTCGCGGAACGCCGGGATTTTGGGATATCGGTGCGACCTCGACGATCTCGCTGCCGATCGTCAACTACGGCACGCGTGCGGCCGCTCATCACTCGGCAAACCAGGTCATCGACTCGGCGCAGATTGAGCTGGGGTCGGCCAAGACGCAAGCCGAGGCCGACGTGACCGAGTCGTTGCGCAGCGCGCAGACCGCGCACGAAGCGCTGACCTACCAGCAGCGTGCCGTCGACTTGGGCGCCGAAGCGGCGCGGATCGCGCAGCTGCAGTATAAAAACGGTCTCCTTTCGCTGACCGACACCAAGGCTTCACAGGCGACGTCGCTGCAAGCGCAAGCGGATTTTTTCGGCGCGGAGATCGCCTACATCAATGCAGTCGTAAGGTTGCGCTCGGCGCTCGGCACGTTCGACCCGATCGCAACGGTTGCGGACCTCTAGGTTCGGTAAGAACGATGGACTTGGGCCGTAGGAAGTTCTTGATCGTCGTCGGCGCCGTGCTGCTGCTGGCGGCCGTCGTTGTGCTTGTTCGCTGGCGCCATGTCCCCCGCCAAGTCTCCGTCGTTACGGCAGGCTACGCGCCGTTTTCGATTTTGCTCCCCGAGGGCGGCGTCGTACAATATCCTCAGATTCAGACGATGTCGAGCGAAGTCGCCGGCAACATCGGGGAGATTTTCGTCAAGACAGGAGATCACGTTGCGGCCGGGCGGCTGCTGGTGACGATTGCAAATCCCGAGGTCAGTTCCGGGGCGCAGAGCAGCGAAGCCGCCTACCGGGCCGCGACGGCACGCGCGCAGAGCGCCCAAGTAACCGGCACGTCGAACGTCGTGCAAGCCGAAGCCAATCTCGCGGCGTCGCGCGCACGCCTCGCCCAGGCAGAACAGGACACGGCCAATGGCCTTGTCTCGGGGCTGGGCTACGGGGAAACGACGGCGGCCGACCAGCTCGCCGCGGCCAACGCGAGCTTGGCGACCGCGACGACGACGCTTCGCGAAGCGCGGCGGGTCTACGTGGCCTATCAAGATCTCTTTGCGAATAAAGCGGTTTCGCGAGACCAGCTCGACCAGGCGCAGGCGCACTTCGAGCAGGCGCAGGTGGCATACGACCAGGCGCGTCAGACGCGCGGCTCGCTGGGGACACAGCTGACGCGCTCGCAAACCGTGCTCCGAGATAATCTTCGCTCGGCTCGAGAGGGCTACGCGCAGGCGCAGGCGGCGCTTTCGGCGGCGCAAGTCGAGTCCGGCAGCGGCGACGTCGCTGCGGCCTCCGCCGAAGCGGCCCGTGCCGGCTCCGAGTACGCCTTTGCCCGCGAGCAAGCCAACGCGATGCAGGTACGCGCGCCGTACGACGCGATCGTCCTGAGCGTCGCGACCGAGAAGGCGGACTCGCTGCGACCGCTCCAGCCGGGCGATGCAATCGGCGTGGGTCAGCCGCTGGTAACCTTGGCGGCCCGCCGCGCGTTCGTGGTGCGCACGAGAGTCGACGAGCAAGACGTCATCAACGTGCATCTCGGCGAGCGCGCGCAAATCACGGGTGAGGATTTTCCCGGACACGTACTGAGCGGCCACGTCGTCGAAGTTTCGCCGATCGTGCAGCGATCGGGTGACAATTCGCCGGCGTCGCACACGGTCGCGACCACCATTGCCGTCGATCGCCCGCCGTCATTCTTGCGCGACGGGGTCAGCGTCAACGTGAATATTTTGACGACCGATCTGCCGCGCGCGATCGTCGTACCGACCGACGCGATCGGGCGCGACGGCGCAGCGACCTACGTTTACGTCGTCCGCAACAACACCGCGTACCGCCAGCCGGTGCGCGTCGGTCCTTCGAACGACGCCGGTACGGTGATTCTCTCCGGTCTGAGCGGCGGCGACGCGGTCGTCTCCGGGCGCGTCAGCGGACTGGGCGACGGCGCGGCAGTCTCGGTCGTACCGGCTTCAGCGGCATCGGCAAAGCCATGACCGGCGCGCCGAATGACTCCCGCCACAACAGCATCTTCAGAGAAGAGGCGCTCTCGGCGATCGATTCGGTCGAACGGTTCGACGAAGCGATCGAGATCATTTCGAATCGCTCGATCGTCGCGCTGTCGGTGATCGGCGGCGTGCTCTTGCTCGTGATGCTGTGGTCGGTCTTCGGCCGCGTTCCGGTCGGCTTGGAGGGGCGCGGCGTCATCGTCGCCGGAAGCGGTATCGCGCCGGTGGTTGCCGGCGGCGAGGGAACGCTGATCGAGCTTCCCGGGCGCGTCGGCGACACCGTGGCGCAAGGCGAAGCGATCGCGCGCATGCGTACGACTGCCGGCGACATCATCGCGTTGCGCGCACCGGTTGCCGGCACGCTCGCGCAGCGCTCGCCGCAACTCGGCAGCTTCTTGCGCTCCGGCGATGCGGTCGCCACGATCGAGCCCGCCGGCGCGAGTCCGACGGCGATCGTCTTCGTTCCGGTCGAGACCGATCGCCGCGTCGCGCCGGGGATGCCCGTCCGCCTGTCGCCCGCCGACGCACGGCCCGACGTCTTCGGCTTTCTGCGGGGTCACGTTACGTACGCCGCGCCGTTCCCCGCAAGCGCCGATCGCATCAAAGCCGCGCTCCAGAGCGATGCCGTCGCGGCCGGCTTCCAGCCCGAAGTTCCGCTGCGCGAAGTACACATCACACTCGACGTCGACCCCAACGGTAATCTGATCTGGTCCGGCTTGCAGAACTCCGGACGAACCCTCTCACCCGGGACTCCCTGTAACGTCACGATCGTGGTTGAGGATCGCGCGCCGATCTCGTTCCTGTTGCCGCAAACACGCGGATGAAACTCCTCGAGCGAAGGCCCCAAAACGGCGCGGTGAAGACCGTGCGCACGCCCACCGTCCTGCAAATGGAAGTCGTCGAGTGCGGCGCCGCGTCGCTGGGCATGATCCTCGGCTATTACGGAAAGCACGTTCCCCTGGAGGAATTGCGAGTCGCCTGCGGCGTTACGCGCGACGGCAGCTCGGCCGGCAACCTGCTGCGCGCGGCCCGTTCCTACGGTTTAGAGGCGCACGGGTACAAATACGAAGTCGAGGACCTGCGCAAGCTCCGCCCGCCGTTCATCATCTTTTGGATGTTCTATCACTTCGTCGTCGTCGAAGGGTTTACCAAGGACGGCGCGGTGCTCAACGATCCGGCCGGCGGCCGGCGTTTCTGCGATTGGGAAGAGTTCAACCGCTCCTACACGGGCGTCTGTCTCACGTTCTCGCCCGGCCCCGATTTCACGGCGAGCAACGAAGTGCCGGCGACGACGAGCATCCTTCGCGGACAGCTCGCGGGCTCGTGGGCTCCGGTACTCTTTGCAATTCTCGCGGGCCTTGCGCTGGTCATCCCGAGCATCGCGCTGCCGACCTTTACGAAAACCTTCATCGACGAAGTTCTGATCGGCAAGAGTTACGGCTGGGTCGTCTGGATCTCGCTCGGAATAGTCGCGAGCATCGCGATGCAGGTCGTGCTGCTCGAGCTCGAACAGCGCGCGATCGTGCGCTTACAGGCGAAGATCGCGCTGGCGAACGCGAGCCGGATGCTCTGGCACGTGCTGCATCTCCCGATGACGTTCTTCTCGCAGCGCTCGCCGGCAGAGATTTCAAATCGCGTCGCGATCTGCGATCGCGTCGCCGAGCTGCTCTCCAGCCGCCTGGCGCAGAGCGCGATCGGCGTCGTCGCGGCCGTCTTCTACCTGGCAGTGATGGCCCGCTACGACCGGTTCTTAGCGGTCGTCTCGCTCTGCATCGCGGGGCTCAACATTCTGGCCTTGCGCGTCGTGGGGCGCCAGCGTTCCGACGCCAACGCGGCGCTCCTACAAGAGGAAGGCATGCTGCTCGGGAGCTCGGTTTCGGGGCTCGAGCGCATAGAAACGCTCAAGGCCGGAGGGGCGGAGAGCACGTTCTTCATGAAGTGGCTCGGCCGTCAGTCGCGGGTCGTCAACGCGCGCCAACGCTTCTCGGTGCCCTCGCAGGTGCTCAACGCGGTGCCGCGCCTGCTGATCACGATCAACGTTACGGCGATCCTGACGCTCGGTGGGCTGCGCGTCATCGAGGGCGCGATCTCGATCGGCACGCTCTTTGCCTACGCGCTGTTGATGCAGCTCTTTATCACGCCCTTCACGACCTTCGTCGAGCTGGGCGCCGACCTTCAAGAGATGGATGGTGACGTCCGGCGCATCCAGGACGTCATGCGCTACCCCGCGGAGACGCCGGCGACGGGCGTGCCGCGCGTCGAGCGGCTGCGTTTGGCCGGTGAACTCGAGCTGCGCAACGTCTCGTTCGGCTACAACAAACACGCCGAGCCGTCGGTGCGCGAGATCTCGTTCGTCATCGCGCCGGGGCGCCGAATCGCGTTAGTGGGACCGTCGGGCAGCGGCAAGTCGACGATCGCCAAACTCGTCTCGGGTCTCTTTACGCCGTGGTCGGGGCAGGTGCTCTTCGACGGCGTCGAACGCGAAGCGATCGACCCGGCGCTCTTCGGCACCGACGTGGCCTTCGTCGATCAAGAGATCTCCCTGTTTCCGGGCACGGTGCGAAGCAACCTCACGCTCTGGGATCCCGCCGTCCCCGATGCGGCGATTGAGCGGGGCGCACGCGATGCGTGCATTCACGCCGATATCATCGGCCGTCCTGAAGGCTACGAGGCGCCGATCTCAGAAGGCGGCGTCAACTTCAGCGGCGGCCAACGGCAACGGCTGGAAATCGCTCGCGCGCTCGTGCGCGATCCGGCACTGGTTATCTTCGACGAGGCGACCAGCGCGCTCGATCCCTTAACGGAATTTCTGATCGACGAGAGCGTGCGGCGCCGCGGCTGCGCCTGCCTGATCGTCGCGCACCGCTTGAGCACGATCCGCGACGCCGACGAGATCATCGTCTTGGATCGCGGCGTCATTGCCGAACGAGGCACGCACGACGAGCTGGTCGCGATGGGCGGACGGTATCTGTCGCTGGTGAGATCGCAGTGATGGCCGACCGCGAGATCCGCATCGCCGGCGACGAGATTCTCGTCCTCACCGGGCGCGAGCAGGGCTATCGCGTGCGCTCGGGCGAGGCCGCGCTCTTCGTCGTCGAGCTCGACGACGAAGGACGCCCGACCGGACGCCGGCACTTCATCGGCGGCGCGGGAACGGGCGAAGTCTTTCTCGGCACGTCGTTCGAATCCAACGGTAGACGCCACGCGTTAATCGCGGTCGGCGTCGTACCGACGATCCTCGAAACCTGGGATCCCGCGCGCACGGAGGCGGTGCGGCGCGACGAAGCGCTCTGGCGTTACGTTTCGATGCTCGTCGGCGAGGATTCGCTCGAGTTCGATCTGCAGCTGGCGCGCCCGCTGCACCCGTTCAACGTGACCGAACTGGCCCCAGGCGAACACGCGCACTCTTCCCGACGGCTCTCGTACGTGCGCATCAAGCACGGAAGCGGCTGGCTCTTAGACTCTCACCTGGTCGATGAGGGGAGCGGAGTGATTCCCGTCGGCGGGCGTTTCACGCTGCGCGCTCACGACGACGTGCGGGTCGAGTCGTTCAACGGCGCCGACCTTCATCCCGACGACGTGCTCTCCGGCATCGGCATCGTCCATCACGCCTTTTGGAAACGCTGGCACACTCGCACCGCCGAGGAGGACGAGCGGCGCGAGGCGATGCGCCGCGCGACGCAGGCTTTCGACGAACGTTCGCTGCGAAGCGGACTCGAAGAAGCGACCCACCTTTTCGAGCCCGACCGGATGGCGACCGAACCCGGCGACGATCCGATCGTCGCGGCGGCGCGCATCGTCGCGCAAACCGACGGGATTACGATCGTCGCGCCCCGAGAATCGCACAGCGAGCCGCAGGCCGCGATCCAGGCGATCGCGATCGCGTCGCGCATCTCGATCCGTCGCGTCCGGCTCAAGAGCGGCTGGCATCGCCGCGAGCACGGCCCGATGCTCGCCTTTCGCGGGCCGAAGCACGAGCCCGTCGCCTTGCTGCCGCATCGCGGGCGCTCGCACTACGTCCTCATCGATCCGAATCCGCCGATCGAGCGGGTGCGCGTGGACGACGCGCTTGCCGCCGAGATCGACGTCTGGGCGTACACGCTCTTACGCCCGCTGCCGGAGCGCCCGATCGGCGTCCTCGATCTGCTCAGCTTCGGGCTTCGGCACAGCGGCGTCAACGTCGTACAGATTCTGGTGCTCGGTCTGGTGGGCGGAGTGCTCGCTGGTTTGGTTCCGCTCGCGACGGCAATCGTCTATGGCACGCTGATTCCGGGGGCAATGCGCCCGCAGTTATGGACGATGGGTCTCGGGTTGCTCGCGGTCGCCCTCACCGCCGCGATTACCGAGATCGTTCGCGGTCTTACGATCGTCCGTCTGCAGGCGCAAGTCGGATCGAAACTGCAATCGGCGGTGATGGAGCGCCTATTGGCGCTCCCGGCTTCGTTCTTCCGGCGCTACGAAATCGGTGACTTGGCAAATCGCTTGATGGGCATCGACGCCATCGAGCAGTACGTCAGCGATATCACGATCTCTGCGCTCCTCAGCGGCGTCTTCTCGCTGGTCAGCTTCATCCTGCTCTTTTTCTACGACGTCGGTCTCGCTTGGCTCTGCGCCGGTCTTTCGGTCATCGCGATCGCGGGCGCCGTGGCCGAGGCGTCGATTACGCTTCCATTGCGCCGGCAAATTTACGATCGTTCTGGGGCGATCGCCGGCTTCGTCCTCCAAGTCTTCAACGGGATCGCGAAACTGCGGATCGCTCGAGCCGAGACGCGCGCCTTCGTGGGATGGCTGCACCGTTTCGTCGCGATGCGCCGCATCACGACGCGTGCGAGCACGATCGTCTACCGATTCGGCATCTTCGACTCGATCTGGCCGGCGGCGACGACGCTCGCGATCATCTCGTACATCTTCGTGATTCGCCAGGGCAACTTTCCGGCCAGCATCTACATCGCGGCCAGTGCGGCCTTCGGTCAGCTGCTCGCGTCGTTGCTGGGGCTCGGCGATGCGTTCGTCCAGGTGATTCGCATCGTCCCGCTCTACGAGCGCGCGCGCCCGTTGCTGCGTGAGGCGCCCGAGATTTTAGAAGCGCACGGCGATCCGGGAACGCTCAGCGGTTCCATCGAGCTGCGTAACCTCAGTTTCCAATACGAAAAGGCGACCGGGCTTACGCTCGATCGATTGGATCTGAAGGTCGAGCCGGGCTCCTTCGTTGCCGTCGTTGGGCCGTCGGGCTCCGGAAAGTCGACACTCTTTCGCCTTCTGCTCGGCTTTGAGAAACCCAAGCACGGCTCGGTCCTCTACGACGGGCACGAGCTTGCGCAGCTCGATCTCGCGGCCGTGCGCCGTCAGATCGGCTCGGTCTTGCAGTCAACCGGTGCGTTGCAGGCTTCGATCTTCGAGAACATCGCCGGCGCGCGCTTCATCACGCACGACCAGGCGTGGGAGGCGGCGCGCCGGGTCGGCATCGACGAAGATATCGCGCACCTCCCGATGCAGTTGGAGACGTATCTCGGTTCCGACGGAGGCGGTCTTTCCACCGGCCAGCGGCAGCGAATTTCGATTGCGCGGGCAATCGTGACCTCGCCCCGCATCTTACTCTTCGACGAGGCGACCAGTGCGCTGGACAACGAGACTCAGGCGATCGTGATGAAGACGCTCGAGCAACTCGACGCGACCCGCGTCGTCATCGCGCACCGCCTTTCGACGATTCAGAACGCCGATCGAATCGTGGTTTTGGAGCGAGGCAAAATCGTTCAGGACGGCAGCTATGCCGAACTGGTCTCGGTTCCCGGGCCTTTCGCCGAACTCGCGCAGCGGCAGTCCATATAAAAAACCGTCGCGCGGTGCCGACGGTTTATTAAGGGGCCGAGTCCATGCAGGACGGGAACAGGTTGGGAACTTTAACGCAACACCCGACCCCTTACGTACTCGCGTAATGGCGCTGTGAAAGCGCCAGGACGTGATTTAGCCTCCCGGGTGGGTCTTCTTACCGCCGATGGGGAGATCTCCGCCGCCGGGGTGAGTGGGGGGCGCGGGACGGATCGGATCGATCGGGATCGGGTGCGTGCCTACGCCGCCGCTAACCTTATCGAGTTCCTCGTCCTGGATGGGTTTCTTTTCGTCGCTCATGGTTACCCTTTCTCGCGAAGCAAGAGCGCCTCGCGTCCGGCAATGTTTCTCGGCGGTCCGAGCGACTCCTGGAGGCGACTTAGGTATATTTTACAAGCCCCCGCTCGGTGCCGGCGCCGAACAAACCGTGGGTCGCCTCCGTTGGCTCTAATTTGCCTTTAATCAAGAAAAAGGGGGCCGGCCTTGCGATGAAGCCCGGTGGACCGCATCGCATTTCCCAGCCCCGTCGAGGGGTTTCCCTGGCGCCCCGAGGCGCCCGAACGACGGTTTTAGCCGCCGCCTACCGGATTGCTCTTCTTGCCGGTGATGGGGATATCGCCACCGCCCGGATGGGTCGGCGGGTTGCCAGGACGGATCGGATCACGCGGGAACGGGTGGGTTGACATGCCACCGCTGACCTTATCCAGTTCCTCTTCGTTCATTTCTTTGTACTGGTCGCTCATAGATGCCCTTTCTGGCGCGGCAGAAGCACCGTGCGTCTGCACGTTATTCTGCCTGGTCCAAGCGTCTCCTGTGGTGACTTAAGGCACCTTTTCCCGGCGGCGCTGGCGGAGCCGGGCGTCCTCGCTGAGCAGGCGTTTACGCAGCCGGATCGACTCGGGAGTGACCTCGACCAACTCGTCGTCGGCGATGAATTCTATCGCTCGCTCGAGCGACAGATCTTCGGGCGGAGCGAGTTTTACATTTTCGTCCGAACCCGCGGCGCGCATGTTCGTCAGCTTCTTTTCGCGTGCGACGTTGAGCGAAATGTCCTTGTCGTCGTTGCCGCGCCCCACGATCATTCCTTCGTAGACGTCAACGCCGGGTCCGACGAAGAAACGGCCGCGCTGCTCGACGCCCATCAACGCATAACCGGTGGTACGTCCGGTATCGCTCGCGACCAGCGCACCCACGTTTCGTTCGGGAAGCTCGCCTTGCCACGGTTGATGGTCGTAATACGTGTGCGAGAGCACCGCGGTGCCGCGTGTCAGCGTCAGCAGCTCACCGCGCAGGCCGAAGATCGCTCGCGTCGGCATCGTGTACTCGAGCCGCTGTCCGTCGCCGACTGAGATCATGTTCGACATAGCGGCTTTGCGCCGCCCGAGCGCCTCGATTACGGCGCCGGCGTAGTCCTCGGGGACGTCGACGACGACGTATTCGACCGGCTCCCAGCGTTCGCCGTCGCGCTCGGTTATAATGACCTGCGGCTTAGAAACGGCCAGCTCGTATCCCTCGCGGCGCATCGTCTCGATGAGGATCGCCAGATGCAGCTCGCCGCGCCCGCGCACTTCGAAGGTGTCCGGCGAGCCGGTCTCCTCGACGCGCAAGGCGACGTTCGACTCGAGCTCGCGCATCAAGCGCTCGCGGATCTGACGCGAGGTTAAAAAACGGCCTTCGCGGCCGGCGAACGGCGAATTGTTCACGCAAAAAAACATCGAGACGGTCGGCTCGTCGACGGCGACGGCGCGGATGTTCTCCGGCATGGCGGCGTCGGCGAGCGTATCGCCGATGTTGAGATCCTCGATCCCCGAGACGCAGACGATGTCACCGGCCTCTGCGTGCTCGACGTCGAGCCGTTCCAGCCCGGCGAAGGTCAACAAGCTCGTCAGCCGCAGCCCGGTGCTGATCGTGCCGTCACCCGCGAGCTTTACGATCGGGTCGTTGCGCCGCGCGCTTCCGCGAAAGATTCGACCGATGCCGACGCGGCCGACGTAACGGTTGTGATCGATTGCCGAGATGAGAAGCTGAAACGGGCCATCCTCGGCTGGGGCCTCGGGCACGCGAGAGACGATCGTCTGGAAGAGCGGCTCCAGCGAGTCGCTGTCGTCGGCGAGCGAAATTTTGGCGATGCCGGCCTTCGCGTTGGTGAAGATCACCGGAAAATCGGCCTGCTCGTCGTTGGCACCGAGCTCGACGAAGAGGTCGAAGGTCTGGTTGACGACCTCTTGCGGGCGCGCGTCTCTTCGGTCGATCTTGTTGACGACGACGATTGCGCGGAGGTCCAGCTCCAGCGCCTTCCTTAATACGAAGCGCGTCTGCGGCATCACGCCCTCGGCGGCGTCAACCAGCAACAGCACTCCCTGAACCATCTGGAGCACGCGCTCGACCTCGCCGCCGAAATCGGAGTGGCCGGGAGTATCCACGATGTTGAACTTCACGTCGCCGTGGCGGACCGAGGTGTTCTTCGAGAGAATCGTGATGCCGCGCTCGCGCTCGAGCGGATTGGAGTCCATAACGCGGGTCGCGACCAGTTGGCCCTCACGAAAGACGCCGCTCTGTTTGAGCATGGCGTCAACGAGGGTGGTCTTGCCGTGATCGACGTGCGCGATGATGGCGACGTTGCGGATATCCGGGCGTGTCTTCATGAAACGGTCACCGCCAAGACTAGCGCGAACTGGCCGTGGATGGCAACCATCGAGACGGCACGCCTGCTCCTTCGGGGGTGGCGCGACGAGGACGTCGAGCCGTGGGTCGAGATGAATGCCGATCCGCGAGTGAGCGAGTTCCTGGGTAGGGCGTATAGCCGAGAGCTTTCCCTTTCGCAGGTGCCGGCGATGCGCGAGCGGCTGGAGGAGCGCGGGTACGGCTGGTGGGTCGTGCAAGCGCGCGGCGGTCCGTCTTTCGTCGGAGTCATCTGCCTCCAAGAGGTTCCATTCGAGGCCCCGTTTACACCCGCGTACGAGGTCGGCTGGCGCTTTCGCGCGGAGTGTTGGGGCTGCGGTTATGCAACGGAGGGCGCGCGAGGCGCGCTCGACTTCGCCTTCGACTCGCTGCAATTGGAGGAGGTCGTGGCCTTCACCACCGCTTCGAATCTTCGCTCCGCTGCGGTGATGCAGCGTCTCGGCATGACGCACGATCCGCGCGACGATTTCGAACACCCGCGATTGGAGCCGGGTCACCCGCTGCGACCCCACGTCCTCTATCGCATCACCGCCGCCGCAACGGCGTCGTGATTCATCTGTCCTTACCGAAGGCCGAGCATGCTGCGCGCTTTGAACAGATGATTGCTGAATACCGAGAGCATGATGATATCGGCATCTATACGGGTTTCTACGAGGCGGCGTGGGACGGATTCGATGCGTATCGAGCGATGTTGGAGCGGCTTTCGCCGGGCGGCTGGCCGTTTCCGGAAGTTGTGCCGAGCGAAACCTCGTTCGTCATGGATGGGAAAGAGATTGTCGGTGAAGTCTACCTTCGGTTTAGGCTCGCGCCGGTGCTGGAAAAGGATGGCGGAAACATTGGTTATCAAGTTCGGCCGCGTGCGAGAAACAAGGGATACGCGAGCGCCGGACTTCGGCTGGCGCTCAAACGGTTGCAAGAAATCGGCTTGAGTCAGGCGCTGTTGACGTGTTCTGAGAGAAATGCCGCCTCTATACGCGTCATCGAAAAGGCCGGAGGAGTCAGAATAGACGATGCGCGCCTCGATGATGGGACGCTAAACAGACGATACACCTTTCAAATTGGTATGAGGGGGTAAGGCGAGGCTTTCCGCAGCTAGCGCGCGAAAGGCCCTGTTCCCCAGACTTCGCTACGCTCGTGAGGATTTCAGATGATCGCTCGCTCTATTCTTGTGTTGGCCGTCAGCGCGACCGTGCTAACGGGATGCCGGGGAACTTTCGGAGGCGCCGGAGTCGCACCGGCAGTGGTCAATGCCGGAGGCGGTTACGCCGGTGGCGGCGGCATCTCGTTCACGTCACTGGGTCCGACGAATATGTCGGACGGCTTCCCGGCATCGGGGAAGGTTAATGCCGTCGCCGTCGATCCATCGAATCCAAAGATCATTTATGCGGGGAGCGGCCGCGGTACGGGATTGGAGACGTATTCGAGCGCGGGAATCGTGAAGACCACCGACGGCGGGGGCTCGTGGAAGCCGTTGACCAACGGGCTCGTCGATTCTTCCGGCCTCACCGTATCGGTGATCAACGCCCTCTGGATCGATCCCGCGCAGCCGTCGGTACTCTTGGCGGCGAGCGAATATGATGGAATCTATCGCTCGAGCGATAGCGGATCGTCGTGGAGCAACGTCTTTAACGGCGGACAAGCCACCGCAGTTCGCTTCGTTCGGAGGCGCGCTCTTTGCAACCGACGATGCGGGGATCCTCACGTCAACCGATGACGGAAAGACGTGGCACGTCCAACTTAAAGGAACGGCGAAGCATCATCCGACCGCGTTTGGCGCGGTGGAGAGCTCGTCGGGGAAGGCGTTCTACGCCGGTACGAGCGACGGCTACGTCTACGCCTACTCGTCCGGTAAGTGGGCGAAAGCCGGCCGGCTGCCGTTTACGAAAGAGACGGGCACGTCGGGCAGCAGCCGCATGGTGCATCAGATGAGCGTCGATCCGTTTGCGCCCAAAACCGTCTACGTCAGTTCCAATGACGGAAGCTGGGATCAAAACCTTTTCGCGTCAACCGACGGCGGCAAACACTGGACCGCCGTTCTGAAGGGCATCTATTACAACTACGGCCTCGGCACGCAGGCGATCGGATTCAGCTTCGTTCACCAGCACCGCTTGTACGTCGGCGCGGACGGCGGCTTCTATTACATCACGGGCGACGGCTCTTCCGATCCGCCGATCACCGGCGCGGCAAACCTCAAAGTCATCGACGTGCGCAACGTCTGGCCGGTGGCCAACGGCAGCGACGACGCCTGTTTCGTGGCATCGGATCAAGGCCTCGACTATACGCAGACCTGTTCCTCGGGCAGCTATTCCGACTCGATCGTAACGGCGGCCGCGTCGACCGGGCTGGCGCGGCGTTTTACCGTCTCACCCAACGGCAAGACGCTGATGGTCTCGATTCAGGATTTCGATAGCCACCGGACGACCAACGGCGGCCAGACGTGGAGCCTTACGAACTTCTACGAGGACGGCTTCAACGAGCTTCGCCCGGGCGATCCGAGCGCGTGTTATGTGTACGATGAAGCTTCGGGCTTGAGCATCTCGAGCGACGGCTGCCTGTCGTTCTCCCGATCGAACTCGAGCATCACCCCGAGCCGCCTGATGACGACGCCGGTCGCCTTCGATCCGAAGAACCCCAAGACGATGTACTTCGCCTCGGGTCCGAGCCCAGGGCCTGGATTTTACGGTCCGAAAGGGATGTTCAAATCCACCGACGGCGGCGAGAGCGTAACGCAGCTCTCGTGGCCGTTTACGTGGCCCGGCGCCGTCGTCGTCGATCCGAACAACGGCGCGCACATCCTCGTCTGCGACATCAATAACGGCAAATCGTCGCTGTCGGTGACGACCAACGGCGGAAAGACGTGGAAGAAGTCGTCGGGAGTTATCGCGACGCCGTTTTGGTATGCGTTCACGATCTCGCCGGTTAGCCAGAAGACGGTTCTCGCCTCGAGCGTCGATTCGAAGAACAACGTCTTCGTTTTGCGCAGCGGCGACGGCGGCCTGACCTTTACGAAGGTATCGGTCGTGGTGAACGCACCGCTTGTCCGCGGACCGGCGAAACTCGAGGAGAGCCTGATTCGCCGCGGGCGTCACGAAGGCGGAGACGAGGAGCGTTCTCCCGCCGGCGCGTTCATCTACTCGCCCGAGCGGGAGATTCGCTACAACCAGGACGTCACGAAGGGCAAGCCCGACGTCGCGATCACGACGCTGCGCGGCGCCTATCTTTCAAAGGATAACGGCAGTACCTGGTCGCGCCTCGACGACGGGTTAATCGCGCACAGCTTCTGGGGCATCCGCTGGCTTAACGGCCGTTTATATCTTGGATCGGACGGCCAGGGTGTCGTGCGCTCGAACTCGGTCGTGCAATCGAAATAATCTACTGGTCTGAGGGCGCCGGACTTATCGCGGGAACGAGAAGCGTCCAACCGCTCTGGTCGGTGATTCCGGCGGTATATTCTCCGATCAGCTGGCCGCCGGGATAGGTGTACTCTTTCATGGCGGCGGGCGTGCCGTTGATGAAGCAGCTCGTGCTGGTAAAAATGCTTCCGACGTAGATACGGTTTTTCTTTTTGTTGAGCGCCGGGCCGACCCATTCGTCGCAGTTCGGATTTCCGGTGATTACCGAAGACGGCGTCGTCGCGCCTTTCGGGAACGTGTCGATCTTCGCGGGAAGATAGAGTGAGACAATGCCTTGTTCGGTCACGACGAGAGTGTCGTTCTTCAGCACTTCGATGCCGCCCGGAAACGTGCCGAGGGTGATGCCCAGGCTTTTCGGCTGGCCCGACCCGTTGACGAACTCGTCGATGGCACCGGTGTGCACCGATGGAGATTCGTAGGTGAAGAAGACGTTATGTTGATCGTCGACCGCGACCCAGCCACAGCAGGTCGCGTTGGGATCGGCTAGCGTCGATGTCGGCGTATCGCTGCCAGGCGCAAAGACCGAGACGTTCGACGTCGCTTCCTCAGTCACATAGACGGTGCCGTTAGGATCGATTGCGATGCCTACGGCTTGAGAGATGCCGTTAAGCGTGCGGAAAGGCTGCGATGCGCCCGGCTTGTAGACCCAGATGCTGGGCGCCGAGCCATTGGTATCCAGAGCGACCCAGAGATTGCCGGATTTGTCGACGCGAACCGAGTTGGGATTATATGGGCTCGTGCTGATCTGCCGGACCAGCGCGTGCGTTTTCGCCGAGAGCACTTCGACGGAACTGCCATACCAATTCGCTACGTACAAAACTTGTTTTGCGTGCTTCTTCGCCTCCGGCGGCAGCGCAGCCGTCTTGACCGTCATCGGCGGCAGGGCTCCGGTGCCACTGGGGGAGGCCTGCTGCATTCCTGAACAGCCGGCGGCAAGCGCCAAGGTGGCGCTCAGAAGAACTGGGCCGGGAATGGCCGGCATCGAGAGCGGTCGATTGCGCATGAGAAGTCCTCCAACGAGCAACGGGCATGTAATGGCTCCGCGGATGTAGCATAGCCCTCGCGTGGCCCAAAAAACCATGGGGAATTACCTACCGATTTCTGCACCCGTTACCTCGCCGGGCGAGCCATCTTGGCCTTTCGTCGGCCACGTTGCGCAGATCAAGGCGGTGCGTCAGCTCGTGGCGCAGGCGAAACCGAGCGCCGGCGCGGTTGCGCTCGTCTGCGCCGGGCCGGGTTTTGGGAAGTCGCGGTTTCTGCGAGAGGTCGCGGCGCGCGAGTCCGGCTCGTCGGCCGTCATGTCGCTCGAGTGCGCGGTATCCGTTGCGCGACGACGCTCGCTGCGCGAGCAGCTCGCCGCTGCGCTCGGTGAGCGCGATCTGCGTGGGTTCGCGCGCGGACGCTCCGTTCTGTGCACGCTCGACGACCTGCACGAGGCGGCGCTTGCCGACCGCTCCGCCGTCGAAGAGCTCGTGCGCGCCGCTTCCTCCAGCGGCGCCGTCATCCTAGCGGCCTGCGCGAGCTCGTGGCTCGGCGCAAGCGATCTCGCGCGCGCCGGTGCAGTTTGCGTGGAACTCGCCGCGCTCGACGCAGCGCGGTCCGAGATTTTGCTTAAGGCGATGCTATCGGCGTACGGCCAGACGGCCGCCGCAGAAGACTGCGCGGCAATGCTGCGGATTGCTGCGGGCAATCCGCGATACTTGCAAGAGCTGGTGAACCGGCTGCCCGAGGTTCGATCGGGACGGGCGCCGCTGTTGCCCCACTCCGCGCAGGCGCGGGTCGCGAGGCTGCGCGCGGAGCTTGGGCCCGCCGCGTTTCGGATTCTTCGCGACGCGGCGGTGTTCGGCAGCGAATTCGTCGATGAGTGGCTCGTGCGCCTCGTGGGCCGTCCGCGAAGCGGCGTCATTGCGGCGTTGCAGGCGGGAGTCGACGCGGAACTGCTGCGAGAACTTTCGCCGCTTGGGGCGTCGTCGTTTGTTTTTCGCGACGAGGCCGTGAGATCGGCACTCTACGAGACGCTGGTGACGAGCCAACGAAAGATCGTGCACGTTCGCATCGCAGCGAATTTTGCCGCACACGCGCCGGGCGATGAATTCGAGTCACTGGTCGCGCGGCACTGGGCCGAAGCGGGCGAGGCCGATCGCGCGGTCAGCGCGCTGCAACACGCCGCAGCGCGGGCGGCAAGACAGCTGAATTTCACTGAGGCACAACAGTTGACGAACCGCGCCGCCGCGCTCGCGCAACGCGACTCCGAGGCGTGGTGGGCGACGCAGGAGCGGCTCGCCGATTACGCGGCATCGGCCGGCGAGTTTCGCGGTGCGTCAAAGATTCGACGAAGGCTCGCGGAGCATTACCGGGCTCTAGGCCGCAACGACGAGGCCCTCGAACAGCTTACGCGCCTCATGCACGACTATTGGTATGACGGCCGTTTCAACGTCGCATCCGCGACGCACCGAAGACTGCAGAATCTCGGGAAAGCGTTGCGCGGCGATCAGCGCGCGACGTTCGAGCTCGGCTGGGCGGAGCTCTGCGAAGCTGCGGGCCGCCGTACGGAGGCGATGCGTATCTTACATTCGCTGCCTGCGGAGGCGCTGCGCCGGCCGGCGATCGCGCTGCAGCACGCGCGGCAGGTGGCATCGGTCGGCGGCCGCGATCGCTCCATCGCGCAAACGCTCGCGATGTTCGAGGGGCTCGCCGGTAATGCGCGCGAGCGCGGTGAACGCAGCGAGGAGTACTACACGGCAACGGCCGCGGCGACGACGGCGGCTGAACTCGGGCTCGTCGAGACGGGGCTCGATTGGCTGCGGCGCGCCAGGAATATCCTCACGGAGCACGCGGATGCGGCGGTAGGGACCGCGCGTTTTCTCCCGCTCCAGCTGTGCGAGCTTCTCTTGCTGCAGGGACGCTTCGAAGAGGCGCGCGATGCGATCGCCGAGTCGGGCTTGGGAAAGCGCTTCGGCGAATACTGGGAGGCTCTGCTCTCGGGCTTCTGCGTGTTCATCGGATTACGCTTGGGTGATGCCTCGTTGATCGCACCGTATTTCAATCGGATGCACCTGCATCGCGCGATGCGCGCGGGGCAGGCCGAGGCCGCCGGCGTCATGCTGTGGGGTTATTCGGAGATGATGCAGTCACACGGCATGCACGACGAGCTTTCCGGAGTGCTTCACCGATGCGTCGAGAGCGGCTTGATCGACCCGTATTTCTCGATTCAGCTGCACTGCGCGCGTTTTGGCGCCGAGGAAGACGTTTGCTTGGCGCGACGGCAGCTCGATCTCGAGGTGGCTCGCGAAAGCAACGCGGTGGCGCGCGCCGCCGCGAAATTGTTCGATGGGTTTGCGGCCGCACGCCAGAACCGCGTTCGCCCGGCAAGGAGCGCGGCGCGAACTGCTGCGGCAGCGTATCGTGTGTTGCAGTGGCCGTGGATGGAAGCGCTGGCGCTCGAGACCGCCGGCGACCGCGCCGAAGCGGCGGCCCTCTACGCTTCGTGCGGTGCGGTTCGCGACGCCGACCGGGCAGCAGGGCAATCACGAAAGGAGCGGCGCGCGGCGTTCGGCGCTTCGCTCACGCCGCGAGAATCCGAGATTCGCGGACTCGTGGTGCTTGGGCTGAAGAACCGGGAGATCGCGAGCCGCCTTCGCCTGAGCGAACGCACCGTGGGCCACCACCTCGAATCCATTTTCAGTAAGTGCGGCGTACGCGCGCGATGGCAGCTCGCCCAGGAAGCCCTTACCGCCGGCGTAACGTAGCGGTGATGAAAGCGTCGGTTTTGCTGGTTGCGGCGGCGCTCGCGTTCTACCCGGATGCCGTTGCGCCGTCGGGTGCGGCGTCAATCGGCCAAACCAAGGCGCAGGCGATGGTCGCGTCCGCGCAACGCCTGGCGACGCAGGCCGGCCTCGACGTGCTGCAAGCGGGCGGCAATGCCGTAGACGCGGCCGTCGCGGTCGGGTACGCGCTGGCCGTGGTCGATCCGTGCTGCGGCAACATCGGTGGCGGCGGCTTCATGCTCGTGCGCCTGCACGACGGCCGCGAGCGCTTTCTGGACTTTCGCGAGCGTGCTCCGCTGCGCGCCACGCGAACGATGTACCTTGACGCTCACGGCAACGTGCGTCCCGGTGCTTCGACGATCGGTTGGCTCTCCGTCGCCGTGCCCGGCACGGTTGCGGGTCTGGAACGTTCCCGCGAAGAGTTTGGGACGATGACACGCGCGCGGCTGGTCGCGCCGGCGATCGCGTTCGCGCGCGACGGATACGTATTCACCGCCGCCGACCCGCCGTCGTTCGGTAATCGCGTTGGGGCCGGCGAACTCTATCGGCAGCCGCAGCTGGCAGCAACGCTGCTCCTTATCGCTCGTGACGGCAGCGACGCGTTTTATCGGGGGCCGATCGCGCGCGCAATCGTCGCCGCAAGCGGCGCGCACGGCGGCCTTCTGACGATGCAGGATTTCGCCGCGTACCGCGTCGAGGAGAGCGCGCCACTGCATTGCCGATTTGGGGGCTACGACGTGACCACGGCGCCGCCGCCCGGCGGCGGTACGACGCTGTGCGAGATTCTCAACGTCATCGCGCCGTATCCGCTTGCGAAGTGGGGGCGAGAAGACGTTCGCAGCCTCCACTACATCACCGAAGCCGAACGGTTTGCCTTCGCCGATCGCACCAGGTTGGGCGATCCCGATTTCGTAACAGATCCGGTTACGCAGCTTCTCTCGCCGGCCAACGCGGCTCGAATCCGCGCGCAGATTGAGCCCGATCGTGCCACGCCATCGAGCGAGGTTCGCCCCGCGCTCGGCGCGCCGCCCGCCGAAGGAAGCGAAACGACGCATTACTCGATCGTCGATCGTTGGGGAAACGCCGTCGCCGTTACCTACACGCTCAACGCGTGGTACGGCGCGCGGGTGGTCGCCGGCACCACGGGCTTCTTTCTCAACGACGAGATGGACGACTTTACTTCGAAGCCCGGCGTGCCGAACGTCTACGGCCTCGTGCAAGGTGAGGCCAACGCCATCGCGCCCGGAAAACGGCCGCTCTCTTCGATGACGCCGACCATCGTAACGCAGAATGGCGCGCTGCGCATGGTCACGGGCAGCCCAGGTGGCTCGCGCATCGCCACGATCGTGCTGGAAACGATGCTAAACGCGCTTGTCTATGGGGAAAACGCGCAAGCGGCTGTTGACGCGCCGCGCACACACATGCAGTGGCTGCCCGACGTGCTCGAATACGAGCCGCGCGCACTATCGGATCTCACCGTGCAGCAGCTTCGCGCCATGGGTTATACGCTGAAGATGCACGCTCCGTGGGGATCGGCACAGGCAATCGTCGTCGATCCAGCGACCGGCGCAGCCGAAGGCGCGAGCGACCCGCGCACCCCCGCCGGCGCGGCGATAGGATATTGAGGACCCGACGTCACGTCGCCGTGGGCCATCGGCAAGAGCGTCGGGCGCGGCGCCTGAGCGAATGGGCTCGCCGAGGGCTACGCAGCCACGCGGAGCGAAATGCGGTACGATAAGGGTGTTCCGTGGGAGCGTACGGATCTGGTGGTTCGCACGGTCTTCAAATGCCTCTTTAGCATAAATCGTCAAGAGCCGGCGAAGAGTGTAAACGCCTGTAGGCGCTTTGTTTATGGGCGTTTTCGCTATGCCAGACGAACGCGAAGAGCCGCCGAGATTCGCCAAACCCCGCGCAAGATGTGACCAAAATGTGACCAGAAGGAACGCAGGCTGGCCGTCCTCCAGTGCCCGCATCGGTATCCGATCCTCACTCAGATTCTGGCTCAAACCCCTATTCTTGCTACAGTACCGGAATCAGGTCGGTATCACTGGACCAAAACTCTTTATCGGCCCGACCTAAGGTGTTCCAGCGACGCGTGTAAGAGCCGATGTAGAGCCTCAGGCTCGTTGGAATGTTCTCATGCAAGGGTTTGGGCATCCAGTTGAGTTCTCACCCTTCCTGGGCCGTTGTAGGGCCTTGTATCGTTCAAACCCCGGGCGGGTTATGGCAGTGTTGCGGATGAAAAATGGGTTTGCCGATCCAGTCGGTTGTTGTGCAAAAGTGATAAGGCCGCCGTTTTGAGCGGGCCCATGTTGCGATGCGTTCAGCGTAGCCTTTCACGGCGCTAACGAGAAGACGGTTCCATCGCCGTTGGCGCCGCCAAACGCGGTCGTGCCGTAGAGCGTGCCGTTGATGTTGATTAGGCCCGCATTCGGCTCTTCGCCGTCACCCGAGCCGCCCGCAAAGCTGTGGAGCATGGTTTCCGCACCGGACCTCGCGATCTTGAAGACCGTTCCGCAACCGCCACTTGAGCTGCAGTTCGCCCCTCCGCCCGTGGTCGTGCCGTAGAGCGTCCCGTTGATGTTGATGAGGGCCGCCTGCGGTAGTGAGCCGTCATCGGGAAATCCGCCGAACTTGTGAAGCACGGTTTCCTTGCCGGAGGTCATGATCTTGAAAACCGTGCCGCAGCCCGAGTCGCCAGAGGGGCCTCTGCATCCGCCCGAACCACCCCACTCTGTCGTGCCGTATAACGTGCCGTTGACGTCGAGAAGGCTTGCCACCGGCACTCGCCCATCGCCGGCGGCATTGAAGCTATGGAGCACCGTTTCGGTACCAGACGGCGTGATCGCGAAGACCGTTCCGTCGCCCTTTGCGCCCCCGTCACCGGTCGTGCCGTAGAGCGTGCCGTTGAGGTTGATCAGGCCCGCCTGAGGTCGTGAGCCGTCATCGGGAGAGCCGCCGAACCTATGGACCACGGTTTCCTTGCCGGCCGTTGTGATTGCGAAAACGGTTCCGCTTGAGTAGCTGTCGGCCCCTCCGCTAGTGGTGCCGTAGAGCGTGCCGTTAACGTTGATGACGTCAGCCATCGGCTCTGCGCCGTCCCGCAAGCGGCCGAAGCTGTGGAGCACGGTTTCCTCGCCGGACGTCGTAATCTTGAAGACCGTTCCGTAGTAGCGATTCGCGCCCCCGTCGGAGGTCGTGCCGTAGAGGGTGCCGCTGACGTCGAGGAGGGCCGCAAAAGGGTACGAGCCGCTCTTACCCTTGAAACTGTGGAGAACGGTTTCCCCGCCGGACGTCGTGATCGAAAAGACAGTGCCGCAACCCCGCTTCGTGCGACAGCTGTAGCTGCCCCCTTCATAGGTCGTGCCGTAGAGCGTGCCGCTGACGTTGATTAGGTTCGCAAATGGAAATTTGCCGTCGTCAGGATAGCCTTTGAAGCTGTAGAGCACGTTGTACGCCGGACGCGCGTGCGTTCGTTCCGCCATGACTCCGCTATGCGATTGGCTCAACGGGACGGCGATCTCCGGCGCGACTGAAGTCGGTGCTGACGAAAAAAGGCCGTTGTTACCGCCGCACGCAGTTAGGAGCGCCGCGCTAAGGAACGCTGCGACGAGATTGGAAAGGCGTTTCATTGGTTCATCTTTTAGAAAGCACGAGCCGTCAACTGAAAGCACAATGTGATTTGGTCGCCGCGCCGGTACTCACGGCCCAAACGCCAGCGCGGTTGGCCTAGTCACGCCCTTCGAGATCGTGCGCAGCACCTTTGTGCTGCCGGGGGCATAAACCGTAACACTACCGCCGCCGGAGGCGCCCCCGTAGTTCGCGACGTAGAGATTCCCAGAGCCGTCAACTGCCAGCGCATCCGGCGAATCCACTCCCTGCGAGATTGTCCTCAGGAGCGACCCGCTACTTGGGTCGTAAACCGTCACGGTACTGTTCAAATTCGCGACGAAGAGATTGCCCGAGCCGTCAAACGCAAGCACTTCGGGGTTAACCATGTCCCCGGAAATCGTCCGCAGCACCTTCGTGCTGCCTGGGGCATAGACGGGCACGGTGTTACCGCCTTCGTTCGCAACATAGAGGTTACCGGAACCATCAAACACCAGCGCAAATGGCCCGGGATAGCTTAGGCCCTTCTTGATGGTCCGCAGAACCGTCTCACTACCGGGGGCGTAGACCGTCACCGAACCAGTAGAGGGGTCTCTGGTGCCTTTGCATTTGGGGGCGAGCTGGAACTCATCGGCAACATAGAGATTGCCCGAGCTGTCAAATGCCAGCGCGATCGGGTAGCACACGCCCTTCGTGATCGTCCGCAGCAGCTTCGTGCTGCCGGGGGCATACACGGTCACTGTCCGGCCGAAACCGTCGGCTTTAGTAAACGAGTTCGCAACGTAAAGATCGCCCGAGCTGTCAAACGCCAGTGCATCTGGCCGGAGCACTCCTTGAGAAATCGTCTCAATCAGTGAAGATCCGCCCATGGCATAGACTGTCACTGCATTACCGGTGATGTTTGCGACATAGAGATTGCCGGAGCCGTCAAACGCCAGTGCACCAGGATCGTTCAGACCCTGCGAGATCGTGCGCAGCACGCTTTTGCTACCCGGGGCGTAAACTGTCACAGTGCCGCCCGAGTACGCGCCGCCGTTTGCGACATAAAGATTGGCGCCTGAGGTTGCGTGGCGCAGCGCCGGGCGTCCTATGCCCGATTGGTTCGCAACGACCTGCTGCGCGACCGACATTGGCGTTGACGAAGAAAGGCCGTTGCCTCCTCCGCACGCGACTAAAAGCGCTGCAGTAATGCATGCGCCGACGATCTGGGTTAGGCGTTTCATTGATTTCGCTTCCTAACTATTGGGGTATAGAGGGAGTGTTGAATCGCAATGCCCGACGGGTTGGCGAATCCTGAGCCAAGCACTTTCATCATGGGCGATGATGGAAATCTTCCCGCACCGCTGGGCGGTACAACCGCTGAACTCCTTATTGTGTCGGCCCCGTTTTCCGCCTCATAGCGTTATCTTGAAGACGGTGCCGCACCCCTGAGGGCAGTTGGTTGAGCTGCCGCCATAGTTGGTGGTCCCGTAGAGCGCGCCGTTCATGAGGATGAGGCTCGCGAACGGTCGTGAACCATCAGTGCCACCGGAGAACCGGTAGAGCACTCGATATTTTTTCCCAGTGGTGCTGATCTCGAAGACGGTGCCGCATCCGTAGCCGTTGCACCCCGAACCGCCGCCGCTGGAAGTGGTACCGTAAAGGGTGCCATTAACGGCGACGATGCCCGCAAGTGGGCCCCATCCGTCTGAGCCCCCTTTGAAGAAGTGCAGAACGTGTTCCTTACCCTTCGTGCTTAACTCGAAGACGACACCGCATCCGAAGGCATGGTTACCGCTACAACCGCCAGAGCCAGAACCGGAGTCTCCTCCGCCGTCTGTGGTGCCGAAGAGCGCACCCTTCGCGGAAACTAGGTCACCAGTCGGGTATGCGCCAGTCTTGCCTTTAAAGCGATAGAGGACGCTTTCCGAGCCGGAAGCACCAACGTCGAATACAGTTCCGCAGCCGCTCGAGCCATTGCCCTCAACGCATGCGGTTCCGCCGCCGTCTGCTGTGGTACCGTACATCGTGCCGTTCAAGTCAACAAGGCCAGCTTGCGGATAGCCTCCATCAGGCGCGTTGTAGAAACCGCCCCCCGAGAAGCTGTGGAGGACGCTTTCCGAGCCCGACGGGCTAAGCTCGAAGACGGTCCCGTAGCCGCAATAGGGATCGCACACGCCGCCTTCTTGGGTCGTGCCATAGAGTACGCCGTTCACGGAAATTAGATCTGCGAAGGCATACGCTCCGTCGCCGGCATTCGAGCCCTTGAAGCTATAGACTACGGCTTCTTTACCGGTAGAAGGATTAACCTCGAAGACCGTGCCGTCGCTGGTCCCCGAAGGGGTGTTGCCGCCTTCGTACGTTGTTCCATAGAGCTCGCCGTTGACGGCGACAAGGCCCGCGTAAGGATTTATGCCATCGGGTGCGCCTTTAAAGCTGTGCAGGACTTGCTCCGCGCCGGAGGTGCTTAACTCGAACACGGTTCCGCAGCCGGTGTATTCGCCGCACTGCTTGGTATCAAGGCCGCCAACACTCGTCGTGCCGTAAATAGTGCCGTTGAGCACTGTGAGTGCCGCTTCAGGGTTGGCGCCGTCCTTACCTGACAGTCCCTTGAAGCTATAGAGGACCTGTTCCGCGCCGGACTTGAGCGGTTGTTCCCTGGGCGGGCGCTCGAACGGCCGCGACGATGCGCCTGCGGTGGATGGCGTTAGTCCGATTTGCGGCATCACTAACGTGTGCGCTGACGAAGTGACGAAGTTGTCGCCGCCTCCGCATGAGGCTAAAAGCGCCGCACTAAGGCACGCGCCAACGAGATTACGCACGCTGTATATATGCATACGGCGGACCCTACCTTTCGACAGCAGCCTGAAAGTTAGAACAAGCCCGAGCCCAGACAAAGGCCTTCCTACGGGCCAGGATGCGCCTTCTTGCTAGCTTTGTCAACGGATCTAGGCCGGTACCAACCCAGTTTTGATTGTTGGCTTGGAGTCTATCCTGAGGGAAGGCCGTGACGATATTGGGCCAGTGCTCTCATTTCTGGACCAAGAATTTTACGACCGACTCCGGCTGTTCCAGGGCACGAAGGAAACGAGTTTAACCTATCTTTCGTCCGCCTTGCGCCGTCTTGGAAGTGCCACAGCAGACAATTTGCCAGTTGTTCATCGATGTTGAAATAGCGCGAGAAGTGCTACGTGAGAGCCACCTATTGTTGTCTCCTGTGCTGCGCGATGAGAGGCGTGTCTACGATCTGGATGACACCATCTTCTTGTTCTACGGCATCATCGACGAGTGGCTTTTTGTCTTGATAAGGCTCCCCTTTGTAGTCGAGTAGCTGCTTCTGCTTTTTCGGCATTGTGAACTTTGGCCGAGGCTCAAGCGATAAGACATTGGCAAGATGGCAGCTGCTTTCGGCACGGTGTTTGCTCCGCTTGTGACAGTGGCGCTTGCCTGTGGCGCAAGGCGTGGAGAGCTTCTCGGTGCTAAGTGGGACGATGTGGACTTTGGACGGGGCACACTGGCTATTCGCCGCGCGCTAGAGCAGACTAAGGCTGGCATCGCAGAGAAAACACCAAAGAGCGGTAAGTCGAGGATCGTCCATCTGCCCCAGACTGCCCTCGAAACGTTGCGGCGCCATCGGGTGTCGCAGGGCAGAATCGGTCCCGGCTACGTCTTTCCAGGCGACGCTACGGGCAACCCGTGGAGTCCGCAGAAGGTGTCCGATGGCTTCCGCGCTCTCGCTAAGAAAGCCGAAATCAGCGGAGCTTGCTTCCACACACTGCGTCATACGTGCGCAAGCATGCTGCTGGGCCAAGAGGTGCACCCGAAGGTGGTCCAGGAAATGCTCGGGCATTCAACGATCGCAATCACGATGGACCTTTATTCCCACGTCACGCCGTCGATTCAGGCGGATGCAGCAACCAAGCTCGACGCCGCCTTGCAAACAGCCCTGGCAGGGGCTTCAGACGTGGTCGCGTAGGGCGGATGTGACCAAAAGGTGCCCAGAAACGATATCGTCAACTCGCCGGTCAGCAGACCCAGTTTCAAATATCCTTATGCGACAAGAGCTTTTCACCATCGTGGGAGCGTACGGATCTGGTGGTTCGCACGGTCTTCAAAATCGCTGAGGTCGTCGCAAGGCGACTGGTAGGTTCGATTCCTACACGCTCCCGCCAGTTCGATTACTCTTACTACGCAGAATCACCGACACTAGCCGCCCCGGATGGCCTCATTGACGCGTAGTTGAGCAGCTTCGCGGCTCCCCTTCGTTGCTCGTCCACGATATGCGTATAGACGTTTACCGTTAAGTTAATCCCCGAATGCTTGAGGAGTACACTCGCAGTTTTCGGTGGGGACGCCGGCGGCGAATGCCAGTGAAGTGCATCCGCGGCGTAGGCGTTTTTCCAGATCCCGATCACACGGTCTGCACCCGACGTCGGACACCAGAGGACGCCCGTCCTGAGGCGGTGGCGCCGCGGGATTCAACGTTCGTTTGGGAGCGGCGTGTTAGTAAGACGTGCGCAGTAGGACAACAGTTTGTCTTGCAAATCCGTCCGCCGTGCAGCGGGATTTACGTCGTGCATCTTCTGGTGGTAGAAGTACCGACCAGTGACGTTGGCTGCCGGGTCCTTGCTCACGGCTAACCACGCCTGGGTAACCGGAGCCAGAGACAGGTCGTCCGGCGCGCTCGGACCGCCCATCTTCGTCGGTACCCAGCCCGGCTCGAGCGCGTTCGAGAGCACGCTTGGCCAGCGGCGAGCGACCGCAAAGGCCAGTACGACATCAAACAGTTTGCTGTCTGCATAGGCCTGTGCTCCATTCCAACGGCGCGCGCGCCACTGCGGGTCGTCGAGGGATGCAGTGCCGCCGGTATGCATTCCGGAGCTCAGGTAAACCAGCCGCTCCGGGGGTGTGATCAGCGCTGTCAGCAGATACGGCGCGAGAACGTTAATCGCAAAAACGTGCTCGAGGCCGTCAACCGTCTCAATGCGGTGCGGTTCCCGATATCCAACTCCAGCGTTGTGAATGACCGCGTCAAATCGACCAAGCGCATTGACTTGTTCGGCGACCCGCCGCATCTCGGCGATGCTTGACAAGTCACCGACGACGACCGCCTCGGCTTGCGGCAGCGAGCGACGCGCATCCGCGGCGCGCGCGTCGTTTCGGGCATGCAGCGTCACCTGATGGCCCTCCCCGGCGAGGAGTTGTGCGGCCATCAGACCGAGGCCCTCGGACGAACCGGTAATGAAGATGCGAGCCGTGAGCGCTTCCTCTAGATGGTTCCTTGGGCGTGGTGTACAGGCCACGACCTCGGCGAAGTGGTGATCCGCTGATAGCGGCCGAAAGCCTGGCGGTCTGATTGTCGCTGACGGTGGTCATTCCTTCGAGTAGCCTATATCGCCGCTGCAACTGCCATTGGTCGCTCTGCTCGAGAAGCAGTGGGACGACGAGCCGCGCAGTCGGCGCGTCGTTAGGGAAACGCCGACGACGTCCGTTCGGCACTTAATTTCACGTTGATGCGCTCGAGCGGATTGGTCGGAGCGAGCTTGCCCTGCGCTTTGAGAAAGGCCATGAAGGCCAAGTCCTCTTGAGAAGCATCCAACATCGCAGAGACCTTGGGAACTCTCACGCAGTTGGTCGGCGACAGTACGCCATTGTTGGTGCGCCGCCTTGGCTGTTTCCTGAGCGAAACCGTCCTGATTTCAGGCCTCGCTCCGTGGATCATCGGATAGTTCCGTCTGACTACTCGAAAGGGTATCATGCGCAACGCTGCAATCCGCACCGTTAACAATAGGCCGCCGTTGAAGAAACCACTTCGACACCCCACCGACGCGAAACGAGCTGCCTCGAATCGGATCCTTTGCTGTCATCATGACTATAGGGAGCAGACTCCGGGTTTAGGCGACCGACCATCTCGTGGAGTTCCTGTTAAGCTGCACAGACCGCAGCCTCGCCGCTGTCATCGTCGCCGATTCCGACTTGTTAATCGCCGCGCGTGGGCCTGTAGGGTCGCAACTCTTCACGATGATCGCGCAAAAAATTTAACAGATGCCTGCGCAATTCGGTGCCACGGGTTCCACAGCCGACCGGTTCTAATCGGCTAAACGCGCTTCCGATGGGTCCAAAGATTCACAGCGCTTGATTGAACAAATGGGCGACTGGAAGGCAAACTTGCAAACCCGTCCCCTTTGCAGCGGGCGTCGAAAGACGGGCAACGATGCACCGCGGTGATGACCGGGGCTTTTGCCGTGCCCTGCGGCCCAAAGTCAAAACCGATATACACGATCCCGACGGGCGGGCACGCGTGACAACCATCGCGGATGAGCGCAGCAAGCGTAAAGCGCTGTCCGCCGTTCGGTCGCGCGGACTCGCCGATAAAGGCCTCATCGGGAAAGACGCCGGCGTTCGGATGCGCTCTCTCGATCGCCACGAACGCGGCATTACTCCTCCACGGCAACTGCGTCGTGAATGCCTCGTCTGGGTTTATTACCGGCGGCTTGCCATTGACGAAAATGTAATACCAGTTGTTGTCGGCACGGCTCGGCATCTCGATTTCCGCGATCGAGACCACGCCAAACCGCGCCTTCGTAAGGTGCTCGATGAAGCAATCCTCCCCATCTGGTGCACGGTAGTACCAGCGCGTGAAGGCTATCGCCTCCGGCGACGCTCCACCCGCGCGCATCGAACGTAATAAGCACGTCGGCTCGGACGATTCAGGGGAAGACGTGCCTCCGGCCGATTGAGTATTCGACCGCTTCGCGTTACACGCATCGATCGCCGGGACGACATTATCCCGAGGCGACCACACGAAGCGTTGGTCGATCCTTCCAAGCGTCCACGGCGCCGTGATTTGAGCGCCGGATGGAGGCGATAAGGGAACGGCCAAACCCGCGACGGCTCCCAACGCCAAGATCCAAATGAACGCGCGACGGCTACGCAATCGCATGACGGATCCCGGCTAGGTCGAATACGGCAAGGTGGTCGTGCCGCACCCCGGGCAGTGAATAACGATCTGATTTTCACCCGGCTGTAGATCAAAAGTAACAACCTCTCCGGCGCGACCGGCGGGAATTGCATTGGGCTGACTTATTCTCAATTCTGCCGGCGATGCCCATAATGCTATTCCAAAATGCAACCGAGTAGGGGACATTACCTCAAGTGCCAACAGGTCTTTCGTAACGGCGGCCTTCGCGAGTGTCGGGAAGTCCGCATGCGGCAGAGAAACCAGCGGCTCATCGTAGCGCGATACCGGATCGTCTGCATATCTAAATGCGCGCGTCGGCAAGGTGTGTCCGGCCAAGAAACTCATGCCGATTTGGGCGTCGTGATAATCGATCGTTGCCGGGTAAACGGTTTGCCCGTTTACAATTGACGATGGAATGGCCTTTCCGCCGGGGATGAATGGAAACGCCACCGCGCGCGGCGCTGCGGAGAACGCGGCGGCATCACTTGCGACTGCGCTCAAGGTCTCGGTCTTCAGGCCGTCCAGCTTTGCTTGATTGTACAATGCAGCGAGAACCTCCGGATCGCCAGGAACGGTATCGTTCCCATCGCTTTCCTGTTGCGACATCATCACGATCGGCTGAGTTTCACCAGCCGCCGCATAGGCATCGGCTAACTTGCGAATGTACTCCTCTGCGCCTGATGTTGTAAACCCGGCGCGCTGCTGCAGATCGTCGGGATCGGTTGAAAAATAGTCTTCGTCTCCACTCAGATATGCGCGTGTCAAATCCCTTGCCGTCCACTCGAGTGCAAGCAGCGAACATTGACCGTTTGGCTCCGGACGTTTATACGAAGTCGGATCGGCGCAATAGCTTCCCCAGGGCGCCCCGTAGTCATCCGTTCCATCGACGCCGTGGCTATTCCAGGCAATGCCCCAAAATGCGTGTTCGTTTAATGCCAGCAATCCAGAAATATTGCGCTCGTGCCCCGCGCCCTCGACGCTGACCGTCGGAACGTACCAGGAAAAATGACGCTTCAGGTAGCGAATAAGCCGAGGGGAACTCGCCCCCTCGATATCGTCACCGTTGTTTTGATGATACAGATTATATAAATCCCCAACGCCAGTGACAAAACTTATTGCTACCGCCATCCACGACACCGCTAACTTGTTTTGCCGTGCCGCTGCTTCGATGCTCTGCATTCCGCCGGATATGAAACGCGCCTGTTGCAAAGACGTCGCGACAAAGCGCGTCTGAGTTTGGCCATGCGGAATCGCCCAACTGGGACGTGGAGGCGCGTCGATCGTAGAAAGTGTATTCGGACACTGTGTCTGCTTTACATCAATTGGGGAGAACTGACCGGCGGGTACCTGATACCAGATAACCCCGTCATAAGAGACGCTGCACGTCGATGAACTTTGATCGAACACCGTTGCTCCGGGCGTCGTTCCGCCGGGGACCGGTGGGACGGCGGCGAGGGCCGCCGGAGCACACCCGCAAAGACTGAAGAGCAGCACGAGACCTAACAGATCGGCAGCTTTTATGTGGAGGCGCCGATGCATTACGTCGAGCCGTTTGATGGGCGCGTTGGTCCGTACGAGGCTGATTGTGGCTCTCCTTTGGTGCCGGCGAGACCGGAGCAGGCGAAACGGATTCTACGTTAGGCGGGCGTGCCCTCGGCCATGAGGGCGGACGGAAGAAAACGGCGCAGGATGTTCCTTTGGCCGCGAAAGATGTAGAATCGCGGGATGAAGGTCCCGCGTTATAATTTTGCTGCGCAGGTTGAAGGCGACCTTGACGAGCTCATGAGCTCCTTACGAAACATGCTTCTCAATGGGCATTTCGAATTATGCGATGAGGTAAATCAGTTCGAGAGTGCCTTTGCCGCCTTCGTCGGGGTGAAGTACGCGCGGGGTGTTAATAGCGGGACCGATGCCATAACCTTGGCGTTGCGCGCGCTTGGCATCGGCCCTGGTGATGAAGTCATCGTCCCTGCGAACACTTTTTACGCGACCGTCGCCGCGATCGCGTTAACCGGCGCGACGCCGGTCCTCGTGGATGCCGAAGAAGGGTCCTATCTCGCAAATCCCGCTCAGATCGTCGAAGCGACGACGGCGCGGACGCGATGCATCATCCCGGTGCATCTGTTTGGAAAGCCGATGGACCTAACGAGCCTTCTGCCGTTTGCCGAAACACGCGGGATCTCCATCGTCGAGGACGCGGCCCAGGCTCACGGCGCCTCGCTCGGGGGGCGCCAGGTCGGCTCGTTTGGTGCCTGCGGTTGTTTCAGTTTCCACGTCAGCAAGAATCTCAGCGCTCCGGGTAATGGCGGTGCGGTCGTTACGAACGATCCGCGCATCGCGCGTTCGATCGAGGGTCAGCGCCGGCACGGACAGTTCGATCAAGGGCAGCACGAGATATTTGGCATCAATAGCAAGCTCGATGCGATTCACGCGCGCGTCCTCTCCGCAAAGCTCAAGCGGCTGCCGCAATGGAACAAGAGGAGGCGCGAGATTGCGAGCCTCTACCGGGATCGGCTCGCCGGTCTGCCGATTTCCTTTCAATCGCAATCGGACGACGAGGAGCACGCGTATCACCTATTTCAAGTTCGAACGAAGGCGAGGGACGCACTGCTCGATCACCTAGTCCATGCAGGTGCCGACGCCGTCGTTCGATATCCCATTCCTATCCACTTGCAACGCACGTTTGAGTGCTACGGATGGAAAAGAGGAGAGTTTCCCGTTGCCGAAGTTCTCGCCGACGAGCTTCTTTGTCTTCCCATTCGTCCCGACATGAGCGAGAGTGAGGTTGCATACGTGGCCGAGAGCGTCCGCCAGTTCTTTTCCGCTAGCTCATAGCGATGCGCGCCGAGGAGAAACCGATGCCGGTGGCCGTGATCGGCTGCGGGCGGATGGGAAAGGTACGGGCGCAAGCCGCGCGGCACTTGGGCGCGCAGGTCAAGGTCGTCATAGACCCAATGCTCGAACGTCGAGCTTCGATGCAGGCGATGTTCCCCACGGCGACGGGCTTGGCGGACGTCAGGCAATTCGACTGGTCGTCCGTAGCCGCCGCTTTCATTTGCACGCCTCCGGGCCAAAGAGAGGAGGCGGTGCAGGCTGGAATGATCGCCGGAACCGCACTCATGATCGAGAAACCTGTCGGCATAAGCGCCGGCGCTGCCGATGGGTTGATCGAGCTCCAGAAGAGATATCGGAACGTGGTCGCGGTCGGCTATATGAATCGTTCGCGGCCGTCTATCAAACGGGCTCGCGCGTTGCTGCTTTCGGAAAAGCCGCTGGGACTGGCAGCGCACTGGATCGGGAGCGAATACCGAACGGACTGGTGGCTGGACGATCGTTCTTCCGGCGGACCCTTTAACGAGCAGGGGACGCACCTGGTAGACTTGGTGCGATACTTGCTCGGTGACGTCGAAGCCGTGACCTCGCTGGGCCAAGGACCTGCGCAAAAGGAGGTGACCCTCGGAGCCGTGCTGCGATCGCGACGGGGCGGCATCGCAACGATCCTGTATTCGTGGGGCGCCGACAACAAGAATATCGAACTCAGTCTCTTTACCGGCCGCGGAGCCCTTCGCTGGTCGGGTTGGGAGTTTCGGCTGGTTGAGAACACGACCGCTCTACCGATTTGCGATGACGCGATCGACGACGTCTTCCTGCTGGAGACGGAGCGCTTCCTGGGAGCGGTGCGGGGTAACGGGAGCGTGGAATGCGACTTGCAAGACGCCGTGCGATCTCAAATGCTGGTCGATGCCGTCAAGCAAAGTATGATCTTGGGCACCGCGGTGCGGCTAGACGCCGAGTTGAACGGACGGCGATCGGTGAAGCGCTGCATGCAAGGGGGTGGCTGGAGAGCGACGCACAAAGCGACGATAGCCTCGAATCCTTGGTTTTCCGTCGAACAATTCGACGTCGTCTTGCCCGACGATAGTCCGCGGTTGTATCATACGCTGCACTTCGCGGGGCCGGCGGTCGGCGTTATCGCCGCGACGGAAACGCACCTGCTCCTCGTTCATCAGTACCGATTCATCGTCGACGAATTTGTCTGGGCGATTCCTTCGGGCGGCGTTTCGACCGACGAGTCGCTGGAAGAGGCGGCGGCAAGGGAACTGCTGGAGGAGGCGGCGTGCACCGTCAGCGGGCTCGCGCCGTTGTTCGGCTACTATCCCTCGTATGGCTGCGGCGATCAGCGTTTCGAGATATTTCACGCAATGGATCCGCAGGTAGTCGAGGTTCCCATCGATGCGAACGAAGTGATTCGGGCGCAGTGGTTCGCGCACGAAGAGGTAAAGGCGCTTTTGGCGGAACGAAAGATCGTAGACGGTCTGTCATTGACGGCCCTCCTCTATTTCTACCTGTTTGTTTACCGGGACGGGCCGTAGCCGCCGGCGACCGTCGCCGCGTCAACGTACCGGCGAACGGCGCTTAAGATGTCCGCGCCAGGTTTCCGGCCGCGAGAGTGCAAACATGACCGGCTTAGCCTAGTCGCTCTGCGGTCTTGATAAGAGGCTCGAAGCGTCTGGCCTTTGGGATGCTGAGGAGTGTTGCCATGTTCAAGCGCTTTGCCGTACCGGCCGGGCCATTTGGGCTTCTGGCGACGCTTCCAACTGTGGGCGCTCCCGAAATGACCGATCGGATCCACGGCCGATGATAAGCCAGGCCGCCAAATCGTTTCCAGAGACGTCCATCCCGCCTCTAACGATGCAGGCGGTTCGAACGATTTGCTACCAAATTCATCACGTGAACGGCCCAGTCTTCGACTGCAAAGAAGCGACGCTCGCAGATCTCGCGGGCACCGCCCCCGTGCTTTTCGTGGTAGACGATTACGTCTGGTCGCAATATCAGCGTGAAATTACCGCGTACGCCGAGAAATATTTGTGGTGCGTCGGGGTTCACTGCATCAGCGGAAGCGAGAAAAACAAGAACCTCGAGGCGGTTTCGTTTCTTTGTCAGGCTGCCGATGCGGCTAAACTGCCGCGTAATGGACTGATCGTCGGCGTCGGCGGAGGAGTCGTGCTCGACGTCGCCGGCTTTGCCGCAGCGATTTACCGGCGCGGCATCTCGTACGTCCGGGTGCCGACCTCGCTGATCGGGCTCGTCAACGTCGGTATTGGTATTAAACACGGAGTGAATTATTGCGGGAAGAAGAATCTTCTCGGCACGTTTTTTCCCCCGTTAGCCTGCGTTAACGATAAGCGGTTCCTTCGTTCGTTGCCGCCTCGGCATATGGCGGCCGGAATCGCCGAGATCGTTAAGATGGCGCTCGTCGCCGACCCGGAGCTTTTCAGCCTGCTTGAGGATTTCGGCGCGGTTCTCGTGGAAAGCCGGTTTCAATCGGTGCCCGCCGTCGCCGACGAAGTGCTATACCGGGCGGAGATTGCGATGCTCGACGAGCTCGCGCCGAACCTGTTCGAGAGTGACCTAAAGCGGTTCTCCGATTTTGGCCACACGTTCGGCCCAAAACTGGAGATGGAAAGCGATCACTCCCTCGTACATGGGGAAGCCGTGGCGCTCGACATGCTGGTATCGGTGGCGATCGGTATCCAGCAAGGGCTCTGCGACGCTTCTCTTCTCGCACGGATGCTCGGCGTCTACCGCAGCGTCGGGCTGCCGGTGGGGAACGCTCTGCTGGAGCCGGCGTTATTGATGGTTGCCGTCTCGGAGGCACGAGCGCACCGCGCGGGCGCGCTAAATCTCGTCGTACCTACGAGTATCGGATCGGCGGTCTTCGTGCAAAATATCTCGCTCGCGCAAGTCGAGGGCGCGCTGCGTATCATCCGAGACTTCAACTAGGCGAGTGCGGCAGCGGCGTGCCATTTTTTGTTGCGGATCTTGGTGGTACCTATCTGCGCTGCGCGGTCGCCGGCGAAGGCGGGGGCCTCACGGTCGTTGCGCGCTATCGCTTTCCCGAGGAGATTAGCGAACGGGGCGACGGTTTCTGGGCCGCGCTTATCGCTGACGTCGCAGCGTTTTGCAGCGATAAACGGCAGCTTGTCGGCCGGGATGCGCCGCTGTTCTTTGCGTTCCCGGGGCCGGTGACCGACGGCCGGATATCCTCGATTGCCCCAACGGTAGCGGGGCGCGAGAAGGTGCCCGATCTGGGCTCTCTTCTCGCACGGCGGACTGCGCGTCGGGTAGTACTTCTGAACGACGTCTCCGCCGCGGCATGGTATTTTGCCGAAGAACTTCGGGCCGATCGTTTCGCCGTGGTGACCGTCAGCAGCGGCATTGGCGCAAAAGTTTTCGACCGGCGACATCCTGGCGGCGTTTTTGACGAGTTGCCGTATGCTGGAGAAATCGGACACCTAATCGTCGATCGAACGTCGGAGGCCGTCTGCGACTGTGGCGCTCGCGGGCACCTCGGTGCGATCTCTTCGGGTCGCGGAATTGAGCGCGCGGCTCGGCGCGCTGCAACTCTCGAGCCGGAAAAATTTGCCGCTTCAGCGTGCTCGACACTCTTTCGGGCCGACGCGCCGCGCCTGACGAACGAGGAGCATCTCGTTCCGGCGGCTCTCCTGGGCGATCCCTGGGTTCTCAACATTATCCGCGAGGCCGTGCGGCCTCTGGCAGCGACGCTGCTCACCCTCATCGTGGGCGCCGGGCTAGAGCGGGTTGCCTTGATGGGCGGCTTTGCACAGAGACTCGGCTCGATTTATCTGTCTGCACTGCGGACTGCGATCGTCGAGGCGAGCGACGCTGGTCCCGCGCAATTCGACGTCGAGGATCTGCTCGCGATCTGCGCGGCTGACGTCGAGCCCGGGCTGCTGGGAGCCGCGCGCTATGGTACGCTCCAGAGCGGGATCCTACACGCTTGAAGATCTCGATCCTGGGCGCGAGCAGTTTCAGTACGCCGGGACTCTTCGCCCTGGAGCCGCCGCTTGACGGTTCTCGATTCCAGTTCGCTTTCGTCGGTCGCGATCTCAAGAGGCTTGCGGCCGTGAAGCGGGCATCCACCGTGCTTGCAAGATCCCGAAACTACGAGCCGCAGATTGAGACATTTTCCCTCCCGGACCTCGCGACGGCGTTGAGCGGCGCGGACGCCATTCTCATTCAAGTCCGGATCGGGGGCCACGCGGCGAGATGCTGGGACGAGACGTTTCCCCACCGTTACTCGCTCTGCGGTGACGAAGGCCTCGGCGCGGGAGGCCTCGCGGCGGCGTGGCGTACCTGGCCCGAGCTCAGCCGAATTCTCGCGACCGTCAATGAAATCGCACCGGGCGCCCCGATCGTGATGATGACGGCGCCGTTAGGAATCCTCGTGCGCTGCGCGTTGAAGGCCTTTCCCCAACTCCGTGTCTTTGGGATCTGCGAACTCCCTTACACGACGCTGATCGACGCATGTAGGCCGCCGCCGAGCACTTTCGAGAGCGTCCGCTTCGACTACGTAGGAGTAAATCATATTGGCTGGTTCACGAGCGTTACGGCCGATGGGCACGCGGTGGTGACAGCCGACGCGCCTCTGCCGCTCAAATACGTTCGCCTTCATACGAATGCCGCGGAAATATTGGCCGAACAGAGGGCCAAACAACCGCGCGGACGCGAGCTCGAACGACTGGCCGATAGCGCGTTCCCAGTATTCGACGCCGGCGACGCGGAAGCGGTCTTGACGATGCTGCGGCAACGTTCGACCCCATGGTACGGGCAAGCCGTCGGGCCGCTGCTCAATGCCCTCGCCGGTTCCGATGACGATCGATGGTATTTCCTCACGACTCGCAACGACGGCTACCTTCAATCCCTTCCAGGCGAGGCGATCGTCGAGATTCCGCACAGGCGAATCGGTGAGGCTTTCCTTCCGGCAAAGCTCGGTGCGCGGCCGCCGGCGCAGATCGAGGAAATTCTCGCCGCATTTGTGGCGTACGAACAACTGGCCGCAGATGCCGTGCTTTGCCGGTCAACGGCGGCTCTTTCAAAAGCGCTGCGAGCGCACCCATGGATCGGCGGAGCGCGTACGAGCCGCGCGCTCGTGAAGGATATCGTGGCGCCGGTAGAACCTCGCGCGGCCGGCGTGGGGGGTGCGGCGTGAATCGTCTTTTGGCGGCAGTCATGGCCGGCGGACGCTCCGAGCGAATGCGGACCACCAACGGCGCAACGCACAAAGCGCTCGTAGAAGTCGCCGGCCTCTCGCTCTTGGAGCGCACGATTCGAAGGCTCTTGAAGCACGGCATCGGCGAGATCGTCGTCGTATCGTCACGAAACGATCCGCGAATCGCTGAGGTCGTTCGAGGGGATCTCGGTGACCTAGCGCGACGGCATCGCGCCTCTCTGCGCAGTTTCATCGAAGCCGAACCATTGGGAACCGTCGGAGCCGTGCGAGTGCTTGTGCAGGAGCAGACGGACATCTTGGTTACCTACGTGGACAACGTGACGTCGCTCGATGAAGGCGCACTCCTGAAAAAGCATCGTGAAAGTGGAGCAGTGATGACGATCGCGACGCACGTCTGGCCGCTAGCCAATCCTTTTGGCGAGCTCGAAATAGCGAACGGCTTTTTGCGCGCGTACGAAGAGAAACCGATCCGGAACGTACGCATCTGCAGCGGTAGTTTCGTGGTTTCTCCCGCAGCTGCGGCGGAAGTCCCTCGCGATAAAGCCTGCGGAACCAACGAGCTGTGCGAGTTGCTGTTGAAGCGAGGCCTTCCCATTGCGGTCTACTGCCACGACGAGCCGTGGGTCGATGTGAACGATGCGCCGGCCGTTGCCGAGGCCGAGAGGTTGATTGCCCGGCATTCGGAGCGCTTTGGGTGATCCGAAGCAGGCCGGCGCGGATACTGACGCTGATCGATCGCTGGCACTACGGCGGAGAGGAGAATCGCATCCTCCAACTGGCACGAGCGGTGGACCGAAGCCGATACGACATTACGATTGCTACCCTTTGCTCCGACGACTCGGAGTTCGATCAACAGTATGGGTCGATTCGGGAAGAGTATACGGCCGCTGGGCTTTCGGTGCTGGAGTTAGGCGTCAAACGCACGACCAAGGGTCTGGGGCTGAACCATCCCTTCCGGCACGTTCGGCGCGTCACCATGTTGAAGGAAGCGGTGCGCCGGATCGTCGATCGCGTGCGGGGAGAGGGCTTCGATCTCGTCGATGGGCACGGCCCCTCGGGCTACCTCTGCGGAACGCTTGCCGCGAGGATCTGCGGCGTTCCAAGCGTCTTGACGACGTATATTGCGCGTGAGGATTGGTCGCCGCGGATGGTTTGGTTTGTCGCGCATCAGCTGACGCTGGGTTGCGTATCGGCAATCGTGACGGATTCCGATTACGTCGCGAACCGGCTGCGCAAGTGGATGCTGCTCAACAGGAAGCCGCGCCTCTTCGTCATACCCAACGGTCCGCCTCCGCCTCAACCGGTTCGATCGGCGTTGGCCGTGCGCCGGGAGCTGAAACTGCCGCCACAGGGTTCTGCGCGGATCATCGGCCACATTGCGACGCTCGTGCCCGGCAAGGGGCAGAACGTCTTGATCGATGCCGCCCCCGAAGTTCTTCGCTCGAATCCCGAAGCGTTTTTCTTGATCGTCGGTTTCGAACGCGGAGACTCTCTCGGCTATGCCGGCGAACTGCGCGCCCAAGCCGCGCGGCTCGGCATTTCAGAGCGTGTCGTGGTAACGCCGTATCAAGGTCCGATCGGCGATATCTGGCAGGTCATCGATATTCACGCGCATCCCTCGATGCTCGATTCACTGCCCAATGCCGTCTTGGAAGGGATGTCCCTCGGAAAACCGGCGGTCGTAACGGCGACCGGCGGCATACCGACGATGGTAGTAAATGGCCGGACGGGGATCGTCGTTGCGCCGGGCGACGCTGGAGCGTTGGGCGCCGGTCTCAACGCTCTTCTCGGCGATTCTACACTGTCAACCCGCCTGAGCGCCGCGGCCAAGCAGCGATACCTGGAGTGCTACAACGAGAAACTGCTTGCCGAGCGCATGGAGCACGTGTTCGATACGCTGCTCGAAAACCGCCGATGACGCAGAGAATGGTCGCGGTCACCGGCGCGGGCGGATTCATCGGCGCACATGCGTGCCGGTACCTTTCGACGCGCGGGTACGCACTGCGGGCTCTGCTTGGTCCGCCGGACTGGCGCAAAGCCGGCGGCGAGGATCTCGCGTACGCCGCCTGCTTCGATATTCTCGACGTCGGTCTCCTGATCGAGCTGTTCTCGGGCATCGAGACCGTCGTTCACCTGGCTGGTCCGCCCTCCGTAAAGTCGTCTTTCGACGAGCCGGCGCAGTTTGTGCGAACGCACGTCGAAGGAACGGCCGCCGTCCTCGAGGCGGCGCGAAAGACCGCCGTCAAACGCGTCGTTTATATCTCTTCGGCCGAAGTCTATCAACCAAGCGCAGGCGGCCGAGTTACGGAAGACCACCCTTTGGAAGCTCGTTCGCCCTACGGCGCGGCCAAGATCGGTGCCGAGCAGATGGTCCGCGCGTTCTCTTACGCCTACGGCCTCGAGGCCGTGATTTTGCGGCCCTTCTCCATTTATGGGCCGGGGATGAGCGCCCAATCACTCGTTTCGCACGTCGTGAGTCAGCTCTACGAAAGCGGCCCGCTTCGCGTCGCCGACTTGCGGCCCGTGCGAGACTACTGTTTTGTTGAAGACGTCGCTCGGGCAATCGAGCGAGCGATGGTAGCGCCGGCTCGGCGAGTTGAAGTCCTCAATATCGGCTCGGGAATCGGTACGAGCGTAGCGGAGCTGGCGGCAGCGGCGCTCGCCCTCGCCGGCAGCCCGCGCGTCGTGCGCGAAGATATCGCCGAACGCCGTCCCGGCGACTCGGAGATTTTCCGCCTCGTCGCCGACATACGCGGGGCGCAGCGGCTGCTCGGCTGGGTTCCAGAGGTGACGCTTGCAGCCGGCTTGCGCGAGATGATTCGCGCCGTCGCGCAAACCTAATGGAGACGATCCTCGTGACCGGTGCGCAAGGATTTACGGGGCGCTTCCTCGTTGCCGCGTTGCTTCGCGCCTACCCGCAGCACGGGGTCGTCGGGATTGGACGGAGCCCGCAGAACGATACGCACTTCACCCATTGCGTCTCGTGGGGCGGCGGCCGCCGTCGAGCTCCATTGCCCGCCACGTTGGAGAGGCCGGATAAAAGCCGATACCGGTATTACTCGTGCTCGCTCAACGACACATCGGAGCTGAAGAAGATCGCGATCTCACATCAGCCGAAGATCGTCTTCCATCTCGCTGCGGCGCTGCGCGACGATGCCCCGGCTCAGTTAATCGAGACAAACGTGATCGGAACCATTCATCTTCTGAACGTCTTGGGGGCGATCGACGACGGTCCGCGACTCGTCCTGGGCTCGAGCGGATCGGTCTACGGCGGGAATGACTCGCCATACTGCCGTGAAGCTGACCGCTGCTCTCCGGCGGAGCCGTACGCGGTTAGCAAGCTCGCCTCCGAGCAGTGTGCGAAAGTGCTCGCGTCTTCGCTTAACGTCGATTTGGTCATTTCGAGAATATTCAACATCAGTGGCCCCGGGCAAGACGAACGTCACGTTTGCGGGAAGTTTGCAGCACAAAGCGTGGCCATCCTTACCGGCGCACGCGAACCGCAGGTCGAGGTCGGCGACCTCACCCCGGCACGAGACTTTATCGACGTTCGGGACGTCGCGGAAGCGCTCGTGGCGCTGGCCCGCTATGGCGCGGGAGGGGCTACTTACAACGTTGCGAGCGGGTCTGAGTGCGCGATCGGGACGATCCTCGAGAAAATTCTCAAAATCGCGGGGGTGTTCGATAAAGTAAAGGTGGAGCAGCGCTACGCCCGCAGACACGACGTTTCGCGGCAGTGTGCCGACGTGGGTTTGCTGCGATCGCTCGGGTATCGACCGCAGTACACCATCGACGCGACCTTACGGGACGTCGTCGACTATTATAAAGCGCTGGGACAGTGGAAAGCCGATTAGGAAGTAACGTCCCGTGCGGCCGATTTTCGTTCCGTCGGCCCTGCCGGCGGTCCCTCTTCAGCATGCTTGCCGTCGCTCGGGCTTCTTGACTTTAGAAGGGTCACGCCTGCGGCATCGACTCGGCGGCCGCTCGCATGCCAGCCTGCGCTTCTTCGCTAATTCGACAAATTTTTGTTGACGGATTAACGGGCCTGTGGGATAATTCCAAGGCCAGGGATTTTACACGTCCCGGCTTTTCATTGCTACCTAGCGGAGGGACCATGAAGCATCTCAACGTTTTCAAGGCCGCCATTGCACTCTTGGCTGTGACCGCGGCCGGATGTGGGATGCCGGGCGCCACATCCAGTATCGGGCCCGTGAGTCCCGCCGGCACATCCGGCGGACCCATGAGTTCGGCCTCACGGCAGGCGGCTGCGCCTTTGGCGGCGCCCGACGCCCACCACAAGCTTGCCGGAAAGTATGAAGGCACGATCGAGTGGGAAGTAGGAAGCCAAACCTTCTCGGGGACGGTGGAGACCATTCTCCGATTCCACAATAAGAATATCTTGGGGCCCTTCAGGATCACCCAGGACAGCGAGACCCAAAATTACCGCATCTATGGCCGACTAAAGTCGAACAGCGCAGGCCAAGCGGTGATCATTTTCCTCGTCTACAACAAAGTAAAGGGCGGCTACGCGACGGGAAACGGAACTATCGTTAACGGCGTGTTCAACGCCACGGCGAAGACACACGTCGTCGGGACTACCCCCAGCATTCCGGTCAAATTCAGCATGACGAAAGTGCCGAAGAGCTAGCACTTCGGGTCCCGGCGCTTTTAGAATGGCGCTCCGTGGAAAGGTCGTTATCGGCCGGTCACGGAGCGCCTCGCATTTTCAAAAGAACTCGCCCACCAAACCCACGCGATGAGGACGAGCTGGAGCGGAAGCCGTAGATAAAACAGCCGTGGGTTTCCAATATCCGCGTAGAGTTCCGGGTGCGCAGCCATCTGCAGGTTCGCCGGGAACACGGCGATCAATAATGCGATGAGGCCCGTTCCGGCGACCTTTCGAAGCCGCCCGATGAGCAGGCCGACGCCTCCGAGAATTTCGCAGCAGCCGCTAGTTTGGACGAGCAGCGCATGCGCGGGCAGCCACGGCGGAACGATCCGCGTGTAAAATGCGGCGTGAACGAAATGGTTGCTGCCTGCGACCATAAAGAAGAGGGCGAGGAGCGCCGGCGAGACGCGCCGCCATACGAGAGCTATCTTATCGGTTGGCAGGCGAGGACGCTGGCCCGAAGCGGACGCACCGGAATCGGCTCGACGTGTTTGCCTGCCTGGCTAACGAACCACATCGACAATATCGCGAGCAATGCGGCGTCGTCTAAGGCACCGAGCACCGGGATATCGCCGAAGATGTCGATTGGAGAGATCACCAGTACGCCGATCGCCGCTGCGACCAGCTTGAGGGCCAACGGCACGCGCGTGTCACGCATCAGGGGCACCGTTCGAAAAATGGCCGACTTCGCGGCGAGCAGCAAGCGGATCAGTCTCATCTTGGCCTAGTACCCGCCGCACGGCTGCGTGTTTCAACAAGCCAAGGCCGAGACGCTAGGTGCGCGTGCCCCGCATCTCGGCGGGCGCCGAGCATCGCACGGCGGCTTTCGCCGGCGACGACGCGCGCGTCACCAGCGCCTTTGGATTTGGGCCAAAGAGCGTCGAAAATCGTAGTCGTTGATGCCGCTTCGCATTAGGGCGACGGTAAGTCCGACCGAAACTCGCGGGGCGATGCCGGCCGGGTCCAAGCTCCACCGGGCTCGAAGTGAGTCACGTGTATCTTACGCGAACGCTCGATGAGACGATCCGCCGTTGTGAGATCGACGGCATCCGCAAGAGTATCGAAGCGACGCAGCGGCTCTACCCCGAGTTGGATGCGGCGGGCATCGAAGTCGCCGGCGGAATCGCGCGCTTCAACGGGTTCGACGCGCTCTCCGAAGCCTTCGGCCTCGGCACCCTCGCGCCCGTGGGCGCGGATGAGATTTCGCGACTCACCGAGTTCTACGCCTCTCACAATTCGACGCCGCGCGTCTTCGTTACCCCGATGGCGCATCCGTCGCTAGCACGTAGCTTAGCTCTCGCCGGTTTTGCACCGGCAGAGTACGAAAACGTCCTCGTTTCCGACGACCTCGAGACCCACGCACGCTACGACGACCGGATTGCGGTCGCGACGGATCTCGATGCCTGGGCGCTTGCCTCGATGAGAGGATTCATGGGCGACGAGCCGGCGGAGACCGGTGATCCGCGTTTCGGAGTGGTCCTTGCCTCCGCTGATGGTATCGTGCCTCTTGAAGGCCGGGAAGGCAGCGCGATCGTGTTGACCGCCGTGATGAGCCTGCGCGGCGAATGCGCATTTTTCTTTGCCGGCGCGACCGTAGCGGGATCTCGACGGCGCGGCTGGCACCTCGCAACGATTCGCGACCGCATCGCGCGAGCACGCGACGGCCGCGCACAAATTATGCGAGCCACTGCCGCACCCGGGAGCGCGTCTGAACGCAACTTTCTTCGATCTGGCTTCCGTGTGCTTTACACTCGTTCGCTCTGGGAACTCCCGCGCGAAAGCGAAGGCGGGTGATCCCGCCTGCCCGAGGGCCGGGGCCTTCGACCCTCCCGGTCGGAAGCCGGCGCTATAGGTCCCCCGTCCTAGAGACGACTGCTTCGCTCTTTGCTATGCTTGGAGGACCAACCTTACAAAGAGGAGGCATCATCTTATGCAAGTCCGCGGGAATGCGCTCATGCATTACATCGACTCGACCACTCTCCAGCACATCGTTGAGTCCGCCAGCCCTCCGGCCGGCACGAACCCAGCGAACGCGTGCGGCGTGTGCTGTGACGTCATAAACGGAATGCCGGCGAACTGGCGATGCAACCAGTGCACCTGTAGCGGCACGTGTACGCTGCAAAGCCAGGATGAAGGCGGCGGCACGACGCTCTACTACTGCACGTGTAGCTAGCAGGCGCCTCGGCGGCCGCGTCCGGGAAAGGCGCCCCTCGGCGACCCGACGAAGCGCCTTTCCACAAGCGTATCGTCGAGTTGTGAGGAATGAGCGTCATGTTCAAGGGTCCGGTGTTGTCACTTTTCGTTGCCGCCGCCTTGCTGGGCGGCTGCGGTGGAGCGCAATCGTCTCCGTCGCTGCCTCCGGACCCAACGACGACGCCGCATCATCACACGCATAAACATACGTCAGGCTACATCTCGCACATCGTGGTGTTGATTCAGGAGAACCGATCCTTCGACGACTTCTTCGCGACGTTTCCCGGTGCCGACGGAACGACGACCGGAAAACGAGGGAACAAAACCGTCAAGCTCAAGGAGGTCGATCTGCGAGGCACCTGCGATTTCCGGCACGCGCGCGGAAACTTCCTGGCCGATTATGCCGGCGGCAAGATGAACGGTTTTGCCGGCGGCGCGACGCAGTGCAACGTAGGCAACCCGTACCAGTACGTCAATCCAAGTCAAATCGCGCCGTACTGGGACATCGCCCAGACGTACGTTCTCGCCGATCACATGTTCCAGACGCAGGGCAGCGGTAGCTTCACCGGACACCAAGATCTCATTCGCGGCTCGACGACGATCGATCAGAATCAAACCACGAGTCTCGTCGACTTTCCGAATAACGTTCCTTGGGGTTGCGACGCTCCGCCTGCCACCGTGACGTCCCTTCTTATAAAAACCGGCAGCGGCCTCAAGAGAGAGCCGGGCCAAGGGCCGTTCCCTTGCACGAACAAGTTCCCCGCGTCGGGTGCCTATTACGGAACGCTGCGCGACCTGCTCGACGCAAAGTCGGTCTCGTGGAAGTACTACGTTCCGGCGCTGTCCGGGCACAACGACACGAAGATCTGGAACGCGTTCGACATGATCGCCCCGGTGCGCTACGGCAGCGAATGGAAGAGCAACGTCGACTCTCCGAATACGGACTTTTTCAAAGATGTCACCAACGGAAAGCTCCCGGCGATGTCCTGGGTGATCCCGCTCGGCCCGAACTCCGATCATCCGGCCGATAAAAGCGATAGCGGCCCGCAATGGGTGGCAAGCGTCGTCAACGCGATCGGGAAGAGTCCGTACTGGTCGTCAACGGCAATCGTCGTCGTATGGGACGATTGGGGCGGCTTTTACGATCACGAGCCGCCGCCGTTCTTCGATAACTGGGGCGGCTTGGGATTCCGCGTCCCGTTGCTGATTATCTCGCCGTATGCGCGCGAGACCTCGTCGAGCCAGCCGGGTTATGTCTCGCACACGCAATACGAGTTCGGCAGCATCCTGAAGTTCATCGAGCAGAACTGGGGGCTCGGCTCGCTCGGCACGACCGACTCGCGCTCCACCAGCATCGTCGATTCCTTCGATTTTACGCAGAAGCCGCGGGCGTTCGTTTCAATACCGTCGTCCCTTTCGCAAAGGTACTTCGAGCATCAGCCGCCGTCGAACGAACCCATCGATACGGAGTAACGCGTGCGGACGTCGTTGCCGGAATCGCGACCGCCGCACCTTTAGCCGGCTTGCAGGAGAACCGCAGCCCCGCAAGTTCGTTGCGATTCCGTCCTCGAATTCACGCGCCCATTTCGAGCACCAGCGGCCCTCGAACGAACCGGTAGATATCGAATAGAGCCGGAATCCGGCATAACCGGTTAAGAATTGACGTAAATCGCTATCCCGCCCTTTTCGAGGAGGGTCGAGGGGTTCGTCGAAGCGCGACTTCGGTGCGCCTAAGATTTTGGACGCTATGCTCGCTTGCTTTATGCGCCGCTACGGCTGCGGCGGCGATGGCGCACGTCGCGATCGACGTCGTCGGCGACTTCGCCCTGGACCACGACACCTACGACAATCTCGCGCACGGCTCGCGCGAGCTGGTCACCGCCGTCGCGCTTCTGTTCGCGTTGGTGCTGGCGTTGCGCGGCCTGAAAAGCTGCTGCGAGATCGCCGCGCTCAACCGCCGGCGCATTCTTCGAATCAGCTTCGGCCTTCGGCAGACGATCGGTTATCTGGCCGCGACGGTGCTAGCGAGCTGCGCGGCCGTCCCGGCGATGGAATGGCTCGACGGCCGAGCCGACGGCGTCACGATCGATCGCCTCAGTGACGCATTCGGCGGCTCGGTCGCATTGGGATTTAGCACTACCGTCGTTTGCGCCGTCGTCGTGGCGACGATCGTCTTCGCCGTCGCGCGTTGGCTCATCTCGAATCGCGAGACCATCGCCGCCATCATCGAAACCATGTTGCGGCACACGGGCGACGCGATTCGCCCATCGGCGCAAAACCTCGCGCGGGAACGGCTCACCTTTGCCGACCGCGTCGCCTGCACGCTGCGCTTCTCGAAACGGGGACCTCCTGTAAGCCTAACGGCTTAACCCCCCAACAACTACCCTCGTACTTACAGGAGCTTCCTCATGGGAAGGATTTTCGCGTGCGCGTCACGCGTCGCCCTTGCCGCCGCCGTCATGCTATCCCTTGCCGCGGGTATCGCCGTGGCCGATGACGAGCACGGTGACCACAACACCGACCGCGACCTTCACGTCAAAGTCGCAGTACGCGCCAACGACGGGACGCCGGTTGCCGGCGCCACGGTCTCGCTGTCCGCCGGCGATTACGTTCGCAGCGGCAGCAGTGACGCTCGCGGCATCGTCGAGCTCGAGCATATGCACGCCGGCACGTACGCGCTGCATACCGTCGCGCCCGGCTATCAGCCGATCTCGCAGAGGACGGTAACGATCGCGCGCGACGACGAGCATCTCTCCGTCGTCCTATATCGTGCTACCACCAACTCGCTGACGGTGATCGGACAGGTGTCGGCCGCTTCGGGCGAGACTGTCTCGACGGCGTCGGCGCCCACGATTTCGATGAGCGCTCAGCAGGCGGCGGCCGCCGGCGTGACGTCGGTTGGGCCTATGGTGTGGACCCAACTCTCGACGACGCCCGTCATTCCGCTGGGCGGCGGCAGCAATGCCACCGAGACGTTCGCCGTGCGCGGTCCCGACCCGACCGAGACGCTCGTGGATATCGACGGCCACCAAGTGAACAACGGGAACACCGGCGACTTCGACTTGTCGCTGATGGACCCCGCGGCACTTCAAGAGGTCGAGATCGTCTACGGCATCGCGCCTTCGTCGCTGATCGGCCCGAACACGATCGGCGGCGGCATCAACATCACGACCCTGCAGCCGACGACCGATCCGCACGGCCTCCTGCGCTTCTTTGGGGGGTCGTACGGAACGTACGGCGGCACCGTTCAAGCGACGGGAACCGACGACCGCTTAGGGTATGCCTTCTCGTTTCACGGAACGTCGTCCTTAGGATCGGTGAATCAGACGATTCTCGCTCCGCCAACGTCCGGCGCCTCGGACGACAACGTCGCCCAGAGCGTCGGCAGCAACTCGTGGGGCAATTCGATCCTTACGAAGCTGCGCTATCAGCTTGGTGGTCCGACCGGCTACGGATATCTGCAGTTCAACTTCCGCAATCAGAACGTCGTTAAGGACGATTCGTCCCTGCTGACGAACTTTACGCCGCCGGGTTTCAGCGGAAGCGGCGGCGACGACGCCCTTAATGCCGGTGCGGCCGCAAGGCCGCTCGACGACGACGATGACAATCCCGGTGGATTTCAGAGTTTCGCCGGCACGTGGTTGATGGCGCATCAGAGCAACTATGGTTTCGACGCGCAGGTGCCGCTTGGGAATCAGATGCTCGATGGCGCTCCCGCAACGATGCTGCAGTTCAGTCACCTAACCTCGGTGAACTCGCAATCCGTCACCGGTCCGGGTGAGGCGACGCTACCCTACCTCTACAATCAGCGCGACAATCTTAATGACGATTGGCTGCAGATCGATCACCGCTTCGCGACCGGCTTGCTCTCGTTCAAATACGATCTCGAGACCGAGACGCTCGCGACCAACTACGTGCAAGGGCAAGTGACGGCTGAGGGCATACCGGTCGGCGGCCCGATCCCGTTGCAAGGAGGCAGCGTTTCAGGCGATGCGCTCCTGCCGAACGATCGTCCCCCGCCGCCGGTGCAGACACTCTCGCTCGGCCAGACCGAACGCTCGGCGGTGCTCCGTTACAACGGCGATCCGACGAGCCACATTCACTATTCGTTGGCCGGCTACTATAGCAACTTCAGCAGTTTCGGTACGAGCTTCGACCCGCGCGCCGGCTTCGTGTGGACCCCGACGGGCAACACCGCGGTTCGCGCGTCGGTCGGAACGACGTTTCAGGTTCCGCAGCTCTCGGAGCTGGTCGTACCGCCGGTCGCCGATCGCGTACCCGTTGGAGGGATCATCTTCATCGGTAATCCGAACCTTAAGCCGGACTTCGCTACCGACTACGATCTCGGCATGGAGCAGATCGTGCGAGATTTCGGCAATCCCCTGCACCTCTCGTTCGATCTCTACCAGACGAATCTGCGAGCACCGGCAAATCAGCTCAACGTGGATCCGGTACCCGGCTGTGAGACGCCTCGCAGGCCGAAGCCGTGTCCGCTCAGTTATCCGGTCAATGCCGGCAACGGAATCTACCGCGGCCTCGATATTCACGGCGACCAGCAGCTCGGACGAACTTTCCACGTTCGCGCCGGTTGGGACGTCAACAGTTCGTATCTCACCTCCGTTCCGGCCAGCATTCAAGACGGAACGCTCGTCACCGGCGAGCAGTCGCTCGGACAGCCATTGCATAAGGCGTACTTTTCAGTAGATCAGGAGGTCGCCGAAGGTCTTGCGTACGGAGCGCGCCTCAACTACGAGGGTTACTACAACGAGCTGAACCGCTCGCCGTACGCAACGCTCGATGCTCACCTCGCCTACCGGCACGCCGGTTTCGAGTATGGACTCTACGGGACGAATCTAACGAACGTCTACAGCACGCCGTTCACGATCGTTGGCGGAGGCATCCCCTATGGGACGCTCCCCGGGCAGCCGGTGATCACTCCCAACGCCTTCGTGCTGCAAGGCGCGCAGGTTCTGTTCGTCGTGACACGAGCGATTTAGGTTCCTTCGGCTAAGCCGGTGCGTCTGGGACTTCGAACGACGCTTCCTCTGGCTGCCTGCGCCGCTACGGCCGCAGCCTCGGTGGCGCACGTCCTGATCGACGTCATCGGCGACTTCGCCCTCCCCCACGACACCTACGACGATATCGCGCATGCGTCGCGCGGCCTCGCCAGCGGCATCGCGCTCATTCTTGCCTTCGCGTTGGCCCTGGGGGGGTTGCGCATCTGCTGCGAGCTGGCGGCACGATACCGTCATCGCTTGCCGCGGCTGCGACTCTGCGCGGGCGAGCGCTTCGCGTTCCTTTTCGCGACGCTTCTCGGCGCCGTCGCCGGGGTGCCGGCAATGGAATGTCTTGACGACCGGCTCGCCGGCGTGCCCGTCCACAGCCTCGCCGATGCCTTCGGCGGCTCGATCTTGTTAGGCGTCGCGACGACGGTCATCTGTGCGGCACTCGTCGGTTGGCTCGTCTACGCGCTCGCGCGCTGGCTGGTCTCGCATCGCGACCACATCGCCGCGATCATCGAGACGCTCGTGCGACGTCACGCGAGTTCCGCGCTGCCCCGGGTTGCCGATCTCTCCTTACAGCTTCGTGCGCCGCGCCGGCGGCGCGCACCTCACGCGCTTCGCCTCTGTAAACGTGGACCTCCCATGGCACTCGGACTCGAGCACCATGAATTCTCACGTCTACTACAAGGAGATTCGCGTGAACCTCGCACTTTTGCGCGTGTTGCGTGCGCTCGTCGCGCTCGCAATCGCGCTCACCTCTGCATTGCCGGTGTCCGCTGCGCCGGTGCAGACGCCGATCGGCAGCATTGTCGGCACGGTCGTCAACAAAGCCAGCGGCGTCCCGCTCCCCGGCGTTAGCGTCCGCGTCGTCGGTACCGATCGCCGCACGCAAACCGACGCGTCCGGGCACTTCGTCTTGGAGGGACTCCCCGTCGGCCGCGTCGTTCTGGCGCTAAGCCGCAACGACTACCAGCCGGCCGTTTCGGAGCCGATCAATCTCGGCGCCGCAACGCTCATAACAACCCTCTCGATGAATCGCGGCACGACCAACCTTAACACGATCGCCGTGACGTCAACTCGTGCCAGCGAGTCGCTGCAACAGTCCAGTACCTTCACCAAAACCGTCAACACCGAAGAGCTCGAACGCCAAGGTGTTACGCGGATCGCCGACACGCTGCGCACGTTACCGGGCGTCAACAACGGCATCACCGGCGATACCGCCTCGCTTGCCGACGACATCAACTTCAGCATTCGCGGCATTGGGACGCTCGAGACCGAGGCGGCCATCGACGGCCATCCCATCGCCTACGGCGTCAAGGGCGGCTACAACTACAATCTCTCTCCGGTCTACGGCTTTCGCAACGCGACGGTCCTCTACGGATCGGCGAGCGATCTCGTCGGGGTCAACGCGATCGGCGGTGTCATCAACTTCGAGACCTTGGATCCGACGCCGTACGAGCAAACTGCCGTGACGCAAGGCTGGGGTTCTTTCGATCAACTGTCAACCAGCCTCCGCTCCACCGGCACGATCGGCAAGCTCGGCTACGCCGTTGCGTACGGCGTCGGCTACTTGAATGGGCCATTTCACAACGCTTCCTTCTACCAACCGGGCGCGGCGTTCGATCAGTCGGTGCTTTCGGGGCCGGTGCATCAGCTGGGGGTCTATACCGACAGCGGCACGGCAACGATGCAAGCCGGGCTCGTCAAGCTTCGCTACACCTTCGATCCGAAGAACAGCCTGCAATACACGATGGTCTCGAGCTCGCGCTGGGAGGACAAGACCGGCAACGGCGACGGAGACTTTCTTCCCTATAACACGGCGCTGGCTCGCGGAAAGCAGCAGCTCGCGTCGTACACTCCGAGTTCGTCGAGCAGCATTGTATGCCCCAAGGGAACGTTTCCGGCGAGCAACGCGCTCGGCATCTTGAACGGCTTTGGGCCTAACGGTCAGCCGGATGGCGGAACCACCTGCCAAACTCCCGGGCAGTACGCGGCCTTCAATACCGGCTGGCAAGGCGCCGGCCCGGCGTGGCAGGCCTTCCACCTCTACGACAACAGCTTGACTTACGAACATCAGAACAGCAACTCGGTCTTCCGTTCGACCTTCTACAACAGTCTGTACAACAATCCGTGGGATCGCACGTTCCAGCTGCCCTTCTACACGTATCCGGGATCGAACGCGTCGTGGCGCGACACCGGCGTCAACGAGAGTGGCTTCATCAGCAGTCAGGATTGGTATAACCAGAACAACGACATCGAGGCGGGCATGTCGTATATGAACAATGCCTACTTCCTCACCCAAAACGCCAACAACGACGGCAGCCTTAGCATGAGTTCCTCGTTTCCGACCGTGTGGGAAACGGCGTTTTTCCTGCGCGACGTCTACCACCCCTCGGGCTCGCCGTTTGCGGCTTTCGGCAATATTTGGGACAAGCACGCGAGCGCGACGAATACCACCTACATCGATGCTCGTGGTTCCGTCGTCGATCGCCTTACCAATCACGACATCATCCGCGGCTCGGTGGGCTCGACCACGACTCAGCCCAGCCAAGACATGCTCAATAAATCCTACGTGCCAAACGACGACATCATCGGTGCGGGCGGCGGATCGGCCGTTACCTGCGGCGGCCTTAACTCGATCGGCAGCGTGCCGTCCTCGGCGCTCATGCCCGAGCGCGGCGTCAACGAGGAAGTCGCCTATACGCACCGTTGGTTCGGCGACTCAACGACTCAGCTGACCCTCTACAACACGAACGTCTACGACAAGCTCTACTCGACGATCGTGTCAACCTCGACGACCGGTACCAGCTTCATCCCGCCCGCGTTGCTGCAGCAGTTCATCAACGCAGTCGGGGCGAAGTGCGGCAACTCCGTCGCTCCGTCGTTGCTGGGCCTTACCGGCAACTTCAACGTCGGAACCCTGCGGGCGAAGGGCGCCGATTTGAGCGGCCGAATTCGCGCGACGCGGAACCTCTACTTCGACTACGACTGGGGTTTGACGTCAACGGTATTGCTCGGTGCGAATCAGCAGCTGCTGGAAGCCAACACCGCGCTGATACCGTTCTCGCAGCTGGCGCGTCTGCCGCTGCATAGTGCCAACATCGCGGCGGACTATACGATCGGCAACAAGCTCGACTTGCGCTACACTCTCTATACGGTCTCGGCCGGGAATACGAAAAACCTGCCGGCCTACAACTACAGCGACGTTACCGCGGCTTACCCGATCGGTAACGGCGTCCTCACGGCGACGGTGGAGAATCTCTTTAACCAGTATGCGTCCATCGCGGGTTTGGTCGGCGACGGGCTCCCGCTGCCGCTCAACCAGTACGCCAAGCCGTCTGCGTATACACCCTATATCGGCGCGGCGTCGACCGAATGGTTCGGCCTGCCGTTCCGTTCGATCTACTTCAGCTACCAGTACTTAATCGGAAAGCAGCACGGCTAGGGAAAGAAAGCGGGCCGGGGTTATTCAACCCCGGCCCGCAATTACTGCGTGCTCGTGCGGTGAAGGCTCGGATCGTTGGTCGTGGCCTCGACGGTGAGGCCGATGTCTACCTTGTAGCCGACGAGCAGCACCCCGGCGGCGGTGAGCCGGGCGTCGAACGATTCCCCATTCGCGCCGGTCGATCTGCAGCGTCGATGAATAGCCGACCCGCCAACCCTTCCCCTCGGGGATAATTCCGACCAGGGTGGCGACGAAGGTTACGGGCTTGGTGACGTTCTTGATCGTCAGGTTACCGGTCACGCGAAACGAGGTCGCGTCGATTGGCGAGATCGCGGTGGAGTGGAACTCCATCGTCGGGTATTGTGCTACGTCGAAGTAGGTTGCCGAGCGAAGGTCTCGGTCGCGGTCGTGATTGTCGGTATCTTCGCGGCTGACGTTGAGGACGGCGTCGATGCGTTGCGGAACGATCGAGCCGCCTCTGTTGACGATCGTCAACGATTGAATTGGAATATGTCCCCACACCTGCGAAACGACGAGATGTGAGACGGTGAACTGCGCGCGACTGTGAACGAGGTCGGCTTGCCATTCTACGGCGGGCGCGGCGCCGGCCGTCAGCGGCAATAGTAAGAATAAGAGTGCGATAAGTGTGCGTGGCATGCAAAACGGTTCGCGGCTCTGCCACGAATTCTTTTTGCCGAGGTGCCCGCCAAAAAGGTGAGGCTATCGCGCGGCTTGGCGGCTGAGCCGAGCGGGTACATATTGAAGATGAAACATGCATTTCTTTCTTCCGGCTTAGCGCTCGCAAGCTTCCTCATCGCGTTTCCGGCCATCGCCTCCGATAACTCGGGCGGGAAAGTCTTTGCGATCGACGCGCAAAATGGATCGGGACAGCATGGGACGGTCGCTCTAAAACCGCGCGGCGCAAAAACCGTAGTAGAGCTTCATCTCATCGGCGCTCCATCGACTGCCGAGCCTGCGCACATTCACAGCGGTTCGTGCAGCAATCTCAATCCGGCGCCCAAGTATCCGCTGACCTCGGTTGTAAACGGAATCTCGGAAACGACCGTCGACGCGCCGATCGCGACGTTGACGGCGGGGGGTCTCGCGGTAAACGTTCACAAATCGGCGAGCGACCTCAAGGACTACGTAGCTTGCGGAAATCTCTAATCTCGCGCTCGGCTAACTGAAAGAGCCGAAGGGTGAGCGGTGCGGCCTAGCTAAGCAACGCGTATGGAACATGCGCTCGTTCGTCTGGCCGAGACCGCAGGATGGTTCTTCCTCATCGTCTTCATCTTTGCGGCGATCGGCCTTTTTGCGACGATTCGTTGGATCGTCGGGCTCTTTACCAAAACCGAGCAGGCCGTCGAAGGCGGCATCAGCCACCTCAAAGAGAGACTCTAAAAAAGAATCGTCTGAAAATCGCCGACGTGTTCGAAGCCGGCGCGGCGATACAGCGCGATCGCGGCGTCGTTGAAATCGTTGACGTAAAGCGAGAGCGTGGGCGATGCCTCGAGCAGACGATCGCAAATCGCCGAGAGTGACGCGGTCGCGAGTCCCCGGCCGCGAAGCGGCCGAGGCGTCCAAATTCCCTGCAACTGCAGCGTGCGGCTCGACCACGGTCCGATGTGGCAAAAGAAACAGAGCGTTCCTTCGGAGAGACCGACCCACCAGAGTCTGCGCTCGATCATCTGCCTGACGCCAACGTCGAAGTTCGGCATCCCGCGTCGCGGGTCGTATTCGAGCTCTTGCTGGATCATCTCGGCCGATCCATCGGCGACGGTGCGCCACTCGTCGAGTCGTGCGTGCCGCACGGTCACGGTGCGGCTGCCGGGGCGCAACTGCCGGCGATCTACCATCATGACGAGCTGACGATCGCGCACCAAGCGCGGACGGCCGTATCGTTCGCCCAACAGTTTCCAGAGCTCGACCACGGCGTCGCGCGGCCCGATGATCATCCGCGCGTTGACGTGGCGCGGCAGGCTTGCGGCGAGCGCGGGAATCGCCGGCAGATCGGCCGCGATCACGATGTGACGGCCATGATAGACGACGCCGGCGACGCCGTGCTCGTCGAAGATCACGTTGACGTGCTTGGACGCATACGACGCGTCGTGCAGAAGAATGTGGCTGATGAAGACGTTATCGTAGGGGGCGCGATCGAGATACTCGAGCACCGCGCGCTGCGTCGCGGCGGAGAGCGGCTCTACGCGCATCGAACTACTGCGGACCAAAGGCGACGCTGATCAGCGGTTTGGTCGTCGGCTCTTTGCTCCCCCCTTCCGGCTCGAGTGTGACCGCAACCTCCGAGGTCGTTCGGGCGTCCGCGGGGACGATCACGAGCGCCACGCCGCGCGCATCGGGCAGAAAGGTCGGCGAGGGCGAAAGCTTGGCCGACCCGACCGGTCGGGTCCAGACCTGGTAGACGTGACCACGGGGCGGTTCGGGCATCGCGTGGAGCGCGAGATCGATGCGGCCGCCACGCGTCACGACCTCGCCGTTGCCGACCGTATAGTGCTTCGTTCGGCTGTCGAGCATGTCGAAGAGCGCGGTTCGCTCGTCGGCGAGTGTCCGAGCGAGCGCCCTGGAACGCTCGGATAGGGTCGCAAGTTCGCGCTGCTGCAGCTTCACCTGCCCGAGCAGCGAGATATTCGCAATCGACGAGATCAACGCGATCGCAAAACAGACTGCCGCGACGAGGTACGCCGGCCATACCGCTGCGTGCTTCACGTCCTCTATCTTCCCAGATGCGTATCGAGGCCCTTGCGGCGCGGGCGTCGTACCCTGGCGCTATGCACCCGGGGCTCTTGTTTGCAGCGGCGCTGGCGACGTCGCTGCATCTCCTGCCCCGCCCGCAGAGCGTCGAGGGACTCGGATGCTCCGCCTCGACCATTCCCCGCGAGGTCGCGGGCTCGTTCGACGGTGCGGCGCGGACGGAGATCGACGAACGCTGGTCGGCACTGGGCATCGGACGCCTTCGCAGCGGCAATGCGGCAACCATCGTCGTGCGCAGAGACGCGACGCTCTCCCCGCAAGCCTATCGGCTCACGGTTGCCGGCGGGCGCGCGACGATCGAGAGCGCCGACGCCGCCGGGGCCTTCTATGCCGCGGTAACCCTCGCGCAGCTCCCCCAACGCTCCAACGGCACGTGGACGATCCCGTGCGTCCGTATCGCCGACAAGCCGGCGCTGCGGTGGCGCATTCTTTCCGACGACGTCTCACGCGGCCCGCTTCCGACGATGCGTTACTTCCAGGAGCGCATCCGCACGATCGCCGCCTTTAAAATGAACGGCTACTCCCCGTATATGGAGCATGTCTTTCTCAGCCCCACCGATCCGCTGCCTGCCCCGCTCGACGGCATCACGCCCTCGCAGTTGCACGACCTTTCGGCCTACGCGAGGCGCTTCCACGTGGCGTTGATCGTCGAGCAGCAAAGCTTCGCGCACATGCACAATGCCTTGCGGGTCGAGCGCTACGCGGATGCGGCCGAGTTTCCTCACGGTTTCCTTCTCGCACCGAACTCGCCGCTCTCGATGGAGTATGTATCGCGTTTGGTTTCCCAGGAGCTTGCGGCGGTCGGTTCCACGCCGTTCTTTCACGTCGGTTCCGACGAGACCGCGACGCTAGGGCTCGGACGAACGCAAGACTACGTCGCGAAGCGAGGGCGCTCGAACGTTTACGCGCAGCACCTCGTCGAGATGAACCGGCTGATCGAGCCGTCGGGTGCGCGGATGATGGTGTGGGACGACGGCATCGAAAACGATCCGGAGATCATGAAGCTGATCCCGCGCACCGCGGTGATCGTGAACTGGCATTACGGTGCCCAGGCGACCTTCGAGCCGTTCATTCAAACGATCGCCCGGGGCGGCTTCGAGCAAATGGTCGCGCCGGGTGCGAGCAATTGGAACGAGATCTTTCCGGCGATCGGCACGGCGCTGGCCAACGAAAGGCTTTTTATCAATCAAGGAAAGGCCGCGAGCGTTCTCGGGCTCTTCCAAACCGTCTGGCACGACGATGGTGAGACGCTCTACGAAGCGACGTGGTATCCCGTCGTTTACGCGGCCGCGGCTGCGTGGGAGCCCGGCGACCTTACGCCCGAGCAATTTGCCGACGCTTTCCCACACGCATTTTTCGGCGTTGACGACCCATCGTACGGCAACGACGTGAACGAATTGTCGGCAGCGCTTCAAGAGCTCGAACCGAGCCCTCTAACGTACGGCCAGTCGAACGCACTCTTTTGGGCCGATCCGTTCGATCCGGCTGCGGCAAAGCAGGTTGGCAACGTCAACCTGCGACACGTGCGGCTTGGCGCGGAGGACGTCCAAGAGCATCTCTACTTCAGAGTCCCGCCCTTGCACGGTAATGCCGCGTTCGTGATGTTTCTGGCCGCTCGACGCTACGACACCCTCGCGCGGAAGTACCAGATCGCGGCCGAAGTCCGAGCCATGTACGCAGATGCCGTCGCACACGAGAAAACCGATAGCGATACCACGCTGCGGGACCTGTTCTGGTGCAAGTATTGGATGTGGGAGCTGCGCGACGCTTACGAGTCGCTGGAGCCGCTTTACGCGCGTGCCTGGCGATACGAGAGCCGCGAAGGCCACCTCGCGAGTAATTTGGAGCGCTATCACCTCGCCGCGCAAAAAGCGATCGATCGTGCCGATGCCTTCTACCGGGTGACGCAGCTATACGTGACGGCCAAGACGCTTCCGCCGCTCGAAAGCGTTCTGTCGCCCTGAGCGCCGCGGCAATTCTCTTCGTTTTCGCCGTCTTCGCGGTGCTGATGTACCGGCGGTGGATGCCCGCGCTGATCGCCGTTCCGGCCATGGCGCTGCTGATGTCGCTAGCGGCCGGCGTCCCGGCGGGAGCGCTGGGCGGCATCATCACTCAGGGATCGGTGCAGCTCGCGCCGGTCTACGTCGCCGTTCTCTTCGGGGCGCTGCTCGGCCGCGTAACGATCGAGACCGGAATCGCCCGCGCGATCGTCAATCTTGCCGCAGAATTCGGCGGCGAGCGGCCGTTCTTGCTGAGCTTGGGCTTCTGCGCGATCGTCGCGGTGCTCTTCACCTCCCTCTCCGGCCTGGGCGGAATCATCATGGTCGGCTCCATCGTCCTGCCGATCATGATGACGGCGGGCGTCCCACGGACGATCGCGGCGACGCTCTTTTTGATGGGTTTTGCGCTCGGTTACATCTTCAACATCGCGAACTGGACCTTCTATACGAAATTCTTTGACGTGTCGCGCGAGCAGCTCTTTCACTATGCGATCGCGCTCGCGGTCATCGACGCGCTCGCGCTGCTCGTCTATGCGGCCGTCTCGTTTCGCCGGGAACGAAAGTACGCAGCCTGGGCGGTCCGCAGCGAAAACAGCCGCGAGGCGCAACGCGTTCCGGCCGTCGCGTTGCTCACGCCGCTGGTGCCGCTGCTGCTCTACTACGCGCTGCATATGGAGGCAGCCGTCGCATTTCTCGTCGCGGCGCTCTTCGGCGTGCTGGTAACCCGGCCGGCGATCGCCGTGCGGCGGCTCGTCGCATCGGCGATACGCGGCGTCGAGGACGTGGCACCGGCGGTCCTGCTCTTCATGGGCATCGGCATGCTGCTCGTCGCGACGCAGCAGCCGCAGTTTGCGGCGGCCCTGCGCCCGCTGATCGCCGGCGACTGGCTGCGCAATCCGATCGCGTTCGTGCTCGTCTTCGGCGCGGCCAGCCCGCTCGCGCTCTATCGCGGTCCGCTCAATCCCTTCGGGGTGGGAATCGCGATCTTCACCGTCTTGCTCACCTCGCACGTCTTGCCGCCGGTCGTGCTCGTTGCGGCAATTATGGCCGTCGTGCAAGTGCAAAACGTCTGCGATCCTACCAATACCTCCAACGTCTGGGTTGCCAACTTCACCGGCGTGCCGATCGCGACGATCACGCGGCGTACGCTGCCGTACCAGGTGGCGGTCGCGCTCCTCGGCACGCTGCTGATCGCCGTTGGAGCGCCGGCGCTCTTCGGGGAGCGGGTGTTCACGCCGCTTGCTTCGATCGCGCGCGCGGACGAGACCTCGGCGGGATTTTATGCCCCGCAATCCGCCAGCGATCGCGTAGCCGTCGACGACGACGCAACGGCCTTGGGAGCGATCGCCGCGGATGCGGCCGCGGCGGCGCTGCGCGCCGACGGCCACGGGGCCGTACGCCTCCACGACGATCCGAACTCGAGCGACTGCGCGAGCAAGCAGTATGCCGCGTATCTTCGCCTCGACAGCTCGACGTTTTCGCTGATCGAAGGCAAGGATCTCGATATCGGCGTGCGTTTGGAAGACTGCGGCGGCTGGATCGTTGAAGAGTGGCACGATCACGAGATCGTCGCGACCACTTCCGGTGCGGCCGAGGCGGCGGAACTCGCGCGTGCGGGCATCGCCCGGCTGCGCGAGTGGCAGCGCGCCGACCCCGTGCGGAGCAAAAATCTCTTCGCGCTGGGAGTCGCCGCACGGCCCGGCGACAAGCCCACGTATTTCTATGCCTTCTTTCGTACGCTTGACGGCAACATGCGGGTCTACGTGCGCGCCGGCGGCCCGGCATACCGTTCGGGGCTGCGTTCGGGAGAAGTCGTCAACAAGATCGACGGTAAGGATTGGTGGCTTTATGGCACGTATCGCACGCAGCAGTTTGCCTACGACGGCCGTCCGCATACCTTTGAAGTCGTCGGGACGGGGAGAGCGGCCGACGTGAGCCTCGGACCACCGTTCGTCCTGCCGGCTGCCGATGCACGATAAGCACGACTCGACGCGCCGCTTCGGCGCGCGCGCGCAAAGCTATGCCGCCTTTCGCCCGGCCTATCCGCCCGAAGCGGTCAACGCGGCGCTGCACGGCCTCGGCGACCCCTCGGCGCTGACGATCGCCGATATCGGTGCCGGCACGGGAATCTCGTCGCGCCTCTTCGCACAACGTGGCGCAAAGGTCGTCGCCGTCGAGCCAAACGAGCGCATGCGTACGCAGGCCGAACCGCACCCCAACGTCGAGTGGCGCGAAGGAACCGCGCAGCAAACCGGCCTTCCCGCCAAGAGCGTCAACCTCGTCGTGATCTGTCAGGCCTTTCACTGGTTTGCGACGACGGAGGCGATGCTCGAGCTTGCGCGGATCGCGCGGCGGCGCGTTGCGCTCTTGCAGTACGAGCGCGACGAACGCGATCCGTTCACCAAAGCTTATGGTGAGATCGTGCGCGCCTATGCTACCGACGATACCGAGGCTTTGCGGGCGCGCGGGCTCGAGGCGTTTTCGCGCTTTCCTGGTGCACGAATCGCTCGCTCCGCCGCCCACTTCGATCAGCCGCTCGACCGCGAAGGGCTGATGGGACGTGCGGCTTCGTCTTCGTATCTTCCGGCGTCGGGGGAACGAGCCGATGCATTGCGCCGCGATCTGTCCGCGCTCTTCGACCAATACGAGCGCGGCGGCAAGGTAACGATGCGGATGGTCACGCACGTCGTGACGGCCGGCTTGACCTGATGGCAGGCTCTCCGGCGCAGCGTTTGCGCGTCGGGATCGACGTCGGTGGAACGTTTACCGACGTGGTCGCCGTCGATGCGGCGACGCGGGCACTCGTCGCGCGCGTCAAGGTCCCGACGACCCACGACGCTCCGGGCGGTGTTGCCGAGGGAATCGTCGCCGGCATCGCGCGATTGCTCGACCGCACGGGCGTCGATGCCAGCGCGGTAGCATTCATCGCGCACTCAACGACGCAGGCGACCAATGCGCTCTTGGAAGGCGACCTGGCCCAGGTCGGCGTTCTGGGACTGCTCGATGGCTTGTCGTGGCCGGCTCGGCGGCAGATGCACTTCGCGCCGATGGCGCTCGCATCGGGGGTTTCGTTTGCACCGGCGTTCGAGTTTGCCGGCGCGCAAGACGACGCATCCGTTCGCGCCGGAATCGACCGTCTGATCGCCGGCGGCACGCAAGCGCTGGCCGCGAGTCTCAGCTTCGGCGTCGACCGCCCGGAGCGCGAGTCGTACGCGGTCGATTACGCGCGCGAGCGCGGCATCGACGCGACGAGCGGGCACGACGTCAGCTCCGCGTACGGCCTGCGATCTCGCACGCGAACGGCGGCGCTCAACGCCGCCATCCTGCCGAAGATGCTGCGCACCGCGCGAATGACCGCCGGTGCCGTCGAGCGTGCGGCGATCCCCGCGCCGCTGATGGTGATGAGAAGCGACGGCGGCGTGATGGACGTTGGGGAGATCGAGCGCCGTCCGATCCTGACGCTGCTTTCCGGACCCGCCGCCGGCATTGCGGGCGCGCTGCTCTACGAACGCTTGAGCGACGGAATCTTTGTCGAGGTCGGCGGCACCAGCTCGGATTGCTCGGCGATCGTGCAGGGACGGCCGCAGATGCAGCCCGCGACGATCGGCGGCCACCGCACGATGCTGCGCACGCTCGACGTGCGCACGCTCGGGATCGGCGGCGGCAGCATGCTGCGCGTGAACGCCGGGAGCCTCGCCGACGTCGGGCCGCGCAGCGCGCATATTGCGGGCTGCCTCTACGCGTCGTTCGTCGAGCCGGAGCTGCTCGAAGGCTCGCGCGTCGAACTGGTCGCCCCGGCGCCGCGGGACCGAGCCGAGTACGTCGTGCTCGTCGCGCCCGACGGAACTCGAGTCGCACCGACCGCAACGTGCGCGGCGAACGCCGCCGGTGCCGTTCCTGCCGACGCATTCGCTCGCGGCAACGAACGCTCGGCGCGGCGTGCCTTCGAGTTGCTCGCCGAGCATCTCGGCGGCGACGCGCTTTTGCTGGCGAGACGCGCGATCGAGCTTGGCGTCGCGAAGCTGCGCGCGACGCTCGCCACGCTCATAGCCGACTACGCGCTCGATCCGCAGCGGCTCGTCATCGTCGGCGGGGGCGGCGGCTGCGGTGCGCTCGTACCGCCGCTTGCGCAAGCGATGCAGCTTCCCTATCGAATCGCACGCGACGCGGAGGTCATCGCGCCGATCGGCGTTGCGCTCGCGCTCGTGCGCGACGTCGTCGAGCGAACGATTCCCTCTCCGACGCCCGAGGAGATCGCGAGCATTCGCCGCGAGGCGGCGGATCGGGTGATCGCCGCCGGCGCCGCTCCCGATCGCGTGGTCGTCGAAGTCGAGATCGATTCGCAGCGCAGCCGCGTCTGCGCGACCGCTTCCGGCTCGACCGCGCTGGTGGAGGCGGCCGCCGGAGCGGGATGCACGCCGGACGAGCGCCGCGCGATTGCCGCGCAGTCGCTCGCGTGCGATGCGAGCGCGCTCGAGCCGCTGGCGCTAACGGACGAGCTAAGCGGCTACGTTCGCACCGAGCGCAAACACCGCCGGCTGCGGGCCGTCGACGAACATGGCGTCATCCGCCTCGCCGTTGCCGATTACGAAATGTCGACGACGACGGTATCCGAGCTCGAACCGCACCTCCGCGACGTCGTGGAGGGCGCGACGCAGTTCGGCGACGTCGGGCGGGCGTTGCCGGCGCTGTATCTCCTGCGGCATTCGCGCGTTGCGGTCTTCGATGGGTTGACGAGCGTCGAGCAAGCCGTAGCGCTGGCCGCCGAAGAGATGCAGGGCTGCGCGGCCGCCGAGCCGATCGTCGTGCTCGTCGAGCCGCGCAACGCCTAGGGATAGCTGCCTTAGTTGACCGGCGGCTGGACGACCGCGAGCCGTTCGGCTTCCTCGAGCGCGACGTTACTTTTGTTGCGTCCGTAGACGAAGTAGAAGGCGAGTCCGACGACCATCCAGATCAGGAACCACGCCCAAACGATCGGGATGCCGAACCATACCGGGTTGCCGACCTTGAGGTAGTAGACGAGTCCGAGGGCCGTAACCGCCGAAGCGATTGGAATGATATACGGCCCCAGCGGCAGCGTGAACTGTCCCTTCATTTCGGGATGGCGCCGGCGGAGAATCGGTACGGCGATCGAGACGAGTATGAAGGCGACGAGAGTACCCATGTTCGTCAAGGAGCCGACGATATTGATCGGCGTGAAGGCGGCGATCAAGGCAATGCAGATGCCGAAGAAGAGCGTCGAAAAGATCGGCGTTCGCCAGGTCGGGTGGATCCGCGTGAAGGAGGGCGGGATCAATCCGTCACGCGACATCGCGTAGAATATACGGCTCTGTCCGAACATCATCACCAGCAGCACCGTGGTCAAGCCCGCGATCGCCCCGATCGAGATGATCACGCCCGCCCAGCTCAAGCCGACGTAGTTCATCGCAAATGCCACCGGATAGGCGACGTTGAGCTTGAAGAACGGCACCATGCCGTTGAGTATTGCAACGACGACGATATAGAGGAAGGTGCAGATCACCAGGCTCATGATGATTCCGAACGGCAGATCGCGCCCGGGGTTTTTAGCCTCTTCAGCGGTCGTCGAAACGGCATCGAAGCCGATGTATGCAAAGAAGATAAACGCGGCGCCGCCGAGCATGCCGCTGATACCGAACGGGAAGTAACCGCCCAAGCCGTTTGGGCCGCCCGGCGGCAAGTGGTAGTTTGCACCGTTGATGTGGCCGACGCCGATCGCGATGAAGAAGAGCACGATTAGCAGCTTGATCGCGACGATCACGGCGTTTACCGAACCGGATTCGCGCGTTCCGCGACAGAGCAGCGCGGTGATCACCAGGATGATTCCGGCGGCCGGCAGGTTCGCAAAGCCGCTGACGCCGGCTTGACCCGCTAAGCCCCAGTGCGGCCCGTTCGCCCACTGCGGCGGGATCGCGAGCCACGAGATCCCCGTCTGATGGAGAATGTTCGCGAAATAGCCCGACCAGCCGATGCTGACCGTGGCGGCGCCGAGGGCGTACTCGAGCACCAGATCCCAGCCGATGATCCACGCGAGCAGTTCGCCCAGCGTCGCGTAGGTGTACGTATATGCGCTTCCCGAGATCGGGATCTTGCTCGACACTTCGGCATAGCAAAGCGCGGCAAGCCCACTCACTATCCCGGCGACGACGAACGAGAACGTTATCGACGGGCCCGCGCGCGTTGCCGAAGCGACGCCCGTCAATACGAAGATGCCGGTGCCGATGATCGCTCCGATTCCCATCGCCGTCAGCGCCCACGGACCCAGCGAGCGCTTGAGCCCGCCCTCTCGGTCGGCGCCCTCGGCTAAAATTCGTGCGAGCGGTTTAACTCGGGACAACAACATGCTGCGTACGTGCTCCTAACGCAAAAAGCGGATGGCGAACGGGTAGGTGTACGGGCGGCCGTTGCTGGCGGCGACGGTTCCGGCAATGATGAAGATCAGCGAAAACAGGAAGACTAGCGCGATGGCGATTCCGAAGATCACCCACAGCGCGACGAGACCGGCTGCATAGCCGGTATCTTCGGAGTGAAGCGTTGCGCCGGTTGCGATCAGGCCGAACATCGCACAGACCGCGAGGAGGATCCCGATGAGCCCGACGATTGAAACGGTGATCTGATAGTTCAGCGACGCACGCGCGTGCTCGGCTACGAACTCGGACTCGTGCGCTTTGATCAGGTAAACGATGAGCGGGCCGACGATGTGCCCGAAGGGCAGGCCGGCAACCGCGACGAGCGCGCTCAAATGTGCGGCCATAGCCCAATTGCGCTCTTGGGGAGCGATTTGAACCTGCATTCCGCTCTATTGCCGGGCGCAGCAAAATGGCCTGCTCTGCAGGGCGACGAATTGCGCTTGTATGCACTACGACGTGTTGGTCGTCGGCGGCGGCAATGCGGGCTGCGCCGCAGCTATCGCTGCGGCTCGTCACGGCGCGCGAACGTTGTTGGTCGAGCGCTACGGCTTCCTTGGCGGCACTGCGACCGCCGCGATGGTTGGACCATGGATGACCTTTCATTCGTCCAACGAGCGCATCGTGGGCGGCATCGCACAAGAGATCGTCGATCGGCTACAACGTAAAGGCGCGTCTCCGGGCCATCTTCCCGACTCGTCCGATTACGTCGCGACGATCACTCCGTTCGATCCGGAGGTTCACAAAGCGCTTCTTCTGGAGATGATGCAAGAGGCTGGTGTCACCTTGCTCTTGCACGGCTACTTCTTGACCGCGCAAGTCGACGGAGACGAGGTGCGGGGCGCGACGTTTGCAACCGTCGGCGGAAACCGCGCGTACGGCGCGCCGGTCGTCGTCGACGCGACCGCCGATGCGCTGGTGGCCGCGTCAGCCGGCGTGCCGACGCAGCAAGGCGACGAGCGAGGCCGCGTTCAGCCGGCAACGTTGATGTTCCGCCTGAGTCACGTCGATCTCGCGAAGCTCGCGCAGTATCTGCGCGAGAACCCCGACCAGATGCGCACGTCCCTTGCGCCGCAGGAGCGGATCCCGCAAGCGCTGACCGCAGTCGCGGGTCTGCGCGATCTTTGGGAGCAAGCTCGCGCCGATGGTATCGTCGACGTTCCGCGCGAGCTGGTTTCGTTCTTTATCTCACCGTATCCCGACGAAGTGACGGTCAACATGACGCGGGTCATCAACATCGATCCGCTCGACCCCGACGATCTCACGCGGGCCGAGGTGCAGTCGCGCCTGCAGGCGATGCAGCTGCTCGAGTTTTTTCGGCAGCGCGTTCCCGGTTTTGAGAACTCGCGCATCGCTGCGAGCGGTACGCAGGTCGGTATCCGCGAATCGCGGCGCATCGTCGGGCGCTACACGCTGACGCGCGAGGACGTGCTGCAAGGACGCAGCTTCGACGACGCGGTCGCGCGCAGCGCGTACCCGATCGACGTGCACAATCCCAGCGGCAGCGGCACGACGACGCATCGCCTCGCGCCGGGCGCCAGCTACGAGATTCCGTATCGCACGATGCTGCCGGTCAACCGCGAGCGGCTGATCGTCGCGGGCCGCTGCATCTCGACGACGCACGAGGCGCTGGCATCGACGCGACTGACGCCCACCGTGATGACGCTCGGACAGGCGGCGGGAACGGCCGCGGCCCTCGCCTGCGCGCAGGGCGTGCGAGTCGGCGACGTCGACACCGCGCGCCTGCGCGAGACGCTGATCGCCGACGGCGTCAACTTGCGGCGCGCGAAATGACCGCACGAGAGCTTGCGCGCGAATACGGCGTCGCAATCCGCTTTGCCGAGCTCGGCGACTGGGGCGAGCACGAGCTGCGTTCCGAGTACGATCCGGCGCCGCCGGAGATTCGCGTGCACCTGCGACTGGCGCCCGGCTTGGTGGCCTTGGCGATCGGTCACGAGCTCTATCACCATCGCGAGGCAATCGGCGAGATCCCCGTGCTGCCGACTCGCGCGGCGCGCGAAGCCGCCGCCGATGCCTACGCCCGCGAACTGAAGGCGAGCGAAGGATGAGCCTCTTGTTTGCGGGGATCGACGGCGGCCAAAGCTCGACGGTCGCCGCAATCGCCGATGAAACGGGCCGGATTCTTGCGCGCGGACAAGCGGGTCCGGCCGATGAGATCGGTGAGGGGCCGAACTCGACCCGTCTGCGCGACGCTCTGCGTGCCGCGCTTGCCGATGCGTGCGTGCGTGCGGGTCTGGACCCGCAGTGCGACTTCGCCGCGATCGTCGCGGGAGTCAGTGGTTACGAAGGCCGAGTCTACGGCCGCAAGCCCGAGCTTCGGGCGGCGCACTTCGCCCTGTTGCACGATGCGCCCATCGCACACGCCGGTGCGCTCGCCGGCGCGCCGGGCGTCATCGCGATCGCCGGCACCGGCTCGGTCGTCTACGCGCGCGACGAGCGTAACTCGGAACGAGCGCTCGGCGGATGGGGGCCGCTTTTCGGCGATGAGGGAAGCGCTTTCGGCATCGTGCGAGACGGGCTTGCCGGTGTGATGCGCGGGCACGACGCCGGCTCATGCGAATCCGAGTCGGCGGCGGCCTGCGCGTTCTTCGGCGTGCGCACGTTGCGCGAGCTGGCGCGCGCGATCTATGCCGATGAGATAACGCGTGACAAGCTTGCCGCTTTTGCCCCGGCCGCGTTGAGTTTTCCGTTGTTTCGCCAAATCGAGCGGCGCGGCGGCGACCGGCTCGCCGCACTCATCCGTACGGCCGCCGAACCGATGCCTTCCCCCAAGGTCTCGCTGCTCGGCGGCCTCTTTGCCCACCAGCCGTTTCGCGAGCGCGTCGCGCGACGGGTCCTCGAACTCGTACCCCATGCGCAGATCGTCGAGCCGCGATACGACTCCGCAGCGGGCGCGCTGCTGCTGGCGTACCGGGAAATCGGCCGGGCGATCCCGGAGCTGTCGGGGTGAGCCTGCTCGACGCCCTTCGCGGCGGATTGATCGTCTCGGTGCAGGCCTGGCGCGGCTCGGCGATCGACGATCCGCAGATCATCGCGGCGATGTCGCGCTCGTCGCAAGAGGGCGGCGCGGTCGCGGTGCGGATCGAGGGTGAGGCGAACCTGCGCGCCGTCCGCACGCGGGTCGCGCTGCCGATGATCGGTCTGATCAAGCGCGAGTATCCCGGTTTCGAGCCCTACATTACGCCGTCGCTTGCGGAGGTCGCCGCGGTGATCGGTTCGGGCGCCGAAATCGTCGCCTTCGACGCCACCGCGCGCCGCCGCCCCGATGGAAGCGGGTTGACGGACGTCGTTGCCGCGGTGCACGCCGCCGGCCGGCTTGCGATGGCCGATTGCTCGACGGCGGGGGAGGCCGTAGCCGCGTACGAAGCCGGCGCCGACGTCGTCGCGACGACGCTCTGCGGGTACACGAGGGAAACCGCAGAGCGATCGCTTCCGGCGCTAGATCTCGTCCGTGAGATTGCGCCGCTCGGATGCTTCACCATCTGCGAGGGCGGCATTCGAACGCCGGCCGAGGTTCGCGCCGCGTTGGATGCCGGCGCCGATGCGGTCGTCGTCGGGAGCGCCATCACGAACGTGGACTGGTTGGTTCGGGAGTTTGCAGGGGCTGCCGACGGGGGCTCTTAACAGCCCGTTTAGTCGGTGCGAGAGGCTGCGCTGTGCCTTATAGTAGCTAATAGGGAGAGCATTCTTTGGTAGAAAACAGAGCGGAGCCAGTCAAGCTCGATGGTGGCTTCTGGGCCGCCACCGCAGTTCTGACCCTGCTCGCAGTTGCTGCGATCGTCTTCTGGTACGTCTTTCCGATCGACCGGTACTTGCCCGAGGCGATCGTTACGGCGCGCCAGGTTGACACGCTCTTCCGATTCATGGCCGCGACCGGCAGCGCGCTCTACGTCTTTGTTGCCGGCTATCTGATCTATTTCTCGATCGCCTATCGCGCTAAAGCCAGCGATCCGCCCGACGCGATCGGCGTCCAGGTCCACGACAATCGCAAGCTCGAGTTTTGGTGGACGGTGATCCCGACGCTCTTCGTCATCATCCTTTCGGTCGTCAGCGTGCGCATCTGGTACGAGATCATGCTGGAGCCGGAGAACGGACTGGTCGTCGAAGCGATCGGGCACCAATTCGATTTTACGTTCCGGTATCCGCAGATCAACGGTGAGGTGACCGACGAGATGCACCTGCCGCTGGGCGTGCCGGTCACCCTCAACTTGACGGCGGCCGACGTCATCCACGGCTTCTGGGTTCCGGCGATGCGCCTCAAAAACGACACCGTTCCGGGGCTCGTGACGTCGATTCGCTTCACCCCTCGCCTTGCCGGGCGTTACCCGATTATCTGCACCCAGTTCTGCGGCGTCTTGCATAGTCAGATGGACAAACAGGTCCTAGTGATCGAGGACAAAGCCTCGTACGACCGCTGGTTTAAGGGCTGGGAGCAGAAGAACGCACACGCGAGCAACACGCTACCGGCCGCGGGCAGCGGCGCGATCTCGCTGCAGGGCGGTGACGTTGCGTCCGGCAAGCAGCTTTTCGCGCAAAAATGCACCGCGTGTCATAAGCTCGCGCCGTTCGATCAGAAGCTCGTCGGGCCGGGGCTTCTCGGCGTGCTGCACGACCCGTCCCACCCTAACTTGGTGGATGGTAAGCCCGCGACTCCGGCAGACGTTGCGTCGATCCTCCAGAGTGGCTATACGGGGAGCATGGGTGCCATGCCCAACGCCAGTGCGAACGGGCTCTCGGAAAAGGACATCGCCGACCTCGTTGCCTTCCTCAACACACTGAAGTGAGATTACGGACACTATGGCAGTAGCAGCAATACCAGCCGGCGGAATCGCCGATCACATCCATCCCGAACCGCAGGGGTTCGTCCGGCGATACGTTTTCTCGCTCGACCATAAGATCATCGGCATCCAGTACATCATCACCGCCTTTGTCTTCATGGTCCTCGCCGGATTACTCGCTGAGGTCATTCGCACGCAGCTGCTCAACGCCAACGGCGGGTTCGTCGCCCCCGAGACCTATAACGAAGTCTACAGCGTCCACGGCAGCGCGATGATCTGGCTAGTCATCATTCCCCTCTTGACCGGCGGCTTCGGTAATCTTGTGTTCCCGCTGCAGATCGGCGCGCGCGACGTCGCGTTTCCTTGGCTGAACATGCTGAGCTTCTGGATATTTCCGGTTGCGGGCTTGATGCTGTTCTCGTCGTTTCTCATGGGAGCGCCGACGGCCGGGTGGATGGAGTATCCGCCGGTATCGCTGCAAGGAGCCGCCGGCACCTCGATGTGGGCCGCGGCGATCTTCTTGGTCGGCGTCAGCTCGACGATGACCGGCATAAACTTCGTCGTTACGATTTTGAAGATGCGGGCGCCCGGGATGACGTTCACCCGCATGCCGCTCTTCGTCTGGGGTCAGTTCGCGACCGCGCCGCTGCTGATGATCGCGACGACCGCGCTTGCTGCAGCGCTCGCCGCGCTCTTCATCGAGCGCCAGTTCGGGGTCCCGTTCTTCGACCCGACCAAAGGCGGCAGTCCCGTGATGTGGCAGCACATGTTCTGGTTCTACTCGCACCCGGCCGTCTACATCATGATTCTACCGGCCTTCGGCATCATCTCCGAAGTGCTTCCCACCTTCTCGCGTAAACCGATCTTCGGCTACAAGCTGATCGCGTTCTCGTCGATGGCGATCGCGCTGGCCGGCTTCATGGTCTGGGCGCACCATATGTTCACCTCGGGGCTCGCGCCGTTCTTGCAGCTCCCCTTCATGATCATCACGTTCCTGATCGGCATCCCCACCGGCATCAAGATCTTCTCGTGGACCGCGACGCTCTGGCGCGGAAAGATCCACTACACAACGGCGATGCTCTTTGCGATCGGCTTCGTGGGCCTATTCACGCTCGGCGGCATTACGGGAATCTTCCTGGCCGCGATTCCCTTCGATCTGCACGTGCACGGAACGTACTTCATCGTCGGTCACATCCACTACGTGCTCGTGGGAGGAAGCCTGATGGGCGTCTTCGCCGGCATGTACTACTGGTTCCCCAAGATGTCGGGGCGCCTCCTGAACGAGACGCTCGGCAAGTTGCACTTTTGGCTCTTCTTCATCGGTTTCAACGGAACGTTCATCCCGATGCACTGGCTCGGCATGCTCGGCATGCCGCGCGAGGTCGCAACGTACGACCCGCAGTTTACCTTCTGGAATCGCTTCGAGTCGTTCTCGTCCTACCTCATGACGTTTGCGATCCTGATCTTTTTCGTCAACATTCTCTGGAGCATTCGCAACGGAAAGCGTTCCGGTCCGAACCCGTGGGGCGCCCGGACGCTCGAGTGGCAGATTCCGTCGCCGCCGAACTATTACAACTTCAAGCACATCCCGACGGTCTACGGTTTGCCGTACGACTTCAGCCAGCCGCTGCCGTATAAAGGATTAGAGGAAGAACTCAGCGACTCGCCGCCGCCGGTCGCGGCGGGTGTTCACTGATGTCGGTCGCAGCGATCGGCGCAGACGCTCACGACGGAGTAGACCAGCTCTACGTCGAGACGCGCGAGCTGCGACTCCAGGGCTTCCTGCTCTTCCTGATCAGCGACTGCGTCCTGTTCTCGTCGTTCATCTTCGCCTATCTCTACCTGCGCAACAGCGGGCAAGGCTGGCCGCCCCCGGGGATCCAGCGGCTCGACGTCGCCTTCGCGGCGTGGAATTCGGTCGTGCTCTTCGGCTCCGGTGCGACGATGCATTACGCTCTCGAGAACTTCAAGCACGGCAACTTCATGAAGTACATGTGGTTCCTGCTGGCGACGATCGTGCTCGGCGCCGGATTTCTCGGCGGCCAAGCCTACGAATACAATCACCTGATCTTCGGCGAGCACGTCACCTGGTGGGGCAGCGGCATCTTCGGCGCATCGTTCTTCACGTTGACCGGCATGCACGGACTTCACGTCTTCTTCGGCGTCTGCTATCTCAGCGTGCTCGTCTTACAGTCGGCGGCCGGCGTCTACACCAAAGGGAAATTCTTCGGGATTACGGCCGGCACGCTCTACTGGCATTTCGTCAACGTGATCTGGGTCGTGCTCTTCTCGATCTTCTATCTTAATTTAAGGAGCGACGCTCGTGAACGCACAACTGATCGAACGATTGGGAGCCGTCATCGGCGGCGTCATCGTTGCCGTCGTGGCTTTCTACGCGCTCTACAAAGATTGGCAGGCGACGGGGATCGAGAATCAGGTTTTCAAGCTGATGCTGGTGCTGCTCGGAGCCGGCGCAGTGCTGGCGCTCTTAGCCGGGCTGAATATCGTCGGCTTCGCGCCGAAGGGGGCATAGCGTGATCGTTCGAGACGATGAGTATATGGATTTCAGCAACGTTCCCGAGAGCCGCGGCATTCCTCCGGGCCTCTTTCGGATTGCCGCCGTCGGGCTGCTGATCATTTTCGCCATCGGCGCGGCGGTCTGCCTAAATTCCGGCTACGGCCACCACTGGCCCGCCGACACCACCCAACGCGTCCCCCTGGACAACTCCTCAAACCCGTAGCTTTACTGGCGCCGTAAGCGACCTCCTAAATTTCACCGCCTCGTCGGGCTTCCGCAAGACCCGATGGGTTCGGGGCGTGTGAAGGGAGGAGCGGAGGCAGGATGCCGGGAGCGACGACGAGGCGAGCAGCTTTTCCGCAGGAAGCGGAAAAGCGAGCGTCCCCGTACCCAGCGGGTCTTGCCCCCGAACCAAGCCCGACGAAATGACCTCTACAGGTCAACTCGTTTGCCGCGACGGGTTGCGATGCCGATCGCGAGCAGCGGCAGGTCCTCATCGGGCAACACGCCGGTCGCCCTTCCGTCGATCTTATGAATCCCCGCGTAGAGCGAGAACTCGACGAGCGTGGGGATCGTCGCATTCGGCAGGCGCCGCTCACCGAGCCACTCCCACTCACCGGCGAGCGCGCGATCCGCAAAGAGCGCCGCCGCATAGCCGCAAGCATCGCTGCGCGACTCGGCGTCGGGCTCTCGATAGCGGACGTATCCGTCCAGAATGTAGATCGGCTGGAACGTGTGCAGGTAGGCGACGAGCGGCGCGACCAGAACCGCGACGAAGTAGCCGGCGAACGCGATCGCGCCCAGTGCGAAAATCCAAGCGATCTTGATCAGCGTGGCGTCCGACGCAACGTGCTGCGCGCGGTAGACGATGCCCCAGGTCAGCAGGGCCATAAAGACCGTTCCGATCAGCGGCTCGATCGCCAGTGCGAACCGGCCCGTGAGTCCGCGCCAAACGATGCGGCGCTCCTGCTCGGTCCAGCGGCGCTGCGCGAGACCGTGTTTGCGCCGGTCGAACTCTCGCGCTTTCACGCTGCTTCCACCGGTGCGGCGCGATCGATGATGTTGCGGAACTGCAGACCCGGCGGCAGCGTTCCCAGCGTTCGCCCCGCCGCACCGAGACGGCCGCGCAAAAAAGCTTCCGCGACGAAGCCCGGTGTCATCAGGGCATGCCATGCCGGATGAAAGCGAGCTTCGTCGACGCGGTTGCCGAACCGGTCGTTCGTTCGAAGCTGTGGAGGATGTTCGTTTGCGTCGAATCCGAGCGCGACCGTTTCGGCTCGTCCGCCGAGCTCGCCCAGCACCGTCAACTCATCGTTTAAGCCGTCCGGCGCCTCCCGCGCTACCGCCTCCCGCAAAACGCGATCCGTTCGGAAGAGGTTGTAGTTCTCGAGCGGGGGCGGTTGGTTGTGGAGCATGGTCGTCGGAGCCGTTTAAGCAGCCTCCTCGATCGGGCGCGTCCGTTCCTGTGCGCGCGGCTTCAAGGTCGCCGCAAGGACGACCGCAACGAAGGCGACCGCGCAAAACGCGAGATACGCGTGCCGATAGCCGGTAACGTCGCTCTGCGCGGCGCTCACGAGGCCGCCCGCAAGCGAGCTTCCGAGAATCTGTCCGACGATCAAGGCTTGGCTCAGGAGGCCGACGGCGGTCGCGCGTGCGCTTCGCGGTGTTTCGTTGGTGACGATGTAACGTGTCGGTGCACCAAGCAGTGCGCCGAAACCGGCACCTGCGACGACGATCGCAAGCAAGGCCAACGGCAGCGACGTGAATCCCAGCGCGAACGCGGCGAGCCCAATCTCGCTGCAAATCGTGCCGGCCAAGAGAACGTCGCGACTACCCACTCGGTCGAGCGCGCGTCCCGACGCAGGAATGACCAGGACGAACATCAGCGCGCCAAGGGCAGCGGCGAAGCCGGCGGCAACGTAGGACAGCCCTTGCGCGGCGACCAGCGCCGCCGGAATGAAGAAGAGCGAGCCCTCCAAGACGCCGATCACGATCTCGAGCGCGTACGTCTTGAAGAGCTGCGTCGTGCGCAGAACGCCGAGCGGCAGCAGCGGATCGTCGGATCCGAACTCATAGGCGACGAACGCGCCGAGTATCCCGATTCCGCCGATGCCCACGGCCAGCCGCATCTCGATCAGGCCTTCGGTCACCGCGAGCAGGCCGACGCACAGCAACGTCAATCCGACGAGGTCGAGCCGGCGTTTGCGCTGAGGAACCGCGACTGGCAGATCGCGCATCGCCATCGCGAAGACGGTGGCGGCGAGCGGAATGTTCGCGACGAAAATGTAGCGCCACGAAACGAAGTGGGTGACCAGGCCGCCGAGGCTCGGGCCAATGACGGCCGCCAAGCCCCAGGTTGCGGCCACGATGCCGAGCGCCGCCCCTCGCCGCTCCGCTGGAACGACGTCGCCGATCGTCGCGGTGGCGACGGGAAAGATTCCGCCCGCACCGAGCGCTTGAATTCCGCGCGCGGCGAGAAAGATGCCGTAGCTCGGTGCGAAGATCGCGACGATGCTTCCGGCGGCAAAGAGTGAGATGCAGACGAGGTAGACCGGCCGGCGCCCAAACCGATCGGCCATCGCGCTTGCGACCGCGATGGAGAGCACGGTCACGAGCAAGTAAAGGGTGAAGACCCAGGCTAAGTCGCCGCTCTGTACGTTGAAGGCACGGCCGAGTGCCGGGAGAGCCGGCGAGAGTACGCTCAAATCGAGCGCGCCGGCAAAGACTCCGAGTGAGAGTGTCCACAGTAGGCGACTCATCGCGGCTCCGCCGGCCGCTACTTTACGACCCGGTCGATCACCATCACCGCGCACATCAGCGCGAGGTAGACGAGCGAGAAGCGGAAGAGCTTCCGCGCTGCAATCGTACCATTTCGCTCGCGCCACGTTCGCCACGCATCGAGTACGAAGATGCCGCCGAGAACTGCGGCCGCGCCGAAGTACAGCGCACCCATCACGTGCAGCGGGTAGAGCAACAGCGACGCTGCGACGAGCAACAGACTGTAGTAGAGGATCTCGCGCTTGGTTCGCTCGCGCCCGTAGACGTTTGGAAGCATCGGGATGTTCGCCTTGCCGTACTCGGTTTCGGTCATCAGCGCGAGCGACCAAAAATGCGGCGGCGTCCAAAGAAAGATCAGCGCGAAGAGCCCTAGTGCGGGTCCGCCGATATGGTTGGTGACGGCTGCCCAGCCGACGAGCGGAGGCACCGAACCCGCAGCTCCGCCGATCACGATGTTGAGCGGGGTGATGCGCTTGAGCCACATCGTGTAGATTCCGACGTAGTAGACGTTTCCGGCCAGCGAAAGCCACGCAGCGAGCGGATTGACGAAGATCCAGAAAAGCGCGAACGACAATCCGCCCGCAAGCAGTGCGTAGACCGTTCCCGCGCGCCGCGAGATTCGCCCGGCGGGAATCGGCCGGCCTTGGGTGCGCTTCATCACGCGATCGATATCGGCATCCCAGACGCAGTTGAGCGCACCCGCCGATGCGGCGGCCAGCGCTCCAGCCAACAACGTCCAAAAGACCAGCGCCGGCGGAGGCAGGCCGCGGGCGGCCATCACCATCGACGCTGCGGTCGTGACGAGCAGCAACATGATGATGCGCGGCTTTGAAAGTTCGTAGTAGTCGCGCGCGCGCGCCAGGGCGCTCAACGGGAGGACCCGCCGGAGGCGAACTCGCGCGCGGGCCCCGGTATCGCGGCGTCCATCAACGCAAAGACGGTTGCGACGAAGAACGCCAAGAAGAGGAGCGCGGCATTGACCGCGTGCGCCTCACGAAGGTCGACCGGCAATCGCAGCGCAACGTTGAGCAAGCCCAACAGGATTTGAACGCAGACGAGCACGACGCCCGTCGCGACGGCTGCGCGAATGCGAACCGGCGCGGGCCGCGCCCATGCGACCGCGAGGGCGGCGGCTGCGCTGGCGAGCGTGACGCCTGCAGCGATGCGATGCACCATCTGCACGAACTGGCCCGTCGTATAGACCACGACGTTACCCGCGCAACCGGGAATCGAGAGACAAGCGAGGCCCGCGCCGCTCGAACTCACGTACGCCCCTACGCACATCGTCGCGAATGCGAGTGCCGCAGTCGTCCCGAGCGTGACGAGCAGGTACGACGAGGAGCGCTCGGCGGACGTGCCGGAGGTCTCTCCAGCTTCCGGTGAGGCCCCGGCGAAGACGGCCATCGCCGTCAGCGACGCGATGAAGGCCATGGCCGTGGCCCAATGCAGGACGACCGAGGCGGGTGAGTTTCCCAGCCGGACGGTTTCGGCGCCGAGCACGATTTGCAACACGAAGAGGACGGCGATCGCGGCGATAGTGGGGCCGACGAAGGGGAAGCGGCGCCGCTGCGGCCAGGCGACGGCGATAAGGGCGATCGTGAGGGGCGCCACGAGGAACGCAAGCAGCCGGTGCGTCCATTCCCAGAGCGTCCCGTCGGTCATGGCCGGAATCAGGTGCCCGTTGCACAGCGGCCAATCCGGGCAAGTGAGCCCGGCGCCGTTGATGCGAGTCCAACTCCCGAGCACGACGGTCATCAAGGCGACGGCATCGGCGGCGAGCGCGAGGCGCAGGAGTCGTTTCATCCGATCCCCAGCGTAGCCCGGTTCCGCCCGGGCGGCAATGACAAATGAAAGGCTCGGGCGAAGCGGTCGGCCGTGAAGCGCTGCTTGACCCTGGCCGGTCTAGCCTTGGGGCTCATCGTGCTGGTCGGATGTCGCGAGGTGCGCGTAAAAACGCTTGCAACGGGCACAACCACCGTCTTAGGAGGCAACCAAATCACTATAGTACGCGATGAGGTCGCCCTGAGCAAGCTCGGCATCCGTGCGCCCGTCCACTTCAAAGGCGAGTTCGGCGCCGCGCTTTTAATGGGCCCGCACGATCGAACCGGTTATAAGCAGATCGTCGAATCGATCAGCGCCAGTCCCCAGCGCGTGCGCGTCGTCGCGTTCGAACAGGCGCCCGCCGACGCCGGCGAACCGTCGACGCCATACCGTACATTTACGCTCTGGATCGTTCCGAACTCGGTCTATCGTCGAGGCGTTCGAGTGGAAGTCGTAACGCCCAGCGATGCTCCGATCGCGACGACCTATTTGCCATAGGGTAGCCGTGCTCTCTCCGAAAGAACAATCATCCTCAGCAGAGGCGCTCGAGAATCTCGTCGTGCGCGTCAACCGCCTCGGCGTCGTGACGATGCCGGACGGAACTCCCGACGAAGCCGGGGGCATCCTGAATCCGGCAGCGGCGCGCGCGCCCGGCGGCGAGCTGCTGCTGTATCCTCGCTGCGTCGCCGATGGAAACATTTCACGCGTCGGGACGATGCGGACGCAACAAGAACCCGACGGATTTCGCTGCGAGCGCCTCGACTTCGCGCTGCAGCCGGAAGCGCCGTACGAAGTGCGGCCGCGCCCCGGTTACGGATGCGAGGATCCTCGCGTAACCTACGTGCCCCAGCTCGAGGCCTACGTGATGGCCTATACCGCGTTTGGGCCCGACGGTCCGCGCATAGCGGTCGCGCTATCGAAGGACGCGTACCACTGGGAGCGGCTAGGCACGGTGCATTTCGCCGGTTCGGCAAACGTCGTCGGCGACGACAAGGACGCGGCCTTCTTTCCAGAGCCGGTGCTTTCGCCCGAGGGTCGTAAGTCGCTGGCATTCTATCACCGGCCGATGCTCCATCTTTCGAGCGTCAACGGACGCGCCGCAATTCCGATGATCGAGCGCATGCCCTTCGAGGACCGCGAATCGATCCGCATCGGATACGTGCCGTTGGAGCCCGTCTTGAAAGACCGCAAGAATCTCTGCGACGTCGCCGAGAGCCGCCAGGTCCTTTCTCCCGACGCCGCATGGGGTTGTATCAAAATCGGAGCCGGCACGCCGCCGGTCAAGATCGCGCTCGACGGCACGGAGATGTGGCTCTCGCTCTTCCACGGCGTCGATTCCATTGGTAACCCGGCGCGGAAGCCTTCGCTTCAGTATCGAGCGGGCATCGTGATCCACGACCTCGAGCGTCCCGACAAGATCCTGTATCGCTCGCCCGAACCGATTCTCGCGCCGGAGATGAAGGAAGAGCGCAAAGGCGTCGTCGACAACGTCGTTTTTCCGACCGGCCTCGATCCGCGTCCCGACCTCGGCGAGCACGTGTACGACATCTATTACGGCATGAGCGACTACGCGATCGGTGCCGCGCGAATGACGATAGAAACTCCGAAAGCGTGAACGAGGCCGGTGCTCAAGTACCTCGCGATCTCGACGGCGATCGTTTTGGGCGTAGCGATTGCCGTCGCCGCGTGGGTGAATCGCGATTTGATTCGCATCAAGATTGCTTCGGTCTATGCGCGCGTAGCGCCGAAGCCGGCCGCGCCGCACAACTCCAACGCAGACCGGCCGGCCGCTTTCGCCGGCGACGCACCCTGGGCGCTCTCGGCACTCCCCGAGTGTCTGGCGCAGGTCTCGAAGTCGAGCGGCTCAGCGCGCTACGTGCGGGGGCGAATTCCCTCGGGTGCCGCGCGGATCGAGGCCCCGGCGCGTTTGACGTACGGCGATTGCACGATCGCGATTACGGGCAACGCAGCCGTCGTGTACCGGGGTGCCGACCGGTTTCGGATACCGCCGAGCGTCGAGTTCTATCGGGCGGCAGGGTTGCTCGCGGTTATGCGCGAGAGTGACGGCAACGTGGAACTCCGCGTCTATCAACGGGTACGGCCATGAGTGAGAACGAGGCGGTTGCGGAGCACGTTGCCAAGCGGCGAAGCTTTGCGATCATCTCCCATCCCGATGCCGGTAAGACGACGCTTACCGAGAAGCTTTTGCTCTACGGCGGCGCGATTCACGTCGCCGGACAAGTCTCGGCACGCAAGCGTCAGCGTCAAGCGACCAGTGACTGGATGGCGCTGGAGCGCGAGCGCGGGATCTCGATTACCTCGACGGTGCTTCAGTTCGAGTACGGCGGCTACACGCTCAACCTGCTCGATACGCCGGGTCACCAAGACTTCGGAGAAGACACCTATCGCACGCTCTTAGCCGCCGACAGCGCGGTGATGCTCATCGACGCCGCCAAAGGCGTGGAGCCGCAAACGAAAAAGCTGTTTGCCATCTGCGCCGAGCGCGGCATCCCGCTCTTCACGTTCATGAACAAGCTCGATCGGCCGAGCCGCGATCCGCTCGAGCTGCTCGACGAGTTGGAGAGCGTCTTGGGCATCGGGGCATTCCCGATGAACTGGCCGCTCGGAAACGGCGAGAGCTTCCGCGGCGTGTACGACCGTCAAAGCAAGGCGGTGCACCTCTTCGAGCGCGCCGCGCACGGCGCGACGCGTGCGACCGTCTCCGTAACCGACCCCAACGACCCCGCGCTGCGCGCGCTCGTCGACGATCATTCGTACGAGCAGTTCCGCGAGGCGATCGAGCTCTTAGACGGCGCGGGCGAGCGTTTCGATCGCGACGCCATGCTGCGCGGTGCGACGACTCCCGTCTTTTTCGGGAGCGCCGTAACGAACTTCGGCGTCGGCCTCTTTCTCGACGAGTTCGTGCAGATGGCTCCCCCACCGGTGGCGAGGGCCGGAATCGATCCGGCCGGGGGCGACTTCACCGGCTTCGTCTTCAAAATTCAGGCGAACATGGATCCGCGGCATCGCGACCGGGTCGCCTTCGTGCGCGTCTGTTCGGGGGAGTTCGCGCGCGACATGACGGTACGAAATGCGCGCACCGGAAACGTCGTGCGGCTTTCGCGGGCGATGCGGTTGTTTGCCGACGACCGCGAGTCGCTCGACGTTGCGTACGCCGGCGACGTCGTCGGCCTCGTTAACCCCGGCGCCTTTGCGATCGGCGATACCCTGTACGAAGGGGCGCCCGTCGTCTTTCCTCCGATCCCGGCCTTCGCTCCGGAACATTTCGCCTCGATGCGGAGTATCGACGTCTCGGGTTACAAATCGTTTGGCAAAGGCATATCGCAGTTGCGGGAAGAGGGGGCCGTGCAAGTCTTTTATCCATGGGGGACTCCGCGCACCGAACCGATCGTCGGTGCGGTCGGCGAGCTGCAAGTCGAAGTTGCGAAATATCGGTTGGAATCGGAATACGGCGTAAAAACGGTCGTTTCGACGCTGCCCTACTCGCTCGCGCTCTACGTTGACGGGGAGCGCGAATATCTCGCGCACGCCCATCTTCCTTCCAACGCCAAGCTGGTCGAAGATTGGAACGGGCGCGCCGCCGCACTATTCGAAAGCGAGTGGAGCGTTCGGCTCGCGCGGGAATGGAATCCCAATCTAAGCTTTAGCCCATTTTCCGCCGAGAGCGGCGCGGAGGTAATGGCGTCGTGAAACTCCTTCGCGCGCTCCTGGCCTTCCTCGCGGCCGGCGCGCTGGCGGCGTGTTCGTTCCAGAATGGCAACGAGCGGGAGGCCGATAAGATCACCAAAGCCGTGATCAACAACGATCTGCGGCCGGTGCAGGACGATATCGCCAAAGGCGTGGGCGTCACGCGCGTCAAGATCGCGCAGTGGTCCGACGAACTCAACGATCAAGGGAAGCTGATCTCGGTCAAGGAGATGACCGCAAACTGCGAGCCCGGCTGGCACTGCTTCGACGTGAAATTCGCCAAGCGCGCGTACGTCGAGCGCATGCGCTTCGACGAGAACCATAAGGTCGTCAACTGGGACTTCCACATGGCACCCCAGTGACGTTGACGGCGCGGGTTACGATCGAAAACGTCCGCGATGCGGCACAACGACTGGCCGGCGTCGCGCATCGTACTCCCGTCCTGCATTCTCGAAGCCTCGACCAAGCCTGCGGCTCGCGCGTCTTCGTCAAGTGCGAGAACCTGCAAAAAATGGGCGCCTTCAAGTTCCGCGGCGCGTACAATTTCCTGGCATCGCTTCCCCCGTCGCAGCGGGAGCGCGGCGTTGTGGCGTTCTCGAGCGGCAATCACGCGCAGGGCGTCGCGTTGGCCGCGCGGCTGTTCGGCGTCTCCGCAACGATCGTCATGCCGAGCGATGCGCCGGCCGTCAAGCTGGCGGCAACGCGGGGATACGGCGCCGAGGTCGTTCACTACGAGCGCGAGCGCTCGCATCGGGAAGAGATCGCACAGGCATTGGCAAGTGAGCGCAACGCTACGCTCGTGCCCCCATTTGACGACGAACGAATCATCGCCGGCGCCGGCACCGCAGCGCTGGAGCTCATCGAGGAGGCTGGTCCGCTCGATGCGATCGTCGTGCCGCTCGGGGGCGGCGGCCTACTCTCGGGAACGGCCATCGCCGCGCATGCCGTCGATCCGGCGATCGCGCTCTACGGGGTCGAGCCGGAAGCGGGAGACGACTTCGTGCGCTCGTTGAACGAAGGGCGGCGTGTCTCGATAGAGGTTCCAAAAACGATTGCCGACGGATTGCAGACGACCGCGCCGGGGAATCTCACCTTTGAGATCGTCCGGGAACACGCCCGTGCGGTCGTCACCGTCAGCGACGACGAGCTCCGCGATGCCATGCGTTTTGCGTTCGAGCGGATGAAGATCGTGGTCGAGCCGAGCGGCGCAGCGGCTCTGGCCGCGCTGCTCGTGCAGCGCATACCAGAGCTTGCAAATAAGCGCGTTGGTGCCGTGATCAGCGGCGGGAATATCGATCCGGGCCGCTACGCGGCGTTGCTCACATTGAAGACGATGTAACGATCTCGCCGCACGCGACGTACGTACCGATGTCGGACGTGCTCTTGTGGACGTTGATCGCATATTTGCCCGCGAGGAGCTTGTCGATCGTTACTCCCTTGACGGTCGACGTCGCGTTGCCGCTGACGACGCTGGTGAGCGGATACGCGACGCCGCCGAGCGACGGGCACGTTCCGTCGTGAATGTGTGCCGGCTGCGGCCCTGCCGGGCCGTTCGGAATGCTGACGACGACCGTGACGCCGTCGGGAGTCTGCGTCAGCGTTGCGGTTCCGTTTTCACCCGATCCGTTCTGAGCTTTCAAGTTGACGGTCAGGGTGTTCGTCGCCGCAGAGGTGGAGGCGATGCAGCCGGCCGCGAACGCCAGACCCGCCACAAACATCATAATTCTTTTCATACGCGACCGGTTCTGCGTTGGAGCGGGCTACCCTCGCTTGACTAAGGCGACGAGCGGGCGCGCTCGAGCGCGGTCAGCCGTCCCTCGAGCGTCGCAATCGCTTCGGCCGCCTGCGCAGTCGGCGCCGAATCGGAGCCATCCACGGCGTCGAGCAAGAATGCGGCCGATTCGTTGATGCTCTCGTACGGCGGTTTTTCGCTCTTTCGTACGCGCTCTTGGTCGGCGAAGCTGCGATTCATCAGCGACTCCAGCCGCCGTGAGAGCGCATACTGCGTCGCCAGCGCTTCGCGCGAGATCGAAACGCGCGGATCCATCAGTACGACGAGCCGCTGTTCCGAGAGTTTTCCGTCAACCGAAAGCCGCACGACGTACGTGCCAGGAGGAACGAGCAGCCCCTCAGGCGTGCGCGGAGTATCGTGAGGAACGGCCGAGATCGGAAGATCCTGCGCGGTCGAGCGCGGCGGCGTTTCGCGCAGGTCCCAGACGAAGCGATGCATTCCCGCTGAGGTCGCCGGACGGACGAAGGGACGCTCCCAATAGGTAGGTTTGTCGAGATTTGGGATCGGAGCGGGCGCCGCATCGTCGCTCGAAAAGCGGCGTTCGAGGCGTCCCTCGGTGTCGTAGAACGAGAGCACCACGCGGTTTGCCGTCGACGCGAGCGCGTAGTCGACGATCGCGCCGTCGGGGGGATTCTGGCCGGCCGGTTCCTCCGGGGGCAAGGGCGTGTCGGTATTCGTACTGCGGCGCACGCGATAGGCGTGCTCGGGAATGAAGAGATGGGGCGCCGCGACGCCCCCCGCGAGCTCGCGCAGCGGTTCGACGTCGTCGAGGATCCAGAAGCCTCGCCCGTGCGTTGCGACCACGAGGTCGCTATCGTGCACGATTACATCGCGCACCGACGTGTGCGGCAGATTCTGCTGCAGCGATTGCCAGCGCGCTCCGCCGTCGAACGAGACGAAGACGCCGTTCTCGGTAGCTGCATAGAGCAGACCGCGGACGATCGGATCCTCGCGAACGGCGTTGACCGGTTGCTGCGGAAGGCCCGCGACGGAGAGCGCCCAGTGCGCGCCGCCGTCGCGCGTAACGTAGACGTACGGCCGCAGATCGTTCAAGCGAAAGCGATTGACCGCGACGAATGCCGTCTCGTCGTCGAATCGTGAGGCGTCGATCTGCGAAACCTTGCTCCAGGGCGTCAGTTCCGGCGGCGTAATGTTGCGCCAAGCTGCCTGTGCCAAGCTTGTCGAAGCATTACGCGTGATCCAAACCTGCCCGTCGTCGGTGCCGGCCCAAATCGTTCCCGAGCGCACGTAGGAAGGTGCGATCGCATAGACGACGCCGCGGTGCTCGCCGCTTTGCGGATCGTCCCGATCGAACGCGCCGAGCACCGGCGGCACTCCGGGGTGCGCCCTCGTTAGATCCGGGCTGATCGCGCGCCAGCTTTGGCCGCCGTTCTCGGTTGCAAAGACGACGTTCGCGCCGAAGTAGAGACGGTGCCGGTCGAAGTGGTCGAACGCGATCGGCTCGGTGCGGACGACTCGATAGCGTTTGGACGGCAACGCGATCGGTGAGACTTGCTGCGTTTGATCGGTTCGCTCGTCGTGTTTTTCGACTTTGCCGCCGAACGTAACCCCGGGGTGCTGCGGATCGGGAACGACGTAACCGTACTCTTGCGCGCCCACCGTGTGCCAATCACGCTCGGTGATTCGTCCCCAGTTACCGCGGCTGACGACGCAGGCCGAGCCGCTCTCCTGCTGACCGCCGCAGACCCAATACGGAAAGCGGTTGTCGGCGTTCACGTGATACATTTGCGCGGTCGGCTGATTGTACCAAGAGCTCCACGTTGCGCCGCCGTCGACGCTGATCGCCGCGCCTTGATCGCTCGCGAGCGCGACGATCGCCGGATTGCTAGGATTGATCCATACGTTATGGTAGTCGTCGCCGCCGGGCGCGCCCTTTATCGCGACTAGCGTCTTCCCCCCGTCGGTCGAACGATACGTCGAGGTGTTCGTCAAATAAACGGTCTGCGGGTTGCGCGGATCGACGGCGAGCGAGACGAGGTCGTCGCCGCGCTGCGCGATCTCGTCCTCGCGGTTAACCAGCGCGAAGTGCGAGCCGCCGTCGTCGCTGCGGTAAAGCGCCCCCGCCTCGTCGCCTTTCTTCTCGGCATCGGCATACGCATAGATGACGTTTGAGTTGCTCGGAGCGACCGCGACTTCGGCGCGGCCGATGCGCGGCGGCAGCCCCTCCGTCAACGGCGTCCAGTTCGTCCCGCCGTCGCTCGATTTGAAGATGCCGCTCCCCGGAATCTCGAAGGAGCTTCCGATCTCCCAAGGCGCCTGACGTGCTGCCCAGAGGGTCGCGTAGACGATCTTCGGGTCGGCCGGATCGATCGCGACGTCGAAGGCGCCGGCGTTCTCGTCCTTATAGAGCACGCGCGAGAACGTTGCGCCGCCGTCGAGGGTCCGGTAGAGGCCGCGCTGCTCGTTGGGACCGTACGGATGGCCCAGCACGGCAACGAAGAGGCGATTGGGATCCTTTGGATCGATCGCCATCGAGGCGATCTGTTGGCCATCGCGCAGGCCCAGATGAGTCCACGTCGCTCCGGCATCCGTCGACTTGTAGACTCCGTCGCCAACCGCGAGATCGGGACGCTGCAGCCCCTCGCCGCTGCCGGCGTAAATGACGTTCGGATTGCTGGGAGCAACGGCGATCGCTCCGATCGAACCGGTCGGTTCGCGATCGAAGATGGGCACCCACGTCCGGCCCGCATCCTGACTCTTCCAGATGCCGCCGTTGACCGCGCCGATATAGAAGAGATTCGGCTGCTCGGCGACCCCGTCGAGCGCGACGGTTCGTCCGGCACGCAGCGGACCGATGAAGCGCCACTGCATTGCGGCGTAAAGCGACGAGTCGACCGTCGAAGTCGCAGCCGACGCGCAAGCGAGGGTCAGCGCAGCGGCGACGGCCGCCGCAGCGTATTTCAAAGCCGGCGGCCGTTGGGGCTGCGGCCGCGCCGCTTCGGCTGGAAGGCCGCTCCGATCTTCCAGCTCGTTTTACGAGGCAGCGACGTATCGACGTCTCCGCAGCCGATGGGCGTGAAGTCGCGGCAGTCGTGCGGGCGGCCTTCATAGATGCCGCAGTAGTGGCGCCCGCTGCGCGAGCCCATGAGGAAGACGCACTGATCGGCGAGGTCGTCGCCAACCTTGCGCAGCCAGCCCACGTGAAAACCGTCCGCCGAGGGACGCTCGACGACATAGCGCTGCAGCGTTTCCTCGTAACTCATGCCGAGGTGGCCGGCGATGCGCTGCACGTCGGCTTTGCTCACGAAGGGCTCGTACCCGCTGCAGCATTCCGCGCACCCCGGAGGGCAGGCGATGTTGTCCGGCATGTCTTTGAGATGTTTTCGTGCCAGATCGATAACGCGCCCAACGGCCTCCACGAATTCGGGATCGTCGTTGTACTTGTAGACCCACTCGCGGTGCGTGATTTCGTTGACGTTATAATAGCGCGCCGTCTGTTCGTCGAACTCCATCGTTACGTGCTCTTCGTCGATCTCGATCTTGTTAACGTGCTGTAGCGGGCGAGCGTCCAGGAGCTCGGGGTGCGTCGCCTGTCCGGTGCGGCGCGTGTAGTTGCGTAGAGTGGTAAGGTCAATCGTCTCCATAACGGCTCTTCGATTCCCGCGTCCTGCGGGTGCGGCCTCCGTTGGTATCAAAAGAGCAGAGCATGCAGACGGCAATCGGCGTCGATCTCGGCGGCAGTCACGTAACGGCTGCCGTCGTTACCGAAGATGGCAAAATCCACGGCCAGCACGAGGAGGACCTCGAAGACCTTCGCTTCGATTCCGTGGTCGCGGCGATCGAAGAGATGGTCTCGCTCGCGCTTCGCGATGCCGGGCAGGTTTGCGGAATCGGCATCGGCTCCCCGGGGAACATCGACGCGGCTTCCGGCGCCGTGCTCTACAGCCCCAACTTCGGCTGGGAGAACGAACCGTTGGGCGAGGCCCTGCGCAAGAAGTTCTCGGTTCCGGTCTACGTCGCTAACGACGCGCGCTGCGCGACGCTGGGCGAGTTTGCGTTCGGCACGGGGCGCGGGACGAAAGATTTTGCGCTTTTGACCCTAGGAACGGGCATCGGCGGCGGCATCGTCGCGGGGGGCGAGCTGATCCTTGGCTACCGGTGGGGCGCCGGCGAGATCGGGCATCATCAGATTCGGCCGACCGACGGATTCGTCTGCGGCTGCGGCAAGATCGGCTGCTTCGAGGCTCAGGCTTCGGGAACGGGCTTGATTCGCCACGCGTTTGCGGTCGCGCCCTCGTTTCCGCGGAGCACCCTGCTCGACGTGGCGCGTGACAAGCTGAGTTCGAAGAAGATTCGCAAAGCGGCGCAGGCCGGTGACGGCCACGCGATCGCCGCGTGGAAGCGTTTCAGCGCCGATCTCTCGATCGGGTTGGCGAATATCATCGCGTTCGTGAATCCCGAGAAGATCGCGCTTGGCGGCGGAGTCTCCAGTGCGGAGGAGTACCTGCTCGATGCCGTTGCGGGCCCTGTCGATGCGTTGACGACCATGGTTCCGAAAGGAACGACGCAGATCGTGATTGCGTCGCTCGGGAACGATGCAGGACAGGTTGGCGCGGCGACGATGGCGTTGCGCGGAGGATTGGTGGCTGGAGATGCGGTTACGGTGTAGGCTACTTTTTCTTGCGGTTCTGCTCGCGCTCGGAGGCTTGCCCGCGCGTTCGCAGTCCGGTGACGGGATTCACAAGATCCGCCACATCGTCATCATCATGCAAGAGAACCGCTCGTTCGATACCTACTTCGGGACGTTCCCCGGCGCGGATGGCATCCCGATGACCAACGGCGTGCCCTCCGCCTGCGTTCCCAATCCACGTGGAGGGAGCTGCGTCCGGCCATTCTACGACACGAGCGACGTCGACCGGGGCGGTCCGCACAACGCCAAATCGGCGGTTGGCGACGTCGACGGCGGACGAATGGACGGCTTCCTCGAGCAGATGCGTCGCGGACGGAAAGGCTGTGCCGATCCCAATGCGCCGAACTGCGCGGGCGCGGCCGACGTAATGGGATATCATGACGGCCGGCAGCTTGTCAACTACTGGCGCTATGCGCGCGATTTCGTACTGCAAGATAAGCTCTTCGAACCTAACGCGTCTTGGAGTCTTCCGCAGCACTTATTCATGGTTTCGGAATGGTCGGCGGCGTGCTCGCGCATCGGCGACCCAATGAGCTGCGTCAACGAACTGCAGCGTCCGGATGAGCCGCCCGATTACGACAAGCGCAATCGTCAAGTGCACGAGCCCGGGCACCCGGACTACGCGTGGACCGACCTTACGTACCTGCTGCACGGGCGCCACGTTAGCTGGGCCTACTACATCATGTCCGGTACCGCGCCGGACTGCGCCAACAACGAAGAAGATTGCGCGCCGATGGACCAGCGGTACCACACGCCGGGGATTTGGAACGTCCTGCCGTACTTCGATACGGTAAAAAAGGACGGCGAGCTCGGCAACATCCGCGATCTGCGCGATTTCTACACGGCCGCGCAGAACGGCACGCTGCCGAGCGTCGTCTGGATCTGCCCGGCCGGCCCGTACAGCGAACATCCGCCGGCGTTAATTAGCCGCGGTCAGTCTTACGTAACCGGCCTCATCAATGCGGTCATGCGAAGCCCCGACTGGAAGAGTACGGCGATCTTCTTGACGTGGGACGACTGGGGCGGCTTTTACGATCACGTCGTTCCCCCGCGCGTCAACGAGAACGGTTACGGCCTTCGCGTACCCGGAATCGTGATCAGCCCGTACGCTCGCCGCGGCTTCATCGATCGCCAAACGCTCAGCCACGACGCTTATGTCAAATTCATCGAAGACGATTTCTTGAGTGGTTCCAGAATCGATCCAAACACCGACGGCCGTCCCGATCGCCGCCCCACGGTTCGCGAAAACGTTGGAATATTAGGGGATCTTCGTAAGGACTTCGACTTCGGCCAAGCGCCTCGAGCGCCCGAAGTGCTGCCGAACGCGATCGTCTGGAACGGAGCAGACGCCCGCTAAACTTCTTCTCCGGGCGAAGCTTAGAAATTTTAGACGGCAGCGAGCGTTTGGAGCGCCGCGTGCTCGGTCATGTCGGAGATGAGTGCGGCGATGCGGCGGGAGCTGCGGCGGGGCGCTACGACCTCCTGATTGTGCCGGATCATTTCGAGGCGATCCGGTGCGTCGATCAGCGTCTTGACGGCGCGCACGACGCCTGCGGCGCCGTTGAGGGCGATGAGACCGAGTCCGTTGTGCCGCACGAAGTCGACGTTGCCGCGTTCCTGGCCGGGTACGTAGTCGTAAACGATGATCGGAAGTTGGGCGGCGTTGGCTTCGGCGAGCGTGCCGGGGCCCGCCTTGGTGACGAGCAGATCGACGGCCCGGAAATACTCGGGAATCTTGTCGGTAAAGCCGAGGACGTGCAGCGGCGTCGGGAGCGACGGCGCGATGTCGCGCAGCTTTTGTTCGAGGTGTTCGTTGCGGCCGCAGACGACGACGAGCTCGATCGGAAGCTTTGCGCGCGCCAGCGTGAGCGTGGTTGAGAGCAGCTTCCCGCCGCCTTCGCCACCGGCCATGAGCATGACCACCGGTAAATCGGGCGACAGATCGAGCGCCGCACGGATGTTTGCCTTGCTGCCGGTGACGTCGTCGAACTTCGGATGGATCGGATGGCCGAGCAGGTGCAGGCGCGACGTCGGGACCCCTCGCGATAGTGCCCGCTGGTAGACTTCCCGCGCGGGTACGACGACGGCATCGGCATTGGGCACCAGCCACGACTCGTGGACCTTGCCGAGGTCGGTTATGACGGTGATGACCGGAACGTGTTGCATTCGAGCGTCGTCGCGCGCCCGCAGCGCCGCATGGTTAAGCAGCGGGTGCACCGAGATGATGACGTCGGGCTGATAACTGATAAAGAGATCGCGCAGGCGCTCGCGATAGAGCGGCTCGCAAAAGCGCACGAGCGCCCGGTAGCGCCGGCGGCCATTGGTAGCGTAGTACAGGGCGCCGTACACCGGGGGAGCGTAACGCAGGGCCATGCTGTATCCGAGGCCGAGCTGCGTCAGCGGGAAAGCGCAGTGAGCGGCGACGTCTTCGATCCGGGTCTCGAAGGCGTGCGGTGTGTTGGGCTCCTCTAGCGCGGCCACAATCGCGTTGGCGGCGCTGCGATGGCCGCCGCCGGTGTCCGAAATCAAAAGAAGCGCCCGTTTGGCCATTCGACCTCCCGATTAGGCTCTGGCCGGAACCCTCCTCGTTGCGCGCCGGCCGGCATTTCGCGCTCTCCGGCTCGTTGGAGCGAGCCAGGCTAACAGCGCACGAGCCGGCGCATCGTAGAAACGGAAGATGTCGCCGAACTCGACATCCGGGTTTCGGTGGTGCCCGTCGTGGTCCTCGGGCAGGACGACCCCAAGCGGGCGAAGGGCGCTTCGGAGCCACGCCGGGGTGCCCCATCCAAGCTCGGTCGTGTGCCGCCACCAGACGTGGAGCTGCCCCAGCGCGAGGCCGGCGAGCGCCCCTGGCCACGAGAGGCGCCAGACGACGGCGGCGACCACGATGTAGGGGACGGCTCCGAGAAATCCGTCGAGCAGCACGGCCGGATCGGTTGAGAGGACGGCGTGATCGAAGTACTGACGGCGGCGATCGTGGTGGGTGCGCAGGTGGAGTGTGAACCAGAGATGCTGCGGAACGTGATAAAAGAAGGTCGAACCAAAATCTCCCACGACCAGCGTGACGATGAGAGCCGTAATGAAGAGCATGCGTTCCTTTCCCTCAGGCGGCCTTTTGCAAATTCACAGTATCTCGTTCGTTATGGCGGTCATAGTGTTGTGCAATTGCACCATACCCACCATATACCATACTGGCGTCACGCCAAAAGCGGCCAGATTGCAGCGCGCTCTTAATATCGTGCTAAGCTGGCCGGCGCCGGCCGGCGTGGACGCCCTCGCCGGTGCGGTCCTCTTGCGCGACGGCGGCCTCGTCGACACGCCGGAACTCGCGATTACGCGAGCGATCCTGCGTACGAATCCGCGGCTCGCGCAGGCCTACGCCCTAACATTTGCCGGAGCGACGACGCGCGCCGCGCGCGCACATTTGCTTCCCCCGGAATTTCTCGCAGCGATGCTGCTTCAGGAATCCGCGTACGATCCGCAAGCTCTCTCGCCGGCGGGTGCGATCGGGCTGGCCCAGTTTATGCCGGAGACCGCGGCAGGGATGGGGGTCGATCCCTACGATCCGCTCGATTCGATCGAAGGGGCCGCCGCACTCGCCGGCAGCTACGTCGCCGCGTACCGCGACCGCTCGGGCGATCGCTATGCCCTCGCGCTTGCGGCCTACAACGCGGGTCCGCTCGCCGTCGTGCGCTATGACGGTGTCCCGCCCTATCCCGAAACGCGCGAGTATATCGCGCTGATCTACGAGCGGTGGGGCCGGATTCTATCATACGAGTGCCCGGCGGAGACCCGCGTCGAAGCGTTGAAGCGTAGCCGCCGATAGGAGGTGGTCGTGATCGGTTCGACGGCACGCGTTGTCCTCGTCGCGTTCCTCATTCTCGCGCAGACCGGATGCGGGTTCCAAAGCAGTCCGGCACAAGGCCTGAACTTCGCGGCGCCGCCAGACTGGAAAGCCTCGCCCGGGGTTTTAGGCTTCATGCAGTTCTGGCGAGCGCCGGCGAATAAGGGCGAGTTTCTGATGCTGTTTCGCTCGCCGAAAAAGCTGACGGCCGACGACATCTTCTCGAGCGACCGAATGAAGGATACGCTGCAGGACGCTTCGATCGTTCGCCGACAGCCGATCGCGATCTGCGGTAAACAGCCGGCGACCTACGTCGAGGCCCGCGGCTCGTCGGAAAAGGGGCGCCAAGAGCGTGTTGACCTCGTGTTGAGCGACGTCGCCGGCGCGTCGTACATCGCGATGTACGTGCGGCCAGTCGATGCGCCGCCCAATCCAATGGCGCTGGCCTCGCTCAGAGAGCTTTGCGCGAAATCGTGATCGCTTGGCGCAGCGCAGTGCGTTAAGACAGCTCTTCGCGCGTCAGCCGCTCGGGTGGACCGCGCCGCAATCGTCGGGGCCGCCGCTGCGGCGAGTCTTGGGCTGGCCCGCGCTGACGGGAATCGGCCTCGGGACGATGCTCGGCGGCATCTTTCCGACGATCGGCGCGGGGGCGCACGCCGCCGGGCCGGCCGTCATTCTCGCCTACGTCCTCTCGGGATTGGTCAGTCTCTGCGTGGCGCTTTGCTATGCGGAGTTTGCATCGATGGTGCCGGTCGCGGGAAGCGCCTACACCTATGCCTACGCGACGATGGGCGAGCTCGTCGCCTGGATCATCGGCTGGGATCTGATCTTGGAGTACGGCCTGTCGCTCGCGCCAACGGCTTCGTCGCTCTCGGACTATCTCCAGCACATGCTCGCCAACGTGGGAATCGCGCTTCCCGCCTGGGCACAGACCGCGAACGTTCACGCGGTCCATCCGCAGATCGATCTCTTTGCCTGGATCGTCACCCTCGCCGTGACCCTGCTGGTCGCCAGCGGCATCAGAGAGTCGGCGGGCGTGAACGGCGCGCTCGTGATCTTGCAGATCGCGGCGATGCTCGTATTCATCGTCGCCGTCGCGCACGCGGTGCACCCTTCGAACCTGCAACCGTTTGCCCCGATGGGGTATCACGGGGTTCTCGCGAGCACCGCTCTCGTTTTCTTTGCCTACATCGGTTTCGATACCGTAACGGTGGCATCGGAAGAAGCAAAACGGCCCGAGCGCAACGTGCCGATTGGGATCATCCTCGCGCTGGCCCTGGGCGGTATTCTCTATGTCGCACTGACGCTCTGTACCGTCGGCGTCGTGCGCTTCGACCGGCTCTCCGACGGAGCGGCCATGCTCGACGCGTTGGCCGCGGTGAGCAAGAGCCACACCCTTTACTGGATCGTGGCGATCGGCGGATTGGCCGGCAACGCAACGGTCATGCTCACCTCGCTCCTCGGACAGGTGCGCATTTTCTACGTGATGGCGCGCGATCGGATGCTGCCTCCCGGCGTAGCGCAGATCCACCACGTCTTCCGGACGCCGGCGCGCATGACGCTGATTACGGGAAGCATCGTCGCGATCTTCGCCGCGGTACTTCCGCTGACGCAGCTGCTGCTGCTCGTCAACATCGGCACGCTGGCGGCGTTCGCCATCGTTTGCGCGGGAGTGCTGGTCTTGCGAATCGTCAACCCCTCGGCCGTGCGGCCCTTCCGGGCGCCCCTGGTGCCGCTCTTTTCGATCGTGGGCGCGGCGGCGTGTCTCTACCTGATCAGCGGTCTGCAGGTCGCGACCTGGGTGAGGTATGGGATATGGTTCGGCGTCGGGATTCTGGTCTATGCCCTCTACGGATTTCGCAATTCCCGCCTGCGCTTCGAGCCCATCGACCCCTAAAAGTGCAACCTTGGGGCCCATCTCTGTTTATAAACGGCAGTTACTTGGGAATCAGGGGGCTTGAGTTGAGCTTACAAACCGCGGTCTCCGACCGGTTCGAACTCGTCACCGTACCCCCGGCGAAGGGGCTGCCCTCCTTTGCCGAGGTCGTTGCCCAGGGGTTGAGCACATCGCCCAAGCACCTGCCTTCGAAATATTTCTACGACGAGGTCGGCTCCGCGCTCTTCGACGCGATTACGCGCCTGCCGGAATACTATCTGACGCGCGCCGAAACCGAGATACTCTCCGAATGGGGATGGCAGATCGTGCGGCTGCTCGATGCGCCGGTCGACTTTCTCGAGCTCGGGAGCGGCAGCGCGGTGAAGACGCGCCTGCTCATCGGCGAAGCGTTGCGCGTTCAGGGAGAGTTGCGCTACAGCCCCATCGATATCTCGACCGAGGCGATCTGCGCGTCCTCGCTCGCATTGGTCGAGAGTTACCCGGGGTTGCGCGTGCGCGCGTATGCCGGCGACTATTTCGACGTGCTCGGATCGCATCCGGTGCGTTCCGATCGCAAGATGCTTGCGATGTTCATGGGATCGAACATCGGCAACTACGAACCCGACGAGGCGCAGACGCTTTTGCGGCTCCTGGGTTCTGCTTTGCGCCGAGGCGACGGATTGTTGATCGGCACCGATCTGAAAAAGGATCGCGCGACGCTCGAGCTCGCCTACGACGATCCGGCCGGCGTAACGGCCGCCTTCAATCGCAACCTGCTCGCGCGGATCAATCGCGAACTCGGCGCGGACTTCGACCTGCGCAACTTCCGGCACGTCGTACGGTACGAGGAGCGCCCCGGCCGAGTTGCTTCCTTCCTCGAAGCGCTCGAGCGCACGGTCGTTCACATACCAGGCGCCGCGATCGAGCCCACGTTCGAGGCGGGGGAACGCATCCACACGGAGTCCTCGTACAAGTTTGCCGAAGAAGACGTTGCGCGCCTCGCAGCCGATGCGGGCTTTCGAGCGGCGCCGGCCTGGCACGACCGAGCCAAGCGCTTCAGCGTCAGCCTCCTGGTGAGGAACTAAAGGAGGCTGTTGACTCGTTTCTTGGAAGTAACGCCCGGACGCGCTAGCCCGGCGCGTTATACCTTATTGTTGCGACGGGGACTTCCAAATGAAACCACGCCTACTGCTCTTTGTTTTTGCCCTCGCTTGCATCGCCGGATGCCGTGGAGCGAGCGGACCAACCGGAGCGCTTCCGCCCGGGATGCCGGGGGCGGCGCCGCAGTCGCTGCCGCGGGCCGGTTCAGCCGCGAACGTCGCGCCGAACTACGGCGTGAACGAGCTTCCGGAGCCACCGGTCGTCAAGGCCGTTAAGGGCGTCGCGAACGTCTCGCTGATCGCCGACGTTGACCCCGCGACGGGACTGCCGAGTTTCCGCTATGACGGCATGCAGGGAATCATCCCCACGATCGAACTGAAACCCGGCGAGACCTTCGTGGTCGACGTGCAAGACGATCTGCCGCCCAGCGGCAAGATGTACGACGACGTCAATCTCCACTTTCACGGCTTGACCGTCTCGCCGCGAGGGAACGCCGACGACGTTCTCCACCGGCTGGCGACGCCGGGACAAAGCCTGCACTACGTCGTTCACGTCCCCAAGAACCAAGAGCCGGGACTCTACTGGTATCACTCGCACGTTCACGGACAGACGAGCTATCAGGTCGGTGAAGGCGGGATGTCCGGCGCCATTCTCATCGACGGGCTCGAGCAGCACATCCCCGCGCTCGCGAAGATGAAGCAGCGCGTCATTATCGTCCGGTTCGACCGGCATCGGCATCAACGCTCGGCCGCGGCCCGGCGAAGACACGTCGGACGACGACATGTCCGATATGTCCGACGCAAGCAGGTCGAGCGCTTCGGACGCGCCGGACCGGACTGGATTGCAGAGCATGTCCGACATGAGCGGTGAAAACGGGATCAATCCCGACGGCAGCAACAAGACGCCATGCTCGCCCAAGAGCAAGGACAATCTGACGACGACGCTCAACGGCGCCTTCCGCCCGCTCATCACGATCTCTCCCGGCGAGAAGCAGTTCTTCCGGGTCGTCAATGCCACCGGCCACAAGACGCTGAAGCTCAACTTCGAAGACGAGGACATCTCCCTCGTCGCGATCGACGGTTTCGCGCTCGATACCTACCCCGGCACGCCCGAGTTCCAGAAGCGCCGCTTCCTGATCATTCCGCCTGCGGCTCGAGCCGAGTTCGTCGTGACGGGTCTGCCGAGGCGCGATCGCGTCCGGACTCTTTGCTACAATACCGGTCCGAACGGCGATCCGGATCGCACGATCTTTCTCGCCACCGTCGTACCGCCGCCGCACAAGGAGGCCGGCTACTACGGTCCGGTAACCGTCGCCGCCCCGCTGGCGCGCAACGACTACGATACCCAGCTTCCGCCGCCCTCGGTTAAGCGCATCGCGATCTTCAGCGAGACTCAAAAGCCGCGCTTCTTCATCAACGGCAAATCGTTCAATATTCATTCGAAGCCGATGTTCGTCGTCCACAGCGGAACGACCGAAGAGTGGACCATCGAGAACGTTACCAACGAGATCCACGATTTCCACATCCACCAGATTCACTTCTTGGTGGAAAGCGTGAACGGCGTGAAGCTCGAGCATCCGTACTGGGCCGACAGCACCGTGATTCCGCATCGCATCACGAACGGCAAGAAGGCAACGCCCGGTAAGCTCGTGCTCTTGATGGATTTCCGGGATCCGATCATCCGCGGCGAGTTTCTCTTCCACTGCCACATTTTGGATCATGAAGATCTTGGCATGATGGCCAAAATTGAGGTGATCTAGAAGCCGTTATTTCGCCACAGCGCGTTGTCGGCAGGGGACTCATTTGCAAAGCAAACTTCGTCCCCCGGCTCCTAGCGCTGCCACGAAATCTCGGCTCCTGTATCCCCTCTAAAACTTACCCATATACCCTCTTCAATTTACTTCGTTTCGAGCGGACCCTCGGTGGTCAGCTTACTGCCGTGCGGCGTTCGACGAAGCGTAGTGAGGCGTCGGCGGCAACGGCGAGCGCGCACGCGGCGATGCTGCCGGCGACGATCATCTGCGGTTGGTGCAGGGTCAGGCCGTTGAAGATCAGCACGCCGAGTCCAACGCCTCCCACGTAACCCCCGAGCGTCGCGATCGAAATCGATGCGATCGCCGCGACGCGGACGCCGCCGATGAGTATGGGAAGCGCCTGGGGGAGTTCCACTCGCAAGAGCACTTGCAGCGGCGACATCCCGAGCCCCCGCGCCGCATCGACCTGGGCGGGATCCACGGCGTTGATCCCGGCCACGACGTTGCGCGCCATCATGAACTGCGCGTAGACGACCAGCGCCACGAATATCGGCGTAAAGCCGAGCCCGAAGAGCTCGACGAACACCGCCAAGAGCGCAAGGCTCGGAATCGTATAGATTGCGCCGAGCGCGCCCAGCAGCCAGGGCTCGACCTGCCGCCGACGCGCCGCCCACAGCCCCAGCGGAACGGCGACGACCGCCGCTGCCGCGAGCGAGACGGCGACGATTTCCAGATGCTCGAGCGATAGAGCCGCCACGCGCCCGGCGTGCGAGAAGAGATAGTTCATCGGGCCGAGGTCCGCAGCAAGTCACGAGTGTGGAGGAAGTAGCGGCGGTAGACGTCGTCGCCCGCGTGGGTGAGATCGCGCACGTAGTCCGTCGCCGGGTTGTCGAAGAGCTCGAGCGGCTGAGCCGCCTGCTCGATACGGCCCGAGCGCATCACGACGATACGGTCCGCTAAGCGAAAGGCCTCGTCGACATCGTGGGTCACGAAGAGCGTCGTCGTTGCCAGTTCGCGGACGATGCGAATCAGTTCGCGCTGCAGCGAGGTCCGCGCCACGACGTCTACCGCGCCGAAGGGTTCGTCCATCAGCAGCGCGCGGGGCCGCGCCGCGATCGCGCGCGCGACGCCGATGCGTTGCGCCTCTCCGCCCGAGAGCCGGCTCGGCCGGCGATTTCGATAGCGCGCCGGGTCGAGCCCGACGAGCTCGAGCAGTTCGTCGACCCGCCGCGCGATCTCCGCCGGCTTCCAGCCGAGCAGCGACGGAACGACGCCGATGTTCTGCGCGACGCTCATGTGGCCGAAGAGCCCGATCGCTTGAATGACGTAGCCGACGCTGCGGCGGAGCTGCACCGGATCGAGTTCGGTGACGTCGATGCCGTCGAGCATGACGCGGCCCGCGTCGAGATTCACGAGGCGGTTCACCGTTCGAAGGAGCGTCGACTTGCCGCAGCCCGACGGGCCGAGGATGACGACGAGCTCTCCTCCGCCCAACTCGAGCGATACGCCGTCGACGGCGTTGCGATCCGAGTTCGGGTAACGGACGACGACCCCGTCGAAAGCGATCGACGCCGGCGTCACGTTTGCGGCTCCGATCCGCGCAGCGATTTGAGAAACGCCGCGGCAACGTCGGCCGGGTCTTGTTGGGCGCTCTCGATTTGCGCGTTCATTCTGCGCGCCGCGCGATCGGTGATCGCCGGTGAAACGCCATTGAGAACGTTGGCGATTCGGGGGCGAGCCGTCAGTGCCGCGCGTCGCACGACCGGCGCGACGTTATAGGCCGACCAGAAGTGCCGGTCGTCACGCAGAACGACGAGCCGGTCGGAGGCAATGGCCCCGTCGGTCGTAAACGCGCTGGCGATATCGGCCTCGCCGTCGAGGAGGGCCCGATACTTCAGCGCGATGTCGTAAGTGCGCACGGAGGCGAACGCAAAGCCGCCGTAGGCGCGCTGCAGACCCGGTAATCCGTCGGGGCGTGCCAGGAACTCCTGAATCGTCGCGAGGCGGAGCCGGGGCGCCGCCGCGGCGACGTCGGAGAGCGTGAGAAGATGACGATTCGCCGAGATCGCTGCGGTCGTTGCGAGCCCCTGCGAGTCGTTCATCGGCGATGGCTGCAGCCAAACGATCCCGTAGCGCTGCTCGAAGAGTTGCGCGACGACGCGGTAGGCCTCGCGCGCGTTCGAGATCGGCGCGCGATGCAAGACGTCGATGAGCGCGGTGCCAGTGTACTCGGGATAAAGATCGATGTTGCCCCGCCGCATGGCCGCCATGGCAATCTGCGTCGAGCCGAGGTTGAAGATACGCTCGACCCGCATGCCGGCGTTTTCCAGCGCCTGTGCGTAAATCTCTGCGATCAGAAACGACTCGGTGAAGTTTTTGGAGCCGACGCGAACGCGCGAGGCGTCGAACGCGCAGCGCGGCAGCAGGGACGCCCCCGCCAGCAGCGCGATAGCTCGCCCACGCGAGAGGTTCACTGACGCTCCGCCCAGCGCCGGCTCAGCGCGCTCAAGAGAAGATCGGCCCCCAGTGCCAGGGCGGCAACCAGCGCGGCGCCGATAAAGAGGAGCGCTGCGTCGTCGGTCTGCAGTCCGCGAACGATCTCGTCGCCGAGCCCTCCGGCACCGATGAAGGTCGCCAGGGTGGCGCTGGCGATCGTCTCGGTCGTTGCGGTGCGCAAGCCGACGAACGAGACGGGCAGCGCCAACGGTACGACCACACGGCCGAAACGCTGCATCGCGGTCATGCCCATCCCGGCCGCCGCGTCGAGCGCCGCGGGGGAGACCCCGCGAATGCCGAGATCCACGCTAATGACGATCGGCGGAATCGCGAGCAGCGCGAGAGCGACGATCGCCGGCGTGGTGCCGACGCCCAGCCAAGGCAGCAACAGCATCAGCACGGCGAGACTCGGAAGCGTGCGTCCGATGCCGGCCAAGGCAAGCACGCCTCCTCGAAACCGCGAGGCTTGCGCGGCCAGAATCCCCAGCGGCAGTCCCAGCGCCAGCGCCAAGACGAGTGCGGAGACCGCGAGCTGCAAGTGTTCGGCAACGTGCGAAGCGAGGTCCATCGAGGCCACCTTGCCGTTTTTTGCCCATCGGAAGGCGAAACCCGGCCCGGAGGGCTAAGCAAAGAGACCACCTGTGATCACGAAAGCGCCTCCGGCCCAGCCTGCGAGCCCCATCGTAGCCCTCGACGACCCCTCGCTTTACATCAGCCGCGAGCTCTCGTGGCTCGAGTTCAACGACCGAGTCCTGGAGGAGGCGTTGGACGCGCGCAACGCGCTGATGGAGCGCCTCAAGTTCGTTGCGATCTACGGGACGAACCTCGACGAGTTCTTCATGATCCGAGTCGCCGCGATCAAGCAGCAGATCGAGGCGCAGGTCGTGCGCCGTTCGGAGGAGGGCCGGACGCCGAGCGAACATCTTGCCGCCATCTCGGCGCGGCTGCGCTCCTCGCTCCCGCAGCAAATGCACCTGCTCAACGACGACTTGCTCCCGGCACTCGAGCGCGAAGGTATTCGCCTACTGCGCGTTGCCGAGCTCGACGACGAGACGCAGGCGGCACTCGAACGAACCTTCGACGACAGCGTCTTCCCGGTGCTGACGCCGCTGGCCGTCGATAGCGGGCACCCGTTCCCTTATATCTCGAATCTCTCGCTTTCGCTGGCCGTCGAGCTGGAGGAGCCGACGAGCGACGGAATCGATTTGCACTTTGCCCGCGTGAAAATTCCGCAGACCCTTCCGAGATTCGTACCGGTCGAAGGCTCGAGCGAACGCACCTTCGTGCTGCTCGAAGACTTGATCGCGCACCATCTCGACGGCCTCTTTCCCGGAATGCACGTGCGCGACTCGTATCTCTTCCGGGTGACGCGCGACGCGGACCTCGATCTGCAAGAGGACGAGGCCGACGACCTGTTGCGCGCGATCGAGTCGGAACTTCGCCGCCGCCGCTTCGGCGAACCGGTGCGCTTAGAGATCGAGCGCGGCATGCCCGAGTACATGCGCGATTTCCTCTGCACTTCGCTCGAGCTCGAAGCCGTCGATTGTTACGAGATCGAAGGGCTGATGGCGTTGAGCGATCTCTGGCAGATCGCCAATCTTCCCGGCTACGCGCATCTGCGCGACAAGCCGTTTATGCCCGCGATCCCCAAACGTCTCATCGGCGTGACGGACATCTTCGCGCAGATCCGAGACGGTGACATTCTTTTGCACCATCCCTACGATTCGTTCGATCCGGTGATCCAGTTCGTGCAGCGGGCCGCAGAGGACGAAAAAGTTCTCGCGATCAAGGCGACGCTGTACCGCACCTCCGGGAAGAACTCGCCGATCGTACGAGCGCTTTTGACCGCCGCCGAAAACGAAAAGCAGGTCGCGGTCGTCATCGAACTCAAGGCGCGATTCGACGAAGAGAACAACATCGAATGGGCCAAGCGGCTCGAACGCGCCGGTGCGCACGTGGTCTACGGCTTTGCCAACCAAAAGGTACACGCCAAGACGTTGCTCGTCGTCCGCGAAGACGAAGACGGGCTGCGGCGCTACATGCACTTTGGAACCGGGAACTACAACGAGAAGACGGCGCGACTGTACACGGACCTCAGCCTCTTTACGTGCCGGCCCGAACTCGGAAACGATGACGCGCAGCTCTTCAATGCGCTCACGGGCTTCTCGAAGGTTACCGATTACGAGGACCTTTGGGTCGCGCCGGTTACGCTGCATCGCGAGCTGATCTCGCGGATCGACCGCGAAACCGAACACGCTCGCGCGGGCCGCCGTGCGGGCATCCGCGCGAAGATCAACGCCATCACCGAGGGGGACGTCGTGCGCGCGCTCTATCGCGCATCGCAGGCAGGCGTACCCATCGACCTCCTCGTCCGCGGCATGTGCGTCCTGCGGCCCGGCATCCCCGGCGTGAGCGAAAACATTCGCGTGCGCAGCATCGTCGGGCGTTTTCTCGAGCACTCGCGAATGTTCGTCTTCGAAAACGGCGGGGAGCTGGAGGTGCACATCGCGAGCGCCGACTGGATGGGCCGGAACCTCGACCGCCGCGTCGAGATCGCGGCGCCGGTTTTGGACCCGGTGATGGCCGAGACGGTGGCTTCGCAGATCCTTTCGGTCTTGCTCTCCGACAACGTCAAGAGCCGCGAGCTGCAAAGCGACGGCGGCTATCGCCGCTGCACGCCGGGCACCGGGCAGATGCCGGTCGACGCGCAACGCGTCTTTCTCACGCAAGCGCAAGCACTCGCGTAATCATCAGGCTCGTTTTCCTCTAAGGGTTCCCCTTGGCGTTTCCTAGCGCCAGGACGATCTTCCACTCGTGCGGCATGACCGGCTGTACCGAAAGGCGCTGGCCGCGGCGCAGCAAGGCCATCCCTACGAGCCGCGGATCCGTGCGCATCTGCGCGAGCGTGACGGGTTGGGCGAACGCCTTCTCGTACGCCACGTTGACCATGAACCAGATCGGTTTGTCCGGCTTCGCGCGTCCGTCGAAGTACTCGCCGGCACGATCGAACTGCGTGAAGTCGGGATAGGCTTCTTTAACGACCCGGCAGATGCCGGCCGCAGCCGGCTGGGGGATGCTCGAATGATAGAAGAGGCCCAGATCGCCGAGCTTCATCTCCATCATGTTATTGCGCGCTTGAAAGTTGCGCACGCCCGTCCACGGCGTAGTCCCGTCCGTTGCGAGCCGGTCGAACGAATAGGCTCCCGGTTCGGTCTTGAATAACCAGTAGCGCGGCATTAGGGCGCGCTGCTGATCGTCACCGCTTTGCTGACGTGCGAGGGATGAAGCACGAGGTAGGCTTGGCCGCCGGCCGGATACTTCCAGAAGGCGATGTAGTTGCCGGGGGTCGCCACCATCGTGTCACCGTCGATCCAGGATTGTCCGGGGTCGCGCGCGAGCCAGTTCTTGAAGTGACTCAGCCCGAGGATCGTCGCGCGCTTTCCGGAAATTTGCAGGCGATAGACGTGTTCGAGAAGACGCTCTTTGTTATGCTGCGAGTTTTGAAACGACTGCAGCGCGAAGTGCGCGCCGTCCCACTGCGCGTGATCGACGCCGCCGAGCGTCTGATCGAACGTGATCTTCGCGAGCTGCTGACTGCCCTTGAGTAGCTCGACCCCTTGGTTGCCGCCGCTGGTTACGAACAGATTGCCGTCCGCGTCGTACGCCGGTTGCGGATTCGCTCCGATCGCGTGGCTCGTAAACGTTGCCGGCGTACCGCTCGCCCCCGGGTACACTTCGATCATCGGAGCAAAGTCGCGGCGGTCGTAACTGGTAACCGCGAGATCGCCGCTGCGCGGGTCGCTCGAGCAGCTCACCGGAATTTCGCTCGCCGGAAGATCCAGCGTTGCGACCGGCGACGTGCCGCCGTGAGCAAACTCGTAAATATAGCCGGCGGCCGACGGCTTCGCGCCGTTCTTAGCGCCAACGACGAAAACGTTGCCTTTTGTGTCGGAGCACATGCCCTGAATCGCCGCCGCAGTGCTGAATGTGCCGATGAGGCTTCCGTCCGGATAGGAATAAATCGTTCCTTCGTGCCGGGCGCCGACGTAGAGCAGGTCGCCGCCGTGGCCTGCGGCCCGATGAGCCGCAGCTTGCCGTCCGGGCGCCCAGGGAGTCGTCTGCGGCTGGTTTGCGGCGCAGGCCGAGAGGGAAGCGGCAAATACGCATAGGCACGCCGCGCAGCGCGCCTTCTCAAGAAGCTTCAGCATACGGGCGCTTTTTCGAGAGGCGCGAGGTATGCCCTGGCTATCCGAGGGTGCCATATGCTATCGTGGCGGCCATGCAGCAGCGAATTATCCGTGCCGCGGAGCACGGTTGGGAAGGTGTGGAACCCAGCGGGTACGCACCGAACGCGCCACGCACCGGGGTTGCCCGTCATACGATCGTCGGAACCCGCAAGAACGACCCAAGCGAGCCGGGACCAAAGATGGAGTTGCGCTATTTCGAGGTCGCTCCGGGCGCCGCTTCGCGTCTCGAGAAGCACGAGCACGAGCACTACGTCGTCGTGCGCACGGGCCTGGGCTACGCGGTCGTCGGCGACGAGGTTACGGAGCTCGGTGCCGACGACGTCGTCTATGTCGGGCCGCACGAGCTGCACCAGTTCGTCAATCGCGGCGACACGCCGTTCGGTTTCTACTGTTTCGTCGAGAGCTGCCGCGACTTTCCCCAAGTCCCCGGCGCCGAAGAACTCGAGCGGCTGAAAGCTTCGCCGGCCGGAGCAATCGCGAAGCCGAACGCCGTTCCGCCGCCGGTTAAGCGCTAAGCTCCCGTCTCGATCGGGCGCGAGGGATCCGCGACCCACTCGCTCCACGAGCCGTTGTAGATACGCGAGCCGGCGAGGCCCGCGTGTTCCATCGCCAGGATGTTAACCGCCGACGAGACACCCGAACCGCACTGATGAATCGTCCGTTCCGGATCGAGCTCGGCCTGCGCGAACTCGCTGCGCAGTTTAGCGAGCGGTTTCAAGGAGCCGTCGGCTTCGAAGTTCTCTTTGAACCAGCGGTTGCGGGCACCGGGAATGTGGCCGCCGACCGGATCGATCGGCTCGGTCTCTCCGGAAAAGCGCTCCCGCGCCCTTGCGTCGAGCAGTTGCATCGCTGGATCGTGCAAGTTCGTGAGAACGTACTGCGCGTCGACGACGAGCTCCGGACGCAGCCGCACGGTGACGTGTCCTTCGCGCGCGCGTTCCGACGGCTGCCGCGTTACGGGGTATCCGGCTTTCGTCCACGCCGGGAGCCCGCCGTCGAGGATCGCGACCGAGTCGTGACCGATCCAGCGGCACAGAAACCACAAGCGCGCGGCAAACATATCGCCGCCCGCGTCGTAGGCCACGATTTGCGTTTCGTCGTGGACCCCGAGCGCGGAGAGAAACCGCGCGAAGACCTGCGGATCGGGTAACGGATGACGGCCGTTGCGGCCGCTCTTTTCGCCGGCGAGATCTTGCTCGACGCCGGCGAAGAAGGCCCCGGGAATGTGCGACTCCTGGTAGGACCGCCGCCCGAGTGCAAAATCGGCGAGTGAGTGACGGCAATCGATGACGACTAGTTCGGATGAGTCGAGCCGTTCGTAGAGCTCGCGCGGGGCGACGATCGTCGTGAACGCCACAACCTTAGCGCAGATTGATCGTTTGCTTGGGCTCGGGCGGCGCGCCTCCGAAGGCCTCCTCGAGTGCGGCTTTCAACTCGCCGCTCTGGGCCATCGGTTCGAGAACGTCGGTATCGCCGTAAAACTTTCCGTTGATGAAAACTTTCGGCAGCGTCGGCCAGTCGGTCAGTTCTGAGAGCGCCTCGCGCTTAGGCGGGTTTTCCAGGACGTCGATGACTTCGAACGGGTAGCCGTAGCGGCTGAAGAACTCGATCGTCTCGAGGGTAAACCCGCATCGGGGGGCGGTCTTGGTTCCCTTTCCAAAAATGACAATGCGAGCGCCGGCGATCTCGCGGGCGATCTCCTGATCCAAATCCTCGGGCATAAAAACGAAGTTCTCCTTAGCTTTCGTCAACGATGGTCTTGAGTTCTACGGCATGAATGCGGCCGTCGCCGAGCGCTGCCTTGAGCGCGGAGAGGACGAGCCGGTGCTGATCGATCTTCGGCTTATCGCGAAAGGCCTGCGAACGAACGGTGACGTTGAAGTGGTCCATCGTTCCGGTACGATCCTGGACGCTGACTTGCGCGTCGGGCAGCCGGGCGACGATGAGTCCGGCTAACGCGTCGTAATCGATCACGATCGCAGACGCGGCGAGGTCGCGTTGAGGCTCTCGGCCAATTTGCGGGCCTCCCCGAAGGTCTCCGGGAGCCGGTCCGCGCTCTTTGCCAGCGCCGTCGTCACGCCGGTGGCGAGAACGATTCCGGTTATGCCGAGCAGGATCGCCGGCACGCCGCTGGCACGCAACGGCCCAACCTCGATCGTGAAGGTCTTTTGTACGCGCGCAAAACCGCGAAGGAGTGCGCGCAGCGTCGGCGCCCGATTATTCATGCTGCCGCGTCTTACGTCGAAGCGTCCGGGAAGGCCTGGCAACCTGACAGACGAAGCGGGCAGAGCTATGCTTACCACGCTCATCGCAGCCTGCTGCCTCATCGGCGGCACGGTACACGCGCCCAGCGGGGCGCCCATCGCAAACGCGCACATCACGCTGCGCGGCCCGCAGCCGGTCTCGACGACGACCGATGCCAAAGGCAGCTTCTCCGCGCAGGTGGCGCCCGGCCGCTACGCGCTGACGGCAATCGCCGCGGGCTACGTGCCGGTGACGGTCAACACCGGGCCGGTCCAGGAAGGAGCGCATTTCGACGTTGTCCTCGAACCGAGCGACGCACCGAAGCTGCGGACGATCGGTCAGGTCACCGTCAACGGCGGATACACGCTCGACCGTAACGTGATTCCCGAGATGGACGTTTCGCGCGCGCAAATGGACGCCTTAGGGTATACGCAGGTTATCGAAGGATTGCAGCAAGTGCCGTCGGTCGTGATCCAGCGCCCCGACGCCGGCGCTCCGACGACGCCGGCGGTCGTTTCGTTACGCGGGCCCGATCCGTCGGAGGCGATGGTAACGCTCGACGGTCAGCAGCTCAACGACGGAAATACGGGCGATATCGATCTCTCGCAGTTCGCCGTACCGGCCTTTAACAGCGTCAGCGTCACCGAAGGTCTCGGACCGACCGACTCGGAGGGCAGCAATACGTTCGGCGGCGCGGTGAATCTCGTCTCCCTGCGACCAACCCAAGAGGATCACTTCAACTTTTCCGGCTCGGCCGGCTCCTACGGCACCACGCAGACCTGGATCAACGCGACGGGATCCGTTGGGAAACTCGGCTACGCTTTGGCCGGCAACGACTACCAGCAAGGGGGTCAGGTAAATCAATACTCCTGGGTCGTTCCGTCCAACAATTTGCCGATCTACTGCGGCGAGCAGACCAAGACGAAGACGCCGAACTGTCCGTTCTACGCGCATCTGGGCTCGACGATTTCGGCGATGCTCGGCATGGTGAATCTCGACTATAACTTTTCGCAGCGCGCCGACGTCGGCTTTCGGCTCTTTACGCTCGGAGACAATCGCGACGAGTCGAGCGCGCTCAATGGAATCGCGGGTAACCCGACCTGCGTTTTGAGCGGTCCCGGGCCAGGGTGCGGCTTCACGGCCGGTCCGAGCTCGCCCAATGTCGTGGCCAATCCGGTCTTCGGCGATCACATCGGTCAAGGCAGCGCGAACTTTGCCCAGAGCATTCGCGCGTACGACGGCTATGCGCGGTCGCCGCTTGGGTCGGGGACGGTACTGGCCGATTTCTATGCAACCGACAACAACATCGACTTTGCGGGGGGCGGCATATCGCCGTACGACGTTTCGCACCTCGACACTCGATACAACGAGGGACTCTCTTGGGGAAGAAACTTTGACAACAGCGAATTTGCCTTCGGCGGATACGCGCGGCAAGAATCGCTCAACGGCCTCGGCTTCGCCGAGGCGCAATCGCAGAGCATCAACTCGTACTTCTTCCGCGGTGCCCAGCAGATCGGTAACGACCTGCGCCTCTCGGGCGGCCTCTACGACGCAAACTATTCGACGTTCGGCAACACGCTGAACTGGCGTTTAGGCCTTAGCGAGGATCTCGGCTCCGCGAGCGTCGTTCGCTTCTCCGTCGGTACGGGCTTCCGCGCGCCGCTGCTCGCCGAGCGCTATTTCTTTCCTGCGGTCGTCGTCAACGGCAAGGTGCAACCCAATCCCGGAGTAGGTCCCGAGGATCAAAACTGCGTCGTTCCCAACGGCAACCCGGACGAAAGGCCGGAGCACGCGACCGAGTACGAACTCGGCTTCTCGCATCTTTTTTCGAACTCCTCAAATCTCGACGTTTCGCTCTACCGCTCGAACCTGCGCGATACGATCGAAAACTTTTACCCGGGGGGCGGTGCGACGAGCTTTTGCAACACGGCGCAGGGCTTTGCCTACGAGATTCCGATCAACATCGGTAACGCGGTCTACGAGGGCGCCAATGCGCGCTACAAGCAGTTTTTCCGCCGGCTCGACCTCACGATGACCCTTTCGTACGGCCTCAACGTTGCTTATCCGTACGCACTGGGTCCTTGGGTTTCGAACCCGACCTCGGGCGGCACGCTCGTCGACGATCAACAGTTTCTGGGGGTCCCCCAACAGCAAGGGTCGGCGGCCTTTCTGTGGGCGCGTGACGGATGGCACGCCTCGACGGCGCTGACGTTTGCCGGCAAGAACAACACGCTGAGCCAGCCCCCATACACCCTCGTAGACGCGGCGGCGGGTAAGAATTTCGGCCACATTGACTTTACGATTGCCTGCACCAACATCTTCAACGCGGTCTCCGGACCCTTTACCCTCTATGACGCCGGCGTTCCGTACCGCGGCCTCAACGCGGGGCCAAACAACTCTGCGTTCCTCGCCAACTTCCCGACCGATCAGCTCTTCATCCAGCCGGCTGCCATCAAGTTCATCATTACCGTACACGAATGACGAGGATGCGGGCCGTACGCCTGCACGAGATCTCGGGGCCGCAAGGGCTGCGCCTCGACGAGATTGCGCTGCCCGCGCCGGCGCCGGGCGACGTCCTCGTTCGAATCCGGGCGGCGGCGTTCAATCGCCGCGACGTATTCATCACGCAAGGCCTCTATCCGAAGATCGCGTTACCGGTGACCCTCGGCTCGGATGGAGCCGGCGAGCTCGTCAACACCGGCGAAGCGGTCGTCATCGATCCCATGTTGGCGTGGGGAAGCGATCCGCACGTCTGGGATCCGGCAACCGCAAACATCTTGGGCATGCCTCATGACGGGACGTTCGCGAGTTACGTTGCCGTGCCGAAATCCAACGTCTACCCGAAGCCTGCGAACCTCTCGATGGAAGAGGCCGCCGCGATTCCGCTCGCGGGTCTCACGGCGTACCGTGCGCTCTTCACGCGCGGCGCCTTGACGCGTGGCGAAACCGTGCTGATTCCGGGAGTCGGCGGCGGGGTCCAGACCTTCGTGCTGCTCTTTGCCAAGCACGCCGGTGCGCGCACCGTCGTCACCTCGAGCAGCGATGAAAAGCTCGAACGAGCGAAGGCGCTCGGTGCCGATCTCTGCATCAACTATCGCACGGATCCCGATTGGGGAAAGGCGATTCGCAGCTCCGGCCCCATCGATCTCGTCGTAGATTCCACGGGCGGGGAAACCCTGCGCAAGACGCTCGATGCCGTGCGGCCCGGAGGACGCATCGTGATCTACGGCGGCACCACCGGTGAAGCGAGCATCAAACTCTTCCCGCTCTTTTGGAAACACGTGACGGTCCTCGGCACGTCGATGGGGAGCCCGGAAGATTTCGCGGCCATGCTCGATCTCTTCGCGGGCGGCGTGCACCCCGTCGTCGACCGAGTCTTCTCGCTGGCGGATGCGCCGGCCGCGGCGCAGCACTTGCTCGAGGCGAATCAGTTCGGCAAAGTCGTGCTAAACGTCGACGGCTGACGAGCCTTCCTGCGTGCCGTCGCAGGTTCCGTTTGGCGGCGGATCGTCCCGATAGATCGGTCCGGCGTGCGCGACGGGCATTCCGTCGTCGGGATAGAGGATCACCTGGACCTTTTTGTCCGGCGTCAGCTCGCGCTCGCACTTGATGACCGCCCGCGCCCGGGATTTCGCGTCGCCGCCGATCCAAAGGTCGAACCACAGCTTCTTACAACCGTTGCTGCCGCTGCCTTTCTTCGGGCCGGATGCGGCGCACAAGTCTTCGCGAATGAAGTACTGCTTGATGAACGGCACGTAGATCTTGATGCCGTAGGGGATCTGCTTGTCGTTCGCGCGTTCGGTTGCGAAGGTCGTCGGATTGCAGTAGGTTCCGTCACCGCCCGCTCGTTTGTGGATGACGCCGTGCGCGATCTTTTTGCCGGGCGGCGAGTTGTCCGGCCAGCCGTAAAAGGTAATCGTCGCGGAGACCGTTTGCGGATCTTGCTTGACGACGTAACACGACGCGTGCGCCGCCGGTGCGGCAGCGGGAGGAAGCAAAGGGGCGCCGGATCGGCCGCAAGAGGCGAGCGCCACGGCGATGGCCATCGAAAGCCGGCGGAGCGAGCGCATCGGCATGAAGCGTGGTTCGAAGTACCTCAGGCGCCCCCTCCGGCGAGCCGGTATTCATCGAGCGATTCCAAACGCATCTGCGTGCCGAGCTCCGCCTCGAGGAGGGCTGCTTCCTCGGGGCCGACGATCTCTTCGAGATTCGGATTGAGCATCTCGGACTCCGCGGGACGCAGCTCGCGCGCAACGACACAAGACGTGACGCGTCCCTCCTCAACGAGTGCGAGAAGGTGCGCGAGAATCTGTCGCGCCATCGCCGGCCAAAGCGCGACCTGCTGTTGCGAGTAGATCTCGCGCACGAGGTCGGGAATCGTGCGCGCTCCATCCCCGAGCGCGGCGACGATCTGTTCTTCGCGCATCTTCCGGTGCGCTATGTATTGCGCGATCTTCGCCGGCGGGTCGTCAACGATAGGCCCGTGGCCGCCGTAGATCGTGCGCGCGCCGGCAAACTCGCGCGCCAGCCGCTCCAGCGTATGCATGTACGGGCGCATCGCACCGCCCGGAGGAGCGACGACCGTCGTCCCTTCGCCCAGAATCGTATCGCCGGTAAAGAGTGCGCGTTCTGGGGCGAGATAAAAGATCGCGTGATCGAAGGTATGCCCGGGTGCGTCGATCGTGCGCAGCCCTAGCGAGTTGATCGAGAGCTCTCCTTCGAGCGGAAGGTCGACATCGTGAGCGACCCTGCACGCCGGATGTGCGTGAATCACGGCGCCGGTCATCGTGGCAAGCTTCGCGGCGCCGGCCGAGTGATCGGGATGACCGTGCGTCAGAACGATGTGGCGAATCGTGGAATCGTGCGCGGCGGCCGCCTGGAGCAGGGCATCGGCGTGTCCTTGCAGCGGTGGCCCCGGATCGATGACCAGCGCCGTATTCTCTCCGCAATCGAGCAGATACGAGTTGGTACCGGAGAGCGTCATCGGCGACGGATTGTGCGCGCGAACGAGCGTTACCATGCGTTTTCGAGCACCGGCGGAATCGCAAACTCGTCATCGTCGTCCGCCGGCATGATCGTCAAGACCGGTTTGCTGCGCGCGTAGCTCTGCGCTTCTTGCAAAGAATCGAAGCGGGCGAGACGCTCGAGGTGTTTAATGGTCGGGTAGACGAGATGCATCTCACCGTTGCGATAGCGTTCGAGAGCAAGGCTTGGGGGAATCCAAATGCCGTCGTGGGTCTCGTAAGCGTCGGCTTGCGCGGCTTGGTTCGGCGGGGCGACCGCAAAGAAGAAGTGCGTGTTATACCGGCGCGGTTCGCTCGGCGGCGTGATCCAGTGCGAGAAGAGCGCGAGCGCTCGCGTGTCGGCAAACCAGTCGCGGCCGCGCAGGTACTCGGAGAACGCGAGCTCGCCCGATCGCAGCGCAACGCGGTCGTCCGTCGCCGTCTCCATATCCGCCGCCGTCATATCGACGGCATGCCACCCGGCATCGCAGGCGAGCAGGACGCCGGCCTCTTCGAAGAGTTCGCGCACGCCGGCGACGAGCAGCGCCCGTCCCGCATCGGCGTCGATGGCCGGCTCGCTGGTCGAAAGCGCTGGAGGAACGGTTGCGCGAAACTCTTCGTTGACTCGCTCCAACTCGAGCCCCGCGGCCCTCTCTTGCATGGCTGCGCAAGAGTCTTGCGCATCGATCGTACCGCCGGGAAAGACGAATGCATCGGGGGCGAACGCGCTCCGTGCGCTGCGCCGCGTTAGGTAGATCTCAAACGGCGAGCGGGCGAGGATCACCGTAGCCGCCAAACGCACATCGTTCACGAGAGGGTAGCGTCCTGTCACCGCGTGGCGAAAACCTCTCGATGCGAATAGCACTGGGAAGCGATATGGCCGGCGAGCTGCCGGAGGCGATCGATCGTTGGCTGCGCGAGCGAGCGCACAGCGTCCGCCGCTACGGAGCTCTGGCGCCCGGCGCCGACGATGCGTGGCCATCGGTGGGGCGCAGCGTCGCCGAGGCGGTCGCCGGCGGCGAGGCGGATTTTGGGGTTCTCTGCTGCTGGACCGGCACCGGGGTGAGCATCGCGGCAAACAAGGTCCCCGGCATCCGGGCAGCTCTCTGCGCCGACGCCCCGACGGCCCAAGGCGCGCGTGAATGGAACGACGCAAACGTCCTCTGCTTGAGCATCCGCGTCACGTCGGCAGCCGTCGCAGGCGAGATGCTGACGGCATGGTTTGACGGACGCCCCACGCAGGACCCAGCCTACCGCGCTATGATCGACACCCTCCGCAATCACTAGGTCCTTGGTCCCACGGGACCTGAGCCGCAATCAGCGTTTTGGTTTCCAAGAGAACAAAGCAGAGAGGTGGCGCACTCGCGCCACCCCCTCATTTTCTGCCGTTCGCCGGAAAGTAGAAACTAACGCTACGCTTCCGGCACCGCTTCTCGGGCGGTTTCGGCGACCGTTCTCGCCGTCCTGACCAGAGACGCCGATTTTACCAAAATCAGATGCCTTTACTCAATACGTCTGGAACGAAAATCCAGGCAGAGAGAGCAAGCAAAGCCCAATTCACTGCGTGAGACGTCCAGCAATACGGGCAGCCTCGACGGGTAACGAAGAGCAACGAGTAGCCCAGCACGACCGATGTGGCGGCTGCGAAAAAGACCGTGGCCAGCAGCAGAATCGTCAGTGGAGGTCTGACGAACCACACGGCAATTGCGAGAGCAGAGTAATAAAGCGAGCCGAGCAGGGAATTAGGTACGCCAAAAAGGTGTGCCCGGGGCGTTTTAACGACGCTCGGTCCCAAAAGCTCGCCGCGAGCGGCACGCCGGCTCTTGTGAAGCATGAAAAGCGAGGCGTAGAGCCCAACTCCGCATAGAACCGTGATAATTCCACGTACGATCATCGCTTGACCCGCTTTCTTCGGCGATGCGCCGCCGTTGCGCTCCTGGCAGCTTCCTTTGCCTTGGCGTACTTCGTCATTCGCTATCAACCCCACGTCGAGCACATGATTCGGGTGATCGGGCCGCTGGCATATCCCCTCGCGATCGCGATCTTTGCCGTCGTGGCTTCCGCCCCGTTTTCGGTAACCGATGCGCTCGCCATCATGAACGGGGCGATCTTCGGCCCAGTTAAGGGGACGCTCGTGGATGCAGCCGGTCTCTTCTGCGCGGCGCTGCTCGGCTATTGGATCAACCTGCACGCGACATCCCTCTTCGACCTGCAACAATCGCTCGAACGGCTTCCGCCGTGGGTCAAGCGCTTTCCAATCGGCTCTCCCGCCTTTTTGTTGGCGGTGCGCGTCATCCCCGGTTTTGGAGGAACCGTCGCAACGACGACGGCGGCCACCTTTCGCGTGCCGGTCTGGATTCACGTCTGGACGATGTGCGCCATTGCCATACCGATCTGTTCGCTGCTGACGATCTTCGGCGATCGTCTGACCGTCGCGCTGCACGGTTACGAATGGCGTGCGCGTCACTACGCGCGTACCTATTGTCTCACGCACCGTTGCCCGCACTTTCACTTCCGCCGTCGCGCGGAACCCTCGGCTTCGCCATGACGCCCGCCATCGTCGCCGATCCGGCCGCCCTCGCGCACCTCTGCGCGCAGGTTCGCGATGCCGCACGCGTTGCGTTGGACACCGAGTTCCACGCCGAACGCACGTACTCGCCGCGGCTGATGGTCGTTCAGCTCGCCTTCGACGAAGGCGCGGCGATCGTCGACGCGCTCGCCTTGAGCGATCTGCGGGAACTCGTGCTGGCTCTGACGCAGACGACGGTCGTCGGTCACGCGCTCTCCGCCGACCTGAAGATCTTCGCCGACCGTTACGATCTCGTGCCGTCGCGCGTCTTCGATACGCAGGTCGCGGCGTCGTTTCTCGGTTACGGTATGCAGGTCTCGCTCGCCGACCTCGTGCGCAGCGTCCGCGGCGTGCGTTTGGCGAAATCGCAGACCGTCAGCGATTGGTCGGCGCGGCCATTTTCCGAGCGGCAAATCGAGTACCTCGTCGGCGACGTCGAGCATCTGCTCCCGGCGTGGGACGCGTTGCAGCCGCGGCTCGAGGAAAAGGGCCGCTACGAGTGGGTCTACGAGGAATGCGCCGAGCTCGGCGATATCGAGCGCTATCGAATGGACGAACGGCGTGCGTATCTACGCATTCCGGGGGCGATGCGGATGAGCCGTCGCGAGTTGGGAATTCTCCGCGAACTCGTGAAGCTGCGCGACGATATCGCGCGCGATCGCGACCTTCCCGTGAGATACATATTGCCGGACGACGTCGTCGCCGGGCTGGCGACGACCAAACCGGTACGCGCCGACGATTTCGCCCAGCTGCGCCGGTTCGACGGCGGAATGAAGCGCCAGCTTGGCCCTGCGATACTCGAGGCGGTCGCGCGCGGGCAGGCGATACCCGAAGACGACCTTCCGCAGCGTCCCGTTCGGCCGGCAACGCCGGCGCGCGATGCGCTGGTCTCGTTGCTCGGCGCCGCGACCTCTGAGATCGCTCGCGAAGCGGGGCTGCCGTCGAGCCTGCTGGTGCCGCGGGCTGCGCTCGAACGCATCGCGCGCGAGATCCCGCGCGATCGGGCGAGCTTCGAGCGCGGCCTGGCGCTGCAGCCCTGGCGGCTTGCGCTGGTCTCGGATCCCCTCTGGCGGCTGCTGTGCGGCGACGCCTCGTTAAAGATCGAAGGCTACGCGAGCGGTGATCCCAAAGTACGGCTGCTCGATGAACAGCCACCCGAATAGCTTCAACGCGCTCGATACGCTTCGCGCGGGGGATCGCTCCTACGCCTACTTTCGCCTTGCGGCGCTCGAGGAGCGCGGCATCGCGAAGCTCTCGCAGCTTCCCTTTTCGCTCAAGATCTTGCTCGAGAACCTGCTGCGATGCGAGGACGGCGTCAGCGTAAGCAAGGATGATATCGAAGCCCTAGCGCGGTACGACGGCGGGCTCCGAAAAGAACGCGAGATCGCCTTTTCGCCCGCGCGCGTTCTACTGCAAGATTTTACGGGCGTGCCCTGCGTCGTCGATCTTGCGGCGATGCGCGACGCGATGGCGGAAATGCAAGGCGATCCTGCCAAGATCAATCCGTTGCAGCCGGTCGAGCTCGTGATCGATCACTCCGTGCAAGTGGATTATTTCGGCTCGAACGGTTCGCTGGAAAAGAATACCGATCTCGAGTTCGAGCGCAATCGCGAGCGCTACGCCTTCCTGAAGTGGGGGCAGTCTGCTTTGAGCGGCCTTCGCGTCGTCCCGCCGGGAACCGGAATCGTGCACCAGGTCAATATCGAGTATCTTGCGCGCGTCGTTTTCGGTGCCTCGGGCGAGACGAGCGCGGCGCTCGCCTACCCGGATACGGCCGTCGGGACCGATTCGCACACGACGATGGTCAACGGTCTGGGCGTCCTGGCGTGGGGCGTCGGCGGGATCGAAGCCGAAGCGGCGATGCTCGGTCAGCCGGTTACGATGCTGATCCCGCAAGTCGTCGGCTTTCGTCTCGAAGGCGCGTTGCGAGAAGGCGTGACGGCCACGGATTTAGTGCTGACCGTCGCCGAGATGCTGCGGCGCAAGGGCGTGGTCGGGAAGTTCGTCGAGTTCTACGGCAGAGGACTTTCGGCGTTGCCGGTCGTCGATCGCACGACGATCAGCAACATGTCTCCGGAGTTCGGCTCGACCGTTGCAATCTTCCCCATCGACGACCGCACGCTGGAGTATTTGCGTCTCACCGGGCGTCCGAAGGCGCAAATCGATCTCGTGGAAGCCTACGCTCAGGCGCAGGGTCTGTTTCGCACCGATGCGGCGCCGGATCCCGAGTTCGCCGATACGCTTATGCTCGACCTCGGTACCGTCGAGCCAAGTCTTGCCGGGCCGACCCGGCCACAAGATCGCGTCGCGCTACGCGACGTCAAGCGTAACTTTGCGGAGGCGGCCAAAGAGTGGATCGCCTCGCGCGAGCGCAACGGTGCGATCGCGCGCTTCGAGGATGAAGGCGGGGGCGGAACGGCGACGATCGCGCAGACGGCGATGGATATCTACGACGGCGCCGTCGTGATCGCCGCGATCACCAGCTGCACGAACACGTCGAATCCGTCGGTGCTCGTCGGCGCCGGGCTGCTCGCGCGCAACGCCGTCGAACGCGGCCTCTCGACGCAGCCGTGGGTCAAGACGTCGCTCGCGCCCGGATCGAAAGTGGTCACCGACTATCTCGAGAAAGCCGGACTGCGCGGGTACCTCGACCGGCTCGGCTTCAATCTCGTCGGATACGGCTGCACGACCTGCATCGGAAACTCGGGACCCTTACCGACCGACGTCGCGGAGGCGGTCGCCGATCGCGACTTGATCGTGGCGGCGGTACTTTCGGGCAACCGCAACTTCGAGGGGCGCATCCACGCACAGGTTCGAGCGAACTACCTGGCGTCGCCGCCGCTGGTCGTCGCTTATGCGCTCGCCGGTCGCATCGATATCGACCTGACGAGCGAGCCGCTGGGTATCGGCCGCGACGGACGTCCCGTCTATCTAGCGGAGATTTGGCCAAGCGACGACGAGATCTCGGCGACGATCGCAAAGGCGATCGGCCAAGAGATGTTTGCCGCCGAGTACGCGCACGTCTTCGACGGCGACGAGAACTGGCGAGAGTTGCGGGTCGAGGGCAGCGAGCGCTACGAATGGGATCCCCAATCGGAGTACATCAAGAAGCCGCCATACTTCGAAGGAATGCCGCTGCAGCCGGCCCCGTTGGAAGATATCCATGCGGCGCGCGCGATCGCCGTGCTCGGCGATTCGGTCACGACCGATCACATCTCGCCGGCCGGCAGCATCTCCAAGATCAGTCCCGCGGCGAAGTATCTCTTAGAGCATGGGGTCGAGGCGGCGGATTTCAATTCGTACGGCGCGCGCCGCGGCAACCACGAGGTCATGGTGCGCGGCACATTCGCCAACGTACGTCTGCGCAACGCGCTCGCCGAAGGGGTCGAAGGCGGCGTCACGCGCTATCTGCCGTCGGGCGAACGGATGTCGATCTTCGACGCGGCGATGCGCTATCGGGCGGACGGGACGCCGTTAATCGTCCTAGCCGGAAAAGAGTACGGATCCGGCTCGTCGCGCGACTGGGCCGCCAAGGGCCCAAACTTGCTCGGAATCAAGGCGGTGATCGCCGAGTCGTTCGAACGGATTCATCGCAGCAACCTCATCGGGATGGGCGTCCTGCCGCTCGAGTACGTCGACGGCGCCGACCGCTCGACCTACGCACTTACGGGTGAGGAGATTTTCGAGATCGACGGCATCGCCGGCGGCGTCGAACCGCAGATGCGTGCGCGCGTAAAAGCCACCGATTCGGGGAGCGGCAAGTCGATCGAGTTTACCGTTCGAGTTCGTATCGACACGCCGAACGAGGCCGAGTACTACCGGCACGGGGGAATCCTTGCATACGTGCTGCGCCAACTGCGAAACAAGACCTAACGACGAGGAGAGTGCCGTGCAGCCAACTTCGATCGCCGGCATTGCGATGTACTCGCGCTGGCAACCCGATCGCAGCATGTATTTCAACTCGTACTTCGTCGAAGGCGACGGCGAGAATCTGCTGATCGATCCGTTGCCCGCAGATGAGTCCGGCATGGATCGGATGATCGCTGCCGGCGGAGTCGCGTGGGTCGTCGTTACGAACCGCGATCACGAGCGGGCCTCGAGCGAGTTGGCGGCGCGTTTCGGCGCGCGGATCGCGGCAGGCGCCGCGGATGCCAACGAACTCTCTCGTCCGCCCGACCGCGCTCTGCACGACGGCGACGAAATCGGGCCGGCGCGCGTCATCGCGCTGGACGGTCTGAAGACCGAGGGCGAGTTTGCATTGCACCTCCCGGCGACGCGAACCGTCATTGCGGGAGATGCGCTATGGGGCGACCCGGTCGGCTCGCTTCGCATGATGCCCGACGAGAAACTCATCGATCCGGTTCGAGCGGCGCGTTCGCTCTGCCGGCTGCGGGAGGTCTTCCCGCTCAATCTCTTAGTCGGCGACGGCGCGCCGATCTTTGGGCGCGCGTACGAGGCAATCAATGCGTGCTTGGAACGGCGCAGCGAGGCGGACGCCAATCGCGTCAACCTCGACGAGTTGCCCTTGCGAACCGAGACGGGCCCGGCGAACTACACCGTCGAGCTCGCCGAAATCGGCTTCCGGATCGGCGCGGAAAAACTCGGCTACCGGACGACGCGCATCGGGCCGGGCGGCGTCTTCTGCCCGACGCACTGGCACACCGCCGAAGAGGAGCTCTTCATCGTCTGGGAGGGCACGCCGGCGATCGAGACTCCGCACGGATCGATGCCGTTGCGACCCGGCGACTTCGTCGCCTTTCCGACGCGGGAGTTCGGTGCGCACAAACTCGTCAATCACAGCGACGCTCCGGCCACCGTCATCTTGATCTCCAACGTCTCGCCGTACGACGTTTGTTTCTATCCGGATTCGAAGAAACTGCTCGTCGAGACGACCGGCACGCTCGTGCGTTCCGAGCCGCTCCTCGATTACTACGATGGCGAAGTGTAGCCGGCCGCGCAGCAAGATGTAACGGCGAGGGCCCCAATGGCCAAGATGCCGGACACTAAAGATCTGCTCGTATGTATCACTCTCATAATCCCGTGAGATCGCCGGCAGAGGGGGACGCGGGCGCCCTTCGCGAGGTGGTCGGAATGGAGCGTTTCTACGCCGGAACCAGCGTTGGACTCAATAGTTGACACGCGCTGTCATGTTTTCGTAGTTTGATTGGGCTGTGAAGGCGGACCGGCTGATCGCGCTTCTGCTCTTGCTCCAATCGCGGCGGCAGTGCAGCGCGCGCCTTTTGGCCGAGCATTTGGAGGTCTCGGAGCGGACGATCTACCGCGACGTCGACGCGCTGAGTGCCGCTGGCGTGCCCGTTTACGCCGAACGCGGCGTGGCTGGGGGCATCGCCCTGGCCGACGGATATCGGCGCGCGCTGACGCACTTCGGCGAGGACGAAGTGCGGGCGCTCTTTGTCTCGGGCGCGAGTCCACTTGCCGACCTTGGACTGGAGCGTGGGCTGGTTCGGGCGCTCGAAAAGTTGCGCGGCGGACTCGCAGACGTTCATCAGCGTGCCGCCGACAAGTCTCGCTCCCGCATCCACCTCGATCGACGCCGTTGGAACCAGCCTGAGCCGCCGTTCGAACTCTTGGCTACACTGCGCCGAGCCGTCTGGGACGACCGCCGCCTGCACATCCAATACGAAGATCGCAATCGCAAAGCGACCATGCGGGTCGTCGACCCGCTCGGGCTGGTTTCGAAGACCGGGGTTTGGTACCTCATCGCGCGATCGGGAGAGGAGGTGCGGAGCTTTCGCGTCGAGCGAATCAGCGGTGCGCGCGAACTGGCGGAGCGCTTCGAGCGTCCGGCCGGCTTCGACCTCGAACGCTATTGGGCGGAATCGTCGACGCGCTTTGCGCAAGCTTCCCGCAGCGCCGGCTGCGTGGTGATGCTTCGCGCGGCAAACGAAGGCTTGGAACGCGTGACGTATTACTGGCCGGCGGAGATCCTATCGCAGGACGGCAACGAATCGCTCGTGCGAGTGACCTTCCCGGGAATGGAGGTTGCGATCTTTCAGGTGCTTGCGTGGTCGGAAATCGCGACGTTGGTCGAGCCCGCTGCGCTGCGCGAGGCGCTCGTGCAGCGAGCTCGGCGCGCCCTGCAGCTTTACGACTTGCGCTGATGGATGATGATGCCGTTGCCTTCGGGATCCTCGCCAAAGGCCATGAAGCAAACCGGCGATTCGACGACGTCGCTCAACTGGAGTCCTTTGCCGCGGTAGTGCTCCACGGCGGCCTTCGCGTCATCGACGGCGAACATGATCGCGCCGCCCGTCTCTCCGCCTTCGGGCTTCCAAACGCCGAACGTCGATCCGTCGGCGAGCGTAAACTCCGCACCCCGGCCTTCGTCGTCGGTCTCGGTCGGCGTCATGCCGAGCACATCCCGGTAGAATGCGATCTCTGCTTGCGGGTCTTTCACCAGGTAGGCGGCGATGTCGATCCCTTTGATCATCCGGATTCTCCTCGATTCGTCAGTTTTGTTGCTATCTAACCGACAGCATATCTGACATATATGACACCTAATGTCAGCTTTTAAAGCATGACCCGTCGGAAGTCTGCGAGGAGTTCGGCGATGTAAAGCAGGAAGCGCGCGGCTCCTGCCCCGTCGACGACCCGGTGATCGTAGCTGACGCTGATCGGGAGCATCAGCCGCGGAACGAACTGCTTGCCGTCCCAGACCGGTTTCGTCGCCGCTTTCGTCGCGCCGAGGATCGCAACTTCGGGAGCGTTGACGATCTGAGTGAAAGCCGTCCCGCCGATTCCTCCGATCGAAGAGATCGTGAAGCTTCCGCCCTGCATCTGCCCAAGCGTCAGCTTTCCCTCGCGCGCCTTACCAGCGAGCTCTTGGCACTCGCGCGCGATCTCGATCAAGCCCTTCGTCTCGGCGTTTCTGATGACCGGAACGACGAGACCGCCGGGCGTGTCGGCGGCAAAGCCGATGTTGTAGTATCGCTTGAGAATCAGCTCGTCGCCATCGAGCGACGCGTTGAACTCAGGGAAGCGCCCGAGCGCGGCAACCGATGCTTTGATCAGGAAGGCGAGCATCGTCAACTTCGGTCCGCCGGATTTCGTTTGCTCGGCGTTGACCTCGCTGCGCAAGGCCTCGATCGAGGTGACGTCGGCTTCGTCGTAGTTGGTGATGTGGGGAATCCCAACCCAGTTGCGATGCAGGTTCGGACCCGAAAGCTTCTTGATGCGAGAGAGCGGCTTTCGTTCGACCTCACCGTATTGGGCGAAGTCGAGCTTCGGCCAGGGGGGCAGTCCGGCGAACGCGGAAGCCGGCGCGCTGCCTTTCTCGAGCGCTTCCTTGACGAATCCCTGAACGTCTTCGCGTGTGATCCGTCCGTGCGGACCGCTGCCGCGCAGCTTGCGCAGATCGACGCCGAGTTCGCGCGCAAACCGGCGAATCGAGGGGCCCGCATGCACGATGCCGTTGCCGCCGCCTTCCGGGGGCGGGGCGGCCGGCGGTGCCGATGGGACGGGCTTGGGGGGCGCCGATTGGGCGGACGTCGCTGCGGATGAATGACTTTGCGCGGCGGATGACTGACTTTGCGCGGCGATCGTCAGAATCGGCATCCCTTCGGAGACGCGGTCGCCGACCTTCACTCTGACGTCAGCCACGACGCCGTCGGCCTCGGCGGGCACCTCCATCGATGCCTTCTCGCTCTCAAGGGTGATCAGCGAGTCGTTCTTCTTGACGCGATCCCCCGGCTTCACCAAGACCTCGATGACCGGCACGTCTTTGAAATCTCCGATGTCCGGAACGCGCACTTCCACGGTATGTTCGAGAGCGGCAGAGCTCGATTCCGACGGCGCAGCAGGTGCGGCCGGCGCTTGCTCTTCCGAGCTCAACACGACGATCGGCACGCCCTCCGAAACTCGGTCGCCAACCTTCACTTTTACGTCCTGCACGACGCCGTCCGCCTCAGCGGGCACCTCCATCGACGCCTTTTCGCTTTCGAGAGTGATCAACGAGTCGTTCTTTTTGACCCGGTCGCCGGGTTTGACCAAGACTTCAATGACCGGGACGTCTTTGAAATCTCCGATATCCGGAACGCGCACTTCGATCGTACCGCTCATGCCGTGGCCGTCTTTCTACACATCGATTGGATTTGGCTTATTCGGGTCGATGTCGTACTTTTTGATGGCCTTCTCGATCGTCGCGGGCGAGATCGTGCCTTCGTCGGCGAGCGCGCGTAACGCGGCAATCGTAACGAAATGGCGGTCTACCTCGAAGAAGGCGCGTAGCCGGCGCCGGAAGTCGCTGCGGCCGTAACCGTCCGTGCCCAGTGCGATGTAACGCCGAGGTTGCGCCGGGCCGGACGAAGCAACGAACGGGTGAATCTGTTCGGCGAAGGTGCGAATGTAGTCGGTTGCGGCGATTCCGGGCCCCGAGCGCTCGCGCAGGCACTCCTCGACAAACGAGAGCCGAGGCTTCTCTTGCGGATGCAGCATCGTCCAGCGGCGCGCGGCGACGCCGTCGCGCTGCAGCGCGTTAAAGCTCGTCACGGCCCAGACGTCGCTGCGGACGTTCCAATCGTTGGCGAGCAGCTCGGAAGCGGCAATAACTTCGCGCAGGATCGCGCCCGAGCCGAAGAGCTGCACGCGAGGAATCTTCCGATCGGGCTTGCCGGCGTCATGCAGCAGGTACATACCGCGCAGAATGCCATCGCGCGCGCCGGCCGGCATCGCGGGATGCTGGTAATTTTCGTTGAGCAGCGTAATGTAATAGTAGACGTCTTCCTGCTCGGCGAGCATGCGGCGCAGCCCGTCCTGGACGATCACCGCGACTTCGTACGCGTAGGTTGGATCGTAGCTGCAGCAATTCGGTACGAACGAGGCTGCGACTTGACTGCTGCCGTCTTCGTGCTGCAGTCCCTCGCCGTTGAGCGTCGTCCGCCCCGAGGTTGCGCCGAGGAGAAATCCGCGCGTGCGGCTGTCGCCCGCGGCCCACGTCAGATCGCCCACACGTTGAAATCCGAACATTGAATAGAAGATGTAAAACGGAATCATCGGCAGGTTGTGATTGGAATACGAGGTCCCGGCGGCGATCCAGGACGAGAGCGCACCGGCTTCGTTGATGCCTTCTTGCAAAATCTGCCCGAGCTTATCCTCGCGATACCACATCAGCTGCTCGGCATCTTGCGGATGGTAGAGCTGGCCGACCGACGAGTAGATCCCCATCTGGCGGAACATTCCCTCCATACCGAAGGTGCGCGATTCGTCGGCAACGATCGGAACGACGCGCGGGCCGATTTCGCGATCGCGGGCCACCGTGTTCAGCACGCGAACGAACGCCATCGTCGTCGAAATGCTGCGGTCGCCCGTACCTTGCAACTGCGCGTCGAAGGCCGATAGTTCCGGGACGGTAAGCGAAGCCGAGCGCCGCCGGCGCTGCGGAACGCTTCCGAGCGCAGCCGTCCGTTCGCGCAGATAGCGCATCTCGGCCGAGTCCTCGGGCGGTTTGTAGAACGGCAGCTTTTCGCCGGCGATCGCTTCGTCGGGAATCGGCAGGTCGAAGCGGTCTCGGAACGTGCGCATCGCTTCGAGCTCCATCTTTTTGGCTTGGTGCGCGGTGTTCTGCGCTTCGCCGGCCTCGCCCATCCCGTAGCCTTTGATCGTCTTTGCCAACACGACGGTGGGCGCGCCGCGATGCTCGCAGGCCGCCTTATAGGCCGCGTAGACCTTCAGCGAGTCGTGGCCGCCGCGCTGCAGAGCCCAGATCTCGTCGTCGGTCCACCCTTCGACCATCGCTTTGGTCTCCGGATAGCGGCCGAAGAACTCGTCGCGAACGTACTTGCCGTTGCGCGATTTAAACGTTTGGTAGTCGCCGTCAACGCATTCCGTCATCACCTGCACGAGGCGCCCGCTAACGTCGGCGCGCAGAAGCTGATCCCAGCGGCTCCCCCAGATGACCTTGATGACGTTCCATCCGGCGCCTTTGAAAACGCCCTCGAGCTCCTGAATGATCTTTCCGTTGCCGCGGACCGGACCGTCGAGCCGCTGCAGGTTGGCGTTGACGACCCAGATGAGATCGTCGAGCTTCTCGCGCCCCGCCAGCGAGATCGCCCCGAGCGATTCGGGTTCGTCCATCTCGCCGTCGCCGACGAAGGCCCACACCTTGCGCCCGCTGGTGTCGAGCAGCGCGCGGTCGTGCAGATATCGCATGAAACGGGCCTGATAGATCGACATGATCGGGCCCAAGCCCATGGATACCGTCGGGAACTGCCAGAAGTCGGGCATCAGCCACGGGTGCGGATACGAAGAGAGACCCTCTCCGGTCACTTCTTGCCGGAAGTGCTCGAGTTGGGTCTCGGTGATACGTCCTTCGAGAAATGCCCGGGCGTAAACGCCGGGCGAGGAATGTCCCTGAAAGAAGACGAGATCGCCGCCGGCGCCGTCGCTCGGCGCTCGGAAAAAGTGGTTGAAACCGACGTCGTAGAGCGTCGCGGCCGATGCGAAGCTCGCAACGTGCCCGCCCAGCTCGGAGCTGACTTTGTTGGCGCGCACGACCGTGGCCAGCGCGTTCCAGCGAACGATGTGTCGAAGACGCGCTTCGATCTGGCGATCGCCGGGCATCGCCGGCTGCTTGTCGACCGGAATCGTATTGACGTATGGGGTCGTAAGCCCGAGCGATACGTGTGCGCCGCCGCGCTGCGCTTCGTCGACGAGTGCGGCGATCAGTTCGCGTGCGCGGTCCTGTCCCTCGACGGCGAGCACGGCGCGCATCGCTTCGAGCCATTCGCGGGTTTCCTGCGGATCGGGATCTACGCCGAACGTCGTCATCGTTGCGCTCCATTCCCCGCCGCAGTCCAATCCCTTTCGGCCCGGGCGCCGCCCGCCGAGTGCTCGCCGCGCCCCTGCCCAGCCTCCGCACAAAATCAGCGCCCCTCGCATGAGGCTGCCGCCAAGCGGCTAAACTAACACATAGCGGGAGCTGCAATGGCTGAGAGGGCGGACGAGCTCCGCCGACCGCAAGCAACCTGATCCGGGTAATGCCGGCGTAGGGAGGAAAATAATGAAAGTTTACGTTAGCGGGAACGACCCGTCGATTCGAGTTCCGCGGCGCGCGATCGCGCTGACCGACGGCACCGTGCACACGGTGTACGATACGAGCGGACCGTATACGGATTCGGAAAGCGTTACCGATATTCGGTGCGGCTTGCGGGCCTTGCGAGAGCCATGGATCGCCGCTCGCGGCGATACCCTCGAACTGCAGCGGCCTTCTTCGCTCTACCGTCGCGGCCGCGACGCGATGCCCGAGCTCGACGAGCTGCGGTTCCCGGCTCCACGCCGGCCGAAGCGAGCGAAGCCCGGAGCGAACGTCACGCAGATGCACTACGCGAAGCGTGGAGAGATTACGGCAGAGATGGAGTTCGTCGCACTGCGGGAAAACGTCGAGCCGGAGTTCGTCCGCGGCGAAATCGCTCGCGGGCGAGCGATCCTTCCGTCCAACGTCAATCACCCCGAGAGCGAGCCGATGATCGTCGGCCGCAGCTTCCTCGTGAAGATCAACGCGAACATCGGCAACTCCGCGGTGAGCTCCTCGATCGACGAGGAAGTCGAGAAGATGACCTGGGCCACCCGTTGGGGCGCCGATACCGTAATGGACCTGTCGACCGGGAAGAACATTCACGAGACGCGCGAGTGGATTCTGCGCAACTCGCCGGTGCCGATCGGTACCGTTCCGATCTATCAGGCGCTCGAAAAAGTAGGCGGCAAGGCCGAAGAGCTGACGTGGGAGCTTTTTGCCGATACGCTGATCGAGCAGGCCGAGCAAGGCGTCAACTATTTCACGATTCACGCCGGCGTTCTGCTGCGTTACGTGCCGCTCACCGCCAACCGGATAACCGGCATCGTCTCGCGCGGCGGTTCCATCCTCGCGAAGTGGTGCCTCTCGCATCACCGGGAGAACTTCCTCTACGAGCACTTCGAAGAGATCTGCGAGATCATGAAGGCCTACGACATCGCGTTCTCGCTCGGCGACGGGCTGCGCCCGGGTTGCACGGCCGACGCCAACGATGCGGCCCAATTCGGAGAGCTCGAAACGCTCGGCGAGCTAACTTCGGTCGCCTGGAAGCACGACGTGCAGGTGATGGTCGAAGGGCCTGGGCACGTGCCGATGCACCTGATCGAGGAGAACATGCGCAAGCAGCTCGAGGTCTGCAAAGAAGCGCCCTTCTATACCCTCGGTCCGCTCGTCACCGACATCGCTCCGGGCTACGACCACATCACCAGCGCCATCGGCGCGGCGATGATCGGCTGGTACGGCACCGCGATGCTCTGTTACGTCACGCCGAAAGAGCACCTGGGCCTTCCCAACAAGAAGGACGTGAAGGACGGAGTGATCGCCTATAAGATCGCCGCGCACGCCGCCGATCTGGCCAAGGGGCACGCAGGCGCCGCGCATTGGGACGACGTTCTCTCGAAGGCGCGTTTCGAGTTTCGCTGGCAGGACCAGTTCGATCTCTCACTCGATCCCGAGACGGCGCGCGAATTTCACGACGAGACGCTGCCCGCGCCGGGCGCGAAAGTCGCTCACTTCTGCTCGATGTGCGGACCACATTTCTGCTCGATGAAGATTACGCAAGAGGTTCGCGAGTACGCGGAGAGTGGAATGGCCGAAAAGTCTCGGGAGTTTTTAGAGCAGGGCGCCGAGGTCTACGTTCCCGCTTCGTGAGGCCCTGCGCGGTGCTCTTCGATCGCGACGAGACGATCGTGGTCGACGTGCCCTTCAACGGCGATCCGCAACGGGTCGAGCCAGCGCCCGATGCTCGGGTCCTGCTCGACCGGCTGCGAGCGGCCGGGCTGCCGCTCGCCGTCGTCAGCAATCAGAGTGGAATCGGACGGGGGCTGCTCACACGTGAGGCCGTCGATGCGGTCAATCGGCGTGTCGAGGAACTGCTCGGCCCCTTCGCCGGCTTTTACGTCTGCCCACACGCCCCCGAAGACGGCTGCGACTGCCGAAAGCCCAAGCCGAAGCTGATTTTGGACGCTGCACGAGCGCTGGGCGTGGATCCGGCGTGCTGCGTCGTCGTGGGCGACCGGGCCAGCGACGTCGAGGCGGCTCGGAACGCGGGCGCGATCGGGCTGCGGGTCGAGGGACCCCAGGGACTTGCGGCGGCGGTCGAGCGGATTCTTTACTGGGTCGAGGCGTCGAGCCAGTAGTCGATATCGAGTCCGCGTGCCGGCAGCACGGCGTACGCGTCCTGGGGCAAATGGACGGTACGGGATAGGGTTGACCACGCGGCCAGGACTCGGACCACGTAGTTCTGCGTTTCATCGAAGGGCGGAATGCCGCCGTACTCGCTCACGGCCTTGGGCCCGGCATTGTACGCGGCTATTACGAGGTCGTAGTGCTTCGAGCCGAAGCGCTGCACCAATCCTCGCAAGTAGCGGGCCGCGCCCGAGAGGTTCTGCGCCGGATCGTGCGGGTTGACGCCGAGTAACGCTGCCGTGCCGGGCATCAGCTGCCCGAGCCCGATCGCCCCGGCGCGTGAGAGCGCATGCGTATGCCAGCGAGATTCGACCGTGACGACGGCGACGAGCATGTTGGCGTCGAGGCGCCAGCGCACGGCATTGACGAGGACGCGTCGCGCGAGACTTTGGCTCTGCCAACTCGGCATCTGCGGATTGATATGGCGCAAAACCTTCGAATAAACGGCGATCGCTACCGGCGACGCCGGCACCGTCCGATTGGCTGCCTGGGCAGGCAAAAGGAAGAAGGGTCCCATCAAAAAGCCGAAAGCAGCCAGGAGGCTCACAACGGTCCTGCGCATAGTTCGCCCGTGGGTTCGCGCCGCGTCCTCGCCGTCCTCCTGTTCTTGTTTCTCCTGATGTGTGGGATGATTGCATGGTCGCAGTGGTATGCGATTCACGTCAACGTCCCGATGTATCGTGCGCAGCACGGACCCGCAACTACGCACTAATCTTCGACGAGGAGAGTTGGAGTTGATTCTTCGCACGCTGCTTGCGGCGTCGTTCTGCGCTGTTTTTTCCTTGTTTGCGTCCACCGCGGCGCAAGCTGTGGAGCCGGCCGCTTCGCCGATGCCGGCGTCGCCTCTGCCGGCAAAACCCGCAACGCCGACACCAACGCCATCACCAACGCCCACGCCCGGACCGCCGTTTGCCAACATGAGCTGGCGCGAGATCGGACCGGCCGGAGCGGGAGGGCGCGTCGCCGCCGTTGCCGGGTCGGCAACGAATCCCAAGCTGTACTACCTCGGCAGCGCGGGCGGGGGCGTCTGGAAATCGGAGAACGGTGCGCAGACGTGGGATCCGGTCTTCGATAAGGGGGGCGCCGGCGCGATCGGCGCCGTGACGATCGATCCGACGGACAATAACACCGTTTGGGTTGGTACCGGCGAAGCGAACCCGCGCAACGACGTGAGCTACGGCGACGGCCTCTACAAGACGACTGACGGTGGCGACACGTGGACGAACGTCGGCTTGAAAGAGACGAAGTATATCGCGCGCATCCTCGTCGATCCGCGCAACCACAATCACGTCGTCGTCGCGGCGCTGGGCGACGTCTTTAGCGACAGCACGCAACGCGGCGTGTACGTAACCAACGACGGCGGCCACACGTGGAAGCAGACGCTCTACGTGGGCCCGGAGAGCGGTGCGTCGGATCTGGCGATGAACGAGCAGAATCCGAGCGTGCTCTACGCCGGCATCTGGAAGTTTCAACGACGCCCGTCGACCTTCGTCAGCGGCGGGGACGAAGATGGGCTCTACCGGTCGGCCGACGGCGGCGAGACGTGGACGAAGCTCGAAGGGCATGGCCTGCCGCAAGGTACGATGGGACGAATCGGCGTCGCGGTCGCGCCGAGCAACGGCAACCGCGTCTACGCTTTGATCGAGTCGAAAGACGGCGTCCTTTGGCGCTCCGACGACGGCGGAAACAATTGGATGAAGGTCAGCGAGGACTCGCTGGTCGACGCCCGCGCCTTCTACTTCACGCACGTGACGGTCGACCCCAAGAATCCCGATCGCGTCTACGCGCTCTCGTTCGAAACGATGATGAGCACCGACGGCGGGAAGAAGTTCAAGCCGATCGCGCGCGACGTTCACTCCGATTTTCACGCGATCTGGATCGCGCCGAACGATCCGACGCGCATCATGCTCGGTGAGGACGGCGGCTACGTGCTCACCGTCGACGGCGGCCAGAATTGGTTTTTCTCCCGCAACGTGCCGATCGGCCAAGTCTATCGCGTCGGTTTGGGAAACGACAATCCCTATACGGTCTGCGGCGGCTTGCAAGACAACAACGGCTGGTGCGGCCCCTCGAACTCGCTCGATCCCTCGGGAATCCAAAATAAGGAGTGGATCGTCACCGTCGGAGGGGACGGTGAATGGGGAATCCCCGAGCCCGACGACGCGAACTGGATCTGGTCGGATTCACAGAACGGCTCGATCGTCGTCTACAACAAGGTCACGAAAGACGGCTGGTTGGCTCAGCCGTATCAACAGACGTCCAAGGAGTCGTGGGTTCCCGCCACCAGCAAATATCGTTTCAATTGGGAATCGCCGATCGCGTTCGCGCCGTGGCGCGCGGCCGACGGCAAAGTGATCGGCTGGATCGGCGGCAACGTCGTCTTCCAAACGAACGATCGCGGACACAGCTGGACGCCGATCAGTCCCGACCTCACGCGCAACATGAAAGAGCATCAGCAGCCCGCGGGCGGTCCGATCGTCAACGACGTCTCAGGAGCCGAGTATACCGACACGATTCTCGATATCGAAGGTTCGTCGATTCATCGTGGCGAGATCTGGGTGGGCACCGACGATGGGCTCGTGCAGCTGACGCGTGACGGCGGCAAGCACTGGGCGAACGTCACGCCGCCCGGCGCGCCGCAGTACGGCCGCTTTGCGACCGTCGCACCCTCAACGCTCGTCGACGGCACCGCCTACGCAATCAACGACGGTCACGAAACGGGCGACAGCGCTCCTTACGTGTTCGTCACACGCGACTACGGCAAAAGCTGGACCAAAATCGTCAACGGGTTGCCTCCGAACGAATGGGCGCGCTCGGTGCGCCCCGACATCCGCAATCGCGAGCTCGTCTATCTCGGTACCGAAGAAGGCATCTGGATCTCGTTCGACGGCGGCGCCCGCTGGCAGTCGTTCCGCAACGATCTGCCGCCGGTCTCGGTGCACGACATTCGTATGCAGCCCCAGTACGACGATCTCGTCATCGCGACCCACGGCCGTGCGATCTATATCATGGACGACGTGAGAGCGGTGCAGGGTCTGCAACAAGCCGTTGCGCACGGCACCTGGCTCTTTACGCCGCGCACGAGCTACGAGTGGTCCCTCCACGAGAACGACGAGGGAACCTATACCGACTTCACGGCCGACAACCCGCCCTACGGCGTCGCGATTACCTTCTACCAGTCGCAAGCGCAGAAAACGGCGCCGAAGCTCGAGATCCTCGACGCGCACGGCCGCGTGATCCGCAGCGTCTCCGGGACGCACAAAGTCGGCGGTAAGGACCAACCCTATATCCCCAACAAGGTCGGGCTCAATCGCTACGTCTGGGATTTTGCCGTCAACGGACCGGTCAAGTGGAACGGCGGCAACGAGTTCTCAAAGGGTCCGGATACCGGGCCCGGGGTCGTCCCGGGCACCTACTCGGCGCAGATGGCCCTCTCGGGGCACACGTACACGCAGTCCTTCCGCGTCGGACCGGATCCGCGCTCTCTCTTTACGCAAGCCGACTATCAACGCAGCTTCGATGAGGCGATGCGCCAGATGGCGCACCTGTCGCAGGTCGATACGATGCTCAACAACCTCGACGACATCAAGAAGGGGATCGACACGGCGCTCGACGCCTCGAAGAAAGCGAACAACGGCGCGCTGACGGCGAAGCTGCAAGACGCTTCGACGGCGCGCCAAACGCTCTTCAACTCACTTGCGGTCAACATTCGGGGCGAGGGAACGGAGGACGAGGGCCAGGTTCACGAGGATATTTTTGGAGCCTTCGGCGCGGCACAGAGTCTGATCACGCCGTCGATTGCGAATCTGCTTGCCCGCGTCGACGCAGAGTATCGCGACGGGGTTACGCGATATAACACGTTCGTCAACACGGTGCTGCCTGGCGTCAATGCCGCGCTGAAGCAGGCCGGAATGAAGGCGCTGCCGGCGGCCGCCGAGGTGAAAGCATGATCCTTTCCTCGATCGTGCTCGCTGCGGCCGCGTATGCGAACCTTTCGTGGCGTTCGATCGGCCCGGCAATCGCGGGCGGGCGCGTCGCCGCGGTCGCCGGCACGGCGCAGAACGACCAGCTGTACTATATCGGGACCGCCGGCGGCGGCGTCTGGAAGAGCGAGAACGGCGGCGCAACGTGGCAGCCGGCCTTCGAGAAACAATCGGTCTCCGCAATCGGCGCGGTCGCGATCGATCCCACCAACGAGAAAGTCGTCTGGGCCGGTACCGGCGAGGCGAACCCGCGCAACAACGTCAGTTACGGGGACGGTCTCTACAAGTCGACCGACGGGGCAAAGACCTGGCGTCGCGTCGGGCTGGAGGGCGTGTGGAGCATCTCGCGCATCGCGATCGATCCGCGCGATTCACGCCACGTCGTCGTCGGTGCGTTCGGCGATCCGTTCAAAGACTCAACGGATCGCGGCGTCTTCGTGACGTTCGACGGCGGTGCGAATTGGCAGAAATCGCTCTATCTTTCACCTTCGAGCGGCGCGAGCGATATCGCGATGGATCCGCAGAATCCAAATGTCGTCTATGCGGGCATGTGGCACTTTCGGCGGGTACCGTGGACCTTTACCAGCGGCGGCCCCGACGACGGCCTCTACAAGTCCACCGACGGGGGCCGCACGTGGAAAAGGCTGACCGGCAACGGCCTTCCCTCGGGATATACCGGACGGATCGGCTTGGCGATCGCGCCGAGCCGCCCGAATCGCGTCTTTGCGCTCATCGAAGCGAAGGGCGGGATTCTCTGGCGCACCGACGACGCCGGCGCGCATTGGTCGATGACGAGCGACGACACGCTCGTGGATCAGCGGCCTTTTTACTTTTCGCACATCGCCGTCGATCCTCGCAACCCAAACCACGTCTACGCCGTCTCGGAGATGCTCTCGGAGAGCAAAGACGGCGGACGTAAGTTCAAGGAGATCGCAAAGGACGTCCACGTCGACTATCACGCGATATGGATCGCGCCCGACAATCCCAAGCGGATCATCGCCGGCGAGGACGGCGGTTACGCGCTGACGACCGATCTCGAGCACTGGTCGTTCTCGCGCAATTTGGCGATCGGTCAGATCTATCACGTCGGGATCTCCAATGAAAACCCGTATCAGGTCTGCGCGGCGTTTCAAGATAACGGCGGGTTCTGCGGTCCTTCCAACTCGCTGGACAACGAAGGGATTCTCGACCGTCATTGGATCGACGTCGTCGGCGGCGACGGCATGTGGACCGTGCCCGACCCCATTGACCCCAACTACATCTGGGCGGATCTCGAAGACGGCGCGCTGACGATTTACAACCGGCACACGGGCGTTAGCCGCTTCGTTCGGCCGTACGATTCTTTCCCGGGAAGTTTCCTTGGGCCGTTCGACCTGCGCACCGTGCCGTATCGTTTCAACTGGGATTCGCCGATTGCGTTTGCGCCCTGGGACGGACACATCGGCTGGTTTGGCGGCAACGTCGTGTTCCAATCGAGCGATCGCGGTGCAACGTGGAGCATCATCAGCCCCGATCTCACCCGAAACCTCAAGGAACACCAGGCTCCTTCGGGCGGCCCATTGGCTAAGGACGTCTCGGGCGCCGAGTACTCCGACACGATCCTCTACATCGAGGGATCCGCACTGAGTCACGGCGAGATTTGGGTCGGAACCGATGACGGCTACGTGCAGATGACGCGCGACGGCGGAGCGCATTGGCGCAACGTCACCCCGCCGGGCACGCCGGAGTACGCGCGCATCGAGACGGTCGCCCCATCGCCGATCGTCGCCGGGACGGTTTATGCCATCGCCGACAATCATCGTTTAGGCGACTACGCTCCGTACGCGTACGTTACGCACGACTACGGCGCGACCTGGACGAAGATCGTCAACGGGCTGCCCGGCAGCCAATACGTGCGAACGATTCGCCCGGATCCGCGCAATAGCAACGTGCTGTACGCCGGAACCGAGAATGGGATGTGGATCTCGTACGACGCGGGCGCCCACTGGCAAGACTTCCGCATCAACCTTCCGGCCGTTTCGGTGCGCGACATTCACGTCGAGCCGCAGTTCGACGACCTCGTTGCGGCGACGCACGGGCGCGACGTATGGATTCTCGACGATGTCGGCTCGGTCCAGCAACTTGGGGCCGCACAGAGCGCCGGCATCATGCTGTTCGCCCCGCGCACGGCCTATGAGTACCACTATCACTCCAACGACCTGGGCACGTACACTCGATACACTGGTGAGAACCCGCCGAAGGGCGCGATCGTCGACTTTTACCAGTCCGCCGCCCAGAAGAGCGCCCCGGCGATGCAGATTTCCGATGCGAGCGGGCACGTCTTACGCACGATCGGCGGGACGCACAAGGTGAAGGGCAAGCAGGAGCCTTACGTCCCGAACAAGCCGGGCATCAACCGCTACGTGTGGGACTTTTCCGAGGATGCTCCGGCGAAATGGTACGGCGCCGCGCGCGAGGACTATCAGGGGCCCAAGACCGGTCCGGTCGTCGTTCCCGGGACGTACACCGTTCGCTTAACGCTGGGCGGCCGGACCTTTACGCAGTCGTTGGCCGTCAAACCCGATCCGCGCGACGACTGGACGGCGGCGCAGTACGAGGCGGGCTACGCATACGCCCGTAAGTACTCGACGATCTACGGCAAGGTCGACGAGATTCTCAACAATCTCGACGCGATCAAGAAGTCCCTTGCCGGCGCTGCCGTCTCGGCGAAGAGCAACGCGGCGCTCTCGGGGCAGGTTGCGAGCGCACGGCAAGAGTGGACGCCGGTATTCGGAGCGTTTACCGCCGACTATAAGAACGACGAAGACTCGATCCAGCGTGGCGGATCGTTGCGCGAGTCGATCCCGCGCACCGGATTTGGCGGATCGCAGCTTCCGCCGACGGCCGCTCAGCTCGAGTTCTCGCAACGCTTCGATGCGGCGTATGCGGCTGCGGTCAATCAATACAATGCTTACGTTGCGTCGCTAGGGCCGCTGCAAACCGGGTTGCGGGGCGCGGGCCTCAAACCGCTCGAAGGAGTAAAGACCGCGACCCCATAGGGTTTCAATGCGAGGCCGGGCTGGGGCGGCTCAAAACGCTAGCGAAAGAGGCGTTTGAGGAAGGTCTCGTGGCGGTATGAGGAGCGGCGCCCGAAGCGGACGATTGCGAGTTCGAGCGACGGCACGAGATAGAGCGCTTGGCCGCCGGAGCCGCTTGCGTAGATGAGATCGGCGGGCGCATGGCTCGCACCGAGCCACCAGCCGAGGCCGTAGCGCGCGTTGGCTTGGGAACCGGTAAAGCATTGCGCGAGCCGCGAGTGTTCGCGCAGGACGTAGTGCCCGTACGCAAGCCAGTCGTGCGCGCTCAGGGATGCGCCGGTCGGTAGCGGTTGCGTTCCGTCGGTGAGCCGGCGCCAGCTCGCAACGCGTACGCCCGCCGGAAGGAGCACTCGTTCGTGGAGGTAGTCGTGCGCCGTGCGGGGGGCGAGTTTGCGCGCGAGCAGCGCGCCGAAGACTTGCAACGAGATGCCGCCGTACGTAAATCGGCTCCCCGGCTCGTTCTTGAGCGGTATCGCTAGTGCGCGTTCGTAGATGGGGACGGCGGCGCCGAGGCCGCCGAAGCCGAAGCCGGCCGTGAGCGAGAGCAGCATGCGCGCGGTCACGCGGCGCTTCCACGGATCCTCCCGCCATTCCCCAAGTGTTTCGAAGACCGGCTCATCGAGGTCGAGCACTCCATCGGCCTCTGCGCAGAGCGCGACCGGTCCCCAGAAACTCTTCGTTCCGCTGTACAGCGCACTTGGGGTATCCGCCGTAACGCCTTCGCCAAAGGCTTGTGCGACGATCTCGCCGCCGCATGCGATGAGGATCGCCCGCAGGTCGTGCGCCCGAGCATACTCGATCGCCGCAGCCGTTTCGATCTCCGTTCCCATTGGAGGACCGTTCGGACGCCGCTTGCAAAAGCGCCTGCATGAGGCCGTACGTGCTGCTCGTCGCTTCGATCGCAGCCCTGGGAGGGCTGCTCTTCGGGTACGACACCGGCGTCATCTCCGGCGCGATCCTCTTCATCACGAAGGATTTCGTGCTCGACACGCACCTGCAGGCCTTCACGATCAGCGTCGTTTTGATCGGCTGTATCGGCGGTTCGGCCGTGGCGGGAACCGTCGCCGATCGCATCGGGCGCCGGCCGACGCTCTTCGCCGCGGGAGTCGTCTTTTTGCTCGGTGCGTTGATTTCGGCGCTGACGCCCAACGAGAGCGTTCTGCTCTTCGGGCGCTTCGTCGTAGGAATCGGCATCGGCTTCAGCTCGGTTGTAGCGCCGTTGTACATCTCGGAAGTCGCGCCGGCAAAGACGCGCGGCGCGCTGGTCTCGCTCTATCAGTTTGCGATCACGATCGGCATCCTCGCCGCGTATCTCGTCGATTACGCGCTGGCCGGGCACGGTCAGTGGCGCGCAATGCTGGGCATCGCGGTCGTCCCGTCGGTGATCCTGATGGTTGGAATGATCTGGATGCCGGAGAGTCCGCGGTATCTCTTCAAGATCGCGCAGGGTGCGCGGGCGCGCGACGAACTGACCCGCATCTACGACAATTCGGCCGAGAGTTCGCGCGAGGAAGTCTCGATCGTCGAGAGCCTCCGAGTCAAAGGGGGCGGCTTCCGTGCACTCTTCGCCCGCGGGACCCGGATCGCGCTCGTCGTCGGGGTATCGCTCGCGGTCCTGCAGCAGATTACCGGCATCAACACGGTGATCTACTACGGGCCGCGTATCTTCGAGATGGCGGGCGTTAGTTCGGCCGCCGGCTCGATCCTCGCGCAATCGGCCGTCGGGACGGTCAACTGTCTCATGACGCTCGTTGCGATCTTCTTCGTCGACCGGCTGGGGCGCAAGCCCTTGCTCTATGCCGGCCTCGCCGGCATGTTCGTCGCGTTATCGGCGATGGCGCTGGCGTTCGCGCGACCGCATCTTTCGTCATCGCTGGGGGCGATTGCCCTTACCAGCATGATGGTCTACGTCGGATGCTTCGCTTTTAGTCTAGGCCCCATCGTCTGGCTGCTGATCTCGGAGATCTTTCCGCTTCCGGTTCGCGGGCTCGGGATGTCCCTTTCGACGCTGTCGAACTGGGTCGGAAATTTCTTGGTCTCGCAGTTCTTCTTGACGATGGTCGAGCAGCTGGGAATCTCCGCAACGTTCTGGGTTTACGCGGGAATCTGCGTCCTAACGGTGATCTTCGTTGCCACGATGGTTCCCGAGACGAAGCAGGAGCTGCTCGAAGCGGTGCGCGTCCGGCCGGCATAGTCTGCGCAGCGTGGACCCGCAGCTCAGCATCGTCATCCCCGTCTACGATAATTGGTGGCTTACGGCGCGGTGCCTCAGAGCACTGGAATGCTTGCGCGAGCGAGGCACGGTCGTCTTCGAGACGATCGTCGTCAACAACGCGTCGCGCGACGAGACCCCGCAGGCCATCGGTGATTTCCCTCAGGTTCGCTACGTGCGCCACGACGAGAACCGGAATTTTGCCGGCGCGTGCAATGCGGGTGTGCGAGCCGCTGCGGCACCGCTGACGCTGCTGCTCAACAACGACGCCTACCCGGCCGGAGACGCGCTGACGCCGATCGTTGGGGCTTTCGAGCGAGCGGAGGTGAGCGTGGCCGGCGGCGCTCTGTTTTTTGAGGACTTTGCGACGCAGGCGGCCGGCCTCGTCGTGCTGCCCAACGCCCACTGGCACTACTACTGCCGCAACCTGTCGGAACTGCCCGGCGTGACCCGGGCGCGCGATGCGCTCGGCGTATCGGGTGCGGCGATGGCCGTGCGCTCGCAGTGGTTTCTCGAGAGCGGCGGATTCGACGAGTCCTACGTCAACGGATTCGAGGACGTCAACCTGTGCATGCGCGCCCGCGCGCAAGGGCGCGCGATCGCCTACGTGCCGCAGGCGCGCTTCATTCATTACGAAGCAGCGTCGGCCGGCCGCTTCGACCGCGAGGCCGCAAACGAGCGGCTCTTCTACGATCGTTGGGCAACCGCGATGAACGCGCTTCCGCGAACCGTTCGCGGTGAAGTCGGTGCGATCGCCGTACGCCACGACACGGCGAACCCGCTGCTGCACGCGGCACTCTGCGATCTCGAAGGGGCGCTCCGCGCGTTCGGACATCCGATCGTTCGCGGCGGCGTCGCACCGTGGCAGCGCGTCGATCGTCGCTTTCGAAAGTCGGCGACGCTCGCGTGGTTTTGCGATGCCGCGACCGCACCGGCGATCGAGATCGCGCGCGGCGGGCGCGCCGTCGCGTCGATCCGCACCCGCGGCGCGCTCGAGATCGACGTACCGTGGCTGCCGTGCGCGGCAGCGGAGCGTGTTACGTCCTGCCGCATGCGCGCTTCAGAGGATCCGTCGTGCGCTGCCGTCGGGATTGCGGGAAGCATCCCGCCCGCGATCGAGCGCGATCTCGGCGCGCGCGCGGTCCGCATAACGTCCGAGATGCTGCTCGGCGATGTGCCGGCCGTCAACGTGGCCTGCGTCGTCCACGGCGGCTGGACGGATGCGGCGGCATTCGGGAACGTGCTGCTCGCGCAGGCCGGGATTCCGGCGGTTGCGCTGGATTGTGAGGAAATGCGCGCCATCGTTGCCGCCGACACCGCGCTCTTCGCTGAAGAAGGGCGGCTGCGCGATGCGATTGCGCGCTTCACCGGCGACGTCGAATCGAGGCGCCGTTACGGGCGCGCGATCGCCGCCGACTCGCGCCGGCGGTTCTCACCCCGGCGCAGCGCGATTCGCGTCGTCGATCTGCTCTGCGCGGCGCGCTTCGGTCTCGAGCGCCCCGGCGCGGCGCTGCGCGACGCTCCCTTCTAAACCGTAGCCCCCGCCGCCGGGCGTCTGAACCGTCAAGACGTCGCCGCAGCGAAACTCGAAACTCGTTTTTGCCGGCAGCGGCGCGGTGCTTCCGTCTCGCTGCAGTTCGTGCCGGCCGCACGCGCCGGGAGCGCCGCCGGCCGCACCCGGCGGCGGCAGCGTGTGGCGATCGGCGAGCAGCGTCGCCTCGGCCGAGCCTTCGATAAGCTCGAGCGCGCGGACGAGGCCGTTGCCGCCGCGGTAGCGTCCGGAACCCCCCGTCCCTTCCGCGATCTCGTAGCGGACCACGCGCATGGGAAACTCGCGTTCGAGCGCCTCGATCGGCGTGTTGAGGGTATTGGTCATGTGGCATTGGATCGCATCGATGCCGTCGCCGTTCGGGCGCGCCCCCATTCCGCAGCCGTTCGTTTCGTAGAAAGACCAGGCGCGGCCGTCGCCGCGGACGCCCCCGAGCATCACGTTACTCATCGTGCCGCCGCTGCAGGCTCCCACTCGCAGCGGTGCGGCCTGCGCCAACGCCTGCAGCACGACATCCGCGTTGCGCGTGCTCGTCTCCACGTTTCCACCGGAGACCGCCGCCGGCCGTCGCGGATTGAGCAGCGTCCCGACGGGCGCGTGGACTTCGATCGGACGAAAGCAGCCTTCGTTCATCGGGATCGTCGGATCCGTGACGGCTCGCAGCGCGTAGTGAACTCCGGAGAGCGTCACGCCGAAGACGGCGTTGAGCGGAGCGTCAACCTGCGCGGACGTGCCGTCGTAGTCGAAGAGCGCCCGGCCGTCCCGCAGCTCGAGCCGCAGAACGATCCGGATATTCGGAATGCCGTCGCGGTCCTCGAGATAGTCCGATGCGCGGAAAACGCCGTCGCCGATCGATCGCAGCGCCGCACGCATCGCGCGCTCGCTTTCGTCGAGCGCGCGCGCCACCGCCTCTTCGAACCCGTCGCGGCCGTAGCGCTCGCAAAGCTCGAGCAGCCGGCGCTCGCCGACGATATTGCCCGCGATTTGCGCGCGCAGATCGCCGCTGCGCGCGTGCGGCGTTCGTGAGTTGGCGCGAAGGAGGCCGATCGTTTCGTCGAGGATTTGGTCGTCGCGCATGAGGCGCAGTGGCGGGATGACGACGCCTTCGGCAAAGAGATCCATCGCGCCGGCGGGCATCGAGCCGGGCGCCGCACCGCCGACGTCGGCGTGATGCGCCTTGTTCGCCGCATAGCCAACGAGCGTTCCGCGATCGAAGATCGGACGCAGCACGGTTACGTCGTTGAGGTGCGTGCCGGTGAGATACGGATCGTTGGCTACCCACATCTCGCCTTCACTCACGCCGCCGTACTCCCGGCCGATCCGCTCGAGCACGCGCTTTAGTCCCCAAGGCAACGAGCCGAGGTGGACCGGGATGTGTTCGGCTTGCGCGATCAAGCGTCCGAAACGATCGAAGAGCGCACAGGAATGATCGAGCCGCTCTTTGATGTTCGGCGAGTAGGCGCTGTTGCGAACGGTGATGCCCATCTCCTCGCCGGCGTAGACGAGCGCGCCCTTGACGATCTCGACGGTGATCGGGTCGATCATGCGCGCGGCCTCTCGAGTCGCAGCAGGTCGCCGTCAACGGCGAGCGACCAGCCCGGCGGCACGTACGTCGTACTGTCGTACTCCTCGACGATCGCCGGGCCGCCGGCGTGCCGGCCGTCCGCGAGCGTGGCACGCGCCAGAACGGGAACGTCGACGAAGCCGCCATCCAGGTATACCTTGCGAGCGGCTGCACCATCGCGATGGCCGTTGTGCGGCTGGTGCTCGGAATTGAAGTTTGGCAAGGATGCGAGGCTTCCGAGAGCGGTCAGCTTCGCATTCACCAGCTCGACCGCTTCGCCGGCGACGTCGTAGCCGTAGCGGCTGCGGTGAGCCTCGTGAAAGTGTTGCGCGATCGCGCCGGGGGAGACGGCGTGGTCGATGGTCAGTTCAAAGCCCTGGCCTTGGTAGCGAGCATCGTACTGCCGGCGGAAAGCGATGCTCTCCACGCGAGCTCCCTGTCCGGCGAGCGCTTGCGCAGCGCGCGACTCGCTTTGCGCAAACCATCTCTCGGTCGCCTCGTGATCCATCTGTGCCGTCGTTTGCAAAAGCGGGTGCAGCTCCGTCTCGACCAGCATTGCGTCGAGCAGTCCGATCGCGGAGAAAAGCCCCGGATGCGCGGGGACCACAACGCGGGCGATGCCGAGCTCTTCGGCGAGCGCGCACGCGTGCAGCGGTCCGCCGCCGCCGAACGCAACCAGCGTAAAGTCGCGGGGATCGAGCCCGCGCTCGACGGTGACGATACGCAAAACTTTCGCCATTGCGTGGTCAACGAGGGCGACGACTCCGAGTGCCATCGCCTCGACGCTCAGTCCCGCCGGCTCCGCGACTCGTTCGATCGCCGCCCGAGCGCGCGCGGCGTCGATCGGAAAGGCACCGCCGAGCAGTGCCCTGGGATTGAGCCGTCCGAGCACGACGTTCGCATCGGTTACCGTCGCGCGGTCGGAGCGTCCGTAGCAGGCCGGCCCCGGGTCGGCGCCGGCCGAAAGCGGACCGACGTGCAGCGCGCCGGACGCATCGCGCCACACGATCGTTCCGCCGCCGGCGCTTACCTCCGCGAGGTCAACGAAGGGAAATCGAACCGGATACCCGCTGCCCTTCACGGCGCGCCCGCTGTGCGTGGTGCCGGCCGCTTCAAACTCCCCGGCCACCTGCACGACGCCGTCAACGACGGCGCCCGCTTTCGCGGTCGTACCGCCCATATCGAACGAGAGCAGATGGGCGGCGCCGATCCGTTTTCCCAGCGCGGCCGTTGCGATCACACCGCCGGCCGGCCCGCTCTCGATGATCGCTGCGGGCAGCGACGCAATGCGCTGCGCCGTGGCCATCCCGCCGTCGCTGCGCATGACGAAGAGTGTCGTGCTAATTCCCTTACGGAGCAATTCCTCCGCGAGCCGTTCCAGATACGCCTCGACGATCGGCGCGAGCACCGCATTGACGACCGTCGTCGAAAAGCGTTCGTACTCACGGTACTGCGGATCGATCTGTGAGGAGCGCACGATGCGCGCCGCGGGAAGTGCTGCCGCGACGGCCTCGGCCAGGGAACGCTCGTGCGCGTCGTTTGCGTAGGAGTGCAGAAGGCAGATTGCCACCGCCGCGACGTCCCGGGCTCGCAGCTCCGCGCAGACGCGCTCGATCTCCGAGTCGTCGAGTTCGACCAGAATCCGGCCGCGATAGTCCATGCGTTCTCGCACCGTCAAGCGGTCCTCGCGCGCCACCAGCGGCCGCGGCCTGCGGATGAAGAGGTTGTAGATCTCGCTGCGGTTCTGCCGTCCGATCTCGATGACGTCGCGAAAGCCCGCGGTCGTGACGAGCGCAACCCGCGGAAGCTCGAGACCGATCTGCCCGAGCAGGGCGTTGGTCGCGATGGTCGTCGAATGCGCGAGCAGTTCGATTTGCGGCGGCGGATCGTACCGCGAGAGGAGGTTCGCGAGTGCGTCGCAGACTGCGCGCTGCGGCTCCCGCGGCGTGCTCGCGACCTTGTGGGTTATCGTTCGTCCGCTCCACGATTCGACGGCGACGAGATCGGTAAAGGTCCCGCCCACGTCGATTCCGACCCGAAGCGAACGCACGTGCTAAGGCCGTGCGACCCGGCTGATCGTAAACGCGGCTCCGGCGGGATCTGCAAGCACGCACCGGCGAAAGCCCGGCGCGTCGTGCGGCGGCACCAGCAGCGTCGCGCCGCGCTGCGCAGCCCGCGCCGCGCCCGCGTCAACGTCGTCGATCCAGAAGTCGACGCTCCAGTGCGGCGGCGTCTCGGCGCCGGCATCGCGTTCGATCATGACGGCGACGACGTCCCGGGGGACCGGTTGCTCGGGCTCGCCGCCGACGTATCCGGGGAGGCGGCAGAGCGTCGCGTTTACCGTGCCGGCCCCAAACGTTTCCCACTCCCAACCGAAAAGCGTGCGGTAGAAGCTCTTCGTTTTTTCGATATCCGGCGCGATTAGCGCGCTCATGGCCCATGCGCTCGGCTCGTTGAGCAGTTGTGCCCCCGCGCGCTCTTTCGGCTCCCAAAGAGAGAACGCAGCGCCGAAGGGATCGCGGACGACGGCCATCCGGCCGGCGGGAAGCGCATCGAACGGTGCGAGCAAAATCATCCCGCCGGCGCGCTGCGCGAGCGCGCAGCTTTCATCCACGCTCGCCACGCTGAAGTAGGTGTTCCAGAAGCCCGGCGAATCGGGCTGGCCCGGCGGTAGCGAGCTTACGCCGGCGACGTCGCGCCCGCGCATCTGAGCGACGAAGTATTTGCCGCCGGTACTGGCCATCGGCCCGGGACCGATAAAACTCCAGCCGAACAAATTCGCGTAGAAAACGAGCTCCGACTCGGGATCCGCGGCGAGCACGTCAACCCAGCACGGCGTTCCCGGCGGATAATGCGATCGCTGGCTCATCGATTAGGCCTCCCGTTGCAGATTATAGAAGACCGAATTCGGTTCGAGCTGCTTGAGAAATCCTTTCGTTTCAGCGCGGTTCGTAACGCATGGGATCCCCGGCTGCGGCGCGCAAGAGCAGCGTAGTACCGGCGGCTTCCCAGGCCGGCAGCTTCCTAAAACGTGAGCCGGTAATGGTCGTTGGCGACGCCGCAGTCCACGTCGGGCGTCTTCAGGTTGAAATTGAAGACCGTCGTACCGTTCCCGGCGTCTGCCGAGCGCGACCAGACGTAGGTAAACTGAACCGAGTGGCCCACCGGCAGCGGCGGAATCCCCTTCGCGTCAACCGGCTGCGCGCCGTCGAGAATTTCGATGGTCTGAATGACGTTGGAGGCTTGTTTCTGGGCGCCGACGTTGGTTACCGTGCCGACGATCGTGTAGTGATTGAGCGCGTTGCTCGTTGCGACGCTCTTCACGCTGACGGAGGTGATCGCCGGGTCGGGCCCGGGGCAGGTCGCGGCCGGCGCGGCCGCCGGGAAAGCCACTGCGGCGGCGAGGATCAGGGTGATGGCACGAATCATTTCAGCTACCTCGCTTTTTAAAGTATCGACCGCTCCTATACCCGCTGAAAGCCCGCGATATTCCCACAGCGCAAGCAGGCGAAACAATCTTTTTAAGAGAGAGGTAAAGCCGTCATGAAACAACGAGCCCTTGCCGGGCTGCTGATCGCGGCCCTCCTCTCCTTTGCCCCGCTTCGGGCACCCGCCCAGAGCACGCCGGGCGAACGGATCTCCGCTCTGCAACTGCAGGGCGTCGCCGATTTCTTGGCCGCCTCGCCGGAGGCGGCAACGTTCTTGGGGGATTATGCTCACGACGGCGATTGGAGCGATCCGACGCCGGCCGGTCTCGCCCGGTTGAAGCAGATGATCGACGCCTTTGAAAGTAAGGCCTCCGCGATCGATATGACCAACGCGACGCTGCAAGACCGCAACGACGTGCGGTTGATGCAGGCGTTCGTCACCGCGCAACGGCGGCAAATGGCCGACGTCGAAGCTGGAAAGGATCCTTCGGGACCGCCGCTGACCGTCATGGGCGCGATATTTACGATGATCTTGCACAAAGACGAACAAGATCCGTCGGTCTGGTGGGACAACGTCATCTCGCGTCTCGAGAAGGCGCCGGCCTGGATGGCGGCCCAGCGTCCGCAGATCACGCACCCCGGGCGTCTGCAGGCCGAAGTTGCCGTCAAACAGCTCGGCATGGCTCCGGCGCTCTTTACCTATATTTTGACGCCGATGGCGGCGCAGCTCCCGCCCGATAAGAAGGCTCGCTTCGAAAAGGCGCGCGACGCCACGCTCGCTTCGATCACCGACTGGACGAAATGGATGAGCGATAACGCCCCAAGTTGGCCACTCAACTACGCAATGGGTGCCGGCGCCTACAACGCGATGTTGCGCGACGAGCTGCTGCTGCCGTATAACGCCGATCAGATCGCGGAGATCGGAGAGCGAACGCTCGACGCCGCAAAGGCCTCCGAAGCTCAAATTCAAGCCCAAGCCAAAGCGAAGGGCGTGAATCTTTCGAATTCCGCGCAAGCGGCGGCGAACGGCGGGGGGATGACCCCGACGACCAAAGACGCGCAGTTTGCGTTCTTCCAGCAGCAGCTCGACACGCTGCGCGCGTTCATCGCCGCGAAGCGCATCGTCACGATTCCCGATTACGTTGGGAAGATGGTGATCGTCGAAACGCCGCCCTTCCTGCAGCCGATTCTGCCGGGGCCCTCGATGAATCCGCCGCCGATCCTCTCGAAACAAATCAACGGCGTCTACTTCGTTCCGCCTCCCAATCCGCAGATGGCCAAGGCCGCGGCCTCCGGCGCGATCTTCGAGGACTTCGATCGCGACCGCGTGCTGATGACCAGCGGTCACGAAGGGTTTCCCGGCCACTTCCTTCAGTTCTCGATCGCCAAGCACAACGCCGACCCAGTCCGCCGCTTCTCGTTCGACGGCGTCTTCTCCGAAGGCTGGGCCTTCTATGAAGAGGCGCTTCTCGAGCGCGACGGACTCTACGGCAACGATCTCGACGGCCGTTACGCGGTCGCACAGTTCGAGCGTCTGCGCGGCGCACGCGCGATCGTCAACACGAAGCTCGCAACCGGCGCGTGGGGCTACGAACAGGCAGTTGCGTGGTTCGCAGCAAACGCCGGCGTCAACCAAGCGACGGCCCAAGGCGAGGTGAGCCGCTTCGCACTGGGTCCGGGGCAAGCATTCGACTACGCCGTCGGGAAAGTACAGATCGAGGATCTGCTCGCGGCGTACAAAGCAAAGAAAGGCGCGTCGTTCACCCTTGAAGAGTTCCACAACGATCTGCTCTCGCACGGAACGGTTCCCGTGAGCGTCATCGCGAGCGAGATGCTTGCCGAGTAGCCGCGGTGGGCTCTAGCTCGGCGTACGAGCGCTTTGCGGCGCTCCACGAACGGCCTCGCGCCTTCGTCATGCCCAACGCGTGGGATGGTGCCTCGGCCGCGTTGCTCGCGCGCGCCGGGTTCGAGGCCCTGGGCAGCACGTCGCTCGGCTTGGCTTTCTCGCTTGGACGCCAAGACGGGTGTCACGCGGTTTCGCGCGATGAGGCGGTCGCGCATGCCGCGCTGCTGGGGCGCGCGAGCGGGCTGCCGGTCAACGGCGATCTCGAAGACGGATTCGGTGCCGATCCGCAAGCCTGCGTGGCAACGGTGAATGCCGCCGTCGCGGCCGGCCTAGGCGGACTCGGCATCGAGGACACCACCGCCGATCCCGCGCGTCCCATTGCCTCCTTCGACGCCGCCGTCGCGCGAATCCGCGCCTCCGCGGGCGCAGCGAAAGGGCGCATCGTGCTCACCGGTCGTACCGACAACTATCTCCACGGCCGCAGCGACCTCGACGATACGATTCGTCGCTTGACGGCCTTCGCGGAGGCCGGCGCCGACGTGCTCTACGCGCCGGGACTGACCACGATGGAAGAGATTCGCTCCGTGGTGCGCGCGGTGGCACCCAAACCGCTCAACGTGCTGATCGGCCCTACGCCGCCCGTTTCGCTCGCAGAACTCGACGCGGCCGGTGTCCGGCGAATCAGCGTCGGCGGCGCGCTCTACCGGCGAGCGATGACGGCGCTCAACGCAATCGCGCTCGTGCTGGAATCGGATTTGTCGGCCGCGACGGGCGCGATTCCCGGAAGCGAGATCGCCGCGTTATTCCCGCAAGATTGAGGTAATCGCGCCCAGCCGTATTTCTGCGCTTGTGCTAAAACGCAGTGACGCCGTTCGGCGTCCCGTTTCCGGTCGGACCGTCGTAGCCCGGGCCCGCAGTGCAGAGTTCCTTGTGCTTGCACGAACCGTTGGTGCCCGTGGTGACGTCGTAGAGCGAGGCGCCCGACGCGTAGAGCGACTCCGCCCCGTGCTGCGACGATTCGTTGCCCGCCAGCGCGTAGACCGCGCCGATGATCGGCGATGCTACGCTCGTCCCGCCGATGACGCTCCAACCGCCACGGTCGAAGGTATCGTAGATCGCGACGCCGGTGCCGGGGTTTGCGACCGCAGCGACGTCGTTCATCGTTCGGAACTTGCAGCCCTTATCGTGCTGCCACAACGGCTTATGCCGGTGAAGGACGCATCCGCTTCCGGTTCCGTTCCAGACCGTCTCGCTCCAGCCGCGGCTTCCCGATGAGGTGATCAACGAAGTTCCCCCGACCGCGACGACGTCGTCAAAGCCTGCCGGTTCGCCGACTTTGTATCCTTCGTCGCCTGCCGCGGCGACGATGACGTGCCCCGGATGGCGGTAGAACTTGCTGCCGCCCAACGACTTGTCGTTGTAGGCGACGTAGCTGTTGCTCACGACGCCGGCGTGGAGAACGCCGACCGCCGTGTTAACCGACGCGCCCAGGTCGCTGAAATTGTTCGTATTGGCTTCCACGAGAATTATTTTGCAGTTGGGGCAAACGGCCGAGACCATGTCAACGTCGAGCGATTCCTCGACACCCCAGCCCGCGCTGCCCTGCGGGTAGTTGCTCTGCTGCCCTTCCTCGTTGACCTTTTCAAAGCACGGGTTCTTTTTGTTGCAGGCCGGGAGACCGAACTGCTTGCGATAGACGGCGAGATCGCTCTCCGCGTTGGGATCGTCGTAGGCGTCGACGACGGCAACGACTTCGCCTTTTCCGGCCGTGGCCGAGGGCAGGTTGTACGCGCTTTGGAGATCGCTGGGGCCAAGGCCCGAGACGTCGGCACCGCCGCCGGTATCCGTCCGGACCAGCGCCTGGCATTGTGCGACGTTCGGCGCGTAGATCGCCGGGCAAGCGCGAACGACGTTGTTCGCATAGGCATAGGCGCCGCCGCGCTGCGCGGCCGCAACTGGCGCTCCGGCCGAGGGAACGCTGCCGGTATTCGCGCCGCAGGCGGACAACGCAAGCGCCAGCGCCGCTAATCCGCTGATCGGGAGAAATGAACGCACGGTAAAACCTCCGCAGAAGTGGGGTTATTGCGTGGAGTAGTCAGTGGTGTTGCCCCAAGCCGGGCACGGCTCCTCGTTTGGAGAAGAGGCCGGGTCGTGGAGACCCTCTTTACCGGCCCGGGTTCGCTGCGAGAACCATCCGAGAGGCTCGCCTTCTGGTTGACGGGACTCTGCGCGTTTCCCGCGGCATTGCTGATCGGATACGTGCTTCACGAGTCGATCGGCGCGTCGCAAGTCGCGCTCTTCATCGTTATTGCGATGGTGTACGTAACCTTGGCTCGCGGGCGCTTACTCGGCTCGAGCGTACGCATTCACCAGACGCAGTACCCGCGCGTCTTCGCAATCGTGCGCGGCGCGTGCGCGGCACTCGAGATCCCAATGCCGATGATTTTCGTGCGCGAAGATAACTACGTGCCCGCGGTCGCGCTCGGGTTCGGCGTACCGTACTCGCTGGTACTCTCGAGCCACTGGATAGAGCTCTTCTCCGACGACGAGTTGACCTTCATGATCGGACGCGAACTCGGTCACATTGCCGCCGGGCACACGCGCTTTCATTCTTTGCTCAGCGTCAACGGCAGCGAGAACCCGCTGATTTCATTGATCTTTGGCGCATGGCTGCGCCGCTGTGCGCTCACCTGCGATAAAATAGGCCTGCTCTGCTGCGGCTCGCTCGAGTCTGCGATCCGCGCGTTGGGCGTCGCTTCCTTTCACGAGTTCGGGCGGCGTGTCGACTATCAGGCCTTTGCCGAGCAGCAAGCGGAAATTGCCTCCGACTCGGTGCTGCGCTGGGGTGAGTGGCTAAGCGCCGAGCCGTACGCCACGCAGCGAATCGCGGCGCTCAAGCGCTTCATCGCAACGCAGGCGTTCGCCGATGCGGAAGCGTGGTTCATCCGCGAGCGCGCGGAGGCACCTCCGGAGCTTGCGCTCCCGGGCGAAGTAACGGTTTCGACGCGAGACTGTGCGGGCTGGTGGCGGCGCTTTGCCGCTTGGGGCATCGATGCGGTCGTCGTTAGTGCGATCATTACTTCGTTCGGCGGCTCGATCGCTCCGGGTGCACACACGAAAGAAGCGACGGCTTCGGTGACGCCGGGCGACGTCGAAATCGCAGCCCCGGGTCTTGCGACGATTCGCATTAACGGAAAAAAACACGCGGCGGCCGCGGCGACGCCCTCGGCGCGGCCTTCTCCAACGGTGACCCACGAAAAATATAATTTGGGACCGATCACGCTCTCCGACCAAGGGACGACCGCCAACGTCGGCGGTTCCAGCGTTCCGCTCGATGCAGATGCGATCGGCGAGATCATCGCGGCCGTCGTCAAGAAGCTGGGCTTCCCATTTTGGTTTCCGGTCTATCTCGCGGTTCTCGTGATCTTCGCCGGTCAGACGTTCGGAATGATGATCGCCGGGTTACGCGTGGTAACCACGGACTTTCGCAAGCCGAGCATCGGCCGCACGATCGTGCGCTATCTGATCACCTTTGTATTGTGGTGGCTGATCGTGCCGCTCAGCCTCATCTGGCGGCGAGTGCTGCTTCACGACCGGTGGACGAAGACGCGCGTGGTGAAGGTCGAGCGCGTCGTCGCCCGCGCTACGGGTTCCCTTCCGACGTAACCGTCAGCCGAACGGCTGCCGTACCCGAGAGCATGTGTCCGACGGCGGCATTGCTGCTGACCGTATCGATTTGCATGCGCCCGACGTTTTCGTCAACGTGCAGCGTTTGGTGGGTCGTTGGATCGACGAGCGACTTCGACTTGACGATGAGGAACGTCTGGCCCGGCTGAACGCCGTTATTCGAGCCGATGTTGATGATGACGGTTTGTCCGCTGACTTGAGCGATGTGCCCGGTGAGCTTCGGTGCGACCGGACCGGAGTTGAAGTGGCTCGGGTCGAGCGTCGCCGCAATCTTCGCAGCCTCGTCGTCGATTAAGTGTCCCATGTCGCTGTTTACGAACTGTTCGTTGCTGTACGATCCGCCGGCATAGCCGGAAACGCCGCTCGCATTCCACGACGTTCCGGATCGGCTTGCCTCGTCGGAGAAGCTCTGCACGATCTGTCCCGTCTTTGCGTCGATCACGCGTACCGCAACCTTGATCGTTACCCGGTGGGTCGAGACGCCGCCGGCCGCCGCGCCGAAGGGACCAGGGAGCAAGCTTCCGGCACTGGCGCCGCTCTGGCCAGTCTGATCGAGCTGGATGATGTTGCCGGTTACGAGGTATCGCGCGCCGACAAGCTGGCCGGCCTTGATCGCCGACGCCGGATCGACTTCGCCACTGGCCGCGAGCTGATGCTCGCCCAGCGTCGAGCTCAAGTGCGTGCGGTCGAGCACGTTGAAATGGCCGCCGTTGACCATCTGATCGGTGAGCAGATCGCTCAGCGCGACTCCCGGCTTAAAGTTGCCGTACCAGTCAGAGGTGAGACCTTGCGTCGAGAAATCGAGCACGGCGATGGGTGGTCGCGCGCTGCTCTGGGAGGCGGCGGCAAGTGGGGCGGCTGCCAAGCCGGCAGCGATCAGGAGCGAAAGCAAACGTCCAAGCACCCCCTTGTTATACCACAAGCGCCGCCGGTGGGGTATTGTCACGGGGAGAGGAAGGCGGGACGTTTTAAGAGAGCATGTGTGGCCGTTTCACGCTGACGAAGCCGCAGGGGTTGCGCACGGCCTTCCCCCAGTTTCGCTATGCCGAGTTCAGCGAAACGCGCCTTCCACGCTATAACATCGCGCCCACGCAGAACGTGCTGGCGGTGCGTAACGATGGGGAGGAGCGCATCGAGCCGTTGCGCTGGGGGATTCGCGGACGCATCAACATCCGCGCGGAATCGATCCTAGCCCGCCGCAATCCGGTGCGGCGCCGCTGCATCGAGTTCGCCGACGGCTTCTTCGAATGGCGCGATCGCCGGCCGTACTACTATACGCTGCGCTCGGGGGAGCCGTTCGCTTTGGCCGGCCTCTGGGACCCGGCCGACGGTGTGCCCTGCTGCGATGTCGTGACCTGCCGGCCCAACGCTCTTGTCGTACCGGTCCACGACCGGATGCCGGTGATTCTCACGCGTGAAGGCGTCGAACGTTGGCTCGATCCGGAGGCCCTGCCGGCCGAGGCCGCGTCTTCGATTCTGCTCCCGTTCGATGCCGCGCTGATGGAGGTTCGCGAGGTTACTAGGCGCGTGAACAACGCCAACTACGATGCTGCCGACGTGCTCGACGCACCCGACCCGCGTTTGCTCTGAATCAAGACGACGCCCGTTGCGATCAGCCAGATCGCGGCCGGCAGAGCGCCGAGAATCCCAGGTGCGGGGCCGCCGGGCGCCATCGGACCATAGGGAATGAAGATCGAGAGCGTGGCGATCGCGGCTCCAAACGCCGCGACGTAGCCGAGGGTCGCGAGCCAAGGCGGTGCGGAATCGTGGCGCCGCATGCTGTGCGCCGCGGCAAAGAGAAAGACGGCAACCGGTGCGTAGCCGAGGCCGTTCTGGACGAAAACGAACGCGTCATAAATGCCGGAGAGAGCGTTGTCTTGGAAGGTTTCCGGCGGTACGTAGACCGCGGCCGTCTGCAGCATCGCGGCCCAGAGCGAACTGGCGACCATCACGATTCCGGCGATCATCGCAAAGGTTGGGAGCCCCTCCTGACGCCCCGGCGCGTAGCTCAGATAGCTGCGCAGGCCCACTAAAAACCATAAGAAGAAGGCGATCGCGGGGAAGGTGAGCCACGCACCCAGCAGCAGCATAAGCTTATGCGCGTCGAGGACCAGGGCCGCATCCGAACTCTTCATCTCGATCGACGGCATTCCGGCCGTCAAAATCGACGCGACGACGATCAGCGCGACGTAGCAGAGGACGGACCAGCCGGCGGATCGTTCGGCGTGAACGTTTTCCATAGACGGGTCACTCATGCTACGACTGAAAGGATTCCTCCCTTGCGTGCCGCTTCAAAGCCCATAGTACTTAAACGCGGGCCACATCGCGGCGAGCGAGACGCGGGGCTTGGTACAGAGGTAAATCGGCAGCGGGCCTTCGAGCATCCAGCGGTAGTCGTTGCGATAAACCGCGATCTGGCGAACGCTGCCGAACCAGCGGAGCAGCAGATAGTAGTCGGTCGCGCCGACCGCCAAGACCGACGCCCCGCTATAGCCTCGCGTTCCCCAAAGGTAATAGTTGTTGTTGGGGCTGATCGCCGCCGGCAATCCGTAGCGAGGGCCGTAATAGTCGAGTGCGCCCGCGTACGCGTAGCGATCGGCGAAGACAGCGGTCGTTTTTCGTTGCGCCGGCGGGAGCGACCAGTACGCGCCGGCAACCGTCTGCGCCATCGTCTTCCAGCCGAGCTGGTCGGCATACAGCGGATTGATGAGATGGCTCTTGCCGTCGGGCGGCGCGGGGCGGCTCAAACCGATCGCGCGTTCGTAGGCCATATATTGCGGTAGCGAAAGGATTGGAAAGGCGATGGGAAGCATCGGCAGGCCTCCGATGAATGCGACCGCGACGATTGCCGCTTTTGCCCACCGCGCTCTGGCGCTGACGGCGCCTTCGATTGCGACCGCTCCAGCGGCGAACAGCGCCGGATAGACGCCCTGGATGTAGTAGCCGCGCCCGATCGTCAGAACGAGCATGCCCAAGAGAATCAGATACGCCGCCGCCAGGAAACGGTAGGGCGGCGTTCGCCATAACCAAACCAAGCCCCAGATCCAGACGATTCCGTAGAGTGGATTGTTGTACATGAACTGCAGGCCGAACATGAAGAGTGCGTTGACCCAACGGTTCGGCGATTCGTCGGCCATGCCGTTGGCAAGCGCGTGGCGGTTCAACTGGTCGTTGTGCAGCACTTCGAGCATCGGAAAACCGTGGAATATCTGCCAGAGCGCATTGGGCAGGACGAAGAGCGCCGTCAAGGCGATGCCGAGCGCGAGCCGGCGCGAGCGCAGAAGCGTGCCGTGACCGGTGCACAGCAACCCGATCCCGAGCGCGACGGCGCATGCGGCGATCGAATACTTCGCATAGAGCGCGATCGTGACGACGAGTGCCATCGCAAGGTAGAGGCGGCGATCGCCGCTCTTCACGAGCGTAATGGTGAGATAGATCAACGCGGTCCACGCGGCCGGCGATAGAAACTCCGTTGAACAGACCGTATCCGAGCCCGGCGAGCCCGGGCGCAAGAGCGATGGCCAACCCAGTTAGGAGCTGCGCGTAGCTGCGTCCGCCGAACTCGCGCGCGATCCCGCAACCGAGAAGAACCGTTACGCCCGCGAGCACGCTGGGGAAAAAGCGTACCGCCCAAACGGGATACCCCAGAGGAGCGGTCAGCCACGTCACGAGCGGGGCGAGCGGCGGCTGGTCTACGTATCCCCACGCCAAGTGCTTGGCGCAGTCGATGAAGTACAGCTCGTCGCGATAGAATCCGAAGCGATGGCAGAAGGCGAGATGTAGGGCGGTGCAGAGGAGAGCCAAGGCGTACGCGATCGGCGACAGCCGCGGCTTCATGCAGCAGTAGTCGTCTGCGATCCCGCGAGTAAGAGTTGGCTGATGCAAAGGCCGACGAGCCCAGCCTCGACGATCGAGCCAAAAATGAAGCTCGCATCCCACCACGTCCCTCCGAAGAGCGGCACGGCGAAGGCGAAGTACGCGGCAAAATAGGCCGACGGAACGGCGAAGCCCAAGAGGCGGAACGCGTTTGGCCGGCGGGGGCCCGCTGCAAGCTTCGCGACGATGAAGTCGCCGATCGCGCCGGCCGCGGCGGCGGCGAGGACGACGAGCAGCACCTCCTTGAGATCGTTGGCTATTTCGCCGCAGATCCAGAGCTTCACGGCGAGGCTCACGACGATGAGCGCTCCGAACCGCAACTGCGTGCGCAGGCAAAGATAGAGTACCGCTGCCGATAGCAACAGACTCTGCCAAATGACGATCGAGATCTCGAGCGACTGCTTATAGAATAAGAAGACGGAGAGCACGAACTGCTCGCTGCGAAAGTTGCTCTGCGCAAGCGGGCGATCGCGCAGGAGTGCCTCGGGGTAGAAGCCGTACTGCGTGCAAAACTGGATGATCTCGAACGCAAGCCCAAGCGAGATCAGCATCGGCAACTGCTCGATCAGCGTGCGAGCCGCCGGCCGCACGAACGCGCTGCGGACGGGCCCGGTAACCAAGAAGAAGAGGCCGGTGAGCAAAAAGAGATGCGGCGGGCTCAAGAGCAGATCGAGCTGGTGCTCGAAACCGAAGACGGCGTGCCAGATGAAATCGAGCCCGCCCCCCACGAGCAACCCCACAACGCCGAAAACGCTGCCCGCATAGCCTCGCGGGATCGCCTTCCAAAACGAGCCCGCGCTCCGATAGTTTCGAGCGATCGTGACGCCCAGGACGGCGGCCGCGAAGATCGCGCCGGTGTACATCGTGACGTGCCACGGATTGAAAAAGGATTCGACCGAAAGGAACAGATGCTGATGCGCGTTAACGAAAAGCCCCGTGATGATCCACAAGCCTGCACAGGTCACCAGCCAATCGAGCCACGTGGGCGTGCCGGAATCCCCGACCGCGAGATCGAGGAATGGTAACGAAGGCCTCGCCTGCCCTGTAGGGGAAAGCAAATCTATCGACTTCATAGCTCGGTTGTCATGCTTATGCTTCGATGGGCCTCGAAACCCTTTTCGACTCGCGTTCCAGACGGTGACAATGGGGGTGCTTTGCTGCGTTACGGGATGCTCGCCGGCGCCCGTTTCGAGGCCGTCAAATTTGACGGTTTCGGCGAAGCCTCCTCAGCCGCTCCCGCAGGCCCCCGCCGCGCAGCCGAACGCACCTCCTCAGATCGTGGCGATCTGGTTTTCGACGCTGACGCTTACCCCCGGCAGCTGGTTTGACGGCACGATCGTCGGAAGCACGAACGTCGCGTCGGTCGAGGTGCGCACCGCGGCCTTCTCGATCAACAGCAAACAGGTCGCGCCCGGCGTCTATCACTTTCACATGCGCGTGCTCGAGCTGCCGCCGCTCTCACGGCGTCACTCCTACGAACTCTATATCATCGCGCGAAACACGCCTGGCGAGCAGTCGGTCGAAAAGGCCCCGCTCCGCATCGAGTAGAGGAAAACCACGCAGCGTAGCCGCAGAAATTGTTCATGCGGCGCCGTTCGTTCCTACGCACCGCCGCCGGTGCGATGACGGCGGTTTCGCTGCCGCGTTTGAGCGCAAGGGCATTGGCCGGCGATACGCTCGACGTCGCGATTCGTTCGTCACCGGCGCGCAATGGTCTCATCCGCGGCGGTCACGACGTCCACTACTCGGGGCTCTTAGCGTATAACGGCTCGATCCCCGGACCGCTGCTGCGCGTGATGCACGGACAGCGAATCCGGGTGAACTACTCCAGCTTCGTCGACGTTCCGACGAGCATCCACTGGCACGGCATGCTGCTTCCCAACGACATGGACGGCGTGGCCGGCGTTACGCAGGAAGCGGTGCGCAACGGCGGCTCGTATCGCTACGATTTCGTCGCGGATCCGCCCGGTACGCGCTGGTACCACGACCACGGTTTCGGCTTCGCTTTTGCACGCGGCCTCTTTGGCGTCGTCATCGTCGACGATCCCAGAGACGAACGCGTTAACCGGGAGTTCGTGCTCGCCTTCCACGATGTTCCGAGGGCGGGTTCTTTGGAAGCGGCGCAGCGAGGTACGAGCTCCGCTCCGATGTCGGAGCCGATGGATTCGCCCGAAATGGGAAAAATGGCGAGCGTTCCGATGGGCGACGAGGTCGCGTACGCGGCATCCTGCATCAACGGCTCGGTTTATCCCTACGGAAAGCCTCTCGCGGTGCGCACCGGCGATCGCGTGCGCCTGCGGCTCGTCAACGCGAGCCCGACGGCGACGCGTTACGTCGCGCTCGCCGGGCACGAGCTGCTCGTCACGCACGCCGACGGCAATCCGCTGCAGCGAAACGTCGCCGTCGACGTCGTACGACTTGGATCGGGCGAGCGTTACGACGCGCTCTTCGAAGTCAGCCGGCCCGGCGCGTTCCTGTTGCAGAGCGTGTCGAGCGATCCGCTGCAGGCAGCGCAGGCGGTGATGCTCTACACCGACGGCATGGAGAAGGCGCTCCCGATGCATGCCGCCGGAATGCTCGACGGTCTACGGGTTCTGACCTACGAGCTTGCCGGGGGCGCCGGGAGCCCGGCACCGGAGGCGGACGCGCCGCGCTATGAATTCGTGCTGGCCGGCGGAGGCTTCGGCAACGCCCGCTGGAGCATCGACGGAAAGCTCTGGCCCCAGACGCCGAAACTGCACGTGCGGCGCGACGAGCGGGTGACGCTGCGTTTTCGCAACACGAGCCAGATGGATCATCCGATGCATCTGCACGGTCACATCTTTTCCTTGACGGAATACAACGGCACGCAGCTGCAGCGTCCGCTGGCGAAGGACGTCGTGCTCGTCCCCGCCGGTGGAACGGCAACGCTCGGTTTTACTGCCGGCTCCCCGCCGGGCCGCTGGCTGCTTCACTGCCACAACGAGGTTCACATGGTCGACGGCATGATGATGGAGATCGTTTACGCCGGCTAGGAGCCGCGTTGTCCGTAGGCGTGCGTGAACTCCGCACCCAGTAGCAGAATCTGCGACGAATAGTTCGCCCACAGCAGAAAGACCACGAGCGAGCCGAAGGCACCGTATGCCGAGCTCACGGCCGCGCCGCCCAAGTACCAGCCGAGCAAAAGCTGTCCTGCCACGAAAAGAAGCGCCGTCAAGCCTGCACCCAGCCACACGTCGCGCCAGGCGATTCGGGCGTCGGGTAAATATTTGAAAAGCAGGACGAAGAATAGCCAGCTAAGTCCTACCGAAAGCGCGAAATCCGCGATCTTCGCAAGTGCGGCCGGCCCGGAGATCGGGATGCCGAAATGGCTCGATGCGAGCCCGAGCGCGGCATTCGCGAGGACCGAGAGCATGAGAAGCAGCGCCAGCGCGAGCATCATCGCGAAGACGAACGCGCGTTCTTTAATCCTTTGCGCGATGCCGAGTTTTTTCGGAGCGACCTCCCAGACGGTGTTCAATGCGAATTGGAGCGCGCTGAGCAGCCCGATTGCCGCCACGACGAAGATCGCCGAGCCGGCGATCTGCGCGATCACCGAGTGGCGCGGCTGGTCGAGCGTGCCCGCCACGATTTGACGCACCGCGACCATGCTGGGGCCCGGCAGGTGGTCGTAAATCGCATTTAGCGTGCTCTGGTGGTTGTGAAGGAAGAGACCGGCGATTGCAACGACGACGATGATCAGCGGTGCGACCGCGAAGGCTGCAAAATAGGCCAGCGCCGCGGCGAGCCACTGTGCGTTGTGGCGTTGGTAGTTCGTCCACGTTTGGACCGCCAAACGGAACGGCAGCGACCGCTTCACGGCTGCCGCCTTTTCCGCGAAAAAGGAACGGTCGAGTGCCGCGGCCTTCGAGCGGTATCCCCCAGACACTGCCACCTTACCCCAGCGCGGCACGTCAACCGTATCGCCGATGGTAGGGCTCGACCATGAAAAAAGCGTGAAGGGCTTCATGACGGACAGATACGCCATAGGCTCGGGGCACACTGCCATACAGATGGCAGGGAGCTGCCGTATCGTGGCGGGATGCTTCCGGAGCGCTACTGCGTGATCGACGTGGAGACGACCGGCCTGCGCCCGGCGCAGGATCGCATCGTCGAGGTTGCCTGCGCTCTCGTCGACGGGGGCCGAATCGTTGACCGTTGGGCGACCCTGGTGAACCCCGGCATAGCGATTCCGCCGATTGCAACCAACGTGCACGGAATCTCCGACGAGATGGTAGCGCGCGCGCCGAGCGTTACCTGGGCGCTGCGGTTCGTCCGAAGGTGGTCTCGCGGCCGCACCGTCGCCGCGCACTGCGCGAACTTCGATCTTTCCTTCGTCGGCCCGTCAGTCGCGACGCGCGGACTCTGTACGATGCGTCTTGCGCGGGCGCTCTTTCCCGAAGCGCCGAATCACAAGAACCAGACGTTACGCCATTTCCTCGCCATCGACCGCGCCGCGGGAGAGCGATTCGAAGCGCATCGAGCCCTTAGCGACGCGCTGATCAGCGCTCACGTCTTGATTGCATGCCGGCGGCGCTTCGAAGCCTACCGCGGCGGTGAATCGTGGGCACGCTTTCTTGCCGAAATGGCGTTCGTAAGCGTTCCGCGGGCTCACCAATCGGCCGTCGCGGGTGCCATCTCGGCGGGGGTGCGGCAGGAGATATCGAGCAGTCGCGGATTGCGATTGCGCTCGAAAAGAGACTCCATATCTCGCGGAATCTCTTCTCCGCTCGAGGTCGCCATCGAATAAAAGACCACGCTAGCCGTTGAGATCGGTTGCAGAGTAAATGAAGCGCCTGTCGAGGCGTTGCATGCATGAGATTATCTCGCGCGGGTGCAAGACGCAGGCTTGACCAAGAACGAGCTGCGCGCCGCTCTCGGATTCGTCGTCATCATCGGCATCGTCAACCTCTTCGCGGATATGACGTACGAGGGCGCACGCGGCGTAGCCGGCGCCTTCTTGGGGCACCTTGGCGCCAACGGCGCGATGGTGGGGGCCATCGCGGGAGGCGGCGAGCTCGCCGGTTATCTCATCCGCTCGGTCAGCGGCGCCGTCGCGGATCGGACGGGACGCTACTGGATCAACGTCTGGGCCGGGTACGCGATCAACATGCTCTGCGTGCCCGCGCTTGCTTTTGCGGGGAGTTGGCCGGCCGCTGCGGGCCTGCTCGTCGGCGAACGCATCGGGCGAGGCATCCGAAAGCCGGTTACCGCGGTGATACTTTCGGAGGCCGGGCGGCGGCTCGGGCGGGGCCGCGTCTTCGGACTCAACGAGTTACTCGACCAGATCGGAGCGACTGCGGGGCCGCTCATCGTCGCCTTTGCGCTGACGCGCGGTGGTTACCGCATCGGCTTCGGCGTGTTGATCGTCCCCGCGCTGCTCACGCTCGCCGCCCTCGGCATCGCTGCGTCGCAGGGGCGCTGGCTCGTTATTCCCGACGGCAACGAACCGCAAGATTCGCCGGAGGGCGATCGCGCGGCGCTCGTGCGGTACGCGATCGGTGGCGCGGTCTTTGCCGCCGGCTACGTGGACTTCTCGCTAATTTCGTATCACTTTTCGCAGGCCCGGATCATGCCGGTCGCGTTGATTTCCGTTGCCTTTGCAATCGCGATGGCGGTCGGCGCGGTCGTCTCTCCCGTCGCCGGCCATCTGTTCGATCGTTTCGGAAAAGCGGTAATTGCCGTCGCACTGGCGGTCACCGCGGCAGGCGTCCCGCTGGCGTTTTTCGGGCGAGGCGCGCTCGCCATGGCGGGGGCCGCCGTTTGGGGAGTCGGCACCGCCGTGCAGGACGCACTCTTGCTGGCGCTCGTCGCGACGGTGCTGGCACGACGAAAGAAGGCGACCGCCTTCGGCCTCTACGACCTTGCGTTCGGCATCGCGTGGTTTGCAGGCAGCGTCGTCAGCGGCATTCTCCTGGACCGATCGATCGCCGCTCTCGTTGCATTCTCGATGCTGCTGCAAGTCGCAGCGATCCCCTTTTTCGTCTACGGGAAAGGGAGGACGCAGGCAAGGACGTGACCGGCGAGACGCTGAAAAATTTTAAGTTGATGAATGCTTGGCGATCCGCGGCCGTAGCCTCGGTCATCGTATCGCTTACCATCGCAGCGGGATGCGCGAACGAGTCCGCCCCCAGTCTCTCGCCACCCGCTCCTCCAGCGCTGCGGCACTACATCGCGCACGTCGTCGTGATCGTACAAGAAAATCGCAGTTTCGATAATCTGTTCAGCGGCTTTGCCGGCGCAGACGCGCCGCGCTTCGGTTACGACGGCCGCAAGCGGATTACATTGCACCGCACCTCACTCGAGGATCCCGGCAATATCGAAAACAATTGGCGCGACGCAATCGGCAGCTGGAACAATGGAAAGATGGACGGTTTTGCGCGCGAGCACTTTTACGGCGGTCCGCCCGATTACGCGTACGCGGTCGTGCCGCGCGCCGAGTCGGCTCCCTACTGGGCGATGGCCAAGCAGTACGTTCTCGCCGACCATATGTTTCCGATGGAGTTCGGCCCCAGCTTTACGGCGCACTTAAGTTTGATCGCCGCAAATACGACGATCGGGCCGGCGCCCGTCGCGGAGGTCGACGCTCCGGCGCAGCTCCCATGGGGATGCGACGCGCCGCCGGGCACCGGTTCCTTTACGCTCGACGCTGCGCGAATCGAGAGGTTCAACGGACCGTTCCCATGCTTCTCGAAGCTGGCGACGATCGCCGACCGGCTCAATAGCGCCGGGCTCTCGTGGAGTTACTACGCCGCACCGTTGAGCAGGATCGGGGGCCAGGTTTGGTCGGAGTTCGACTCGATCCGGGCCATCCGCTACAGCAGCTATTGGAAGAACGTAAAATCGCCGCAGACTCGGATTCTGCGCGACGTCGCGGGCGGCCGGCTCGCCGACGTCTCTTGGGTGACGCCGGATTGGCAAGACTCCGATCATACGGGCAGCGGCTACGACTCCGGTCCCTCGTGGGTGGCCTCGGTCGTCAATGCGATCGGCCGCAGCCCCTACTGGAACACGACGGCGATCGTCGTTCTTTGGGACGACTGGGGCGGCTGGTACGACGACGTGCCTCCGCCGCAGCTCGATTTTCGCGGGCTCGGCATTCGCGTGCCCTGCATCCTCATTTCACCCTACGCGCGCGTCGGAAGCGGTGTCCGCGCCGGCTACGTGTCGCACACGCAGTACGAGTTCGGCAGCATCCTGAAGTTCGTCGAAGAGGTATTCAACCTGCGGGCGATCGGCTCGCCGGCGAGCGGCTACACCGACACGCGAGCCGCAAGCATTCTCGATAGCTTCGACTTTACGCAGGCACCACGGCATTTCAGCGCCATCCCGGCGCGCTATCCGCCGGCCCGTTTTCTGCACGAGCGCCCCTCGTTCGTTGCTCCCGACAATGACTGAGGCAGAGCTTTTGCGCGACGACTTTCGGACGATCGCCGAAGCCATGCCGCAGTTGGTCTGGACGGCGAGCGGCGACGGAAAGATCGATTACTTCAACCAGCGCTGGATCGATTACACCGGAGTCGACCTCGACGAATTTCGCCGTCGCGGGGAGTACGTCGGCGTCGTGCACGCCGACGACGTGGACGAAACGTGGAAGCGCTGGACGGAAGCGATCGAGTCGGGCACGCCGTACGAACAGGAGTTTCGTCTGCGCCGCGGCGCCGACGGCGGTTATCGGTGGTTTCTCTGCCGCGCCGTTCCGCTTTTCGCACGGGACGGCAAGGTCTCGCGTTGGATCGGTACCTCAACCGACGTGGACGAGGGGAAGCGAGCGCGCGACAGTTTGAGCTTCATGGTCCAGGCGGGCAGCGTCTTCTCCGCCCCGATTGAAGTAGACGAGATCTGTAAGGGGCTGGCTCGCGTGGCCATCGAGCGCTTTGCCGATTGGTGCTTCGTGACGCTGGCCGAGGGCGGTGCGTACGACACGATTGCCCTCGAACATCGCGATCGGGATCGCGTGGCGTTCGTCCAGCAGTATCGCGACCGCTATCCTCCCCGGCCTGGCGATGCGCTCGCCCGAGCGATCCAGGAGAATCGGCCGGCGCTCTTCGAGCGCATAACCGGCGAACAGCTTGCTGCCGGCGCGCGGGACGAGGAGCACCTTCGGGTGCTGCGCTCGCTGGAGATGCGCTCGGGCATGGTCCTTCCGTTGGCGACCCTCGAGGGCAAGGTTTTCGGCGCAGTGACGATGATCTCGGCCGAATCGGGGCGGCTTTTCGATCGAAACGACCTCGAAGTCGCGGGCGCGATCGCCGCACGCGCCGCGACGGCGATCGCCAACGCTCGCATGCTCAAGGCCGAACGGCGCATCGCCGAGCAACTGCGCTTTACCAGCCGCGTCAACAAGCTGCTCTTCGAGAGTTCGGCTCCCTGGAAGACGATGGGTCGCGTCGCAAAGATGATCGCGCTGGAAATCGCCGATGCGGGCGCGATTCTTCGCGTGCAGGACGACGCGCTGCGTACCGAAGTCATCGTTCATCGCAAACCAAAGATCAACGCGATCGTCGCAGCGCTGCGCGGGAAACGGACGCTGCGCCTCGCGCCCGAGCACGACTTTACCGAGCGGCTGAGACGCCGTGAAACGATCGTATTCCGCGACGAAGAGCCGGGATACATGCGAGAGCGCGTCTGGCCGTATCTTTCCGACGAGATCGACGCCCTCGCGGTGAAATCGACCGTCATCGTTCCGCTCTATGCGGGCAAAACGACGTACGGCGCGCTGGTCGCCTACTATTCGGAGCGGCCGTTCGAACCCGACGACGTCCCGCTGCTCGAGGAGATTGCGGCGCGCGCGTCCGTCGCGGTGGAGCAGGTCGAAACGCTCGAACGCGAGCGGAAGATCGCGACGACGCTCCAGCAAGCATCTCTGCCGACGTTGATTCCGCAAGTAGAGAACCTGCGTTTTGACGCCGTTTATTCGCCGGCGGGCGACGAAGGCGACGTCGGCGGCGATTGGTACGATGCGATCGAGCTCGACGACGGTTCGGTGGTCGTGAGCGTCGGCGACGTGACCGGTCGCGGAATCCAAGCCGCGGCAATCATGAGCAAAGTACGGCACGCGATGGGGATGGTGCCGCTGCACGAGACCGACCCCACCAAAATTCTCGACTCGGCCGGGTGGTTTCTCGGCAAGCGCTATCCCGAGGCGATCGTCACGGCCTTCGTCGCGATCGTCAGCCCCGATCGGCGCACGATCCGCTTCGCCAACGCCGGTCATCCGCTGCCGCTGCTCTGGCGAGACGGCACGTCGATCGAGCTGAAGGCTTCGGGGCTTCCACTCGGGCTGCGCGGCTTCGCAGCCGCCGAGGCGAGCGCGTCGATGGAACTGCGCGACGGTGACGTGCTCGTGCTCTTCACCGATGGGTTGATCGAAGCGACGCGCAACATCAATGAAGGGGAGCGGGTGTTGCGCGAAGTCGTCAATAGCGGCGTGCTGTCCGCCTCCGTCGCCCCCGCAAAGCTCGTCGCGCGCGCCTGCCTACCGCCGCGCGTTCACGACGACGTTGCTATTCTCACCGTATCGATCGGCCGGCCGCCGGCCTGGACGTTTGTCGCAGAGGATGCGCGAGCGGCGGTGGACGCACGAGCGCAATTCGTCGGGTTCCTCCATCAGGCCGGGTACGACGACGACCTCGTCGACCGGACGGAGCTCATTTTCGGTGAGCTGCTCGGCAACGTCGTCCGTCATGCGCCGGGTCCAGTCGAGGTCTCGTTCGAGGTTGGCCCTGCCTCCGCGACGCTGCACGTCATCGATTCCGGCCCGGGTTTCTCCGTGACGCACGCGCGCTTGCCCGATGACGCGTTCGCCGAGCTGGGGCGCGGGCTCTTCATCGTTGCGCAGCTGGCCGCCGGCGTTCGCGTCGCGCACATTCCAAACTGCGGCAATCACATCAGCGTCGTACTCTAAGCGGGCCGGCCACCTGCCGCCAGGCCCGTAAGCGCGTCCCTGGCATTTCTTATGGTGGGGGCGTACACTTTGATGCATGGAACTACCGCTCCAAATTACCTACCGGGGAGTCAACCCGTCGGACGCTCTCAGCCGGCTTATTCGTAAAGAGGGTGCGAAACTCGACCATTTCTTCGCACGAATCACGAGCTGCCGGGTCCTCGTCGAGCGGGAGCCGCGCCACCTGCGCGAAGCCGCGCCGTTTCGCGTGCGGATCGACCTCGGCGTGCCCGGTAACGAACTCATGACCGATACGATGGAGAAGGATTCGACGGCCGCCGTCCGCGACGCGTTTCGCCGGGCTCGCCGCCGCTTGCGAGACTATGCGACGCGGTTGAAGCCCTAGAGGTTTTCCTACAGGGTAACCGTCGCGCCGCGCCGCGCAACCGTCGCCGAAAATCCGCCCGCGCGAAGGGCGCCGGCGAGGCCCTGGGCGCTGGCCGGCTCCGCATGGACGAGGTAGATCTGGGTAGAGCCGGCGTTCAGCGGAGCAAGCCAGCGCAAGAGTTCGTCCTGCCCGGCGTGGGCGCTGAAACCCGAAAGCGGGACGATCGCACTGCGCACGCTCAGCTCGTCGCCGAGAATCCGGATCGTGCGCGCCCCGTCGATTAACAGCCGCCCCGGCGTCCCGCGAACTTGATAGCCGGGAAAGACGATCGTCGCGTGCGGATTAGCGAGATGCCGGTGCAGGTGGTAAAGGATTCTGCCGCCGCTGGCCATGCCGCTGGATGCGAGAATGATCGCGGGTTCGTGGAGCGAGTTGAGCCGGCGCGATTCCTCGTTGGTTACGTGCAGCGTCAGGTTCCGGCAGCCGAACGGCGCGCCGGGCTGCTCGGGAATTTGCCGGTAGGCGTCGCGGTGATGCTCGAAAACGGCGTTAACCTTGATTGCCATCGGGCTGTCGAGGTGAACGGACACCTGCGCGATTTTTGGCTCGGTTGCCTGGAGCCGTCCGATTGCGAAGAGCAGATCTTGCGCGCGTTCGACGGCGAAAGTCGGGATCAGGATCGGGCCGCCGCGCGCGATTCCGGCAAGAAGCGTTGCTTTGAGCGCGTCGAGTGAATCCGGCGGATGCTGCCGGTCGCCGTAGGTTGCTTCGCAGACGACCGTATCCGCAGCGTCGAGCGGCGCCGGATCGTAGAGCAACGCGGAGTCATACCGGCCCAGATCCCCCGAGAAGATCGCGCGGCGTCCCCCGGTGCGAAGCTCGACGAAGGCCGCGCCGATGATGTGGCCGGCATAATGGTAGCGCAGCGTTGCGCCGCAAAGATTGAAGTCGGTTTCGAGCGGCACGGTCTTGATTTGCGACAGCGCTTCCGTGACGTCGCGCTCGGTAAAGAAGGGTGTGAGATTAGGCGATCGCTCGCGGTGGAATCCCCGGTCGTGCATGTGGCGCTGGATGTGGGCGGCATCTTCCAGCACGATCGCGGCCACGTCGGCGGTCGCCGGCGTGCAATAGATCGGTCCTTTGAACCCGTCGTGCACGAGCTTTGGCAGATATCCGACGTGGTCGAGGTGCCCGTGCGTAATGACCACGCCTTCCATCTCCGCCGCCGGCACCGGTAGAGGAGCGTGGTTGAGCGCTTCGATCTCCAGAGGGCCTTGAAAGAGGCCGCAATCGATGAAAAGGTGATGACCGTCGATCGTGACGAGGTGCTTGCTGCCGGTGACGGTTCCGGCCGCGCCGACGAAGGTTAGCTCAGCCACGCCACCACGCTCGAGAAGGCGATGGCGCTCGGCCGTCCTGCCGTGGCATACTGCTCGGCGCAGCGGTCGACCAGCGCGTCGGGGTCGGTATCCTCGATCAAGACGGCGCCCGTCGCCTTCCGGAAGAGCCGGGCGATTGCTCCAAACTCATTGGAGATTCCGCCCGAGTCGCGGAGGACGCCGATGAGCTTTCCCTCGTCGAAAGCGATGGAGAACTCGCCGAGCGTGCCGCTGCGTCCACCGATGAAAATCACGAAGTCGGAACTGTGAATGTTGTCGACTTCACGTCCCATGAGCCCCGAACCGGTGAAGACGATCGCGGAGTAAGGCTCGAGCGGGGATTCGTAGAGCCCGACGTGCTCTTCGCGAGAGTGAGCAGGTGAGACGCCCAGACTCCCACCACCGGCCTCGTGCGCACCCAACACGGCCGCGTGAGGAAGCCCCGGGCAGGCTCCCGTCACGATCAGCGCGCCGCGCCGAGCGATGTTGCGCCCCAGCCGTCGCGCCAGTCCAAGCTCACCGCTGGTGAGCACGCCGCCGGCGGAGCCCATGACCCCGATCTGCAGTTTCACGGCGGCGTAGGTTCGCCGCCCAGCAAATTCTCCCAGCTAGCGAGCCGGAACTTGTGGTTTGGGTAAGAGAAGTCTCTCGCCGTCGAGCATAGCCGGCGAGGGAGAAAGGCCACGAGCCATGCGCTCCATCTCTCTCATCCTCCTCGCTCTCGCGCTGACCGCGCCAAGAGCAATCGCCGCGAGCGATCCGTATGCCGATATCAGCACGATGCGCGTCGCGTTTTCACACATCCGGTCCGTCATCGCCGTCGAGCGTTACAGCTCCGGCGAGTTCGCGACCGTCGAGTACGCTTCACCCAATCGCTTTCACGTGACGATGCGCGCATCGCAGATCGCGCTCGCCGGCAACGTGGAATACGATCGGCAAATCGGCGGCGTCTGGAAGCGCTCGCCAAATGGCGCCCAGCACCAAGCGTTGCTCTCCGCGGCGTGGAACATTGCCGGGACGCCGAGCGTCAACGTTCACAAGCTCTTTACGATTACCTCACTAGGAAGCAAAAGAATCGACCGTACCACGTTGCGCGGCTACCTGCTCCACGATGCAGCCGGCGCGTACGACGCAACGATCTGGATGGGCCCAACCTATCTGCCGGTATTCGCGTCGATCCAAATGCCGGACCAAACGATTAAAATCCATTACATCAACTATAACGCCTCGGTGGACGTGGCGATGCCGCAGCCGCCGGGAGTCGGCGGAACTACGGTCGGCGACCGTTCGCCGTAACCGAAATGGAAACGCCGTCAAACGACGTTGACAGCACGACCAACGTGACGATATGGAGCGCGGCCGGCTCCAAATGATTGAGAAGCGCCTCGAGATGCGCGACGTCTTGCACGACCGCTTGGGCGATGAACGAGAATTCGCCCGTGACGCGGTGGCACGCGAGGATCTCGGGGCGCTCTGCGGCGACCTTGATGAAACGCGCGTCCGGCCCGTTCGGCCGGGCCAAGATGAACGCCGTGACCGGGTAGCCTAATTTTGCCGCCGAGAGGCGGACGGAATAGCCTTCGATGACGCCGTCCTGTTCCAGGCGCCGCACTCTCTCCGAGACGCTGGTTGCCGATAGGCCGATGGTTTTGCCGATCTCGGCGAAAGATCGGCGGCCGTTCTTTTGCAGTGCGTGGAGGATCGAGCAGTCAACGCGGTCGAGAGCGTGAAAACCAGGGCTCTGCGCCAAAGTTCCCTCCTATTCCAAGGCGAAACCTCGATTTCGCACAAGCTCTCTTCTGTTCCCGGCACTCCCCGCGATGCTACGCTGCAAGGACATGACCGATTGTACGCTGGTCACGTGTGCGCTCGTGCCCGATCTCGACCCGGACGACCGGCTTTTGCTGCGGGAGATGCAGCGGCGCGGTCTCGACGTTTCGGTCGAAGTCTGGAACGCGCCGGAAACGGATTGGAGCGCTTCGGCTCTGTGCGTCTTGCGTTCGACTTGGGACTACCACGTTCGCTACGACGAGTTCGTCGGGTGGATCGATCGGGCATCGGCCGTCACGAGGCTGCAGAACGGCCCGCACCTTCTGAAATGGAACGCCGATAAGTCGTACCTTCGGGCCCTGCAAGGACGCGGGGTACCGATCGTTCCAACCGCGTGGGTCGCGCGAGGGGAGCGATGCAGCCTGGCGAGGCTCGCCGGGATGCGCGGTTGGCGCGATCTCGTGCTCAAGCCGGCGAAGGGTCTGGCCGGACACGGCGTCTCGCTGGTGCGCCGCGGTGCGAAGTCCTTTGCGGCCGCGCAGGCGAAGCTCGACCATCTTACCCAAACGTACGACATGCTGGTGCAGCCGTATTTGGAGGGTGTATTCGGTTACGGCGAGCGGGCGCTGATCTTCATCGACGGCCGCTACTCGCACGCCATCGTCAAAAAACCCTTCGACACGCTCTTAGCAATCAGCGACGCAGACTCATCGCTCGTCGAAGCGACCGGCGACGAGATCGCGATCGCTTCGAAGGCACTCGAAGCGGTCCCGGCCCTTACGCTGTACGCGCGGGTCGACCTGCTGCGCGACGACGACCAGAACGTTTGCGTTAGCGAGCTCGAACTCATCGAGCCCGCACTCTATTTCGGCGTTTACGAGCCGGCTCGCGTCGCGCTCGCCGACGCCGTTATCCGACAACTCGCTGCTTTAACGGAGGCTCTATCGTGAGAAAATGCTCTCTGGATCTGATTCGGTACGCGCTGTCGGCCGGTGCCTGCAGCGCGATCCTTACCGGCTGCTCGGTAAACTCGAGCCCGGTGCCGCAGCCCGCGGCCCTCGCCGGCGGAACGCGCGTTCTCGGTCACTTGGATCGCGCCGCTTCCTGGATGCTTCCCGAAGCGAAGAAACAGGATCTGCTGTACGTTTCGGATCTCGAGGCGCAGGAAGTCTTCATTTACGCGTACCGAGGCGAGAAGCTAGTAGGAACGCTGGGCGGGTTCTTCAATCCCGAAGGCTTGTGCGTCGACAAGAAAGGCGACGTTTGGGTGACCAACGATACGAGCGAAGGCAATCATCAAGTCATCGAATACGCGCACGGGGCAACGACGCCGCTGCAGACGTTGGACGATCCCGACGGGCGAGTCAACGGATGCGCGGTTAATCCAGTCACGGGCGATCTCGCGGTTACGAACTTTTGGGGGCCGACCGAAGGCGCGGGCGGCGTGTCGATCTATCCGCACGGGAGCGGATCGCCGGCGTCCTATACGGATCCGAGCATCTACTATTATTACTACTGTGGTTACGACGATAAGGGCGATCTCTTCGTCGACGGGCTCAGCTACGCCAGCGAGACCGGCCTTGCCGAGCTGCCGGCCGGAGGCAGCGCGTTTGTCGATATCGCGCTTCCCGAGACGATCTATCTTCCCGGCGGCGTCCAGTGGGACGGCAAATACATGGCCGTCGGCGATCAGGTCGCGGTCAAGCACAATTTCCAAAGCGTCATCTATCAGTTCGCGATAAGCGGGAGCAGCGGCACCGAGGCCGGCACGACGATCTTGACCGGGGCAAACGAGGTCGCGCAATTCTGGCTGCCTCACGTTGGAAAAGGCAAGAAGAGCCAAGCTACGCACGTCATCGGTCCCAACGGTGACGGGATGAATACGTTGATCTGGTCGTATCCCAACGCCGGCAATCCGGTCAAGACGTACTCAGGCGAACAAGATCCCACTGGAGCGACGCTCAGCATCGCCAGGCGCTAGCGAAGAGCTTCGCCACCTCGAGGGGGCGGCCGTTGGGCGCGCAGAAGAAGCAAACGCTATGAGAATCTCGATCGCGCTTGCAGTCGCCCTTTGTTTCGCCACCGCCGCGGCGGACGCCCAAGCCGCGCAGACCGCGTCGATGGATCTTTTACGCCGGGCGGTCAACCCGAATCCGACGCTCAATTCGTATACGGCTTCGGCCCAGCTTTCGGCGACGCTGCACGTGGTGATTCCCGTCCATAAGACCTTCAGCGGCACCGTCTATTACCTGCGCCCGAAACGTAAGATCGAGTTCCAAAACGTCTCGGGCGAGTTGAGCCGCTTCAAGGATCTCGCCTCGCAGACGCCCAGCTACGAACAAGTGATGGCGCAGTATACGATCGCGCCGCTTGCGGACAACGGCACGATTTCAACCTATTCCGCCGTACCGAAGAAGCCGGGCGGCCGGGTGAAGAGCATTACGCTGACCATCACCGATGCGACGGCGTTGATCGCGCGAGCGCAGTGGGCGTATTCGAACGGCGGAGCGTTGAGCTTCGATCAGACCTATACGAACGTTGGTCAATACCGCCTGCCGGCGAAGGCGAATATCGGGGCTCACTTTCCGGGCTACAGCGTCGACGGAACGCTGACGTTTGCGAATTACCAGCCGAATGCGACGGTCTCGCCCTCGCTCTTCGCCTCGCCGAATCCCTCGTAGAAGCGCGCTGCAACCTTTCGCGGCCTTGCGCGATTGCGACAGACATGAACGACGTTAAGGAACTTCTACGCAAAGCGTCGCCGGGCGGCCGCCCCCAGCCGCTGGCATATCGCGATAAGACGCTCTGGGTCGGCGCTTGGGATACGGACAAGATCTATGCGGTCGATCCGGCGACGTGGAAGGTGCTCGACGAAGTTGGGGCACCCGGGAGGCCGTACGGGATGGCCGCGCTGGGTGACGAGATTCGCGTCGTGGTTTCGATTGGCGCCGACGACGACCGCTACTTCTACCGTTTCGTTCCCGGCAAGGGATTCGACGACGCGAGCAAGACGCCGTGCCCCGATTTTACGGGTTCTCACTTGACGGCCTACAACGGGTCGCTCTATCTCACGCAGATGGGTTTACGGCGCATCCTCGCGTTCGACGAGCAGGGAGCGATCGTGCGAGAGATCGCGCTGCCGACGCGTTGCGGCGGAATCGGCGCACGCGACGGAACCTTTTACATGATCTCCGCCGACGAAGAGTTCGACAATCTCACGCTCGCGACGCTCGACGTGGGGCTCGATTCGCCTCAGGCGGTTGCGGTGGCGACGCTCAATCCCGAGGCGCGCGCGCTGACTTTTGACGGCAGCGCCTGGTGGACGAGTTACCGCGAGCAGAACGAGATCGTCTCTTTCGAGGCCTGAAGCGTTACCCTCCGAGAACCGCTCGAACGAATGACGCGTCGAGCGTGTCGAGGCTCGTAATCGTACGTGTGGCCAGAGAGAGCGCCTGCGGGTCCGGTGCGAACTCGCGGTTTGGAACCGCGATGACGCGGAGCCGGGCATTGTACGCCGAGCGAATGCCGTTTGCCGAGTCCTCGACGGCTGCCGCGCGGTCCGGCGGGGCATCGAGCAACTCGAGCGCGCGCAGGTAGACGTCGGGCGCAGGCTTTCCGCGCGAGACCTCGTCGGCAGAAACGACGACGGCGAAGCGGTCGCGCCAGCCGGTTCCTGCGAGGATGGCGTTTGCGACCGGGAGCGCGGCAGAAGTTGCCAGCCCGAGGCGAAACGTTTGGCCGAGCCGGTCGAGCGCTTCGTTCGCGCCGGGTAGAACGGGGACGTTCCGTAACCGCGCGATGACGCCGGCGATTATTTCGTCCGCAATTTCGGACTCGTCGAGCGAGACGCCGAGATCCTCGTGGATATAGCGCGCCCATTCGTTGGTGCGCATCCCGATCATCGTCGCCTGGGCCCCGTCGTTCCAACGCCCGGCGCGCGTGAGGACGAAGTCGCGGCGCACGTCCCGCCAGATTTGTTCGGTCTCAACGAGCGTGCCGTCGAGGTCGAAGATTACGCATGGGTTTACGGTCGCGCCCTGCATGTCAGCGCTAATCCCGCAAGGCCGCTCTTGGTTTCAAGGAGTGGGTCCTAGCGCGGACAAACCTCTTATCGCGTGGAGATCGTGTAGCGTGCTCGTTCGATTGGTACAGTTTTCGTTTGCAGCGGAAGACGCAGCGAAGGCAAAGGCGATCTTTGCCGAGCTGCAGTCGGCCTCGCGAGCAGAAGCCGGCGTCGTTGCCTTCTACGTTGCGCGCAGCGATGACGATCCTACACGCTTCGTGCTCTGGGAAGTCTACGAAAATCAAGCGGCTTTCGATTTCCACACCGCGAGCGAACACTATCAACGATTGGTCATCGACGGCGTACGGAAGCTCGCCAAGGAGCGAAAGGGCGAGTCGCTCTCTCCCCTCTAGGGAATCTCCGGCGCGCTCGGCGGCGAAACTTCACGCTTCAGGACCAGCGACTGCGGAACGCCGAGCGAGATATCTTCCTTTTGGAACGCCTCGCTTACGCGCCGGTTGATCTCTCGAGTGAGGGGCGCTTTGTGAGCCGGCAACGTCTTGATCCAGGCGCGCAGAACGATGCCGGCGTGCGAAATCGCGTCGACGCCGAGGACCTGCGGCGGTTCGACGATCGTCTTGTTCCAAGCGGGGTCGCGCGCGATCTCGTCGAGAGTCGCCGTTAAAACCTCGATGGCGCGCGTGACGTCGCTCGAAGCGGAGACGGCAACGTGGTAGTCGATTCGCGACCAGAGGCGCGTTTGATTCTCGACGGCGACGACCGAACTGTTGGGGATCGTGACGAGCCGGCCGTCGTCGGTGCGCACGCGCGTGATCCGTAGCGTCAGGTCCTCGACGTTTCCGCTGAAGCCGTTGATCGTGACGACGTCTCCGATCGCAAACTGGTCCTCGGCTAAAATCAAGAAGCCGTTGAGATAGTCTTTGATCAGGTTCTGCGTCGCAAACGAGAGCGCGAAGGCGATCACCGCACCGATCGTGAGCACGGAGGTCGCCGAAACCGAGAGCACGGAGAGCGTTGCGAGGATCGCAATCGCCCAGAGCACGATCGACTTCAGGTTCTCGACGGCGCGCACGACGGTCGGGCGCCGAAGCGTGAGCCGCGCGCGGTCGCCCGGAGTCGCAAAGAGGCTCGATTCCCAGTTGTCGGCGACGCGGACGATGGCGACGTTGAGCAGGCGATCCAAAAGCGCGAGAATCAGCCAGAGGATGACGACGCGGATCGATCGGGTGGTCAAGACGTTGGCGAGCGCGTGCGTCGACGGGAGGATGCCGAGCACCCAGAGGATGACCACGGCCCACATCGCCAGGATCGCTACGCTCGAAAGACGCAGCCCTCCCGAGACGATCGATCGCTCGACGCGGAGGTTCCTGGCGCCCGGCGAGTCGCTGGTTTCATGCGGATCCACCGAATCCGAGGCAGCGTCGAGGACGTCGTTGCGGCGGCGTAAGCGCCGGCGAAGTACGATGAGGAGCATCGTCGCCAGAACGGCGCCGGCGACAACGAACGGCATTTTGCGAAGCTGCGCGGCAAAATATTCGGGCTCGGCCGTCAATAGCGCTCGTCCCAGGGCGGCTTGGAGCACGCCCTGCCACTGCACCGCCAAATCGTTCCTCGACATCGAGTTAAGGGTGGCGTCGGCCTCGGTCAGCGTCACGATCGGCGCCACTTCACGCTTTGAGGCGTCGGTGGCATAGAGGGTCGGATAGCCGTTCTCGCTTCCGATGCTGACTTTGAAGGTCTTAGGGTCGAAGTGCGACACCGGCCTGTTACCAAGACCTACCGCGGGGGGTACGATGCGCTGCAAATTGTCCGTAATCGTGTCAACGCGCTGTACGATGGCGGGGATGGCGGCATCCGCGGGCGCCGCCGGCGCGGCGACCACGAAGAGGTGCTGACCCTCGAAAGAGATCGGTGCCGTATCGAGATTGTTGACCCGCTTGATCGAGAATCCCCACGGTGATGCCGTTGCGGCGTAACCAGGGATCGGAAGCGCTCCCTGCGCCTGCGCGAGCAGCGGGGCGCCGGCGACTGCGGCCAGCACGAAGAGAAGCTTCAGCATCGAGTCGTTGCCCTTCGCGAACGGGCCTAAGTCGCCTCGAAGGTCGACCGGCCCAGCAACCGTCCGTAAAGCCGTTGGTCTTTTCCGGCCTTGACATCCCCCCAATCCGCTGCTATATAGGAACGACAGTTATGGTCAAGTTCAGCGTCGTTTCCGCTCACCATCATCATCACGGACCGCCGGGCCTCGTGTTATGATTGCTTGACCTTAGCGTTAAACAAGATCGATACGGGGCCGCGGAGATCGCGGTCCCGTTTTTTTTCGTCGCAGGAGGTAGCCGCACATGAGCGCGATTGCGCTCGAACGCGCCACGACCGTACTCGTACCCAAGAACCGCGGCCTTGCCGAACAGGTGCAGCGCGCGCTCGCGCACCTCGGAGAGGAGCGCCTCACTCGCGATGCCGTGCGCGGCGAGGACGTCGCATACATTGCCAGCGAGATCGCGCGTTCCGGGCGTGGTGTGCTCGCCTTCTCAGGCGACGACTTGGTCGATGAATGGCTCGCCGCGGGAAACTCGCTCGACCCTCGGATACGCCGGGACCGGATCATGTGGTCCGATCCCGCAGCGGTTTACGGAGCTCCGGCGCTCTGCCTCATCGGCTCGAAGGACGGCCCGTTGAACGATCGAGCAACGATAACGCGAATCGCCGTCTGCACTCGCTACCTCAACTTGGCTCGCCGTTTTCTCAATCAGTGGAGCGGCGCGACGCTCCCGTACGAGCTGGTCCCGGTAACGGGCGCCGTCGAGACGATACTCCTCAAAGGCGTCGCCGACCTGATGATCGACGTCGTCGTTACCGGACGCACGATCGCTTCGGCCGGATTGCGGGTGCTGCGCGTGATCTCTACGAGCGACCTGGCGGTCTTGGAATGGTTGCCATGATGGAGACGTTGATTCGCGCGGCGGTGCGCGATTTGGCCGAATACGCGCCGCCGCAAGACGAGAACGAGAACCTCGAAATTCGCGCCGACCGCAACGAAGCCGCCCTCCCCGCACCCGATCACGTCCTCGCGGCGCTGCGCAGCCTCGACGGCCGCGCGTTGAGCCGCTATCCCACCGGGTTGATGGAGCGCTTAGCAAACGCGCTCGCGCGGCGGCTCGACGTCTGCGTCGACCGCCTCGCCATCGGCTGCGGAGCCGACGACCTTCTGGCAGCGTTGGGTCGAGCGCTGCTCGATCCGGGCGACGTCGTTGTAACGGTGACCCCAACGTTTGCCACGTACGCGTGGTTGACGGCGGTTGCCGGTGCACGGCTGCGGTGCGTGAGTTACGATCGTCGCTGGCAACTCGATCTCGACGCATTGATCTCGGCCGCGCGAGGCGCAAAACTCGTGATTCTGGGGCACCCCAACAACCCCACAGGCGATACGCTCTCCTTCGAAACGATTGCGCTGCTGTCGCGGGCGCTCGCCGGCTCGCTGATCGTCGTCAACGAAGTCTATCTCGCGCTGAGCCGCGACTCGCTGGTCCCGGCGCTCTCTACGCTGCACAACGTCGCGGTCGTTGGCTCGCTATCGAAGGTGGCCGCGCTCGCCGGTGCGCGAGTCGGCTACGCGGTCGCGCGGCCGCCTCTCGCGCGGGCGCTACGCTGCGTCATGCCGCCGTTTCCGATCGGCGTGGCGTCGCTGGCGGCCGCGCATGCCTATCTTCGCGGGGGCAGCGCAACTGCTGCTTTCGAGGAACGCCTTGCCGTCCAGGTGCGTCGCAGCCTCGACGCGATCGTTGCCGAGGCCGGCCGCCTCGCCGAGAACGTCTGGCGCGGGTCCAGTAATTTCGTTCTGATGGACTTTGGCGCAAACGCGGCGCCCCTAGCGGCGGCGTTGCGCGCACGTGGAATCGCCGTGCGAAGCTTTCGCGAGCCCGAACTGGTGGGATGTCTGCGCTTTTGTGCGCTGGACGATCCATCGACCACCCGATTTTGCGCTTCAAATTCGCGAAGCGGCCGCGGAGCTGACGTCGAGTGCCGTCTATGCGTAGCGGCGCTTGCGAACGAATGACGACCGAGACGGACATTGCGGTAAGCATCGGTTTGGACGGCTCCGGGCAACACGAGATCGCGACCGGTTTACGCATGCTCGATCATCTGCTGGAGCAGCTGGCCTTTCATGGCCGCGCCGATCTGCGGATCTCCGCACGCTCGCTCGACGGCATCGCGCATCATCTGGTCGAGGACGTCGCGCTTGCGCTCGGGCAAGCGATCGCCGATGCGCTCGGCGACCGGCGCGGCATCGAACGCTACGGATCGGTGCTGCTGCCGATGGACGACGCGCTCGCACGCGTCGCGCTCGATTTTTCGGGCCGGCCCTTCGCGCGCGTCGAACTCGAGTTTGGCGTCGAGCGCATCGAAGGCCTCGACTGCGTGTTGATCCCGCACTTTTTCCGGAGTCTCGCTTCGAAATGCGGTCTGACCCTGCACGTCGATCTGCTCTGTGCGGCGGATCCTCACCACGCCGTCGAGGCCTGCTTCAAGGCCCTGGGACGGGCGCTCGCAATTGCTTGGAGCGTGACGGCGTCGGACCGCGAGCTGATTCCGTCAACCAAAGGGACGATCTAGCTTGCGCCCGAGGATCGCGATCGTCGCCTTAGGCGCCGCGAATCTCCGCAGCATTGCCGGCGGGATCGAACGGGCCGGGGGAGCGCCGGTCTTCGTGCAAGAGCCTCGCGATCTCGACCGTGCCGACGGGATCGTCATTCCGGGTGTGGCCAACGTCGGCTATCTAACGCAGGAGCTCGATCGTCGCGGGTTGCGCGCCCCGGTATCGACCGCCGTGGCAAGCGCAACGCCGTACCTCGGCATCTGCGCCGGATTCCAACTGATGTTCGAACGAAGCGAAGAGGCGCCGAACGAACTCGGCCTAGGGATCTTTCCGGGGTCCGTGCGTAGACTGCGGTCGCCGAAATCGCCGCACATCGGTTGGAACTTCGTCGAATCGAGCGATCCCACGTTCGAATCGGGTTGGGCCTATTTCGCGCACTCGTACGCCCCGCCCGCCGACGTGGCCGATGCGATCGCCGTCACGAGTTACGGAGCCGCCTTCGCGAGCGCCGGTTCGCGCGGCGCCGCGATCGGGGTTCAGTTTCACCCCGAGCGCAGCGGTCGCTACGGCGCCGGCATTCTCGAACGATTCGTCCTGCTCGCGGGAGGGTGCTGTGCTTGCTAAGCGGATCGTCGCCTGCCTCGACATCAAAGATGGGCGCGTCGTGAAGGGGCGTCGTTTTCGGAACCTGCGCGACAGCGGCGATCCGCCGGAGTGCGCACGTCGCTATCGCGACGAGGGTGTCGACGAGCTCGTCGTGCTCGACGTATCGGCGACGCTCGAAGAGCGACTGGCGTCCTTGAGAACGATCGAACGAATTGCAAGCGCGATGGACATTCCGGTGACGGTCGGAGGAGGCGTGCGCTGCGTTCAACGACTTCTCGCGTCTTCTCGACGCGGGGGCCGATAAGGTCGCGGTCAACTCCGCGGCAGTTGCGAATCCCGATTTGATTGCTTGCGCATCCCAGAGATACGGGCGCCAGTGCGTCGTCCTGTCGGTCGACGCGTACCGTACGCCCTCGGCCTACGCGTACGCGATCCACAGCGGCACGCAGTCGCAGGACGGCGATCCGATTGCCTGGGCCCGCGAAGCGGAATCGCTGGGGGCGGGTGAAGTGCTGCTAACCTCGATCGACCGCGACGGAACCAAGAGCGGCTTCGACCTCGAGCTGATCTCAATCTGCAACGAGCGGCTCGGCATCCCGATCGTCGCTTCGGGCGGTGCGCGCGACGCGGATTCGTTTGCCGATGCACTGAGTGCCGGCGCTGATGCCGCGCTGGGTGCGTCGGTCTTCCACGAACGCGAGCTATCGATTGAGGAAGTGAAGCGCCGCTGCGCGCAGCGAGGCCTCGTGGTACGGAGATGATCGATTTCGAAAAGTGCGGTGGAATGGTCCCCACGATCGTCTGCGACGCAGAGGATGGACGTCCGCGAATGCTGGCCTACTCTACTGCGGAGTCGCTCGATACGGCCGTTCGCGAACGTGCGGGCGTCTACTGGAGCCGCAGCCGCCAGTCGCTGTGGCGGAAAGGCGAGACCTCCGGCTGCACGCAGCGCCTGGTCTCCGTGGCGGTCGACTGCGATCGGGACGCCCTCGTCTTTTACGTCGAACAGACCGGTCCGACGTGTCACCGCGGCACCGACCGTTGCTTCGATGAGGCCCCGTTCTCCTGGACGACGCTGATGGCGCGCGTTCGAGACCGGGCCACGACGAGCGACGGTTACTCGTACACCCGCGCGCTCTTGGCAGATCCGGAACTCCTCGAAGCGAAGCTCGTCGAGGAGGCAAATGAAGTGGCCGAGGCGCGGACACGCGATGAGGTTGCGTGGGAGTGCGCCGATTTGCTCTACTTCATGAGCGTCAAGATGCAGGCGTCAAACGTCGGCATCGCCGACGTCATGGCGCAACTCGCCGTCCGGGCGAAATGACGGCCGGCGCGCGACCAATTCTGCAGCGGGTGCCTCCCGAGGGCATCGACTGGGCCAAAGCCGCCCCGGTCAACGTTAGCGCGGTCGTCGACGAGGTGCGACGGCGCGGCGACGCGGCACTCTTCGAGCTTGCGGCGCGATTCGGCGATCCGCCATTTCGAGAGATCGGCCGGGACGAGATCGGCACCGCGGTTGCCGCTATTCCGCCGGCGCTGCGTCGCTCGATGGAGAACGTTGCCGCGCGCGTCGAGCGCTTCGCACGCGCGCAGCGTTCGTCGCTGACCGATTTCTCCTACGAGATCGGCGGTTTTCGAGTCGGCCAGCGAGCGATCGCCGTCGAGCGCGCAGGCATTTACGTGCCCGCCGGCCGCTATCCATTGCCGTCGTCGCTTTTGATGGGTGTCGTGACGGCGCGCGCTGCGGGTGTTGGGGAAGTGATCGTTTGCACGCCGCGGGCGGGGCCGGAGATGCTCGCCGCCGCTCGGATTGCCGGCGCAGACCGCGTCTTTGCGATCGGGGGCGCGCAAGCCATTGCGGCGCTTGCGTTCGGTACGCGCAGCGTTCCGCGCGTTGACTGCATCGCGGGTCCGGGAAACGCGTACGTTGCGCAAGCAAAGCGTCTGGTCTTCGGCAGCTGCGGCATCGATACGATCGCGGGGCCGTCCGAGGTCGTCGTCATCGCCTCGGGCGACGCCAATGCGGACTGGATTGCCGCCGATCTCCTCGCACAAGCCGAACACGACGTTAACGCGCGGGCTTTACTGCTGACCGATGACCCCGGCCTCGCCGATGCCGTCGAGAGCGCGCTTGGCCGCCGGCTCACCACTTTGCAAACGGCGCAAACGGCCGCTACGGCGCTCGACCGCCATGGGTACTCGAGCGTCGTGCCGCTAAAGAAGGCCGTCGCGATCGTAAATGCGTTGGCGCCCGAACATCTCGAGTTGCACGGAAGTGCGGCGGAACGGCTTGCCGGCGACGTGAAGGCCTACGGCGCGCTCTTCATCGGGACGAGGTCCGCCGAGGTATTCGGCGACTACGGCATCGGCCCCAATCACGTGTTGCCGACGAGTTCTTGCGCGCGCTTCAGCGGCGGCCTCTCGGTCTATACCTTTCTTACCGTGCGCAACTTCACCCAAGCGCTCGGGAGGGTGGATGCCGGCATCATCGACGACACCGTCGAGCTGGCGCGAACCGAGGGACTCTACGCACATCTCGAAGCCGCTTCGTGTTGACGCGACCGGACAGCCGGCGCTTCGTTTAGACGGAAGGGGGGACCATGTGCAGACGGCCCCCCTTCGTTGTTGCGACTGTCACTCTGACGAAACTAACCGTAACACGGAAAGCTGAAGGCTTCCTTAAACGCAGAGGTCGGCTCAGGAGGCGCCGCAGGCCGCGCAGCGACCTTCGAACGTCACGCGCTCCCTCTTAATGTCCAAACCGTGCTGCGATGCGAGCGCGTTGAGGGTGCGTGCGGGAATCGCGTAGGGTACGTCTTCGATCTCGCCGCACTTGGTGCAGCGGAAGTGGGCGTGGCGCGGACCGGCCGGCTCGTAGGTCGCCGCGTCGGCGCCGGGCACGTGCAGCTCCGACACCAGCCCGAGGTCACGCAAGCGCTCGAGTCCTCGATAGACGGTCGAGAACCCAATCCCCGCCCTGCGCTTGAGAGCCTTTGCATAAATTTCGGAAGACGTGAGGTGGCGGCCGATCCCGCTCTCGGCGACGATGTCGTAAATCAGCTGGTAGTTTTTCGGCAGCGACCCCTGTGCGGACGGCGCCATAATGCCCCCCATCTTATCGTCTTTTCTCGCCGCCGTCGCCCTATTGACGGCACCGGCTTGCGGCAGTATCCTGCCCATTATGAGAGTGACATTCACTTTCAAAACCTTTGGCCACGAGACCTTCGACCACGCCCGCGCGGCGTTGCCCCCGTGCGCTTGCTCGCCTACCCCGGCGGGTTCGAGGACGGGCTGCGACGCGGCGCCGTTGAACCTCACCGCGCATCCCTAAAAGAATCAAACCAACCGGCATCGCGGCCTAATTATCACTTTTTCTGGATCGGAGAAGTTACACAAAGATGGAAAACACGATCGTCGAGCTGTCGGAAGGCGACCAAGGCTGTCCAGTAAAGCACGTACCGCTTCGACCGAGAGTCAACATCGACTGGTTCCCGGAACTCTTGGATCTTTCGGTGCTGCACCGGCCGTCCGCGCTCTCCGACCCAATGGGCCCCGATTTCAACTACGCGCGTGAGTTCAATAGCCTCGACCTCAAAGCGGTCAAGGACGATCTCTTCGCGTTGATGACGACGTCGCAAGACTGGTGGCCGGCCGATTACGGTCACTACGGTCCGCTCTTCATTCGCATGGCGTGGCATGCGGCCGGGACGTACCGCATCGGCGACGGTCGCGGCGGGGCCGGTTCGGGCGAGCAGCGTTTTGCACCGCTCAACAGCTGGCCGGACAATGCGAACCTCGATAAGGCGCGTCTGTTGCTCTGGCCGATCAAACAAAAGTACGGGCGGAAGATCTCGTGGGGCGACCTCATGGTTCTCGCCGGCAACTGCGCGTTAGAGTCGATGGGATTGGGGACGTTCGGATTTGGCGGCGGACGCATTGACGCATGGGAACCTGACGAGAACATTTACTGGGGCCCGGAAGATACGTGGCTTGCCGACAAGCGCTACAGTGAAGAACACGACCTCGAGAAGCCGCTCGCGGCCGTCCAGATGGGCCTGATCTACGTGAACCCGGAAGGCCCCGGCGGCGAGCCCGATCCGCTTGCTGCGGCGAGCGACATTCGCGAAACGTTCGGCCGTATGGCGATGAACGACGTCGAGACGGTCGCGCTGATCGCCGGCGGCCACACGTTCGGCAAGGCGCACGGCGCTGCCGATCCGGGACAGTACGTTGGTTTTGGGCCGGCCGGTGCCGGCATCGAAGAGCAGAATCTCGGCTGGCGGAATTCCTACAACAGTGGTTTTGGCGACGACACGATCACGAGCGGCCTCGAGGGCGCTTGGACGGCGACGCCGACGCGTTGGAACAACGAATACTTCAACAACCTCTTCAACTATGAGTGGGAGCTGACCAAGAGCCCCGCCGGCGGTCATCAGTGGACTCCGAAGGACGGCGCCGGCGCAAACACCGTTCCAAGCGCGCAGGATTCGTCGAAGCGGCACGCGCCGATCATGTTCACGACGGATCTTTCCTTAAAGGTCGACCCGATCTACGCCCCGATCTCAAAGCGTTTCCACGAAAACCCGCAAGAGTTTGCCGAGGCCTTTGCCAAGGCGTGGTACAAGCTGACGCACCGCGACATGGGCCCGATTTCCCGCTATCTCGGCCCGGAGGTTCCGGCGCAGCAGGAGCTCTGGCAAGATCCGCTGCCGGCGGTCGATCATCCGTTGATCGACGAGCAAGACATCGCCGCGTTGAAGAGCCGGATTCTCGATTCCGGGCTCACCGTGCCGCAACTGGTTTCGACCGCGTGGGCGTCGGCGTCGACGTTCCGCGGCACGGATATGCGGGGCGGCGCCAACGGCGCGCGCATTCGTCTCGCACCGCAGAAAGACTGGGCCGTCAATCAGCCCGCCGAGCTGACGAAGGTGCTCCAAACTCTCGAGAAGGTGCAAGCAGACTTCAACGCGTCGCTATCGGGCGGCAAGAAGGTCTCGCTGGCCGACGCAATCGTTCTCGGCGGTTGCGCGGCGATCGAACAGGCTGCCAAGAGCGCCGGCCAAGACGTGAACGTGAAGTTTATGCCGGGGCGCACGGATGCAACGCAGGAAGATACCGACACCGAATCCTTCGCCGTTCTCGAACCCGAAGCCGACGGGTTCCGCAACTATCTGGGTGCCTCGCGCTCGCGTTCGCCGGAGCAGCAGCTGCTCGACCGCGCGCAGTTGCTCACCCTGACGGCTCCCGAGATGACGGTATTGGTCGGGGGTCTGCGTGTCCTCGGCGCAAACGCCGGCAGCACAAAGCATGGCGTCTTCACGAACCGTCCTGGCTCGCTGTCGAACGACTTCTTCGCCAACCTGCTCGATTTGGGGACGAAGTGGCAGCCCGCGGGCGGCACCTACGTCTACGAGGGCAAAGACCGGCGCAGCGGCGAGGTCAAATGGACCGCGACGAACTACGATCTGATCTTCGGGTCCAACTCGCAGCTTCGCGCACTCGCCGAGGTCTACGCCGTTGACGGCGAGCACTTCGTGCGCGACTTCGTCGCCGCGTGGGAAAAGGTCATGAATCTCGATCGCTTCGATCTTGCGGTGCCTGCCTAGCGACCGCGAACCCTCAGTCACTCAAGCTACCGGCGCCGTGCGCCCCAGGAGAAACAGCGTGTCGCAGACTCAATCGGGTTCCAGACCCTCCACGAAGTCGTACACTCTGAGAGGCACGTTACTCGAAGCGTGTTCGTGCCGAACGCTGTGCAGATGTTGGATCGGAGAAGACCCCGACGGCGGCGCCTGCGATTCGTTTCTCGCCTATCATATCGATCAAGGCGAGATCAACGGCATCGACGTCTCAGGATTGAATTACGTGCAAGTCGTCAAGATTCCCGGAAACGTTCTCACTCCGCAAAGCTGGAAGCGAGTCAGCTACGTTGACTCCCTGGCAAGCGAAGAACAACGTGCGGCGATTCTCGACGCTTGGCACGGCCGTCTGGGCGGCCCGCTAGCAGACATTAACGGCTTGGTCGGCGAGGACGTCGCGATCGAGACGGCGGCGATCGAGCACGACCTCCAAAACGGTGAAGGTACGCTCGTCATCGGAGAGAAGCTTCGCGCGAAGATGTCGCCGTATCGCAGCGGCTACGGGGCGGTTACAACGTTGCGCGATACGATTTTTAGTACGATACCCGGCGCACCGGCGTATGTCGCTCGGGCGACCGAGCACATCGTCAACATTCCCGAACACGGTATGGTTTGGACCTTTAAGGACCGCAACGCCATTCAGGGTGACTTTCTGCTCGAGGGATGACGTGATTGCAGCAAACGCGAGACGCGGCTACGTCACCTTTAATGCCGTCGGCATTCTCGGCTGCGCGATAGCGGTAGGGTGGTCGGTCTGCGTTTGGGCGGAGCGGTCCGGCGCCGCCGCGCAGGTCCACCACCACACACTCTATGAAAGCGGCCGGCCCTGGTGGCTGGCCGCCCTCTTCATACTGATCGCCTGGCAGTTCATGACGGCGGCAATGATGCTGCCTTCATCGCTGGGACTAGTGCGGCTTTATGCGGTCACGGCGAGACGCGCTCCGGACTTCCCTCTCTCGCTGACGCTATTCTTAAGTGCTTATTTTCTAGTTTGGTCGGCCTTTGCGCTCGTCGCGTTTACCGCCGACATGCGCGTGCACCGAATCGTCGATGCTTGGCCGTGGCTGGCAACGCACGCGACGCTGATCCCCGCAGGAACCCTCGCTCTCGCCGCGTTCTATCAATTCACGCCGCTCAAGGACGCGTGCCTGAAAGCATGCCGGCATCCGGGTATGTATCTCATGCGCCACTACCGACGCGGCCCTCGCAACGGCTTGCGGCTCGGCTTCGCGCATGCGCTCTACTGCCTCGGCTGCTGCTGGGCGCTGATGCTCGTCATGTTTGCTGCCGGCGTCGCGCACTTGGCTTGGATGGGCGTCCTCGCCGCCATCGTCTTCATGGAGAAGGCGACGCCGGGGGGAAACCGTATCGTCGCTCCGGCCGGCGTGGCACTTGCCGCGCTTGCCGGAATCGCGCTCTTGGCACCGGGCGCCCTTCCCGGCTTGTGATTTGACCCAAGTGACGACGCACGTCGGAATAGCGGGCACCGGGAAAATGGGAAGTGCGATGGCGCGCAACCTTCTCGAGCGTGGCTATCGGGTTTCGGTTTGGAACATCGATCGAGAGATGATGGAGCCCTCGGTCGTCGCCGGTGCAACGCCGTTCGATCACCTCGAACCAATGGTTCAAACCGTAGACGCGACGATTGCGATGCTCTGGGACGACGCGGTAGCACGCGAAGTATCTCTCGGAAAAATTATCCCGGCTGCTCCTAGTGGCGGCCTCATTATCGAAGCATCTACGCTTTCGCCCGAAATGTACGAAACGCTAGCAGTAGCCGCGGCGCGGCGAAACCTCCACTTTTTAGCCTGCCCGATAATCGGCAGCGTCGACGGCGCCCGCACGGGCGCGCTGACGCTATTCCCCGGCGGCAGCAGCGAGGCGTTCGAGCGCGGCCGCGAACTCCTGAGCGCAATGGGCTCTACGATTCGATTTACGGGCTCGCCGGGAGCTAGCGGTCACCTCAAGCTCGCGAGTAATTGCATGCTCGCCGTGCTCACCGACTCACTCGGAGAACTCCTCGGCATCCTTGGGCGGGCTGGAGTGGACCGTTCGCTCGCCGTCGAGACGCTCGTCTTTATGCTCGAGCGCGTCGCCACAAAACGTAAACAGCTCATCGAACGCGATACGGCGCCGCGCTTTTCGGGTAGCGCGCTTCTGAAGGACCTACGCCTCGCGGACGGCGCGAGACGGCGCCTGCACGCAAGCGCGCCGGTGATGGATCGCGCGTCGGCTGAATTCGAACGCGTGCTCGGAAGCGGTGTGGAAAACGAGGACTATATTGCGGTTGCGCTGGCGCTCGAGCGCGCGATCGCAGCGAGCCCTTGAGTAAGGTTCCGGCGCCGGAACCTACCGAGCCCCAAGGATTGCGTCGAGCGTCTGGGACGAGCCGAAACCGTTTTGCTGCAGCCAGGCGTCGTTAAAGATGCGCGAGAGGTATCTCGCGCCGCCGTCGCACAGAATGGTTACGACCGCTGAGCCCGCAGGAAGCTCTCGTGCGATCGCCGCAGCACCGGCGACGTTGAGTCCGCTCGAACCGCCGACGAAGATGCCCTCGTGTTGGAGCAGCCAGTGCGCCATCGCAATCGCTTGGGAGTCGGTCGCGCGAATCGCGCGATCGATCGGAGCATCTTTAAAATTCGCGGTCAAGCGCTTGATACCGATGCCTTCGAGATCGGAGTCGCCTTCGGGCTCGAGTGCGCCGTTCTTGAGATAGTTGTAAAGACTCGAACCCATGGGATCGCACAGCACGGTGAGGACCTCGGGCGTTCGCATCTTGAGCGCCGTCGCGACGCCTGCAAGCGTACCGCCGGTTCCGGCCGCCGCCACAAATGCGTCGATGCGGCCGCCGGTTTGTTCCCAGATCTCCGGACCGGTCGTAGCCTCGTGGGCGAGGCGGTTCGCGGTATTCTCGAATTGATCCGCCCAAAGTGCGCCGGGCGTCTCCTCCGCGATCCGGCGCGCGACGTGATAGTAGTTCTTCGGGTCTGCGAAAGCAACCGCGGGGACAACGCGCACGTCCGAACCGTAGGCGCGCAGAAGATCGATCTTCTCCTGGGATTGGTCGTCGGGGACGACGATCACCGTTCTGTATCCGCGCTCGTTGGCGACGAGCGCGAGCGCGATGCCGGTATTGCCGGCCGTGCCCTCGACAATCGTGCCGCCCGGTAGGAGCATGCCGCGCGACTCGGCGTCGTTGACGATGCCGCGCGCGGCGCGATCCTTCACCGAGCCGCCGGGATTGAGAAACTCCGCTTTCCCGAACACACGCCGGCCCAGCTCCCGTGAGAGTTCCCGCAACTCGATAAGCGGCGTTGCGCCGACTGCACCGGAGAAGCCGACTACGCTCATGCGCGTCAAGTTTGGGCCACGACTTTCAGTTCGTCCAATGACTCCGCAACAATTTGTGAAAAGTCGCGCTCTTTGCTTTCCTTGATCCAGCGTTCGAACGCGATCCTGAAAACGGCGGTTCCCATCTCCGCAGCCAGACTCGCCGCCGTCTCGCCGACGCCTCGCCGGCGCAAGCCGGCGGCAAGCGCCGCGGCGAGCGATGCGAGCTTGATGCGCTCGCGTTCCTGAAGCTCCGGATTTGCAGAGATGACGGATTGGCGCTGCCGAGCGAAACGGCGTCGACCCTGAAGTACGCCGGCGGCTGCTTCTACGGCTACGCCCACTGCATCGATTGTTCCGAGGGTGGCGGGAGCCCCGTCGAGCGCCGCCACGGCCCGTTCTTCCAGGGCGCTCCCGCCCGAGAAGAGCACCTCCCGCTTGTCGGCAAAATGCCGGAAGAACGTTCGCTCGGTCAGTTCGGCGCGTTCGGCGATCTCCGCCACGGTTACGTTCGAAAATCCACGCTCGCTGTACAGTTCGAGCGCCGCTTCCGCGAGGCGGCCCCGTGCGTCGGGCTTCCATCTACTCACTTCGCCATTATACACGCGATGGCAGTGGTTGACATCGATGGTATACTTTTGGATGTCAGTAGCTGACATCAGCAATCTCGAGCGCCTTGCGCGCCGAGGCCCCATAAGGATGTTTTTTATGCGTATATTCGTCACGGGAGCGACCGGCTTCGTCGGCTCCGCCGTCGTCGGAGAACTCATCGGAGCGGGCCATCAAGTTCTCGGCCTCGCCCGCTCAGACGACTCTGCCCAAGCGCTTGTTGCGGCCGGCGCGCAGGCCTATCGCGGTTCGCTCGAGGATCTCGACAGTTTGCAGCGCGGGGCGGCGGCATCGGACGCCGTCATCCACACCGCCTTCATTCACGATTTCACGAATTTTCCGGCTGCGGCCGAAACGGACCGGCGCGCGATCGCGGCGCTCGGCGAAGCGCTTGCGCGATCCAACCGTCCGTTACTGGTTACATCGGGTACGGCGCTCGTTTCACCCGGTCGCGTGGCAACGGAGGACGATCTGCCGGATCCGAGTCTAACGGTGGCGTGGCCTCGGAGATCGGAAGAGAAGGCGCTCGAAACGATCTCGCTCGGGGTTGCCGCCTCGGCCGTTCGCCTTCCACCCTCGGTGCACGGCGAGCGAGATCATGGGTTCGTCCCGCATCTCATCGGTATCGCCCGCGAAAAGGGCGTCTCTGCATACGTTGGTGACGGGCTCAACCGGTGGCCGGCCGTGCACCGTCTCGACGCCGCACGTCTTTTTAGGCTCGCGCTGGAGAAAGGCATCGCCGGAGCACGTTATCACGCGATCGGCGACGAGGGTGTGCCGTTTCGAGAGATCGCCGGCGTCATCGGACGCCGCTTAAACGTGCCCGTCGTCTCGAAATCCCCGCAAGAGGCCGTTGACCATTTTGGTTGGCTTGCGCGCTTCGCTTCGATTGACGTCCCCGCCTCGAGTACGCGAACGCGGGAACTGCTCGCTTGGCGCCCCGAGCACGAGGGGCTTCTCGAGGATCTCGATCGCGGCCACTACTTCGAGAGCGCAGCGATTGCTTGACGACGATCTACGATCGTTGGAAAGTTGGTATTCGGCGCGCGTCGCGCCCGACGACTTTAGGCGATCCGTCCGGGTGCGGCCGCCGCTGCCAGCCAAAAAGGCAACTGCCGAACGGTAACCCTAAAGCAGCCGAATCCGCACACCTCGGTAATCTGTTGCTCGCTTAAGCGCTGGAACGTTTTGTTCCCGAAGGAGAACGTCTCGCCGGCATCCGTTGCATCGTAACGAGCCTGCGCACCGAAATTCAACCGGGGCCGCAATTGCAGGGTCTGCTTCTTGAGATCGACGCGGTAAGCGAGGTCCTTTCCGAAGAGAACGATCTCCCCGCGACCGTTGGCGTAACCGCCATAGATCGAATCCGAAAGGTCGGAACCGCCCTTGACGTCGCGCTCGGCCTTGATTTCAAGTACGGCGACCGCCGAACCATTGCTTAGCATCACCCGTGTATAACAGCTTCGAGGAGGGAAAAAGTTGCGGTTGCACCTCGAAAAAGGCCCTGCCTCGCGGAATGAAAAGAGCCCGCAGCGATGCCGAGATCACAGCGGGCCGCTTCCAGCCCCATTTGTAGCGGGCTGGTTTGATGCGTCGGGGAGCGAGGGTCTCCTGCAGACGGAACCGTGGCCGTGGGAGTTATGAGAGAGCCGCTACGTCGGCAGTTAGCTGCGAACGCGAGCCCCCGTGAGCGACTTGGCGAAGCCGCTGCATCGACTTGCTTGGAATTTTGACTCGGTCAGCAAGTCGCAGAAACGCAAGGGTTTTAACGTGCCACCAGGTCAAATCGATCTCGTACCAACGCAATCCGTGACGGGCGGAAAAGGGAAAGGCGTGATGGTTGTTATGCCAGCCTTCACCCCACGAAATCATCGCTACCCACCAGCAGTTCGTCGATCGGTCTGCGGTCGGATAGGTGCGATAGCCAAGCATATGTGACGCGCTGTTGACCAGCCACGTCGAATGATAGCTGATGACGAGCCGTACAAAAATGCCCCAAATCAACCACGGCCATCCGCCAATCGCGAAGAGCCCGACGCCGAGAGCGACCTGAAGCGGAACGTTGAGGTACTGAAGGACGCGATAGAACGGCTCGGTGCGCAGCTCGGGTGCGAAGTGGGCGGTTTCCTCATCGGAAGGGAGCGCGATGTTGTGCCGGTAGACCCAGTCCATATGCGCCCAGCGAAATCCACCATGGATGTCGTGGGGATCGCCTTCTTGATCGGCATGCGCGTGGTGCTTGCGATGCACCGCCACCCAGCGGATTGGATCGCCTTGCAACGCGAGCGTTCCGAAAATCGCCAGCAGGTATTCGAGCGGCTTGAAAAGTCGCAAGCTGCGGTGCGTTAGCGTACGATGGAAGCACAAGGAAATGCCCAAAGCAACGGTCGCATAAGACACAACCGCTGCGGCCGCCAACGCCGGCCACGAAAAGAAGCCCGGCACGAACGCAGCCAACGCGCCGAGGTGAATGCCGAGCAACCCGAAGCCCTTAACGTACCCGTAAAACCGATTCATGTGCCCTCTGTATTCGGGCGGGCGCTTCGCCATTCCCACAAAACGTGTTCTGACTTTTGCCTGAGGCGACAGCGCCGGCTGAACCGGCCGCGTGGCTTCACCGAGCTCGAGCGTGGACGCGGCGTTCATACCAATCAAATGGGCGATAGCGCTAAAAGGCGTTGAATGGAGGCCCGTTTCGTCCGGCGTTGAAGCCTTGACGCCCTCCAGGAGGGCTCGAGCCTGACCGACCAACAGACGTTAAATATCGCCGCTCCGTAACGATCGAACGCGGTCCACAGCAGTGAGCGACAGCGCCGGGCCAATCGCCGGCCCGAAACTCGACGCCTCGACAACGCTCGCCGCCGATCGAACGCGCCTTGCCGTCGAGCGCACCATGCTCGCTTGGATCAGGACTGCAACAGCGTTGATTACTTTTGGCTTCGGCGTTGCGAAATTTTCCGACTTTCTGCGACCGGGTGCCGAGAAAAGTAATTACCAGCTCGGCGCGCCGCAGCTTGGCTTCGTCATGGTCTGCGTCGGGATTGTGTCCCTAGTATTTGCCGTTATCGAACACCGGCGGAACATTCGCGACTTGGCAATTCACTATGCGAGGAAGCCGCGCTCTTCGGCGGTTATTCTTGCCGGCGTCGTGGCGCTATTGGGCGTGTTCGCTCTCGTTACCATGATCTTGCGCCCGTGAGGAAGGAGCCGCTTTAAAAAGCGAGCAAGCTCGTTAAGGCGTGATTCCGAACAGCGCATTGCCGTTCTCGGGCGGACTGGTCTCCCGAGGTCTCCAACGTATCGGCCTGCAAGACCGCACGCTTCTGAGCATTCGTGTGGCGGCGATTCTCGTACTCCCTTTGGTCGCATGGCTTCCGCTGCTCGTCCTCTCGGCGATCGACGGGCAGCTGCTGCCTGGAAGCGTCGGAACGCCTTTTCTGCTCGATCTCTCCGCTCACATCCGCCTGCTAGTGGCGCTCCCGCTCTTTCTTCTGGCAGCGCGCATAGGCGAAGCGCGCATTCTCCCCACGCTGCGGCAGTTTCTCGCGCGGCGGCTCGTTCCCGAGAACTTGGTCCCCAGATTTGAAGCCGCGGTCAAGTCGGCGTTTCGGCTTGGCGATTCCGTCGTCGCCGATCTGCTGATCATTGCGCTCATCTATTTCACCGACTCGCTCGTCGTTTGGCGCACGCACGTCGCTAGCGACGTGGCGACCTGGTACGCCGGCTCGCCCGCCGCGGGATCTCATCTGACGGCCGCCGGCATTTGCTACGCGTATTTCAGCCTGCCGATCTTTCAGTTCGTCTTGCTGCGCTGGTACTTCCGGCTCTTTATCTGGGCTCGCTTCTTGACGCAAGTCGCGAGGCTGAAGCTCAATTTGCTCCCGACGCACCCCGATCGCGTCGGCGGTCTGGGCTTTTTGGTGATGAGCACGCAAGCGTTCATGGTCTTCGCAATGGCGCATGGCGCACTGCTCGCCGGGTGGCTTTCGACGCGAGTCGTGATCGCCAAAGCGAAGCTGCCCGACTTTAAAGGCGAGATCGTCGCGGTCGTGCTTTTCGTCCTGTGCCTTACTTTGCTGCCGCTGACCGCATTCACGAGATCGCTCAACCGAGCGAAGCGGCGCGGCATCATGGAATACGGCGCACTCGCGGCACGCTATGCAAACGAGTTTCACAACAAGTGGATCGTTCCCGAAGCGGACTATAGGGAACCGTTGGTTGGAACCGCCGATATCCAATCCTTAGCAGACATGTCGGGAAGTTACGAGATCGTCGAGACGATGCGCAGCGTACCGATAACCTGGCAGATGATCGTGGGCTTTGCCGCGGCCACGCTCGTGCCCGTCGGTCCGCTGCTGCTAACCCTGATGCCGCTCTCCGAGATCATCAAAAAACTCGCCGGGATCTTATTCTGATGACCGGCTCCAGCGCGCGCCCTCGGACCGCGTCACGTCTCGGTGCGGTGCTCACCGTGCTCGCGATCGTCGTACTCATCGCGTTGCTGCCCCGACGCTACCAACTCGTGCCGACGTCGGTTGCCTATGCGGCGGCCGTGGCGATGCTGCTGCCCATGATCGTCGTTGCCTTGTCGCGCGGAAACGAACTCTGGCGACGCTTCGAACGCATCGCGGAGTTCGTCGCGGTCGGAATCGCGCTGGCCTTCAATTCGGCAAATCTTCTCGTTGCGGCGTACAATCTCGTCGAGAATCCCGGTAAACTTGAGCCGGTACCGCTCTTCTATACGTCAGTCGGAATCTGGACCGCGAATATCCTCATCTTCACGCTGATCTATTGGCTCGTTCGACCGGGGCGGACCCGACGCCCGCCTGAACCTTGAGATGAGCTATCCGGATTTCGACTTTCCGGCGATGGACGATCCGGCGAAGGTTCCTCCGAATTGGCAGCCCGGGATCATCGACTACCTCTTCTTAGGTTTCACGACGTCTACCGCGTTCAGTCCGACTGAGGCGATGCCGCTTTCCGCGCGGGCGAAGCTGCTCATGGTCATTCAGAGCGCCATCTCGCTCATCACGATCGCGATAGTGGCCGCGCGGACGATCAATATTCTAAAGTAGCGTTTAGCTCCCCGATGGCGTGGTTGCGGGTGGTGGACCGTTGATCGGCATGAGGTCGAGCGTAACGGTGTCGAGCCGATACTCGCCCGCACCGACGTTGCTGTTGGGTTGCGCGCACACGACGCTGTCTTGCGGGCCATAGACGACGACGAGACCGGGGGTGCCGCACTGCGTCTGCGTCAACTGGTACGTCGTAAGGAACGTTGCGCCCGGGGTGCCCGCTTGAACTTCATAGGAGTTATACGTGACGTCGGTGTCCTCGTCGACGATCGCTCCGTAGACCGCGGCCGAGGTTACGCCGATTGCCATGGCGCCCCAGAATCCGCCTCCCCAGTAGTAAGGCGCCGGAGCCCAAGCCATGCCGCCGTTCCATCCGTAGTAGCCGCCGCCGCCGTAGACGGGATTGTTGACGATGGTGTTTCCACCGCCACCGTTGATGGTGTTGTTGCCGTTGCCATTACCGTTGCCGGGGCGATTTCCGTTTCCGTTTCCGTTTCCAGGGCGACCGGCTCCCCCCGGTCCACCAACGCCGCCAGGTCCGCCGGGCTTTCCGGCTCCGCCGACTCCGCCAGGTCCGCCGGGCTTCCCGGCTCCGCCCACACCGCCGACTCCGCCAACGCCGCCAACGCCGCCAGGTCCGCCTGGGCCACCAGGTCCGCCGGGCCGTCCCGCTCCGCCAACGCCGCCGGCTCCTCCGGGCCGTCCGGCTCCGCCGACCCCGCCGACGCCGCCGACGCCGCCCGCTCCGCCTGGACGCTGGGCCACGCCGGGCCGCTGCATTCCACCGCCGCCGCCACGCGAGAAGTCGGAACCGCCGAGGTTGAATCCGCTGTTGCCGCGTCCACCGCTCGAGCCGCGAGACATGCCGCCTCCCCCGCGGGATGCGCCGCCTCCGCCGCGAGACATACCGCCTCCGCCGCGGCTGCCGCCGCCGCCCCGGGACGCGCCGCCGCCGCCGCGGCCGCCACCGCCTCCACGGCCACCACCGCCGCCGCGACCGGCATCGGCCGCAGCGCACAGCTGCATGACGAAAACGACAGAAAGAATAAGCGCCGCGTATTTCTTCATTGTTTTATTAGCTCGTCGATGCGCCCGCGAACGTTGATGAACGTACCGTTGTTCGTTGCAAGCGTGAGGATTAGGCTATTGGCGGGCAGCTTGGCCGACGTGTGCGACAACGGCTGCTCCGAATCCGTATTGTTTAAATAAATCGTCCCGGTTTTGAGATTGAGCGCTCTGCTCTTGCCCTCTTGCACCAACGCAGCCGTGGTGGGCAAACACACGATGATCTTGTCTCGATACGAGCAGGCAGACCGGGTGACGACGATCGTTCCGTGGCCGTCTTCGGTCGTCAGGAACAGCGAGCCGGCGAAGACTCTGATCTCGACGTCGCCGTACGAATTCTTCGAGCCGTCCGCGTGTTGAATATTAATCGTTCCGGTAGCACTTGCCGCCGCCGGGAGTAGAACACCGCAGGCCATCAAGACGGCCGCGGCAGCAGTTTTTGATCGCAAATCCAAGCCTTCAGAACATCTGCAGCGTAGTGATTTCCGCTAGCGTAGCCCCGGGTTCGTGGTGCTTCAACCACGCGCGAGGGTCCACCTGGCAAATGGAGGCAGGGCGTAACGTGGCGGGCGCTCTCTTTGCTTAGGCCCCAGACTCCATCGATCGGGCAAAGTGCGATTGGCTCCGAGCGATCGACGGCGTACGTCCCTCCACAAGGCCTTCCAACAATTTAAACTTTTCGGCCGTCTCTGGATCTGCCGGTACGAGCGTGCGGAAGATGAGGTCGGGGCGCATCGACGCGTTGAAGTCGATCGAGTATACGAGCAGCCGGCCCACGACCGCGTGGTTTCGGACCGCGACGTTTTCGTTCGAGAACTCGCCGGCTATGAGTCGCCGGTTCCAAGCCTGTTGAAACATCGGTTCGTCCTTGACTCGCTCGTACACGGCCTCGGCGAACGGACTCGGCCGCTGGGACGAATAGTTGAGCCGAAACATCCCCACCGCGCGCAAGAGTAACTCTTCGCGCTCGGCTCCGAGAAATGCAATGAAATCGCGATCGAAGAGGCAGCGAACCAGCGCATTGCGCTCGACCGGATGCTGGTACCGGGAGTGACCGTATATCGCATCTCCGAGCGCGTTCCAGCGCAGCGGCGTAAGAATCTTATCACCGACCGTCGCCGCGATGCCTCGAAGGCTGTCGAGCAGCGCCGGAACCGGTTCGGGTATCGTCGTCTTCACCTCGACCTCGGAAGGCAACGAACGTCGTAAGCCGGCGAGCTCGAGCATATATTGGAATTCGGCGGCCGACAGATTGAGCGCAGTAGCGATTCCGGTCAGCGTCGATTCAGAGGGGCGTATGTCGTCGCCGGCCTCGAGCCGCGCATACCATTTGACGCCGATGTCGGCGAGAAACGCGACCTCTTCCCGGCGCAACCCGGGCGTGCGACGCCCTCGGCGCGACAAAATACCGACGTCCTGCGGGACGATCGCCTCGCGGCGCTTGCGCAAAAAACGGCCCAGGGCTTCTCGTGGCGTTTCGGCAGCCCCGGTCTCAAACTTCGAGTCGAAGAGCCGACCCCGCATTCGCACCTCGTCAGCAGGCAAGCAGATTTCAAGCTTACTCTCGCAAGTACGCCTTGTCAAAAGTATGAATAGCTGGTTCCAACGTGGCGAGGGCCCCGGTACCTTAAAGCGCCACCTCCGGGGGGGACCTTCATGAATCCACCCTCGGCGAGGGTTAACCAAACCCGGCTCGACGCGGCATCTACTAGAGGGAGTAGATGAGCGTTACGCATCTTCAAAAGTGGGACGTCACCGCCATCGAGATCGCGCTGGACCTGGAGATGCCGCACTTCGTTGACCCAACCCGGTTTGCTTTTTCAGGGCCGGCGGAACCGCGGATTTGCCTCGTGGCCGGGTTTGCGCTCACGTCGCAGCTGAAACGAATCGTCGCGGCCGTCAATCGAGCCCTGCCGGCACGGCCGCCTTCACGATTGCAAGTAGCTCCGGCAACAGCACGGTCGGCGGCTCCCTCAGCTGCTCCCCTGTCAGTTCAGCCGATGCCTGCTCTTTTGCGACTTCAATCGAAGTTGATTCGTGCCATCGAACCAGGATTGGCACACGAGGGCGTTTCTCTTCGCGTGAAGCGAGCCATGGAAGATGGCCCCGCACGTTTTGTCGGCGACTTTATATCCCGCAAGACGCTTCCCAGCTTCGAACCTGCGAGCCCGTCCGCCGATTTCGAGGTTCTGGAACTCACGGCAATCGGCATCACGATTTATCGACTCGATCAGCACGGTGCTCCAACGTCAATCCTCGGCCACTGGGCCTATACGGCTGACCCTGGGAGCGTCCCCTTGCGAGGTGGCCCTTAATGCATGGTTGTGGCAGGCGAAGTGGGCCCCTACGCTGACAGCGCGCGACACAAGAGGAGTATCCGCTTGAAGAATAGGCGACGTTGGTTACGTTTCGTGGCGACGGCGTTGAGTGGCACCACGTTCCTCGTCGTGCTCGCTCTATCGCCGGCGAGAGCAATCGCCGCCTGCGTTTCGGCGGCACCTTCGCCCGTACCGGCGGCATCCCCGTCGGCTGCGCCGGATGCAGGCACGGTCGTCTCCGAGGGCGCGGCCCCTGCGCCGACACCCTTCGTGGAGGCGCCGCTGTACAGCATCGGCGATGAAATCTATTCCGAGGACCGCGACGGCACGCTCTATTACTATTTCCAGGGCAATACCGACGGCACTGGCAAGGCCAAGTACGATATGCGCTACGATAGAAATCTCTGGGACACGTGCGCGCAAGCTCAGATCCGGGTTCCCATCATTACGAAATACCCGGTAGCCGGGAGTCCATATTCGGGCCTCGGCAACATCGAGCTGGGATACTCGTACAACGTCGCGTCGAAGACCTTCGACCACTCGCTGCAGGCGAGAATCGCGCTGCCGACCGAGAATAATAACGTCGACAGCTACGACACGCAGCTCAAGTTCTTCTACGACGTAAAATGGAAATTCAATGGCCTCTCAGTGGCCTACAGCAACGAGTACGATCAAAGCATCACTCGGCCGCCGGGCGCCTCGTATACGAGCTACTATGAGGGTAAGGTAACGACGCCGGGCTATTCGTTCGTCGACGCGCCGGGCTGGAGTGGCCTGAAGCTCTCCGGCATCTATAACTATCGGATCGTCTTCAACAAAGGCGGCATTTTTCAGCCGGCGGCCGGCTTCATAATGTTCGGCAATGTCAACGACGTTGCACTCAATGTCATCGATACCTGGGGCATGGGCGAGCACGCCCTTTGGAGATACAAGGTCGAGGCCACCGCGGTGGCCCGGTTCTGAAATTTCTCCGCACCAAGACCGCCATTTAAGGAGTAATCGTCATGGCCAGCAATACAACGGAATCCGATCCCCTCGAGCGCTTTCGGCGGTTTGAAACGCTCAGCCCCTTCGAGCTCAAAGACGACCTCATCAAGCTTGCCAAGGATCCGGAAAACGCGCACGTCTTCCTCGACGCGGGGCGCGGTAATCCGAACTGGATCGCCACGACGCCGCGCCTGTCGTACTTTCTCTTCGGCCAGTTCGGGGTCGAGGAATCGAAGCGAGTCTGGGACGCGCCCGATCTGGGCGGGATGCCCAAAAAAGACGGTATCGGCGCGCGCTTCGACGACTTCATCAAGCGGCACAAGGACGATCAAGGGGCGGAGCTGCTGCAGACGATGATCGAGCACGGCGTGCAAAAGATGGGCTTCGACAAAGACGCGTGGCTACACGAGTTGGCCGACGCGATCATCGGCGACATGTATCCGGTGCCGATGCGAATGGGCCGGCACATGGAAAAGGTGGTGCAAGCCTATCTCGTTCGCGAGATGTGCGGAGACTCGCCGCCGCCCGGCACCTACGACGTCTTTGCCGTCGAGGGCGGAACCGCGGCGATGTGCTATATCTTCGATTCACTGATGGTCAACGGTCTGCTCAAACGCGGAGACCGCATCGCCCTGGCCGTGCCGACCTTCACCCCCTATCTCGAAATCGCCCATCTCGATAAGTATGCGTTCGAAACCGTCGAGATCGACGCGAGCGGCACGTATGAATCCGGCGCGCATTCGTGGCAATATCCCGAGGGTGAGATCGATAAGCTGCTGGACCCCAAGATCAAGGCCTTCTTCGTGGTCAACCCGAGCAACCCGCCGTCTTACGCGATAGAGCGCTCGACGCTCGAGCGCATCGCCGAGATCGTGCGTGGGAAGCGTAAAGATCTCATCATCATCACCGACGACGTCTACGGCACCTTCGTCGAGGGCTTCGAATCCCTGATGAAATACGCGCCCCGCAACACGATCACGGTCTATTCTTTCTCGAAATACTTCGGCTGCACCGGCTGGCGCCTAGGTGCCATCGCGATCCACCAGGATAACATCTTCGAAGAGTTGATCGCGGCGCTCCCCGAGCCGGAGCGAGCCCGTCTGCGAAAGCGATACAGCCCCCTCACCCTGACGCCGGATACGATCAAGTTCATCGATCGCCTCGTTGCCGACAGCCGTCAGGTCGCGCTCAATCATACGGCGGGGCTCTCGATGCCCCAGCAGGTAATGATGACGTTCTTCTCGCTCTTTGCCATCACGGATTCGAAGAATGCGTACCGCGACTTGACGCGCCTCATCTGCAAGCGGCGCATGGAGCTGCTCTGGAAGGGCATGAACCTGCCGCTCGTGACCGACCCGCAGCGCGCGGACTATTACTCGATATTGGACCTCATGAAGTGGGCCGAGCTTACCTACGGGGAAGGCTTCATGAAGTTCCTGGTCAACAACTACCACCCGCTGCAGATCGTTTTCGCACTGGCGGACTTCCACTCGATCGTCTTGCTCAACGGAAGCGGATTCGGAGCACCGGACTGGTCGGTCCGCGTCTCCCTGGCGAATCTGCCGGACGAAGCCTACGGCGAGATCGGCGCCGATCTCTCCAACGTCGCGCACACGGCGCTTGAGAACTGGAAGAGCAAGGGATGAAACGCACCGCTGCTGCGTTCGTTCTTCTGGCAGCGTGCGTCGTACCGAGCGGGTGCGGGCACGGCGACACGGAGAACCAAGCGAACGTCGCGGCTCCGCCCCCGACCGTCGTCGTTGCGACCGTTCGGCGCGAAAGCGTGCCCATCTCGGAGGATTATGAAGGCACCTTCGGGTCGATCGAAAGCGTTGAAGTGCGCGCGCGCGTCGAGGGAACGCTGGACAGCGCGCCGTTCAAAGAGGGCGACCTCGTGCGCAAAGGCGACCTCATCTTCCGGATTCAGCAAAGCGAGTACATCGCCGCACTGCAGGCGGCGCAGGCCCAGCTCGCGCAAGCGCGCGGCAATCTCTTCGCCCGCCAGGCCGCACTCGCACGTGCTAATACCACGGTCGCGCGAAACCGGCCACTCGCCGCCGACCGGGCCATCCCGCAAAAAGATCTCGATAATGCCGTTCAAAACGCCGAGATCGCCAAGGGCGACGTGCTGGTCGCGCGCGCGCAGATCGCGTCGGCTCAGGCAGCCATCGACAACGCGCAGATCAACGTGGGTTACACGACGATCCGCGCTCCAGTCACGGGCTTGATTGGGTTCCTTAACTACGACGTCGGCAACGTCGTCGGCGGGCCGGGATCCCAAGTGCTCGACACGATCAATTCGATCGATCCCATCAGGGTTAACTTTTCGCTGGACGAGCCGACCTACTTGGCCCTGTCGCGCAATCGCACGGATCCCGACGTTCGTGCCCTGCGAGGTCAAGATCTAAGGATCATCTTGGCTAACGACCAGCCCTATGCGTATTCGGGAACGATCTACGCCTTCAGTCCGACCGTCGATCCGAAGACGGGAACGATCAACGTGGAGGCGAGGTTCCCCAATCCCGACGGGCTGCTTCGACCGGGTGGCTTTGCCCGGGTGCGCGTCGTCGTCGAAAACCGGCGCGATGCCTTGCTCGTGCCGCAAACGGCAATCACGAAGTCACAAGGCGTCGATGCGGTCTACGTCGTCAACTCGAAGAACGAGGTCGTCCTGCGCTCCGTCACCCTGGGCACTGCGTATAAACAATCGTTCGTCGTGCAGTCCGGTCTCAATTCCGGGGATCGCGTCATCGTCGAGGGCACCCAAAAGGTGCAGCCAGGCGTGAAAGTCACCGTAAAAGGCGGCTAGTCATGGCACACTTCTTCATCACGCGCCCGATCTTCGCGATGGTGCTGTCCATAGTGATCGTCATCTTGGGCGGCGTCGCGATCCTCGTGCTTCCCGTCGCGCAATTCCCGCCGATCTCGCCGCCACTCATTCAAGTGCAGACGACGTATATCGGTGCCAGCGCAGCGGTCGTGGAGCAGTCGGTCGCGTCGGAGATCGAAAACGAGGTCGTCGGCGTCGACAATCTCATCTATATGCAGTCGACGAGCACGTCCAGCGGCCAGTATACGCTCAACTGCACCTTCAAGGTTGGCGCCGACATTCAAAAGGCGCTGATCGACGTGCAGAACCGCGTCGGACAGGCGACCGGAAAGCTGCCCGAATCGGTCAACCGATTCGGCATCACGGTTCAGAAGAAATCGCCGCAGATCTTGATGGTCCTAGCGCTCTACTCGCCGACCAACTCGTACGACCGGCTCTTTCTCAGCAACTACATGACGCTCAATCTCATCAACCCATTGCTTTCGGTTCCGGGCATCGGCGGCGAGAGCACCATCGGGGATCAGGACTACGCGATGCGCGCCTGGGTGCGTCCCGATCGGTTGGCGAAATTCGGTCTGCAGGCGAGCGACCTCGCCGACGCCGTGGGAAAGCAGAACGTGCTCATCCCGACCGGCGCCGTCGGTGCGCTGCCGGCCCCGAAGAACAATCAATTCCAGCTTTCCGTCAACGCACAAGGACGGCTCGTCGATCCCAAACAGTTCGGCGATATCACCGTACGCTCGAATCCAGACGGCTCGGTGTTGCGGCTGCGCGACGTCGCGCGCGTGGAGCTCGGCGCGCAGCTCTACCAGACACTGGGCACGCTCAATGGCAAACCCGCCACGCTGGTCATTCTCTATCAAACGCCGGACGCAAATGCGCTCACGACCGCTAAGGCGGTCAGTGCGCGAATGGAACAACTCTCGAAAGCCTTTCCGCCAAGCCTGAAGTATGCCATCGCTTACGATAGCACGCTCTTCGTCAAAGATTCCATCAAAGACGTCATCAAGACGCTCTTCGAGGCGATTGCGCTCGTCATCATCGTCGTCTTCATCTTTTTGGGCAGCTTCCGCTCCTCGTTCATTCCCATGCTGGCCGTGCCCGTGTCGCTCATTGGGACGTTCATCGCGTTTCTGCCGCTCGGGTTTAGCGTCAACACCCTGACGCTCTTCGGCCTGGTGCTCGCAATCGGCATCGTGGTCGACGACGCGATCGTCGTCGTGGAGGGCGCCGAGCATCACATCGAGGCGGGGCTTGAACCGTTGGCGGCCGTCGAGCAGGCGATGAAGGAACTCACGGCTCCCATCCTCGGCATCTCGCTCGTTCTAACGTCGGTTTTTTTGCCGTCGGCCTTCATCAGCGGCATCACCGGTCAGCTCTATCGGCAGTTCGCGCTCACCATCACGATTTCGGTCAACCTTTCGGCGATCGTCGCGCTCACGCTGACGCCGGCGCTCTGCGCGATTATCCTTCGAAAGCGAACGCGCATGTGGGGACCGTTCGGCTGGTTCATCGACGGCTTCAACAAGATATTCGGGGCGGTGACGACCGGCTACATGGGGCTGCTGAGCTGGCTGATGCGGCGCGTGATACTCGTCGTCGGATTACTCGCCGCCTTTTACGTGCTCGTTGCGCTGCTCGGCATGAAGCTGCCCGGCGGCTTCGTGCCGGATGAGGATCAAGGCGTCGTCTACGCCTTGGTGCAGCTTCCGTACGGGTCGTCCTTGGACCGTAACGCGGCGCTCGTCGGCAAGATGGAAAATGACTTGAAGTCGGTCCACGGCGTTGCTGACGTCATTTCGCTTGCCGGGTATAATTTGCTCACGTTCATTCAGACGCCGGACACGTCGAGTTTCATCATCGTCCTCCATCCATGGGAGGAGCGTACGAAAGAACACCTGACGCTGCACGATATCATCGCGCACATCGACGAAAAGATGAATGCCTATCCGCAAGCGGCGTCCTTCCCGTTCGTTCCGCCGACGATCCCCGGCCTGGGGAATGCATCGGGCTTCGCCTTCGAGCTGCAAGATACCGGCGGTCACACCGTCAACCAGCTTGCCGCCGTTGCGGACAAGGTCGTCGCGGAAGCGCGCAAGCGTCCCGAGCTCACGGCGATCAATAACACGATGCGGACCACGATCCCGCAGCTCCAGCTCGACGTCAATCGCGACAACGCATCCACGAGAGGCGTGGCGGTGAGCGACGTCTTCAAACAGTTGCAGGCGTGGCTCGGCGGCCTAGTCGTCGACGAGTTTACCTACTTCAACCGAACCTGGGACGTGATGATCCAAGCGGAGCCGGAGTTTCGCGCGAATCAGAACAGCATCTCTTCGATCTACGTTCGCAACAACACGGGGCAAATGGTGCCGCTGCGAGCGGTGACGACCGTGCGACGCGGGATCGGAACCGATTTCATCCAGCGCTTCAATACCAACCGCGAGATCGAGATCTTCGGCGCGAATGCACCGGGGTATAGCACGGGACAGGCGATCGCCGCGATGGGTGAGGTTGCGAAGAAGACGGTTCCGGCGGGCTACACCTACGGCTGGTCGGGCACGGCGTATCAAGAAGTCTCGGTCGGAAACACGCAAAATATCATCTTTATGTTCTCGGTGCTGCTCGTCTTCTTGTCGCTGGCGGCGCAATATGAGAGCTGGATCATGCCGCTGGCCGTCTTGCTGGCCGTCCCGACCGGGGTCTTCGGCGCATTCCTTTCGGTGCTCATGTGGAAGCTCGATAACAACATCTACGTGCAGATCGGCATCATTTTGGTGATCGGTTTGGCCGCGAAAAACGCCGTGCTGATCGTCGAGTTCGCCCGAGAACGGCGCGCCCACGGCGCCTCGATTGCGGAGGCGGCGACGGATGCAGCGCGGCTGCGCTTCCGGCCGATCCTTATGACGTCGCTCGCGTTCATCATCGGCGTCATTCCGTTGATGTTAGCGCACGGCGCGGGGGCCGCGTCGCGGCAATCGCTGGGCTCAACCGTTTTCGCCGGGATGCTCGCGGCAACGTGCCTCGGCATCTTCTTCACCCCGTCGTTGTACGAGCTGGCCCAGCGATTAAGCGAACGCGGCAAACGCAAAAAGCCGGCGGAAGCCGCAGTCGTGCACCCGCATGAGGGACCGGCGTGAAGTTCGTTGCCGCACTTGCCGTCATGGTGCAGCTCATAGCATCGTGCGTTGCGCCGACGCCGTCGGCTCCGCCCGATGCGGCGCTTCCGTCGGTGTATCGGGGCGGTGCGCTCACGACGTCGTCGCTCGGCGACATGCCGTGGCGCAAGCTGTACGAAGATCCCGTGCTGCAGGGGCTGATCGAGAAGGCCTTGGTCCACAACTTCGACGTGGAGATCGCCTACACGGCGATCCTGGAAGCCGAGGCGAGACTGGGAATCACGGCCGCGAATCAGTCCGTTTTTGTCAACGGCAACTTGCAAGCGCCGTATCAAGCGACGGCCGGCAACAAGCCGCCCGGCACGCCCGACTCCGAGTTCTATCCACAATTGGGGATCGGCGCGAGCTATCAGGTCGACCTATTCGGCAAACTCGCATCGGCGACGGGCGCGGCGCGCGACCGGCTGCTTTCCACCGACGCGGCAAAGAATACCGTTCTGGCGACGGTGGTCGCGCAGGTCGCGAGCGCATATTTTCAACTTCGCGAGCTCGACGAAGTCCTAAAAATCACTCAGCAAGCGGTGCCCGGCCGGCAAGAGAACCTTCGCCTCATGAAACTACGTGTCGAAGGAGGCGAATCTTCGGCGCAGGATCTGAGACAGGCAGAACAGTCGCTTTACGAAGTCACGCAGAACCTGCCGGCGATCCGCCAAGAGATCGCCAAAACCGAGAACGCGCTCGCGGTGTTGACCGGCGACTACCCGCACGACATCGAGCGGGGCCTGCCACTGCAGAAGCAAGTGACGATGCCCGCAGTACCGGCAACGGGCGTGGCTAGCGAGCTGCTCCGGCGCCGGCCGGACATTATTGCCTCTGAATATTCGATCGCCGCGGCTGCCGGCGACGTAGACGTCGCGCGCAAGCTGCTCTATCCCTCGCTGACGCTTGGTGCCTCGGCGGCGGCGGCCGGGAGCATCGTGCATGGCGAGTTCGTCAATGAGTCGGCGCCTGCAGCCCTCCAGGCAGTCAACGGCGTCTTCTACGGGCCGTTCGGTCTCTTCTCGATCGTCGCGCAGTTGCTCCAACCGATCTTCAACGGCGGCCAAATTAAATCGCAGATTCATCTCGCGCAGGGACAGCAGCAGCAGATCGCCGTCTCCTATCTACAAACGGTCCACCGCGCTTTCGAAGAAGTCTCCGACGACGTCGTCGCGTATAACGAGTCGCGCCTGCGGACGCACGAGCTCCAACTCTACGAGGGCGCTTCTCTCGACTCCGTTCGGCTGGCGAACGAGCGCTATGAGAACGGCTACACTTCCTATCTCGAGGTCCTCGACGCGCAGACGCGTGCATATCAAGCGCAAACCGACGTTGCCTCGGCGCAGCTGAACGAACGTCTGGCGCTCGTACAACTCTATCTCGCTCTCGGCGGCGGCTGGCAAACGTAATGATACAACTCGTCCAACGACAGAGGTGCACATGGATTGGTTCGTAGCAACCCTCCGGCAGTACCCGGAGATCGCGCTCTTCTTATCGCTAGGCATCGGCTACTGGGTCGGCGGAAAGAGCTACAAGGGATTCAGCCTCGGCGCCGTCACCGCTACGCTGCTGGCCGCGATCGCGATTGGGCAGCTCGGCATCAAGATCTCCGGCGACGTCAAATCAACGTTCTTTCTGATCTTCCTCTTCGCGATCGGCTACGGCGTCGGCCCTCAGTTCGTCCGAGGCATCACTAAGGACGGCGTTCCGCAAGCGATCTATGCCGCGATCGTCTGCGTCTTTTGCCTCGGCGCCTGCGTCATCGTCGCGAAGGCGGCCGGCTACGACTCGGGCGCGGCGGCCGGCCTCTTTGCCGGATCGCAAACGATCTCGGCGTCCATGGGCCTCGCAACCGATGCCATCAACCGGCTCGCACTGACTCCGGATAAGACGAAGGCGATGCTCGACATTATGCCCACGGCGTACGCCGTCACGTACATCTTCGGCACGATCGGCTCGGCGATCGTCATTGCAATCTTCGGACCTATGCTCTTGCGCATAGATTTGAAAAAGGCGGCCAAGGAGTACGAGGAGTTACATGGCGGCAAGCGCGAGTTAGGCGGCCTCGGCGACGCGTGGCGGGCGTACGACGTTCGTGCCTTCCTAATTGCGCCGGACGCGCAGGTCGTCGGAAAGACGGTGCGCGAGACCGAAGCGCTGCTTACGGAGGCCACGAAGGCACTGGGGAACCAGATGTACGTCTTGGCCGTGCGCCGCGACGGAAAGATCAGTGAAGCTACGAGCGATCTTGTCTTGCAGGCCGGCGACCACGCATCGGTGGTTGGAGAGCGTGATCAGGTGATCGCGCTGCTCGGGCGCGCCAGCAAAGAGGTCGACGATCCCGAGCTGCTCTCTGCGCCGATCGAGGGCGTCAACGTCTACATCACCAGCAAAGCAGCCGATGGGAAGACGCTGGCGGAGCTCGGGAGCCTTCCGGGCGCGCGCGGTGTTTACGTCCGCCGCATCAAACGCGGATTTACCGAGACGCCGATCCCGGTGCTCGGCGATTCGAAGCTCTACCGGGGCGACGTCGTTACGCTCGTCGGTCGCACGCAGGACACGAGCGTCGCTGCCGCGGCGCTGGGCGTCGTCGATCGCGCGACCGACGTCACCGACGTCGCGTTCCTCGGCATCGCGATCACGATCGGTGCACTGATCGGCGCGGTCGTCCTGAAGATCGGCGGCGTTCCGATTACCCTTTCGACGGCCGGCGGCGCGCTGATCTTGGGAATCGTTGCAGGCTGGTACCGCGCGATTCGTCCGACCTTCGGCCGCATTCCGTCGCCGGCACTGTGGTTCATGAACTCCGTCGGCCTCAACATGTTCATCGCCGTCATCGGACTCACCGCCGGTCCGAAGTTCGTCGCCGGGCTCCAGCAACTCGGCTTCGGCCTCTTTTTATGGGGCGTAGTCGCCACGACCGTCCCGCTGATCCTGGGGATGTTCCTTGCAAAATACGTCTTCCGATTCCATCCGGCAATCCTTCTGGGAGCCCTTTCGGGAGCGCGGACGACCACGGCCTCGCTTGGCATGCTCACTGACGCCGCACAAAGCCAGGTTCCCGGACTCGGCTACACCGTTACCTATGCGGTCGGCAACACGCTGCTGACGATCTGGGGCATGTTCATGGTCATGTTCGTACACTGATATGAGTAATCTGGAAAAAAACAAAAAAAGCCGGCGGGTAGACGTCTTCTTCGCAACCCCGGGAGCCCGTGAAGATCGTTGGCGCGATCTCGTCGATGCCGCCAAGAAATGGGCTGCCAGGACCGGCAGCCGCGCGGACTTCGAGTCGGCACTGAGCGAGGCAGCCGTGATCGAAGAGTTTCACGGCTATCCTGGGCCGAGCCTGATGGCGGCGCTACGCGATCGTGCCGAGAGCGATGACTCCGCTGGGGCTTCCGCGCTCGCATGGCGGATCGCCTCGGCATTGCTCACGCGCTCGTTTCGGCAGCATGCCTCGGATTGGGATCCGCATTCTGATATCTCGAGCACAGTCCCCGACGTATTGCCGCCGACGCTGGGGCGGTCCGCGGCCGCGCCTCCGTATTTCGAGGTCCTGATCGTCACGGGAGCGCCGATCGAACGATGGGCGTCGATCGCGGCGGAGTGGCGCCGGCTGCGCCGTCCTCAAGACGAGTTCGTCTATGAGCCGGTCATCGTCGGCACCGCCGAGGATGCAGTCTGCGCAACGATGTTGAACGCGGACCTCGCGGCCGTGGTGGTCCACGAGGGTTTTGGATATCGCTCGCGACACGACGCCCCGGTCTTGCGCGGCGTCGTCGATCCCGTCGCGAAGGAAGAGCTTTCGGACGGATCCGCGCTGCGCTTGGCGCGGGTCATTTATCAGGCGCGTCCCGAGCTCGATCTCTACCTGCTTTCGGATCGACGCGTCGAGGAGATCGCCGGCGATCCGGCAGCCGACATCGTCCGGCGCATCTTCTACGCCGTCGAGGAGCTGCTCGAGCTGCACCTGGCGATACTCGAAGGCGTTGCGGCGCGCTATGAGACGCCGTTCTTCGATAACTTGAAGAAATATGCGGAACGCCCGGTCACGACGTTTCACGCTCTCCCGATCGCCCGCGGCGCGTCGATTTTCAAGTCGGACTGGATCCGGGACATGGGCGAGTTTTACGGCCCGACGCTTTTCCTGGCCGAGAGCAGCGCAACAACGGGCGGTCTCGACAGCATGCTCGAGCCGACGGGCACCATCAAGCGCGCTCAAGAACTGACGGCCCGCGCCTTCGGCGCCGAGCGCGTATTTTTCGTGACCAACGGGACATCGACGAGCAACAAGATGGTGGTGCAGGCGTTACTGTCGCCCGGCGACATCGCAATCGTGGACCGTAACTGCCACAAGTCCCATCACTACGGATTTGTGCTGGCCGGCGCGCAGCCGATCTACGTCGAGGCCTTCCCTCTGACCGAGTTCTCAATGTACGGCGCGGTGCCGCTGCGTACGATCAAACAGGCGCTCCTGGCGGCAAAGCGCGACGGGCGGCTCGATCGCGTCAAAATGATCGACCTGACCAACTGCACGTTTGACGGCCACATCTACAACACGCGCCAAGTCATGGAGGAATGCCTGGCGATCAAACCCGATCTGATCTTTCTCTGGGACGAGGCTTGGTTCGGGTTCGCGCGATGGTCGCCGTTCTTGCGCCCTCGCACCGCGATGGGCGCCGCGGCCGACATCGAAGAGTGGCTGCGCGACCCGGCGAGCGTCGCCGCCTACGAGCGGCAGCGCGCCGAGTTGGGGAAGGATCCGTCGGAGGAAAAGCTGCTCGATACGCGGCTGCTGCCGGATCCTCGCAAAGTGCGGCTTCGCGTCTACCAGACCAACTCCACGCACAAGTCGATGTCGGCGTTGCGGCAAGGATCGATGATCCTGGTGAAGGACGTGGAGTATCACACCGTCGAGCAACAGTTCAAGGAAGCCGTGTTCACGCACGCTTCCACCAGTCCCAACCAGCAGCTGATCGCCAGCCTCGACGTCGCGCGGCGCCAGATGGAGCTCGAAGGCTTCGGCCTCGTGGCCAACGCGATCGAGGTCGCTCTGGCGATTCGCCGCGAGGTGAACCGGCATCCGCTAATCTCGAAGTACTTTCGCGTCGTCGGAGCAGACGGGATGGTCCCCGTGGAGTACCGGCGGAGCGGCTTCACCGACTTCCTCGCAACGGATGCGGACTGGGCGACGACGCGCAAGAGCGTGCGGGACGACGAATTCTGCCTCGATCCGACGCGGATGACGGTCGTTTGCGGGACGGCCGGCTACGACGGAACGCAATTCAAGAACCTGCTGGCGAACCGGTACAACATCCAGCTCAACAAGACGTCGCGCAACAGCATCTTGCTGCAGTCGAACATCAACAACACGCGCAGCGACGTGGCGCACCTGATCCGGGTCCTCGTGGAGATCAGCCGGGAGATCGAAGAACGGCTCGCGTCCGGCGGCGAGGGCGAACGTAGAGAGTTTGCGGCTCGCGTGACGAGCCTGATGACGGACGTTCCCGACCTGCCGAATTTCAGCTATTTTCACGAAGCCTTTCGACACGATGCGGGAGCCGCCACCAACGAAGGCGACATCCGAGGTGGATTTTACGCCGCCTACGATGCGGAAGGATGCGACAACATTCCGCTGCACGACAAGGAGATCGATCGCCGCTTGAAGGACGGGCCGCCGCTTGTATCGGCGAATTTCGTGATCCCGTATCCGCCCGGATTTCCGATCATGGTACCAGGCCAAGTCATCACTGCCGACACGATCGAATTCATGCGCAAGCTGGACGTGAAGGAGATTCACGGCTACAATACGGCGCAGGGGCTGAAACTCATTAGCCCCGCCGCGTTGGCGAAGCTCGATCGTCGTAAGTCGCACCATTAGGCGCAATAAGCGTGATCAACCTTAAGTACTTCGACGTCGTTTCCAACCGGTTTCGCCGGAAGGGGCTGGGTCGTCTCGGCGTACTCGATGCCTCCGAACGCGCAGGAGGTTCGGAGCCTCCGGATTACCGTCCGGCCCCACATTAACCGGAATTAGCGCGGAGCTCGCCGGGGATGTCGTCGCGGCTTGCGAATGGTTGAGGCAGCACGGGGGCAACGCGGAGGGCGCCGGTGCTTCACGTGGCGCCCGAAAAGGAAGAGCTCGTCATGTCCTAGATATCTGCGAGTCGTACGTCTTAAGTCAATTTACATCTTAGGTCAATTCACATCGATGAAGGAGTCTCAATGAATCGTTTCGTCATATCGGTATGCTGCGGATTGGCGATCCTCGCCAGCTCCGCGGCGGTTTCGGCCCAGTCGGGGCCCAGCGTCACGGGAACGTGGACCATCCAGCAGTCCGGAGCCAATGGCACGACCACCTCGACCGTCAAGCTTACGCAATCCGGCAACGGCATCGTCGGAACCAATGCCGCAAACGGCAACGGGTTCACCGGCGAGTTCGCGACGGGCGATCGGATCGACGGAAAGTGGCATGGCCCCGGCGGCGCCGGCTGGCTCACCGTTTACGTTTCCCCCAACGGGCACAGCTTCAATGGCACGTGGGGATATAACGGACGGCCTGCAAACGGCTCGTTCGTCGGCAACAAGATTCTGCCGCCGTCGCCGATCACCGCAGCGGGCACGTGGACCGTTACCGGCGCGGGCGGCCCGACGAAATTCGTTGGAACGATGAAGTGCACGCAATCGGGTCCGACCGTCGTTTGCCATTCCGCCGGCCCCACGCTCAACGGCAAGTTCCGGACAAAAGATAAAGTGCGAGCGACCTGGGCGGCCGCCGGCAAGGCCGGCTGGTTCTCGTTCTGGTTCAACGGCGACAATAACAGCTTCAACGGAATTTGGGGCGTCGGCGCCGATTCGACCCCGCCGGTGGGCCGCGTCGTCGGGCAACGCGCGCTCTGAGACTAAACCTGCCGCGGGCGTGAGCGGCATCGCCGCGACTCGGGCGGGCAACGCTCGCCCGAGTCAGCTTCGCGGTTAAGGCCAAGGCAGTGGGCAATATCCTCGATCCGATTCCGACCTGGGCGCTGATGCTCGGATCGGCAATCTTGATCTTTGCCGCAAACGAGCTTGGTTTCCGTTTCGGCCGGGGAAAGGGTCCGGGACTCGGCGCCCAGGATCCCTCCGCCGTCGTCCAAGGGGCTGCGTTTACCGTTCTAGCGCTGCTCTTGGGTTTTTCGTTCGCTCTCGCGCTTGGCCGGTACGACGCGCGGCGAGGCGCCCTCATGCGAGAGTCAAATGCGATCGCCACGACCTGGCTGCGATCGCAGCTCCTCGACCCGCCCGCGGCTCAAGCCGTCCGCGCCGATCTTCGCATCTACGTTGCTGCGCGCATCGCCTTCGCGCGAGCCGATACCGACCCCGATCAGCGGCTCGCCGCCGACGAGAAGTCGAGCGCGGTCCAGCGCGAGCTTTGGGAGGCGGCGCTGGAAAGCGCGCGGCGAGACGTGCACTCCACGATGGTGCCGCTCTTCATCGCGGCGCTCAACGACGCCATAAACCTGAGCATCGAAGAACGCGCGGTTCTCACCACTCACATTCCCGACGTCGTAATGATCGGGCTCCTGCTCATTGCGTTCATCGCGTTGACGATGATGGGCTACGGCTTTGGGCGGCAAGGGCAGCGTGCCTTGGTTTTCAAGGCATGCTTTGCCGTCATGCTGGCAATCGCGTTCGGCCTGGTTCTCGACCTGGACCGCCCTCAGCGCGGCCTGATCCGCGTCAGCCTGGCGCCATTGCAGGCCGTCGCGCACCTTATGGAGGCAACGCCCCCGCAGTCCGCTCCGCGGTAACGTCAAAAGTTTTTCTCGCTGCCACGCTGAATGCATGACCCCCCAATGAATGGAGGAAACACGCTGTTATGAGTACGCAAGAAGCTGCCTGGGAGAATCCCCAAGCGATGGCCATCCCCAAAGAGGGGTATTTCGAGCGCGTAGAGGGCAACTATGGTCCGGTCTTTCCGCGGACGCCGGCGAACTATGGCTTCACGATCATCGCGAAGCTAAAGCCGGGGCGAGACGCTGCAATGCGCTCGTATGCCGATACGGTGCAGACGGCGTTGAAGGCCGACCCGAGCTACCTCGCACCGCTAAAGCTGCATTTTTTGAAGTGGGTGCTATTCGATATCGGCGGCGAGACGTATTTCATGTATCAAGGGATTTTCGATACCGATTTCGACAAGTATACCGACGACGCCGTGGCGCTGTTTCTAAGAGCCGGCTTGTCGACGGCGTTTGAGAATCTCGAAGGCTTTCCGGAAGACTGGAAGACGAACGTTCCCGCCTTCGTGAAGTTCGTCCGCGAGCATCATCGCCCCAGCTTCATGGAGTACGGAGAGTATCCATACGTCCCCGCGGACGAGATAAAGAAGGCGCTGCGGATCAAGAAGAGCCTCGGGGAGATGCTCGACCAGATGCAATAGGACGTCAAGGATAAGGCCGTGACCTCAACCTACGACCTCATCGCCATTGGGGCGGGGCCTGCCGGCGAGAGCGCCACCGAGCTGGCCTCGTTCTTCGGCCTGCGGTGCGCCATCGTCGAACGAAACCTTCCGGGAGGCACCGTTACGACCACCGGCGGTGCGCCGACGAAGACGCTGCGTGAAGCGGCGCTCTTTGTCTCCGGATCGCGTGACGGCGATACCTACGGCTTGCGCATGACGGCGCCTCCGGAAGTCGCGATGGACCTCATCCGCACGCGAACCTGGGGCGTCTGCTCGCATCTTCAAGAGCTGACGAAAAAGAACATCCTGGCCCGTAACGTTGAGTACATCGAGGGAGAGGCGTCTCTCGATGGCGACGGCCATGTCTCCGTTTCGGGCGACGGTCGCGCGGCGGCGACGCTGCAGGCGAAGGTCGTCCTAATCGCAACCGGATCGCGGCCCCATCGGCCGAACGGAGGTTCGTTCCAGTTACCCGGAGTCTTTGACACCGATACGATTCTGTATCGAGAGCGCGGCGCGCCGAAGGCGATCGTCATCGTGGGAGGCGGTGCGGTCGGTGTCGAGTTCGCAACGATCTGCCGGGCGCTCGGAGGTAAGGTCACGATCGTCGACCGCGGCGAGCGCTTGGCAACGATGATGGACGGTGAAGTCTCGGCGCGTATCGAGGAACTCTTTCGCGAGTGGGGCATCGATCTGAAGTTCGGCTGCACGGTGGACGACGTCGCCCCGAGCGGTGACGCGCTCGACGTTACGCTTTCGACGCAAGAGCACGTCGGCGCCGATACGGTGCTGATCGCGGCCGGCCGCGTCGCCAATACCGAACGCCTGGGGCTCGAGCCGGCCGGTGTCCGCGTCGACGCGCGCGGTCGCATTGAAGTAGACGGAAACTTTCGGACGTCGGCCGAAGGCATCTACGCGGCCGGCGATGTTTTGCGGCCCACCCTTGCTTCGATTGCGATGGAACAGGGACGCGCGGCGATCTGTTCCGCCTTCGGGATCCCCTTTGAAGGAAACGTCGATCCGACCCCCGTCTCGGCGATCTACGGTATGCCGGAGCTTTCGGGCGCAGGTCTAACCGAGGAGGCGTGCCGGGAACAGGGATTGAGTTATGATGTCGGCCGCGCCGACCTGGGGCTCACGCCGCGCGGCGCGATTGCCGGGCATGGCGGGATGCTCAAGCTGATCTTTCACCGGGGCGACCGAAGGCTGCTCGGCGTTCACTGCATCGGGGAAATCGCGTCGGAGATCGTTGGGATAGGTCAGATGGCGATTCGCTGCGGCGCCACGCTGAACACTTTAGCGACGATGTCGTTCAATACGCCGACGTACAGCTATGCATACAAATACGCGGCACTCGACGGACTGCGGCGACTCGCCGCACGGGGAGATCAGAAATGACGACGACTCCACTGGGCCGGACCTATAATCAGCCCCACGTACCGCGAAAGTACTCGCCGGGCAAGCGCAGATTTAGCGTTTACTGGACCTGGAGCTATCCGTTTGAGGCCAATCGCGACGTCACGCGGCTCGACAATCGCTTTTCGTCGATGACCGAAGTGCGACGCGTTGCCTGGCCGGCCTACGAGAGAAATGAATACTCGCACGAGATGTTCCTTCAAGGGATCGCAGGCACACTCGAGCTCTTCCACCTCTCGCTCGTGAACTTCCAAAATGCCGTGGAAGAAGCGACCGGTAACGCAGTCGCCGTGTACCAGCGCGTCGACCAGGCCGGGCAGAGACTGCCGATCGACGAGCGCATCTTAGCCGATACCGATACGCTCATGGTATTCGGCCTGGACCACATGGTCGCCGAAGAAGAGGCGACGCCGGGGGAGATCGCCGCGCTCGAAGACTTTTTAAGCCGCGAAGGGACGTGCCTGGTTCTTGGGCCCCATCACGACGTCGGTGCGTCGTCCGATCTGAAAGTGCGCGACATGGAATATTACCATCATGGCGACGCTCTGGTGCCGCGACAGCAACGCTTCGCGAAGTACGTGCGCTCGCTGATGAAAGGGCTCGGCGTCCCGGTGGAAAACCGCTACGGGCTGCGGCCGGCAACGCACTCCGGCACGACGCGCCCGGTGCCGATCGTTGCCGCCAACGATCTAGACGCGCGCGGATGGCTGACGGGCGTCTCGTCGTTCGTCTTCCACATGCACCTGCCGCATTACGCGCTTACCGACGAGAACGCAAAGGGTATCCACGTGCTGGCGCGTCAACCGATCGATCTTTCAAAGCCGCATCCGTTTACCGAAGCGGGTAACCGCGAGATCAATATGTTTCTCTGGATGCCGCCGGCCGGCAAGCGGGCAGGAGACATTCTGTTCGCGGACTCGACGATCTTTACGACGCTCTTCGGCGGTGATGAAAGCCTGACGCGCTTCTGGCAAAACCTCGCAACGAAGTAGGAGGCCGCGGTGATTCTCGAACTCGACGATATTCAGAGCGGCGTGCTGCGCCCGCGCCCCACGCCATTCGCCGCCACCTACGTCCTCATTCGGATCGACGACCGCGCCGCAGGTCGAGCGCTGATGCGCCGCCTGAGCGAGATCGTCGCCTCGGCCGCCCATCCCGAGAGTCCGGCGAGCGATACGTGGGTGAGCGCCTCGCTCACGTTTGCGGGTTTGAAAAGCCTTGGCGTCCCACAGGCATCGCTCGATAGTTTCTCCCCGCAATTCCGCGAGGGGATGGCGGCGCGTGCGCGACAGTTGCACGACGTCGGAGAAAACGCCCCCGAACATTGGGAGAAGCCGCTCGGCACCGGCGAAGTTCACGTGGTGTTGACGGGAATCTCAAAGGACGCGGCGGATTTGGAAAAGGCGGTCGGCCGGGCGCGCGAGGCCTATCAAAGCGTTGCGGGGATCACGGCGATCTGGCGACAGGATTGCTACGCTCTTCCCACCGAGACCGAACCGTTCGGTTTTAAGGACGGCATCAGCCACCCGGCGATCGAAGGCAGCGGTATTCCGGGAACGAACCCGCACGAAGTTCCATTGAAGCCGGGCGAGTTCGTTACGGGATATCCCGACGAATACGGCGGCGTCGCTCCGGTCCCGCAACCGGAGATCCTCGGCCGAAACGGCAGTTACATCGTCTTTCGAAAGCTGTACCAGCGGGTCGCTGAATTTCGCCGCTATCTCAAGGCCAACGCATCGAATCCAGACGACGAGGAGTTCTTGGCGGCGAAGATGATGGGGCGCTGGCGCAGCGGAGCGCCGCTCTCGTTGTGTCCCGTGCACGACGATCCCGCGATCGGCGTCGACCCAGCGAAGAATAACGACTTCTTGTTCAAAGCCGACGATCCGCTCGGGTACAAGACGCCCTTGGGTTCCCATATCCGGCGAGTGAATCCGCGCGATGGCGAGGTCGCGGGTGTCGCACGAATTCATCGGATGATTCGGCGGGGCACGGCGTACGGGCCGCCCCTGCCCGACGGAGTGCTCGAGGATGACGGTGCAGATCGAGGGCTGATGTTCGCTTTCGTCGGCGCGAATCTCGGCCGTCAGTTCGAGTTCGTTCAGTCCGAATGGATGAACGATGGCGCGTTCTTTGGTGGTGGATCCACGCAAGATCCGGTCTGCGGCGCCGCGGACGGCAGCGGCATCTTCCCCATCCCGCGAAGGCCGATCCGAAGGGTCCTCGCGGCGCTGCCGCGATTCGTCGTCACGCGCGGCGGCGAGTACTGTTTCCTGCCGAGTCTGAGCGCCTTGCGCTGGCTGGGAGACCTCGACACGTAAACGCCGCAGCAAACGACCCACCGCAATTTAGGTAGATTGCCGCATGCACGGCAAGATTCGCTGTGATAGCCTTTGGCTGAAAACAGCTAGTCGCCTCGATTGGCGGAGGAGGAAGCAGTGTCTTACGCGTGGGCTCGTAACGATCTAAACAGTGCCTCGGGGGCGCCGCCGGTTGTCGGCGAGCCTTGGGGTTATACGTTTGACGCTCAGGGCACTCAGCACGTGAATTATTGTGGCCCAGAGAATCACGTGTGCGAGCTGTGGTGGGACTCCGCCGGCTGGCACTTTAACGACTTGACCGGCGCTGCCGGTGCACCCGCCACGGCCAGCAATCCTCGCGGCTACATTTTCGTCGCGCAAGGAACGCAGCACGTCAACTACCTCGGACCCGATGGTCACGTTCACGAACTGTGGTGGGACGCACACGGGTGGCATCACAATGACTTGACGGCCGCGTCGGGCGCTCCAGACGCCGTTGGAAATCCCGGAGGCTACATGTTCAGCGCTCAGGAAACGCAACACGTGAACTACCGGGGCGTCAACAACCACGTGCACGAACTCTGGTGGGATTCACACGGGTGGCACCACAACGACCTTACGCTCGCGGCACAGGCTCCGAATGCCGCCGGCGACCCGTTCGGGTATATGTTCGACGCACAAGGTACGCAACACGTCAACTATCTCGGCGACGACCGGCACGTTCACGAGTTGTGGTGGGACTCGGCGGGATGGCACCACAATGACCTAACGGTTGCAGCGGGTGCGCCCGGCGCCGCAGGCGATCCATTCGGATATACGTTCAACGCGCAGGGAACGCAGCACGTAAACTATCTCGGAGCCGATGGACACGTCCACGAGTTATGGTGGGATGCCCAGGGATGGCATCACAACGACTTGACCGCCGCCGCCGGTGCGCCGGCATCGGCGAGCAATCCGCGCGGCTATGTTTTCATCGCGCAAGGAACCCAGCACGTCAACTATCGCGGCACCGATGGCCATATCCACGAGCTATGGTGGGACACAAATGGCTGGCATCACAACGATCTTACGAACGCCACGGGTGCTCCGGCCAATAGCACCGGCGCTCCCGTGGGCTACATGTTTGCCGCCCAAGGGACGCAGCACGTCAACTACCTCGGAACCGACGCCCAGATCTATGAGCTGTGGTGGCCGGGCGGGTACTTTCTTCCGTTTCAAGTCGCGCCACAGCTGGAATCGGAGTGGTGCTGGGCGGCCGTATCCACCAGCGTCGCTCATTACTATACGCCGTCCAGCGGCGTTACCCAGTGCCAAGTCGTGAACGAACAGCTTGGGCGAACGGACTGCTGTATCAACCCAGGTTCGAACGACTGCAACCAGCCTGGATATCTCGACCAAGCGCTTCAGTACGTCGGGCACTTTGCTTCCGACAAGGGCCAGGGGTCGTACGGAGATTTGTCCGGAGCACTGGCAGCGGGCGAGCCGCCGTGCCTACGCATCGGCTGGTCCGGCGGGGGCGGTCATTTCATCGGTGTCTACGGCTGCGAGGGTGGCGATATCGTTCTCGTGACCGACCCCATCTACGGCGATTCGTTCGTTACGGTCGGCACGTTGACCGGTGGTTCCTACGAAGGCAGCGGAACCTGGACCAACACTTACTTCACCCAGGCCTGAGCCAAGAGGCTAGGAGAAACGTTCATGGCTATTCGGATTCCTGCAGTGCCCGCGCAATCGCTCGATGCGTTGCGTTCGCAGCTCCCCTCATTCGCGAATCGATCGGCGATGACGAGCGTCGCACCGCGCTTGGCGGCTTCGCTTACCAGCGAACGCGCCGCCGCGGCGACGCCCGTCCTATCGTACCCGGTCTATACTCTTGGATTGAGCGACATCGCCGATGCCGCCGATCGGCTGAGTACGGCAAAACCCTCGCTTTGGAGGCACATCCTGAGCTTTGACGGCCAGCTCGTCACGGCCGACACGTTGGCCGATGCGTCGGGCGACAAGCTTGCCGCTCTCAACATCAACCCGCCGGCAGCCGCCGTCCAGGCGGCAATCCACACGCTTAGCCAAGACGCTGCGATCGCCGCTGCTTCTTACGAAGCAGGCTTGTTGCAGATTCCCGCTTTGGGAGTGCGCGCGGTATGGCTCCACGATTCGACCGAAAAGTCTCCCGACGTGCTGGTTCCCGTTGCGCCGGTTCGATCCGAGCTGGTCGCGGGGCGCCAATATACGGTAGCCGAGTTCGCAGCCGCCCTCAAGGGCGCGGCGACGAGAGCCCTCGCGAACGACGATCCTCGCAAAGGCGCCGCCTAGCCGCTTCCGAAACGTCGCCAAACCTCATCCGGCTGCACGGATGATTTGGTGCGCCGCGCGTTCACCTGAAATGACCGCACCGTTGATATAGCCCATGTCGTCGTACGACGTCTGCTCTCCGGCGAAGAAGACGTTGCCCTCCGGCACCGGCTCTATCCCGGCAAACCGAGTATACTGACCGACTTTATAATAAGAGTACGCGCCATGATGCCACGGGTCGTGGGCCCACACGTCGAGGTACGCGATGCCGGTGTAGAGTTTCGCGATGCCCGGATAGATGCGGTCGAGTTCGCGCACGTACTTGTCGGCAATGGCCTTCGGCGCGGGTCCGTGCGCGGCGGCGTGAAGCACGCCCCGTTTGCCGCCCGGGAAGCCGACCAGAATTCCATAGTCGCCTTGCTGTGCCGCCGAGACGTCCCAGGACTCTTCGTAGGGAAACTGCACATAGGAGGATCCGTCGTAGTGCTGTTCGTTCCAGATGCGGCGCTTGAACTGCATGTGAAGCTTCGCGTTGGTGCCCAGATCGAGGTGGTCGATCGCGATGCGTTTGAGCGGGGAGAGCGGCAGGCGGCGCAGATCGACGTTACGCAGCGTCGTAAAGGGAATCGCCAGCAAAAGATGCTCGGCGGCGACGTCGTACGTGCGCTTCCCCGACTCGAACGTGCACGCTAACGATCCATCGGAGCGCTTTCGCACGGCAAGCAACGCCGCGTTCGTCTCGACCGATCCCGGCGGAAGCGCGGCCGCCATCTGCGTGGCGAGCTGGTCGTTGCCGCCGGCGATGTGGAGCGCCTCACGCGTTCCGTCGATGTTGAAGCGGCCCTGTCGCTCGAAGCCGAGCAGATAGATGAGGTTCAAGGCACTCTGTTCGCCGGGATCGGCGCCGAACTCGCCGACGCTGCCATTTGCAAGCAGGGCGCCGATCTTGGAGCCTAAGCCCCCGGGCACGTTCGTCTCGATCCATTCGGCCACGCTGGTGTGGTCGAGCGCGCGGCCGGCCCGCGTCGACCGGTGGTATTTCGTCGGGTACCCCGCGGCCCGAAACGCGGCGTGAAGCGGCTCCCGGACCTGCGCGAGATAATCCGCTTTGGCTTGCTTCGTGGTGTAGAGCATGCCGTCGAAGAAGTCGACGTCGTACCCTGGTTCGCGACGACTGACGTTGATGAGTTGCAGACCTAGCTCCGTCGCAAGGCGCTGCACGTTGCGTTGCCCGAGCGAGATAAACTCACCGCCGTGCTCGGCGATCTGACCTTGCGCGAAGTAGTCACGCAGCGTCCACGTCCGGCCGCCGATTCGGTCGCTTGCCTCGAAGACTCGGCTCTCTATGCCCGCGCGCTGCAGGCGATACGCGCAGGTGAGGCCCGCAACGCCGCCGCCGACGATGAGCACGCGGGAATCGCGCGCCGCCATCCGTAGTGTGGGAGAATACGGCACCTGCCGCATCGCCGGAAGTTCGGTGCAAGCGGCAAGCGTGCTCGCAGCGCCGGCGAGAAACGCGCCGCGGGTATGCATTGCTTGGGAATTCGCCGCGACTACGACGGGCTCCGTGTTTCCTCGATCGAGTCCACGCGGTCGGGAAAGAATGCGAGGTAGTCTTTTATTTCGGCGACGGCTTCGTAGGGCGCCTCGTACGTCCACACGGCGTCTTTTCCGCGGCTGCCGCCGATCGCAAAGCTATAGTAGGCAGCGTCGCCTTTGTATGGACAGTAGCTTTGGTTGTCGCTTCGTTTCAGCACGGACATATCGACGTCTTCGCGCGGAACGTACTGGACGGCCGGATAGTCGCTCTCTCGAAGGGTCAACGCGCGGGTCGTATCCGCGACGACTCGTCCGGCGGCGGTGACCCGAACGCGCGAGCGGCTGCGTTCGACGGTGATTGGGTGCTCGGAGTTTGGGATCTTGACGGTTTTCATGACGCGATTCTGCCTCCGTTGGGTTCGTGCGCCAACAAGACCATCGCGAAAACGATGAAGTTGCGGGAGGCTCCGCTAGTGGTGGGAGAGCCAGGACGACAGGACCGGCCACAGCCGCTGTCCTACGAACATACCCACCAGTCCAATGAGACCCAGGAACGGCGGCGCAGGCGACGGTAGTTTAACGAGGCTGAAGACGACCCCGACCGCGAGACCGGTACCAAACGCGAGCAGCAGCGCGCTAAGCGAGACGGCTTGATCACTCATTTGGGGAGTCTCGCGGCGATGCTCTCCGTCTTCCTTCCCAAGCCTGGTCTGAGGTGCCGGTATCGTGCGGCGCCCGTGCCGGAAACTAGCAAGCCGTGGTCTGCAGGGTGCAACCTCGCGGGCGGTCTCGCGCATCATGGTCGTGGCCAAGTGAGGATGTGAGGTTATGGCGAAGATTCTGTTACAAACGACCATTCCATTCGCCGAGGACGACTGGAATGTTTCGCGCTTTTCGCTTCTGCGCGAGACGCTCGTGGCCGACGGCCACGAGGTCGTGGCACGAAATGAAGTGTTGGACGTGAACCGCAACGATCAGGTGGTCATGCAACTGCCCGGCTCGAACTTCGACCAGCTGTGGTTGATGGCCGTTGACACCGGCGACGGCCTTACTGAAGCCGAAAGCGACGCGGTCATTGAGTTCCGCAAGCGGGGCGGTGGCGTCTTGACCGCCCGCGACCACCAGGATCTGGGGCTTTGCCTGCGTCATCTCGGCTCGCTGGGTCGCGTCAATCATTTTCACTCGTACAACCTCGAGCCGGATCGCTCCGAGAACGACGACCAGGATAATCCAAACATTTCCTACCCCAACTACCACTCCGGCGCAAACGGTAACTATCAGAGGATCGAGGCGCAAGCTCCGCTGCATCCCCTGTTAAAGAGTGCGAAAGCAGATGGCGCCGCGATCGAGTATTTTCCCGCGCACCCGCACGAGGGTGCGGTCGGCGTACCCGAGGGCGTCGCGTTTGCTCGCGTTATCGCGACGGGCACGAGCACGGTCAGCGGCCGGAGCTTCAATCTCGCGGTTGCGCTCGACGGCGAGCCGTTCGACGGCGGAGTCATGGGCCGAGCGGTCGCGGTTTCGACCTTCCACCACTTTGCCGACCTCAACTGGGACACCGAGCGCGGCGCGCCGAGTTTCGTCACCGATCGACCCGGCGACGAGATAAAACGCGATCCGGCTCGGTTCGAGATCTTTAAAGACTACGTCCGCAACATAGCGCGTTGGCTCGGAGCGCGGTCTCGGTAGGCGCGCCGGTGCTAGTGATCCACGAAGTCGGAGACTTCGCCTAACGTAGGGTCGAGCCGCAGATCTTCATGGGCATATTTGCGATCCTCATGCCCTCCCGCGACTTTCACTCGCACGAGAATCTCGTGCGGATGAACCTCTTTCACGGTACCCTCTTCCGCGCTCGCATCGATGCGAACTCGATCGCCGGCCTTCAGCATTTTCGTTACCCTCTCTCGTAAAAAGACTCCATCCTGAGAAGAGTGGTGGCCGCCCAAGGAGATTTTCTCCTTCTCTTCGCCGTCCAACGCCGGCACGAAGTGGAACTTCTGCAAATGACGAAGGCCCCTTTGATGCCACATTGGGGCGTGGCCAACGATGACGCGACGATACCCGGCTCAATGAAGTTGGCCGGATTAATTTTATTGACTGCGTACGAAGACGCCGCGTGATACGCACTACGTCGAGCGCCGCGGCCACGCGCACCGTTCCATTTGGTCTCCCGGACGTCGCCGTGACGCTCGGTGTGCTGACGCTGCTCGCAGTCGTCGCGAAGGTGGGGGCCGGCGCGTTCGTGCCTTTTACGGCGAAGCTCGCGCCGCACGTCAACCTCGATCCCCGGAACCTCCCATACTACGCCGCACGGTTGACCCTGCGAATGTTCGTAGCGCTGATATGGTCGACGCTCTTCACGCTCGCGTATGGTTATTTTGCCGCGCGCAGCAAACGCGCCGAACGCGTGCTCATTCCGCTGCTCGACATTCTGCAGTCGGTACCCGTGCTCGGATATCTCTCCGTCATCGTCACAGCCTTCATCGCGCTCTTTCGCGGCAGCCTGCTCGGCCTCGAGTTTGCGGCGATCTTCGCAATATTTACGAGCCAAGCATGGAACATGACCTTTTCGTTCTACCAGTCGCTCAAGTCGGTTCCGCACGAGTTGCAGGAAGCGGCCGCACTCTATCGTCTATCAGGATGGCAACGGTTCGTTCGGCTCGACGTCCCATTCGGTACGATCGGCCTGGTGTGGAACGCGATGATGAGCTTCGGCGGCGGTTGGTTCTTCCTCGCAGCGAGCGAAGCGATTACGGTACTGAATCATAACTACACGTTACCCGGGGTGGGTTCGTACGTGGCAGCCGCCGTCGCAGCGCAAGACATGCAGGCATTGGGCTGGGCAATCGTGACGATTGTTGGCGTGATCCTGCTCGTCGACCAACTCTTCTGGCGCCCCGTCGTCGCTTGGGCGGATCGTTTTCGCTTCGAGCAAAGTGCGGCGGCGGAGGCGCCGCACTCCTGGGTCTTCGACGTCATTCGCGCGTCGAGCGTTCCGGCACTGGTGGGGCGAACCTGGGCACCGGCCGCCGATAGCATCGGCCGCCTCCTCGCCGCCGCCACGAGGGCCCGGTTTGCGCCGCGACGGCCCGTCGGCGAGGGCGCGCTTGGCGATCGGCTCTTCAATGCGGCCGCGATCGGCGCCGTGATCGTTCTGTCTGTCGTCGTCCTGCATTTCATCTTGACGACGGTCGGATTCGGAGAGATTTTCAAAGTCTTCGGGCTCGGGCTCGCGACGATGGCGCGCGTCGCGGTCCTGGTCGCATTCGCGACGATCGTGTGGACCCCGGTCGGCGTGGCGATTGGTTTTAGCCCTCGGCTCGCGCGCACGCTTCAGCCCGTGGTTCAGCTGCTCTCCTCATTTCCGGCGAATTTCGTCTTTCCTTTTGCAACTCTGGCGTTCGTGCGGTTTGGCGTGCCGATCAATTTCGGAGCGATTCTGCTGATGGCGCTGGGCTCGCAGTGGTACATTCTTTTCAACGTGATCGCCGGCGCGCAGACCGTGCCGGCGGACCTTCGGGAAATGTGCGACGACTGCGATTTGCGGGGCTGGCGTCGTTGGCGGCGGCTCGTCGTGCCGGGCATCTTTGCCTCGCTCGTCACCGGCGCAATCACGGCGAGCGGTGGTGCGTGGAACGCGTCCATCGTCTCGGAAGTCGTCTCCTGGGGAGGCACGACGCTGACCGCCGTCGGCCTCGGAACCTATATCACGCAAGCGACGACCAGCGGCGATTGGTCGCGCATCGTTCTCGGGGTGAGCATGATGAGCGTATTTGTCGTTGGCGTCAATCGGGTGGTCTGGCGCCCGCTCTATCGCTACGCGCAGAAAAGATTTACGCAATGAGTGACGAGTTGATCCGCTGCGAGCACGTATTCAAGCGTTTCCCACTTCCCGGCGGGAAAGGCGAGTTCACCGCACTGAGCGACGTTTCGCTCTCGGTGCGCAATGGCGAAGTACTGGCGCTGCTCGGGCGTAGCGGCAGCGGAAAGAGCACGCTGTTGCGAATCATGGCCGGTCTCATCCCGCCGAGTTCTGGATTGGCAATCAGCGGCGGCGAGCCGATCAAGGGAGCGAACCCCGACGTGGCGATGGTCTTCCAAACGTTCGCGCTCCTGCCGTGGCTCACGGTTCTCGAGAATGTCGAACTGGGGCTCGAGGCGCGAGGCATCCGCCGCACGAATCGCGTCCGGCGCGCACTCAACGCGGTCGACCTCGTCGGGCTCGACGGTTTCGAGGGGGCCTATCCAAGGGAACTCTCCGGCGGCATGAAACAGCGCGTCGGGTGTGCGCGCGCCTTCGCCATCGAACCTAAGGTGCTTTTTATGGACGAACCGTTCAGCGCGCTCGATGTCCTGACGGCCGAGAACCTGCGCAGCGAGATCGACCAGCTGTGGAATGACGGAAACTTCCCTTCAAAGAGCATCCTGCTCGTCACGCACAACATCGAGGAGGCGGTATTTTTAGCCGATCGCGTTATCGTTCTGGGTTCGAATCCCGGGCATCTTCGGGGCGAAGTGAAGATCGAGCTTTCCCGTCCCCACAATCGTTCCGACGCGCGTTTTGCAGAGATCGTCAACCATCTCTATACCGTCATGACGAACCCAGAAGTCACAATCGCGGCAAGCGGCGCAACGCCGGCCGTGCTCGCTGCTCCCCACAAGTCGCCGTTTTCGCAGCCGCTGCCGCACGTGCGCCCCGGCGGCATCAGCGGAATGCTCCAGCTGATAGCCGAGCACGGCGGGCAGACCGAAGACGTCGCCCATCTCTCGGATCGCCTGTCCGTTACCGCCGACGACCTCCTCGCGCTGCTCGAAGCGGCCGTCTTTCTCGAGTTTGCCGAAATTACCGACGGGGACGTCTCTCTGACGACGGCAGGACGCACCTTCGCCGCATCGACCATTCAAATCGGGAAAGAGATATTTCGCAAGCAATTGCTGGAATGCGTGCGGCTCTTCGAGGCGATCGTACATACGCTCGAGGGGAAGAAGGACGGAACGATGCGAGTCAACTTTTTTCTCGACTTGTGGGACGAATATTTCCCTGCGGCAGAAGCACAGCGGCAGTTCGAAACTGCCGTAGACTGGGGCCGGTTTGCCGAACTGTTCGAGTACGACTCGCTCGAGAGCGTCCTCCGCCTCGACGAGACGGCGGCAGGCGGAACGGCGCGTCCACTCGGGGGGGCGCCGGCGGGATGATCCAAATGGATGTTCTGGGCGAGCCGGGCGCGCGGTCGGCTACGACCGTTTAGCGTTTCCGGCAATGTCGTCGAGTGCGGTACGCGCATCCTCGGGCAGGCGCAGCGCTGCCCCGGCCACGTTCTCATGCACATGCTCGACCGACGACGTCCCCGGAATGAGCAGGACGTTCGGGGAGCGTCCCAGCAGCCATGCCAGCGCGACGCCCATCGGCGTTGCACCTAGACGCTCGGCGACTGAGTTGAGCGTATCGGATTGCAGCGGTGTGAAGCCTCCGAGGGGGAAGTACGGGACGTAGGCGATCCCTTGCGCGGCGAGCGAATCGATTAGGCCGTCGTCTTCTCGATGCGCGATGTTGTAGAAGTTTTGCACGCAAACGATCGGCGCGATCGACTGGGCTTCGGCAACCTGCTGCGGCGAGACCGTGCTGACGCCAAGATGCCGGATCAGACCTTCCTGCTGCAGCTGCACGAGCGTGCCGAACGGTTCGGCGATCGATCCGGGCTCCGGTGTGCTCAACCCGCCGACTCGGAGGTTTACCACGTCAAGTGAGTCGAGCCCAAGATTCTTGAGGTTGTCGTAGACGGCTTGACGCAGCTCTTCGGGAGCCAATGCTTGGGGCCAACCGCCCTGCGCATCTCGGCGCGCTCCTACCTTGGTAACGATACGCAGCTCTGCCGGATACGGGTAGAGCGCCTCCTTGATGATTTCGTTCGTGTAGTGCGGGCCGTAATAGTCGCTCGTGTCGATGTGGTTGATGCCAAGAAAGATCGCCTCGCGTAGCACTGCCACGGCTGCTTTGCGGTCGCGGGGCGGCCCGAAGACGTGGGGACCGGCCAACTGCATTGCGCCATATCCCATGCGAGTAACCGTTAGGTCTTCGGCCATCGTGAACGTTCCGCCGGGAAGTGCCTCTTTGTTGCGCAGGTGCTCTCTTTCCAAAGTACGCCAAAAGCGCTTCTTCGCCGTCGGGCTCACAGGACGCTGCCCCGGCGGCGGCACCGTCTACGAACTCGTGCGTTCGGGGACAGCTTCGGCCGAGAAGGCCCGGTGCGGCTTTCAGTGCCGAACGGCGCCTATACTTTGTCCCGATCCATCGAAATTCGTGCAGTGGAAAACGCCGGGCTGGCAGAACATCCGGGAAATCTACCACCGCTTAAGCGAGGCATACATGTCGATTCTATCCGACGTCAAAGAGATCCAAGCCAAGATGCGCGAGGCCATGCAGAACGGTCCGGTTACGCCCTACTACACGCTGCCTCTCGACAAAGTTTATGAAGTGCTCAACGCTGCGCTGGCCTCCGAGATTATTTGCGTGCTGCGCTACAAGCAACATTATTATATGACCACTTCGATTCATCAGGAGCAGTTGCAAGGGCTCTTCAAAGAACACTGGCTCGATGAAGAGAAGCATCTGGAACTCATCGCGGATCGTATCAAGCAACTCGGCGGTGTCCCCGACCTTAACCCAAACGGCATCAGCAAGCGAGCCTTTTCATCCTTCGAGAGCGGCCACACCTTGGCGGACCTGCTGCGTGAAGATCTCTTGGCCGAGCGCGTCGTTATTAAGATCTACAGCGACATTATCGAGTTCTTCGGCAAAGAAGATCCGGTCAGCCGGCGGATGTTCGAGGGCATTTTGAAAGATGAAGAAGATCACGCCGACGAGATCGCCGATCTGCTTTACACGGTCGATCCGAAAACGGGCAAGACGGTCGAGCAGTTCGGCGGCGATTCGGTTAGTAAACCCTTCAAAGCCTGACCCCATATCAGGCGCCTTAGTGAGGGAAGTGCCATGCAGCGACACATCGCAATCCTTCCGATTCTCATGCTTGCAGCCGCGTGCTCGGGTAGCGGAGGCAGCAGCGCGACCAACAGCGCTGCGCTGCTCCAGGCGCAGAGGAACGGCGCGGACTGGCTCATTCCTGGAAAATCCTATGCGGGCAATCGCTTCACGACGCTGACGCAGATCGACCCCTCTAACGTCGGCACCTTAAAGAAGGCGTGGGTCACCGCGGTTAAGGATAACGGGGAGGAAGAAGCCTCACCGATCGTTTGGAACGGCACCGTCTACGTCTCGACGTCGCACGACAACGTTTTAGCACTTGACGGAAAAAGTGGCGCGCTGAAGTGGGCGTTCGGCTACGAGCCTTCGTACGAACTGCAATATGCGGTCAATCGCGGCGTTGGCCTGTCCGATGGAAAGCTTTATATCGTAACGGAAGATTGCCGCTTGGTCGCGATCGACGCAACGACCGGTAAGCAGGCCTTCAACGTGCCGGCGTGTCACGATACGACTTCCACGTGGTACTCGACGGCGGCGTACGTCTACAAAGGCAAGGTCATCGTCGGAACCTCCGGCGGCGATCTCGGCGGAAGCGGATTGATCAGCGCGTTCAACGCGCAGGACGGTACTCGTCTGTGGGATTGGCATACCGTCGCACAACCCGGCGAGCCCGGTCACAGTACCTGGCCCGGCGACTCGTGGGTGCACGGAGGCGCAGCCGTGTGGGCCGGCCTTTCGATCGATCAAGCGACCGACACACTCTATGCAGCTCCCGGCAATCCCGGACCGAATCTCACAACCTACGGCCGCAACGGCGAGAACCTGTATGCCGACTGCGTCGTCGCGCTCGACATCTCCGGGCCTACGCCGAAGCTCAAGTGGTATTACAAGGTCTCACCTAACGACGTCCACGACAACGATCCATCGATGCCTCCCGTGCTATTCACCGGCGTCGTTGGAGGAGTGAATCGTCAGTTGTTGGCGGTCGGCGACAAAGCCGGCGATTTCGTGATCCTGGACCGCACGACCGGCAAACTGATCAGCCGAATGGCGGTCAGCAACCAACAGGGCATTTTTACCACCGTTCCGACGGTTGCCGGGACCTTCGCGTGCCCGAATCACGGCGGCGGGATCGAGTGGAACGGCGGCTCTTACGATGCGGCGACGAACTATTTCTTCATTCCCAGCACGCAAGAGTGTGCGGTTTGGAAGATCAACTACACCGGCGCGGTCCCGTACGTTCCTGGCCAGCCTTATGCAGCCGGTCCGCTGCCCAAACGCCGGCCGGCGACCGGCGTCGTGACCGCCGTCGACGTCTCGACGGGCAAAGCCGCATGGCGCGACCGACTGCCGTACGCGGCGCAAGGCGGCGTGCTGGTAACCAACGTCGGCCTCATGTTCACGAGCGACACCAGCGGTCGCGTGTACGCATTGGACACCAAGACCGGCCGCGAGCTCTGGCACGACGATACCGGTTCCTCGATCGTCGCGCCGATCTCTGCGTACAGCCTAAACGGCAACGAGTACCTCGTGGTGGAGGCCGGCGAAGCTGGAAACCAGCAGACGCCGAATCTTCCGAAATCGCAAGGCGGCCGAGTCGTCGCGTACGCCCTGGGCGTAACGCAAACGGCCACGAACGATGATACGGGGCAGACCGCCCCAGCGACGGCCGCTGCCGCGAAGAATGAAAGCTCCGGAGCATCCTCGATTGCAACCGGTCGCGTTCCGTACACCCCGGCGCAAGTGAAAAACGGCGCCACGATCTATGAAAAGCAGTGTCTGTCCTGCCATGGGGCTCGGCTCCAGGGTGTCGCCGGCCCAGCGCTCGCCGGACCGGTATTCGTCCACGCAAACCTCAACGTCGGGCAAACCTACGCGATCGTCACCACTCAGATGCCGTTGAGCGCACCGGGTTCGCTCTCTAAATCGGAGTACGCGGCCGTTATGGCCTATATGCTCGCCTATGGATGCGTTAAGTCGACGGGTGACGGCAAGCCGTTTCCACTCGCCCCGCCGCCGCAGGTCGCAAGCGTAAGAGTCGGCACTTCCACCTGTCCGATTTAGGCCTTCGCATGACTGCCTTTGACATCTTCAAGGGAAAACCGTTTGGTCTCGGCGGCGTGCCGTTCGGCAATGAGTTCGCCTACGTCACCGATGAAGTCGCCTACGCTACAATCGAATCTGCATGGGACGCAGGGGTGCGCTACTACGACACTTCTCCGTGGTACGGTCTGGGGCTGGCAGAGCGGCGTTTGGGGAGTTTTTTGCACCGGCAGACGCGCAGCGAGTACGTCCTATCCTCGAAGGTCGGTAAGCTGCTTACGGCGTCGCGCGACAACAACGCGAAAGAGTACTTTCCGTTCACTCCTTCACCGAACAGTCTCCGATATGATTACAGTGCCGACGGCGTCAAGCGTTCGATCGAGGACAGCCTGCAGCGCTTAGGGGTTGACGCTCTCGATGTCGTCTTCGTTCACGATCTCTCGCCCGATAATCCGTGGCTGCCGGGGCCGTGGGAAGAGCAGTTTGAGATCGCACGCAAAGGCGCGTTCCCCGCACTCAGTAGAATGCGCGATGAAGGCACGATCAAGGGCTGGGGACTAGGCGTCAATTCACCCGAACCGATTCTGAAACTGATGGACGTCGCCGACGCGAACGTCTGCCTCCTGGCGCGTCAGTATTCGTTGATCGATCACGAGAATGCCCTGCGCCAGGTCTTTCCTAAGGCTCGCGAGCTTGGGATGGGCTTTGTCGTCGGGTCGTCGCTCAACGCCGGATTCATCAGCGGCAGCGCGCGCTTCAATTACGGCAAGCAGAACTATGAGATCCCCGCCGAAGCCATCGAGAAGCGCGCTCGGCTGAGAGCCGTTGCGGCGCGACACGGCGTCGATCTTCGCACGGCTGCCCTACAGTTTTCGATTGCGCCGGACGTCGCGGCCGCGCTCGTCGTCGGCTGCTCGAATCCGCACCAGCTGCTCGCAGACTACACGTCGCTCAAGACGAGAATTCCGAACGCGTTTTGGTCGGATCTCAAATCTGAAGGCTTTATTGAGGGCGACGCCGCCGTGCCGCCCGAGGACAAACATTTCCGATAGAGCGGCTATACTTTGGGAGCGATGAAATGGGATATCTGCGGCTCCCCTTGGAGCAAGTGTATTACATGCACTTGCAGCACGTAGTCGGCGTTGGTTACACGCTGATGCTGGCGCAGATGCTCCGTCCACGAGGCCACGAGAAAGGTCTCTAGAAACCGGCACGATTGTGACGTGTCTTCGAAGATGCCCCACGAGCTGGCGCCATCCCGCAACCGTTCGTGTTGAAGCTCGTCGAGAGCCGAGAGAAACAATTGCCGGTCGGCGGAGCGTGCGAGGACATATTCGATCGTCACGAGCACTGGCCCATCCGCTCCTTCGATCGAGCGCGTTACGACGGGCGCCGGCCATTGCGTCGACGGGGTAAGGTCGAGCCGTTCGCCGGTTTGCAGTTTCCAGCGCCATGTCAGGGGGATCGCTACAAGCATTAAGGCTGCAGCGGTAAAGAGTGCCGCCTTTAGGCTCGTGATCGTCGCGATTTGTCCCCATAGCGCGCTGCCGAGCGTCAGAGAACCGAACATAACCGTCATATACATGGCAAGCCCGCGACCGCGGACCCAGTCCGGCAGCGCAAGTTGAGCCGAGACGTTTAGCGTCGCGACGCCCGAGATCCACGCCGCTCCCGCCACGACGCTCGCAAGCAACGCGACGACCGGCTCGCGTGCGATTGCGAAAAGCACGAGCGCGATCGCCGTGCCGATGCTCGCCGCGGCAACCAATCCATCGGCACCAAATCGCCTCTTCCAAGAGGGCATCACGAAGGCAGCACCCACCGCCCCCAGGCCGATCGCGCCGAGTAAGAAGCCGTATATCGCGGGTCCCCCGCTCACGCGGAACCGGGCAACGAGCGGAAGCAATGCCCAGTAAGAGCTCGCAAACAGAAAGAACGCGATCGTTCTAACGAACGTTTTTCGCAAGGCCGTGCTATTGATCGCGTATCGAAGGCCCACTCCGACCGCGCTGCTAAAGCGTTCCGCGGGAAGCGCGTCCGCCATTACCTTAGGTTCGCGCCACCCGACCAATACTCCAATGACGCCAAAGTTGCTGACCGCGTTGAAGACAAACGGCGCGGCTATTCCGAGCGGACCGATGATCGCTCCCGCCAGCGCTGGCCCAACCGCGCGGCTTAAATTGAAGCCGACGCTGTTCGCGGATATGGCACTGGGAAGCTCCTCTTTGGGTACGAGGCTGGGAACGACCGCCTGCCATGCCGGCGAGGTCAGCGCACCGCAAACGCTGACGAGGAACATAAACCACAGGAGCGAGGCCGCGGTAACCCAGTGGAACCACACGTAGGCGGCAAAGACGCCGGAGAGCACGGCCGTCGCGCTCTCACCCCAGATCAGCAGGCGACGCTTGTCGACCGTGTCGGTGAGTGCGCCGGCGACCATCGCCAGAAGAAACAGCGGTGCGCTGTTGGCTACTTGAACGAGCGAAACGAGGAACGCATCCTTCGTAAGGCTCGTCATGAGCCAGCCCGCAGCCGCACTGTACATCCAGCCGCCGATATTGGAAACGATCGTCGCAACCCAGAGAATCGCGAACATTCGATATCTGAACGGCTCCAGCGGCGATGCTCCGGTCGAGCGTTTTTCTGCGGCCACTACGCAGGCTCTACTTGACGCCAGCCGCGGCGACCTCTACTGGCGGGCGGTGCTAGACGGTCTGCTCTTCCTCGAGACTGCGGAATTCATCACCGGCGAGATTCTGCACGTCAACGGCGGCCAGAGCCTGGGTCACTGAGGACTTAGTTTGTACGGAAAGATGATCGATCCGAACCACGAGCGTGCTCTTGGCAGAAAAATCACGGCACGGATGCTCGAGCTCGCCTCAAGCCTTTGAGCGGCGCCTGGCGTTTCGTTTCGTGCTAGACTACCCGGTAGTAGTCTTCGTCGACCCGCCGAGGTCAGAATTGCGTGACGCCGATCAACTTCGCCTACCGCCTCCAGCGACTCGATGAGGTGACGTTTGAATGCTCGAGCGAACTCGCCGCCATGTATAAGCTGAGCCCGTGCGTTTGGCGAGAGAACGGTCGATTTGAGTTACTCCTGCGCGTAGTCAACCGTTCGGACAATCCCGCTGAGAAAGTCGCGAGAATCCATCACGGCTCGTCTGGGGAAGGGTTGCACTTCGTACTGGACGACAACCCCGCGATAGCACCAGATCCCGATGTGCCGGGCGCCTACGACAGCGGTGGTTGCGAAGACCCCACCGTCGCTCGGGTCGCCGGCAGCTACTACGTCTACTATTCCGGGTGGAACGAACACCTAAAACGAGGCGAGCTTCTGCTGGCGACGGGCCCCGATGTTGCGCATTTGCAGAAGAAGGGCATCGCGCTGGAATCATCCGAGCAGGTAATGAACCCCAAGGAGGCTACGATCGCGCAGGCTTCCGACGGCACGTGGCGCCTCTTCTTTGAGTACGCGAATGACGGAAAGTCGAAGATTGGGCTTGCCCGATCGGCGAATGTCGCAGGACCTTGGGACGTATTGCCGCCGCTGTTCGAACGTCGTCCACAGAGCTGGGACTCGTGGCACCTCAGCACCGGCCCAATCCTCGAACCGGAAACCGAGAATCCCGTCATGTTCTACAATGGCGCAACGTCCAGCGCGCAATGGCGCATCGGTTGGATCGTATTCGACGCCGATTACACTCGAGTGCTCGGTAGGTCGGATCTGCCACTAATTCTCCCCCACGTCAGACGTAGTGCAGACGACTCGGATATAGCCTTTGCCGCTTCAAGTGTCCAAGTCGAAGATGTAATTTACCTATACTATTCCGTGGCCGATCGGTACGTGATTAGGGCAATCATCTCTATCGATTGAGACGCTTCCCGACGCGCACGGTAGCGCGAACCGACTCGCGTCTGCGCTCTATTAGTGGCCAGACAATGGCAACGGCTCGTGCTAGACTTGCCAAATCCCGTCCAAATGGAGAATGGAATTTGTCGAAACACAGCGTCAACGATGCGGCCACGACGATCGCGCAACCAAAAGGAGGGCTGATATGAAAAAGAAGCTTTTTTCTGGCGGCAGCCGCGAGCGGCATTTCTATCAGCCGGCCTTTACTCGCTAAAGCCGGGGATTTAACGAAGCGCGCAGGGATCGAAACGAATCTGAAAGGCTCCCGCTGGAGCAACCCTACGTGGTATTGCGGAAGCGCCGTTGTATGGCTCGACATCCCGAGCGGCATCTACTATCGCAAAGGCGATCGTTGGTACGGGCGCACGGAACGCGGCGCCTACACTTGCGAAAAGGAAGCGATTGACGCCGGACATCGCGCGTTGAGTTAGTCGCCTCGCGACCGTCCTGCGGCACTTTATAGCGAAGGAGAAGATGATCTATGTCTCACCATTACTCGGGCCCCGATCTCTCGCTTCCCCATGCGGACGCGCGGTCGAACTTCACCGATTTGTTCGTGTTCCCGAAGGCCGGTGATGAAAGCAAATCGACATTGATCATGAACTTTCACCCGTCCGTTCGATCATGTTGGAGTTGCCAAACTCTAAACTGGGATCGGCGGATCTTCGGTTGTGGGGCCGAACGGTGGACGGCGCGTCTGGAAGTTGGGTTCAGGCGGACCGCGGCTCGCACGCTTCACAGGAACCCTTTCTTGCCGGGGACGAAAAACTTGCGTATATCACCGGAGAGCCGGCAAACGACGCACGCTTCATCCCCGTCTTCGCACATTCACTGCAGCATGTTGGCGGGTCGCGCCGGAGGAAGCGACGCGGGTCGCCGCGACCCTACTGCCCGACGTACTGCCTTATCAGCCAGGGCGCGCAGCATCGAACCCGACCAACGGCCGGGCGCTTACCGATGACGTTGAGGCGTATTTCCTTCCGGCGGTCACGAATGGAAAAGTGAAGGGAGACGGTCCGAAACCCCACACCGATCTGCTCGCAGAGTTCCCGTACCTCGGACCGCAGCACAACGGTCGCGTGAAAACGCAAGGCGGCCCCTCGTGAGCTTCAGAGGCCGGGCGAAAACGCCACTCCTTCGACACTAGAACCTCGCGAGAGATCCTGATTGAAGCTGAACTGGTAGGTCAGAGCGGTCGTGCTGTATTTGTAGACGTCGATTTGCCCGTTCGCATAGTCCGCAGCCGCGAAGGTCGTTCCCTTGGCGTCGAGCTTACCGTAGAGCGATAGCCCCTGGAGCGCGAAGGGTCCCGCAACCAGCTTGCACGCCGGCCGGCATCCAGAGTAGACGAAGAGACGCGCGGCGTTCGAATCGAGAGCCAGTAGGTTGCCGCTCTTGTCGAACTCCAGTCCTCCATAGCTGGAGTTCTGGAAACCCGAGGCGACTCGGCCCTTTCCAGCGCAGTGGGCAAAATAGATCAGCGTTGGGTTGCTATTTGTATCCACGGCCGATGCCCAGCAGTCGTCACGCTTGTCGAGAGCGACGCCGGCCACGCGGTACATTTGCGGATTGGTAAGATTCTGCGTGCAGCCTCCAGCGACCGTGCAGAGCGTGATGCTTCCCGGGGGCGGATTCGATATCGGTCCGTCGTCCTCGATATTGGCGACGGCGATCGCCTTGGTCAAAGCATTCGCGCTAGCGACGTCCACGGGAAGGCCGTAGGGGTCGTGCAGCGTCGCTGCGGCAGGTCCGCACATACGCGGCCCGCTATAGATGTTGATCGTCTCTCCCTGCTGGCTGGGCGCGATTAAATCGCCCTTACGATCGGTGGCGACGTCGGCGACGAAATCGCCGCTGGTCTCGCCGCAGATAGGCGGAGCGTTGCGCTGATTCGTACCCGCGTACCCGTAGACGGACGACCCGTCGAATTCGCTGACGTAGATGCCGGCCCTTGCGGTTGCGTGCGAGATGCGTCGTGAGGGGCTCTCGACGCTCTGCGTCTGAGGAAGCGAGGGCGACGAGGCGCCCGAACAAGCGGTCAGGACGAGAGCTGCGACGGCGATTGCAATGGTACGCATGTTACTCCTTGGAGCGCGGGCTGTAGGCGACGCCACCCACGTCGCCGCTCACCGAGAGACCGCTGTTGAAGCTGTACAGGTACGTCACGTTTTTGGGCGTGTACTTGTAGATGTCGACCTGGCCGTATTGGTTATCACCCGCGGCGAAGGCGGTGGAATCTTTGTTGAGGTGCCCAAAGATCGTGTCGCCTTCGAGCGAGAACGGGCCGCCGATTCTCTTACACGCCGGTTTGCAGCCCCGGTAGACGTAAAGGTCGGTCGGGATGCTGACGACGACCAGGTTCCCATTTTTGTCGATATCGATGCTACCGTAGCCCTGCGTGCTCGCGATTCCCGTTGCCGCGACTCCGCCTCCGGAGCATCCCGCGAAATAGATCAGCACCGAGGCGTACGACGCATTGAGCCCCGAGCCCCAGCAATTCCCGTGCCGGTCCATAGCGACGCCACCCGTTTCGTAAAGGTTCGGGTTGGTCAGGTTCTGCGTGCACCCAGCGCTCACGGTACAAAGCGAGATGCTCCCGGGTCCGGAGAGATCGAAGATGTTGGCGACCGCGATCGTTCCGTGGATCGCGTCGTTGGCGGCGGCGCCGGTTGGTTGGCCGTAGGGGTCGGCGATCGTCGCCGCCCAGGGCCCGCATAGTCTCGTGCCCTTATAGATGAGGATCTCGTTGGGTATCTCGAGCGGAATCATCAAGTTTCTGCCCGCGTTGACCGCAATGTCGTTGACGGATTGGTATGGATTGTAGACGTTGCAGACCGCCGGTCCGTTCTGGCTGTTATCCGTGGGATAGCCGAAGACGTACGAACTGCTGAACTCGGCAACGTAGATGCCGGATCGAGTCTTTGCGGGCGCCGCCCGACCGTGAAGCGCGGCCGGGAGGCTGATGCGCGGCCCCGGCGCGCGAAGATCGCCCAGAGCTTGTCGCATCGGAGCCTCCGACGAAAGCGCGCCCCCGCCGCAAGCGGTGAGAAGAACGAACCCGAGCACCGCAGCCGGCGCGCGTGACGAGCTAGGCATTACGCATCCCTCCGATTGGAAACAGCAGGATTATAGAATTTTCGAATCGGAGTTCGTATGGGCATTGCCTACCTATCATGCGAGACGCGCCGAACCCGAGCACTGCATAGGGCGCGAGCAGGAGCTGGCCTACTTTCGCCAGCTGCTTCACGACGCGGCGCTCGGCACGGGCTCGGTTACCGTTCTCGCGGGAGCGAGCGGAAGCGGAAAATCGCGTCTGCTTCGCGAGTGCGCGAAGATCGAGTCGCCGGTCGAAGTGCTCCGCGCCGGCTGCAGCGCCGCACCCCTGCCGGGACAGGATGTCAGCTCGCAGATTCAAGAGCTTCCCGCGCTCATCAAGCATAAGCCCGTCGCGGTACTCGTCGACGACGCGCATCTCGCCGTTGCGGACGATTTGCGAACCCTCGAGTCACTCGCGGTCATGGCGCAGATGTGCCGTCTCGCGCTCGTCGCAACCGTCTCGGCGGATGGGGGCAACGTTGCCTGGGCGCCGTCGGCTCGCTACCGCACGGTCGACGCGCTCGAGGAGGAAGCGATCGAGTTACTCGTCCGCGGGCTGCTGAAATCTCATGCCCCGATTGGTGGTAACCTGCTGCGCGAGATCGTTCTGACGGCACAAGGAAATCCGCGCTCGGCTATTGAGCTGACGGAATGCGCGATCGGCGCGCCCTCGGCTACGATGCTCGTGCCGCCGAGCGCGCGAGCGAAGGTAAAGGATGCGCGCGCAGCGTTGACGCCGGCGGCATTCGATATGCTCCTGCTCTGCAGCGCGCTCGGCGATCGTTTCGACGAGACGCTCATCGCTAGCGTCTCGCGACGCTCGTCAGCGGCGGTCGTCGCCGCCCTGCAAGAGGCCTGCGATGCCGGCATCCTCTGCGAGGACGCTGCCTCACCAGGTGCGTTCTTCTTTCGCGAAGCGGTCGTCCGCAAAGCCACGTACGGCTCGATGATTTCGCCGAAGCGTCGCCTGCTGCACGAACACATCGTGCGCCGGCTGATTACGGCCAAGGGAAATGCAGCCGATGCGTCGTTTCTCGGCTACCAATGGGACGCACTCCAAGACCACGAGCGCGCAGCCGCGGCTCTCATCGAGGCCGCCGACGACTTTGCGCTCAACCGGAACTTCGCTGCGGCGGCCGACGCCTACGAACGGGCCGTTCGGCATCTTGAACCAGCTGGACCACAGTGGCTGGCTGTCGGGCACGCACTCGTGGAGTGCTGGGAGAAGACGGGCAAGTGGGCGCCGATCATCCCGCTCGGCGAGGCGATGCGTTGGAAGGACGGCTTTAGCGCAGACCCCAAGGCGCCCCGAACGCTCGATTACTTATTCTTTTCGTATCTCAACGAGTGCGACTGGACCAGCGCTCGCGGCGTCACCGAACAGATGGCGGCGCTGGATTCGGGCGCATCGAGTGCGGTCGTCCGTGCGCGGCTCGTCTTGGCCTACGCGTGCGGGCGTGCCGGGCATCGAGCGGAGGGGATGCGTTTGATGCGCGGCGTCAAGCCGCAAAGCCTTCCCAACGACGAGTCGCGATGGCGGTATTCCTTAGCCGCGCTGGCGCTCGACGCGGGACGCAAGCCGCTGCGGACTCTGCTGGCGCGGGCCGATCGGGCGGCCGAGCTCGGTCGCAAAGTGGGTGTCGCAGCGGTGGTGTACGCCTACACTGAGGGAGTAGATCTGGCCCTTAGCCACGGCGATCTCGCGCTGGCGCAAAAGTACAGCGTCCGCGCCGGCGGCGTCGTTGCGCGCAGCAGTACCCGCGGGCTCGCGAAGCTGCGTCAGGAGCTTGCAAAGAACACGGCGCGCCTGTACCTCTGCGCAGGCAGGCTGGCGGACGCGCGCGCCGTCGTGATTTCCAACCTCGGCTGGCGCGATTCGGGGAGATATAACGAGGCCTTCCACGCCGGCATCGGCGTCTTCATCGGCATGCGCACCGGCGATCTTTCGATGGTCGATGCGTTCTTCGATCCGGCACTGCTCGCCGGCGCGGCAACGCTCGGCGACGCGGAGCTCTGCGGTCTGCTGCTGCCGGGATTCGCCGAAGTCATGTGCGTGCGCGGGATGACCGGCGCGCTGAAGGACGCGCTGCGAGCCTGCGCAGAGCGCGGGCTCGTCGATCCCTATCTTTCAATTCAACTCTGCGCGGCTCGGCACGCTCCGGCCGAGGATCTCGATGGACTCGAGCGCCAAGTCAACGAGTGGGCGCGCGCCACCGCGGCACCGATCGCAACCGCGCATGCCTCGCTGGTCAAGGCCACGGTGTCGCGGCGCCGCGGCAAGCTCGTCGCCGCGCAATCGCTCGCCCAAGACGCCGCTACCCGGTATGGCGCGGCGGGTTGGCGGCTTTACGAAGCGACGTCGCTAGAGACCGCCGGCGACGTTCGCAACGCGGCTCGCATCTACGCAATCTGCGGGGCGACTGCCGATGAGGCACGCGCCGCAGAGTCTCAACGCAGAAAGCTCAAGCGTGCGCCCTTCGGCGCACGTCTCACCGCCCGCGAGCGCGAGGTCGCGGGGCTGGTCGCACGCAGGCGCTCGGACCGCGAGATCGCGCGCGCGCTATCGATTAGCGTGCGGACCGTGCATCACCACGTCGAGGCCGCGCTTAGCAAACTCGGCGTTGCGCGCCGGACCCAGTTGACGGAATCGTTGCTTGAGGGGACTGCCGGGCCGGCGTAATCGTCGCGAGGTCGTGGAACCAAGCGGGCCTGGCAGGCGAAGAGCGAACGACGCGGTCACTTAAACAGCTATCGGAGGGAACAGTGGACGAAGTACGAGTCGAGCAGTCGAGCTATCAGATGCCGCCGCGGGAGGGTTTTACCGTCGCGCACTTTCTCACGGTGACCGACATCGAGCGATCCGTCGAATTCTACGAAAAAGTCTTTGGGGGGGAAGTCGTGAGCAGAGGCGACGGCAAAGGTTCGCCTCCATACATCAAAATCGCAAACACGTGGCTCATCATCAACGTCGGGGGTGGTCCAACACCCGACAAACCGACCGTAACGCTCCGGCCTCCGCCCAACCCCGATGAGATCAGCAGCTTCATGAATATCCGCGTGGCAGATATTCAAGCCTGCTATGAGCTCTGGCGAAGCCGGGGAGCGACGTTTCTTACCGAACCCCTCGACAAGTACGGCGAAATTCGGTGCTACATCCGCGACCCCGATGGTTACATCATCGAAGTCGGGCAGAGCAAGTCCGGTGTCAAGTACGGCTAGAGAGGTGGAAAGACTCAGCTGGGACGTCTACGTGACTCCGGGCATTCCCATCGTCGTTGCGGACCGGCCGGTTGGCGTGCGAGAGACCTATTTTCAGGCCATGGCGGCGACCCTTATCTATGGCAGCGAGGACGCCGTTCTCGTCGACGCCTTTATGACCGTCAAGCAGGCCAATGATTTGGCCGACTGGGTCGCATCGAAAGGGAAAAATTTAACAACGATCTACATCACGCATGGACACGGAGACCATTGGTTTGGTGTTGGCACGCTCCTACAGCGCTTTCCTGGCGCAAGAGCAGTGGCAATGCCCAATGCGGTCGAGGTGATGCGTCAAAACGCCTCCCCTGAGGCCCTTAACAGCGTCTGGGGAGCCGCATTTCCGGGACAGATCCCAGTTGAGCTGGTGATCGCGCAAGAGCTTGGAGTAAACGAAATCGATCTGGAAGGGCAAAGGTTAGTCGCCGTGGAGGCCGGTCACACCGACACGGACCATACCACGTTCCTGCACGTCCCTTCCATCGGCCTCGTCGTCGCCGGTGACGTTGCTTATAACGACGTTCACCTGTATCTCGCCGAGTCAAATGCACAAAAGCGGCGAGAGTGGATCGCGGCGCTCGACACGATCGAGTCGCTCAAGCCGCGGACGGTCATCGCTTCGCATAAGCGGCTCGGAAGCCCAGACGATCCGAAAATCATCGAAGAGACGCGGCAATACATCCGCGATTTCGATCGTTTGACGCAAACAACAGGGACCGCGCAAGAACTCTATGATGCGATGTTGCAGCTTTACCCGAACCGAGTCAATCCTGGTTGGGCGCTCTGGAGTTCGGCTCGGGCGGTTAAGCCCTAGACAACCGCCCCTGCGCTAATGATCGTTTTGTTGGGCGTGCTAGTCGTTGTTGTAGGCTTTGCGCTGCGGTTCAATCCGCTGCTCGTCGTGACGGTCGCCGGGATCGTCTCCGCGCTGCTGGGCGGCCTCAGCCCACTGCACGTACTCGAGGCCTTCGGCACCGGCTTTGCCTCGAGCCGGTCGATCAGCATCGCCTTCATCGTGCTGCCGGTCATCGGGCTCTTGGAGCGATACGGTCTGCAGCAGCGCGCGAAGACGCTGATCTCGCGGGCGGCGGCGCTTACCGCGGGTCGTCTTCTGCTCGCGTACTTCTTCATCCGACAACTCGCCGCGGCCGTTGGCCTCACGAGCATCGGGGGAACCGCGCAGATGGTTCGCCCCGTGATCTACCCGATGGCCGAAGGCGCCGCGATGCGCTCGTACGGCCGAACCCCGCAGCGCCTAACGGAGACGATTAAAGCGCACGCCGCGGCCGCCGATACGATCGGCGCCTTTTTTGGTGAAGATTGTTTCGTGGCGATCGGTTCGGTCTTGCTGATCGCGGCGTACGTTAACACCAGCTACCGGCTAAAGCTCGATCCGCTGCAGATCGCGATCTGGGCCCTACCAACGGCGGTTGCCGCATTCGTCATCCATGGCTTTCGGCTGCTGCGTCTCGACGGGCGCCTCGCGGCGATTGCCGCCGCGGAATACGAAGCCGGCGGCAATGATTAACGCCGAATGGATCTACTGGCTGCTTGGAGCCTTTTTCTTTCTCGTCGGCGTCGAGATCGCGTTCGACCGCGCGCACCGCAGACGCTGGACGAACGCAACGTTTTGGTGCCTCCTCGGTGCGTCGCTCTGCTACGGGAGTTTCGTCCCGAAGCTGCCTGCATGGCTGCTCGGGATCGCGGTTATCGCGATGGCCCTCATCGCCGGCTTCGGCCTCACCGGATCCGGCGACGTTCGTACGACCAGCGAAGCCCAACGCGAAGCGAGTGCAGCGCGCAAGGGAAACGCGCTCTTTATTCCAGCGTTGGCGATCCCGGCGGTCACGGTGCTCGTTTCGTTGATCGGCGGCCGGATGGTGATCGGCGGCCATCCGCTGCTCCAACCTGCTTCGCAGACGATCGTCGGCCTCGGCGTAGCAACGATCGCCGCACTTGTGGTGGCACTGTTCCTCCTGCGTCCAAAGCCACCCACGGTGGCGCTAAGTGAGGGCCGGCGGCTGCTCGAGTCGATTGGTTGGGCGGCGCTCTTGCCACAGATGCTCGCCACTCTCGGCTTACTCTTTACGCAGGCTGGTGTGGGTACGCAGGTTGGCGAGATCGCCCAACACGTCGTACCGGAACATTCGCGGTTTTTTGCGGTGATCGTCTACGCCGTGGGGATGGCAGCCTTCACAATCGTCATGGGGAACGCTTTTGCCGCCTTTCCCATCATGACGGCCGCGATCGGGTGGCCCTTGCTCGTCGAGCGCATGGGTGCCCATCCGGCACCACTCTTTGCGATCGGAATGCTCAGCGGGTTCTGCGGGACGCTCGTCACGCCGATGGCGGCGAACTTCAACCTCGTTCCACCCGCGCTGCTTGAGATGCGCGACCGGTACGGGCAGATCAAGGTGCAGATACCGACGGCAGCGGCGCTGTTGGTCGTCAACATCGCTTTCATGCTGATCTTTCCGTTTCGATGACCCATCTAGCCGATGCTTTGGCGCCACGTATCGCGCCCGTGCTGCTTGCGAACCTCGCGGCGCGTTATCCTTATTACGATGCGCACGTTTTCGAAATCGGCGACTCGCCGCACGACCCATTTACGGCGCATCCGGCCTTCGGCAACTCTTTCGACTGGCACTCGAGCGTGCATTCGCATTGGACGGCGCTGCAGTTGGCGCAACGCGGTAATGCGGAGCTCGGGTATGCAGTTACGCAAAACCTGAGCGCGGAGAACATCGCTGCCGAAACGGCGTATCTCCGGCTGCACAAAAGCTACGAGCGTCCTTATGGCTGGGCCTGGGCATTGCTCCTGGCCGCATCGGCGCAAGTCTCTTCCGTAGTTCCCCTCCCATCCGCGGCGGCGCTCACCGCAATGGCCGCGGTCATCGGCGCGGCGGCACTGCGCTGGCTCGACACGCTGCCGCTTCCAGTGCGCCACGGCGTTCACTCGAACACTGCATTTGCGATGGGTTTGATGCACGATGCGTGTGAAGCGCCAGAGCTCGTGCAGCTGAAGGGCTCGATCGAGCGGCGCGCGAGCGAATGGTTCGGCGAGGATCGAGCGTGGCCGGCGGCGTACGAACGCAGCGGCAACGACTTCCTTTCTCCTGGGCTCACGCAAGCGAACCTCATGCGCCGCGTCCTTTCCGTCAAGAAGTTTTCTGCGTGGTGGAAGGCGTTCGTGCCGGAGCTTTCGCTGCAGTCGCCGCTGCTATCGGTCGCGCAGGTGCCGAGCGTCTCTGACGGCCAAATCGTCCATCTGCACGGCCTCAATTTGTCGCGCGCTGCTGCGCTGGCGCAAGTCGCGCGAATCCTCAACGATTCGTCCTTGCTCGACCGCGCGCGCCGGCTTTACGAAGCCAGCGTGGATCGCGCGGTAGACGGCCACTACAGCGAAGTGCATTGGTTGCCGACCTTTGCGTGGATGGCCGCCGTTGCGATCGACGCGGCGGTGAGGTAGCGCGTTAGGCGTTGGCGCAGAATGCCGGGTAGGGCGCCAGGGGGACGATTTGCACTTCGAGCATCTCTCGTTGCGCAAGCGGCAATGAGGCAACGGCGGTGCGCGCGCCGACTTCATCAGTACACTCGAGCAGCATGATCGCACCCGGGGCATCCTTGCGGCTCCAGATCGCACGCACGATCCCGTCCCGATAGAGTTCGCGTACTCGCTCGCGCTCGGCGCCGATGTGCGCGGCGAACTGCTCGTCGGAGAATCGCTCGGTTAGGCGGCGGGAAATAGAGATGAACTGCATGCCGGAGTAACTAGAGATCAGGTCGGAAGTTTCCTTGCTGACCGGCTGTTTCTCCGAGGGCGGTCACGACCTCCAATCGTTTGCGTTCTCCCGCGAATACGCTCGGGGCGAGAAGGGCGCGGCGACGTTTGCAGGCCGTTGTGGTAAGATTCGCAGGTGCCGAACTCCATGCAAAAGGTCCGATCACAGCGACGCCGGGGCGAACGGCCCCAGTCTCGGGTGAACGATAGATGAAAGCATCGGTAATCACTGCGTACGGCGGTCCGGAAGTGATGAAATATCAAGACATGCCGGATCCCGAGCCGGGCGCGGGCGAGGTCCTCGTCAAGGCCGCCGGCATCGGCATCAACCCCGAAGACATGCTCGAGCGCAACGGCGACTTGAAGGACCAGTTTCCGTTGCAATTTCCGGCGATCATCGGCCTGGATGTGTCGGGCACGGTGGTTGCGACGGGCGACGGCGTCACCGGCCTCAAGGCCGGCGACCGGGTCTGCGGGTGGTCGTATCACACCTACGCTGAACTGGTCGCCGACAAAGCGACGTTTTTCGCCAAGGTGCCGGAGACGATGGACCTGGTCGATGCAGCCGCGATCCCCTTGGTAGGCGTCACGGGGAGTCAGTTGATCACCGTCGCGAGCGGGTTGCAGCCGGGCCAGAGGGTGCTGGTCGCCGGGGCGGCGGGTGCCGTCGGTCGCGTTGCCGTCTACACGGCAAAGGCCTTGGGCGCGCATGTCATCGCGGGGGTGCAACGCTTTCAACTCGACCAGGCGGAGAACATCGGCGGGGACGAAACGATTGCTCTCGATGACCCAGCCGCCTTCGCGGCGTTTCCGCAGGTCGACGTCGTGGCAAATATGCTCCGCGGAAAAGCAGCGTCGGCGCTGCTTGCGAAGGTCAAGGACGGCGGGACGGTTGCCTCGGTGACGGGAGCACCCGACGGCGCCGATCGCTACCCGAAGGTGCGCGTCGTCCCGTTCCGCTCGAAGCAAGACCGAGCGGGCATCGCCGCCATCGCCGATGCCGTCAATTCCGGCGAACTGACGATCCCGATCGGCCTCCGCGAGGAGCTTGAAAACGCGGGCGCCGCGCAAGCCGCCTTCACGAGGGGTGGTATCGGCAAGGTGCTGCTCGTCCCGTAAGTACGCCCCCGGTGCGATTCGCGTTAGCCAGTGCGCGACGGGAGTAAAGAAGCACGTCCACAGCCCCGGCATCTTGTCTCTGCGCGCAGACGAACGCGCCCGTTGGGTATAAACGTAACATGCAACCGGAGCATTTTGAGCGGTGATCGATTGGAACGCCTTAACGGGGATAGGTTCTATCGTCTCCGCCGGCGTTTTGCTGATTGGCGGAGCGGTCGCTGTCTACCAGTTGCGCGAGACGCGCCGCGCCGCCCAATTCGATGCGACGCTGCGAATGGTCGATCGATTGTTTGAGCGTGATTTCAACCGCGCGCTCCGCTTCGTGATCAATGATTTGCCGAACCGAATGCGGGATCCGGAATATGCCATGGAGCTTGAACGTTCGCGTGGCTGGGACGTGGACCCGGAACGCCATCCAGAGTTGGTCGTCTTAGGCAGGCTTGAGGAAGCTGGAATCTACCTGCGCCGTCGATTACTATTCGGGGACGCGCTGCTCGATTTTGACGCGATACTGATATTGCAGAGTTGGGAGCACCTAAAAGACGTCGTCGATCTTATGCGGAAATCGCACCGCAATCCCCGCGTTTGGAGTAATGCCGAGTTTCTCTACGACCGTGCGAGGGCGGCACGGCAGCCCCTTCACTGAGTTTTTGGAAAGCACGGTGGACCGATCCGGCCGGGTTGGGCGCAGACCGGATCGGTATTGGTTTATCGAAGTATGGGCCGGCCCGTCAGTGCCGCTCGAGGCGCCGGGTCTCGATCAAATCCTGTGCTTGTAAGGGAAGTTCGTCGGGCAAATGCAGACGTGCGATGCCGATATACTTGTCGGCCATCCCGTAGTAGATGTCCAGAGTGCCGTCCCCTCGGTCGTCAACGCCGGTGGGAAAAACCACGCGATCGACGGTGCCAAGCATCTCTTCCTCGACCTCGGGGATCAAGATGGGCTTTGACGAGCGGTACTCCATCAGTTTCTCGCCCTCGCGGTGAACCACAAGGACTCCCGCGACGTACTCGACGCGATTATGCTCGAGCGGGGTGCGAGCGAGTTCGCCGCTGACGCCGTGGTAGATCATGAGAAAGCCGAGCGGCGTCGATACGGGCGGCGTTCCAACTCCGATGCGCAGCTTTTCCCACGCCTGTTCCGGATCGATCAAGAGCGCGTGCCTTCGCATAATGCAGAGGTTGCGAAGGTCACGCAAAGCCCACTCGAGCTCGCATCCGGAGATCCAAATACTCGGCAACGGCTCGCGGATGCCTTTTGGCGCGCTTTTTAGATCGTCGTAGAAAGGGCGGTGCAGCATTCCGAGGACGCGAGTCCCATCCTGCAGCGTCATCGCGTTGGGAAAAAATGCCGCGTCCTTGTTGTGATAGTTGTTGAATATCACGCTGTATTTCGCTTCGACGTCCGGTTGAAAGCTGACCAGCCCCAGTCGTTCCCACTTCAGCAAATCTTCGGAGATGGCCAGCGCGATACGCGGACCTTTCGGGCCCCACGCGACGTAACTCATCACGTAGAGACCGAGCGGGTCGACGAACGTAACGCGCGGGTCTTCGCAACCCCCGGTTCCCTCCGCTGGGCGCAACTCGTACGGCTCTTCGGGCTCGAGGGCGTAACCGATGCGCTCGACGCCAACCGGAACCCCGGCGTCGTTGAAGAGCACCCGCGCGATCCCGATGCGAGAGTAGTTATTTTTTCCGACCAAACGGGGGAACAGGTAAAGCTCGCCGTCAGGCCCGCGGGCCGCCCCGGGATTGAGCACCCCCTCGACTTCAGCTTCTCGCGATGGGTCGGGCCGCATGACGATTCCGAGCCGTTCGATTCTAAAAGGAGACTGCTCCACAAAATTTACCTTTTCCATCGGTTGCGCGGCCTCCCTGTGCCGGCGCTTCTGGCGCGCGCCCTATACGCGGCTCGGGCGGACTATCCCGAAGAACTTTGAGCTGCCCGTATCTTTTGGGGCGGCCACAATCGTCTTCATGACAGTACCGAGTTTTTGAAGGGGATAACACATGACCGATCGTCCACTCAACGCACCTCCCGTCGTGTCGCCGGAGGAGTGGGAAACCGCCCGCCGGCAGCTGCTGGTCAAAGAAAAAGCGTCGACCCGCGCCCGCGACGCGCTCGCCGCAGAGCGGCGCCGGATGCCGTGGATGAAGGTCGAGAAAAACTACACGTTCGACTCGCCCAAGGGCGAGGTCAGTCTGCTCGATTTGTTCGAAGGGCGCCGCCAGCTGGTGATCTATCGCGCCTTCTTCGAGCCCGGCGTGTATGGCTGGCCCGAGCATGCCTGTCGCGGCTGTTCGATGATGGCCGATCAGGTCGCGCACGTTTCGCACCTCCACGCACGAGATACGGCCTTCGCGAACGTCTCGCGCGCTCCGCAGCCCGACATCGAGCGCCTGAAGGCACGGATGGGTTGGACGATGCCGTGGTATACGCTCACCGACGATTTCGACGCCGACTTCGGCGTCGACGAATGGCACGGCACCAACGTCTTCTTCCGCGACGGCGACAATGTGTACCGCACGCACTTCCTCAACAACCGCGGTGACGAGGCACTGGGAAGCACGTGGAGCTACCTCGACATCACGCCGCTCGGGCGTCAAGAGACCTGGGAAGATTCACCGGGAGGCTACCCGCAGTCCGAGCCTTACAAATGGTGGAACTGGCACGACTCGTACGGCGTCGAGCGAGACGGCAAATGGAGCGACGTCGTCGATGCCGCGCAGGAGATACTGGCATGATCGTTCTCGCGCACATTATGGCGATGCCGGTGGAGGAGGTGTTGCTCCCGCTTGCGAGCGGGGCCGCCGCCGGAACGGCGGTATGGTTCGCCGCTTTACTGAGGAGAGCACTACGATGAAGTCGCTCAAAGATATGTCTGCGGTCGTGATCGGAGCGAGCTCCGGTGTCGGTCTAGCAACGGTGAAACGCTTGGTTTCCGAAGGCGCCTCGGTCGTCGCCGTTGCGCGTCAACGCGATGGACTCGAAGCACTTGCCGCAGAGTTCGACGGCGCCGTGCAAACGGTCCAGGCCGATGCGACGGATGCGTCAACCGCGGAGTGCTTGCTGCGCGAGTACAAGCCGCAACTGGTCGTGCTCGCCGCGGGCGTCCGGCCGCCGATGGGAACGCTCGACGAGTTCAGTTGGGAAGCGTTTTCCATTCCGTGGAACGCCGATACGCAAGCGGCATTTCACTTACTGAAGGCTGCGCTGACGCTTCCGCTTGCTGCGGGCAGTACGGTCGCGATCGTTTCGAGCGGCGCCGCGGTCGCCGGCTCACCGCTCTCGGGCGGCTACGCGGGCGCAAAGCGAATGCAGTGGTTTATGGCCGAGTACGCACAAGAAGTGTCTGACGCGAAGGAGTTAGGCATCCGCTTTCTCGCCGTGCTGCCACGCCAGCTAATTGAGGGCACAGAGATCGGAGCCGCCGCCGCCGCCAATTACGGCGCGACCCAGGGTTTATCGGCGGCGGAGTTTCTCAAGCGCCGCTGGAAAATACCGCTCGACGCCGATAAAGTGGGCGCGGCGATCGTCGGCGGCTTGCGGGGAGATCTCGCCGACGGGGTTGCCGCAATCGGAGTGACCGGTGAAGGCGTCGAAGCGTTGGGGTGAAGATGGAAGATCGGACGAGCGCGCTTTTGCCGGCGATGATGGAGGCGCGCGACCAGTTCATGGAGCTCGTCGGCGAAATTCGCCCCGAACTCCATCGGTACTGTGCGCGCATGACCGGCTCGATCTTCGACGGCGAAGACGTCGTCCAAGAGACGCTAGCAAAAGCGTATTTCGCCCTCGGCCAGATGGTGCAGCCGCCCAATCTGCGGCCCTGGCTTTTCCGCATCGCGCATAACACGGCTATGGATTTTATCAAACGCTACGAACGCCAACACGTGGAGCCCGTTGCCGACCTCCCGGACCGCGCAGAGCCCGAGGAATCCGGCGTCGATCCCGCGCTCGTGGAAGCGGCGCTGGCAGTCTTCGCCGAGCTGCCGCCGGCGCAACGCAGCGCTGCGATTCTCAAAGACGTGCTCGGACAATCACTCGAGGAGACCGCGCAGACGATGGGGGCGACGGTCGGCGCGGTGAAGGCCGCGCTATCGAGGGCCCGCGCCAACATCGCTCGGACGCCCCGCCCGCGTTTTGTGGAACCGGCGCAACCCGTCTCCGGAGAAACGCTCACGACGATGCGCCGGTACGCCGATCTCTTCAACGGCCACAACTGGGATGAACTGCGCGCCCTGCTTGCCGCGGAATCGCGCCTCGAGGTCGTTTCCCGCGTGCAACATCCGCGTGCGGTGGACGCGGGATACTACGATCGCTACGCCGCGTACACCAAGACGGAAGACCTCCGCGCGGAAGCGGGCTTCGTCAACGGCGCTCCGGTGATTGCCATCTTCAGTCCGCCATCGAGCCGACAGCCCGCGTACTTCGTCGTACTTGAGATTAGCGCGGGCCGTATCTCGCTCATTCGCGATTTCCGCTACGTACCGTACATTGCAGTCAACGCGCGCTACTCAGCGTTCGGCGGCGTCGGCACCTAACGAGCCAGTATCTCCCTACGACCGGAGGCCGCTCCAGGATCGCCTCCTAAACTAAGCGGCTTCATGAATCGCTGCGGCGAAGCCGCCGCGCAGTATGATCGCGGCGCGTAGCCGGCCGTTCCTTCAAATTGAGATTGCCCAAGGCGTCAGCGTCGGCAAGCTCTTTGTGATGCTTGCCGCTTTAATCTCGCTTTTTGTCGATCAGTCATTCAATGGCGTGTATCAATCGATCCAGCAATATGCCGGCGGAAGCCTCGGGGCAAGCGCCGATGAGTTGCCCTGGACGTCGATTGGATTCAGTACGTTCTACTACGTCACGATATTGCTCACGCCGTGGCTCATCGACCGCTTCGGGCGAAAACGAGTCTTCGGTTTCGGTCATCTGACGTTCGGCGTTCTAATGTTGTATCTAGCAACCACCACTTCGTTAGGCGGCTTCATCGTCGGCCGCTGCTTTCAAGGGATGGCGCAAGGAACATTTTTCGTCTGCGCGGTGGCAACCGTGTTGACGCTCTTCCCCCCGAAGCTGCGCGGCATCGCATTTGCGTTCTTTTCGGTTATCTCGCTGTCGGGCGCGGCGGCCGGCCCGTTCATCGGCGGCTGGTTTATCGACCACGCGTATTGGCGCGACGCCTTTGCGTTATATGCGTTACTCGCCGCCTTCGCCGGGGTAGTCATCTTCGCATTGCTAGAAGCGCCAGGCCCTCGATGGACGGGGCGGTTCGACGTCCCGGGCGTCGCCTTCGCATTACTCGCATTCTTCTGTTTTCAATACGCTTCTTCGTTCGGGGAACGCAGAGATTGGCTTTCGAGCCCAGACATCGTCTGGTGTTGCCTCCTCTCAGCCGTCGGGTTTGCGGGATTCATCTGGCGCGAATTGTGTGAAGATCGGTGTGGATTTATCCAATTACGGTTGTTTAATATCCGAAATCTTGCAGTCGGGAGCGTCCTGGGATTCGGGCTCGGCGTGCCGCTTTTTGGGGCGAACCTCTTTCTGACCTACGCACAAACAAGCCTCGGCTTTCCACCGTCTACTGCGGGCGCGCTGCTGCTGTTGCGAATCCCGGCGATCATGCTCGTGGCGCCGATCGTCGTGATACTGGTAAATGCCGACAAAATTGACGTGAGGATCCCGGTGCTAATAGGCTTCCTGCTCGTGCCGCTCTCCTACGTGTTACTCGTGACGCATACCGCGTCGGGATCGGATTTCACGACGTTCGCGCTTGCCGTCGTTATTTCGGGAGCCGGATTTGCGTGTCTCTTCTCACCGATCGCCAACGTGTTGGTCCGCTCGCTCCCAACCGAAGTGCGCGCCGAGGGCGTGGCAATTTTTAAGATCGTGTTGTTACTCGGGGGCTCCGTCGCCTCTACCGCGCTTGCCGTCATCTTCGATCATAGCTGGGCCTGGTATCAAGCGTTGCTCGCGGGGGACGCTACGTTGAGCCATTTAGTCCCGATCGGTATGGTACCAAGTCTGCCGACGATAGCGTACCTCGTCGATCAGCAGGCAGACATTCTTGCCTACATGGACAACTCCAAAGTCGTCGTCCTCGTCTCGCTCCTCAACTTGCCGCTCGTAGCTTTACTAAGAAAACCCGAAGCCGCGTGATGCGTTCGGCGTCACCAATGCGAAGCGAAGCAACGCAGAGGTCAGGAGGTGCGGGAGATCTTCTCCAGCGCCTCGGCGGCGTAGCGCCTGCGCCGCGGTCCTCCCTCCGATGCGTGAAGGAACTCGATTTCGACCTGTGAGTCAGGATGTACAGCGGTAACGATCGCCTCCGCGTCCTCCCCCTTCACCACCACACGATCACCGAGGCGAATCAACGACCCAACTCCATCACATCCTCCAGGCAAAGCATCCTTGCTCCAAGGTACACGGAAATGGCCGATTCGGCAATGGTAGGCGGCGCGATAGCCGACCTGGAGCTTGCCTCGTTACGGCGGATCTTCGGTTTGGTACTGATGCGAAAACTGCTCCGCCTAAAAACCGATAAAGGGTAGTATTAGTTACTTTTTTCTGCCTCGCGTTCGTGCTATTCCTTAAGCATTATGTCGCGAGGACAGCATGCAGTTCGTGCGATGAGGGCAGCCGGCGACCGGCTCCTCGGCGCTTTAAGGCTGTCCGATCCCGTTCGCCCGTCTCTGCAAGAAGGTTAAAACGTAAAACAATTCCAATGGACAAACATGCGGGCATCGTGCTCGCACAAACATGCGAATCGACCACGGCCTATGGCCGTATGCGCCGGTAAGCTAGTCACTCACAGATCCCCGATCAGTGGAGAATTTCATTAATGCCTATCCCATCACGGCTTGAGTACGCCTTAAGCAGAACGGCGGCTCTTGCACTTCTGGCGGGTTGCTCGGGCGCCGGCGTCGGAGCCCCCGCGGCCAGCTCAGCCTTTCCGCAGCAGTCCGCCGGCGCGCAGAGCTCTAGCGTCCTGCGTCCGGGCGTTCCGGAACTGCACTCCAATCTTCCGCCCGCTGCTTTCGTTAGCGATGAAATCAATGCTAAGGGCGGCGCGTCTATCATTGTTTCGGATGCCTCGGACAATGTGGTCGATATTTTTAACGCCGCCGACAAACAGACCGCGCAACTGACGGGCTTCTCGGAGCCACAAGGTCTCGCGCTCGATACGGCAGGGCAATCTTTACGTCGCCGATACGGGTAATAGCCGCATTCAGGTGTACGCCGCGGGCTTCACGGGTACCCCGACGACCATTAACGATCCGGGGGAGTCCCCCGCCAGCGTTGCGATCGACGGCAATGGTAATCTTGCGGTGACGAACATCCTCACGACGAGCGGCGGAGCCGGAAGCGTCAGCTTTTTCAATAAGGGCGGCACGCTGCTCTCGACGCTTTCGAACGCCGATTTCGCTAAAGTTATTTTCGACGCGTTCGACGAGAAGGGCAACCTCTTCATCGACGGCACGAACGGGTCCGGCGCGTTCGTCGCCGGAGAAATTGTGGGCGGCGTTAGCGGAAAGGCGATCAGCATCCTGACGACCGGCAACTCCGTCGGGTACCCGGGTGGCATTGCAATTTCGTCGAAGGGCAAAATCGCCGTGGACGACCAAGAGAATATTGAAATCTTCACCTATAAGCCGCCCGTGAACGGCTCGCTCGGCATGCCGATTGCGACGACGCCGCTCACGGGCGCCGGAGATCCGATAAGCTTCGCGTTCACCCCGACGGACAAGAACATCTGGGTGGCGGATGCGGCC
>CAWHZL010000012.1:0-4318 GCA_963833845.1 Vulcanimicrobiota bacterium
ACCAGTTCCACACGCCCAGCATCACCCAGGTCGGCTTTGTTGAAAAAAACGAACGCGCAGCCGTTCGCGCGTCTCGTCGAGCAGGGTGCGCGCTTCTTCGCGAGCGGTTGCGAACCGTCGATGACGACCAGCGCGACGGCCGCCGCGCAGCGCGCGGCGCGTGCGCTCGATGCCGATCGCTCGAACGGTCGGCGTGCGCGCGAATGCCGGCCGTGTCGACCAGGCGCACGGCACGCCGCCGATGCTACGCTTCCTCGATCGTGTCGCGCGTCGTGCCGGGAACCTCCGCGACGATCGCGCGCTCTTCGCCCAGCAACGCGTTGAGCAGCGAGACTTGCCGGCGTTCGGCGGCCCGACGATCGCGACGCTGAGCCCCTCGCGCACGAGCCGGCCGCGCTCCCCGTCCGCCGCAGCTGCTCGAGTCGCTGCACGATGCAGGCGAGCGTACCCGAGCCGGCCGTCGCGGGTCGGGCACCTCGTCGGGAAAGTCGATCGCGGCGGCCAGTTCTTCGAGCGTCGCCGCAGCGCGCGCTCGCAGCGCGTCGAACTCGTCGCGCAAGCCGCCGCTCAGGTTTGCGAGCGCGGCGCGCGCGGCGGCCGCGTCTCCGCATCGATGACGTCGGCGACCGCTTCGGCCGCGTGCAGATCGATCTTGCCGTTGAGGAAGGCGCGCCGCGTGAACTCGCCGGGTGCGGCGAGCGCGCGCGCCGCACGCGAGCAGCGCGCGCACGATTTCGCGCGCGACGACCGGGGAGCCGTGACGTGCAGCTCGAGCACGTCCTCGCCGGTGTAACTCTGCGGTGCCGGAAAGTAGATCGCGAGCCCGCGATCGAGCGGCGCCCGCGTTCGTCGAGGATCTCGCGTAGGTCGCGACGCGCGGCCGCAGCGGCGCGCGGCGTGCGCACGAAGCCGCGCGGCGAGTCGGCGCGCCGGGCCCGCCGCGCGAACGATCGCGATCGCGCCGCGGCCCGGCGGCGTCGCGATCGCGGCGATCGTGTCGCGTCGTAGCGACTCAGCGGGGAAGACGACGACCCGGCGTTCGGGCTCTTCTCCTTCGGATTCGGTGCGGACGACCGGGAATCGGCCAGCGCTAGGTGCACGATCTTGCGTTCCGACGGCAGCATCGGTTCGAGCTTCTGCGGCTGGCCTTCGCGTACGCAGCGTTCCAGCGTCGCGAGCGCGAGCGCTCTTAGCTGCTCGGCGCGGCGCGCGATAGCCTTCGGCGTCGATCGTGTAGTAGCGGCGGTTGTTGCGCACGCCGGCGTTGAGCGCGTTGTTGAAGATCAGGTTGAGCGCTTCGAGCGTGTTCCCGTGGCGGCCGATCAGCATGCCGAAGTCGGGGCCGCTGACCTCGAGATACTCGCCCTCGGGCGCGGGATGTAGCGGATGTCGACCGACCGAGGCCCATCCGCCGAGAGATTTCGCCCAGCAGATCGCGCGCCGGCTTGGCGTCTTCGGGCAGCTCTTGACGCGCTCGCGACGGCGTGCGGCGGATCGGCGTGCCGCGCCGGCGCCGCCGCCGCCGCCGCCGCCGCCGCCCCCGCCGCCGCGCCGGAACCGGGTTCCGGAAGCGCCCGGTCGCGAATGTCGGCGGGTTGTTCTTCGTACTCGAAATCGTCTTCGTACAGCATTGCTGAATCTATGCGCCTTTCTTATTCTTTCTCTTCGAGCGCGCGTTGCGCGTCGATCGCGGCTGTTCGATTTGGCGCCGTTGCTGAGCGCGGCGTTCGCTGTCGGAGCCGCTGCGGCTCACCGTCGTCGGTGATGACGTGCTCGCATCGGCAAACGAAAGCGGTTCGTGATAGCGGCGCAGCATGTAGAACTTCTGCGCCATCGTGAAGATGTTGTACGCGAACCAGTAGAGGACCATCGCCGACGGCCAGTGGTACCGCCAACCGAAGAAGCCCAGCATCAGCGGCGAGATGAACGACATCGTGCGCTGCATCTGCGCCTGCTGCGGATCGGTGGCCGGCATGCTGCCGAAGCGCACGCTCAGATACATCGAACCGCGTAGAGCACGAGAAGCACGAGGTCGGGATGCGCGAGACTCGGCGCGAGGATCGCGCACGCCGAAGATCGACGGGTACCGAGTGCTCTGCGAAATCGCGCTGCCGATCCAGAGCCAGTTCTGATTCTCGAAGAGCATTCTTGTGGTTCATCACGACGTAGTAGACGCTGATGATGACGGGATACTGCACGAGCATCGGCCAGCAGCCGGCCAGCGGATTGACGCTTGTTCTCGCTTGTAGAGCGCCATCGTCTCCTGCTGGAGCTTCTGCGCGTCGTCTTTGTAGCGCGCCTGCAGTTTCTTGATCTGCGGCGCGATCCTCTGCATCTTCAGCAATCGACCTTGAACTGCGCCGTGTTGAGCGGCCAAAAGAAGAGACGGATCAGCGCCGCGAGGATGACCAGGGTCCAGCCCAAGTTTTGGATCGGCTTGTCGATCGTGAGCACGACCTGCGACAGGACGTTGACGATCGGATCGAGCCACGAGGTGGCGAGCAGAAGGTGCAACGGCACGCTCACCTTTTGACGGTGACCGCGCGCTGCGGACGAAGTCGACGCCGCCCGGATGCCACGGATGGCAGCGAGCGAGCCGCGTGACCGCGAGCCAGACCGCCGCGCAACACGCCGTGCTCGCGCACGGCGACGAGCGCGTACTGCGAGCAACTCGGATAGAAGCGGCAGGCCGGCGGCAGCAGCGGCGACAGCGTGCAGCTGATAGAGACGGATGAGCGCGACGAGAAGCAGCCGCATGCTCACGCCCGGCGCAGCGCCGACGAAAAACTCGGCGCGCAGCGTCGGCGAAATCGGCGAGCGCCGCACCTGGACGGGCGACGATGACCATGCGAAGGCGCACGGCCGGATTGCGCGAGCGCATCGTCGACGATCGCCGCGAGGCGGCGGCGCAGCTTGTTACGGACAACGGCTTTTCCGATCGCTTTGTTCACGGTGATGCCGACCAGCGACGTGGGTCGCGCGGGAGCGGCATCGTGCGAGGTAAAGGTCAACGTTTTGCCCGCGGCGCGCCGGCCGTGCCGGCGCAGGCGGGCGAAATCCGCTCGGCGGCGCAGGCTGGCATAGCGGCGCATCAGACCGTCAGGCGATGACGTCCCTTCTTGCGGCGGCGCGCCAGCACTTTACGGCCGCTCTTGGTGCTCATGCGCTCCAAGAAGCCGTGCACGCGTTTGCGCCGGCGGTTGTGCGGCTGATACGTCCGCTTCATAACGTCCCTTCAGCGATCGAGTTCGTGCCCCACACCCTGTGACGACAGCCCCCGGATTATAGCCACTCCTTTCCCTGGGGAGCGCAAGAAAACCCCCGGCTCTCGCGGCAACGGTGCTCGCGAGGGCGGAGGCTCGTTAGCCTTCGGGCCTTGTGAGCTACGCGCTCTGCTGCTGGATCAGCCCTTGCCGTAGCGCCTCGGCGACCAGCGCCGAGCGGCTCTTGACGTTGAACGTCTTGAAAATTTCTTTGATATGGTTGCTGACCGTGAACTCACTGCGTCCCAGAGTCTGGGCGATCTCAGCCGTGGACTGTCCTTGGCAGAAGTATTCGTCGAACACGCGCTTCTGCATCGGCGGCAACGGGTACGACTGGGCGTTCGCTCGTGGAACGCATTTTGGTGGCAAGCCAGCTCTGTGGATAGTTGCGCAGCTTCTCTTCGATCGCAGGCAGCAGCTCGCGGTTGCCGGTAATCTCATACTCCGTCGCGAGACAGCACGCGGCTCGGAAATCATAGCCGAAGCGCTCGAAGACCTTGTACGAGCGGCGCAACGCATCAACACCTTGTTTGCGATTGCCGAGTGCAATGTCGACCATACCGGCCGAATATTGTGCGAAGGCCGCAAGACGCGCGTCGTGGCGGTGAACGAGCGTCGAGCTTTATGTCGCCGAGTTCACGGTACCGGGCTAGGTACATCGACGCTTTAGCACCATCGAGGGTGCTGAAGAGCTGTGCTAGCAACAGCAAGCCCATTCGCTCCTGACCTCGAGTTGCGTTCCAGTCGACCTCTTCGGCGAGGCGCTCAGCCTCGTCGAGCTCGATACGCGACCAGCGGTGCTCGTCGAATGAACGGGCGAGATAGGCGCGATCGCAAGCCGCGACAACCTTCCACGAGTTGGTGTCGGCTAGTTCCGAGGCGTGCTTGAGATGCCGGAAAGCATTGAACGTATCGCCTTGGAGTGCCTTCGCCCAGCCAAGTGCCTTATGCGTTTGGGGAAAGGTTCTCCGAATAGTCCTCAGGCCACGCGACACCGGTGAGCTGACGATCGACCTCTGCGGTCGCCTCCGGGATCGACAGATCGCGGGTCAGTA
>CAWHZL010000013.1:0-3260 GCA_963833845.1 Vulcanimicrobiota bacterium
GTTACGATCTGCTCTCTGCGCCGGAACGGCAGGTGTTCGAGCGGCTCTCGGTGTTTGCCGGCGGCTGCACACTCGATGCCGCAACAAAGGTTTGCGGAGGTGATGAAGCATCGGAAGCGGACGTCTTCGACCTGCTCTCGTCGCTGATCGAAAAGTCCCTACTGGTAGCCGATCTCGAAGGACACGAGCCACGTTATCGCCTCTTGGAATCGTTTCGCCAATACGCACGCGAGAAACTCGTCATACGCGGCGAGGATCGGATCATTGCGAATCGTCACGCGCTCGCCTATAGCGAGGCGGCCGAGCGGCTCGGTCCAATGCGCGACACCGTACCACACGAAGTGTGGATGGCGCAGCCCCGGGAAGAGCTCGATAACTGGCGCGCCGCCGTGCAATGGTCACTGATCGATGGCGCCGACGTACCGTTGGGACAGCGCCTGGTGGGGGAACTGGTTTGCCTATGGGCGAGCGCCACCCTCGGCGACGCAAGCCACTGGGTCTCGGCGGCTCTCGAGCTCGCCGACGAGCAAACCCCGGCGAGCGTACTTGCGCAGCTCCGGCTCGCGGAAGCGATCGTCGCGAAGCATCTCGGCAACTCCCGCGTCCAGCTTGAGAGCGGCGAAACGGCGATGGCGCTCTATCGCGAGATCGGCGATCCGCGAGCCCTCGCGCACGCGCAGAGTACCGTGGGCAGCGCATTGATGGCGCTCGGCCGCGTTACCGACGCGATTGCGATTCTAAAAGAGGCGCTGGTCACCGAGCGAGAATTCGGTTCGCCCGGCGCCACGGCGGACGTGCTACGCAACCTCGCCGGCGCCTGCAAACAGGGCGGTGACTTTGCTGCGGCTCGCGGGTACTACGCTGAAGCCCACCCGCTCCTTGAGGCTGCCGATGAAAAAGGAAACCTCGCCTTTCTGAAGCTCGATCTGGCTGAACTTGCGCTCGCTGAGGGTGATCCGGAGCTAGCACTCCGGCACGGAACCGAGACGCTCGCAGTCGCCGGAGACGTTCACCTGAATGAGCGCTGCGTCATTTATGCGCTTACGAGTGTGTCGGCATCTCTGTTCGCGCTCGGTCGATACGACGAGGGCGAGGACTGCGCGCGAAAAGCTATTGGTTTCGCCCGCGAACAGCAGTTAGGGGTTCTCGCCGCGTACGCTTTACAGAATCTCGCCATGGCAGCAGCCCTGCGAGCTCAAAGCGACGCGCGGATTGCGCCCAGCGAGTATGAAAAAGCCGCCCGAATCTTGGGCTTCGTCGACGCGCGTCTGACAGAGGGGGGATCGCCGCGGGAGGCCGCGGACCACGCCTACGATCGCCTGCTCGCCGTGCTGCGCAAGGCGATCGGCGCAGATTGCGTTGAGACTTTCATGACGGAGGGCGCAATGGCTACCGAAGAAGTCCTGCTTGCAGAAGCCATGGCAACCTAGATCGAGTAATTCCATGGGTCCCAGAACACCGAGCTGGTCGGCGAGGGATCGAATCCGCGAAGGTCATTATTGTAAACGAACGGCTCGCGAATAAAGTTCGTAACGATCATGGGAACATCAAGCATCAGTTGTTGCTGCACGATCGTGTAGTCGTGCTTTCGCCGCGCCCAGTCAACCGTTTTGAGGGCGTCGTTCATCGCGACGGTGGCGCTGCGATCGTTCCACCGCGTGGTGTTTCCACCGCGGGGAGCCAGATCGTCGCCCGAGAGTACGGCGCTGTCGTCGGGGTCGGCACTCCCTAATGTGCTCACGATCGCCACGTCGTAACGACCACCTTGCAGAATGCCGTCGGGCGAACCGGCAAAGAACAGTTTGCTCGGATAATTTTTGATGTCAACCTGGACGCCGATCTCGCGCCACTCACGCTGAAGAATTATCTGCTCGGCAGTTTCACCGCGCCCCTCAGAGCGGGTGCTAAGCGAAAGCTCCAAACGTCGCCCCTTTTTCATGCGAACCCCATCGGGTCCGACCTTCCACCCGTCCTCGTCGAGAATCGTTCGAGCCCTTGTCCGGTCGAACGGGTGATGCGCGATGTGATTGCTGTATGCCCACGAGAGCCGGGGGTTTTGGTCGGTCTCGGAAGGGATTGGTAAACCGTGAAAAGGCTTAAGAAGCTCTTGGCGATTGCTGGCATAGGCAAGGGCTACCCGCACGTTGCGATCGCTGACGATGGGGCGCGTAACGTTGAAGTGAACGTGCGACCACGCAAACATGTCGATGGGCCTGGCAACGATGCCGTTTCGGGGATCGCCTGCCAATGCAGCGAACATTGGCCAATCCATCTGCGAACCCATCACCATGTCGACCGTATGCGTTTGCACCCCGGCATCTCCCAAGCCGTTGCTACCGGGCTGAATCTTAAAATTACTGCGTTGAGCTTCGGCCTGCCGAAATAAAAGTGCGGGTTTGCTACCATCCGAATATCCTGCTCTCGGTCCCACGCGACGACTTTAAAGGCACCGCTACCGATCGGCAGCGAGTTATAGGGAGCCTTGTTGAAGGAGCCCTTGTCGTCGTTGTATCTTGCGAGGATATGCTCGGGCAAAATGGGCGCCCCACCGTTTGGGCTCCAAAGCTGCTGCAGGAAGGGAGCATATGCTCTTTGCATGTGGATTACGGCGAGGTACGGATTCTCGCAGACTATGCTGTGGATGTCCTTATATCCGTCGGTCGTCGAGGCGTCGTTGTGAGGATTCATTACGACCTTCCACGTGAACTTCAAGTCCCTGCAGGTAAGCGAAGGCCCATCTTGCCACTTGATGTTACGCCGCAATTTGTACCTGAGCGTCAGGCCGTCTTTGCTAACGTCTCCGTTCGCTACCGTCGGAATTTCACGTAACGCATCGGGAAAGGGATGTGCCTTGTCGTCGTCTCGAATGGCCCACGAAAAGACGAACATGGATAGATGGATGCTTTCCGAATCGAGCATTGGGTTGAGGCTCGTCGGATCGGCACCTGCGCCAAAGCGGAATACGCCTGGCACGGTCCAAGGATGGCGGCCGCCGCGATTGCTCTCGTTTGAGATTCCATTGCAGCCGGCGATCGCAATCGCAACGAGAGACGCAGCAAGCCTGGCGAGAGAACGGATCGACGTTTGAAAAACCTCCGTGCGCATCCCTTCGTTCGGCTCTGATTTCGACTATCTTGCCTGAGACGTGCCCTCCCGGGACGGCACACGCCCGATACCCTTTACGAGGGTGTTCCGGGCCATCTTCGCCGATTCACCCGCTAGTGGTGGCCTGGGGCATACCAAGCATGGCGCGGCCTCCC
>CAWHZL010000014.1:0-3954 GCA_963833845.1 Vulcanimicrobiota bacterium
GAGAGCACTTCATTGAGGGCATGAGGGCCCCACGGCCACGCCGAAGTCGATAAGCATGGATTTGCGCTATGCAGTCGTGCTCGAACCTGACGAGGACGATTTTCAGGTTATTGTGCCGGCATTTCCAGAAATTCACACGTTCGGCGAAACCGTTGAGGACGTCGCTATGGCGCGCGACGCGATTGAACTTTCAATCGCTGTGCGTCGCGACGAAGGTACTGAGATTCCACCGCCCGACGCGGGCGAGGCCCGCCTCGAGATGGTTGCTGTGAACCCGCACGCCGCGTAGCAGGCCCGACGCAGCTTCTTTCTAGCGCATTAGCAGACTTCCGCAGGTCCGGATCGGCTGGTCCGCGTTTTTAAGGTTTGGGCTTCTAGGCGGTCCGGCAGACCGGTCCGCACTGCTCTTGCGTCACGCGGACGACCGCACGGTAAATATTCGGGTGCACCAGGGTCGCGACGTTCCTCTAGGCTCGCTGCGTTCGATTCTCGCGGCCGCGAAGATGAGTGGCGACGAACTTCGCGCGTTGATCTAGCGCGCAGCGGGGTCTCGGCGAGTCACTTCCTACGTTCTTTTCGCTACCGGCTGGTGCTATCCGCAAACACCGAGCCAAAAGGCAGATGAGGGTGACACCGATGGCGACGCGAAGACTTCGGCGAGATGAAGGACGAGGGCCGAGTATCCGGCCCGTCGGAGTTTGGGGTGCTCCTGCGAAACTACCGACTCGCCGCCGGACTTTCACAGGAAGCCCTTGCTGAACGAGCCAGGATGAGCAGCCACGGCGTCAGCGCGCTCGAGCGCGGGTATCGACGCACACCTCAACGTGAAACGCTGGCGCTTCTCTCTAGCGCCCTGGCGCTCGACGACGACCAACGGCGATCGCTCGAAGTGGCCGCTACTCGTGTCGGTCTCGTACGACGAGCAGGCTCGGTTCGCGGCGGCCCTTGGACGATGGCAAGTCTGCCGATCGCGCTGACCAGGTTCGTTGGGCGAGAGGCCGAGCTCGATGAAATCACAGCGCTGGTGCGCGACCACCGGATGGTGACCCTCACCGGGGCCGGCGGAGTCGGTAAGACCCAGACGGCGCTCCACGTCGCAACTGCGCTAGGCGGTCCCACTAACGGTGCCATATGCTTCATCGCCCTCGCGCCAATAGCTGATCCTTCGTTGGTGGTTTCGGCTATCACGTCGGCACTGGGTGTACGATCGGTCTTCGATCACCCACTCCTTGAGACGCTTCTTGCGTATCTCAAGAACAAAACGTCGGTGCTGATTCTCGACAACTGCGAACATGTCATTACCCAGGCCGCATCCGTCAGTCAGGCCCTGTTGGCCGACTGCCCGCGCGTGCGGATTCTAGCCACGAGCCGCGAACCGTTGCGGGCTGCTGGCGAATATACCTACCGTCTTCCGTCGCTGAAGATCCCTTCGTCAACGGTCGGTCTGAGCGCAGCTGACGCCGCCGCGTACGAAGCGATAGCCCTCTTTTGCGACCGCGCGCGCGCAGTAGACCATCGTTTTACGCTCACTGATGAGAATGCGCCGATCGTCTCGGACATCTGCCGGCGGTTGGACGGCATTCCGCTGGCTATAGAACTGGCCGCAGCAAGAGTGAGCATGCTCACCCCAAGACAGCTGCGCGAGCGGCTCGACGAACGGTTTCACCTGCTCGCCGGCGGCCGTCGCGATGCCCTCCCGCGGCAGCAGACGCTGCGCGCGCTCATCGATTGGAGCTACGACCTGCTCGACGTGCGTGAACGCACGCTGTTCCGGCGGCTGGGAGTCTTTGTGAATGGATTTATGTTCGACGGGGCGGCAGCGGTCGGGAGCGACGAGGGTCTCGATGAACTCGACGTGTTCGACGTGTTGTCCTCGTTGGTTGATAAGTCGCTGGTGCTAGCTGAACCGCAGGTTGACGGGGTGCGTTACCGGCTGCTCGAATCGACGCACGCCTATGCGGTTGCGAAGCTCGATGATGCGGGCGAGCGCGATCTCGTTGCCAGTCGTCATCTGAAATATCTGCGTGATCACTTCGCGGAGGTGCGAGCTTGGCGCGAGCGGACCACCGGGCGCCCCGATCTCGTTGCGGCGCTGCAGACCGAACTGGAAGACGTGCGCTTGGCGCTCGACGGTGCGTTGGACCGTTCGGCACTAATCGACGGCGCCGAGTTGCTCGCCAATATTGATACGAGTTGGCGGGCAGTCGGACTCAATGTTGACGGTAGAGTATGGTGCGAGGCGTATCTCGAGGCGCTCCCGGTCAGCGAGCGGCGTCTCCGCGCTCGGCTGTTGATCGTGTTGTCGCATCTGCTGGACGCTTCCGGGCACAGCTTGCGCGCACTCGAGCTGGCGACCGAGGTAGTCGAACATGCGTATGCAGACGGCGACGCCTCGTTGCTGGCTAGGGCGCTGCATCGCTATGCAGATGCGGCGATATCCCGAGGCCAGCTTGACGAAGCGGAGAGGGCCTTAGCGCGGGCCGAAGCGATCCCGGGGATCTCGGTTCACGTTCGAAATCGGATGCTCGGGGCGCGCGCACAGCTCAGCCAGCTTCGCGGTCAGCTCGAGGTCGCGGTGCGCATGTACGAGCGGTTGCGTAAGGAGTGTCGCGCGCTCGGAGACACTTTCGGAGAACAGGCTGCGGCGGGCTGCCTCGCGGAGACCGAGCACGCACTCGGTCAGACTCAGCGAGCGGCCGCGATCGTTCGCGAGACGCTTCCCGAAGCGCGGGGCGGTACCGATAAGGGAATGCTCGCCAAGCTGCTTCAAAACCTCGCCGGCTATCTCGCCGCCACGGATGATCTTCCGGCCGCCGCGGCTGCAGCAAGCGAGGCAATCGAAATCCATGCCGCGCGGGAGCCGGACCACGCCGACATCGCGACTGCGATCGAGCACCTGGCCCTTGTCATTGCGCTGCGAGCCAACGTCGCGCGCGCGGCTGTGCTCGAAGGCTATGCCGACGCCGCGTTCGAGCGACACGGATTCTCTCGCAAGTTCACCGAGACGGCGACGCACGACCGCCTCAACGCGCTCCTGCGCGAAGAACTCGCGCCCGACGAGCTCGTCGGGCTGATCGCAGAGGGTGCGGCACTTACACCGGAGGCCGCGATCGCACTCGCGAGCGAAGAAAGCAAATCAACGTAAAGCGAGTTACAGCAGGCGTCACACGGGCAGGCTTACCATACTTGCCGTTCAAGACGCGTACTCGCGAGACATGCAGCACGCTCATGGCGAAAGCGATCGCCGCGATTCAGGTGATTCAGCGATTGCTCGGATATTCGTCGATGACCACCACGATGAAGCACTATGTAATAATCCTGGACGATGCAAAGGCTCAGGCGCCGCAGCGCTTCGGTGAGCTATTGGAGGCAGCTCGTCGTCGGCACTTATTCTAAGCTTAAACGAAGGGCTTTAGCCGAACCGCACGCTGCGGCTCGAATACGTCCTTATGATCGTTGCAAGGCCGGAGTTGCCGCTGTACCGACTCTACCTGCTGCGAGCGGCCTATGCGCTCATCGGTGTTGCGCAAGGTTTGAAGACCTGACCGGCGATCTCGCACCATACGCATCACTGGGATTTCTGGCACGGCGTCGGGATGAGCTTCCTAGGAGCGCTGACGCTGCTAGCGCTGCTGGGCATTCGTTACCCGGTACGCATGATGCCCCTGATGATCTTCGAGTTGGCATGGAAGCTCATTTGGGTACTCGCGGCGTACCTGCCGGCGTACGTCGCACACTCCGTCGATGCCGACCTTGCGGACAACTTTCTCGGGATATTCCTCGGCGTCGTGGTCGTCCCGCTCGTACTCCCTTGGGGTTACGTCTGGAAGAACTACGTGACCGCCGCCGGCGACCGCTGGCGCTAAGAATGGAGGGACTCGCCGACCTGCTCGAGCTCGGCAGGCGAAAAATTCTATAACATAAGGACGATTTGGTAGCCCCAGCGGGATTCGA
>CAWHZL010000015.1:0-14062 GCA_963833845.1 Vulcanimicrobiota bacterium
ATCGAAACGGCGACGACTGCTCCCCGGTAATAGTAGACTGTCAACATTAGTCCATCGGGGTAGCTGTTGAAGTCGGCCATGATGCGCTGATCCGAGCCGGGGATCGGCCGCGAGTCAAGTCGTGCGAGGGCGCCGTTAGCGTCGTCACCGACGGCGATGCCCGCGAGACAGCGTCCCTCGCAAGGGACCCCCGGGCTTGGCATCGACGACGGAGTCGCACTCGCAAGCAGTAGCACCCAGTAGCGACGCTATCATAAGAATCTTCTTTCTTTGGCTACGGTAATGAAAAGGCGCTGCTTCGGCCTTGGCCCGGCGCGCCGATCGGCGGCTGCGATCCACCGCATGCCGTCAAGCATTACGGCAGCCGCGCAGCTGCTTAGGGCGTAACGACGAAAATCCAAAGGCTTCACTTACCTTGCTCCCTGATCCGAGAACGCCTCGGCGCCCAGATTGTTCGATGTGGTGATGCTCGGTCCCATGCGAGGCGAGCGGCTACGTTTTAATGAGCGGAGGCAGGGCTTCCCTGCGCCCGGGATGCGGCACGCTCCGGTTGCCGGGAACGCTGGCAGGCTGCAAGCGGAAGCGCCGCCTCGACGATCTCGTTGATCGACAAGGCATCGAGCCTCGGGCCACCTCGCGTTTGAACCAAGCCAGGCACGCTGGGCCGATGCCTAGGGTTGCTGCAATGTCTCGGCGAGGCGACTTAGCCGGAGACTCCCTTTAAATATGCCACCCCCTGCGCGCGTGACCGCGACCCCCGCGACTCTTACGCGCCAGGCACCCTCTCTCAACACGCGCGCGGGCGCGGCAACACGCCACCCCCTTGCGGCGTCGGTGATCCCTCGCGCGAACTCGCACAGGAGGTACCCCCCTCTCTCTCGCGCGCGGGGGCACCCTGGCGAAAGCGAGATAACGTCAGTTACATCGTCTTGGAAGCGCTAATCGCCAAGCGCCAGGCGCGAAACCCGTTCCCCCAAAACGACACCGCCGCCGCCTGCGACTGATTTCCTAGGCGCCGGCCGCAAAAAAAAGTTGGAGCGAAATTTTTCGTCGGGAACAAATACAAGAAATGCCACGGTGCCGCTGCGTTGTGGGAAAGGAGTTGGGGCCTCTCAAAATGCCGCCCCCCTGCCAGTGCTAGGCTAAGCTGGGCCGCGAGCCCCAGCCGCCGCGATCCGAGCGACAGCGCGTTAAGTGCCGCCGTCCAAGCCGCTAAGGTGGGAGGCTGCTGCGAGGCCTAGCCGCCGCGCTGCGAGGCATGCTCTCAGGGGCAATCCGAGCCGCGCGCGCCGATCGAGGCTGCTAAGCCGCAAAGCGCAACCGCCTCGCGATGGCGAAGCCGTGCGCGGGGCAGAGGCGCGGGGGCGCGGGGGCTAGGGCAATGCGGGTAGCCTGAGTAAAAAGTTGCGGGAGCCGGGCCGCCCTTACTTATCTTTTTTCTTCAGGCTTGTCCCAGAGCAGCCAATCTTCAGCAGGTGCGCGCGCCTCGCTGAGCGCCGTCACGAAGTACATTCCAGCGAACGTTAGCAGCACATAGAAAATACCGAGCCAATAGGTTCCCGGCCTTCTAACGTTGACCAGGGTCCAGCCGTAAACGCCAAAGTATTGCAAACCAAGGAAGAAAAGTTGGGCCGACGCAATCCCGGCGGCGGAAATCAGGCCGTTCTCTAGTGCCCGTCGGGACAAATTTTTCTCTTTGATCGACGCCCTGTATCGCACTAGCCAGCGCGGTGGTCGGCGGATGAAGAGGATCGCCGCAATTACGAAAAGTGTAAGTGGGGTCAGCAGTAATGCTGCGATCAGCGCCTCCGTAAGCGTCACCATGAGAAAGTAGAGTCCAACCTCTCGGGAATTCCTTCCAGCATGAGTCGCGATCGCCAAGGTTTGCGGCATCGCGCCCGGCCCACCGATCGGCGGCTGCGATCCACCGCACCCTGCGAGCATTGCCGTAGCCGCGCAGCTTGTAAGCACGTAGCGGCTAGAACCTAGAATCTTCATTTCTATTCTTCGCAGTCTCAACGGATTGGTGGCTTCAATGGTTCGGTGACCTCCGGCGCAGACGGGCGAAGGCGCGCTGGGTTTGTTAGGCCCGACCGTTACTGCTTGAGTTCATGAAGCTCGTCGCTATTCGTATCGGTGTAGTAGATAGCCGTATTGCCGTCGTTCGAGCCGATCGCAAAGAGGCCCCATATCCCCGGCGTCTTGCTCTTGTCTACGACCTTCGTATCCAACACCTTGCCGCTCGGCATCAGTTCGACGAGCGTGTTGTTTCCCGTGTTGGCGACGACCATGTTGCCGTTGGGTAGGATCGTTGCCGCAAACGGTTTGTTCAGCGGAGAGCCGGCTTTCACGAGCTTGCCACAGGTCGTGGTCGGATACTTGCACTTGAAGGTCTTGCAGCCCGAACCGACCGTGATCTCGTCTTTGACGAGCAGGCTGCTGGCATGGTCGATCGACACGATCGCGTTGCAGTCGCCGTCGGCCAGGTACATAATATCTGCTTTATTCTTGCACTGCAGCTGTCCGGGAAGTGCGCCGCACCAGTAAGCGAAGCCCGACGGCCCTTGTGCGCTCCAGCCCGAGCCCTTGCTGACCGGGAAGCCGTCGATCACCGGGGTGACGTGCTTGTCGCCATAACCGCCAAGGCTAAAGGTATCGACGGCTCCCGTATCGCCGTTGCCAACGTAGACGTAGATGGGCGAGTAGAGATAGAGGGGGGCGTTTCCGAATCCGCGATCGGCATCGTGATCGGCTTGCCGTACGTCTTCTTGATCTGACCGGATTGGTTGATCCAGACCACGAGTTTGCTCGTCATGCCCGCGGCATAGATTTGATCCCCGGAGGTGATCGCCGTCCCGTCGCAGCCTGCGATCTTGGAACTCTGTACGAACGTCGTCGGCTTGGAGTTCGGAGTCGGCGAGAACTGCTCGATGGTCGTGCCCTGCCCGGCGTTGCCTTTCGAGTCCTCGAAGTTGCAAACGAGAATCTGATTCTTCTTCAGCTTCCCGTCGTTACCCATGACGACGCTGATCGCACGCGGACCCTTATCTCCGTTCTTCAGGTCCACGGTCGAACCGATCGTTACGTCCTTCGTCAGCTTCTTTAGGATGGATGTCGAGTCGGCAGGCATGACGCCGCCGGAATCAAGGAGCTGCTGGGCATTACCCATTAACGCTTGGCCTGCAGGAATGCTGCTCATTCCGGCGCCACAAGCGCTTATTATCATTGAAAGTATGACGAAGGACAATACCGCGCGACCGTTCTTGAACGACATTATCGACCTCTATTTAGCGTAGGTAAAGCTGCTGCCAGTACCTGTTAGAAAATGCTTACCCTTACCTTCTTAAGTTGATTCAAGTCACTTAATCGCAAAGGACGGGCGCAACCGACCGTGTACTTTTCGTCTATTCAGCCTGCAACCGCACCTGGCGCGCCGATCGGCGGCTGCGATCCGGCGCAACCGACGATGCGCACAAGGCTCAAGGCGAATCGCCCTTCCGTCCTGGCCAGAAGAGGCCGGCGGCGATAAACATTCTTATCGGAGTAGCCACGAGAGCAAGTACGATCATTGCTATAGTAAAGGCGTCCCTTAAGTTAGAATCGCCGATTATCGGAAAAGCGAGAGTACACGCCAATAGAACAACCCAAAAACCCCAAAGGCCCCTGTCCAGCATTCCGAGGAGATCGTACCGCCTCTCCACCGGCATTGTGTTAGGTCTGCCGGTGCGAGGTGCTAGCTCCTGATAGTATGCAATCACCCAATCCTGCGCTCGCCTACCCGAGAACATGAAAATAGCAAAAACTATTGAAAGCATCGCTGGAAATATATTGAAGGACCTGACGCCGTAAGCCACCATGTCCGCAGCGATCATGACTGCACTCGCTGCCGCCGATATGCACCAGCCATTCGATGATCGAGGCCGGGTCTTCTCATCAGTCATTTACAGACTGCCCTGGGGCATCGCGCCCGGCGCGCCGATCGGCGGCTGCGATCCGCCGCACCCTGCGAGCATTGCGGCAGCCAGGCAGACGACTAGCGCGAAGCGGCTCAGCTCTCGACTCGTCATGGTTCGTTTACTCCTCGCATTGTGAACGTCACGGCTTCAGCGCAAAGACGGTTCCATCGCCGTACGTCCCACCGGCTGACGTCGTACCATACAGCGTTCCGTTTACGGCGATCAAGCCCGCGAGCGGTGTTGCGCCATCGGAGCCGTAGCCGAAGCTGTGGAGCACCTTCTCGTTGCCGCTGAGGCTCATGCTGAAAACGGTTCCTTTGCCGTAAGCACCCCCCCCAGAAGTTGTTCCGTAAAGCGTGCCATGCGCGTCGAGCAGCGGTGCCCAAGAAAAGCTTCCATCAGAGCCGTAGCCAAAGCTATGAAGGCTTGTTAGGTCGCCGCTCGTCGTAATGCTGAACGCGGTCCCCTCCCCGTAAATGCCACCGGCCTGTGTCGTCCCGTACAGCGTGCCTTTGACATTGATTAGGTCGGCGGCCGGATAGTACCCATCAGACAGATGAAAAGCGTGCAGCAACCTCTCCGTACCGGCTCTGCTCACCGCGAACACCGTTCCGTAGCCAAAACCGCTGCTGGTCACTTCGCCAAATTTTGTTGTCCCGTACAAGGTGCCATCTAGACTCACCAAGCCTGCAATAGGATTCTCGCCGGGACTACCGTAGCCGAAGCTGTAAAGCACCTTCTCTCTGCCGTTTGTAGCGATCCTGAAGACCGTCCCAGATTCACCGTTGCCGCCGCTCAGCGTCGTGCCGAAAAGTTTACCGCTCACGTCGATCAACCCGGCAAGAGGGCTCTGGCCATCAGGGACGGGACCGAAGCTGTACACTACGTTCTCGACACCCGCGGTACTGATCTCGAAGACGGTGCCCACGTTGACCTCGCCGCCACCGTACTCGGTCGTCCCGTACAGAACGCCTTTTACCGCGAGTAAGCTTGCACACGGATTCGTGCCGTCCGTACCGCCCGCGAACCTGTGAAGCACTTTCTCCTTTCCTGACGGCTTGATCTTAAACACCGTGCCGCAACCGCCAGCACATGCAAGACTGCCACCGGCGAAGGTTGTGCCATAAAGTGTACCGTTCACATCTATTAACGCTGCCATTGGCTTCTGGCCATCCGAAGACCGCTTGCCAAAGCTGTAGAGCGTATTGTAACCGTAGCTGCTGCTGGCGCTTTGGGACATCGCGCCCGGCGCGCCAAGCGGCGGCTGCGATCCACCGCACCCTGCAAGCATAACGGTAGCAACGCAAGCGCTTAGCGCAAAGCGGCTCAACTGTCTACTCCTCATTGGTACGTGCTCCTCGCACCGTGAGCGTCACGGGGCTGAGTGCTGTTTCGGCGAGGCTGAGCTCAGTCCCACCGGAGCAGCCAAGCCGCGAGCTACCAGTCAGGAGCGCCTTGACTCCGTTCTAGCTAATGCAATCGCTGTGAGAATAATCGCATTCTTTAGATGCGGGCGCTTTCCAGCGCGGATTCGCTGAAGCGTCCTTCGGTCGAGGTTGCTTGCGGCCTCAAGCTCCGAAAGGTTAATGCGCGCGCAGTTCGGGCAGAATCGTCGTCGTCCACTCGTCGCGCCGCGGATCGGGGTACTCAGTATACACGTCACCGGCACCTGGGATGGCGCCCTCTTCGACCTCTTCGAGCTTATTTGACTCCTTGCCGATCGGGGTCATGGACTTGATCGTCACGTGCCGTCGCTGTAGCAGCCCCACGGTTTGCTTGCCGCACGGCGCGCCGCTGGCATCGGCACACTTGGCCTCTTCGTGGAACTCGTACTCTTCGAGCACATCGCCATAGCTCTTGACGCGCGCGATTTGCCGAGTGCCTGTTGCAAGCGTCGTGCTGATTCGGTACTGCTTGCCGGAATACTGATCGATCCACGGCAGCGCGAGCCACTTGCGCGGATCGGTCTCGTATGGCGCGACGAGATGAAAGTGCTCCGGATCGGCGCCGACCGGATGACCGAACGGCGCGACGTGGCAACTCAGGATAAAGTTGAACGGCTTGATCTGCTCCGCGTACGGTTTACCCGCGTTGAACGCTTCCAGGGGCTTCAGCACTTCGGGGCTGCTCACCGTGATTTGCCCAACCGCCACGCGATCGGCAATCGGAAGCGGCGCCGTCGCGAGGTCCAGCGATCGGCGCACGATCCCAAGCCACGCGTGTGCGATCCAGCTGCGATCGTCACCGGTTGGATCGCTGGGATTGAGCAGATGCCCGAGCCCGTGCTCCGACCAGCGATCTTCCTCGTTATTGACGCCCTCGCGCAGCAGCACGGGTTCGCCGTTGCGAGTCGCGCAGGAAGAGCGCGTAACGCTTGGCGGAAATCGCCAGGCACCAGAGCTGCCGCTGCTCTTCCGTCTTCGGATCGAAGTTGTCGCGTTCGATCTTGAGGATCGGCTCTTTGACTGCTTCGCGATCGTAGGGATTGAGCCGATCGAGCAGCGCAACGATTTCGTCCACTTGCGCCCAAGTCAGCGCGCGGATCGCCTCGCCTCCGTCGTCGGTCTTGTACGGGCCACCCGGGCACGGCACAAGGCCGCCGTGTTGACTCGCGACGATCGCCATGGAGTCGGTGTCTTCCATCGCGTACGTGCCGCCGCGATCGGTGACCAGCCGCTCCAGCAGCGCGAGCAGCAGATGGCTGCCGCCGGTAATGAGCGAGGCCAACGGCGGGAAGCAGAACTCACCGGGTGACTCGGGGTGCTTCACGGTGCATTCGTACGGCTCCGGATCGATGCCGTAGCAGGTCAGCTTGACCGGCTTGGTGCTCTCTTTGCGATCCATCTGCGCGAAGATGCCGTAGCTCGTCGCGCTGCCGAAGGTCTTGAGCGAACGCTTCAGCCGATCGCGCTCGCTCTTATCCAGATCGGTGCGAGCTGCGAGGCGATTGCGCTCCTCGATAACCGTCTTGAAGAAATCTTGCGAGCGCGGATCGATTGGAACTTGACCGCGGAATACGACCGGCTTGAGGCCCTCCATCGTACCAACCGGCTCGATCTTGAATGCCTCGACAATGCGAGGCTGCTTTCCGGTCAGGAGCACGGAGGCCACCAGATCGGGCCACGAGTACCACAGGGCGTCGCCGGGATCGTCGCTGCCCGCATGGACGTAGTTGACGCCGATCTGCCAATCGTTGCCACCGTACTTGGCTCGCAGCGGCAATACGTCGCCATCGGGAATGATGCGAGCGAAGCCTGCGAGGCGCTTCCAGTTCGCTTGATCGAGCACCCATTCGGGTGTCACGTCTCGCAGCAGGGCTGCGAGCTCCTCGCGGGCATCTTCCACGACCGTAATCTCGCGCGCGGTCACAAACTGCCAGAGCCCCATCAGCACATTCACCGTGGAATACTGACTCATAAAGTCGGTATAGACGACCGGCACCGGGACCTTGCGAACGTGCGCGCTCGCACGACCGCCGAAGAACGCCGATTCAGCATGACCGAGATACCGCTTCGGGAAATCCGGCATTCGCGCGAGGATCGGCGTGATGCCCATGGCTTCGAGATACGCCTTACCGATCGAGGCGGGAGAGTAGGCCTTCGTGACTTGCAGCGAGATCGGATGCAGGGCGTACTCTGCGAGCAGCTTCTCGGTTAGCTCGCGGGTTGCGAGCACGTCGCGCCGGTTGTAATCGATATATTTAGCGGTGACGACGCCGTGACGTTTGACCTTCTGCTTGCCGTGCTCGACGCCGAACAGCTCGCAGGCGCGTTCGAGGCCCATGCCCTGATCGGTCAGCGCGAAGGCCAGGGTCTTGGCATCGAGCATGTGGCCACGGAAGATATAGCGATCGTCCGGCTTCGGACTCGCGGCACCTTCGGGAATCCGATCCTCTTTATCGCGATCGATCGTCGCGGTAAATCGCTTGAAGGAACGTTTACTGTCCATGTGCTTGACGGTGATCGCCGGGCGGTAAGGATTGGGACGCAGGGTGCCGGCCGGATCGCGGTACTGAAAGAACTGGAAGCTGAAGCCGCCCAGGAACCGGCCTTGCGAGGCGCTATAGCCAAGCGCGAGGCGTGAGATATCGAACGGGAAGTTGAACGCAACGAGCAGGCCGCGCCCCTTGTACGCCACGCGGTAGAGCAGCGTCCGGAACTCTGCGAGGTTCAGCAGCCGCAACTGCGGATCGCTCGGAATATCGCGCTCCGGGATACCGCGCGGGTCGGTCTCGGCTGCGTGGCGGCCGACATAGCGCTCCAGCACCGCGAGCTCGCGCGGCAGCAGATCGTCGCCGTAGAACAGGCCCTCTTGCAGGCAGCGCCCCTCGACCAAGAAGCGGTAGCTGCCGAACGTGAGCGCTTGCGCCTTGTCGGTACGCGTCTCGCAGTCAAAGACCAGCATCCCGTCGATCGGCGGTGCGGCCTCGCGTTTCGACGGTGCAGACGGCAGATCGGGATAGACGCGAACCGCGATCGGCAGATCACTCCTCATGGACGGCGTCTTCTTCGCCGGTTTACGCGAGGCTCGCTTCGCGTCGGCCTCCAGGGCAGGAAGCCAGTCCGGCCCGTAGATCGTGACGAGCAGCTCTTGGACGTGCTTGAGCTTCGGCGCAAATGCGAGGCAGTCAGCGAGCATGTGCGCGGTATTGTCGTTGAGCCCGTGGAAGCGCGCGATGCCTGCGAGCAGCACGTCGCCGGTTGGGTTCTCCAGGGTCTCGTCCGTCCAGTCGAGCTGCTTCACGCTAAAAACCGCCCGGTGGTCGTTGATCGGATAGCGGATCGTGAGCGGGCTGTTGTGCTTGCCGAAGACGTGGTTGAGCTCGTAGGGTGAGCGGCCTTGTGCGAGGCGCTCGCAGCGAAAGCAGCACGGTGGCTCGCACCCGGTAATCAAGGCATACGGGCGCGACTCGCCGCACGCGCAGGCCGCCGTCCGGCCGACGCGGCGCTGAGCTCGGGTTTTCCGCAGCCACGCAGCGATCGGATCGCGCTCGCCCATCAGCCACGCCGAGCATAGATGCTCTCATAGGAAAGCATTCCGAGGTCACCCTGGCGCGCGAGTTCGTCCTCATCGGTGAGGAATGGAATCTCGCGGCCGGAGGCGTCGAGAATCTTCGTCTTACGCAGCTTACGCAGTTTTGTATCGTCGCCGGTGGCGAGGAACTCGCGCTGAGCAGCCGCGCGTTTTGATAGTCTCCGATGCGGCACGCGAGCCGCGCACGCCAACCTCGATTCGGCCGCCGTGGACCGTCACGACGCAACGGGCGAAAGAGTGTGTCACTGGACTTGGCCGCATATCGGCCGCCCTTTGTCTTGCTTAGCGCGGAGCCGCCCAGTTTCACGACCGTGCGCGGATCGACGCCGTATTCGGCCGCGGCGCTCTTCAGCGATATGCCCTCGCGCATGCGCGTGACGACGTGCGCGACGTTCTCGATCGCCAGCTGCGAGCGGCGCGGCAGCTTGTCGAACTGCGCGAGCGTCTTGGGAAGCCGCGGGCGCCGGCGACGTTGACCGCCGCGGCGGCGCTTTGGTATCTTGGCCATAGTTCAACTGCAAGTAGAACGGGCCGAGGCGGGCATGCCTCGGCCCTTACTCGTTAGCGGTCGCTCTCCGTGAAGTAGAATGCCTTGCCGCGATTGGCGCAGCCGCACGTTGGTGATTTTGCCCGCACGCGTGAGGAATGCTTGAGCATCTCGGAGTTGCTGATCGCGGCCGGGATTCGAACCAAGACTGAGCAGGCCGGGTTCGCCGTCTGGGAATTTGATTGAAATAAGCCAGCGGTCTTGATTTTGGTAACCCTGGCCAGGATCGAACTTGATCTCCAGGATGTCGAAGCGGCGACCTGTGCTCGCGAGCTCGGCGTTGTCCAGGTACGCGTTTCCGGAACCGAAGGAGAATTTCTCAATAGTCTCCGAGACGGTCGTTTTTCCATGCGTGGAATCAGGTGTTTTCGACAATGTTTCTCCTTTCAAAGAGAACGTATGGTGTAGAGAAGAGAGACAGACTCATAGCTCGGGTGGAGGTGTCCAGCGCGAACCAGCCCAGGTCGCGAGTACGATGGCTGCGACAAAGCCGCCAAAGACGAGCCAGCCGAGTTACCGGAGAGACTTCCCCGGCGGGCTCTTGGATGTGATCTCGGTGCCGCATCGGCCGCGAATCGCCGTCGAGTTCGCGCGCGACGCGCCGAATGGTCCAGTCGCTAATCCCGAGTTCTCGGCCGATCGCACGGTACGAGAGACCCGGGTCTTCCAGTAGCTCGGCGATACGCTCGCGGTCGTCCGGAGTCACTGCGTGCTCACAATCTCGTCCGGGACCGCCTCAAAAAGCCGCGCCGGATCGGTGAAGCAGCGTGCAAGTCGCCTTAGTTGTGCCTGTGAAGGTCGCATCCGTCCCGACTCCAGAAATCCGTAAGTAGATTCCCCGATTCCGAGGCGTTCTGCCGCCTCACGCTGAGTTATGTTGGCTTGAAGCCGCCAGAGTTTTAACGTTCATATCACTAGGTGATAGCGTATCCAAGTCGCTAGGGAGTCCCTAAACCTTTCGCCAAAACACCCCGAGTCGAGAACTATGGTAGAAACTGACGCAGCAAAGCAACGGAAGCCGCGCACGACCGGGGAGGTCCTCGACGACTCGTCGCTCGGGCTCCAGGTGACACCCACAATGATCGTGGACGACACCGCGGCGCACTATCTGCCGGAGCGCGAGACTGTGTACCTCGGGCGCGAGGGCGCGAGCGGTCTTGTGGGAGCCCTGGATGGAGCTGCGTGCCGAGCGACTCTACCGATTGCGGCGTCTCCATCGACGCACCGGAGCGGGCCAGCGGCGACTTGCTCCGATTCTTCCTTTTCTTTGCTGACGGGTGGGGCTGGGAGTACGTCAGAGAAACGTGCATTAAGGGCTACCGATAATCTCCGGGCCGCACGCAAGGCGTCGCAATCGTGTTCGCGGTCGAGAGCTCACGCCCGAAAATCTCTTTATGTATGGCCGAAGATATTGCGGATGATCAATATCGCCCGCAAAAGCCCAAACAGGCTCAGATAGACCGCGTAAAGATGACGCTTGGCCTATTAAAGTTCGGGATAGCGCCTGACGACAAGATGGGAACGATCGAGCGGTTCGTTGACGACCTCATGCCGCACGACGCCGATCCGGCAAAGCTGCAAGAACACAAGGCTGTGCGCCGCTGATATGGACGATGCTGAACATCGGAGAAAGCGACGCAATCAAAATTCTCGAAGGCGAACTTAGCGATTCGGTCCTAGAACGTGCCGTATGGAACTACCTGTGTTCATGTTACTCGTCGCTACGGGTTCAGGAGAAAGTTTTTTAAGGGAAAGGATCGCCCACCGTCAACGAACCCTCTGACCTTCTTTGGAGTGGCGAAGCACTTTCGATTTCAGAAAGCATTTCGACAGATGCCGATCCGCGTAACGCCTGCGCAGATGGTTGGCGCGCAGTTTGCTCACGCGCTCGTAATGGCGCATGGCGAGGACAGATGGACAAGCTATGGTATTTCTGGCTCAAGCACCTCGCGCGGTGGCTCCTGTCGGACGACTGCACGCAATGGCTTGAGCACATGGAGCGCGAAGTAAACAAGCAGAAAAACTAAGGTGCCCCCGGCCCGCTGTAACGAGCCGGAGGCGTCGCACCCGGAGGGATTAGCTCCAGATGCAACAGCAGAACTTTACGCCCTTATATCCCCCGCTGCAAGTCCGCGCGGGCGTCCTGGTCGTGGACGGCTTCGGCATTGCGCTGCGCGTCCTGAACCGTGGCAAGCTGCGCGTGGAGGATGGGATCGGCAGGCAGCGCCGATCGCTGACGCTCGATCGCGCGGGCTGCGGCCTCGAACGCCTGGTTCTGATCGGCCACGCGGGCTACGTCACGCTAGAGGCGCTCGCATGGCTGCGCGCGATCGGCGCCGCGCTGGTGCAGATCGGCCGCGACGGCGAGGTGCTCGCACACTCGGTGCCGTTCGGCTATGACGGCCATCCGATCCGCCGCGCCCAGGCGCTCGCAGTCACGAACGGCTTGGACCTGGCGATCGCGCGCGAGCTGATCGCCGGCAAGCTCGACGGCCAGCGGCGGATTCTGGTTCGGCTTGGCGCTGAACTGCGCGAGTTCGATGCAAGCTGCGAACCGCACTCGGTTCGGCCGGTTCGATCGAGCGACTGCGCGTGATCGAGGCGAACGCCGCCGCGCAGTACTTTCGCTGCGTTGGCGCAATGTAACGCTCAAGTTTCGCGAGCGCGACCTCGCACGAATCCCCGCGCGCTGGCTTCGCTGCGATTCGCGCGCCTCGGTGCTGACCGGCGCGCCTCGCGCGGCAACCTCGCCGATCAACGCCATGCGAAACTACCTCTTCGCGTGCTTGGAGTCGGAGGCTCGCCTCGCACTGCTCGCACAGGGCTGCGATCCGGCGCTGGGCGTGCTGCATGCGGATCAGCGCAACCGCGATTCGCTCGCGCTCGACGCAATGGAGCCGGTGCGCGCGGACGTGGACGCCTTTCTGCTCGACCTCTTGGAAGATCGCGAGTTCACGGCGCGAGACTTTGGCGAGCTCCCGAACGGTATTTGCCGGATCGCGGCGCCGCTGACGCATGAGCTCGCACTCACGCTGCCGCATTGGCGCGGATGCCTGCGGCCGATCGCGGCACGCCTCGCACAAGTCTTCCGCGAATCGCTCGTCAACAAAGGTGCAGCGCCTCGCACGCTCGTCGGCAAAATCCGGGAATAAGCGCCGCAGCGTTCCCGGTCCGGAGCGATCGCCGCTGCTCGCAACACCTCGCAAAGCCTCGCAGCCGCGGCCGTACGCAACGCGAGCATGGCGCGCGCCAACCGTCGAAGCGCGCCCCGCCAATCCGATCGCGTGCGCGATGTGCGGCGAGCCGGTCCTCAAGCGCAGGCGCCGTCATTGCGAGGCGTGCATGCCGAAAGCGCGTCGCGAGCATGGCCTCCGCGCGATCGAGGCAGCACGCAAGGCGCTCGCAGCGCAGACCGCCGCGGGCAACGATCCGCGGCGCAGCGCCGCCGTGAACCAGGCGCGGGCGAGGCGATCAGCCGAGGGGCATCGCCGCAACCGCAGCTGGGCGCGCGAGCATCCGGGCCAGCGCGACGAGGCATGGTTCAAGCGCGAGATCGCGCCGAAGCTCGATGCCTTTTCGCTTAAGGAGATCGGCAAGGCGACGGGACTCTCGCTCGCGGCCTGCTCGCGCATCCGGGCCGGCGCGAAGGTGCCGCATCCAAGGCACTGGGACGCGTTGCTCGCGCTGGTCGAAAGGTAGCCGCTCGCGCCGCATGGGACTGAGCGGCGCTGCGCCGAACAATCTCGGGCGCCGAGACGTTCTCGGATCATGGGAGCAAGATAAGTGAAAAATCGAGTTCTTAGTCGTTACGCCCTCAGCAGCTGCGTTGCTGTCGCAATGCTCGCAGGGTGCGGCGGATCGCAGCCGCCGATCGGTGCGCCGGCGATGCCGCAGAGCCGTGCGATCGCGCAGGACGGCGCGCGGGGCAAGTCGTGGATGCTGGCGGACGCAAAGAACAGCGATCTTTATTATCTTGCCGACGAGTACTCCGTCGTTGTCTTCAACTATGCGGGTAAACGAGTTGGAGCAATCGAGCAGCTGATCAGCCCTGGGGTCTGCTCCGATTCTCACGGCGACGTTTGGATAACTAGCCAGGGCGCGATCAGCGAATATGCTCATGGCGGTACGACTCCAATCGCTGAACTGACCGCACCACCATCGTATCAGACCGTCAGCTGCGCGGTAAATCCCACGACGAACGACCTCGCCGTCACACTCAGCCCGAACGGGGTGGCGATTTTTCCGAACGCTTCGGGGGAACCGCAAACGTACGTTTCTTCCGAGCGAGTCGAGTTCGCATACTGCGCCTATGACGGCGGCGGGAATCTGTACGTGGACGGACGGCATAGCCACCACGAGGGTTTGTTGGAAGAGTTACCGAGGGGTGGCAATTCGCTAATTCCACTTAACATCGGTAAGAAGCTCGACGGACCCGGCGGGTTGCAATGGGATGGGCAGTTTCTCGCCGTCGGAGACGAGCGCAGTAACGTCGTATACCAGGTAGCAATCGAATCGGGCTTCGGAA
>CAWHZL010000016.1:0-4517 GCA_963833845.1 Vulcanimicrobiota bacterium
AACGTTTCTCCTTCAAAGAGAACGTATGGTGTACGGAAGGAAGGCAGACTGATAGATCGGGTGGAGGTGTCCAGCGCGAACCAGCCCACGTCGCGAGTACGATCGCTGCGACAAAGCCGCCAAAGACGAGCCAGCCGGCTACCGGAGAGACGTCATCCGGCGGAGTCTCATTTGAATGCGATCTGCGACCGCCGCATCGGCCGCGAATCGCCGTCGAGTTCGCGCGCGATCTTGCGGATCGTCCAATCTGAATATCCAGTCTCTCTTGCGATCGCCCGGCACGAGAACGAGGCGTCGTCAAGGAGTTGCTCGATCCGCTGCCCATCGGCGGCCTTCACGGTGTCACTCCAAGGCCGTCGCCGACCTCTTCGAACATCCGCTCGGCGTGCTCGCCGAAGAGGCCGCATAGCCGCTCCAAGTCGCGCTTGCTGGGCGCGAGACGCCCGTTTTCAAGGTAGCCGAGTGTCAGGTGGCTCATCCCCAGTAGCCGGGCCATTTCGGTCTGGCTAAGGCCCCGAGACAGCCTCGTTAATCGTAGTCGTAGCAATCTCTGATACTCCCTTCCAGTCGCCCAATCGGGCGACCTCCGCCACTATACTGCGGCAGGTGGCGGCCTCCTAAGAGGTCAAAGCTACTTTTAGATTACCCCCCCGAGGAGGCCGGAGTGCCAGTCCCCCAGCTACGTCGCCCCCGATCAGAGGACAGTTCTTTACGCGATGGCTGAACGACGTTTAGTCGAATTCAAAAGTCAGCAAATCGCAGATTGCCGCTGCCCTCGGGCCACGATACAACGCAGCAACTCAATAAATTCTTCGCGGCAAGGTCATGCCGATGCCCGAGACATTACGACGATTTGTGACTGCATCGGCGTGCCGTGGACGATGGCATATGCGACGCGGGCTACTACGGGAGATTCTCTAATCCTCGCGCTGCTGTCGCTGTCTCGCGGATCAGTGGGTCGAAGAGGATGGCGCCCAGCCCAGACGCCCCCGGTTCCGTCACGGGGCATGCAGATCGCCGAGTTGCCCGATCTGGGACGCGATGAAGCAGCCGCGATTTGCCGCGCGCTACACGGCCGGCAGTTGGGTTGAGCAACCACGCGCTTCCACCGTCGGAGGCGGACCTCAACAAATCTCGCACCCTGAGCAGCGAGAATTTTCAAGCGTCTTTACGAGCAGGAGTCAAAGGAGCCGCGTCAGTATGGTGTTTCGTCCCAAAGCCGCTCGGCTTAGCATTCTTATCGCCGTCGCTGGTTTCTCGCGGCGTGGCGACATTTAAAGAGTGGCGACCGATCGTTACGCAGCTGACATCTTCGCTGCGTCAACAGTGCTGATCGAAGTTGCCGAGAAGGCCGTAGCGCGGTCGTACAAGCTACCACCTCTACTGCGCAAGGCCGAGGACGCATCAAGGATCGCGAGCTTCCATTCGGCCTTGCGGCGTGTGATCGCGGCCGAATACATCGTCAAGTGGGCCGACCGTGAGTGCGAGATTTATACACACATTGTCGCTCTTCGGCGACTCGAATACTTCGGCGTCGCAGGTTCCTCGATGGACAACCTAACTCCGGAAATGCAGCTCCCGCACCTACGACTTGCCAAGCTCCCCGAAGTTTCAGAGTTTTTAACTTTACAGAAAACAGCATTAACTAAAGGTGCCCCCGGCCCGTGTCAACGGAGGAGGCGTCGCACCGGAGGGACGAGCTCCAGATGAACAGCAGAACTCTACGCCCTTATATCCGCCGCTGCAAGTCCGCGCGGGCGTCCTGGTCGTGGACGGCTTCGGCATTGCGCTGGCGTCTCAGAACCGCGGCAAGCTCCGCGTGGAGGACGGGCTCGGGCGGCAGCGCGTCGATCGCTGACGCTCGATCGCGCGGGCTGCGGCCTCGAACGCCTTGTTCTGATCGGCCACGCAGGCTACGTCACCCTAGAGGCGCTCGGCGTGGCTGCGCGCGATCGGCGCGGCGCTGGTCCAGATCGGCCGCGACGGCGAGGTGCTCGCACACTCTGCTCCGTTCGGCTACGACGGCCACCCGATCCGCCGCGCCCAGGCGCTCGCAGTCACGGACGGCCTGGACCTCGCGATCGCGCGCGAACTCATCGCCGCCAAACTCGACGGCCAGCGAAAGAATTGGTTCGCCTTGGGCTGAACTTCGAGAGTTCGATGCGCTGCGAATTCGCTGCATTCGGCCGATTCAATCGAGAAGGTTCGCACCATCGAAGCGAACGCAGCCGCGAACTACTTCGCCGCCTGGAAGAACGTGGAGATTCGCTTTCGCGAACGTGACCTCGCGAAAATCCCGACACGCTGGCTTCGCACCGATTCGCGGGCGTCCGTTCTCACCGGAGCACCTCGCGCCGCGACCTCGCCTCTGAATGCCATGCGAAACTATCTCGTTCGCCTGCCTCGAATCCGAAGCACGCCTCGCATTGCTCGCGCACGGCCTGGACCCGACGCTGGGCGTGCTGCATGCCGATCAGCGTAACCGCGATTCGCTGGCACTTGACGCCCTAGAGCCGGTGCGAGGCGAGGTGGATGCGTTTCTCCTCGATCTGCTGGAGGATCGGACGTTTACCGCGCGCGATTTTGGCGAGCTGCCCAACGGCGTGTGCCGCATCGCCGCGCCGCTGACGCATGAACTCGCACTAACACTCCCACACTGGCGGCAATGCCTACGCCCGATCGCAGCCGGCCTCGCACGAACCTTCCGCGATGCCCTCACGTCGAATGGCGCCGGGCCTCGCACTTCCTCTATAGTGGCGCGTTTGGGCCGCCGTGCGCATCGCCGCGGAGCCGTCGCCGCTGGCGGCCATGCCTCGCAAAGCCTCCCAGCCGCGGCCGTATGAACGCGCAGCTGGCGAACGCCCACCGTCGAAGGGCTCCCGGCCAATCCAACCGCGTGCGCGATGTGTGGAGAACCGGTGGAGAAGCGGCGGCGCCGTCACTGCGAGGCGTGCATGCCCAAGGCGCGCCGGAGCACGGCTTACGCGCGATGAGAACGCTCGCAAGGCGCTCGCAGCCCAAACCGCCGCAGGCAATGATCCGCGCCGCAGCCGCGAGGTGAGTCAGGCGCAGCGAAGCCGTCGGCTGACAGTCATCGCCGTAATCGCCGCTTTACGCGCGAGCATGCGGGCCAGCGCGACGAAGCGTGGTTCAAACGCGAGGTTATGCCGAAGCTCGACGCGTTCTCGCTTATCGAGATCGGCAAGGCGACGGGGCTATCGCTTGCGGCGTGCTCGCGCTTCCGGGCTGGGCTCGCGTCCCACACCCGCGGCACTGGGCGGCTCTACTCGCGCTTGTCGAGGACTAGCAACAGCAATCAAAGCGCAATGCTGACTAAAGTCTCCGGGGAACCATAACGACCCGTCGAACGTTGAGTGCTCGGACCAAGCTTGCTCGGAGGCGGAATCATGAATCGAGGCTTTATCGGCGCGCTTTGCTCAAGCGTAGCTGTCGCATTGCTCGGCGGCTGCGGCGCGCCGCAGTCCGGGATAAATGGCGCTAGCAGCGGCGCTTTAGCAAAGCAAGTTCGCGTAACGCACGATTCTGGTTCCGGCAGCGACCTTTTATATGTGACCACTTCGCACGGAATCCTGATACTGAGCTATCCGGCGGCACAACAAGTGGGAACGCTGCCTAGTCAAGCTAGAGCGCCATTGTATGTTCAGATCCCAATACTGGAAGCGTATTTGTGACCGAAAGTGGCGTGATCAATGAGTATGCGCATGGCGGCACGTCGATTATTCAGACGCTTACTCCACCCTCTAACTACGTTAATCTCGGAGGCTGCTCCGTGGACCCCACCACTAGCAACCTGGCTGTATCAGCCTCCAACACGAGCGGGCTAGGTGCCATCTTGATTACGCCGGCGCTCATGGGAGCGCCACGCTTTATTCTGATGCAGCATTGCTCTATTACTATTACTGTGCCTACGACAATCAGGGCAATCTCTTCGTCACGGGGGCTGGCTACAAGAAGCACGAAATCGTGCCTAAGTTCGCCGAGTTGCAAAACGGAAGCCGCGATTTCTCGAATATCACATTGAACGAGGGCATCGGCTTTGCGTGGAAGGTGCAATGGGATGGCACATATTCGGGATCATAAAGAACTCGGTTGCCGCCTACCAAGTTACAGTGTCTGGATCAAGCGGAGTAGTCATAGGAACGACGCAACTAAATGACGCTTATGGTGACACTCCGGCCTTTTGGATCCAGGGGAATACAGTGATAGCACGGTACGGGAAACCCCTCAAGAAGAACGATCAGCGTCTTGGGTATTGGAACTACCCTGGTGGCGGGGAGGCCACGAAGGTTCTTCGCGGTTTGACCCAAGGCAAGAAGGACATCTTGATGGACCTAACTGTTAGCTTGTCACCGAGTCGCTAGGTCTGCCGCAGCGATGATGCGCTCACGAAGCGAAAGAGTACGGTAGGATTGAGGAGCATGGATTTTGGCCGCTACGCGCTATGCATGGGCGTGGTGCGGCAATGCTCGCCGGTTGCGGTGGCTCGCAGCCGCCAA
>CAWHZL010000017.1:0-28430 GCA_963833845.1 Vulcanimicrobiota bacterium
CTAAACACCTTTTTGCCCGATAACTTCATAAAATGACGGGCCGTACTTGCTCTTGGTCGCCTCTCCGCCCTTACGGCCGATTTCCTCATAAAACTCCGATCCGTACTTGGCCTTGACGCGTTCGCCGCCGCGGCGTCCTGCTTCGCGAACGCTCATGCCGCCGGACTGTCCTGAAATCCTGTGCCATCTCAGTCATCCTCCTTATTGGTTTGGCCTATACTCTTTCCCATACAGGCGCTCGGCAACCTCAGGATTTGCTGAGAATTTCAGTCAAGGCTCGGGCAACCGCCTCGCTGCGGACCCGGAGATGATCGAGGTCACCCTCGGTGCCGATCACGAAAGTCGGCCCGAGGAGCGGGCCGCGCCGGGCTCGACGTGAAAGCCGCCTAGCGGCTGAGCATTTAGACCGCGGCTAGCCTTTTCCACCTTCTGCCCCGGCACCGCCTAAACACGACAAAGACACCCCGACGAGAAGCCGAAGGGGCGTGCGCACCTAGCCCGGGTCTGCGGGGCTACGCCCCGCTCCCGCGGGGATCACGGCGAAAGCGCATCGGTCAGGTGTCGCCTCTAACTCGTCTTCTACCTGAACCGTATTTCCTGGCGCGTCGCTCTAAACGGCGGTCGACGCCGCCGTCGCCGCTTACGCCGCGGCGCACCCCGAGAACAGCTAACGCAACGTACTCGACAAGGTTCCCGAGAAACTCAAAGGCGAGGTACACCGCAAACTGCGGGAGATCTGCAGCTCGACGAGCCGCGCTGAGGCGATGAGCAAGATCGACTCGCTCGCCCTTTCATTGTCGAAACACTACCCGAAGGCGGCGGCTTGTGTCCGCGACGATGTCGACCGTATGCTCGCGTACTTCGCCTTTCCGAAAGCGAGCTGGAAGAGTTTGCGCACGACCAATCCGATCGAGTCGGTCTTCGCTAGCGTTTGCTTACGCACGAATGTGGCTAAGCGCCTACGCAGCGGAGCATCAGCGCTCTATCTCGTCTTAAAGCTGATCGAACGCTTGTCGACGACCTGGTGACGCATCAACGGCTATCAAACGATCGCACTTGCACAAGAGAAAGTCGCATGAGATAATGCACGGAACGGACTACGCCGCTCCGAGCGTTTCCCCGAAAATCGGCGCGACCTCTGCCGCGCAAACCAAAGCGTTTGAGGATACATGGACCTGGGGCTACAATATCGGCGGCTTACATTTGCCAAGCGTAACCTTGCACGTCGCTATGCCGATGGGATCGGTGCCGGCCGTAAAGGGCGATCCCGGTACCGGCGTCAGCGCGCCGCTGACGGGGTTGATGCTAAAAGCAGAAACATTGGCAGAGTATTGGTTTGTCGCATAGACAAACTTGCCCGCGGGGGAGACTGCAACGTCAACCGTTTCGGTGCCCGTCGCAAACGGCGACCCTACCACGGGCGTCAGCGCGCCGCTGACGGAGTTGATCGTATAGGCTGAAACGGCACCGGTACTGTGGGGGTTTTGGTCGGCAACAAAAGCGAATTTGCCTTTGAGTACGACGCCAACGGGTTCGGTGCCGGCCGCCGTCCACGGCGACCCTACCACGGGCGTGAGCGCGCCGCTGTTATGATTGATCGCATAGCCATAAACGTTGTTGGAGCTAAAATTTGTCACATAAAGAAAATTGTTCGTGTGATTGACTGCGTCCCAAATGGGTCCGCTGCCCGCTGTCCACGGCGACCCCGCAAGCTGCGTCAGCGCGCCGCTGGCCGGGTTAATGCTATAACCGGAAATGGTGGAAGCCAGGTCGGAGTCTAAATTGGTCACGTACGCGAACTGACCCGTCAGATCGATTACGATCCCCCTGGGGTCGGGCCCAGCCGCAAACGGCGACCCGGGGAGCGCCGTCAACGCGCCGGTAGCTGCGTTGATGGCATAGCCGGAAATGGTGTTGTCCCAGACGTTGGTCACATAGGCGAACGTGCCTGTAGGATTGATTGCGATGGTAATAGGTCCCTGACCCGCCGGAAACGGCGAGCCCGCCACTGAGGTCAGTTTGCCGTTGGTCGCGTTGATCTTGTAGGCGGAAACATAGCCGCTCATCCCAGTGTGGACGCCCAAGTCGGCCACATAGGCAAACTTGCCTGCAGGATCAACCACTACGTCCCAGGGCTGGCCCCCGGTCGCGAATGGCGACCCGGGCACCGGCGTCAGCGCGCCGTTCACAAAGTTAATGCTGTAGCCGGAAACATTGCCGGAGTTTTGGTTTGTTACATAGACGAACTGCACGGGGACGTCGGGGCCGACATTGCCTTGCGCGTAAAACGTGTGCGGGGTCGCGACGGCGCCAGACTCCAGCCCTGACAGAGACGCGTTGCCGGCGCCACATGCGGCCAAGAGCGCTGCAGTAAAGCACGCTCCTACGATAGTCCGTAGATTTTGCATGATTTGCCCTTTCCCGAAAAGACTGTTAGGGTGCCGGCTTTTTTCAAACCTGCGGACCGATGCACCCACAATGATGGGGCGAGATGCCTCGATTGCGAAACTCGGGAGCCGTGCCTCGGCCGCAGAGTCGGTTCTCCTCGCTCAGGAGCGCCTTTCGCGCGTGGTGGAGAAAAGCACCAAATGTGTGAGATGCGTTCCCTTTTGCTCTTGAATGACCTTTATCTATAAGAAGAGATTGCAGCCACCGTGCACGAAACGCGCAAGCCATGGCGACCCAGCTCGAGTCGCGGCAACAGGCCTCGGCGCCCCCGACCGACACGGTGAGGGCATTGTTGTGACGCGCCGCGGCGGTTGCAAAACGGTTGCAATCGGAGGCGCCTTTCGGTACCCCTCCACGCCCGAAGGTTGAGCGATTGTCTCGCTGTTCTCGCCATCTGTGACCTTCGCTACCCCCTCAAAACTATCGCTAGGTTTCTTCGATTCCTACACGCTCGCGCCAAGTCAAAGCGCTCCCTCCACTTAGCTGGGATTCCCCATATGGCTGCTCCTTTCGAGCGGGTGCCGGGTGATTCCGGCTGGTTTTCGGGATCTGCGAGAAGCCGCACCGCCGGTTTGGCGGCAGGCAAGGCCCGCTGCGGCTTTGCGGGCGCAAAAAAGCTCGCCGCAAGCTCATAAGGGGGCACCTCTCCCGTGGTTTTCCGGCGCACGTGGTTGGCCCGGACGTTCACGGCGCCGTCGCGGGGATCGGCGGCGCGCGCAGCGTCGCGATCAGCCGCAGGATGTCGGCGAACAGACGGCGCGGGATGGCAACCTCGGCCATTTGGAAAGCGACGTAGCGACCGTGGCTGACGACCTTCGCGCCGATCTTGATCAGCTTCTCGCGCAGGCTCGTGAGCGACCAATCCTGGATCGGCTCCGGCGTTGCGAGCGTGCGAAGGAAGTTCCCGAGATTGTAAGCCAACGTATGCAGTTGAAGCCGGACCGCATTCGCGTTGAAGGAGCGGCACGAGAGGCGTGTCCACTTGATCGCGTTCTTGCCCTCTTTGATCCATTGTTCAGCCGTTCCACGCTTGTTGTAAAACGCCACGACGTTCTTCGACTGGCAGCGCAGGTTCGTGACGATGAATCCCACGCGAGGGAATAATTCGCCGTGGTGCCACTCAACTTTCGCGACGACTCGGCGCGGATGGGGCCAGCTCGCCGCCTTGTAATGGAAGCTCTTGTAGAAGCGCTGCGCGTAGTGCGCCGGCCGCCCGACCGGCCGCTTGAGCAAATCGCTGATGCGCTCTTGCAGTATCTGGTTTGCGGGTAGGCGGATCGCATACTCGATCCCTTCGCCTTCTAAGAACTCGTACATATTCGGTTGAGCGAAAGCCGCGTCGCCTCGAAAGGCGATGCGTTTCACCGTTGTGCGGTAGCGCGCAATGACCGGCTTGAGCATCTGCTCCCAACCGTCGGCGCTGTGAACGTTACCCGGACGGAGCGCACAGCGTTCCAGATCGCCGAACTGGTTGAAAACGAAGAGCGGATGGTAGCACGTGCAGCCGAAGTGGCCGTTCCACATGCTGTGCTCTTGCTCGCCGTGGGTCGGGCTCACGCTCGAATCCATATCGAGGATCATCTCATCGGTTGAGCGGTACTTGCGAACGCGGTCGATCCAGCGGCCGGGAAGATCGACGAGGGCGCGAAGGTTTTCGGGTGCGGCGAGCCACCGCGTTTCGAACCGGCCCATCTGGCTCGGCGACGCTGCGCGGCCTTTCGCCGCTTTGCCACCGACGATCCAGCGCATCGCCGGATCGTGGCGTAGGCGCTCGGCGTCGTTCACATCTTCGTATCCCGCAAGGCGGCCGAAAACCGACTGGCGCAACATGCCGACCAACGCATGACGGCCATTCTTGCCGGTGCGCGCGTCACCCAGCGCTTCTTCAGCCGCTGCGCTCAAACCAAGCGCGTCGTCGAGTTCGCGATAGGCGAGCAGACCGGCATCGGAGGTCACAACCGATCCGCGAAACTGCATCACGACGCGGCGGTCGAACTCGAGCCGAAGAACGTCATTTTTAGCTTCACCCGTCGGGTTCGTCACTTCGGCGCTAAGTCATCGGCGTAAATCACTTGTCTATTATAGCAAAACCGGCGCGCATAAGCGGCAGATTTGCGAAGTTATCTGGTGAATGCGGGCTTAGAACTCTTCGACTGCGCGTTCGTCGAGCAGCACCGTAACGTGATCTGTATCGGTCCACCAGGTACGGGAAAAACGCATTGCTTGTTGGCGCTTGGATTAGCCGCGTGTACATACGGCTTTCGGGTCCTCTTCGTCACCGCCGCCGAACTGCTCATGGGTTTAATCGCGGCAAAGCATGAGGCACTGCTCGATCGCAAGCTGCGATCCTTGGAACGCTACGATCTGCTGCTGATCGACGAACTCGGATACATTCCATTCGAACGCGAGGCGACCGACTTGCTGTTTCAAGTCATCTCGCGCCGGTACGAGCGCCAGAGCGTCGCCATCAGCACCAACCTCGCGTTTACCGATTGGACGAACATCTTTCCGGATCCCATGGCGGCGACAGCGGTGATCGATCGCCTGGTCCACCACGGTGCCGTCTTTGAGTTCGCCGGCGAAAGTCAGCGGCTTAAGATACGCCAGCGCCGCGGGAAAAACGCTAACGGCGGCCAAGACTGACCCCACTGGGGTCAATTCCTCACCGCCGAAAAAGGGTCAGTTTCTCGCCGCCGTTTCCAGGTGCGGCCTCTTACAGAGCGGTCTGTCACCATGCTTTACCTGCGGAAGAATCCTGGCGCCTTGGACGTGTGGGAGAAGGGATGGAATCATAACGAACGGCCAAAGTTGCAAAACATGATGGCTTACCTGAACAAGCGGTCGGAGAGCGGCGGACTTTCATCGGTTGACGGCATCACGTATGAGCTCAATAGCGCGTTGCACGGCGATCCCTTCAGCGCGCGTTGGAATGTCGTTCTAGCGGAGGATGGGGCGCCGGTATACCCAGTCTCGAAAAATATGCAATCTCCGGCCCTCGCGGATGAAATCTGCGGAGAGACTATCCCGTGGCTCGCTGCGGTTTGCGGCGTTATGAGCGACGCATTTCTGGGTCGTGTCGATATAGCGAGTGACTAATACCCGCTGTCCTGTTCCGATGCTGTCGAACCAACAGCAGAGCTATCAGACGATCGCACCGATAGCGCCGTACCTCGAATACACCCCGACCGTCGATGCATCCTGCGCCGACGAGAAACATCTTTATACCATATAGCGTTTTCAATGCGTCGCGAGTTTTGCAAACGCCCTTGCAAACTGCACGCCGCGCGCGACCCGAATGCGCGAGACGCTAGAACTCCTTATTTTATAGGCTTTTTGACGCGACACGGGCGCGACGATCGCCGGGCCGGGGCGGAAGTTACGAGGCCCTTCCCCTATGCCCGGGCAGCAGCGTAGTGGGATAGGAGCCAGAGCCCTTCGAAATGCCGCCCCCCTCCCCGGCCGAGCTGCTACGCGATCGAAGCCGGGCTATGCCGCCGGGCTGGCTACGCGCTAAGCTGGCGCAGCAGCAATGCCGATCCACGCCGCGATGCCCGCAATGCCGCAAAGCCCGCATAGCATCACGGCCCGCTTTCGCGAACGTCGTGCTGAGGGGCAGGGGCGCGGGGGGCCCCTATGTCAAAAGGCGCCGATGCCGTCAGGGGTGCCCCAGCCACCTCCCTCGGTGTAGCGCTGTTCCTTTCCACCCTCTGGACCTCGTATAGGTATTTGTGATGTGCTGTCTGCCAGAACGTGCGTCCGCCGTCCTGTCTTGTTGCGTTCTTGGCCAAAGCGAAGATACCTGACAAGAACGGTGCCCCGATTGCTGTACCACTGGCGGTGATCCAGCCGTATCCGCCGTAACTATCGTATTCTGCGACGCCCTCCGCCACCGCTGAGACGTCGTTCCCGAGCCGGCCCTCGCAAGACTTCGCATATTTGTCGTGCTGCCATGGCGGTTTATTACCCACCGCACAGCCACCTCCGGCGCTGGACCAAACGGTTTCCGCCCAGGCTCGCCTCCCGCCGCCGCCTTTAGATAGTACTGTACCGCCCACGGCTACGACGGTTTCAAACACAGCCGGATCAACGAACGGATTGCCGGAACTTGCGACGTAGGTCACACCAGTCGTGTCCCAATAGGACTCATCGGCGCCCGTACCTTGGAAACTATCGCTCACGACGTGAGCGGATAATCTTACAGCCTCAGCTTGCGCCGTCTCGATATCACTCCACTGGTCGGAGTTTGCTTCGATCAAGTAAATCGTGCACCTCGGGCAGCTTGCAGAAACCATTTCAACATCATTGTCGATCTCGATGCCCCAGCCAGTGTTGCCTTTGGGATAATCTTTCTGTTCTCCCGTTTGATTGTACTTATGAAAAGAGCCAGACGGAAGACCGTACGTTGACCGGTATTCGGCGAGGTCCGATGCGACATCAGGATTGTCGTAGGCATCTACGACCGCGACAATTTCCCCTCCCCCTTTGGTGCGCGAGGGTAAGTTGTATGCGGACTGCAGGTCTGCCGGCGACCAACCTGCCGGTAAGCCAGAGTCTGCCCTTACGGGTCCCACGCTTTGCACGAATAGGTCGCACCGTACCGAACCACGTATGCCAGTCTTACACGCCGGCACCGCAGCGTACGATTGCGCATCTAGTTGCTTCGTCAGAGTGAAGGGAGGACTTGGCGATCCGGCACACCCGGTAGATACGACCCCGATCGTGAAAACTCCGACAGCACAGCGAAGCGTCTTTGCAACCATTTCTGTTCTCCTCGTACTTGACCAATGTGTCCGTAAAAAGTTGCTGATTGTTAAATACCGCGAAAGCTGCAAGGCCGGGCCTGCATACAAAGAATGACATGTCCTGAAGTTCCAACAAGACCGCAGCGCCCTTTAGAAGCCGCAGAGGTAGAGGTAATACGAATGCGGATTAGTTAACGTAAAAGTTACGGATGATGTTCCAACCGAAGTAAACGCAGTCGTGGGCACGACGGTACCCGAGGTAACGTTCACGCCTGAAACTTCGGTTGGCGCAGTTCCAAAAACCGCAGAATTCGTTAGATTAACGGTAGTTGTGGTGCTTGATGCTACTACGTTTCCATAGACGCAGTGAAACGTAGGCGTGGCCGGGTAGCCCGTGAATGTGTAGGTCGGCGCAACGAGCCCTCGGCAATCCTCTTCGGCTATGTCGGTGTTCATGGCGCCGCCTGCCGCGCATATCGGTAGCGGGATGAGCGTGGGCGACGGAATCGGAGACGGGAGATCGATGTTAAATATGCCCTGACCGCCCTTGACCGTCAGACCCGCGGCCTGGACTCCCGACCCGAGGCCTGTTGTTGCGCAGGGAATTATGAGAACGCTACTGGAGTCCGAGTTTTCGAAATTCGCTATTAGTGAATCGCACTGGCTCGTATCGGTGCAGCCGCTCGAAGTTGATTGGAAGGACCAGGAGGGAGCGGCATTTATAAACGGATTTTGGCTGTTCGTGATCACGAGCGGCGTAGATGTCGAAAGAGGAAAGGGTATCGGAGTTGGGACCTGAGCAACCTGAAACGGTGCTCTTTGGTCGGTGTCGCCTAAGAGCGGGAGCCCTACAACGAGCGTGCCCAAGAGTATCGCGAGATTTAGGTTTGCCACTTGCTTCCTCCGTTCCATCCATCCGCGCCTTTACGATGCGGGCCACGCCACCAACAGGGGGAAAGCCGTCAGAAGGGCCATGCGTCTCCGACCCAGATCATATCACACGAGCCGGTAGGTGGGCACGCCGCGAATCGCGCCGCTCTATATCTTACCGGGGGTGGGGTTGTCGCGCCAGGGGCAATCTTGCCCAGTCAGGCAGGCGAACGCCGGCTTATGAGCCCCAAGCCCGACATGAATATCTCAGGGCATGCGCTGCCGGGATGCAGCGGCGGCGCTGATGCAGAGTGCTAGTCTCCGAGAAGCTGAAAAGGCCGAGCGGCTGAGAACGTTCACCGCGGTACCGCTTACTCCCTAACTATTCGCTTTCGAGCAGCGCAAGCAAAGCTTCCCAGTGCCTCGGATGCGGCACCATCGCGCCGGTCCGTATCCGCGAGCACGCTGTGAGCGACAATCCCGTCACCTTGCCCAACTCCTTGAGCGAGAACGCCTGCGCATCGCGCCCGGCGCGCCGATCGGCGGCTGCGATCCGCCGCACCCTGCCAGCATTACCACAGCCACACAACTGCTTAAAGCATAGCGACCAAAATCCAAACTCTTCATCTTGCCTTCTTCCCGATCCATCAACGGATCAGCGGCTAAGGATGTTCGGCGCCTTTCCCCAGTTCCATCGCAGCGCTCTGCGGGAGCCAGGGGCTAGGCTCGCTTCGTTAGCTTTCCGAGTCCCTTCCAATGCCGTTTATGCGGTACAAGCAGGCCGCTACGCACCTTCGACCCGTGCGAGATCGTCGCGCCCATGGCCTCGGCAATCACACGCACAGGCAAGCCCTGCAGCTTCGGCAGAATATCGCGCCGGAAATCCACGCGATTGAGCGCCCCGTCATCTCGCCACGCGGCAACGGCTTTGCGCTGCTTTGACGCGGTGCTGGCTCGGCGGCGCTGGGCCTCGGGCGTGGTTGTGGGATCGTGCCCAGCTGCACGCATGGCTGCGATCTTGGCGGGCCCAGCGGATCGGAAACTCGCGACCGTCGAAAGCTGCGCCTCTTCGCGCCGATCGGGCAGGCATTGATCGCAGAATAAGCGTTTGCGAATCGTGAGCTTGGCGCCGCAGCTGCGGCAGGCATTGGCGGCTGTCGCGATCGGCACCGACTGAACGGCTTTCGGCATCGCGGGCGCTGCGATCGGCCGCACCCGCACCTTGACCCGCGCTCGATCTCCGGCGGCAGTCCGGATCGGCGCCTCCATGCCGAGGCCGCTCTTGGCCAGGCGTGCGACGTGGCGCGCAACGGCTTCGGCGTACGGTGCGACCAGCTTCGCCCACGTCGCCATGGTCGGCGCGAGTTCTTGTGCGAGTGGTGATGCGAGGCGGCACGCACCCTCGCGCGTCTCCGCAAAATCTTTCGCCGAGAAAGTTCGGGTGCGCGCGAGGTTGAGTACGAAGGCATCGACGTGCGGGCGAACTGATTCCATTACGTCGGCGGCGAGTGAAGATCGATTCGCTTCGTCGCAATGAAATAGGCCGAGGCCGGGATCGAGACCGCGACCGATGAGGGCTATTCGTGTTTCAACCTCCAGCAGCGTATAGAGGTAATTCAGGATCGCGTTAAGTGGGTTCCCCGCATTACGCGGCGCCAGCGTTAGCGGCGACCGGCGCGCTCCGAACGTGCGCCAATGATCCGGCACGCGATCGCGCTGCGCAAACGTCACCGGTACTGCGACCCACGCATCCCAGTATGCCTCGGCCGCTTGCGCTTCGGCGATCAGCGCGCGATCCATGCGATCGGCACGATCGAGCAGTGCGATTGCCGCGCGCACTTTGCTTCCGGATTCGAGGCCGAACGAATCGAGTACGGCCAGCTGACCTTTCAGCTTCGCTTCTAAGATTTCGCGCGCGATCGCAAGACGGTGTTGGGTCATTGGAATCAACGCCTGCGCGCGACGAAGGCGGGCGTCATCTAAGCCGCCGATTGATGCCGTCAGAATCGAGCCATCGTGATCAAGTTGAATGAAGGCAGCTTTGGCATCGTGCAGCCAACGCAGCGCTTCCAGCGTCACGAAGCCGGTTTGCGCGATCACGACTAGCCGCTTAATCCGGCTCGTCGCTTTGGCAAAGCGCCCGGCGCGGCGCTGTCGGCCGATCCCGTCGCTGACCGATAAGTGCCGCCGATCGACGGCGACCTTGATTCCGTAGCCGCTCAGCGTCACGATGCCGCTGCGGATGGGCACGGCGCTGGGCCGTGTGGTAGTCTCTTGGTGCATCTGGAGCTAACCTCTCCGGGTGCGACGCCTCCGGCTCGTTAGAAGCGGGCCGGGGGCACCTTTGGTGATTATGGCAACTTGATCGTTCGGAATTGATGAGCGTCAGGGGAGCCGAGCCCGCCGGATTTGCGGCAACTGATACTCCGGAGTCACGTTATCAATCGTTGAACCGGCGACGCCGAAGTATTCCATACTCGCGAGCCGTGCGTAATGCGTATATCCCTGGCAGATGCCGTCAACCCACGAAATCAGATGTTCCGCGGCGACGACGCGGCGACCGTCGATCGGCAGCTGCACGTCGCGCAGCACGTCATCAGCGCGCCGGATACCGCCGCTCAGCTTCACCTTTGCGACGCGTTGCGCATATTCGAGCAATGGCATTGCTGCTTCCAGTAGACGAACGGCATAAATATCCACGCCGCTCTTCAAAATGTCGCCGCGCCGTGGAAAGCCGCTGGCAATGACCAGGATCGTGACAGCCATCGGCTTTGGCACGACGTACGAAAAGCGATCGAACAGTCGATCATGCTCTTGAAGTAAACGCTCCATGCCTTCGGCGGCCTGGTCGCTGCTATAGCCGAGAATCTGACTTTCAATACTCTTGCGAAAGTTTTGGCTGATCGTCCCGGGAATATATCGGTTTTGATAATAGGGATTCTTTAGCGCGCGCCACACGGTGCTTCCACCGATAAAATGGACGCCCACGCTGCGAAAGTTCAGCGCAGAGGGGAGGTCCGCGATGACGCCATCTTCCTCAAGCCAGCGTTTCCCGAGTTCCGCTAACGCGGCGAGGGTCTCCAGAAATTCGTGGTAGTATCCGGCAAAGGTGAAGGTGCTGGGCCACGGCAGTTCGAGCGCAGCGCTGATCTTGCGCAAGGTGTCGGGTGAGGGCAGCATGACGTGGACCGGCCGCCCGTTCTCGTCATGCTCGACGGTTTCGTAAGCTTTGATCCGGGCCGTGGTGGCCTCGGTGGCTTTGGGCCAGATGCGCCGCGCCAACTCCTTGCGCGAGATGCCGCGTTTCTCGCGCTCGGCCTTGAGCCAGGTCACGAAGTGCGCTCGCTGCATGAGGCCCGCGTAGCTGGGCGATCGCGGAGCCTGGCGCTTGGGGGCATCGGTCCAGAACGGGGGGAATTGCACGTTCCCACCCCATAAGCGTTCTCTTTTCAGAACTTGACTTCCCCGGTAAGCTTTCTAAGATAAGCCGAAAGGCAACCATCTTTAGGGAGTACGGAAATGCTACGATTACGGCTCTGGCGTCTCGCTGAAGGCCTCACGCAGACCGAGGCAGCGCGGCTGCTGGGGATGAGCCACCTTACACTAGGCTACCTCGAAAGCGGGCGATTAGCGCCTAGCGACAGAGACCGGGACCGGCTGCGCCAGGTCTTCGGCGACCAGGCAGAGCGGATGTTCGAGGTAGTCGGCCACGATCTGGCGGGTGCAGCGCGATGAGCGACCCGGTAGTCGTACCGATCTCACAGATCGTCATTGACGATCGCCTCCAGCCGCGCTGCGATGGGCTTAGCGACGAGCACGTCGCCTCCCTAATGGAAACGCCGGAAACGTGGCCGCCGATCGTCCTCGCGCGCTGCAACAGTGGTCTCTTCCTTATTGACGGCTTCCACCGGCACGAAGCCGCCCGCCGCTTAGGTGCAGGTGCGCTGACGGCGGCGATCTATGATCCGCCCGAAGGCACCGATCCTTCGGCGTTGCTTTTCGGCTAAATGCCAAGCACGGCCGACCGCTGACGCTGCGCGATCGCAAAGCGTATGCGCTCACCTTGATCCGTGCGTTTCCTGATCTCGCCGACCGGGAGATCGGACGCCGCACGGGCCTTCACCATGAAACGGTTGGGGCGCTCCGCGCTCAGCGCTTGCGGGTCGCATTCCCCAACGCGAGCCCGGCGAGTTGCCGAGTGACGTTGGCCCATTGGATCGCATCCGCTTCGGCAGGAAAGCGACCAGAGAACAGAAGGCCGTCGCCGGGTATATCGCGCGCCTCACCAACGCGATGTGATGATCCGTACGAAGAGGACTCCACGCTGGAAGTCTGGCCGGACGATCCGGCCGAGATCGCACGTGCCTGCTTTGCGGCTATGGGTACTGAGCGCGCGACCGACACACTGCTCGCAACCTCGACGCCGACGCGCGGCTACATTCTAAACGTGACCGATGCCGCGCGCGGCCATACTAAAGGAGGTGGCGTGCGGATGAAAACGGCCACACCGCGCGCAAAACGCGCGCGCAACCCAAACAAGGAAACCGTTGATTTCACATTTTCATCCGACACTCCGCGTTATGACGAAAAAAGAAGAACATCGCAAACAACCTGTAGCTTTACCATCACCGCGGTGGAGTTGACCCAAGCGCGGTTTCGGCGGGGTTAAGATCGCTGGGCAATTTTGGTTGCGCCGGAACAGGACAACGGCGAATCGGAAATCATCACGCTGCCGACCAACGAAAAGCGCGAACGCACAACTGAAGGCCGCCAGGGATCACATCGCCACGAGCGGCCCGATCGGCACGCGGCTGGTCAAGCGCGGAAATGCGTATTACTTCCGCGGCCGCGGAGCCACGCGAGTTCCTAATGGACAAATGACAGAAGGCCGGCGATTGCACCCGCCTGGCCTTCGGAGACTGAGTGACTATGACCAAGCGTAAAGCAAAATCGCCACCCGGTCAACGCAAGCGAACGAAGAAGCCGCGCAGTGCGGCGCAGTATTTTGCCCAGCCGCAACGCCGCCAAGAGACGCTGAAGAAAGACGGCGCACGTGCTATCGGCAATGCGCACGGAAAAGGTCTCGCTGCGCCAGGCCTCGCGCGAGCATGGCGTCAGCCCTGCGACGGTGCTGCGCCATGGCAAGGCGGCGCTGCGGAAGACTTCCCGAGGTACGTACGCGGCCCGTGCTCGCGACCGGCTGCTCCGCGTGCTCGTCCTGCCGACGCCGACCGGGCTGGCGGAAATCGCCACCCTGGACTCTCGCGCGGCGACGGTCGTCGCGGAGTACTGGAACACCGTCAACCTGTACTTAGAGACCGGCGAGGACACCGATCTGCAGCGCTTCCGTGGCCAGTCGATTATCGACGCCGAGGGCAAAGCCGGTGCCGCTGCTCACCGATCTGGACGAACTGGAACGGCTGGGCTCCGTCGGCGTGCTGTCCTTCCAGTCGCTCTACGCGAAGGCCAGCTGATGGCGCGCCGATCGAATGACCCCATTAAGGCTGGCGTTCGCAAGCGAAACGGCAGCACAGAGTCGGCGAGGGCGCCGCCTGCGCCGACTGCGGCGAAAAGCGGGCCGAAATGCTGGTGCGTCGAGTCGCCCAAGCGCTGCCTCCCATGCTACGCGGTTAAGAAAGGTAGGAAGCCCACGGAAAGCCACCACATCGCCGCTGAGGCGAACTCGCCGATCACCGTTGAAGTTCCGATAACGGACCACCGTAAGCTCAGCGATGCGCAATACGAATGGCCGCCGGAGACCGGTGCAAAATCCCGACGGAAGCCCGTTGTTGGCCGCTGGCGGGGTTCTTGCGCGGCGTCGCCGATTTTATTGAGACCTGATTGTCGACGTGCATCAGCCACGTTGCGGATTTCCCCGAAAAGCTCGATGCATGGTTGCGCGAACAGGCCGGCCAATGGTGGAAGGACGGACCGATTTTGACGGATGGCAGCCGGCATAACCCCTGATCCGCTCAAGCTGGCGATCCGGGTCTATCCCGAACCCCGAAGCGACGAACCCGAACGCACGAGAAACTACGCCACTGGCGCCGCCCGCACCGGATGCTGGTCTTCGATACCGAGATGCGAACCGATACGGCGCAGGCGCTGACCTTCGGCAGCTACCGCTATTACGAGCACGGGAAGTGCCTTGAAGAAGGGCCTTTTTTGGCGACGATCTGCCGCGCGCCGATCGCACGAAGCTTGAAACCTACGTGCAGAAGCATCCGGCCGGAACCGATCGGCGCCTGGGCGTGCCGGAACTTCGGCTGCTTTCGCGCCGTGAGTTCCTGGAAAAACTTTACGATGCCGGTTTCGACGGACGCGGCCTGATCGTCGGCTTCAATCTTCCGTTTGATCTGTCGCGGCTGGCGGTCGATTTCGGCAACGCCAAAGACAAGCGTTTTGCCGGCGGTTTTTCGTTGGTGCTTTGGGACTGGGACGACGGGATCGGTACACGCCGGATCAATAAGTTTCGCCCGCGCATCGCGATCAAACATATCGACAGTAAACGCGCACTCAAAGGGTTCACCGGAACACTCGACGCCGATCCCGTGGATCTAATCCCTGAAGGATCGCCGACGGGCGAGCCGGAGAAAGGGGAGAAGTTTCGCGGCCACTTCCTCGACCTGCGCACCCTAGCGTTTGTGCTGACCGATCGCGGCCACAGTCTCGCTTCGGCGTGCAAAGCCTTCGGAGTGGAACAAGAGAAGCTGACCGTCGAACGTCATGGCGTTATCACGCCGGAGTATATCGACTACAACCGTCGCGACGTGGAAGCGACCGCGGCGCTGGCATATCAAACTACTCCAGGAGTACGACCGGTTCGACGTAGACCTGCAAGAGACGCAGGCCTACTCGCCCGCCTCTCTCGGCAAAGCGCACCTCCGCAAGATGGGGATTGCGCCGGTCCTGGAGCGACAGACGTTCGAGAAGCGGTATCTCGGGTACGCGCAGTCGGCGTTCTTCGGCGGCCGGACCAGCGCCCATATCCGGAAAGTTCCCGTTCCGGTCGTGTATACGGACTTTCTCTCCATGTATCCCACGGTCAACTCGCTGATGGGTCTCTGGTCGTATTTCATCGCCGAGAACCATCGAGATACGTCCCTGGAGACGTCTCTGAGACGGTCGATTTTCTCCGCACGATTACGCCGGAAACGCTCTTCGATCCGCAGACGTGGACGAGACTTCCCGCATTTGCGCGCGTGATACCGGACGGCGACATTCTCCCCACCCGTGCGACGTACAGCCGGGAAAGCAACGACTACCAGGTCGCGCTCAATCACCTGTACGCAAAAAGCGACGATCCAAAGGACGGTCTCTGGTACGCGCTGCCCGATCTGGCCGCGTCCGTGCTTCTAACGGGGCGAGTACCGACGATCGTGGACGCGTTCGCGATCGAGGCCGCGCGGAAGGCTTCCAGGCCTGCGCAAGATCACGCTGCGCGGCACCGTGCCGATCGACCCGGCGACCCAAGACTTCTTCGCACCGTGATCGAAGAGCGTAAGCGTCTCGCGAACAACCCGGCGCTGTCGGACGAAGAGCGGAAGCGGCTCGATAAGGCGCTCAAAGTCTTGGCCAACGCAACGAGCTACGGCATCTTTGCCGAAATGCGGCGCGAAGAGGCGCTCAAAGACGTGCCGGTGACGTGCTACGGCATCGACCCCGATCCGTTCACGTGCAAGGTGCGCAATCCGGAGCGGCCTGGCGAGTATTGCTTCCCGCCGCTGGCCTCGCTGATTACCGCCGCGGCACGGCTGATGCTAGCGCTGCTGGAGCGCTGCGTGACTGATCTGGGCGGCACGTACGCGATGGAAGATACGGACTCCATGGCGATCGTGGCCACGCAGCGCGGCGGCCTGATCGAGTGCGAAGGCGGCACACATCGCAAGGGTGGCAAGCCCGCGATTAAGGCGCTATCGTGGGCGCAGGTCGCTGCGATCGCCAAGCGCTTCGAGGCGCTGAACCCGTACGATCGCAGCGCAATCCCCGGCTCGGTGCTCAAGATCGAAGACGACAACTTCGATCCGAAGACCGGGCGGCAGCGGCAGCTATGGTGCCTGGCGATTTCCGCCAAGCGATACACCCTCTTCCTTCGCGATAAGGACGGCGAACCGGCGCTGCTGCGCGAGGGCGTCAACAATAAGGAAGACCGCTACTCGGAGCACGGCTTGGGGCATCTGCTCAATCCGGCCGATCCGCAGAGTGAGGATCGCAACTGGATCGCGCAGGCCTGGCTTTCGATCGTGCGCCGATCGCTGGGCCTCCCCATCGAAGCCGCTGCGTTTTGCGAAGCGGGTTGCCGTGGGACGGACGACCGTCAGCAGCCCCGCCGTAATGAAGCCGTTTAAAACCTTCAACCAGGGCAAGAGCTACGACAAGCAGATCAAGCCGTTCAACTTCATTCTCAGCTGCCACGTGCGCAAACTCGGCCATCCAATCGGCGCCGATCCGGAGCGTTCCATCTGATCGCGCCGTACGAGACCGATCCGCGCAAGTGGGAAACGATGCGCTGGATCGACCAGTATTCAAAAGACGGCAAGCGCTATCGGATCAGCACATCGGCACCGCACGGCTCACGAACCATGGCGCGCGTCAAGAGCTACGGCGATGTGCTGCGCGAGTACGAGTACCATCCCGAAGCCAAGTGCGCCGATGCCAGCGGTGCGCCATGCCGAAAGCAAACCGTTGGGCTGCTCGGCCGGCGGCACGTCGCGATCGACGGCTTTGACTATATCGGCAAAGAGTCCAATAAGATCGAGCAGGTTGAAGAGGGGGGCGTCCCCAGCGAAAGCGACGTTTACACGAAGTTCTACGATGCGCAGCGCGACGAGTGGGAAACCAAATGGCTGCCGATGCTCCGATCACGCCCGGTCCCACGACTGTTGGAACGAGGTGTATCGCGCGCGACAATCTATGCCGCAAGGGCTGGGCGAGAGCCGTACAGTGGCACGAGAGCGAAACTGATAGCTGCGCTCAAGCGCGTGACGAGCGATTCGTAGCGACAATGAGGCCGCCGAATCGCGCGAGGTCGTGAACCGTAGCCGAGGCCACCTAGCCACATGTGCCGAAGGTTCTCAAGCGCCGAGCCGTTCTCGGGTCAGGGAGCAAGGTAAGTGAAGTGTTTAGATTTTAGTCGCTACGCCCTAAGCAGCTGCGCTGCTGCGGCAATGCTGTCCAGCTGCGGCGGATCGCAGCCGCCAATCGGTGCGCCGGGCGCGATGCCGCAAACCTCCGCGATCGCAACGCACGCCGATCGTGGCAAGTCGTGGATGCTGCCGGAGGCGAAGAGTGAAGACTTGCTTTATGTCTCGGCGTACTCAGACGTGCTCGTCTACACTTATCCTGGCGGCAAGCAGGTTGGCGACCTCAAGGGCTTCACTTCGGCTGCCGGTGAGTGCGTTGACAGCAAAGGCAATGTTTTCATTACCGCGTTCAAACCGCGAGGCGCAAATGAGTACGCGCACGGGGGGACCAAGCGAATCGGCCACTTTCAAGCTGATGCTATTCCTTTAGCCTGTGCCATCAATCCGAAAAGCGGGAACCTGGCAATCTCCGGCTCCTCCAGTTATGTCGAGATATACAAAGGCGCGGAAGGCAAACCAAGTCTTATTACCGATAGCGGCATGGTTTACGGGACATTAGTCACGTATGACGACAGCGGAGACTTATTCTTTATTGGCTTAAGGTTTGGCAACAAGCAGCACTTGTCTGAGCTGCCGAACGGCTCATCGCAGTTTGTAAACATCAAAGCCGACGCAAGCGTTTACGTCGAGGGCGGCCTTCAATGGCATGACGGTCTTTTGACGGTGACTTCTAACACGAAAAAGGACTTCATCTATCGGTTCCAGGTCAGCGGAAGAAACGCCCACGAGGTTGGCGCGACGCCCCTCGGCGCGCCAGCATGGCTCGTGCTTCAATATTTCATCGACGGAAAGACTGTCATCGTACCAAGCCTTAATAAGTCCGTTCGAGGCACCGTCCTCTACTATAGATACCCCGCGGGCGGACAGCCGACGTTCACTCTTCCAGGAGATAATGGCGGTGCTCGGGCTGTTGTCGTAAGTCGCGCGCAGTAAGCCCCGCGCCTCTGCCGCTCTTCACGGCTTCGCGAATGCAAGGCCGCGCTGGCTTTGCGGGGCTTTGCTGCAGCGCGGGCACCGCTGCGCGGATCGCCTAGCCGCTGCGCCACCATAACGTCCGATCGGCATAGCCAGCCCGGCCACATTGCTGCGGCTTCGATCGCCAGGAGGCTAGGCAGCCGAGCAGGTGTCTCGTCTTGGCGGCTGTGGCTCCTGTCCCGGCAGCGCCACTGCGGGATAGGAGCCGCACATAGCAAAACGAGCCCCCAGCTGGCTATGCCTCTTGGTTCCCTCAGTGGCCACTTGAAAACCGGCCACCCATGGCCACTTCAAAACCGGCCAAATGGTGCCGTCTAGCGCAGAAGGAAGTTTAGTCGGGTCCTTCTTTACGTTGGTGTCTGAACCTTGCGTGCCCTGGCAGCAACGCTGGATTCGTGAAGGCGGTAGCTCTTGCCACGAATCTCGATTAGGTGGCTGTGGTGCATCAAGCGATCGAGAAATGCAGCAACCGCCGGTGTATCGCCGAACAATTTCGGCCAATCCTCAAGTGGTCGATTCGACGTAATCATCGTCGAGGCGCGTTCGTAGCGTCGCATCACGATCTCGAGCAAATCTTCCGCGGCCGCCATCGGCAGTTTGCGCATACCCAAATCGTCGATGATCAGCAACGGAATCTCGCTGTAGGCCGCGATCGCTTGAGGGCGATTGCCCAACGCTGCTGCGAGCACGAGCTCCTCGAAGAGCACGTGTGCCTCGCGATAGAGCACACGGAATCCGGCGAGGATGGCCGCCATGCCGATGCCCTGCGAGGGATGCGACTTTCCCGCTCCCGGGGTTTCCTAAATAAGGCAGTCGCGCCGCTGCTCGACGAAGCGTGCGGTGGCGAGCTGGTAGAATCAGCGCGCGATCGATCGAGTTGTTGAACTTCCAATCGAAGGTGTCGAGCGTCTTTCGATCTCGGAAGCCCGCGCTCTTGACGCGCCGTTCGACAAGGCGATCTCTTCGACGCTCTGATTCGTCGTGGACGAGCAGGTTTAAGAAGTCGAGCGGGCCGAGATTATCGGCGCGAGCCTGCTGAGCGCGAACGCTGACAGTATCGGCCATGCCGCCCAGTCGCAACTGCCGTAAGGCTCGATCGAGTTCTTCAGTGGTAATACGGATCTCCTTGTACAAGGGTGGTGAAGTGCTGCTGGTAGGTATCGATGGAGCGGAATGATGCGATGCTCCGCCGTGAGCGAGCGTCGGTCGATGGTGCATGAGGTAGGTGCGAAGAAACCGTAGCCGCCACGTTCCCGCGGCGACGGCGAAGACGCAGGCGCGTTCGACGCTTTCCGGCCCGTAGCGCCGAATGAGATCGATTACGCCAAAGAGGGTGCGCGCTGCCAGGATGCCGCGCTCGTTCTCAACGGCCCGAGCAAAAGCCCCGCAGTGCGGCCCGAATTCAGCGATCCGAGCAACCAAGTCGAGTACCTTGAGCGGCGTCTGCTTCGGGAGGTCGGCGGCGATCGTGCGGCGCTGCCCTCTTCCCGGTTACCGCGTGCTCTCGAATCAGCTGGTGCGTTTGAGGGTCGAGAATCCGCAGCCAAAGTCGGCCAATATGCACGACAACCTTGGTTCCAACGTAGCGCGGCGGAACGGAATAGTAAGCCGCCTTGTACTTCGATGTGGCCGTCGAGGTGAACGCGTGCGCTCAGCGATCTCGTAGTATTCAAACCGCGTCGGCGGCAACGGCAAGAGATGTGGGCGCTCCTCTTCAAACATCGCACGCACTTGTCGTTTTGTGCCGTGGATGCGCGTGGCCGCCCAGTTGGAGGTTCCAGCGTAGCAGCCATTCGTTCTGCTCGGCGGTGCTCTCGAACCGCTTGCCCTTGAGCGCTCGCTGCACGTGATGGATACCGGATTCGACTTTGCCCTTCAAGTCCGGCGCGTACGGCCGGCAAGGAAAACCAATCGCGCCATAGTGCGCGAGCATCGCCGCGTACAACTGGTTGAGTTCCGGATCGTAGATGTCAGGATCGAGAACGCCTTCGCAGCAGATTGTCCGGGCGCCGATCGCAGTCAGGCCAGCGTAGTAGGCAAAGGCATCTTCGTGCAGCTCGCACCACGTCTGCTTGGACGACGTCCACACGGTTTTCGGAAAGTAGTAGCGGCTCATGCCCAGCGTCATCACGAACAGCCGCGGTCGCCGGTATTTGCCGGTGCGCGGGTGATGTGTCGGCGCGCCCTCGCCGTAGTAAACTTGCGCTTCTTGACCGGCCGGCGTTTCGAAGCGGCAGCTCACCTTGGGTTCGTTGGGTCGCAGTTTGCCGACGAATCGCTTGACGGCGTTGTAGGCACCGTCGTAACCGCAGTGCTCGACCAGATACTGGTAGATCGAAACGCCGTGGCAGCCTTTCTCCAGCTCCGCCTCGATGACGTCGCGGAAAGGTGCGCAGCTGCTCCGAGATCGCCGAGAGCCGGTGGCCACTTCGGCCGCTTTTGGGTCCGAGCTGCTCGATTTTGGCGGCAGCAGCCCGGCCTCACGGCCGATCTTGGCAATCGTTTCCCGACGGTGGCCGGTTTCGCGCTCGATCTGCCGCTGTGTGAAGCCCATGCTGAGCAGACCGATGATCTTGGTTCGTTCGCTCATCCTCAGTTCGTTCATACGGCGCTCTTCGCGCCGAGAGGTCTGAGCTAGACGGCCGGCTTTACCAGTGGCCTATTTTCAAGTGGCCACCGACTTCTGGCCGGTTTTCAAGTGGCCACGGGTGGCCGCTTTTGAGTGGCCGCCGAGGGCGTTCTAAGCGATCGAAGCCGGGCCATGCTGCTGGGCTGGCTATGCCGATCAGCGAGCTATGCCGCCATGCCAGCGCAGCAGCAATGCCGATCCATGCTGCAATGCCCGCCATGCAGCAAAGCTCTCGTCGCCGCGTAGCAACGGCCTCGCTGTCGCGAACGTCGTGCAGAGGGGCAGAGCGTGCTCGTCGAAAAACGATCGAACGCGGAGCTCCGCTATTGTACGATTTGTATACGTACGGAATTGGATTTGTCCGTCGGCGAGGTGTGGAACCACGCTGCGCTGTTGGCTGTATGATCGAAGCTCTCCCAAGCAAATATCGTCGGAAACACTGCGACCGTATACACGCCAGGCTCGTTGAGATTGTAACCCCAATAGTCAAGACAGCCCGTGAGAATCCCTACCCGTTTCGGGATCGGGGAAATTCGCAACGCTGACTTCCCCGGGCGTAAACTGCGACGTCGCGGCAGACGTAACAAGCCACCTCGATTCCCTTCCGAAACCACTAAAATCCCGTGCGCATCGTGAACGATAAGGCCGCTCAGCCCCCACACGGGCAGCCACTTGTAGTTAAGATAGTGATCTGTGCTATTTATGAACGTCACTAGTAGTCGTATCGCCTCGCCTACGCGGTAAGCGGCTTTGTCAGATTCAAGGCGAGTTTTGAAAACGCCGGCACGCACCGGAAACTCGGCGGCAGCATTTACAAGTGGAGATGCGGATAGACAGACCGCTACAGCCACGCAAATGATAAGGCTACGGAAAGAGCTACGATACACGCCGAACCTCATTCGTGACCAGCGCTTGCGGTTATTTGAATCGCGCCCGGCGCGCCGATCGGCGGCTGCGATCCGCCGCACCCTGCCAGCATTGCGGCAGCCGCGCAGCAGCTCAACGCATAACCTACTCTCACCGCCGCGTATCTCGTTTGCGTTGGTCAGCGCAGGTCACTAGCTTCCCACCGTGCTAACGGCCACGCCGTTGATGTCCTTAAAGTTCTTGTTCACCCTTTGGATGATTTTGGTCGCCTTGCCGCCTTTCGGATAGTTCCAGTACGCGAGTTCATCCCTTTTGTGAGCGCCATAGAGGGCGACCAGAACGTTGGACTCCTGGATCCAGCCGAGATTCCCCGATTGATGCGTTTCGTCTCCCCGGTGACCTGGATTCTTGAGCCCGAGATGGCTAAGCTGTAAACCACGCCCTTGCCGACGGCTGCGAGGTCCGAGGAAACCCACTGCAGCGTCTTGACTTTGATGTTCCGATTTGGCGTGAGGATTGAAAAGGAGCTTCCGCCGTTGGGAAGCTCAGCAATGTCATCGGCGCGGTAGTTCTTGCTTTGGACTTCCACGAATAAATCGCCGGAGTCATCATACGTACAGCCGTGTTTCCCCCGCTGCGTTCCAACTGGCAGCGTATAGGTGGTCGGCGTGCCGCTGCCCTCCGGATAGACTGCCGCTATAACCTGGTTGCCAGTACTATTGGCGAGAACGGCGAGGTTCCCCGTCGTAGGATCGACGCGCATGAAAATGCATCGTACCCGTGTAGCGTGATCGCTGAGGTTGGTTTAGTCGCACCATGCGCATATTTTAGGATGGTGCTAAAGTCTTCGAACCCTAAGACATATACGTTACCGCTCGTGTCTGTGCACATCCCACTAACATATATTCCTGCGCTGAAGTCACTGACAAAATCTCCGCTCGGGTAGTCGAACCTGTAAATCCAGCCGGGAGGCCCGCTTGCGTATATCAAATCGCCGTACGAGCTCGACGCTCGATGACCGTGCTGGGTGTTGAGAGCGGATGCCGACTCGGGAGCGAGAAGGCCAACTCCCGGCAGAGGAGTCCCCGATCGGCGGCTGCGACCCGCCGCAGCCTGCCAGCATTGCTACTGCCGCGCAGATGCTAAGAGCGTAGCTACCAAAACCTAAGACTTCGCATTTACTGTGCCTCCGAAACGCAATGGATGGATTGGGTGGGCGTCTTCGGCGTTCGATCTCAGTTCCATCGCAATGTGATCAGCGCCTGCAAAGCGCAGCAAAGCTGGCGCGCGACGACGCGACGCGGGCGAGGCGGCCAGGGTAACGAGATACGGATGGCGGCGGTCAGTTTGATCGAGTGGCGTTCGTTCAATGGCGTCCGTCTCAGCAAAAGCTGTGTAGCACCTTTCTTTGCCGCTTAGGGTGATGCTGAAGACGGTGCCATCGTTGCAGGCGCCTCCATAATACGTCGTGCCGTAGAGTTTGCCGTTCAGCCTAGTCAGCTCCGCGAGCGGATATGAGCCGTCGCCGCTCGTAGAACCGAAGCTGTACAACGCCTTCACTCTGCCGCTCGGGGTAACACTGAACACGGTGCCGGAACCATCACAATAGTAGGTGCTTCCGTATTTGCCTCCGGCAGTTGTCGTGCCGTAGAGCGTGCCGTTGACATCCATCAGGGGCGCTGCCGGGCGAGCGCCATCGACGCGTCTGCCGCAATCTGCGTCGAAGTTGTGCAACACTTTCCCGGTGCCGTTGCTGGTGACGCTGAACACCGTTCCCTGGTCGGTATGATATCCTCCCGCGTACGTCGTACCGTAGAGCACACCACCGAGGTCGACCAGGCCGCCATTTGCCCCTGCGGAATCACCGCTGGGACCCTCGGCGATGAAGCTGTAAAGGTCTTTTGTTTGCCCAGTCATGCTCATGCTGAACACGACTCCGTCATTCTTCGCTCCGCCGCTCCACGTGGTGCCGTACAGCCGGCTGCCGACTTCAAGCAGGCGTCCGTACGGTTTATAGCCGGCCTCGCAATACCTGCTGTTGCACCCTTGCCCAAAGCTGTGTACCACCTGCTCCACGCCGCTCTTCGTGACGCTGAAGACGGTTCCAAAGCCGTAAGCGCCACCGGCGTATGTCGTACCGTACAGCGTTCCGTGGACGTTAGTAAGTCCGGTGGGCTCATTTCCGTCGGGTGGCTTACCGAAACTGTGCATCACGTGCTCCTCGCCGCTTGTTGTAATGCTAAACACGACGCCATTGCCGTGAGCGCCGCCGCTCAAGGTCGTACCATAGAGCCCGTCGCCGACGAAGATCATACTTGACGGCCCGATACCGTCAGACCCTTCGCCGAAACTGTGCAACACCGTTTCTGTACCGCGTGTCGTGATGCTGAACACGGTCCCGCAGCCGCCACGGCTGCGTGTAGGACAATAGGCGCCGCCCTATGAGGTCGTGCCATACAGTTTGCCGTTTATGGGGACTAATCGCGTCATCGGGAAGATGCCATCGGTGCTGGTTTGTTCGCGTTAGCGATAAGGTAGGATGTTGAAAGCGCTGAGCCGTTGCGCTGCTTTGCGGCATAGCGCCCGGCGCGCCAATCGGCGGCTGCGATCCGCCGCAGCCTGCGAGCAAAGCGCCACGGCTACGCAGCTGCTAAGCGCGTAACGGCTAAAATCTGAAGTCCTCATCGCTATGCCTCCCTGAAGACGGAACACTCCGGGGGCTAGGGACGTTGGGCGCTGGGCCTTGGTTCCATCGCTAGAGCGAGGTCGCCGGGGCCAAAGCGGCCTCGGGTCCGGGCTCTATTGGCATGGCGCCGATGACCCGCTCGTGAAAGGGGGTGCCCGATTGCATATCCACCGGCCAACAAGGTAACATGAGTGGGCTAGCTAGCTTGTATGACCCGATATGGCCAGCGCTCGGTTTCGCCCATCCTTCTTCCGGAGTCGACCGGGTCGTCTACCTTACGAGAAAGTAGTGTTAAACGTGAAATGCGAGATTGAATTTCTGGCCGTTGGAAAAGCATCAAAAGCGGGTGATGCAATTATCGTTCGTTATGGCGAAGTAAACCAGTACAAACTGATGGTAGTTGACTGCGGGATGAACGATACCGGGATCGAATCGCCAGGGACCCATTGAGGTTAAGGAGTTGATTTATGTTGATTTTTTTCGGTCGTGCCGCGCTTCCTTTAAGTGTGGGCGCTTTCGCGTTTGCGGGCCAAGTCCCCGCGCGTGTGTACTTTCGGCGTGAGTTAATCCTTCAAGGATAGCAAAACGCCATCGAGCCAACTTCATGTCAACTACGAAATCGAACGTGAAGGAGACCCGATGACGAACCCCAGTGTACCAAAACTTGACCGGTCCGCGCTACTGGGCATCCTGGCCCAGCGGCGAGGGTTAAAGCCAGCAGTCGCATTTCGGGCACGTGAGAACGTCGCCACGCGATCAGCCCAGCGAAGAAGCCGATCCAAAGTGTCAGGCACGGTTGGGTGAAGAACGGGACTCCGTAGACGAGAAACTCAGTCCAGTTCTTGCTGGCGCTTTCGAGGCTAACTGGTTTGACAACCATCCCACGTTGTAAGGCGCCTCTGCGTACTAAGATCGTAATCGGACGCCCATTGAGCGGACGCAGTTGAATCCAATAACGCTCTTGCAGCGTGTTGGCCCGTAAATCGATCGCATCGCCGGGGCGAACGCCAGCTTTGTCGGCCGGGCCACCTGGGGCGATAGCGTCTACTTCTTGGCTAAAGGGTGGCGCGAAGGATCCGACCCATCCCCACCTGCCGCTCCACGGTGGAGCGCCCCCTAATCCGACGATGCTGGCGACGCTGGTCAACGCAGACAGTGCAGCAGCTGCGCAAAGCGCCAGAATCACCGCGCGCCAGGCAGCGGATCTCATGTAAAGGGTCTTACTCTAGTGCGCGGCCCCGTTCCCTTAGCGACGTTCGGGCGAACGGTTACGGCCCCGATAGGCGGCAACTCGTCGATGTAAGGCCGGCTCCGGTCGAAGCCGGGAGTGCTCCGCGGCTCAACGCCGTGGCGGTCGGAAGCTGTAGGTGGCGCTCCTAGGCAATCACGCCTGTAAATGATGCTCTTGTAGAACCTTCGCAAGGGAAGAGGATATGCGAGCGCGCCGCCGACGCTATGGGCGAGGTGCATCATCGCATGCGACTCGTCGGGAGCGTACGATTCGCCCGATCGTTTGGGACCGAGCACGAGCGCGCCGACCAACCGTCCGCGCGCGATCATCGGATAGGCGAATTCGCCCCGCAGCTACGGTCGAAAGCGTCTGCAGGTCGAGCACCTTATGCCGGTTGGGAACGGCGGCGAGAAACTGACCCCTTTTCGGCGGCGAAAAACTGACCCCCGATGGGGTCGAATTACGCCGCCGCCGGAACTTTTCCCGCGGCGTTGCCGGGAGTTGAGGCGCTGGCTCTCGCCGGCGAACTCGAAGATCGAGCCGTGATGGACGAGCCGATCGATAACGGCCGTGGCCGCCATCGGATCGGGAAAGATGTTCGTCCAATCGGTGAACGCGAGGTTGGTACTGATCGCGACGCTCTGGCGTTCGTATCGGCGCGAGATAACTTGAAAGAGCAAATCCGTTGCCTCCCGTTCAAACGGAATGTAGCCCAGCTCATCGATTAGCATCAGATCGTAGCGTTCGTAGGATCGCAGCTTGCGTTCGAGTTGCCCCTCGTGTTTGGCTGCGATCAATCCCATCAGCAGCTCGGCTGCGGTGACAAAAATCACGCGATAGTTTCGTGTGCATGCTGCTAGGCCAAGTGAGAGCAAGCAGTGAGTTTTGCCAGTTCCCGGTGGACCGATGCATATCACGTTGCGGTGCTGCTCGACGAACGAGCAGTCGAAGTGTTCCAAGAACTTCGCCTTGGGAAGTTGCGGTTGCAGAGCGAAGTCGAACGACTCGATGGTCTTGATGACGGGGAAGTGCGCGGCGGCGATCCGCGCGCGCACTCCGTTCTCATGGCGTTTACTGACTTCCAAGGCGGCTAGCTGCGTGATGTACTCGATCGGTTGAGCAATCTCGCTCGCCAATCGTCGGTAGTTGCCAAGCATCGCTGGCAGCTTCAGGCTGCGAAGGTGCAACTCGAGCAGCGGATGTTGATCCATTACGCTCTCCCTTCGGCTAGCGTTGCCAGATCGTAGCGCTTCAGATCAACGACCGGTCGCTGCATGCCATCGGGCGCCCGCAACGCCAGGATCGGCGCCGCCGGTGGAAGCGGCGTCGTGCGCTGGCGCACAAGTAATGCGATCGCTGCCGGGTCGAGGGTTCCGCAGATCAGCGCCTGCGAGACGCATTCGGCGACAATCTCGCTGGAGTACGTGAGCAACAGCCGTAGAACCGCCACAAACGCGCGGCCGGCTCGGGCTCGATCTTCGGCCAGCAATCGATCGCGCAGAGCCAGCAGCGGCGCCGGCAGGCGGCTTTGCGCGATGATTTCGGCTCGCTCGATGCTACGATGCTTAAAGGCCAGCAGTTCGATGGCGTGGCGGACGTCGAGCATCGTTTGGTGCTTGCCTGTACAGCGCTGATGCTCGGCAACGAGCTGATCGTTGAACGACGATGCGCAACAGATTCTCGAAGATTTCGAGGACGGCATTCCGATGTGCCCACCGGCTCGGCACCGAGTACGCGGTTGGTATCGCAGATCACTTCGGCGAACTTGTTTATGCGGGCGATCCGTCGCACGCAGGGCGCCGGAAGTGCCGCCGGTAACGGCCGCAGCTTTGGCAGCTCGCGGGCAAAACGCTCGCCAATCGTTTCGCGATGAACCGACGATTGGCGCGCCTCATCGCGTTTGCAGAAGTGCTCGAGCGCGAGGTTGAACTCCTCGAGGTTCTCGCACTCCGGGGTTGGTCGAAACATGTTGTCTTCAACAAAGCCGTTGAAGCCCTCGACGCCACCCTTTTCGTTGCCCTTCGCCGGAGCGGCGAACTCCACTTCGAGCGCCAGGCCACCGCAGAACGATCGAAACGCCTCGTTCTCTTCGCGGTTGCGGCCACGCAAGATGCGCGTGACCGCCGTCTTGGCGTTATCGAAGAGCCCGACGCGCGGAACGCCGCCGAAGTGCACGACGGCGCCCAAAACGCCGGCGAAGAGCGCCACCTGGTCTTCGCGCAACGACACGCGCGCGAAGAGCCGCCCGCTGTAGCTGAGCCGCGCGACAAACAGATGTACCACTAGTGAGCACGCCGGCGACGACGAGGTCGACGCGGCGTGAAGTCGAACTGCATCTGATCGCCGGGAACGTAGAGCGCTCGCACGAATGCCTCTTTGCCGACGATCTCGCGCCGACGGTTTGCAACGTACTCACGCAAAGAGCGTTCGCTCACCTGCAGATCCGGATCGACGAATGCTCGCAGCTGCGCGCCGATGCGCACCGCCGTTATCTTTGGCGATCGACGCAGCAAGTTATCGATGTGATAGCGATAGGCATCTAGGCGAGGTGCGCGTTTGAGGCCGTGGTGCTGCGGCGATTGCAGCGAGCGCACGTATTTCTTAACCGTGTTCTTTGAAAGACCGAGATCACGAGCGACCGATTTGATAGGCTCGCCGTCGCGGACGCAGCGAAGCCGAATGGTTTCCCACGTATCCAAAGTAATCAACCTCCTCGGTGCTCCTCTTGGGGAGGGACTTGTGTGTTAAGCCCGTCCTTCGAGAGGAGCGCCCTCGTTCTGTGAGGGGGTCAATTTCTGGATGCCGCTAGGGGGTCAAAACCTCGGCGCCGTTACCACCG
>CAWHZL010000018.1:0-13386 GCA_963833845.1 Vulcanimicrobiota bacterium
TTGTCTTCGATGATGAAGGCGCCCTTAGGACAACCGAGACGCCCTATGACCGTCGGGTCGCTGGTGTCGTTTCTGGCGCTGGCTCCTTCCATCCCGGACTTGTCCTCGACCGGCGCACGTCGTGTACCCGTCGCGCCGCTATCGCCCTCGTCGGAAAAGTGTACTGCAAAGTCAATGCAAATTTTGGTCCGATCGAAGTTGGCGATTTACTAACGAGTTCGGAAACTCCAGGGCACGCGATGCGAGTTGCGGACCCCTCGCAAGGATTGGGAGCCATCATCGGAAAGGCTCTTTCACCCCTCGCGTCCGGCCGTGGACTCTTGGCAATGCTTGTTGTTCTCCAGTAGCGATTAAATTTGTCATCTCGAGGATGTACTAAGTCACGAACCGGCGGAGGTCCCTCGCGCCGGGCTGCGCGCTTCGGGTGTTCTCGCCGTGAGTTTTTTTGCGCAGTCTGGCGAAGTCGTCGAAGGGTCGATGACATTCGTCGCGGCGGTCGGCGAAGGCGCTCCCGTCTGGAAAGCGCTGCGGCCGAAATAGCTGTCGCCCTAAAGCGGGCGCCTTAATGGGCCCGAAGCGGGGCCTGCTTGGCCAGCGATGCGAGGAGAAAGCTTATGGGACGTCCGCTCACACTCAAACAGACGATCGCTATCAGCTCGCAGAAGGCCGTGCCGCCTCTTCGTGTGGACCTGGCGAAACTCTTTGGCTCAGAGCACGGCTCGCTCCTCGCTATCAGGGATCTGGTTCAGACGCACAAGGACCTCTTCATCGAACAAGTGCGAAACGTGAGCATCCTTTCAACCTCCAGCAACTTCGCCGACTTGCTGACGAAATGGGTGGAGACCAACGCGGAATATAACAGTCGGGTCGCTGGAGTAATTTCGGGCGCGGGCAACTACCGTCCGGGCATTGTTTTGGGGCGCAAAGGCTCATCTGGCGAAGGCAATGCATCTGTCGCCCTCATAGGCAGAGTCTACTGCAAGGTCCACGCCTCCCACGCGCCAATACCAAATTGGCGATATGTTGACGACGTCGTCAACATTTGGCTACGCCATGAAGGCTTCAGATAAATCGAGGACATTCGGCGCGGTGATCGGGAAAGTCTTAGCTATTACAGTTGAAGAACGATTCGCGTAAGTAGCGATGGAATCGCTCGACTTTGCCTTTGGTCTGCGCTCGATATGGCGAGCACAGCTTGACGCGTAAGCCGTAGTGCTTGATGAAAACGAGCCATGCCTTCTGATAGGGACGCAGTCCTTCGCCGTAAGCGTTTCGCTCGATCACGATCGTCTTGGGATTGTCGCAAAGCACGCGCATCGGAACGCCGCCGAAACAGCCCAGAGCACGCTCCGAGCATGCCGCGAGCGTTACGCCGCTTTCGCTGGCCGTGAACTCGACGTATGAGTAGCGCGAGAATCCCAGCTCGGCAGTAAATGCCCGAAGAGGCAGTTCTCCTCGCCTGAAGACAACGAAGTCGATTTGTAGTTGGCGACCGGGCTCGTCTCAAAGCGTACCACTGGTTCATCCGGTGTCGCCCGTCGAATCTCGCGCAAGTACTCTTTGAGCTGCGTGATGCCGCCTTCATAGCCCTTCGCGCGAAGTTCCCGCAACAGCCACCATCGCCGGCAGCCGGATCTTGCCGGCGGCCTCGATGCGCTCTTGCAAGTAGCCTTTGTGCGCGTCGAGTATTTGATGGGCGCGGCCAACGCCGGCCGTGCAGTCGCTCTTGCCCGCAAGGATCGCACGGATCGTATTGCGCGCGGCACCATCTCCCGGGCGATCGCCCGGACCCTTTGCCCTGGCGATGCAGGACTTGTATTTCCACCTGAACCTCGTTTTGCAGCTGGTAACGGCACCGAGGTTTTGACCCCCTAGCGGCATCCAGAAATTACCCCCTCGCAGAACGAGGGTGCTCCTCTCGAAGGACGGGCTAACACACAAGTCCCTCCCCAAGAGGAGCACCGAGGAGGTTGATTACTTTGGATAGATGGGAAACCATCCGGCTTCGCTGCGTCCGCGACGGCGAGCCGATCAAAACCGTCGCGCGTGAACTCGGCCTGTCGAAGAACACCGTACGCAAATACGTTCACTCCTTACAAGCCCCCCAGCATCCTGGTCTGAAGCGTGCATGTCGGCTCGACGCCTACGGCTACCATATCGACAATCTGATCCGCCGATCGCCAAAGATCACGGCGGTGCGCGTCGGCAATCAGCTGCGCGCGTTCGTCGATCCTGATCTGGAAGTCAGCGAACGCTCGTTGCGCGAGTACGTCGCCACCCGTAAGCGCGACATCCACGGCCGAGAGGCGTTCGTTCGCGCGCTGTACGTCCCAGGCGATCAGATGCAGTTCGACTTCACGCCAGTTGACCTGGTCGTTGGCGGCATACTCGTCAAGGTGCATCTGTTCGTTGCGCGCCTGAGCTACAGCGGCCGGCTCTTCGCGCGCGCGTCATTCCACCAAGATCAAGCTGCACTCTTTGCCGGTATCCTAGGCGCCGTCGTCCACTTCGGCGGCGTTCCGCGCGTCGGCGTTTTCGACAACGCGAAGACCGCAGTCACGCGTGTGCTGCGCGGTCGTACTCGTGAGGAGAACGAGGCCTTCCGAGCCTTCTGCGGCGGCTTGGCACTGGAGATGGAGTTCGCGGCGCCAGCCAAAGGCAACGAGAAGGGCGGCGTTGAGGGGTTCTGCGGGTTCCTCGAAGACAACATGTTCCGCCCGACGCCCGAGTGCGAGAGCCTCGATGCCTTCAATCTCGAACTCGAATGGTTTTGCCGCAACGATGAAAACCGCACGTCCGCAGCACACCGCGAAACCATCGGCGAACGTTTCGCTCGCGAGCAGCCGCAGTTGCGCCCGTTGCCGTCAGTGCTGCCAACTCCGTGTGTGCGCCGGATCGCGCGGATCAATAAGTTCGCCGAGGCGATCTGTGAAACCAACCGCTACTCCGTGCCGACGCGGTGGGCCCATCGTGATGCCGTGCTGGAGATCTTTGAAAGCCGGCTACGGATCGTCGTCGACGAGCAGGTTGTCGCCGAGCACAAACGCTGTACTGGCAAGCACCAAACGATGCTCGACGTCCGCCACGCAATCGAGCTGCTGGCTTTGAAGCATCGCAGCGTCGAGCGTGCCGAGATCATCGCCCAGAGCCGCCTGCCGGCGCCGCTGCTAGCCCTGCGCGACCGATTGCTGGAGCACGATCGCGCGCGAGCTGGCCGCGCCTTCGTCGCTGTACTGCAACTGTTGTTGGCGCATTCGAGCGAGGTCGTCGGCGAGTGCGTCTCGCAGGCACTGATCTGCGGAACGCTCGACCCGGCAGCGATTGCGCTGCTGGTTCGCCAGCGGACGACACCGATACCGCCGGCGGCCCCGCTGCTGGCGCTGCGCGCTCCTGATGGCATGCAGCGACCAGTCGTCGATCTGGCCCGTTACGACCTGGCGACGCTTTCGGAGGCGAGACCGTGATGGATCAGCACCCGCTCTTGGAGATGCATCTCCGCAACCTCAAGCTGCCGACGATGCTCGCCAATTACCGCCGCATTGCCGGCGATATCTCCGAACCAATCGAGTACCTCACGCAGCTGGCGGCGCTCGAAGTGAGCAAACGCCACGAGAACGGAGTGCGCGCGCGGATCGCCGCCGCGCACTTCCCCGTCATTAAGACCGTCGAATCGTTCGACTTCACCTTACAGCCGCGGCTCCCCAAGACCAAATTCTTGGAACTCTTCGATTGCGCGTTTGTCGAGCAGCACCGCAACGTGATCTGCATCGGGCCGCCGGGCACGGGGAAAACGCACTGCTTGTTGGCGCTTGGCTTAGCCGCGTGTACGCGCGGCTACCGGGTCCTCTTCGTCACCGCAGCCGAGTTGCTCATGGGCTTGATCGCCGCCAAGCACGAAGGGCAGCTCGATCGCAAACTGCGAGCCTACGAACGATTCGACTTGATGCTCGTCGACGAGCTTGGCTACATCCCATTCGAACGCGAAGCGACCGATCTACTCTTTCAGGTCATCTCGCGTCGCTACGAACGCCAGAGCGTGGCGATCAGCACCAACCTTGCGTTCACCGATTGGACGAACATCTTCCCGGATCCGATGGCGGCGACGGCCGTGATTGATCGCCTCGTTCATCACGGCTCCGTTTTCGAGTTCGCCGGCGAGAGTCAGCGGCTCAAGACTCGTCAAGGCCGCGGGAAATTAGCCAACGGCGGCCAAGATTAACCCCCTGGGGGTCAGTTTCTCACCGCCGCTAAGGGGTCAATTTCTCGCCGCCGTTTCCAGCAGCATGCCGAACATCGTGCGCCGAGGGTTCAGGTGGGTGAATTTTCAACCGGCGGGGTGGGTCATTTTACTGATATGCTCGGTATGTTGGGAACGCTTGTCGTACCTAACGCCAGGCACCGGTACGACCGACTTTTACTTGGCCATTGGAGCCAGAGCCAGAGATTGTTGACCGATGCCTTTTCTCGATTCGGAGAGATCGAACGGTATCGTGAGCCTCGCACTTGGCGATGAGCTCGAATGTATCAGTATGGTCTGAACGAATCGCATCTCAAGGAGAATCATCACTTCATGAGCACTTTTCTCGGCGTTGACATCGGCACGAGCGAGTTCCATGTCACCCTACTCATCGAGAATCGCACCTCGTCGAAACGTTTTTCTAACGTAAAGGCGGGAATGATTAAACTCATGTCGTGGTTGAGGAGCCAAAAGGCCGGGTGTGTTCATACTTGTCTTGAATCGACGGGTGGCTTCGAAGAACCGCTCGCCATCGAACTGTGCCAGAAAGGCCACCGCGTGAGCGTGGTTGTCAGTGACGGCCTAAAAATCCCCACTTTCGACGGTTTAAAATTCCCTACCCCATGACGAACAGAACCCTCCAATCAGCAGGCAAGCCGAGTGGAGGGCGATCCAATCGTAAAGGGTTTATGGATGACAATCAAGGTTCGAGCGGCGCAGGGCGTGCCGCTGACAAAGATCGCGGCGGATCTGGGCATCGACCCCAAGACGGCGCGAAAGCTCCGGGACGCTGACGCCGAGCCAACCGTCACTCTACGGCGACGGTCATCGAAACTGGACGACCATGCGACCTGGATCCGTGATCGGCTTGCAGCAGGCGTGCCGGCGGCGCAGTTGCAGCGCGACCTTAAGCGACGTGAGGTGGACGTTCCGTACCCGACACTGCGCGATTTTGCACGCAAATTGCGGCCGCCAAAGACGTCGCCGATCGAAGAGGTGCGCTTTGAAACGCCGCCGGCCAAGCAGGCTCAGTGCGATTGGAGCGAATTGGGTACGATCATCGACGATGGGGTGGAGCTGCCGCTACACGTCTTCGTGATGATCCTGGGTTACTCGCGCAAGAAGTTCGGCGCGTTTGCGACCTGCATGGATGAACTGATGCTGCAACGGTTACACGTCGCGGCGTTTCGTTTCTTCAACGGCATTCCGTACCAAGTATTGTACGACAATCTGCGAACGGTCACGATCGGCCGAGACGAGCATTTCAAGCCCATCCTTCAAGAGGAGTTCGCCGATTTCTCAGCACTCTATGGCTTTGAAGTCAAGTGTGCGCGGCCATACCGAGCCAAGACGAAGGGCAAGGTTGAGCGAGCCATTGGTTTTATTCAGACATCGTTCGTGCCAGGGCGAACGTTCACGAGCATTTCTGATGCGCAATACCAGCTCGACGATTGGCTAGCCGAAGCAAACAGCCGCGTTCACCGAACGCACGGTGAGGTCATCGAGGAACGGTTCGCCCGGGAGGCGCCTTTGCTCACGCCATTACGCTCTGATCTTCACATCGTAGCCAAGCGCGAGCTGCGCCGCGTCAACGCTGAAGGCTTTGTTGAGTATCGCGGCAGCCGATACCAACTTCCCGCTGGATACCGCGGGCGGAGTGTGACTGTGCGCGACGACGGTGAATGCGTTCGTATCTACTGCGGCACGAAACTGCTTTGCGAGCACCCCACGGCGCTGAGACGCGGACAAGTGCGATATCTCCCTGTGGCACGGCCCTCTCAAGGGCGTGATCTCCAAACGCTCACGGTTGAGCACCGGCCGTTAGCCATTTACGACGAGGTGAGCCGATGAGCCAGCTGGTCTACGAACGGATGCGCGATGCCCTCGAACAACTCAATATGCCGCGAGCTCTCGAGTAGGTCGACGCCCTCCTCGATCGCGCCGGGAGCAGCGAACTGACCACGGTCGAGCTACTCGATCAGCTGCTCGGTTCCGAGCTAAGCGCACGGCGAGAACGCAGCATCACCATCCGCCTAAAGTTAGCGGGCTTACCAGGCATTAAGACCATCGAGCAGTTCGACTTTGCTTTCCAACCGTCGCTGGATGAGACGAAGATTCGCGATCTTCACACGTTGCGCTTCCTCGCTAAAGGCCATAACGCGATCTTTCTCGGTCCGCCCGGTTGCGGCAAAACACACTTAAGCATCAGCTCTAGGCCACGCCGCCATCACCGCCGGCGAGATGGTGCACTTCACGACGGCGCGCGACCTCTTCGTAAAACTGCGCTCGAGCGATGGGCTTCACTTCCGCCGCCTCACCGCCAACCGAGCGAAGCTCCTCATTATCGACGAAATCGGCTACGAACCGCTCGACCATGAGGCCGCTCGTAACTTCTTCCGGCTCATCTGCGAGCGGTACGAGCGTGGATCAATCGTATTAACGTCAAACAAGCGATTCAGCGAATGGGGCGAGCTTATCGGCGACGAGACGTTGGCTGGCGCAATCCTCGATCGTCTGCTCCACCATGCGACGACCTTCACCATCAACGGCCCTAGCTATCGCCTCAAAGAGAAGCGCCGGACCGGACTATTAGACGATGCCGATCGGAAGGGAGGTGAGACGCACTAACCCGCCAATCGGCGGGACTGGGTAAGGAAATTTACACCGTCCGATTTGCGGAAGTTTACACCGTCGCCGACAAGGAGCGGCTGCTGCGAGGCCTAGCCGCCCGCGCTCCGAGGCATGCTCAGCGACAATGCGAGCCACGCGCCGATCAAGGCTGCTAAGCAACGACGGCCTCGCATTCGCGAAGCCGTGCAGAGGGCAGAGGCGTGGGGGAGGCTTATACTTCGTCGCCCTGTCACCAGAGCGGTGCCGAATGGTCCTGGAGTCGCATACATTTTCAATATTTCTCTGGCCGCCATGAATACCTGGGCGGGTGTTTCCTGACATAGACGGCGACGAGCACACCGACCGTCACTCCCAAGGCTGCGGCAAGCCAGCGGTAACGCACAAAACGGTCTACCTTGTCACGACGATTCGACCATTTCGGCTGCCAGCATCTTTACGGCAGGCTCGGAACGGAGCTCACGAGGATCGTCGTTACTGTACCGGCATCAACGGTGTAGTCCCAATGGATACCATCAGTCGGCCCGTAGTGTCGCCGCCGCGTTAAGGTGAACCCACCTCCGCCGGGATAAGGCGGACCCACCTCCGAGCCGGGCCGGTTGCCCGGAAACGAGACGAGCCCCTCCCGAATACGGGCTGATGTGTTTCGCATCGCCCAAGGGAGGAGCTCGCCATCACTCGTTCGGAGCGCTGGATGGATTTTCATACCCTACGGATGCAAGGTTTGAGCATCCGCAAAATCGCCGCCCTGCGCGGCGTCAGCCGGAACGCCGTCCGTCGCGCGTTGCGCAGTTCGCAACCGCCAAATGGCAAACGCCATCGTCTTAAAGCCGTGAAACTCGAGCCGTACCTGGATACGATCTCGACTTGGCTAGCCGATCCGGTCAAGTCGCTGTGGACCGGCGAGCGGATCTTCGATGAACTCCAACTGCTCGGCTACGACGGCGGCCGAACCGTCCTCAAGGATTATCTCTCCCCGCTACGTCGTCGCCCGCAGCCGGCCGAGCAGCGATTCTTCGTTCGCCCGGGACAGCAGATGCAGGTTGACTGGGGCGAACTCGGCGTCGTCGACTGCGGTCCACATCGCAGCAAGGTCTACGTCTTCGTCGCCGTGATGGCATGGTCGCGTGCGCTCTTCGTGCGTTTCACGACCGACATGCAGATGCTGACCTGGCTAGATTGCCACCGCCGTGCATTTGCATTTTTTGGGGGCGTCCCCAACGAAGTACTCCTCGACAACCTCAAAACCGCCGTCGCCTCGCGCGCAGGCAAGACTGTGGTTTGGAACAAGACCTACAACGAGTTCGCCGTCGCGCACCAGTTCGTCCCAAGAGCCTGCTGGCCGGCGCGGCCTAAAACCAAGGGTCGCGTGGAACGTATGGTGCGCTACGTGCGCGAACGATTCTTCGTCGGCCGCGATATCAGCGATCTCGAGCGTCTCAATGGCGAGGCGCAGCTGTGGCTGATCGAACGCGCAAACCGTCGGATTCACCGCACAACCGGTGAGATGCCGCAGAGTCGGCTCGCTTATGAGCAAACGCTCCTCAAAGCCGTTCCTGAATATGACCTGATGCTCGAAGAGCCGCGGGTTGCCGACGCCTACGGCCTGGTACGCTATCGCGGCGTCCGCTACTCGGTGCCGGCAACCTACGCACGAATGCCCGTCATCCTGCAACTGCGCACCGACGGGCTCACGATCCTGACCAATGGAACCGTTGTCGCCCGGCACCGGTACGCGCCGATGGGCGTGCAGCTGATGCAGGATCGGGCACACCTTCCCGAGCGGATCGCACCGCGACACGATCGCTTTGCCGAGCTGGCTCGGCATGTCGCTCGTGAGTTCGGCGATCTTGGCCAACAGTACGCCGATTTGGTCGAGAAACGTGCACCTCATGCGCCGTTGGCGGTGCTGCGAGAAGTGCTCGATCGCCATGACGACTTCGGCCGCGACATCGTCGCACCGATCCTGCAAAGCCTGGTCACTGCTGGTGTCGCCAAACGCAATTTGCTCTCGCAACTGTGCTATCGCCGGCGCCGGGTGCCGCGGCTTCCACGGCGCGCCTCAAACATTCCGGTCGTTGACGTCGAGCAACGGTCGCTGGCCTTCTACGATGAGGTGGCGATATGACCGAACTGCTCCTTCACCGAGTCCGTCGCCAACTGGAAACGCTCAAGCTGACCACGGCCAAGGAGCGCCTTGACGAACATCTCCGGCGCGCACTCGAGCGCGAACTCCCGCACCTCGATCTGCTTGATGCCCTTCTGGGTGACGAACTGGCGAGGCGCGCCGAACGGGGCGCCGTCACGCGCACGAATCTCGCCCACTTCCCAACGCTCAAGAGCCTTGAATCGTTCGATCTTGATGCCCAGCCATCACTCGATCGCAAGGCACTCGCGGAGTTGAGAAACCTTGCCTTCATCGAACGCGCCGAAAACGTGGTGCTGCTCGGTCCCCCAGGAGTCGGCAAGACCCACTTAGCGATCGGACTCGGTTTGCACGCCGTTCAATCCGGCTACCGCGTCTACTTCGTTAGCGCTCAGGATCTGCTCGACCTCATTCGGATTGCGCAGCTCGACGGCATACCAGGACACAAACAGCGCTTTCTCGGGAACGTGCCGCTGCTCATCATCGACGAAATCGGCTATGTGCAGTTCGATCGCGCTGCGGCAACCTGGCTCTTTCAACTCATTGAGCGGCGATATGAACAGCGTTCAACGATCATTACGAGCAACAAGAGCTTCGCCGACTGGAGCGAGGTGCTCGGCGATACGACGCTGGCTGGTGCGCTGCTCGATCGCCTCTTGCATCACAGCCACGTTTTCAATCTCAAGGGTGAGAGCTATCGGCTCCGCAAGCGCAAGGGAGGTGCCGCCGCTTCTAAGCCGTAGCAGGCTGCCTAGGTGGGTCCGCCTTAGCGCGGCCAAACTGGGTTCGTCTTATCCCGGCGCCGACACGTAGCGCATAACATTACCATTTGCGCTGGTCGCGTTGCCACGCGCGGCAGTAAGGCGAGTCGCCGGATCGCCGATCCTCATCCCGTATGGATCGGCTATGCGTTTCTGGACGCCCGCTTCGGTTGATGTAATCGAAACGGCGACGACTGCTCCCCGGTAATAGTAGACTGTCAACATTAGTCCATCGGGGTAGCTGTTGAAGTCGGCCATGATGCGCTGATCCGAGCCGGGGATCGGCCGCGAGTCAAGTCGTGCGAGGGCGCCGTTAGCGTCGTCACCGACGGCGATGCCCGCGAGACAGCGTCCCTCGCAAGGGACCCCCGGGCTTGGCATCGACGACGGAGTCGCACTCGCAAGCAGTAACATCAGTAGCGACGCTATCATAAGAATTTTCTTTCTTTGGCTACGGTAATGAAAAGGCGCTGCTACGGCCTTGGCCCGGCGCGCCGATCGGCGGCTGCGATCCACCGCATGCCGTAAGCATTACGGCAGCCGCGCAGCTGCTTAGGGCGTAACGACGAAAATCCAAAGGCTTCACTTACCTTGCTCCCTGATCCGAGAACGCCTCGGCGCCCAGATTGCTCGATGTCGGTGATGCTCGGGTCCCATGCGAGGCGAGCGGCTACGTTTTAATCAGCGGAGGCAGGGCTTCCCTGCGCCCGGGATGCGGCACGCTCCGGTTGCCGGGAACGCTGGCAGGCTGCAAGCGGAAGGACGCCGCCTCGACGATCTCGTTGATCGACAAGGCATCGAGCCTCGGGCCACCTCGCGTTTGAACCAAGCCAGGCACGCTGGGCCGATGCCTAGGGTTGCTGCAATGTCTCGGCGAGGCGACCTGGCCGGAGACTCCCTTTAAATATGCCACCCCCTGCGCGCGTGACCGCGACCCCCGCGACTCTTACGCGCCAGGCACCCTCTCTCAACACGCGCGCGGGCGCGGCAACACGCCACCCCCTTGCGGCGTCGTGATCCCTCGCGCGAACTCGCACAGGAGGTACCCCCCTCTCTCTCGCGCGCGGGGGCACCCTGGCGAAAGCGAGATAACGTGAGTTACATCGTCTTGGAAGCGCTAATCGCCAAGCGCCAGGCGCGAAACCCGTTTCCCCCAAAACGACACCGCCGCCGCCTGCGACTGATTTCCTGGCGCCCGGCCGCAAAAAAAAGTTGGAGCGAAATTTTTTCGGCGGGAACAAATACAAGAAATGCCACGGTGCCGCTGCGTTGTGGGAAAGGAGTTGGGGCCTCTCAAAATGCCGCCCCCCTGCCGGTGCTCGGCTAGGCTGGGCCGCGAACCCCAGCCGCCGCGATCCGAGCGGCAGCGCGTTAAGCGCCGCCATCCAAGCCGCTAAGGTGGGAGGCTGCTGCGAGCCGGCCTCCGCGCTGCGAGGCATGCTCAGGGGCAATCCGAGCCGCGCGCGCCGATCGAGGCTGCTAAGCCCGAACGCAACCGCCTCGCGATCGCGAAGCCGTGCGCGGGGCAGAGGCGCGGGGGCGCGGGGGCTAGGGCGATGCGGGTAGCCTGAGTAAAAAGTTGCGGGAGCCGGGCCGCCCTTACTTATCTTTTTTCTTCAGGCTTGTCCCCAGAGCAGCCAATCTTCAGCAGGTGCGCGCGCCTCGCTGAGCGCCGTCACGAAGTACATTCCAGCGAACGTTAGCAGCACATAGAAAATACCGAGCCAATAGGTTCCCGGCCTTCTAACGTTGACCAGGGTCCAGCCGTAAACGCCAAAGTATTGCAAACCAAGGAAGAAAAGTTGGGCCGACGCAATCCCGGCGGCGGAAATCAGGCCGTTCTCTAGTGCCCGTCAGGGACAAATCTTTCTTCTTTGATCGACAGCCCTGTATCGCACTAGCCAGCGCGGTGGTCGGCGGATGAAGAGGATCGCCGAAATACGAAAAGTGTAAGTGGGGTCAGCAGTAATGCTGCGATCAGCGCCTCCGTAAGCGTCACCATGAGAAAGTAGAGTCCAACCTCTCGGGAATTCCTTCCAGCATGAGTCGCGATCGCCAAGGTTTCGGCATCGCGCCCGGCCCGCCGATGGCGGCTGCGATCCACCGCACCCTGCGAGCGTTGCCGTGGCGCGCAACTGGTAAGCGCGTAGCGACCAAAGCCCAAAATCTTCATTCCTATTCTTCGCAGTCTCAACGGATTGGTGGCTTCAATGGTTCGGTGACCTCCGGCGCAGACGGGCGAAGGCGCGCTGGGTTTGTTAGGCCCGACCGTTACTGCTTGAGTTCATGAAGCTCGTCGCTATTCGTATCGGTGTAGTAGATAGCCGTATTGCCGTCGTTCGAGCCGATCGCAAAGAGGCCCCATATCCCCGGCGTCTTGCTCTTGTCTACGACCTTCGTATCCAACACCTTGCCGCTCGGCATCAGTTCGACGAGCGTGTTGTTTCCCGTGTTGGCGACGACCATGTTGCCGTTGGGTAGGATCGTTGCCGCAAACGGTTTGTTCAGCGGAGAGCCGGCTTTCACGAGCTTGCCACAGGTCGTGGTCGGATACTTGCACTTGAAGGTCTTGCAGCCCGAACCGACCGTGATCTCGTCTTTGACGAGCAGGCTGCTGGCATGGTCGATCGACACGATCGCGTTGCAGTCGCCGTCGGCCAGGTACATAATATCTGCTTTATTCTTGCACTGCAGCTGTCCGGGAAGTGCGCCGCACCAGTAAGCGAAGCCCGACGGCCCTTGTGCGCTCCAGCCCGAGCCCTTGCTGACCGGGAAGCCGTCGATCACCGGGGTAACGTGCTTGTCGCCATAACCGCCAAGGCTAAAGGTATCGACGGCTCCCGTATCGCCGTTGCCAACGTAGACGTAGATGGGCGAGTAGAGATAGAGCTGGGGCGTTTCCGAATCCGCGATCGGCATCGTGATCGGCTTGCCGTACGTCTTCTTGATCTGACCGGATTGGTTGATCCAGACCACGAGTTTGCTCGTCATGCCCGCGGCATAGATTTGATCCCCGGAGGTGATCGCCGTGCCGTCGCAGCCTGCGATCTTGGAACTCTGTACGAACGTCGTCGGCTTGGAGTTCGGAGTCGGCGAGAACTGCTCGATGGTCGTGCCCTGCCCGGCGTTGCCTTTCGAGTCCTCGAAGTTGCAAACGAGAATCTGATTCTTCTTCAGCTTCCCGTCGTTACCCATGACGACGCTGATCGCACGCGGACCCTTATCTCCGTTCTTCAGGTCCACGGTCGAACCGATCGTTACGTCCTTCGTCAGCTTCTTTAGGATGGATGTCGAGTCGGCAGGCATGACGCCGCCGGAATCAAGGAGCTGCTGGGCATTACCCATTAACGCTTGGCCTGCAGGAATGCTGCTCATTCCGGCGTGCCACAAGCGCTTATTATCATTGAAAGTATGACGAAGGACAATACCGCGCGACCGTTCTTGAACGACATTATCGACCTCTATTTAGCGTAGGTAAAGCTGCTGCCAGTACCTGTTAGAAAATGCTTACCCTTACCTTCTTAAGTTGATTCAAGTCACTTAATCGCAAAGGACGGGCGCAACCGACCGTGTACTTTTCGTCTATTCAGCCTGCAACCGCACCTGGCGCGCCG
>CAWHZL010000019.1:0-44472 GCA_963833845.1 Vulcanimicrobiota bacterium
GCCCCAAGCGAGGCCCACGCCCTCGCTCTGGTGTGTAGAAACCGGACCCACATCGCGATGATTGCCATATTTGGTGCGATCGCGATCGCGTCATTTCTGTTTAGCCTCTACACGAACGTGCTTATTGACGTGCCGCCGCTCTACTTCGCATTCATCGGTGTCGTCGTGGCGGCTTTCACCGTCGATCTCGTTGTCAGAAGTAAAAGGACGCAAGACCGGTTCCAAGATTACCGGGCGCTCGCGGAAGGTTTGCGCGTGCAGTTCTATTGGCGGCTTGCCGGGATACATGAGACCGTCTACGAGCAGTATCTGGCGCGACAAGAAGGCGAGTTGGATTGGATCCGAAACGCGATGCGCGCCGCTTTATTCCATCGGCAGGCCGAGCCCGAGGTAAACGATTCGAGCGTGAGAACGCGCGCCATGGTGGAAATTGTCCTCGCCCGATGGATTCGCGATCAAGACGCGTATTTTGCGCGGCGGTGCACCGAGAGCGACGGACGGCGAACCGGATCAAGTGGGGGGCAAATGTGTGTCTGATCGTAAGCGCCATCGTAGCGTTGCTCTTGGCCGTCGTGGCTGCCGAGCACACGAACAATCAACGTGGAATCCTCGTCATGCTGTTGACGTTTGCGCTCGCCGGCGCGGGACTCTTTACGGGATATGCGCAAAAGCGAGCGCACGAAGAACATGCGCGGCGCTACGGGCGGATGTACTCGCTTTACCGCATTGCAGGCGACCGCATCGCGTTACTGCTTCGCGAGGACGATGTTGCGGCGGCTCGCGGCGTGCTCGTCATACTAGGGCGCGAAGCGTTGGCGGAGACGTGCGTTTGGCTTCTCCTACACCGCGAACGCGAGATCGACGTGCCGACCGGTTAAGAGCCGCGCTTTCGCGGAGGCGCCGCATCGCGCCCATGCGAAGATCGTCGTCAGGACATTGTAGGCGACGTTGAAGCGCCGCAGCAGCCCAGACCGATGGTGCGGCTTCGCGTCCGAACGCAACGCGCCTTCGAGGTCGCGCGGAGTTTGTTCTTCCTAGCCGCTGTCGTGAAAGACGATCCTGATAGATGGTGCGTCCCCAGGGTACGATATCGCGGACTCGTCCACGCCTGCTCCTGACCTCACAGCGGAAGGAAGATAGCTCATTTTAGCCAAGCTAACGCTGGCTAGGTTTCAAGGTTCTACGTAGGCAAAGGCAAGGTAGCTATGATTGAGCGTCGTTCGTTCATCGCAGCCTCGGTTAGTGCGGCGATCGCAGCAAGCACGCGCTCGGTTTTTGCTTCTTCAACGATTCGAACACGACTAGAGATCGAGGACTTCAGCAACAATGACGCGCTGGTGAGTGCCCTTAGGACCGCCGTGAAGAAACTCCGCAATAGTCCCATGTACCCCGCAAATCCGGAGACCTGGAGCTACTGGCACTACAGCCGTTGGATGCCGCCGAACGTTCCAATGATTTCCGGCATGGAGCAAGTGTTCAATCAGTGCCTACATAGCAAGGAATACTTCTACCCGTGGCATCGTGGCTTAGTTTACTTCTTCGAGCGCGCACTCCAAGCGGCTTCGGGAAACGATGAACTTATGTTGCCCTATTGGGATTACTACAATAAACCCGCAATTCCGCAAATATATAGCGATCCTTTACTCAGGGACGGGACGGATAATCCGCTCTATTTCGTTGACCGAGCGGGGACAGGAGCAGGCGGTATCGGCTTCTCCGCCTACGATCCTTCTGCAACGGTGTTTCCGCGCTCGATAGCGGGGGCGGTGAGTCGTACTAGGCCTTGATTGAGAACGATCCGCACGCGACGGTCCACGGCAGCGCCGGCGGCGCGATGGGCTCTGTTCCAACTGCGGAGGCGATCCGATATTTTGGATGCATCATTGCAACGTTGACCGTTTATGGCCCGCCTGGGTCGCGCCACGGAACGGTCGCGCCATGCCGCCCGGAACCGCCCCATGGTGGGCGAAGGCCTGGAAATATAACGTGTCGGGAAGTTGGGCACTCTCAATCCAACAAATGATCAACACCAGATCCTTAGGCTACAGCTACGCTGACCTCTCGTTGCCCACGCCTACCCCAACGATTCCGACGCCTCCGCCTTTCGTGACGCCCGGCCCGAAAGTGGGCGCGCTGAGCACTGGCGCGAACCTCGTTGGGACACCGGGTTCGGTTTCGCTTGGTCTGAGCTCTCTCTCCGTAATCGTTCCGTACCAGAACACCCGCGGCACGCCTCTGCACAGTATGCTCGAGGGACGCGTTCCGGGAGTCGCCGGCGTGGCTGTTGAGCTCAGCAACGTCACTCTGTCGCCAATCGGCGCAAAGGGTGGTTACTCGTACGACATCTATCTAAACTTGCCGGAACATGTACCCGAACGGGCGACCCTTCTGAATATTACCTGGGCACTTAACAGCTTTTCAATTGGAGTCGCTAGTCATGGCGGATTTGGCACCATTACGTTTCCAGCCTCATATGCGCTTCGTCGCCAACTGTCTCGCACTCCCTTCAACTCCAAAAGGGCAGCCGTCGCGTTCGTTTTGCGGGGATCTTTTAAAGAGCCTCCTCCACCCAAGACTCAGCTTATTCTGGTAGGTGCGATCCGTATCGTAGGTACGCCGTAACCTCCGCGCATTCGAACGACGAATTACCCCGGGAGGCGTCAATAAGGCGTGTTCTGAGCTGCTGTCATTTTGGTTGGACCCTGCCTCTTGAATTGTCCCGCCTTCTTCCTTGCCATAGGGCTGAAAAAGCGGGGATGATTTAACCGAAAAAAGCTAGTCACTTTTGGCGACAAAATACCTCCGCCCTGGGTCTTTACAAGCTAAACCTAGTGGTAGTATACTCTGCGCGAGCTCTTTAAATTAAGGAAAAAATCTGCGATTGGTTCCCGAAAAAATCTGGTGGCCCTCGCGCTCGACTCGTTAAATAAGGAAAAAAATACGGGCTCTTCCCGATTGGACTGAGCGTCGCGTGCGAACGGCCTCGCCTGGCGATCTCAAACCGTTGCATTCGGGCACCGACCGCTTAACGATTACGGGAGGACTACATGCACGTAACGCTTAGGCAATTTCCCATTCCGCTACTTCACCCGTTGTTCCGATCAGGTTCCTCGCCGCATTAAGCGACACTAAGCTGCCGCTGCTGGATGGAAGGTGCGCGAGTCTGGTATCGCCGCGGCATCGGGTCGTAGTCCCGCCATTAAATACTAGCAGGTCTACCGAACCCCCACGCGCTTCTCTTCAAGTGAAGGCCTGACATATGCGTCCTTCAGCGCGTTGCTCGTTCTTTTCGCGGTTGCCGACCTCGCCGTTTGCTTCGGACTCCCGGCCGTAGCGGCGAAGAACATCCATCAACCAAATACCGCGGTTTTTGCGTCAGCGATCTGCAATACATCTGGATATTCGCGTCAATGCTAGGAAAAGGCGGTCCTCTAACAGGCGCGAGCGGCCGTCGCGAAGCGGTTCTGCTGCTTCAGGCGCGAATCGCGGCTTGTAAGACTCTCATCAACCAGTACCTTACGAACCAGTCGCCGCCGGCTCCGATCCTCGCGCAAAATCCACAGGGGCTACCGCCGTTGCCGACACCGCTCCTGGAGACGACCCCGCCGTCGGGTTGCGTCGTGTACTGACCTGCGCACGAAAGCAACGAGCGCCGACCCAATACAGCTGTATTCCGCCCTTGCACTCCGGCACAAATTGGATACAAATAACGTGCCTTCGCCCGCGGCCAGTACGCCGACGCCTCGGCCGATCCAATTTCACATCCCTTTTTCCGGCTAAAAGGACCCGTGGAATAAATCGATCTACGTGTTGGCGCTCGCATCGGATCCAGGCGTCTCAGGCGAGATTGCGCTCCAACTAACCAATAATTTCGCGAGCACCTGGCATGCAGGCCCCGAGGCCGACCGCAGGTTCCAAAATGGGATATCTACAGCAACCAACTCGTAAAGTACGTAGTTGTCGCCGCGCCAACGTGGACGCTCGCGCAATATCAACAGCAATGTTTCAACGATCCTTCCACTGCGGGTGCAGTCGTCGCCGTGCAACCTGGAACTCAAAGCCAATTCCCTAATGCCGCACTCGGTTTCTCTTGGACGACACTAAACATGAACGTCAGAATGGCTCCTGGACCGGAACCGACCAACACGAGCTACCTCAATAATGCGGCTTATATCATTCACTTGTCGCATGTACGAGCGAGAAGCGGCTCGAGGATCAGCATTAATCTGGCAACGATTTTGGGTGGATAGCGATTGCTTATGCCTTTCAACAGCCAACAGTAAAAACTTTCACGATCAGAAAACCCAACCCGTCGCCTGGGCGAGGTGAATCATACGAAAGCTCGTATATGACTAAGTCTCCACAAACGAATGCTGCCACCACGAGTGTTGGAGTCGCGGCTGCGCTGAAGGCTCGTCGCGGTGGCCGGGCAATAGCCGAGCCTCGATGTGCAGATCGCCGGGGCCATATCGAAACTGCTGCCACCGCTCGTTGACGACCTGATGAGGGTATGTAAAGAACGCACAGCGACGGTGCCGTTTACATTCCCAGAGCCGCAATGCGATTGGTTTACCTATCGGCCGACCACTCCGCAGCAACCATAGGAGGAGAGATGCGCTTAAGCCTGTTTCTTTTCAGATCACGGCTACCGACAGCTGCCATTTACCTTTCACCCGCCGTGGCCTTCAGGAACCGCCACCTCCACCAGCCCCGCGACCGCTCGACTGTCCGGTTCTTCCGGCGTGGTGCGATCCAACTTCGCCCTGTAAAGGTTTTCGCTCAGCAGATGAATACCATTTCATCGTCAATCCAAACGACAGCACTGTCACGATGCTTTACACGCCGCACGTATCGCAGACCGTTTCCGACTCGTACGTCGCGCCACAATCGTACGCGGCCAAGGCTCAGAGCGTTAATAGCATTAGCTTGGCATGGAGTCATCCTAATGACTCGCTTCATCCAGATAGCCGCTTCATCTTATGGCGAGATACGCTTGCGCTTGACGTGACGACTGTCACTCCCTAAAGGTAAAGTCGTGTGGCACGGCACCTGTTCAAAAGTGTCTAAGCAAATGGTGTGAATATCGAGTGCGATCGTGTACGCGATTAAGACCTTGCCGAGGGTGCCGGTCCCTTAGCGTGCAAAAGAACCTCGTGGTCGCGCGCAATCCCGAGGAAAACCCCTTTCTCATGATGAGGCCATCGTATGGCGTTACGCGCCAAAACGCGAGCAGGGGGAACCGCACCAATCGGCGAGCGGTCCCCGGCCCATCATCTGACGGTCCCGCCAAAGCGTAACGACAAGGTGAACCATCGATCCCTCGCTTTCGCCTGCGCTCGGCACCGGCGTCGGCGGCATTTTAGACCGCGCGCTCCGGCGCAGACGACGCCCGCGCTGCTCTGTAGAGACGAGGTGATATGACGGCTCGTGTCCGCTGGCGCTTCATGGCAGTAGAAAGAGCCGCCGATAAAGAAGCAGGCAAGCACTAGCGATCCACACGCTTGTTTTTGGAGCGTTTAATGAACTATTTTCTTGATGCCCTTGGAAAGTACGCGGTCTTCACCGGGCTATCGCGGCGTAGCGAGTACTGGTTCTTCCTCCTCTTCAGTTGCCTGATCGCGTTTGCGCTAGCCGCCACCGGCCTCTACGTCGCCAAGGTAACCGGCGGCCCGCCCACACTTGCGGAGTATCTCGTCGATTTTTTTTCGCTCGTCATCTTTCTTCCGAGTCTAGCTGTAAGCGTCCGCCGCCTTCACGACGTCGGAATGAGCGGCTGGTGGGTCTTGCTCGTCTGGTACCGCTTGGGAGCCTGGCGGTGATGGGGTTTTCCTTGCAAGATAGCCAATCAGGCGATAACAAATACGGCCCGAATCCAAAGGAAGTCAATCCACCGAGCTGATGTTTTCGAGTCGGGGCACGAACGTTAGTCCGGTCGGGCCACCGAATCCGGTGGATTGCCGCCACCCTATATCCGGTCATCCGCGTGGCGCGCCCGTGCGTTCTAAGGGCATGAAAGGGCGATTTCTTGCACTCACGAGCCTTCTGGTCGCAGCCTCGACGATAAGCGCGAACGCCTCTGCCGCGAAAACGACGCTCGTCCCGCTCTACTCCGCCACTCAGTGGATTAACGGACACGTCAGCGCCCCGGATCTGGCGGGCCGCGTCGTCGTCATCGACATCTTCACGGTCGATTGTTCGAACTGTCAGAAGTCGTGCCGAATCTGCGATCGCTCTACGCCAAGGATTCTGCCCAAGGCTTGCGGGTTGTCGGCATTCACGCACCGGAGACGCCGCCCGAACGGGAGCGCCCGTACGTCGAGCAAAGCTTGGCGCGACAAGGCATTGTCTGGCCCGTTGCGTCGACAATAGCTTTGCCCTGTGGAAGGCCTACGGCGCCGATGCTTGGCCGACGCAACTCTTCTTCGACCGCCATGGCCGGTTGCGCAAAGTGATCGTTGGCGACTTGCAAGAACGACGAGGTACGCGCCACCGTCGATTCGCTTCTCCACGAGAACTTAAACGCCACCGGCTCACTAGCGCGAATTCGTAGCCAATCTCGCCTTCGACACTGGGTTTCCCGGGGAGCTCCCCGCATTCGGCACGAGCCTCCGTAGCCGCGCCGGCTCCCGCGCGGTAGCGAAATGGAGGGCTGTCGCTTTACGGGGGAAGAGCCATGCGCCGTTACGCTCTCACAATCTGCTCGCTTGCGGTAATCCTAGGACAGGCTGCTCCACGCCGATCATGCCCAGCCGCACGAACGCGCAACGGTCCGGCACGAAAGCGGCACGGCTGGCTATACGGAGACGCTGCGCCATCGCTTCAAAAGCAGCCCGATGCGGCGAGCCCCCGAAGCCGGCGTCATCCTCGATGGGGCCGGCATCTATACGGCACGACGATCGAAGGCGGCGCGAATGAGCAAGATGCCCCGGCGGTTACAAGTAAGGCTGCGGCGCGGCCTACGAGATCACGCCGCCGGAAAATAACACGTGACGTACAGCTTCGCCGGCATGCCCGATGCGAGCGAACCCTTCGCCTCGCTGCTGCTCGTGCACGGGACACTCTACGGGACGACGGCCGTCGGCGGCAAAGTCACCGTGCTATGTGTACGGCGGCGACGGCTGCGGCACGATCTTCGAGATCGATTCAACGGTAAGGAACGCCTGCTCTATCAGTCCGCGGAAACTTCGGCAGCCGCAAGCCCGATGGCCAGATCCCCAAGGTCCGCTCGTCACTGATTCGTCCGGGAATCTCTACGGCACGACGGCGTATGGCGGAACCGATGAGTTCGGCACGATCTTCAAAGTCAGCAAAACCGGTAAAGAGAAGGTCCTCTACTCCTTTACCGACGGAGCCGACGGCGGCCGCCCTATAAAGGCCTCGTTCGCGACGCCTCCGGCAACCTCTACGGCGCCGCGTATTCCGGTGGAAACTCCGCCTGCGTCTGCGGAATGCGGGACGATCTTCGAGTCAGTGCGAACGGCACGTTGAGCACGCTCTACACGTTCAAGGGCACAACCGACGGCGGAATCCCTACGGCGGCCTCGTGTGGATTCTCCGGTAACCTCTACGGTACCGCCCAGAACTACGGCAACACAAGCTGCAACAAGAAAGGCGGCAACCCAGATTGCGGTACCGTCTTTCGCCTCAACCGCAAACGTAAATTCAAAGTGCTGCACGTCTTTGCCGGGAGTCCCGACGGCGCGGCACCCAACGAAACCATGATTATCGATAAGCAGGGCAATCTTTACGGCACGACGTCCTTCGGCGGCGACGACGCTGCAACGGCGGGTACGCGTGCGGCACCGTCTTCGAAATCGATTCGCACGGTAAGGAGTCGATACTGCACACGTTTACCGGCGGGAAAAAGGACGGTGAGGTTCCCTACGGCGGCGTCATGCGCGATGCGTCGGGCAATCTTTACGGCACAACCGTAAGCGGCGGCATCGGCCCGTGCAGTCAGGGCTGCGGCACCGTCTTCAAGTTGACCGCTCAGTAACCGGACGAGCTTGCTCGCCTAATCCTAATAAGCGAGAAGGCGTCCGCCTATTTTGCGAAAATAAGAATCGTCTACGGGCCGCGTCGGCCTCACCCAAGATCGGCTTATGAGGAGACGATATTGAGACGATCTTCTTTTTTGCATGCACGCGTTCTTATGGCCGCGTGTGCATCCGCTATTATGATCGTCGCGCTCGCGGGTTCGGCCGCCTGGGCCAGCAAGTTGGTCCAACAGGTTCCGCTCGATGCGTCGAAGATTCCGCAGTTCGCCGATAACCTTCCCGATTTTTCGCAGCTCGGTCGCGTCAACGGCGACGCGCCCTACTCCGTGCGTTCGGAGGAGTTCCAGCAGAAAGTTCTGCCTGCGTCGTTCTATCGAAAAGCTCGCCGCGCCGTACAGCGCCGGCACGATGGTCTTCGGCTACGGCATCGATCAAGGCGATCGTCACTATCCGTCGCAAGCCAAGGGACTCTATCCCGGCTTCACGGTCGTCGTCACGCGCGATCAAGAAACCGTCGTGAGCTATCACAACGATCTCGTCGCCGAACCCAATCGCGCCGGCTGGTTCCGCAACGCCACGGGGCCAAGCCTCGAGAAGACGTTCACGTCGATCAGAGTCTGCACTGGGCCAATCCGATGCACGATCCGATGACGGTCGACGGCGACGGCAATCCGCAAGTCTATCTCGGCGCAATTCCCGGCGGTCACGCATCTGCACGGCGCCGAGGATCCCTCGGCTTTCGACGGTGGCCCGAGCGAATGGTTCACGCCCGGCGCCGAAGGCAAACTCGGCGACGGCAATCAGCAAGGCAAGCGCGGCGCCGGCTTCGTCTCGAGCACCTATCGCTATCCTAACGCCCAAGAGCCGACGACGCTCTGGTTTCACGATCACACGCTCGGCACTCACGCGCACCAACGTCGGAGCCGGTTTGGCGGCGTTCTATCTGATCCGCGGCGACGGCGACGACGGCATCGCCGGCCCCGGCAAACTTCCCGCCGGGCGCCAAGAGGTCGAACTCGTGCTGCAGGATCGCGAGTTCGATACCAACGGACAGCTGATCTTCCCCGACGGTTACCCCACCGGCCTCGACGGCCCGCTGCAGAATCCGAAGCTGCATCCTTACTGGATGCCGGAGTTCTTCGGCGACGTCATCACCGTCAACGGCAGGAGCTGGCCGAAATTCGCGGTCGCGCCGAAGCGCTACCGGCTGCGTCTGCTCGACGGCGCGTCGGTGCGATTCTTCAACCTGCAGTTCTGCGCGCGCTCGACCGCCGGACATCGCGCGCAGCGCGCACGGCTCATGCCTTCCTGGGTGAGAGCATCGTGCCGTATTACGTGATCGGCGACGACGGCGGACTGCTCAATAAGCCGGTAAAGGTGCGAAGCTGCTCTTTTCGCCGGGCGAACGCTACGATATCGTCGTGGATTTCGCAGCGCTTCCGCGGGCAGCACGATCACCGTCCGCAACGATGCCGTGACACCCTATCCCAGCGCGTTTGCGAAGTTCTACGCCGTCGCTGGAAGGGCGCGTGATGCGTATCAACGTCGCAAACGCGAGCGTTGCCGACACCAGCTACAATCCCGCGAAGCGGCGCGCCGCTGCGCGGCGAAGGCAGCACGGTCGCGCCGAAGCTGGACCGGATCGTGCAGCTCCCCGGAACGCCGGGCGGCTTCGCGCTGCGCAAGCCGATCGCCGACGGCAAGGTCGTGCAAGTCTACCGTCAGCTGACGCTCAATCCGATCTTCAAATCGGGCGGCTGCCACTGGCCCGGCGGCGGGAGCGGCGACATGATCGATGCGATGCTCCTCAACAACATCGGTTTCGCCGAGACGATGACCGAAACGCCCGAAGATCGGCAGCACGGAAGTCTGGGATCTGATCGATCTCAGCAACGACGACCATCCGATCCACATCCATCTCGTGCAGTTTCAGGTCATCTCGCGCATTCCGTTCGATCTGCAGCGTTTCGGCGCGGCCTACTACAAGCAGTTCCCCGGCGACAAGTGCGCGCCGGGGGCCGGGCCGCCCAAACCGTATAACGTCGCCAACGCGGCCGGCGCGGTCGGCGGCAATCCCGACATCACGCCGTTCTTCTTCAAACGCGTGCAGTCGTATTGCCTCGACGACGGCGTCTACGATCACACCACCGGACCCGCGCGTCCCGAGGAGAGCGGCTGGAAAGATACGGTGATCGCGTCCTGCGGTCACGTCACGCGCATCGTCGTACGTATCACGCCGCAGGATATTCCCGCGATCCGCGACGGCGTGGCGATCGACTACAGCGGGCAAAACGAGTTCCCGTTCGATCCCACCGACTCCGATCCAACGCACGTCGGCAAGGGCGGTTATCCCGGCGGGCCTGGCTACGTCTGGCATTGCCATCTGATCGACCACGAGGATAACGATATGATGCGCCCGATGCTGCCGGCGCCGTGACGTGAGCGGAAACGTCGTTCACTTCCTGGTCGCCGCGCGTCCGCGCGCCGGCTGCGGAAGAAGCGTTCTCGCAGTGGGCCTCGCGTCTGCAGAAGGCGGCGCTGGGGTTCCAAGGGCAGCCTGAGCTGCGAGCTCTGGCCCCCGACGCCGCCCGACCAAGAAGAGTGGGTGGCCGTCATGCGCTTTGCTACGCTCGATGCGTTGCGCAGCTGGCGCGTCTCCGGAGAACCATCGCGCGCTTGATCGCCGAGGCGCAGCCGCTGGTCGAAGGCGGCCTCGTGATGCAGCTCACCGGCGAGCGCCGCAATCGAATACTACGTGCAGAATAGCGCGACCGAAGTGATCATCACCGCAGATCAAGCCGGGAAAGAGAACGACTATCGCGCATTCGCCGACCGCATTCGAAAAGCTCGAGAGACGTTTCCCGGCTATCTCGGCTCGTTCGTGCAGCCGCCGCATCAGAAGGAGACGGCTGGACGACGCGTGCTGCGCTTCGACTCGCTCGAGAAGCTCAACGCGCTGGCTCGAATCGCCGCAGCGCGCCGACGCTGCTCAAAGAGCCGAAGAGCTCGATCGAGCGCTTCCACGCGCAGCGCGTCGACACGTCGTTTCCCGGTTGGGTCCCGGTCAGATCCCGCCACCGGGAAGCCGCCGAACATGTGGAAGACCGCGGCGCTCGTGCTGCTGACGCTCTTTCCGGTCGTGATGCTCGAGCTGAAGTTTCTCAATGCCGCATCTGCGCGGGCTCGATCCGCGCGCTCGGCACGTTCATCGGCAACGCGATCAGCGTCGGCTGACGACCTGGCCGCTGATGCCGCTCGCGATCCGCGGCTTCCACGGCTGGCTCTTCCCCGAGAATGCAGCCGCGCTGGCTCGTGCTTGCGAGCCCCGTTCATTCTGATCGCGTGCTACGCGATCGAACTGCTGGTCTTCTGGCGTCTGCTCTGAGGCTTTCGACAATGAACCTGAACACCGTCACCGAAGTCAAGCGGCCCGCGTCGCTCGAGGAAATCCAGGGCTGGCGTGCCGGCAACGCGTGGCTCGCCGGCGGCACGTGGCTCTTCTCCGAGCCGCAGATTCACACCGATACGCTGATCGATCTCGAGACGCTCGGCTGGCCCTCGCTGACCGTGAGCGACGCCGGACTCGAGATCGCCGCGACCTGCCGGATCGCCGAACTCTATGCGTTCGAAGCGCCGCCGGCAGTGGACGCGGCCTCGCTGATCGGCGAGTGCTGCCGCTCGTTTCTCTCGTCGTTTAAGATCTGGAACGAGGCGACGGTCGGCGGCAACATCGTGATGTCGCTGCCGGCCGGGCCGATGATCTCGCTGACGGTCGCGCTCGAAGGCGTCTACGAGCTCTGGCCGCGCGAGGGCGAGCCGCGGCGCGTGCCGGCGATCGACTTCGTGACCGGCCATGCACGCCAACGTGCTCGCGCCCGGCGAGCTGCTGCGCAGCATCCATCTGCCGGCAAGCGCGCTGCGCAGAACGCCACGCGTTCCGCCGCGCCTCGCTCACGCATCTCGGGCGCTCCTCGGTGCTGCTGATCGGCACGCGCGGCACCGGACGATCTGCTGCTGACGGTCACCGCGGCGACGCTGCGGCCGGTGCAAATGCGCTTCAGCGAAAAGCCGCACGCGCGCGAGCTGCGCGACGCGATCGATGCCGCGATTCCGCCCGAGCTCTACCTCGACGACGTGCACGGCTCGCCGGCACATCGCCGCCATCTCACCTATCATTTCGCTGCGGAAATCTGCGAGGAGCTCTTCGCGTCATGAACCTGACGGTCAACGGTAAGGCCTACTCCGCGACGCCGGCGGCCGGGCAATGCTTGCGCACCTTCGTGCGCGATCTCGGCTGGTACGGCGTGAAGAAGGGCTGCGACGGCGGCGACTGCGGTGCGTGTACCGTCTGGGTCGACGAGAAGCCGGTGCACAGCTGCCTCTATCCGGCGTTTCGCGCCGAAGGGCGTAGCGTCACGACGATCGAGGGGCTCGCGCAGCCCGACGGCACGCTCCATCCGATGCAGCAGGCCTTTCTCGACGCGCAGGGCTTTCAGTGCGGCTACTGCGCGGCCGGAATGATCATGACCGGCGCCGCGCTGACCGGCGAGCAGAAAGACGATCTCCCGCAATCGCTCAAAGGCAATCTCTGCCGCTGCACGGGCTATGGCTCGATTCGCGACGCGTTCGCCGGCAAGAAGAACGTCGCGCCCGATACAGCCGGCAAATCGAAGGGCGAGAGCGTGCCCAATCCGTTCGCGCGCGACATCGTCACCGGCCACGCGCGCTATACGACCGACCTCCCGCCGCTCGACGGCATGCTGCACCTCAAGGTGCTGCGCTCGCCCCACGCGCACGCGCGCATCAAATCGATCGATAAAATCGAAGGCGCTCGCCGTGCCCGGCGTCGTCGACGTCTTCACGTGGGAAGACGTCCCGCGCAAGCTCTACACGACGGCGATTCACGAAGATAATCGCGTCGATCCCGACGATACCTACGTGCTCGACAACGTCGCGCGCTTCGTCGGGCAGCGCATCGCCGCCGTCGTTGCCGATACCGAGGCCGCCGCGGAAGAAGGCTGCCGCAAACTCGAGGTCGAGTACGAGATTCTGCCGGCCGTCTTCGATCCCGAGGAAGCGATGCGGCCCGGCGCGCCGCAGCTGCACGATAAGGGCGAGTTCTCGCGCGCGATGCATCCCGAGCAGAACATCTTTCTCGAGCTGCACGGCGAGATCGGCAGCGTCGAGAAGGGCTTCCGCGAGGCCGACGCGATCTACGAGGACACCTACGACGCGCCGCGCCAGCAGCACGTGCATCTCGAGACGATGCAGGCGATCAGCTGGCGGGGCGACGACGGCCGCTATCACATCCGCACGAGCGTCCAAGGCCCGTTCATCGTCAAGTCCAAGCTCTGCTTCATCTTCGGACTCAATCTCGCCGACGTGCACGTCTTCTGCGAACGCGTCGGCGGCGGCTTCGGCGGCAAGCAAGACATGATGAGCGAGGATCTGCCGCTGCTCGCGACGCTCAAAGCGGGGCGTCCGGTGATGTGGGAGTTCACCCGCGAGGAGCAGTTCATCGGCGCGACGACCAAGCACCCGATGAAGACGCAGGTGAAGATCGGCGCGAAAAAAGACGGCACGATCACCGCGATCCAGTATCGCGTCGTCTCCAACACCGGCGCCTACGGCAATCACGGCGGCGAGACGCTCGCCAACGGCATGTCCGGCCCGTGGGCGATCTACAAGTGCCCGAACAAAAAAGGCGACGGCTATGCGGTCTACACGAACCTGCAGTGCGGCGGCGGCTTCCGCGGCTACGGCACGTCGCAGACGACTTTCGCGATCGAGTCGCGCGGTCGACGAGCTGGCGCGCATGCTCGGGATCGATCCGATCGAGTTTCGCCGCAAGAACGTCGTCGGGCCCTACGACAACATGGAGTCGGCCTGGAAAGAGGCGACCGACCTCACGATGGGCAGCTACGGCTTGGATCAGTGCATCGACCTCGTCGAGAAGGCGCTGCGCAGCGGGCGCGGCCTGCCCAAGCCCGACGGCGAGCACTGGCTCGAAGGCAGCGGCGTGGCGCTCTCGATGCTCGATTGCGTGCCGCCGACCGAACAGCGCTCGGGCTCCGAAGTGCGAACTGCTCGAAGACGGCACGTATCACTTCACCGTCGGCTCGACCGAGATCGGCAACGGGCTCATCACCGCGCAGCAGCAGGTCGTCGCGCAGATCATGGGCTGCCCGACCTCGCGCGTGAGCATGCTCAACGCCGATACCGACAAGACGCCGTACGACAGCGGCACCTTCGCCAGCGTCGGCATGATGGTGCCGACCAAGGCGGTCGAGAATGCGGCGGTCGCGCTGCGCGAGAAGATCCTCGAGCTACGCCAGCCGGACCAGCGGCGAGAAGCTCGAGCGATTGCCGCCTCGACGACGATCGCGTCGTCTGCGGCCGCCGCAAGATACCGCTGACGGAGCTGTACGCGAAGGGCGCGGCCGAAGGCGTGGAGTTCACCGCGTTTCGCAAAGCCTACGGTTCGCCGCGGACGGTAGCGTTCTTCGCCTACGGCGTGCGCCTAGCCGTCCATCGCATCACCGGTGAGATCGTCATTCTCTATAGCGTGGAAGCCGTCGACGCCGGCGTCGTGATCAATCCGAATCAGCTGCGCGGCCAGGTCGTCGGCGGCGTCGTTATGGGCATCGGCTACGCTCTGCAGGAAAAGATGGTTTACAACGAGAGCGGCGCCGTCATCAATCCCACGCTGCGCAACTATCGAATCCCGGCGATCGCCGACGCCCCGGAGACCGAAGTCTTCTGCGCCGACACGCACGACAAGATCGGGCCCCTCGGCTCGAAATCGATCGCTGAAAACACGAACAACCCCGTGCCGCCCGCAATCGGCAACGCCTTGCGCGACGCGACCGGCGTACGCTTCACGACCCTGCCTTTTACTGAGGATCGCATCTTCGCAAAACTCAACGAAGTTACGGTTCCTTAGAACAGGAAGGGAACCAGCATCTTCGTGCGCTCCCGATAGGCGGGATACTGCTCGGGAAACGCGCCGGCCATCGTCCGCTCCTCGATGCGCGCGCTGTAGATGAAGTAGGGCCCGAAGATGAGCAAGGCGAGCGCCCAGGTGACGCTCTCGGCCAGCGCCGAGCCGATCATCGCGAGGAGGAGTCCGGAATAAATCGGATGCCGCACGAACGCGTAGGGGCCGCTGGTAACGAGCTCCGGGTTCGCTTTGCGCGACATCGGCAGTCCCCAGTTCGAGCCGAGGTAGAACCGCGCGTAAATGGCCAGGCCGATTCCGAGCGCGCAGAGCGCGACGCCCGCGGCGCCCAGAGCCGCGTTCCGGTTGGCGAGGTACAGAGTCGCGTGGCGCAATCCGTGCGAGACGCTAGGGAGACGCAGCGAAAACAGGATGAGCGTGACGACGATGAGGCGCAGCACGACCCCGCGGGACCACGCGCGGTCGCGCACGCTCTTTTTTGCGCCCAGGCTCGAGATCACCCAAACCGCTAGGAAAAACAACCAGAGCCCCAGGATGGACCAGTAGTAGATCGCCACGCGACCGGTTTCGTTCTCCGGCGTTCCCCCACATTTCACGATATTCATGGACTCTCGAGTGCGCTAGAATAAGGGGTTGGCCGCCTTGAACGAGGCCGGCCGCACAAGGGGAACGACATGCCCAGGACAGATCCGCAGGCGGCTCGTGAGGTTGCTGTGAAGCACTTGTTCCGTCACCTGCGTGACGATCAGCAGCTGCTTCGAAATCCACTGGTAGGCCCGGATCTGCTCGGCGGCAAATTCACGGCGCAGGAGCTTCGCGCTGGGGTAGCCCGGGCTGCTACCATAATTCGCGACGGTGATGTGCGCCTCGGTCGATCTGAACGAGGGGAGCGTCAATCGGCCTGCCTTCTGCAATGCGATCTTGGCTCCCAAAGCGTAGCCAGCCTCGCGGGCGAGTTTGAGATATCGCCCCGGCAGCTTGCGAGAGAGCGGCACGAAGCATGGATACGCGCGCTACCGCACATCTTAACGAAAACGGTGCATCTGACGCCGGCCTCCCTCCACGACCTCGTGCACAATCGAGCGCTTGCGCTTTTCCGCGCCGGCCGAATGCGTGATGCTACTGAGCTCATTCGGACACACGTCGCAAAGTCGCCCCCCGAAGCGGCCATGTTCGGCCTCTGCAACCTGGCGCTGATGCAACACGACTTTAAGAGGGGCCACGACGCCCTAGAAACGTACAAGGAGATCAACGCTCGCATTGCCTCGCTCGCAGGCACGCGCTCGCACTCGCGTCTGAATCTTGCGCTGTACCTCTTGGCGATACTTCTTGACCAAGCCGCCACGACGCAGATCTGGAACCTACGGGTCCGTGACCTCATGCGGCGCGTAGCGCTGGAAGCGACGACCGACAGATGGATATCGCTGACGATACTTCGTCTGTTGTTTGCACTGGCGCAGAAATTCGTGTATGCCGACGACTTGCGGAGTATGCTTGCCGTTTCTTGCGCCATCGACGACATTTGTCCAGAGCTTAACGATCTGGACTGCTACGAAACGTTTGCCCTGCACACCGTGAAAGCGATTACCGAGTGGAAGCAGAACGGCTTCACCCTTGACATGGAAGCGCACACGCTGAGACTGTTGCATCTCGCGCTTTCAAATGGCTGGACGAACGTCGTGGCTGAAGGGGCGTCGTTGTTAGCCTCGGCGTACTACCTAAGCGGCAACGTCGTGTTGGCGCGAGGATACCGGGACGTGGCGCTGGGCGGCGTTGCGCTGACGGACGATAAAAGCGTCATCGCTCGGACGTATAACAACCTCGCGACTGCTGCGCTCGACTCCGGTTGCATCGGCGCAGCCGCCGAGTTCGGGAGCCGATGCCTCTCCGCGAAGGGTGAAGAGCATCCCGCGCTGCAGCACCTCCCGCTAACGGCCGCTGAAATCCTCATTCGGCAGGGTCACGCGAAAGAAGGAGCCGTTGAAGCCCGTGCAGTGTTGCAGAGGGCGAATCGGTCGGGCAACCAAAGGCTCGTCGCGACCGCCGGAAGGGTTGTCGCCTTGGGGTTGGAGGCTGAGGGCGAGCGCCGCGAGGCCGTTACCGTCATGAAGCAGTCTCTCGATCTCGCGCACGCCGGCTGCTGCTCGAAGTTCGACGTGCACCGCATCGACAAGTCCTATCGGAATATCGCTCGTCTCAAGCAGCTCCCCGCCAGAAAGCTGGACGACCTAGACTTCTGCGGGTGACGCGGCTACCGGAGCACCAAATGACATGGTTTTGACACGTTTGGCCAATGCAGCGCGGGCCGAACCGGGGAAGGGTATCCCATCAGTTTCTTTAGTTTGAGGGAGAACATCGAATGCGTCGTGACAATCTAGCCGGTCTCGCGTTGACCGCCATCGTAACGGCAACGATCTTTGCCGGCTGTTCAGGGGGCTCGCAAGTCGGAAGCGCCGTCTCGCCCATGTCGGCGAACGTGCCGCAACAGCAAAGTGTTTTTCGCGCATCCAAGGGCCAAGGCCGGCAGACGACGAGCTGGATGGCCCGGCCGCTAGCGCACGCGCCTCTCGCATACATCTCTGACGTCCTCACGAACAGCGTGACCGTGTTTGACCTCAAGGGAACCATGCAGGGTCAAATCGGTGGCCTCAGCAATCCGGAAGGTCTCTTCGTCGACCATAAACGCAACCTCTGGGTCGCGAACGGCGGCGCCAACAACGTTCTCGAATTCGCGCGCGGTGCGACGATGCCGCTCAACACGCTCAACGACCCGGGCGCCGGGCCGCTCGACGTGACGATGTGCCCGAACGGCACGGTCTACGTCGCCGGGGACGACTCCACCGCCATCGAGGTCTACCCTCGAGGCAGCGTCAGCCCGACGCGATCGCTGACCTATCCGGGAGCACTCCAGAACGACGCCCTGACCTGCGACGCTACAGGTAATGTGTTCGCGACGGTCATCTTGAGCTTCCACGGCACCGTCGTGGAATTTCCGCACGGCAAACAGCACGGAGCCATCCAACTCCCGATCAGCCTCGGGGGTCCAGGCGGCATCAAGCCGGATAACGCCGGTAACCTTCTGGTCGACGATCAGAGCGCGCAGACAATCACCGAGTACACCGAAGCGGGCTCGCCGACCGGTAACTCGATCAGCACCGCCTTTGACTGCATCAACTTTGGCGTTACGAGGAATGGCAAAGTCGTGGGGTGTCCCGTCTACGTTGCGTACCAGACGTCCTATGGTCAGTCGTATACCTTCCCGGGCGGCACCAGTCGTCAGACGTATTCCGGCTCTTTCATGCTGCCGTACGGCTTCGCGTTCGATCCTGGCCAAAAGGGCCTTTAGGCAAACCATGAGCACATCTTCATTCCTTGGCTTCTTTCTTCGTAGTGCGGCATCGGCCGCATTGCTCGCCGGCTGCTCGGGCGGCGGCTCGCAGCCTCCGACAGCGAATGCGCCGAGTTCAACACTGACCCAACTCGGCGCGCTGCCCCAGGATCCAAATACGAAGTCGCCGGCCGCCGATCAGGTGATCGTTTCCGACAGCTTTTCCAACGCCGTTAGCGTCTTCGATGCCAAAGGGCACCTGCAAACGCGCCTCAAGAAAGGCATCGACGCTCCTTTCGGTATCACGACCGATTCGGCGGGGAGCCTGTACGTCGCGAACTCCCAGAGTGCAAACGTCTTCGTGTATTCGCAACCGTATAAGTCGGTCAGCTTAACCTTGAACGAACCCGGTCGATATCCGTTGGACGTTGCCGTGAGCAAGACCGGGCTCGTCGGCGTCATGAACGAGACGGCGCCGTCGGGGCCCGGCGACGTGACCTTCTATAAGAGAGGCTCCACGTCGGCGTGCGCGGACGTGAGCGATTCGAACTGGAACGAGATATCCTTCGGGGCATTCGACGCTTCCGGAAACCTCTTCGTCGACGGCGTCGACCGCGAAGGGAACCCGCTCGTCGGCGAAGTCTCGGGCGGTTGCGCGGCCACGTCGGTCACGACGCTGACCGTCGGGAATACGCTCTCCGGCGTCGCCGGGGTGCAGGTGGTCCACGGCAACATCCTGATCCTGAACCAAAATTACGCCACGTTCGCTCCGGAAATCTTTACCTACGCGCCGCCTTCGGGTGGTTCGCTCGGCGCCCCGATTGCGACGACCAAACTGTCGGCCGGAATTGAAATGGAGGGTTTCGCGATGACCCGCGACGATCGCCATCTCTGGATCGCGCACTCCGACGTAGCGTACGGACGAATAGAGTATACGTATCCTGGCGGCCGGTTCGTTAAGTCGTTCAACGAGCCCCATTTGGTAACTGCATATGGCATCGCGGTCAATCCGGCTGCGAGCCCGTAACGTGATAAAGAGATTTAGGAGCGTTCATCTCATGCGCACATTATCTTGCACCGTCGCCGTCGCGTTGCTCGCGGGCTGTTCTGGAACCGGATCCCCGTCGCCGGCGGTCGCCGTTGCTGTCGCGGGGCTGAACCAAACCGCGCGGCCTCGCGTCGCGTCGAGCCGCGCGAGGCCGTTCGTCAACGTGGCCGCAATAAAGGCGCCCCATGGCAATCAGACCTTCGTTACAGACGCCGGCACGGCGACGGTAACCGTGTGGGGCGCCAACGGCCAGCTCAATGCGATACTTTTCGACGGGATAGGCGCCGATCCGACGGGCCTGACCACGGATGGCGCGCAGAACCTGTACGTTGCGAACACGGGTTTCAGCAACGTCATCGTCTATGCAAAGCCATACACCTCGATAAAATCGACGTTGAACGATGCCGGCGAGAACGCGGAAGACGTCGCGGTCAACAAAAGCGGCCTCGTGGGCGTCACGAATTATTTGACGACGTCCCTTATGCCTGGAAGCGTGAGCTTTTTCGCGAAGAATGCGACGCAGCCGTGCAAGACCATTCAAGATCCAAACTGGGTATATTTCTTCAACGATGCGTTCGACGCGTCGGGAAATCTATTCATTGATGGACAAACCGTGGCCGGCGTGACCCTCGTCGGCGAGGTCTCCGGCGGCTGCAAGGCGACGTCGATTACGACGCTAAGCGTCGGAAACACGATCTCGTATCCTGGCGGCGTCCAGGTCTCCGATGGGAGCATCCTCGTCGGCGACGTGAGCAAGCAGGCAATCTACACCTACGCGCCGCCTTCGGGTGGTTCGCTGGGTTCTCCAACGGTCGTCACCACGCTCGCCGGTGCAGAGCTTCCGGTAACCTTCGCGATCGAAGCGAATGCGAAACACGTGCGTACCGCCGATGAGGCTGCGGATACGTTATATGCGGCACTCTACACGTATCCGAAGGGCTCCTACGTCAGCAAGCTCGCCGACCACGTATGGGCGTCTGCCGTTGCGGTCTATCCGCCGGCGCGGCCATAGTATCATACTCCGCGCTGCCACCACGAGACGTCGATCCACCGCCCGAACTTGTAGCCGGCTTCTCGATAGATGCCGACCGGTTCGAAACCGAAGCGTTGGTGGAACGCGACGCTCGCGTCGTTCGGCAGCGCGATCCCGGCAAAGGCGCGATGGAACGTGCCGGCGTGCGCCAAGCGAGTGAACAGCTCGGTGTAGAGCTCCCGGCCGGCGCCGTTTCGTCGGGCAGTCTCGCCGACGTAGACGCTCACGTCTACCGAACTCGCGTACGCGGCACGCTTACGATGCGGTGATGCGTACGCGTAACCCGTGATTCGGTTGCCGTCGTCGATAGCGACGAGCCACGGATAGCGTCGCGTGATCTTGACGATGCGCGAGCGCATCTCCGCCTCGCCGGCGCCTCGAGCTCGAACGAGATGGTCGTGCGTTCGACAATGGGGCGGTATATCGCCGCGACGGCGGCGGCATCGTCTGGGGAGGCGTCCCGAACCAACACGGGGGCGTAGTTCGACGGTCGGCGAAATGGCGCTCCTATGGATATTGCCGGAATCAAACATCTCTTCGGTCAGAGGGTGCTCGCGGACGCGGGCAAAGAGTTTGTCGGAACGCTCGAGCCGATCGCCGGAAGTCAGGATACGGTCACGCTCAACCCGCTCGACGCGGCGAGCGCGAACAACTATCCGTTTGCGATCAACGGGGTGACGGCGCTAGGCGTCAGCGCCATCAGCTTCATTCAGAAACTGTCGTAAACCGGGGCGCTACGACTTGAAGCGCGTCAGATACTCGTCGGTTTTGTCGAAGAGCCCGTTGAGCAGTTTCGCGTTCTGACCCCAGTCCAGCCCGGTGTGTTGCGCCTGGCCGCTCACATGCGTAACGCTGCCACGGTCGGTGAGCGTAATCGCGAGGGTAAACCCCGGCGCGAGCAGCGACATCGGCTTTTTCACTTCCAGGGCCGCGCCGCTTTCGGTATCGAAGGCGGCCGTGAGGTTCAGCCCGCATGCCTGCAAGGCGAGAATCAACGCTCGTCCGGCCGTTTCATAGGGAGCGTCCGCGTCGCGCTCGACCGAACCGCTCGACGCGAATTTCGGAAAGCGTTTCGCCACTTCTTCAGAGAGCGCTTCCGAGAGCTGGATCGTCGCGCCCGAAGCTCCGCCGCCGATGACCGATGCGAGCGCGGCGAGTTGTTCGGGCGAGGCTCCGGCCTGATCGGTGCCCATCTTGCCGCTGGCGCGAATGATGTCGGCGATGCGCGCCCGGGGCGTCTCGGGATTCACGCCGAGGTGATTCGTTGCTCGCCGTCCAAACGCCCACTATGACGGCACGTTACGAGCGGCGCGCTTTCGTTGCATGCGTCGAGATATTCTATCTGCTGGTGCTTTTCGCGCTGGCACTGCTCTATTTTCCGCCGTTGGGGCCGGCGCTGCACGTCAGCCTGCCGGCGTCGTTCGGCTCGCTTCCGGTGGGCGTACCGTGGTTCGGGGCGCTCGGCGCGGTGATCATCTCGCTCTCGGGCGTCTTCGATCATCGCAACGATTGGGATCCGTCCTGGGCGCTCTGGCACTTCACGCGTCCTTTGATCGGCATCAGCCTCGCGATTATCGCCTGGCTGACGTTTCAAGCCGGGATCCTGGCCGTCGGCTCGGTGCCCGGGCAGCCGGTGCCAAACCCAGCAAATCCCGCTCAAGCCGTTGCCGCACCGACGAATCTTCTCTACTACCTAATTGCGTTTGTCGTCGGCTATCGCGAAGCGGTCTTCCGCGAACTCATCAAACGCGTGTCGGATGTCATCCTGACGCCGTCGGGAGGCGCGGGCGCGGCTGCAACGCCGCCGGTCGTCGTCACCGGCATCAAGCCGGCAAATGGACACATCCTCGGCGGCGATGAGGTGACGATCAGCGGCAGCGGGCTTTCCGGGACGACCGGCGTGACGTTTGGCGGCATCCCGGCACCGGCCGTGCGCGTCAACTCTGATCTCGAAATCTCGGTGACGACTCCGCCCGGCGGGCTCGGGCCGGTAACGGTGACGGTGGCGACGAGCGCCGGCAACGCAAACTGCGGCCCCTTCACCTACGGGACGAGGTAGTGCTGAAGGGTTAGGGGCCGGCTTTCTTCGCCATTGAGTCGGAGACGAGCGTATAGGTCGTTTGATAGGTCGTCTGCGAAACGCCGATCACGCCGCTATGCTGGTCCTCGGTCGCGTACTCGTCGATCGCCGTCGGGAGCAACCGGTTGAAATCGTAGTCGAGCTTCGTTTGCGTATCGACGGTAATCGAGCCTTGGGCGGTGCTTTCGACGTGCCGCGTCTCGGTGATCTTCATCACGCCGTTGTTATTGCTCGTGACGGTATACGTGGCCGTCATCGTCGTTGCGCCTTTTTTGTCGGAGACCGACCAGCTCTGCTTGTCATCAAGCCCGTTGGGCTCGAAGAAGTTCGCACCGAGAAAGCGCAGCAGCGTCAGCTCTTCGGCGTTGACGATTTTCTTGGGCTCGCAGACGACGGTCGTATTTCCGTAGACGGCGCAGGTCGCCGGGTCGGCGCGCCGCGAGCTCTGACCCTGCTCGCTCACGACGACGAGGAGTCCGCGGTCCTGCGCTTCGCGCAGCACGTTCGACGGTCATCGTGCCCTGGTCGTCGAGCTTTCCGTTGTAGGTGCGTGCCCCAGAGGAGCCCGGCTCATTCGGCACGTCGCCGTGCTGCCGTGACTCATAGGTGAAGGAGTACACGAGGTGGCGGAGCGGCGGCGCGTCGGCCCGGGCGCCCGCCGCCGAAGCGGCGACCGCCAACGCGAAAACTGCACCTAAAACGTAGCGCATAAGCGTATTTTCATAGGCTGGAGGCTCCGGCTCCTGCCCGAATCGAACTCTGATTCCCGTGGCCTGGAAAGAGCTGATGCACGAGGTGGTCTCTGGACTTCCGCGGGATTTCGCGCTAGCCGGCGTTCTCGACGGACGAGGCGCTGAAATAGACTAAATCTCGTTAGGAAAGACTTTGACGGTCGAATTATCGACGAGATGCGGTTCTCCGCATTCCCGGCATTGAATCGAGTTGTTACTCAACACCGTCGCATCGAACGCGGCGAGGGTGCCGAAAGCAAACCCCGTCGGGACGGCCCTTCCGGTTTGAGGGCACGTGATCATCGCCTGAAACATCTGCGCTTACTCCCGAGGCGATTACCGCTTTGGAACCGCCTTCCAAATCCGATGGTTCGCCGAAGCGACGGTAAAAGGCTGCTTCGTTCCAGGCGGACAAGCGCCATCGCCGCCCATACAGCGCGGATAGCGCCAATCTGCGGGCATGGAGATCGGCCGTTCGTAGGTAACGCGGTGCCGCCATTCGCCCGCATTTCCTATCACGTAGAAGAAGTAGTTGTCGGGATACAAGGCAGTGTCGAGGCGCCAGTTCCGTTCGCGCTTCGCGTCGAGGATCTCGCCGGGGCGAACGCGGTCGCGAAGATCTCCGCAAAGAATGAAACGGTGCGGCAGGCTCTCATCCCAACCCATCGCCGCGGCAATGACGCGGTGCAGGCCGCCGAGCTTCGCGAACGGTGAAACGACGACGCGCCGCCACACTCGGGGCACAACGTCTTCGAGGTCAACCCGCAGGACGTAGTACTCATAGAACAGCATCGGCAGGCGAGTTTCATCACGTCGGTCTCTGACCTCTGCAAGGGCATCGCCTCTATTTCTTCGCCGGCCGTAGCGCTAGCGGCGGCCGTCGGCGTCATCAGGAGCGGACCAGTCGATATGCAGGCCGTGAAGCGCTGGAGCATCAGTGAGGGTGAATTGGCACGCTTTAAGAATTCCCGAGTTGCTTTTGATGTTCTAAACACGCCAGGCTTCCGCCGGCCAATCACCGGCTCGCGCTTCAAGCATCGCGCGGTGCCACGGCAGTTTCGCGAAGATCTCACGCTGCTCGGAATCGAGATGCGGCAGGTGCTCTTCGTAAAGCGCGTTCGCCCGATCGAGCCACTGATTCGCGGCCGCCTCATCCCCACAAGCGTGATACGCAAATGACGTGCACCACGCCGAACGTTGCGGCCACAATAGCCCGACCGAACGCTCCGGCTCCTTCGTCGGAACGGAAGCAGCGAGCGTCCGCGCCGAAGTGCAATCGCCGGCCTGCGCGTGGAATGCCGCGAGCAGTGCGCCGTACTGCGCGGCTGCCTGCACGGAAGACGTCGGCCGCCGCAGCTCGGCGGCGGCCTCGAGATGCTCGATCGCGCTCTCAAGCTCGCCGCTCGCGTACTCGGCCTCGGCCAGATTGCGTAGACGCTCCTCGCGAGCGTAGATGTTCTCCGACTGCTCCGTCATACGCAGCCCCTCGCGCCCCAACGTGACGGCCTCCGCCGGCCGCCCGCTGTAGGTAAACGGCATGATGAGATTGCCGCGCGCCTTCTCCGCAAAGACCGGAGCGACGCTCGTGTAGGCGCCGGCGGCGCGCTCGATTCTCGAAATCGCCGCATCGAATGCGCCGAGCTTTACGTAGAACTCGGCGATATTCATTTCCACAACCATCAGCCCAGGCGTCAAACCACACTCTTGGCAAATCTGGGCCGCGCGCGCTAAGATCGGCAACGCTTCAGTGAAGTTCGGCTGCCACAAAAGCGGCCACGTGCTCTGGCCTAGCGCGTCGGCTTCGCAGCGACGATCGCCGGCGCGCACGGTCACGTCGATCCAGCGCGCCGTCCATTTCGCGGCGCCTTCGCGATCCAGCAGATCGATTGCATTGGCGTGCAACTGGGAGATCACGCGCTCGGTGACCGCGTACTCTCCGAGCTGTTCCGCCATTTCGAGCGCCTCGAGTCCGATGCGTTCGGCCTCATCGGTATTGCCACAGAGCAGGGTTAGATGCGCGATCTCGGCGAGCGCCTTGGCGATTCCGGAGGTATCCCCGATCTTTCGGAAGCCGTCGAGCGCGCGGCGCGCGAGCGCCACGCCTTGGCTCGCAGGAACGCCGAGCGGATAAAACATGCTCTCGAGAAGATCCGCTTCGGCTTGCCAGTGCAGGCTATCGTTGCGTACCGCGCGTTCGCGCAGATCCGCGAGCGGTTCGAAGACGTCGTCGCGGCCGGTGTAGTCGTTGAACGCGAGCCGGGATCGACGTAAGAGCACCCGGCAGCGCAGCTCTTCGTCGTTGCCCGCTTCGGCGATCGCCGCAAGGGCATCGAGATCGGCGCGCTCCTGCGCGACGTTGCTCGCGCGTTCGTCGATGCGCTGGCGCAGAAACCACAGCGGCGCCACCGTCGCTCGATCGGTCGCGATCCCAAGCCCCCGGTCAACGTGGCGTCGCGCATCGTCGGGCGCCCCGAGTTCGAGCGCGTAAGCTCCTGCCGCGGCGTGCTCGCTCGCCGCTTCGTCGAAGGAGTCCGCGGCCTCGAGAAGCGTCGCGATCTGCGACGAGAACTCACGGCTTCGTTCGGGATAGAGCTGTCGTAACGCGCGCGCCAGGCGACGGCTTCGCTCGCGCAGACGTTCCGGTGCGGCCAGCGCGGCGATCGCTTCTTGGACGAGCTGATGTCCGAAGGCGTACGGCAGCATCCCGCGTCCCGTCGTCTCCTGCACCAGGCGGCGATCGAGCAGCTCGTCGAGCGCGCGCTCCACAATCGCGTCGCCGTAACCGGTAACGTTGCGAACGAGTTCGCTGGAGAAACGCTGGCCGGCAAGCGCCGCGACCTCGGCGACGGTCTGCGTCTCCGCGGAGAGCGCGGTCACCCGCGCCTCCACCAGTGATGCCACCGTTGCCGGCACGGCCTCTTCGGGCGACGGCGCTTCGAGCAACTGCGTGAGAAAGAGCGGATTGCCATTCGAGCGCCGCAGGAGCGCCGCCGCAAGCTCCCCGACCGATGCCCCGGCAGAAGAGGCACCTGAGAGTGTAACGATGCGCTCGACGATCTCGCCGTCGAGCGGCGGTATCGAGAGCGAGACCGCGCTTCCCTCGACCGTCGCTTCGCGTGCGAGCCGGCGCAGAGGATGGCGCGCGAGCGTCTCGTTGTCGCGAAACGTCGCGAGGAAAAGGATTCGCGCGCCGGTGATCCGTTGCAGCAAGAACGCCAGCGCGTCGAACGTCACCTGGTTCGCCCAGTGCAGATCTTCGAGCACGACGAGCAACGGCCGCGGCCGAGCCAACGCAACGAGCGCGCGTGCGAGTGCGTCGAAGAGACGTCGCTGCTGGTCGCCGACGCGGATTGCCGGCAGCTCCGGCAGCGGCCCAACGCGTTGCGCCAGCTCCGGCAGCACGCTCGTCAAGGCCGCAAACCACGTCGCGCCGATATCGGTAGCCGCAACCAGCGGAAGCTGCTCGCGCAGCGCGTCGAACCAGACACTGATACGGAAACGCCTCGGGAAAACCGGTGGCGCCGTACAGCGTGCGGCCGCCTGACTCTTCGACCGACGCCATGAACTCGCGTACCAGCCGGGATTTGCCGATGCCTGGCTCGCCGCCGACGAAGACGATGCCGCCACGCTGCATCTTCGTGCGGCTCCAAGCTTCGTTAAGCCGTTCGATCTCGCGCTCGCGCCCGAGGAACGGCAGAGGGCGGTTGCGTTCGGCCGCGCGCGGCAATGGTGCCGTCATTGCGTTGCCGTCGTCCTCGCCGGCGGCATCTCCCCGCACGACGCGTTCGGCGAGAGCAACGGTCTCGGGCATCGCGTCAACCCCCATCTCTTCGCGCAGCCGCTTCTCGAACGTCCGGTACTCGCTGATCGCTCCGGCGGCATCTCCCGACTCGTAGCGTAAGGCGATGATCCGCCGAACGATGTCCTCGCGCCACGGATCGGTTTCGAGGATTTTTCGCGCGACCTCGATCGCCCGCGCCGGCTCTCCGCGCTTGCGCAGCGCCGAAACGAGTTGCGTGAGCGCAGTCAGGTAGACGTTACGGAAGCGCTCCCGGAAGCCGTAGAGCCACTCGTCGTAAAGCTCGGGAAGCAGATCGCCGCGGTACAGCGCAACGGCCTCCTCGAGCCGCTCCGGATCCTTCGCTGCCTCGGAGAATGCATCGACGTCGAGCCACAGCTCGACCTCGCCGTTCCACCACACCTCTTCGCTGTTCGTGCCGATGAAATCGCCGCCCGGCTGCGGTAAGACGCGCAAGAGATCGCTGATCGTCGAGCGCAGCCGCCCACGGGCGACGCCCTCTTCCTCGTCGGGCCAGAGGAGAAACGCGAGGTAATCGCGCGAGACCGCCGCCGCCCGATGCATGAGGAGGTAGGCCAGAAGCTGTAGCGATTTGCGCGGCGTCGCCAACCGAAACGGCTGACCGTCGACCGTGACCTCGACTTGTCCCAACAGCCGGAGTTCGAGCGTCCGGCGCTGCGTTGATTGCACAGTCTTGCTCGTCGGAGGCGCCTTCTATTCGTCGTCGCGCGTTTCCCCGGGAAGCGGCGCGTCCGCACCGGCGCCCAGGCGCAAGGCGATAAAGTCCCAGAGATCGCGCAGCTTCCCCGAGGCGATCCCGAGCGCGCTCGAGACCTCGTAGACGCTGCCGCGCCAACCGTTCTGCGCGGTCAACGGCTCGCGCCAGAAGCGCAATACGAAACGATGGTCTTCACGTTCGGTCTCCGGGTCGATGCGCACGCTGTCCTCCGATCTGCTGTGAAAAAGTATCCGAGGCCCGCCGGTGAGGGCGGGCCTCAAATCGGTTGAACAGTTGTCGATTACGTGTCCATCATGATGAAGTGGAAGGCGTTGTCTTGCAGTGATCCGGTGTTGTATTCGTACTCACGAATCTGCACTTTGACTTCGCCGTTGTTGCCGCAAGTGACGTAGTCGTAGACGTCGGGGATCGCCAAGTGGCCATTGAGGCCTGCGGGCGAGGCGACGATTGCCGGGCAGTTTTTGAAGAAGCCCGCCGGTACGTCGAGCGTGTACTCGCCGGTCCCGTCGTGGCTGACCGAGTACCCGGTTCCCGCGACGATCGATCCGCTTGAGTTGACGATCCCGGCCTTCATAGCGGTCCTTTTCTTGCCGTGATCGGGTTGAACGACGTTTTGGGCGGCCCCGAACACGCGGGGCGGGGGAACGGGGCGCGCAAGCGCCATGGCGGTGCTTCCGAGGATCACCGAAGCGGTAAGGGCGATGAGCGATTTACTGAGCACGGGTTTACTCCATTCTGGTGTGCCGCGGGCGCGGCGATAACAGTTGTATGAATGGAGCTTAGCGGCCGGTGCGTCCGCAGACGTCCGGCTACTGCGCGATCAGCGCCGCGTAGGTCCGGCTCGAGTCGGTGGGGGCTCGTTTGAGCTCGGGATCCGTGTCCAGATCGATGTGATAGAGCCCGAAATCGCTGCCGCCGTCGAACGGAAGGCCCCACTCGCGGTTCGAGGTGATGCTCCAGCAGATATACGCTTCGACGGGGGCTCCGCGTTCGACGGCTTTGCGCACCTGCTTGACGTGCGCCGCGAGATAATCGGCGCGCGAGAATCCCGGCACGCGCGCGACGCAGCCGTTCTCGACGATGACGATCGGCTTGCCGGGAAAGTCGCGCTGGGCCTCGGCGATGATGAGGTCGAGTGCATCGGGCCACGCGGGCGCGTTTGCATAATCGAAGTCCGAGGCGGCGCTCAGGCGATGCAGTTGCGACGGCCAAAACGAGGGTACGCCCCAATAATAATCGAGGCCGACGAAATCGAGCGCGCCGACGCATTCGCGTGGGCAGAGAAACTCGGGCAGCTTCCCAGCCAGTCCTAGATTCCACCAGTTGGTGCCGAGCAGCGTCGTGAAGATCGCCAGCCCCTTACGTAACGAAAACAGGGCATGCAGCCACGAAGATCGCGTCGCATTCAATCGGCGCTGGCCGTGGAGCGGAACGAACTTCACGCGCCCGGCATCGCCGAAGACCAGTCGCGCCATTTGCCGCGCAATCTCGGGCTCGAGCCCATCGTAGGTGCCACCCTGCGCCGTGCACAATCCCGGCACTCCGGGATGGACGCCCACCCGCAACACCCCCCGTTTGCGAATGCGCGCGATCGCCGGGTCCATATCGGGAACGGCTTGCCCCTCATCGCTCTTCGACGCTTCCTCGCGTCCGATGTCCGCGATCGTCTTGCGATTGAAGGCGTTAGGAATCTCCGGGTGAGTGCGCCGCAGCTCGCGGATGGCGCGGTCGGCGATGTTCAGCAGCGTGCGGCTGCCCAGCGCCATCGCCACGGCAAAATACTGCGGTGGCCCATCGAACTGCGTCAGCGTAAGCGTGTCGCCGGCATACTGTCGAAGCATCACCTCGTCGTCGAAGATGGCGTCGACTTCGCCGCGTCGCAACGTTTCGACCGCGTCGCTCATCGTACTCGCGTAAACGATCGTCGCGCCGGGAAACCAGCCGCCGACTTTTGTTGCCGGAAGGGTCTGCGCGACGACCGCAACTCGTCCGCGCCACTCCAGCACGCTCGGCGGTAGCGCGGAGCCGCCCGCGTGCAGCACGGCAAAGCCCGTGCAATAGTACGGCTCCGAAAAAAAGTCGTGCTGGCCGCGCTCGAGGGTCAGCGTAAGTTGTGCGATGGAGCAGTCGACGCGGCCGCCCTCCACGATCGAAGCGCTTGCGAACCGCGCCACCTGACGCTTCGCCGCCGCCGGTGATTGCAGGTGGGTCGCGTTGCGATCGATTAGACCCTGTAACCATCGCGGCAAGCCGAGCACGAGCGGATTCGTGCCGACGCGCGCATCGGGGTGAACCCGCTTGATCGCATCGCGGGCCTTCGCGTTTGCTCGAAACAGGTTCGGAATCGCGGTCAGCACGTCGTCCATTTGGGCGTCGCCGCTTTGGTAGGGAGGCTGCCCCGGCGGCATGGGGTAGGCGCGCATCCAGAAGCCCTTGATCCAACCGTAGACGAGCTGATCGGGTTCGTTGAGCGTCACGTAAGAGCCGATGCAATCGCCGAGCCGCCGCGCGACCTCGCCCGCGAACGCGGCGACGCGATCGGGAAAGCCCGCATCGAGCGGTCCGGCCCCTTGGCCGGCCGCCTGCACGTGCAGCGGCCACGTGTTGTGCACGAGCGTGACCATCGCCGACATGCCCGCAGCGCGAATCGCCTGCAGCACCTCGAGATAGTGCGCGAAGGCTGCGTCGTCCCAGGCACCGGGGTCCGGCTCGAGCCGTGCCCACGAGAGCGAGAGCCGGAAAACCGTGCAGCCCAGCCCGCGTGCCAGTTCGATATCCTCGCGATAGCGATTCCAAAAGTCGGTCCCTTTGCCGCGCCCCACGAGCCCGCGCACGCGCTCCCACACGTCGCGAATGTCGTCGTGGCCGTCGTAGGCCTCGCATTGATGGTCGGCCGTCGCAACGCCGAATCGCAGTTGAGTCGCCACGAGCGCCTCATGCGCGCCGCAGCGCGGGCATCCCTACTTCAAGGTTGGTTAACCCGCCGTGCGGCGTTTGACGAAGGACTGCCGCGTGCCCCATTCAAAGCCGTCGCTAGAAGGAAGGTGTTTTCGAATGGCACGCGCTTTCGGCCGGCAACGCCCGTCGTCGGGCGACGAACTCGTTCTCAAGCAGCGCGAGGGACAAGAGACTCGCAATACGCAGCATCGCCCGCTCGCCAAGCCGTGGAAGCAGCCGCCATACCGCCTCGATCTCGCCGATGTGGTGAAAGGATCGACGTTCGTCAAAACCTATCCGCAGCATCCCGATACGCTCGTCTTTCAACTCTCCGGCGATACCGGCAACGCCCCCAACGCAAACAACCGCGACCAACTCAATGTCGTCGACGGGATGGAGTCGCAGTTCGCCAACGACCCGATCTACAATCCCGCGTTCTTCTATTCGTGCGGCGATTGCGTCTACTTCAACGGCCAGGACGCGCAGTATTACGCACAGTTCTACGAACCGTACGAGCACTATCCCGGCCCGGTTTTCGCGATCCCGGGAAACCACGACGGCGAGAACCTCCAAGGCGAGTCGAGCCTCGCCGGCTTCATTAAGAACTTTTGCGCGTTGCGCGCCCTGCACCGGCCCGAGGCCGGCGATATTCCCCGCGACGCGATGACCCAGCCGTATGTCTACTGGACGCTGCTGGCCCCGCACGCGCGCATCATCGGCCTCTACACGAACGTCGAGCCGGGCGGCGACCTCGACGACGCGCAGTACGAGTGGCTCGTCGAAGAACTCACGGCCGCCAAGGAGGATGAAGGCCGCGCGGTCATCCTGACGATGCACCACCCGATCTACTCGCTCGATAACTTTCATTCGGGAAGCCCGCACGTGCAGGAACCGGTCATGAAGGCGATCGCCGCCTCCAGACGCTATCCCGACCTCGTCGTCGCCGCGCACGTGCACAACATGCAGCGCTTCAGCGTTCCAATCAAAGGTGAAAAGGCGATCGTTCCGTATCTCGTCGCCGGCGCCGGCGGCTATTCGAACCTGCACAAGATGCAGAAGTCAGTGAAGGCGACCAGCACGCCGATCGTCGTTCCCGATAAGGAGTACGGCGTCGACGTCACCCTCGAATCGTACGTCAACGACCAGCACGGCTTCTTTCGCTTCGAGGTCAGCGCGTCGATGATCGTCGGCGAGTATTTCAACGTGCCTCGTCCTCAAGATCCATACGCGCGCGGCCCGCGCCTTTACGATCGTTTTACCTACGATTGGCGCAAGCACGCCTACGTTGCGAATGCCGTCGTCTCACGATACCCGGGTACCGGTTACCGTTAACGCGTAAACTAGGCATTTTCGCGACACATTTAGGCACTTCGCCCGAGTGTTCGCCGCCGGCGCGCATGCTACGGTTGAGCCCTCAAAAACTTTTCACTAACGGGGTACGCTCAATATGTCAACCGATACCGATTCGACGACCACCGCCCAAACGGATCCCCCCTACCAGGCATCGGGCCAAGTAGTCGCCGGTTCCACCGATGCCGCCACCGACGGCGGCAGCACCGCCACGATGGGCTCGGACCCGTCGGCCTTTGCAGCCGATAGCGGCGGCGGCGTCCCCGCGGGCGCCGGCGTAACCGATCTCGTCAATCTGGGGCTGGCCGTCTGGAAAGTCATGGACGACGGCACGCCCAACATGGTTCCAACCGATCGGATGGGCAGCGGTGTTCCCGCCGGCGTCAACTCGCTCTCGCAGATGTCGGACTTTTCGAGCGACGACCGCCAGCTTCAGATGAGATACACTGGCTCCACGATCGGCTCGGACTATCTGCCGGGATTCGATCCGACCGACCTCACGATCACGGTCCTATGGCGTTACGGCGGCCGCTATCAAGGCGCCGGGCATTACGTTGCCCAGGCGAACGTCTCCGTCACCGGCAAGCCGGGAACGGGGCGCCACATCGATATCACGGCGACGTTTGACAATCCCGTCAACGTCAGCTCTTCGACCGATCCGGTCGCCGATCTCGGGCTCAATATCCAGATCAGCGACACGGGTGCGTTCCACACGAATCAGATCGTCACGAACTTCCGCGGTTCGCTCAAGGGCAACGGTGCCGGAAGGCTCGCAGCGATCTAGCTCCCGTTACTCCATCGAAACGTTGTTTCCGTCGGACACGTCGACGTTCGTAGGTGAACCATCCGAACGCTGATACTGAACGGTCCCGTGCCAACCGTCGGAATACACGGTCAAAGCAGGAGTGGACTGATCCGCGTCTAGGTAGTCGTTAAAGATAACCGGAGGGGCGTTCTTATCTCGGCCCAAGTCGAGGATCACCCACTTCCTGCTTTCGCCATATTTGTTGGTGAAGGTCGCGCTGATATCGGGCATGGTCGCCTCTCCTTATTGATTCACGCGTGCGCTACGGTGTTGCTGTGGGAAATACGATGTGAATGCCGTTAGGTAAATGCTGCAATGGAATATGTATCGGGCAGAAGCCGAGCCGAAGGGTAATATTACTGCCCGATGCGAGCATCTGTCCGGCTGCCGGCGCAGTGCTCGTAACGACGCTTCCCGAACCGCACGTTAGAATGTGGTCGACGGGAACCCCGAGGCCGCTCAACTCCTGCGCGGCGCTTATGACGGTTTTTCCGCTTAGGTCGGGGGGAACGACGACGCCGTGCGGCCGGAAGAGGAACCACACCAGCGCGGCGATGACCGCGACCACCGCAATCGCGACGACGATCCAAATCCACGGGAAGCTGCGCTTTGCCGTCGCGACCGCGTACGTTACGTCGGGGCCGTTATCGAAGTCAACGTCGGCTTGCGGTTCGATGCCGACGACCAAGTGAAAACGATAGCCGTCTTTGGGTGTCGCCGAAGCCGGCGGCGCCACGACGACGGTCACGACCTTCGATGCGTTGGGCGCAAACTCGAACGACGACTCGCCGCCTTTGATCGAGTACCACTTCGAGGAGCCCTCGTCTTTGGTCACCACGCTGAAGGAGCCGCGGCGGACGCCTGCGGTAATGTTGGTGACGGTGTGGCTCACCTCGACGGAATCGCCGGGCTTCACCGTTCCCAACTGTACTTTGGGAGTCGTCACTTGAAACGATGACATTGGCCCCTCTTTCTCTAGCTCGCGCTAGGCGGTGACGTTGACGGAGATCGTAATTTCGCCGGCCGAGTGCGCGGAATGGGTAACGTCGGTCTGCGTGTTCTTGACGCGGACGTGCAGCGGCACGTCGATTTCATTGCTCGCGCCTTCCAAGACGAAGCGGCCGTTCGCGTCGGTGCTAACGCTCTTGCCGAGGCTCGCCGCCTCGACGATCGCTCCGGGCAGCGGCGTTCCGTCGTTGGCGACGACGCGCCCGGAGAGCGGCTCGAGCGAGACGGTCTCCAGCCGCGCGCTCTTGACCGGCGGCGCGATCGTCCCTTCGCGTTCGCGAACCGCGGTCGCGCGCAAGACGAAGCCCGCGCGCGCAGGAAGATTCAGCGCAGCCCAGGCCGTCGTCGCTGCCGGTCCGAACTCGAGTGAGAAGTCCGGATCGCCGTCGGCAGCAGCGATGACTTTGCTCAAAACGGCGTGCGCGGCGAGCGGGTCGGGCCCCGAGGCCGTAACGAGATACGCGAGCCGCAAGCGAAGCGGAGGCACCCGACCCGAATCCGCCGCGAGCGGCCGGTCGATATCGAAGAGGTATGCGTACAGTGTCAGCTGCGCGGCGCCGTCCGACGGAATTGCAAAGCTGACTGAAGCGTCGGAGGCAACGCTCTTGAGCCAATCGCGAACCTGCCCGTCGATTTGCTCGATCACGAGGCAAGATCCATGAGCGTCACGCGAGATCTTATCAAGCCGCTGTACGTCTTTGCAGCGATCGCCATCCTCATCTGCGTCGGCCTCGAGGCCGGTGCGAGTTGGCTGCCCCAGCCCTCGGGCTCTGCGCTCGGACAAGGGCAGCTCGGCATTGCCGCGCTTTGGCTGCTCGACATTTCGCTGCTCTGGACGTTGATTCTCGGAGCGCTGGCGTTCGTCGTCGATCGCAATCTGCTCGGCAAGGTCCAGGGCATCGTCACGCTCGTGCTCTCGATTGTCATCATCCTCTGGGGCCTCAAAACGCTCATCATCGACTTCGTCTTGCTGCTGATCATGGTCGCGCTGCTCTCGTCGTTCTTCGGCTGGCTCGTGTACGTGCCGCTCTTCGCCTTCTTCAATACCGGCCAGGCAGCGGAGTTTCTGGGTATTTTGACCCTCTTAAAACTGGTCGCGCTGATACTGCTGGTCGTCGCCCAGCGCCGCTTCGCGCGCCAGTTCGGAATCCTGCTCATCTTCGGGCTGTCGCTGCTCTTGGATCTGGTGCTCTCGTTCTTGCACGCTCTCCCGCCAAGCGTACTCGTGAGCGTGACCGACGACATCGGCGCGCTCGTCATCTGCATCGTCGCGATCATCTACGCCGTCATCCAGCTGATCTGGGCGATCGTCGCGATTCTGCGTGCGGTCGTCTCGGTGCGGGAATCATAACGAGAGCAGGCACGGCGTAAACGCGGCGCAGGTCAGCGAAACGACGCCGCCGCTCTTGGGCAGCACGATGAGCACCGTCGGATTCGAAGCGCTCAGGGGCTCCGGTTTCTTCCCGCTCTCCGACGGCGGCGCGATCGGCGGATAATCGAGGGTGACGCTTCCCGCCGATGCGTTTTCGAAGACCAGGCGCAGCACGCGTGCCGGTTGATACCACGCGCCGGCGGCCTGTACGGAGATCGTCGCCGGTACGTAGGGCGTTAGCCTCAGGGTCGTCCCGCTCAGCGTTAATGCGTTAACGTACATATCGCGGGTGCCGACCTTGAGGAATGGCGGCGTGATACCCCACGAATCGGCAAGCGCACCGGGCAGGCTCGGCGGACCCGACGCTGTCGACGGGCTCCCGGAGTGTCCCCGGATGTTGACGACGACGAGCAGTACGTAGATAAGCGCAAATGCGACGAGCGCGATAACGATCACGCGCATGCATCGAGTTTCGGCGCGCTGTCAACGAATCCCGGTGAAAAATTTTCAAACGGAAGGGTGGTGCTACGGTCCGTTGAAAATGCACCGCCCCCTGCTGGAGAAGTGAGGTCTGCATTGCCTACCAGCTATACTATTCCCGGCGTTTACGTTGAGGAAATTTCTTCTGGTTCGCGCCCGATCGCCGCAGTTGGTACGAGTACCGCTGCGTTTCTGGGTTACATCTCGGGATTCGCGCCCTCGCAAGAAGCGATACCGATCAATAATCCGACGGAGTTTCGCACGAAGATCGTGCAGCAGAGCGATTTTCGTACTCGCGACGACGGTACGCTGCCGCCCGGCACGACGCCGGCGATCTTCAACGCCGTCTTCGGCTACTTCATCAACGGCGGCCAGCGCTGTTACGTCGTCGGCCTCGATCAAAACAACACCCTGACCGGCGGGGCCGCCGGGCGCGCGGGCCTCGACCTGCTCGAAGTCGTCAACGACGTAGCGATGGTGGCGGCGCCTGGGCTGACCGATCCGGGATCGTACGACGCGCTGCTGACGCACTGCGAGAAGATGAAGGACCGGATCGCCGTGCTCGACGCGCCGGCCGACGTCAAGGACGTCAACTCGTTGACGGTCGCGGCAACCGTCGCACCGAAGGGAAAGGCCGCCGACGGCGGCGGTGCACCGCCGGGTTTGCGCCCGAGGCAATCGGCCAATGGATTCGGCGCCGTCTACTATCCGTGGATCCTCACGCGCGACGTGATCACCAATGCAACCGTCGATACGCCGCCCTCGGGGCACATGATGGGCGTGTACGCGCGGGTCAACGGCACGCGCGGCGTCTTCAAAGCGCCGGCCAACGAGCCGGTGATGGGAGCGATCGGGCTCACGACGCCGGTTGCGCCGCAGGATCAGGGCGTGCTCAATCCGGCCGGCGTCAACTGCATTCGTTCGATGACCGAAGGCATTATGGTCTGGGGCGCGCGCACCGTCGCGCCCGAGGCCAGCGAGTGGCGCTACGTTCCCGTACGGCGGCTTTTCAGCATGATCGAAAAGTCGATCGAACGTGGAACGCGCTGGGTCGTCTTCGAGCCCAACGACGAAACGCTCTGGAAGGCGATCCGCCGCGACTCTAGCGCATTTCTCACCTTGCTCTGGCGTCAAGGAGCGCTGCGCGGCGCAACGGCCGATCAAGCCTTCTTCGTCAAATGCGATGCCGAGACGAATCCGCCCGAAGTGATCGACGCCGGGCAAGTCGTTATCGTCATCGGAATCGCACCGGTGAAGCCTGCGGAGTTCGTCATCTTCCGGATCGGCCAGAGTTCCACAGGGACTTCGACCACTGAAGGTGACGGCGCCAAGGCTGGAAAGGCAGCATCGTAATGGCCGGCCTGGGCAACCCTCCGGATCCGCTTCGCTCCTATGCGTACAAGATCTACATTCCCGACTTCGGCGACGAAGCGCTCGCGCATTTCACCGAGTGTTCGTCGCTCGCCGTGCAGGTGACCGCGATCAAGTACACCGAGGGCGGTAACTCGCCGATCACCTACAAGCTCCCCGGCGCGGTCAACTACGGCGACATCATTTTGAAGTACGGCTTGACGACGTCAACCGAGATGTACACCTGGTTCTTGGCCGGCGTTCACGGCCGTATCGACTACCGGCACGTCTCGATCGCGATGCTCGATACACAAGGCGCCGAGAAGTTCCGCTGGGATTTAATCAACGCGTGGCCCTCGGAGTGGACGGGAGCGCCGCTAAGCGCAGCCGCGCAAACGATCGCCGTCGAGCAGATAAAGATCGTATATTCCTACATGAAGCGTCCCGATCTGGAGACGTAAAAGCGAAGCGTGAATGCTGCAAACGCTGGGTGATCTCTTCGTCACGGTCGTCACGACGCTCGTCAAGCTCACCCTTGACTCGTTCGGGCCGCCTACGCGCGGGACGCCGGAAAGCTCGGATCTACCCGATTCGCAAACGCTGATCGCCCACTTTCAATCCATGCGCGATGCGGCCGCGCGGCGAATGCCGCCCGCGCCGCAGCCGCCGAACGCACCGCCGGTGCCGCCGAACGCACCGCAGGTGCCGCCGAACGTGGCGCCGCCGCCCGCCAATGCGGCAACCGCGCACGAGCCTCCGGCGGTCCCTGCGGCCGCGGCGCCGCCAAGCGCGGCGAGCATTGCGCAAACGCCGGCGCAGCCTTCCCGCTTCGTGCGTCCCGACTCCGGCAACGCAGACGTCCAGATGGATCGTGAAGCCTTCGAAGCGCTCCGGCTCGAGACGCCGCCGCCCGGGGCGCCTGCATCCGTAGAAGGGCTTGCAGCGTCGCCGGTGCGTCACGGCACGATCGACCCGACGCTCGCGCACGAGTTTGCGATCGAACGCGCAAAGGAAGAGCCGCCGCCGCAATCGCCCGCTGCTCAAACGCTTCCGCTCTCGCCCGCGCGCAGCGGACGGCTCGACGAGCAAGAAGTGCGCGATCTCCCCTTCGTGCACGAACGGCGCGAAGAATCGCTGACCGCAAGCTGGGCGCGGTTCCCGCGCTCGCCGGTCGTCTCTACGCCGCCCGTGCAGCACGCGCCGGCACCCACGACTCCCTCGGCGGGAGCCCAAACCGCGCCGGCACAACCGTCGCCGGCGCACGTGCCGCCCGCATCCTCCTCGCAGATTCCGGCTGCTGATGCGTCGCCCAGCTCGACGTGGCCGGAACTGCCGGAGTGGCCCTCCCAATGGGACGAACCGCCGGAACGCACGGGACGGCGCTTTAGCGCGCGCGAGGGCACGTGGTACGTGTAGGCTTCTTGATCGAATCGAGCGGCGAGACGATTAGCGCGCTGCTCAATCCGATGTCGCTCGTCGTCTCGCGCACGGCGGGCGTCGTGCCGGAGCGCACGCTCAGCGGCGCCTTCTCGCGCCGCGGCGCCGCCGACGCGCCGCTGCTTTACACGGGCGGCGGCCGCACCGAGCTGCACCTGGAGTTGCTCTTCGACGCACCATTACGCACTGCGTTGCAGGGAAGCTCCGATCGCATCGCGCCGGCCGGCGAGCCCGACGTGCGCGACATGACCGCGCCGTTCTTTACGCTCGCCGAAAATGCCGAAGATCCGCGGCGCCTGCCTTTCGCGCGCTTTATCTGGGGAAAGTCCTGGAACGTGCGCGGGCTCGTCGCGGCGGTGAGCGAACGCCTCGAGCACTTCTCGCTCAACGGCGTACCGCAGCGTTCCTGGATGACGATGCGCTTTCTGCGCGCGCTCGATACGGCCACCGGCGAGCGACGGGCGATTCCTGCAAGCGCGCTCGATACGAGCGACGCCGGCCGCGAACGCGCGCGCGATCACATCGTCGCATCCGCCGCCGATCCCGCGGCGGTGCACCCGGGCGAGCGCCTCGATCAGCTCGCCTCGCGCTACTACGGTGATCCGTCGCTCTGGCGCGTGCTCGCCAAATACAACAACATCGCCGATCCGAACCAGATTCCGCCCGGTACGACGCTGAGGATTCCGCCGGCGGCAAGCGCTCCGTGACCGTTCTTGACTCGCCCGCGCTGCTCGAAATTACGGTCGGCGCCGGCAGCGGCGATGCGCTGCTCGACGAGCTGGTCTCCGCGGCAATAGACCAGCGCCTCAACTCGCCGGCATCCTGCGAGCTGATCTTCAACGACCTGCACGGCAACGCCCTCGCCGCGGCAACGCTTGGCGCGAACGTCACGATCCGTGCCGGCGTAGGGCGCTGCAGCGTCTTCGAAGGAAAGATCGCCGAGATCGAGTTCGTTGCGCGCGGCGAGCTCGTGCGCTCGCTGCACGTGATCGCCTACGACGGGCTCGAGCCGCTGCGGCGCGGCACGCCCGTGCGCGTCCACTCCGACGTTACCTTTGCCGACCTCGCGCGCGAGCTGACGCGCCCGCTCGGCATTAATGTCGAGAGCGCGCAAGCAGGAACGTTGCAGCCGCACGTGGTTCAGCACCGCCGCAGCGACTTCGACGTTCTCTTGGAGGCTGCCGAACGTTCGGGGCTGTACTTCCGGCTCGTCAATGGCGTGCTGCGCACCTTTCCGATCGCGCCGTCGGGAGAAGCGAAGAGCCTCGAGATCGAGGGCGAGGTGCGCGAGCTCGCCGTGAAGCTCAGTGAGGTCGACTCGGCGGGCAACGTCGAAGTGACCGGCTGGGATCCGCACCGCGTTCGTCCGTTCCGCGGATCGGCAACACGCCAAGGATCATCCTCGGCCGACGTCAAGCTCACCAACCTCATCGTCCGAAGCGACGGGCAGGCCGATTCGGTCGCGCGCTCGCAGATCGAGCGCCGCGCGACGCAAGGCGCGGTCGCGCAGGTCGTCGCCGAGGGTGATCCGGAGCTTGCACCCGGTATCTGCATCCGTTTGAGCAACGTTCCCGATTCGTATGCGGGACCGTTTCGCGTTACGCGCGCCTGCCATCGCTTCACGCCGGCGCTCGGATACGTCGTCGAGCTCTCGTCGGAGCTGCCGCAGCCCCATCCGCCCGCGCAAAACGCGAGCGCGACGCTCGGCGTCGTCGCCGATGTGCGCGATCCGGAGAGGCTCGGGCGCATCAAGGTCCGCTATCCCGCCCTCGGCGACGCCGAAAGCGACTGGCTGCAGCTGCTGGCGGCCGGTGCGGGCGGAAAGAAAGGTCTCGTCGCACTTCCGGCCGTCGACGATCTCGTCTTGGTGCTAATCGTTGACGACGATCCGGCCAACGCTGTGATCCTGGGGGCGCTCTACGGTTCGAGCGGATTGCCGGGCGAACGCGCAAAGACGTTCAACGGCTATGCGTTCTACTCACCCGGCGGCCATATGGTCAAGCTCGACGACGACGGCGCATTGACGCTACAAACATCGGGCGGGACCTCGATCGCGCTCGGGCGCGACCTCAGTACGCTGCACAGCGAGACGGATCTCGTCATCGAGGCACCCGGGAAATCGATCACCATCGCGGCCAATGCCGTCGAGGTCAAGCAGAAGTGAGCGGCTATCTCGTGCTTACGGAAAAGGCGACGCTGCTCTGCGATCACGCCGGCAAGCTCGAGAACAAACCCTCGCAGAAGGTGCTGACGATCGACGGAGATCTCGTGCTCGTTGCCAAGGATCCCGAAGACCGAAAGATTCATTTCTGCCCGAACACGACGCCGTTCACGAAAGCCTGCGGCCATTCGCTCGTCGTCGAAGAAGGCTACTCGACGTTCGTTTCCGTCAACGGCGCGGCGGTCTGCCTGGCGAACCTCAACGGCCATACCGACGGAACGCCGCCGGGCCTCTACTACTACAGGGTCCACGATCCGGGCGAGAAGTACGTGACGGCCGAATCGTGAGCGAAGCGCGTTTTACCTCGCTGCGCTTCAACGTTCCCGGTGCCGCTGGGCCGCCGGGCTTCGGCGTCACCCCGACGGGGCAGCTCGACACGATCTCCGATGAAGGCGCGCTGCGCCAGTCGCTGCTCTTGCTCTTGGCGACGACGCCGGGTGAACGCGTGATGCGCCCCAACTATGGCTGTCCGCTCAATCGTTTCGTCTTCGCCCCGAACGACGAGACGACGGCAGGCCTGGTGATCCACGAAGTGCGCTTGGCGATCGAGCGCAACGAACCGCGTGTCAACGTCGTCACCGTCAACGCCGGGCCCGATCCGCTCGACGAAACGCGCATGGTCGTTGACGTCACGTATCGCGTTCGTGCGACGGCGGCCGTACAGAGCGTTTCCCTCGCCGTGGATCTGCAGGCCTGACGTGCCGTTACCCAGCCCCGATCTCGACGACCGCAGCTTCGATCAGCTCGTAGCCGACGCGGTCGCGCTCATCAAGACGAAGGGCAACGCCTGGCGCGAACCCGCCGTCGGCGACCCCGGCCTGGTGCTGCTCGACGCTTTCGCCTACATCGCCGAGCAGCTGCTCTACCGTCTCAACCGTATTCCCGAGAAGGCGTACGTCGAGTTTCTTAACTTGATCGGCGCGACGCTCTATCCACCGAGCGCCTCGATGACGACGCTGACCTTCTCGCTTGCCGAACCGGCGACGACGAAGATCGCGATTCCGCGCGGCACCCGCGCGAGCGTTGCGCGCAGCGCGGCCGCGACCTCGGAGGTGATCTTCTCGACCGTCAACGACGCGACGATCGATCCCGGTAAGAGTTCGGTCACGGTGCGCGCGATCAATGCGGAGCGAATCGAAGACGAGCTGGTCGGCACCGCGAGCGGCGAAAGCGGCCAGACGTTTACGGTCGCGCATCCACCGATCGTCGGCCCGAGCGGCACGAGCTTCGACGTCCTCGTCGCCGTCGAGCTTGGCGACGCGCCGGGCGTTGACCGCACGAATGCCCGCGTCGTCGACGGCATCGCGTACGAAATCTGGCACGAAGTTGAGAGTTTTGCCGATGCCGAGCCCGATGCGCCGGCCTACGTCTGCGATCACGTGGCCGGGACGATCTCGTTCGCGCCGCGCCTGCGCCGCAGCGACGACGCGGGGCTCGCCGAGGCGCCGGAGTTTCTTTGCCGCGTGCCCGCGGCGGGTAAGCGCATTCGCGTCGGGTACGCAACGGGCGGCGGTCCAACCGGCAACGTCGTCGCCGGCAGCCTCTCGACGCTCAAGGATCAAGTTGCTGGCGCAACGCTGCAGGTCACCAACACCGACGCCGCGACCGGCGGCCGCAGTACCGAAACGCTGGAGAACGCGCTGCTGCGTGGACCGCGGGAGTTCCACGCATTGCAGCGTGCGGTGACCGCGCGCGACTACGAGCTGATCGCGACCAAACATCCCGCGGTTGCACGAGCTCGCGCCTATCCCAAACACGAGCTCTGGAACTACGCCGATCCCGGAACCGTCGCGCTGCTGCTCGTGCCCGAGTATTTGGAACAATCGGCACGCGACACCGGCGCGGTGACCGCGCCCGCGCTCGAATCGGTTGAAACCGAAGATACGCGCGCAAGCATCAGCGAGACGATCGATCGCCGCCGGCCGCTTGGGATCACCTGCGCCGTCGATTGGGTGCGTTATAAAACCGTAAAGGTACAAGCGAACGTCGTCGTCGCGCTCGGTGAGAACGCACCGGCGGTGCAAGGGCGCATCGCGCGTAAGCTGCACGCGCTGATCAACCCGCTGCCGACCGACGAGACGCACGGCTGGCGCTTCGGCCGTCCGCTGCACGTTTCGGATGTCACGAGCCTGATTTTGGCCGAGCCGGGCGTCGCCTACTATCGCGACGTCGCGCTGATCGTCGACGACGCACCGTCAACGAACGTGCGCGCGCTCGCCGCCGACCCGACCGCACCCAACCGGTGGTACGCCACGAGCAACGCGGAGCTCTACCGCTCGCTCGACGACGGCGGTAGCTGGGAGAGCGTCGCGGCCTTTCCGGGCGAACGCGTCATCAAGGTCGCGCTGACGAACGAAGCGCCCGGCCTGCTCGCGGTCGCGTCGCAAACGCCGGCCGACGGCGATCCGGTTGCCTCGATCGTGCGCATCTCCGAGAACGCCGGCGAATCCTGGGGCAATGCCGCGCGATTGGACGGCATCAGCGTCGCCGATCTCGCGCTGGTGCGGCGCGAAGACGGGTTCGTCGTACTGCTCGCGACCGATAAGGGGCTCTACGAGCTCTCGATCAAAGCCGGTGCGACGCCGGTGCAGCTCTCCGTCTTTGACGGCGACGCGCAGTTCGGGTTCTTCTCAATCGCGGTAACGCGCGTCGGCGGCAACGTTTCGGTCGCACTGGCCGCACAGGCGCAGAAGGGTATCTGGCTTTCGAATCAGGCGGGGTTGGGCCGCACGTTCGAGCTGTGGTGGAGCCCGCCCAACGCCGATGCGATCTCCGTGCTGCGCGTACAGCGTTCCGGCGCGCGGGCGTTTCTCTGGGCCGGTTTCGGCGCGAGCGGCGATGACACCGGAAAGGGCGCAGCGCGCATCGAGATCATCGGTGCGAGCAAAGCGCAGAGCGCGCAGAGCTGGGATTCGTTCGACGGCTGGAGCGGCCAAGGCGTGCGCGAACTGGCCTTCAACGATACGACCGTGTTCGCCGCGTCGCTCAGCCGCGGCGTGGTGCGGCTCGATCTGCGCAACTCGTCGCCCACGTGGCGGCCGCTCTCGCTCGGCGCCGGTCTGCCGGAGCGTTCGCAGGCGCCCTCCGGCGACGCGCCGATTCAGAAGCTCTTCGAGCTGGTGACGACCGTTGCGGCTTCAGACGACGTCGTCTTTGCCGGCGGCGCGAGCGGCGTCTTCAAAAGCGCCGACACCGGCGAAACGTATGTACCCGCTTCGGCGACGAGCTTTAACGATGTGGTTCCGCTGCCGCCGATGTGGCTCTTCTGCTCGGGCACGCACGAGATCATCGTGAGCGAGGACAGGCGTAGCTCGTGAAGTCCGATGAGATCGCCGGCCTGCTGCCGGCCGTCTTTCGCACGGTACTACAGAACGACGCGACGCTGCAGACGATCCTCGATACGATGGCGGCGATGCTCGACCCGGTCGAGGTGCGCCTCGCCGGTCTGGACGAGATCTTCGATGCGATCCGCACCGACGACGCGTTTCTTCCAATGCTCGCGCAGTGGGTCGATCTCAGCTGGCTGCTCTCGGGCGACAACCTCTCGGTGGATCCCGGGCGCCTGCGCATGCTGATTGAAGAATCGCACACGCTCTCGCAGGAGCGCGGCACCGCGGATGGGCTCGTGCGATTTCTCGAGATGGCGACCGGCGTCGCGGGTTTCGCCGTCGACGACGCTGCGCAGACCGGCACCCCGTTTCACCTGCGGGTTCGAGTTCCCGCGTCCGCCGCCGCGCAGGCGAATCTCATCGCGCGCATCGTCAACGCGCAGAAACCCGCCTACACGACGTGGGAGTCG
>CAWHZL010000020.1:0-7534 GCA_963833845.1 Vulcanimicrobiota bacterium
GGCCCTCCACAAGAGAGTAGAGCTAGCAGGGGCTTGGCGTTCGCCGGGCGAACACCTGCCCGCGCGTTTACGCTACGTGGGACGCACGGTATCCCAGGCGGCCTGGGAATGGAGAAGCATGTCGACACGAACAGGATCGCGCGATAGCACGAAGTCGCGCGTCTAAAGGCCGCCGTAATTTTGCTTTGCGGCATCCCGATCGTAGGCCGTATGGGCGACCGGGCCAGAGACTGCGGTGCCGGCGTCGAGCTCTTTGAGCATCGCAACGATCCGGGCTTCGGTGAGGCGACTTCTCTTCGTGTGAGTCCCCTGAAGCAGAGGCCTCGAACGCTTTCAACTCGAGCCGTCTTCGGCCCGCAAGTCACTGAGGAGAAGGTAGCCGCGGTTGGCTAACGTTCGTGCGGTCCTACGAACCGATGAAGAATACCAAATCGAAGGCGTGCAAGGCATCGATCTCCGTTCGACGCCATAAGTTTCAACAACACGCCTCAGGGCTCGGCCGGCGACCCGTTCGCCAAACGGTTCGTATTTCCAAAATACGCTAGTGCTTTCCAACCCGCGCCGACCGGCAACCGAAAGCCTGTGGATCGATGACCGCAAACTGGCAGCCGTCTACTAGTTTTTTTGGAGGTGGGCCGCTCTTTCAAGGCGCTAGCTCTGGTCGAAAGGTGGGCGACCGGTCGGTGGCTAATCTACGCAGGACTAGCTAGGGCTTGTAAGCGAGTCCTTTTGAATCGTAGGGAGGTGGATGGTGAAGTCGAGAGTCGATCGCGCCTTTCGGCCCGTTTCGCCACCGGCAAACGAGGTCGCCGTTTTGGCCCGTTCGAGTCCAAGAAGATCCCCGGCCAAGAGCGCGGTTCGCGCCATACGTTTTTGCGATATTCCTGTGGCCTAGTGGCAGTTGGCGCGATCGTCGCGTGCGCCGCGCCGGTGGACCTATCCGCTGTTCAAAAGTACGCGAGTACGACGGCCGCGGCGGGAACGTCGTTTTCCGCACTCGCTGCCGATTTCACGGCATCTTGCCTTCGGGGAAACGCAGCGTTAGATGGTCTAGTTTATGCCACGAACTCCCGATCCGTGCCCACGATCGTAGGCATACTCTCGACCGCACAACTTACAGACGCGGCCACTATTGTTCCCACTCTGGATCCTGGGTATACATACGTTGCGCCATCACCCGGGCCGACAACGCCGCCCCTTTCGGCACCCGCGATCCTGCCGCGACAGGCGACCTGTGACGATGCAGCGGACGTAAGTAAATCATGGGATAAAGCAAACGCCACGGTTCTTGCCTACGTCCAATCTCTTGGTAATCTCGCGGATGTTGATGCGATTCCGACGCCTAATCCCGCACCCCTTGCCAGTCCGTTGGAGGAAGTTGGAGTCTCCTCGGCTGCCGTCCAGGCGGGATCGAATCTTTTAACTGAAATCGCTAGCTTCTATTACCGGAACAAATCCGACCGCTACATTCGGGAGTTCCTGGCACAAGTGAACCCCTCTATGCCGGGCGCGATGGAAACGTTGGAGGTCGTCAACGCAGCCTATTCGCTGGAGTTGGCGTCCGAATTCACCTTTATCGCTGCACGATACCCGGTTTCGCAAGGGATCAACTAAAAAAGTATGCAGCAGCGACCTCGAGCATCGCGGCAATCGACGCGGAAGTAGCACAGAATCCACACCGGCGTAAAGCCTTGGAGAGTAACCGAGCGGCGCTAGAGGGACAACAAATCTCCATAGCGCGCGGGCTGCTTAGAAAGCGGGCTGCGGTCGTCAGCGCGCTTGATCTCATCAACAGACAGCGAAAGGCTAGCGCATCCTATGGCGCGGCGATCGAACAGATTCTAAAAACTCACGAGCAGCTTTATGCCGCATCCCAAGGAAGCGCGACCCTGAAAGACTACTTAACGATCATACAGACTACAGGAGCGCCAGTGCTGACTAACCTCGTTAATCTCGCACAGGCGATAAAATAAGTATGACTGACGCACAAGGCCTAATTTTAGCCCAAGAACTGGCGGACACGGCAAATCTTGTCGTTCATATGCTCAATGATCTGACACTGCCGCTTACAGATCAGCAGACTCAGGCTCTGCAAAACTACGCGATTCAGCTTGGCAAGGAGTCTCGACAGATTGCGATTGCTGGGGCTCTGTCAGCCCTCAATGCGGCTCAGGCGGACTTTAATAGTATGACGCAGGCAACGACGGCTGCAAATGCGGCTGTTACGCAGCTGAAGACTAGTGCCGCAAAACTCAATTCTATACTTGACATAGTTGGTAAAGCCGTTAGCTTTGGCGCGGCCCTAGTCGCAGGCCCCGTCGGCACAGCGCTTGCCGCTGCCGGCGCACTTGCTGGGTCAGCGGCTACAGCTATGACATAAAGGGTCGAAGATCCACCGACGATAGAAACTCGACAGCGGAGGTTTTTCCGAATGTTAACAGCCCTAAACGTCGTCATAGGATTAGCTGCCGTGTACACGGCTTTCAGCTTGTTAACGTCCTCGCTTAATGAGGCGATAAGCAGAGCTCTAAGCCTACGAGCTAACACGCTGAAAGCAGGAATCGGGCGGATGCTCGGCGACGCAAACCTGCTAAGTGAGTTCTATAAACAGCCATCCGTTGTTTCTGCACAATCAAAAGACACCCAGGGCCCATCCTACCTTTCTGCTAGCCAGTTCTCGCTAGCAGTGACCGGCCTACTCAATACTGCTTGGATAATCGGTCAGACTGGCGTTAGCGCTTTTACAACGGTGACGGCAAATGTGAACGCATTGCCCGATAGCCGCTTAAAGCAGGTGTTGTCAGCGATACTGGCACAGTCAGGCGCTGACGTAGGGCAGTTTGTCGGCGGCGTGGAGTCGTGGTTTAACGACGAAATGGACCGCGTCAGTGGTTGGTATCGGCGCAGTGCTCAAGTGTGGTTGTTTGTACTGGGCGCGCTATTAGCCGTTGCTTTCAACGTTGATACACTTCGATTGGCTCAAACCTTTACTTCGGTCCCGCTTGGCATAGATCCAACGAAGATTTCGAGTGACACATCTACGAGTGAGAAATACGCTGAACAATTCGTCCTGTCGCACGTAACTCTCGGCTGGAAGAGCCACGGCTACTGCGCTCCGACGGACACAGATATTAATGACGTGTGCGACGCAGTTCCAACCGGTTCGATAAAGGACAACGGGTGGTGGTGGTTTTACAAGGTGATCGGGATGGTCCTGACGGCTATTGCGCTGTCGCTTGGCGCCCCATTTTGGTTCGACACGCTTTCGCGTTTCGTTAACGTCCGGGCCGCAGGTCCACCGCCTCAATCGGATGCCTCAAGCAGTTGAATTAGCAGCGGGCCCAATGGATCCACCACCGACCACGCAACCGCCCACTGGTGGATATTTCGTGATGCATACGCCGATGCCGAAGCGGCCTAGGATTACGTGCTCGCTCGATATCCCTGGCCTTCCCGCCATTCCGGTGCTTCGAGAAACATGATTCAAGACAACGAGGCGGCGCGCGGACGCCGAGGCTACGCTGACGTCGTTATGAAGGGCGGGGTTGCGAGCGGCGTCGTGTACCCCAACGCTATCTTCGAGATCGCTCGGTATTACGATCTAAAAAACATCGGCGGAACATCAGTCGGCGCTATTGCCGCGTCCATTGCCGCGGCTGCGGAACTCCGGCGGCGCAATGGAAGTGATTTGGGCTACCTTGCGCTCTCTCAGCTCCCGGATTTCCTCGCTCGCGAAGGGACACTCCGGGCGCTGTTCGCAGCAGACCGCGGGGCAAAGCCCCTTCTAGAATTAGCCCTCTGCATGACGGGTAACGCCTCGTTTTGGCTAACGAAGTTGCCAGCAATCGCCTTGCGATCGCTGCGATACTTTTGGTGGATTACGGCCGTGGTTTTGCTTTGCTTCGCCGGGGTCACTTGGGCAAACGAACGCTACGTCATCGATGGGCGTCCTCTTTTTGAGTTCGCCGCAGTCATCGCTGCAGTCTTGGCCTGGGTGGTGATGACCGTGATCACCCTGGCGATACGTTGCATCGGCGTCCTGGACAGAGGGGACTTCGGCTGGTGCCACGGACACAGCGCTCTCGCTCAACAAAGCCTCAAGTTGAGGCTTGCGCGCGAGCGCGACATAACAACGCTTACAGCGAAGGAGACGCCGCCCCTTACCGATTGGTTGGACGCGTTTGTTGGTTTCGTTGCAGAGCGAGAGCCGAATAATCCCGTGACATTCGGTGATCTGTGGAACGCCCCTTATCCCGGCTGGGACTCCCCCCACGGACCCCGATCCGAAAAATCCATCGATTTCGCAATGGTGACGACGTGCCTAACGTTGGGCCGTCCCTTCGCGGTCCCGTTTAATCCCGACGAAATCGTGGGCCGCAAGTGCGACCCCGATACAGAAACGGATCAGCAGGGTAACCGAAGACCGCCTCTCTACTTCAGGGAAGACCGGCTTCGCCGCTTTTTCGGTCCGAATCTAATCAAGCATCTTATCGCGCATGGGGCAGTGACCTCGCTTGACACTTCCCGTAAATACTATCGACTTCCGGCCGCGCAGCAAATGCCGATTGTTGTGGCCGCTCGGTTAAGCATGTCGTTTCCGGTGCTCTTTAGTGCGGTGCCATTATTCGCGCCCGATGACAATGGCAGGATGCAAGAGGTCTGGTTTTCCGATGGGGGGTTAAGCAGCAACTTTCCAATTTATATGTTTGACGCGCCAACGCCAGGCTGGCCCACCTTTTGCATCGACCTGCTGGGTGGGGATACGAATCCCGCTACTGGACTTCCGAAGCATAAACGCGTATTCGATCAGACGAATCAACCTGGGATGCCGCCCTTTCTCGAATCCGACGTTCCAATTGGTACGATCAATCCTTGGAATAAGCTGAGCCGCGGCTTCGCCCGCGGAAACGTCCTAGCGTTCGCCTCTTCGATGATTGATGCGATGCGGACGTGGCAGGACACTCGCCTCGGAATGCTGCCGGGGAATGCCTCGCGCACGGTTGGGATTCGGCTTCCCTCGAACGAGGGTGGTGTAAATCTTATGATGCCACCTAACCTCGTGAAGGACATGGATAAGCGCGGCCAAGCGGCTGGCTCGCTTCTTGTTACGCGTTTTGATCCATCGGCCGCGACCGGTTGGCAAGATCATCGTTGGATCCGCTATCGTGCGACCATGTACGCAATAGATGCATGGCTCGACGAGTTCGATAGAAGCTGGCACGTAGTACCTGCGCAGCCGAATCAGCAAAGCTATTCCTGGATGGCGCAGAATTACTACGCCGGCAATCCGGCGGTTCATTCAAACTTAAACCCACCTCGGCTTTGGTCAAGCGTAAACGCTGCAAACGACGTCCTTGCCGCAACTCAGTTACTCGCAGCGGAGAGAAAGGGCTGGAGCGGAACTGCGGTACGTGAGATGAAATTAACCCGCCACAGCCCACCGGATCGCTTGTCTTACGGCTTAACCTCTAAGAACGGTGATGAAGACCCTCCTAGTTTTGGTGCCGGGATATGATGCAGCGGCAGCGCGGAACGACGCGTTGAACTGCCTCAAAGATGGCATCGCTTCGATCCACGACGACTCGATCTCTTCACAGGCAACGCGCGGTAATTCATCGGGCTGGATTGTCACGCGTGGTGCGGATTCTGTCGAGATGTACGAAGCGTTCTGGCAGGATCAGATACAAATGCTTAGCGACAGCAAACCGTATATCCGTGTGCTAAACGGCCTGTGGATGTCCTTGCTGTGGCTGAATCCGCGAACGATCCTAATCTTGAGGCATAGTTTTATGTGGCTCCTGGCAACGATTGGAGGCGCCTTCCTGCTCACCCTCTGGCTGTATGGAGCTGTCGCGGTCCTGCTTGTAAGTCTAGGAAACCTCATTCCGAATGGGACAAGCCTGCCAATGCCGTCGAGCGGCCAGATCGACGCTCACAAGTTCCTAGAATCTTACGTTGGCAACGTTGGTGTCCAGATGCAACAGTTTTGGCTGTGGGCATGGGCTTCGGTCCTCGTGGCGATTGCGGGAATCCGCCTCGACTCGTTCGCAAACCTGCTTGATCTCGTCCGCCGCTTCGTAACGGGCGGCCTTGATGGTCCGCTTACGATCCGCGAGAAGTTGAGCCGCGCCGTGAAGCATGCCGTCAACGGCTTGGCCGAAAAGCCTGGCGAACGAGTGGTAATCGTGGGGCATAGCTTTGGCGTACTTATTGCTATGGAGGCTATCACTAGCGGGTTAGACGTTGAAGTCGAGTTCACTAGTCTTGGGAGTTTCCTCGCGTTTCTATCGGCCGAGTTCAGGCGGGTGACCGGTGACATCGCCAATTCTGCTGGGGCGGCGTGCCTTTCGAGATGGCAGGATTACTATTCCGCCGACGACTGGTATTCAGGTCCAATACCGATTCCCGCGGGAGTCAAAAAGATCACGACCGAACGCGTCGCGGGCTATACTCCGCTGCCTCTGAGACTCTTAGCGACAGCTCACGCCAACTATTATAGCAATCCGGACGCGATGGCGCGGCTCGCAAAGGAGCTTTTTCCCTCGTGAACTTAGTTGGTTGTGCGTTCCACGGAAACCGCGCGCTTCGTGGGAGCGGGCTGTCGGCACCGTCACGGCGGGCGCCCGCGAACAAGAATCGTCGGCACGTCGTCCGAGCGGCACGACGGGCTACACCGAGACGCTGCTCCATCGCTTCAAGAGCACGCGCGACGCCGCGAGCCCAGAAGCCGGCGTTATCCTTGCGGCCGGCAATCTCTACGGCAACCACGGCGAAGGGGGCGCGAATCAAGATTGCCCCGGCGGCTACGACTCGGGTTGCGGTTTACAATATCGATGCTGCCGGAAAATGCCACGTGATGTACAGCTTTCGCCGCGATGTCCGACGCGCTTGCGGCAGTCTCTTCGAAATCGATTCGCACAGCAGCGAGACGATACGGCACAGTTTACCGGCGGCCGAAATGACGGCGACGTTCCGTACGGCAGCGTGACGGGCGATGCAGCGGGCAATGTCTACGGCACCAGGGTGAGCGGCGGAATCGGCCCGCAGTCGGGGTTGCGGCATCGCCTTCAAGTTGACTATTAGCCGAACAAACGCGCTCGTCTCACCCTAAGAAGCGAGAACCATCCGCATCAGCGGCGCGGCCAAGCCGTCGGCGTCGTGAGGGCATCGCCTGCACGCGGCGGAAGAAAGAGGATCGTATCTTCGCGAAACTCAGCGAAGCTTAGAAGACGAAGGGGACGAGCATTTTCGTGCGCGCCCGGTAAGCGGGATACTGCTCCGGAAATGCGTCGACCATCATGCGCTCCTCAACCGACGCGCTGTAGATGAAGTACGGCCCGAAAATGATCAAGGCGAGCGCCCAAGTGCCGCTCTCCGCCAACGCCGAGCCGATCATCGCGAGGAGGAGTCCGGAATAAATCGGATGCCGTACGAACGCATAGAGTCCAGGTCTGGATGGAAGCATCCTCATCGGCGATGTGACCAAGCAGGCAATCTACACCTACGCGCCGCCTTCGGGTGGTTCCCTCGGTTC
>CAWHZL010000021.1:0-37471 GCA_963833845.1 Vulcanimicrobiota bacterium
AAAATTCGCTCGATTTTAGAAGGGTTTTCGCGACACCGGACCTCCTTATTGTGTAACTAACGTGTAACTGAAGGCCTCGGAACGCCTAGCTGGCAAGCTGTTCGAAGACCGCTGCTGCCTGGGCGTCCCGGCTTCGGTAGATGTGCAAGTATCGGTCGGCCGTAATGCCGATGGCCGAGTGACCCAGGCGATTCGATACGACCTCTAAGGGCGACGCCATGCTTCGCCAGTAGGCTTGCGTGAGTGTCCCTCAGGTCGTGCAAGCGGATATAGGGGACCTTGCGCGCGCTCTACAAGATAGCGGAACGACGCCGTGAAAGTCCACGGAGGTACAGGCCGTCCATCTGCCTTCGCAAAGATGAGTCCCTCGTCATGGTAAGCATTTCCGAGTGCCGCCCGCTCGCCGTCCTGCCGGAGTTGATGCCTTCCGAAGCACTTCGACGAGCGTCGCGGGCAGCGTGATCGTGCGGGGTTTCCCGCTCTTTGGTGCTTTGAATGCTAGGCCATCATCCGTCTCCGTGAGCGAACGGCAAATGATGGCGGTTGCTTCGTCGAGATTGAGGTCGTACCACCGAATCGCGAGGGTTTCTCCCCTGCGCGCTCCGGTGAATGCGGCGAACCAAACGGCCGGAGCAAACCAAGACTGTGCGCTAACGACGCCTCGCTTCTTAGCCCACGCAGTTGGTTCATCAGCGCATCCGAGAAGACGCTTGAGTTCGTCTTCCGCTAATGCGACTGATGCCGGCTTCGCTGCCTTCGGTAAGTCTTCGGAAACGAACGTCGCGATGTTGCGGCTTGCCTTACCTTTGCGAACAGCATAGTTCAACATCCCGCGCATGAGATCGTGGGCGTGTCGAACTGAGCGGGCACTGAAAAGCGGACGACCGCCTTAGCTTTGATTGACCAGCGCGAGTAAGCATTGGTCAGATGTTGCTGGTTCAGGTCTTTGAGGAGGATAGTCCCGAAGGCCGGTTCGATGTACGTTTTGTATAAGGTCCCGTAGCGCGCAAGCGTTGTTGGCGCCCGGTTCCCGGCTTTTTCGCCGCCATAAACACGTCGAACAGCATCGCGACCGTTATCTGCTCCTGTATGTAGGTTCCCGAGTCGACCTGTGCCTTTCGTTGGGCCAGTATCGCTTCGGCTTGCTTTTTTGTGCAGCCCTTGAGCGTTTCGGTTTTTTGTTGCCGCGCTTTTCCGTTGATGGGCCGCACATTGAACTTAATCAAGTACCTCTTGTCGCCGAGTTTCTTTATAAACCCCATTGTGTCTCCTGGGGTCCTGGCGAGGCACTCATTCTACGTCGCCGCCTGGAACTCCCGCAACGCCCGTTTCGTGATGATAAACTTCTGGCCGACCCTCACGTTTTGGATAGCCTGAGACTTCAGCGCCTCGTAGATTCGATCACGGCCTAGAGGTAGATACTCAATAAGATCCTTCGGCGTCAAAACCTCGGGCAGCTGAGCAAAAGATCGAGCGCGGACGAAATCAGCTTGAGATCTCGCAAGGGGGTGTCGTGTCTTTGAGCTATCGGTATCGCGGCACACTGCAATATCATTTCCCTGGCAGCCCCAAATCAACGGTCGATTTCTTCATTGTGTTGTGAAAGCGAACCGAGCAATCGCGCTTTGGCGATTGAGTTCTCGATGTGATGATGCATCGCCATCGACTCGGCGGCCCGAACGCTGCACGCCGGTCTGGCTAGCAGCAGTTAATCTACTGATCCTGTGACCCTGCGCCATTCCATATCGCAAACGTGTGGCACGTGTCAAGCTATCTATTCAGCTGACTAGATGCTCAAACTAACAATCGTGTTTACCATACGAGAGCGCCGGTATTCGATCACACGCGATCACAAAATGTTGCGTTACCTTTCGCACATGTTTAAGTCCGTGCACACATATGACGACATTTAGCGTCACCTAAGCGTTAGCGACGGAAATGTGGCGCTCGCGAAACGATAAGGCGATGCTAGCTTAGGTAACATCCACTAAGTTACTCCGCGTCGACGAGATAAGTAGCGCTGAGTAGGCGCCGATTAAGCAGATTGCTGATTCGTCTCAGCGGACATTTCGCAGCAATGTGATTGAAACGAGGGGAAAACACGAACTGAAGTAAGCGTCGGTTCAAGGCCGTCTTGTAGGTAAGCTCTGTGGTTCGCGATGATAGAGGAAACGCTTTTACATCGCGAGGTCTTCATGCCGGGAACAGAAATGCCGCGATCGCGCGCACCGCGCCGCCGCTGGCCGATCTCTGACAAGCGCCGCATCGTCGAGCTGGCGTTACGCGATGGCAGGTCGGTTCGTACGATCGCGCGCGCGCAAGCGGTCCACCCCAACAGCCTGCGCCAATGGATGGCGCTGTATCAGGCCGGAAAACTCGGTGTGCCGCCGCCGACGGTGCAAGCTCGCGCTGGGCAGCACGGGCGACGTTTCTTCCCGTAACGATCACCTCCACCGGCCGCCCGGCGGCGGCTGGCGATGCTTGTAGCCCCAATGTCGTGCAGATCACGCTGCCGTCGGGAAGCTCGCTGCGAATCGAAAGTGGCGCGCTCGATGTGGTGTTCTCTGCGCGCTGCTTGCGCAGTTGCACCGATGAGCGTCGTGCCCGCGAGCATTGCGGCCGGTACGCGCATCTGGTTAGCTGCCGGCATGACGGACATGCGCAAAGGGTTTACCGGCCTGAGCGCGCTGGTGCAGAACGCGCTGGCGAGCAATCCGTTCTGCGGGCACCTCTTCGTGTTTCGCGGTCGCCGCGGCGATTTGGTCAAGATGCTGTGGTGGGACGGCACCGGGTTGTGTCTGATGGCCAAGCGATTGGAGCGGGGGCGCTTTATTTGGCCGCACGCGCAGAGCGGGCGCGTCTCGCTCAGCGCTGCGCAGCTGTCGATGCTGCTCGAAGGCATCGATTGGCGGCATCCCGTCCGTACCGCCGATCCGTTGCTCGAAGTGTAATCCTCATGGTGGTGTAAACTTGCGTTCGCGCATTATACGAATGCTTGACAGTACCTAGTGCAATAGGTACAATTACGGATATGGAGTCCGCACGCGATACGCTCCCCGATCTCGATGGGTTGAGCGTCGCGGAACTCAAAACGTTGCTTCACGAAAAGCATGAGCAGCTCATCGCCGAGGATGCGGAGCTTCTCGCGCATACAACTGCTGATCGACTCGATGAAGCTGCAGATTCTCAAGCTACGCCGCCTGCAGTTCGGCCGGCGCAGCGAAAAGCGCGAGCAAGAGATCGAGCAGCTGGAATTCTGGGTTGAGGAACTCGAAGCCGCTGATGCGCAGTTCACCTGCGTGCTCGACGAACGAGCGAGCGAAGCCGCACGAGAGCCCAAGGCGCGGCGCGAGTTTCCCGCTCATCTGCCACGCGAAGAGCAGATCATTGCGCCAGGGGAGCCCGTGTGCCCGGATTGCGGCGGCACTCAAGCATCTAGGCGACGACATCAGCGAAATGCTCGAACTCGAACCGGTGCGCTTCAAAGTGATCCGCCGAGTGCGGCCCAAGCTGGCCTGCGCCGGCTGCGATACGATCGTGCAGGCACCGGCTCCGGCGCTCCCAATCGAGCGCGGCATGGCCGGACCTGGTCTGCTCGCCCATGTGCTCGTCGGCAAGTACGCCGATCATGTGCCGCTCTATCGCCAAGCGGAGATCTACGCGCGCGAAGGCGTCGACCTCGATCGTACGCTGCTGGCGCAGTGGGTCGGCAAACCAGCACACTGCTCGCACCGCTCATTGATGCATTGCGCCGGCACGTCTTCGCCGCCGACGTCGTTCACGGCGATGACACGCCGATTCCGGTGCTGGCTCCGGGTCGCGGAAAGACCAAGACCGGGCGGCTGTGGACGTACGTGCGCGACGAGCGGCCGTGTGGCGGACAGAGTCGCCCCGGCCGTCTGGTTCACGTACAGCGCCGATCGCAAGGGCGAACATCCACAGGCACATCTGCACGACTTTACCGGCATTCTTCAAGCCGACGGCTATGCAGGCTTTTCGAAACTCTACGACAGCGGCCGCGTGACCGAAGCGGCCTGCTGGGCGCATGCGCGACGCAAGTTTGTCGATTTGCACGAGTTGCATCAGTCGCCGGTTGCCGCAGAGACGCTCGACCGCATCGGGGCGCTCTACGCCGTCGAGGCAGAGATACGGGGCGGCTCTCCCGACGAGCGACGTGCGGTACGCCAGGAACGCAGCCGTCCGCTTCTCGATGCGTTGCACAGCTGGTTGGAGCAGACCATCTCCACACTTTCACAGAAGTCGGCGACAGCCAAAGCTATCCGCTACGCGCTGAGCCGCTGGGAGGCGCTGGGGCGATATTGCGACGACGGCCGCATCGAGATTGATAATAACGCGGCAGAACGTGCTTTACGCTGCGTCGCGTTGGGGCGCAAGAACTTTCTCTTTGCCGGTAGCGACGCCGGCGGCGATCGGGCTGCGGCGATCTACAGCTTGATCGGAACGGCCAAACTCAACGCGTATAACCCCGAAGCGTTCTTGCGCGAGGTGCTCAGCCGCATCGCGACCATCCGATCTCGCGTATCACGGAACTCTTACCCTGGAATCTGCCGGCGACTGACGCGATGCAACTCGCTGACAACGGTGAGGTCTCAGCACTTCCGGCATAAGGCCGATTTGCGCCTAGGACAACAGCCTGCTCGTTGTCAAGACGGTCCTCAAACCACGCTTACTGCGCAGCGGCACATCGGCGCTCTACCTCGTCTTCAAGTTGATCGAACGCTTGTCGATGACATGGCGGCGCATCAACGGTTATCAAACGATCGCACTTGCGCAAGAGAAAGTTGCATGAGATAATGCGTGTAACGGACTACGCCGCTCTGCGTATTTCCCCGAAAATCGGCGCGACCTCCGCGATGATTGGTAGCCAGCTCAACGCAGGGAGTCTGGTGTGTTAAGCTGGCTTACCGGATCAGAACGCTTCCTCCGTAGATGGGGCTTACATTCCGATGACGCCGAAGCTCGGAGGTGGCCCGGAATTCGCTATCGTGGCACTAACATTACACGGAAGGTTATATGCGCCCGTCCCAAGCCCGGTGGTCAGCGTACCGATTTCAACGGTAACTCCACTCGCGCCCCAGACATAAAACGCAATTGGCCCGTAATACCCGAATGTCGTATTTTTGAACGCGCCTCCTGGTAGGACCGGCGTGAACCTCGTGCCCTGGTCGTTATAGCCGGCGCAATCAGTGACCTGAAGCGTGACGTCGCTGAGTGTGCCGGTCACACTAATCGCGGCGCTATAAGAACTGTATCCGCTGACGTTGCAGTTTCGCACGAGAGCGTAAGGAGGGAAGCCCCCATCACCACAAGCAACCCATTGGTCTCATTGCCGCTCAGAGTGCAACCGTTTATTAGTATCTCACTGCCGCCGCTAACCGCTATGCCACACGGTTGAGTCGTAGTGGCTGGAGGTCCAAACGTCTTCCATTGCTCGTAAACACCGGAGCAATCGACACCCGTGTAGTAACCTCGCTCGCACTCACCGGTGCCAACGCATCGGTGATCGCTATGCCTGCACCTAACGACGGTGACGTGGGGTTCTGCCCGTTGGACGAGTACTGCCCGCCCGTGATGACGATATTTTGGCCAGCATCGATCTCGATTCCGGCATTTGCCCAGCCATAAGACGTGCAGTTATCGAAGACAATGCTCGCCAACTGAGATGCCTCTCCCGGCGTCGTGATCAGAACTCCAGAGGTTTGGTTACCGAGAGCAATCGCCCCGTTTACTATTCCAAATGTGCAGTTTGAGAAGAAGACGCCGTAGGCCTGTTCGCCTCCTCCTTCCAGGTTGAACGTAACGGCTTGGTACCAAGCATCAACGCGCACATTGCTAAAAAAGTTCGCTTGCGCTCCGGTTAAGATCTCAATCCCGGTCGCATAACCATTAACATGTGTATTGGTGACGTAAGAGGTATTTGAGCCCACAGAAATTCCGATGGTGATGTTACACCTTCTACAGGCTCGGTCGCAGAGTAGAGAAGGAGGAAGTTGTCAATAAAGTCTTGAGAGCCACTGAGAATTACGCAGGCATTTGTTGGATTACCGATCTCGAACTCGATGTCGCAGTCGGTGAGTCCGCGAAGGGTCGAGTTGCCATCGTCCTCAAATGCAGTCGGACAACGAAAACCTGACGCGCTCGCAGGCTACGTTTTTGCAGCTCTTGATCTTGACTGCAGAGCCGGTAGCCGTATCAGATGCGAACGCAAGGGTGAGGTCGCGAAATACCACACCATTATCGCCACTAAAGTCTTCGAAATAAAAGAGATCGTCGGCGGCAATTGACGTGTTGGTCAGGTCAGTGCTTCCGCCTGAGCCGGCGATGACCAAGCCGGGGGTCGAACCCCCTGGGGCCGGAATAACGGTGAAGGAAAGCACACCTCCCGCGACGTTATAGGAGCCGGCCGGAATAAAAAGCGTGCCTCCTCCGGCCTTGAGAGGATCGGATATCGCGTTGTTCAAAGCTGCCGCGTTGTTGGCGCCGGTCATATCCGTAGTGCTAAACCGTAATCTACCGCGTTGTAAACGGTGTTATTGTCGCTGCCCTCCCACAGTCCGGTAGCGGTGTTTAGCGTATAATAATGGATGGACCCGTGGGATTCTGTACTTAAGCGTATGCAGGTTTCGTCGTGTCCATCTGCAGCGCGGTTTGGGGACCTGACTGAAATTGAGCGTTGTTCGTACGATACACTTGCGTACCGGGTCCCGTAGTGAACGTCACTTGGCGATCCTCGGTATAGGGGGTACCGCCACTCGTTGCTGGTAAATACTGAGTGCCCGGGTCTGTCCCGGTAGCCTGTAGGTCCATAATCGTCACTCCTTTTTATGCTTTGCTATGCTCAGCCTAAAGGGACTCCTGAAATCGCTACAGGTTTGGTACTCTCTGGCTGCATCCATGATTGTAGTGCCGTGCAACTCCGGTGGCAATTAGGCAAACTACCAGGCTCAGTTGGATAGTTCGATTTAATGCCTTGCCCGCCATCAACCTTCCCCATGGCTCAATGATCGTTGACCGCTTTAACTCGGAGTTCACTGGAGTTTCGGCAGCACCGCAGGAAATAGCGCCAGCCCGTTTGGCCCCTTAACACCGTCGGTGACCTGTCGCTTTGACGGGTTGATTGCCCCTGGCAAATTCTAGCACGACGCCCTGTTCGTTATTCGCGACGTATAGCCAGCCTTTCTTATTCGCGGTCACCGGCGCTGGAGTAATAAGTCCCTTTGTAATTGTCTTAATGGATAATAACCACCCTGCGAATACTCCTCCACGTTTGCTTCCGTAATGTTTGCTACGTAGGAACCCGGCTTGCATCGACTGTGATTTCAACCGGTGAGGTTATTCCATCGGTAATCGTTCTCGACGGAGATTGTCTCCCCGGAGGATAGACGACGACATTGCTAGATTGAAGCCGGTTTGCGACGTAAAGGTTGTCGGAGCCGTCGATGGCAACACCCACCGGGTGGGGCACGCCGTCCGTGATCACGGTATGCGGCTTCTTCGAGCCGTAAAGATATTCCGTGACGTTGGCCCCGCCTATGTTTGTAACCCAAAGGTTCCCGTTGCTATCGATGGCGCAATACGCTGGTGTGTCCATTCCTTTTTTAATATCCTGTGTGGGTTTGGAAGTGCCGAGGGAATACTCCGACACCCAACCAGGACCATCGATCGGCTGATTTGTGACGTAAAGTGTGCCGTGGCTGTCGATGCAATCACCAGCGGGAGCGTTGAGGCCATCAGAGATCGTCGAAATGGGGCGGGTAGCTTTCCGTCCGCATGATAGACGTTAACGACGTTCTCAGTGATGTCCGTAACGTATAAGAGTGGTCCTCTCACATCATAGTCTTTGTGATCCTGCGTGGCGACCTGGCTAGGCGCCATCGCACCCGTCGCGCTTATCGGCGGCTGCGATCCGCCGCACCCTGCAAGGATTACCAAAGTTACGCAGCCCGTAAGTGCGCGGCGACCAAAACCTGAAACTCTCACACCATGCCTCCTGAAGTCTGAACGACCAGACGCCTCAGAAGGTTCGGCGTGACCCAACCTAGTCCCCGGCGGAACGCTACCACCCGAACAACGCAGCGTACATTCTAAGCGTACATTCTAAATGTAACTCTGGTCACCGATCGATTGCGGCTCCGAACCAAGTTCGTGAGCAACCTACCGGCGTGCATCGGTTCCGTAAAGCCCTAACGCGCACGCGTACCATACCTGTCAAGGAGGCTACTTTGGGGCCTTACTAATTTAAGCCCGCGAGATATTGAATCCGCTCGTCGAGAGAGGCCGGACCGAGTTTCGGGTAAACGTGCCTGCGCTGCCGCGTAAGCGGGGCTCGTTCGTCCGTTGCAGTAGACCCGAAACCGAGTGATCTATCATGGCCAGGGTGAAGCGTGATTAACCTCACGTGGAGGCCCGCAGCGCTGCTGCTTGCCGGACTCGTCGGCCTGATCGTTTTGGCATATCGACGGCGGGCCACCGCCGCGCTTCGAATCTCAACTCCGCAGCAAACCTGACGAAAGCTTCCGAACAGCAGACGCCGTGGTGGAACGCCATTCCTGATGCCCGGCCCTCAGTGTTGCGGCTTCCCAGCTTCCGGCCCCCGCACAGGTTCCACCGCTACTCAAACAGGCTGAGAACTCCGCACACGTGCCGGCACTCGCGCCAATCTCCGCTACGCAGATGCAAGCGGCGCAGCTGGCGCACGAGCGGGAAGAGCGCCGCCGGGCGCTACTCGATGCGGCGCAAGCAGCGCCGGTCATGGTGCGGCTCAACGAGAACGGAACGCCGGAGCTCGCCGGTACAACACAGCCGGCGGCCGGTTCTCTGCCTTCGCCAGGTGCTGCCTCCGGAATCGCAGGAAACGCATCGCAACCGCGAGCGCCTGAAAATCAAGATGAGCGCGATGCTTTTCTTACCTCGGCTGCAGGCGCTTCGCGCGATCGAATCTTCGCGGCACGCCAGGACGACCCGTCGCCATACGAACTTCACGCCGGTAGCGTCATACCAGCCGTCCTGCTAACCGGGATCAACGCGGATCTTCCCGGCACGATCGTCGCGCAAGTGCGCAACGACGTCTTCGACAGCGTCACCGGGCGCTATCTCCTTATTCCGCGCGGCACGAGACTCGTCGGCACCTACGATAACCGGATCGTACAGGGCCAACGCCGCGTGCTTGTGGCGTGGACGAGGCTGCTCTATCCCGACGGCTCGAGTCTCGACCTCCTCGGCATGCCTGGGACCGACGAGGCTGGGTATGCCGGTCTTGGCGCCAACGTCGACGAGCACCTCAATAAGCTCTTCACGTCCGCAGTGCTGCTCAGCATCATCGGCGCAGGGGCGCAGTTGAGTCAGCCACAGCAGTCATCGAGCCTGTACGCGGCGCCGAGCGTTGGGCAAACGATTGCCGGCGCCGTCGGACAGCAGATCGGCAACACGAGCATCCAGCTCACGCAGCGGCAATTGGAAATCCCGCCGACCCTTGAAGTGCCGCCAGGTTATCTTTTCAACGTGCTTGTCGATCGCGATATAGTGTTGACCGCACCATACGGCGAGGCGGGTGCACGATGACACTCCACGTGCTTGCGCTGGCAGCGCTCATTCGGCATTGCGCCCCGGCCGTCGCGCCATCAACCATGGCGGCGATCGTACAAGTGGAAAGCGGAGGCGATCCGCTCGCGATCGGCGACAATACCACAAGGCGTTCGTACTACCCGCGCGACCGCGCGACTGCGGAACGTCTGGCGCGCCGGCTGTTGAACGCTGGGCACTTGCTTGACATCGGGATCGCTCAAATCGATAGCATGAACTTCGCCGGTTTTGGCGTGACCGCGCACACGATCTTCGATCCCTGCATCAATTTGAGCGTCGGCGCGAGGATACTCAGCGGCGACTACACCTTTGCTGCGCAGCGATACGGCGATGGGCAGATCGCGCTGCGTCACGCGATCGGCATGTACAATACCGGACGCCTAGATCGCTGGCGCGCGCTATATCGCTCGCGTGCTCGCCGCCGCTGGAATTCAAGAAGATCATTCCGGCGGCCCGCGTGTTATTTCGCAACGCGATGCGATGCGCTCCCCGAGCTGATTCGTACGCCTGGCGATCGTGCGGCGAGCATTGCCGACCAAGCGCCGCAGATTCGTCACGCCCGTCCGCTCACCGATCCTCGTGACCGTGCCGCGAACGTCTCGCGTGAAGATGTTCTAGCCCTAGCGGATCGCCGGATCTCGTCAGTCAGGCCGTGCTCGTGCTGTTGCTTTCGCTTGCATTTGCTTTGCTTGCGGTGCGGCATTCGCCAGCGGTACGGAAGCGGGAAAAGCAACGCACCTTGCGGGTGATGGCGTTTGCTCCCGCGATCGTCGTCATAGGATGCGTAGTTGTCGCGAGCGGCCTGCGCTTAAATTTCACGCCGAGCATGCCGCTCGGATCTATCGCCTCGCTCCGGTGCCTAAGAGTGGAGTTCAGCGTGGCACCTTCGTCGCGGTGTGCGCACCTCTCGATGCCGCTGAGCTCGGCCGGCGCCGCGGATACCTTGCCGCAGGACCTTGCTCAGCCGATACCGAGTTGCTCTTGAAGGTTGTCGCCGCCGTCGCCGGCGATGTGGTCGCGGTTTCGGTTAACGGAGTCGTCGTTAACGGGCACCCCTGCCGCGCAGCCGGCCACTCTCGTTGGACGGCGCTGGGCGCCGGCTGTCGCGGTGGCCTGAGGGGCGCTACCGGCTCGGGCTCGGCCAGCTTTGGCTCTACGCCGATAACGCTCGGAGCTGGGACTCGCGTTATTGGGGTCCGGCAGCGCTGGTACACGTTAAGGCTAGGGCAGTCCCGCTACTCGTGTCCCGTCCAATCAAGCGTGATTGGAGCATGCTAACTGATCGTAGATTTTTCGCCAATCGTCAATGAGCGGCAGCTCGCCGCCGTTGCCTTCTCTTGCCTCGTTGAGAACGCTGCAGATGCAACGTGCACGATCGGAACCGCCTCCTTGTGAGATGAACCGATCACGGCAACCCTAAATTCGATCGAGTAGCGACTTGACCTCAGCCTCGGAAAACGTCTGAAATTGGACGCTGACGCGCTGCGCCTCCCGGATTGTTTCAGGATCGCGGCGGTATTTCTGGTGCGTTCGTTCCAGGTTGACAAGATCGACGGTCGACTTCGTCAAGTCGAAGAGTGTTTTCACCCACGAAAGGACGTCTAGCCAGAGATCGGGGGGCACCATCTACGTGCCCGTACAACAGGGCTTTGGATGCTTCCCTTGTTTGGTCGCTAATAAAGATGCCGGTTGGATCGATGAGCATGGTTTGTCAAAATGTCACCATTATGGTAACATTTTGACATGCCATCGAGCCACCTCAACGCCCTCTTGGAGCTTGCCTCCGAAAACGACGGCTTCGTAACTACCCGGCTGGCGGCCGATGCGGGCATCACCCGGCGGACGCTCGCCGGTATGGTCGATCGCGGCCGCCTCGAGCGCGTCTCCCGTGGCGTCTATCGCCTCGTCCATTCGCATCCCGATCCGCTCTCCCCGTATAGGGAAGCGATCCTTTGGGCTCAGTCGCACAGAGGCCCCTGCGTGGCTCTTTCTCATGAGACCGCTCTCGCGGTCCTCGGCCTCACCGACGCGAACCCCTCGAAAATCCAGCTCACCGTTCCCCCGCACGCTCGGCTCCGTCGCCGCGCACCCGCACGCGTCGCGATCCACCGCGCGATCCTCGACAGCAACGATGTGATCCAACACGACGGGTTACCTGTCACGTCCGTCCCACGCACCATTCGAGATCTAGCGCGAAGCGGGAGTCTGCGCTTCGCTGGCGACGCCATCACGCAAGGGCGACGCGAAGGCTATATAACAGAAGCGGAAAGCCGCCGGCTTACCAACGAATTGAAAAAGCTGCATGGCGCATGAGCGCCTAGACAAGGCACTGTACCGCGTTGCGCGCGATGCGGATGTCGACGAGCTCCGTCTGCGCCGTTGGGTCTCATTCCTCGCGCTATGCGGCGTTCTTCAACGAGCAATCGATGAAGGCGTTATTGGCGACTACCATCTCAAAGGCGGTGCAGCACTCGAGCTACGCTTCGCCGACCGGGCTCGTACCACTAAGGATATGGACGTCGGGCTACCCGGCACCCGTCGCGATCGATTCGTGGCGCTTGAACGGGCCGTTTCTCTCGGATTCGATGACTTTAATTTCCGCGTGAAGGTTCCGCATGATCTCGAATTCGTCGACACCGTGCGCGTTGATGTCGCTATCACCTATCGTGGTCGCGGTTTCCAAACGATACAGATTGACCTAGGACCTGCCGATGAATCGGCGGTAGACCTCGTCGCGCCGACGATCAGAGGCGTTGCGGAGCTCGGTATTCCGGTCACCTCGCCGGTCCGCTGTATTACGCTTGATGTTCAAGTTGCCCAGAAGCTCCATGCCTGCACCAATCCTCGAGTGCTGCAAGCCGAAAATCGAGCCAGAGATATCCTCGACATCGTTTTTCTGGACATGCTCGGGCAACTCCACTATAAGTCCGCTCAGGTGGCATGCATCCGCGTCTTCGAGCAGCGTGCAGAGCACGCGTGGCCGCCAACGATCGAGGTACCTGCGACTTGGAAGGTCGAGTTGGCGTCACTTGCCGCGGAACAAGGCCTCCCGCTTGCCACCGGTGAGGAAATTCTGGTTGCGTTTAGTGGGATCTACGAGAGAGTTATGCGGGCGTGAAATCACGGAAGCGGCTGAGGCCAGACTTTAGTTATCAGGAAGTATGACATTGGCGAAGTTCCAGGATGTAGAGCGCGCCCTTTCGATGCTCGAACAAAGGCAGTTCGACAGTATCAGAACCGCGTTTGGTTGGCCCGAAGAACTGAAGCCGCACATTAGAGGCTCCATTCAGTACTTCGCAGTTGACAAGCCTAAGAACGCAAATGTGAGGCTGTTGCCAGTTATATGCGCTGTCGGAATAAACTACACGCAAAACGGCCGGTGCAGCATGGACGGCCTCTTCCGCTACGAAGGACCGACCGCGGGAGTCGTGAGGTCAACCGCTTCCACGGCAGCGGTCGTTTCCGTGGTTGCGGCGTATCAGCGAAACCAGAATACCTGGACGTCGCGCAAGGCCGTTGATCCTGAAAGTCCTATGGGCTTCTATGGATCTCCTGATGCTACAAGCAGAACAGGACCAATCGCCAAGGACGGCTTCATTCTAGTCATGACGAACATTTGTCCGTTCATCACGATGACGGAGTGGGCAAAGCAGCCTGAGCATATATCGAAACGATTGGTCGAGGAAAGCAACGGACATCGGCACCTAGATGACCTTTACGATGCTCTCGGTGCTTCGATCGACCTTTGGATCGGTCACAGCGCTCTCGGGGGCACGCGGTGGGTGTGGCCGGCATTCGCCTCTTTCGTCCACCGTCGAGGCATTCGGGAATGGCTACTAACTGCTAACATCAGTCCGCGATCCCACCTGTGGTTTGAGCGCACCTTTCGCGAGCGGCACCATCGTCTGTTTCCCTGGTATGGTCCCGAGAGTAGATATGAGGAATAGTCAGAATCTGGAGGTTATGCGCAAAGATGCCGCTGCCACGAGATGGTGCGAAAACGCTACGAGCTTAACCAGCGTCGAATGGAGGTACCTAAGGGTTCCGCAAAAAGACTTCGAGGCCCCTGAACTTTCGCGGTTCGGCGATCTAGCTGCGCTCGCGCCGTTGACGCTGGTGTAGCTCTGTGGCTGCAGTAATGTACGGTGCAACCGGCGACGGCGATCTGGTTGAGCTAAAGGAGACGCTCTTCGCCAAGGAAGTCGATCTGCAAGACTTCCTATCGAAGCATCCTGCTCTACTGGCTGGCGACCAGATGAACCCTACCGATCCACGACGATTCGTTCTGATCACTGCTGAAGCTGGCGTCGCTATCAAAGAAGCGGGCAGCGATTACTTTTCCTTGGACCACCTGTTCATAGACCAAGATGGGATTCCAACTTTGGTCGAGGTCAAGCGGAGCACGGACACCAGAGGACGACGCGAGGTGGTCGGCCAGCTACTCGAATATGCGGCCAACGCCTGTGCCTACTGGAATGTCGAAAAGTTGCGCGACACATTTGAACGACGCTGCGCGGCGGCGTATCTTTCGCCGGGCGACGAGCTTGCGAAACTTAGAACAGCGCCCGACATCGACCCGGAAGCGATCTGGGAGAAAGTTGCTCAAAATTTAAAGCAGGAGCGGCTTCGTCTTGTGTTCCTCAGCGATAAATTCAGCCCGGAGACGCAGCGCATCATCGAGTTCCTAAATCGACAAATGGAGAGTTCGGAAGCCTTTGCGGTCGAGGTTCCCCAATACACTGGTGGGGGTCTGCGGACACTGGTTCCTCGCGTTCTCAACCCATCAGTCTTGCAGGCGGATCGACGCGCAATCGCAGCGGGTCGGGGCGAGGCGTGGACGGCGGAGCGCTTCTATGACGACCTGTCAAGCCGGTGCGGTCCCGAAGCAGTGCAAGTTTTTCGGACGATCCACGACTGGGCCGAAGGTCAACCTTTCCTCACCACATATTTTGGACGGGGAAAATCAGATGGCTCCATCACCGTCGCCTATGCTGACGACAACACCGTCATCGTGACGCTCTGGACGTATGGGCGCGTCGAAATCGATTTTGAATATCTGATAAAGAGTCAGCAGTTCAAACCGGACGTGAAGCGTCAGGAGCTACGCGAGCGTCTTATGTCTGGATCGACGCTAGACATACCAGAGGCTCGGATCGATAAGCGCCCGAGCATCCAGTGGTCGGACCTGACAGATGCAAAGAATATAAAAGCTCTATTGGCGTCGGTAGAGTGGGTTGCACAGGAACTTGTGAGTACGGAAGGCGCGGCAAAGCCATGAGCTTGAGGACCGATCCGCTCATCGGGATAACCCAAAGTATTGATGACGCCAGCAAACCGTACGACGGGCCTATGGCGTTTGAGAAGCCGATATCATGCAAAGAGTACCTCGCCACTCAGGCAGAGCGGCGGCCTCGCCCTGACTGTAGGTCATGGTGGGAACCTCGGCTCTCATGGAAAGCGCCCTAGCGGGCCTTGGGCTTCAACTTGGGACCGGGCGACTCGCGATCGAATCGTCCTAAGACTAGCGTATCCTGGTTTACGCGCGCGTAAAGATCGCGGCGATGACTTTACCGCACTCCTTTGGGATTATCGCACTCGCAAAATCGTCTCTCCCTCGTGACGTCGTCAATACAGTCGCTCGCCAAGTGCTCCACCCGTTCCACTCCAGCGGCACCGCGCAATTCCACATTCGGCGTCTCAATGGTCTTGTCGCGCCCGTCGATCTCACACACTGCTTGCCGGTACGTCGAGTAACGTCGTGTCATCGTCAACAATCCTTTCGGCTCGACTTTAGCACAAGCGCAAGTGAATGGCTACCGCATCTTAGCGGGATAGATAACACATTTACCGTCGCGCATTTTCGAATGGTATTTGATTTGCAAACTGTCTAACGGCGATCGTGAAACCATCGACGGCCCGCTGCGCGATCGTCACGCCACCCCGGGCCGCCAGCGCCCTTGACACGCCGTGGTATCCTGTAATCTTCGCCTCTCGAAGAGGAGGTACGGCAATGGGCAGAAGCCGGTGGCGCAACATGGCCAAGAACAACGGGCCGGGCTCGCACGGAGCCTCGGTTCGCGGCGGTATGCCGACCGAGAGCATTGTCGTCGCCTGTCCCGGCGGCGAACGCCCGGGCTTTGACGCCGAGGTCTTCTCCGCGCTGTACCACGTCAACGCTCTGATCGAAGACATGCGGACCGACATTCACGTTCCGCCCGCCATCATCGACGCGGACACTGCCGTTCGCCGATACCTCGTCTACCTCAGCATGCTGATTGACGTGATGTTCGCCGACACGGTGATGTCCGTCGTGCATTCGACCGACCTCGCCGTGCGAATCCAACGCCGCATGCTGCTGGAGTACTGCGCGAAGGGTCTCTATTGCTTCGATCATCCCGAGTACTGTCTCGACTTCACGACCACGCTGGAGTCGAAAAGCGTCCTCGGCAAGCTTAACGATGGTGGCCAGCCTGAGGCAGACATCAAGGTCGAAACGACACACTTGCAGTCGCAACTCGATCGTTTTCCACCGAAATACCTGAAGTCGATTGAGTTTTCGGCGATAATGCGTCACTATACGCGCCCGCCCGATTCAGAAACGAACGACGAATACGTTGGGCTCTACCGGCTGCCGTCTGCGTAAGTTCACGGCGACCCCGAAGGCATGCGGTTTCTTATGCCTCCCAATGAGCAGGGGCATGCGGCTCCGACCATTACGGTCGGCGACGATGAACTCGGCGCAATGATGGTCGATGTCGGCGCAAACACCTTAGTCTTTTGCCGTGTTTTCATCGCGACGTTCAAACCCAACGATGAGTCGATCGCGCGCCGACAGTCCGATTTGGAACTCGCTTTCGACGTGCTCGGTCTGAAACACGCATATGGCCGTCCCGCCGAAGCGATCGAGGCGCTCAAACGCGACGTTGACGCCGCACGAGCCGAAGGGAGAATACGGTAGCATGTTTTTCGATGAGGAGCCCTCAGAGACAGTTACTTCGAACATCGGCTATTTCAGAGACCGTCAGCCACCCGAATATCTTGAACTGCTTCGCCGCAGCATTCGCCTCTTGGACACATGCGTCGCTGCGGCTCGCGGTCACAAACCGAAGGGCCCCGATTCAGCAGAAGCAGCATCGTTGGACCTTTTGGTCGGGTTCGGCATGCTCGCCATGAGTGAGTCTCGCGCGTTGCTGTTGCTCGCGAGCCTTGGCCTGGAGCAATCGGCCCATATTCACCTGCGTTCACTCTACGAATACACCTTTCGTGCGACGCTTGTGCAGAAGCCGGAAACTGCAGCTGCTTTCAAGGCAGCAGCAGCGGCGGAAGTGCTCTACTTTTTCGAGCAGCTTGACCGCAAGCCAGACGAAAACGCCGAAGCTTTCATTGCTCAATACACGAGAGGATTAGGCCCCGACGAGAAACCAGTTCGCGAAAAGAAAGCTCTCGGCGGTACGATGCGCGCTTTAATGGAACGCGAATACACCGACAGTAAAAGCGCATACGCGACGAACTTTAGCTTTCCAAGCCTCTTCTCGCACGGTTCAATCCTGTCTCTCGGCCAGGTCAGTCGTCAGGTCGCTGGCCGCGGCAAAGATTTCCCTGAAGCAATCTTTCGGAACGGGCAAGGGCACAGGCTCCTTACACTCGCAGCGGGGCAAGTGCTGCAGCTTGTCTGTTTGTTCCTAAAGGCCTTCGGCGTTGGAGTCGAAGCCGAGTGGCACGAACTGACAGCTTGGAACGAAAAGCTTGCCCGCGCAGACGCTCCACCGAATGCAGGTGCATGATGATCGACTCGACTGCGGGTGCCCCAACCGTCAGACCGATACAGCTAAATGTCTGCTCGGACGGTACGCGCATAGTCATTCTCAAGACGACGATGGCCAACACGCTCGTCAGCCGGATTCGTTCGATGCCGCTCGACGGTTTCGACTTTGCACAAACGCGCGAAGCGATGGACGCGACCGGCGACGCCGACATCATCCTCATTCCCGATTCATTGGACGTTCTTGAGCGGCTAGAACCGCTCGTGACACCGCACTACATCCGCGCGATGCGTGACGCGCCCGTTCAGTTCCAAGCAGCGTTCGCCGAGCACTTGCGACGTGAAGGCATTCACGATCAGCGCACCATGATTCGCACAGGACCGGAGTTGCCGCCGCGGATTCAGCGCGTTCTCGATCGGCTCGGCGAACACGGCTACGCGCTCTTGGGTGGGCAATCCGTCTTCGCGAATGCTCGCGCGTGGCCACGGCTCGCTGCTGCGACGTACCGTGCATTCAAGCAATGGCCCGAGCGTCGTCCGCTGCGCGACGATCTCGCGAAAGAACTCATCGGATTAAACCTCGTCGGTCAGGCGTTCCAGGCTTTGGAAAACTTCGCTGCGATGTTCGCGGCGTTGAAGGCGACGAGCGAGGGCGACTATAGCAGGTTTGCCAAAGCGTACCTGAGCTTCGGTCGCACGGAATCACATCTGCGGTCAGCAAGCGTACTGCAAACGCTCGACGAGCTTGGTGGCAACAACGCTCACGCGACGATCGCGAGGGTCTTCAATCTGCCACTGAGTACGGCACTCTTCGAAAAGTGCGGCCTGGCGAACTGCGGTATCGACGACCCTATGTTAATCGAGTGCGCGCGATTCACGCGCTCGTTTATGGTGGAGCGATTCAAGGCTCTCGCGCGGACGATGCTCGTGAAGGAACCGGGAACAGGCCGCCCGATAAAAACCGCCGCTGCCAGAGTCTACGGCGCGTACAAGCACGGCTTCGCAGTTGCCATACCATACCTTGAGCCAGGCAATACCGTCGTCGGATATGATGCCGAGGTCTTCCGCAACGATGACGACTTCGAAGCCTACGTTCGCGCATCCGATACGCTCGGGTCGCTCGTCTACCTCGATGACGACGACTCGATCACGACCACGGCCGCGCCGGTCAACGAAGAGGACTTGAAGCCGTTGCTGCGCGTCGTGTACCGTTGCACATTTTGGTTGCAGCAGTTTACAAGCTACGCGCTGTCGCTCTACGGCTCCGTAGACGGCCGCTTTCCGTACCTGATTAACTCGGTGACGATCTTAGGGACGGAACGCCGCGCGATACTGCAGCAACGTCTCGACGAGTTGGAAGGCGCGGAATAGGCCGCCCATATTTTTCAAACGCAGCCGCGAGATGAAATGCGAAGTTGTTGCAGTGTACGACCATCCCCTTGTCCGATCGTAGTCCTCACGCTGCATCTGATCGAAAGAGTCTTTGTCGATCTCCTCAGTTACCCACGGCCCTAGTACCCCTTTGAATCTCCTACCACTCTGAATGCTAACAGTCTCCGTTGAATATACCGCGTAGAGTGCCCTAATACAGCGACTAAGAGTCACCATTGCCATTGGGTCGTCGGAACGCTTCATTTGACTGCCCTCGAATACGCCGTTCCTTTCGAGAAGCGTATAGAAGTTCTCGGCTTCTACCTCGCCCACGACGCCGTCGAGGTTGTGCGCCAGCCTATCGCGATACTGATTGAGCAAGTCGGACGCAGCATAGGTCGGCTGTTCGATCAGCTTCAAGTCCCGAGCGAGATCGAGTTTTCTTTTGAAGGGTAGGTTGAGCAACGTAAACACTTCGCTTGGGACCTTATGGCACAACAGATAGTTTAGCGACTGCTCGACGTAAAGATGCCCGCGCAAGATGAGCAGCATCGGGTCGCGTTCCCACATTAAGTACTGCAGCTGCTCCTTGTATTGCCTCGACCGCTCTTGCGCGCCAAGGTCCTCATCGTAGCTACTCAAAGCGGCCCCTACCTAGGAAACAGGTCCACATCATTCGTTAGAGCCCATTCTCTCACTGAGGAAATCGCTTCGCGCAGAAGCGTCAGGAGATACGTTCGCTGAACACCGAAGCGCATATACTCTACCGGGTCTGCATCGCGTACAGCCTCGATCGTTGAGTCGGCCGACGAGGAGTGATTGGAGTAGAAGATCGGGCGCTCGTCGTGCGGCTCGATTCCCACATAGTGCGCCTCTCTACCGTTCGCCACTCTTAGCTCGTGTATGACCGGGTGTCGATACAGTCGAAAGATACAACCGGCGTAATCGCGGGCAAACAACGCATCCGGCACCGGCGGCGACTGCGAACTAGCCCACGTCCTAAAATCCGCAGCTAAAGGGTCTTCTTCCGCGCGACGCATCTGAAAGACTCTAGCAATCGGATAATGACTTGCAATCGGCGCTTCAAAAGCCCGATACTGCGCGTCACGTCGTATCATGCGAAGCCCTCTGGAATGCTCATGCGATTAACGAACGAACTGCAATGTTGTAGCAGCAGCATTCTGAATCGTCTTTGGTTCGGGTGGGTGCTATATCCGTTGGGTCTCGGAATCTAAACTCCGAAAGGCTGCCTAGCGCAATGCCCGCAAGAGCGATAGCGTCTATCGAGTCAGGATTATGAACAAGAAGCCTTTCGATAAGAGTGGCTCGCGTTCAAAGAACTCATACGGAGCGGTTATGCGCCAGCGTTTAACGTCAGCGTCGTTATTGGGCCACGGATCAGGCCATGTTATACGTCCAAGACCCTCCAAGCAACAGGGGTGATCGTCTGTCTGATCTGCCGGACTGCCGGACATCGCCCGCCCTCCTGTCGTGATCTAGTGGCTACGGATTGTATGCTTCAACCGACTTCGCGCACTTCTCGCAAAGCTCGATCGACATGGGTAAGTGAGATGGTTGATTCGGCTTTCTGACGCAGCCAACGGCCGCGGTGCCCGGTTCCGTGAACCTGCGTCCGCAACCGGCACAGTCGAAACGCTCACCTTCGTCGATTGCGCCAACTGCTTGCGACTTGTACGAGTCCAAGATGTCGCGAAAATCTTAGCTTCGTCATAGCACCGTCCCGTTGTCTTATTTAGGATAGCCGATAAAGTCGCCCGTAGCGTTGTAAGACGCGGCGTTGCCGTAGCCACACGCTCGCCAAAGCTGCTGAATGATCGGCCACATCACTCGCTCTTCGTTCTCCTCCATGTCTGGCACCGTAACTTCGTTGAAGAGCGCCGGGTCGCGCCCAATCGCCGAATGGTGTCCGGTGAACATTAGCTTTTGAATATGCCCTGGACCGAGATATATCTCCGCGTCGCGCATTCCGAGCAGACTCACCATGATCGAAACGCGACCGGCTAGTTTCAACTTGCGATATGCCTCTCGAACAAAGCGAAATGAGTGGAAAAGGTCAACTTCAATCCAGTACGGATGAAACGTGTTATCGTTTGAAGGAGCGAGTGAAAGCCCGCTAACTAGCTCAACTGTCGCGTCGTTGAAGAACTGGACGTACCATCCATATTCCGTTTGGATAGTACCATTCATGTACATATACCCGTCGATGTTTGCGCGGTTCGAAAAGCCCGCGATATTTCTCAGCGGTAGGACAGTGTTTCCGCGGAACGTCGGGTCGTTGAACTGCCCAACGTCAACCACGTCGTAGCGGCCGAAGCTCTCTTCCGGTATGTAATGAACGACGAGCTTCTTCTCTGGCGTGACCGGACTCGGCATATCTTCAGGTGCAGACCTGATAAGATTTACTCGATTCTGCCGGTACTGCCGCATTCTATTAGGCAAACTCTCGCGCCGCGTAATCATGTCCGCAAGCTCTGAAATCTCCATTGCGTTCTTCCCCGCACTGTTTCGAATGGACACCTGCCAGTTGTAGGCATTCTGGTGAGGAGCCAAGTGACTGCGTCCGAGCCACAACACGAGTACCGACTTGCCGGCGCCAACGTCGATCGGCCGCATGCGGCTCAGTGGAAGCCTGGGCCTAACGTGGTCGCGCAGTATGTTCTCTAACCGCATCTGCTCTTTGGCGACATCCGCCGTTGGAATGCCAAGCACCGCCGAGGCAAGATGCGTTTTCGGATTCTCGGCAATACCGTAGAAGATATAGCCGCCCTCGGCATTCGCGAACGCGGTCGCATCGGCCACAAACTCGGCGTTAGCCTCGGGCTCTTTTTCCGGCAAGAGGAGCTTGAACTCGCGCCATTTATCTTCGGGAGCTACATCGACTAACCCGAGTAAGTCATCGAGCGTTATGTCGTCAATAGTTTCGAACGACACGGCTTATTGAAACGTCGGGAAGTTTTGAACTCTTCGCCAAAGGTCCGCGTCCGGTTGAACGCCTATCTTCGCGAGCACGTCTCCGCAGTCGGCAAAGACCTTTACCATCTCTGCATGGGCCTGTTGAAGTTCTGCAATGAACGCTGTCGCGTTCTGCATTTGCATTGTCGCCATCTTAGCGTACATTTGCCGTTGCTTCTTCAGCGTAGCCTTCAGTCGATCGAGCGCGTCGCGCTCGGGGCTGCCCGGCGGATACTGGGGAGCGTATTGCTCGAAGATCGCGTCCAACTTCGCTTCAAGCGCGTCAAAGTTCGAAGTGTCAAACATTCACGTTGCCTTTCGTCGGTAGAGTTCGCTGCCAGGCGCGGTCACTTCCCGGGAACCTTCACAAGCCAATAGGCCGTCGCGTCAATGGTCACTTTTCTCCGCTCCTGGGTTATCTGCGGTGAGAACATGCCGCGGCTGTCGTTGAAATACTTCACGAGCCACGCCATGACGTAGGCGCGAGCCTCGGGCTCAGTTCCTTGATGACCTGCTCCGCCTTGGCGACGGCCATCGAGTCGTTTTCGGGATAGCTGAACTGAGGCGGTCGGGCCATGCCCCAGGGAACAAACGTTCGGGGAGGGTGGTTTCGGCCAGAGCCAAATGGCCGCGCCGAACGCTGCGGCGATGAGAGCGCGCCGGACATCGTTCAGGGTAGACGAGATTACGTCCGCGACTACATGAGTGCTGACTTCCCGCCAGAAACCCGCAGCCTTGGGCCGCCGGGTGCCCTTCGCTCTGCGCCGCTTTCGAGGCATGGGCACCTACTAGTCCGCCCGCCCTGGGAAGACACCCTTGACCTTGATCGAGCCCTCGCCGAAGAGCATGTCCCATCCGTAGCACGGCGGGGGCGCCGTCCATAAGGCTACGCGGTCTCGATGGGCCGCTCGCCGCGTTTTCCCACGGCGGGTGTCTTAGGCGATCTCCTCCCGTGGCTTCGGAGCATGTCCGCTTACGCCTGACGGGCCGTTCGCGCGGTTAGCCCCGTTGGCGCTGCCTCTGTAACTAAAATGGTAACTGAGAGGGCAGAAAAGGACCGAATGTTACAGTATCGGCTAGGACTGCGGCGACGCGAAAACTGTTATGCTATCGAACTTATCAGTAACGCGCAGGAACGGCCAGGACCGCTTTATCAGATTCGATTCCCGTCGGCACTAGCGGAAACGGCTTACGCTCCTTGCACGTTAGCAAATTTCGACCGATCTTCGGTCTAACGACCGTCTAATGGCGGATCGGAAGCCCCACGAGCTTCCACGCTAGTGGGATCGATTGACTCCTAGAAGGCAGAGCGGTTCACTACACCGTTCACTACACAGAATCGGCCAAAAGTGGCGCTCGATTTCTATTGGCCTTCGTAGCCCTATGCGCAAAATCGCCAGTACTATCAAGGACTTTTGGAGCTCAGAGGGTAGTGGCGGGGACGCTAGGAGAACCTCCTACACGCTCCCGCCAAGTCAAAACGCTCCCTCCACTGAGCGATTTGCGCCTTATTTTACGCGAGTTTGCGGCGCGCCGTGACTTTCACTACACCGTTCACTACACAGAATCGCTGGCGCTGCGGACGCGAGGAGGCGCGCGGATGTAGGCTCGTAGGCGTAGGCACGTTCATTCGGTGGGAATTTCATCAGTGTCAAGGTAGTCGGCCGCGCTGAGCTCCTCGAGGCGAACTGCAGTCCAGGTTAGACTTGAGCAAACCGTTCCGAGGATGCGCCGCAGCTCAGACGCGATGCCGGCAATCGCGGACTCGAGATCTCGGCGTTCTTCTGTCCCCACATCGGCTGTGGTGGGTAAAACAAACAGCAGCTCACAGTCGTAGGTTTGCGCTTCGCAGTACGGCGCAAAGACTCGGGGCCTCAGAGCATCAATCCTTGCAGCCTGGGCGCCGTCCTGACGACGCAACTCCTTTAGGTAATCCTTGATCGGTCGCAATACTCGGTTGACAAAGTCATCCGGATGGGCCGCCCGCATTGCTCGCCGAGCGAGCCAACGCGCAAAGGCACGCTCGGTCCGAACGTCCGGAGCACCCGAAGAAGGACTCAGAGTCGCTAGGTATGCCTTATCGATCGATGTACGAACCCGCGCATCGACGACGAGACCTCGACTTTCATCGAGCACGAAGCGGCGAGCACTTGCACGCGCTTCAGCTAACGTTCGTTCGTTTCGGACGACCTGCACCATCATTGCCTCAACAAGCCATTCGTGACTCGGATCGGCCGAGATATCGCACGTCTGCGAGACGATGACGAGCTGGGTGCTCGCCTTTCCCGTATAGGAGACTGCTAGTTCGTGCCGGGGAACGTCCTGACGCTGCGGAAGCGCGACGGACGACCCGTAAGGCGCCTCACTCGCCCTGGCGCCAGGATCGCAAACAACGGCATAAGTTAAGGCTGGAAGCAACACGCCTTGCTTCCAGCCTCGGTCAACGAGGAGCTGTCCGAGCTGCTCCTGCCTAGCCGATTTCGAAGGATCCAATGGACTCAAACTGATCGTTTGCACGCTCGTCCGCGGACATCGGTTCGCGGAAGGCAACAATCATCGATTCGCGTTGCTCGGCCTCAGCGCGCCGCCCGGGGTTGGAACGTATGCGGCGCTGAATGTTGACGATCGGTCCACGCGGCCCGACGCGCATTACTGTTGCGGAGCGGAGCGACAACCCAATTGCTTCCGCTTCGCGACCGTTCGCGACTAGTTGGATCGGTTGCCCCAGCTCGGTCGCGGTGACGAGGAACGTCCGCACATCCTGGCGCTGTTCCGCGATGCGTTCTACTGCGGTGAGCATCCGTTTTAGGCGACCTTGGTGTTCGACCGCGATGTTGCCGCCGCGCGTCCACTCGTGGTATGCCTGTCGGCTGACTCCGAGAACGCGGGCCAAAGCGGTCACTGGCAGCTGTGCAATCTGGCGGAGACGAACCGCATCATTCGCAGGAGGCTCCGCCGAGACATCTGGGGTCGTCAGTAGCGGCTGCGGCCCGTTGATCAGGAAAGACCGAATGACGAGAACAGGGCTCCCGTCGACTTGGATTGATGCAACGGATTCACTCGGCACGCCGTGTGCTGCCGACGGCATGGGGATGAGGAGCGCAGCGGCAAGGCTCGCGCCGCAGAGCTGAGAGCGAAGCAGATCTGCTAGGAGCGGTGAGGTTTCCACTACTGTGCTCCCTTCAGGTACCGGTATAATTTCTTCGTCGCCAATGACCCAGCGAAATATCCTGTAAAGGAAATCATCGTACTGCCGAAGACGATCGCTAGGTGCCGGTTCGAACGCGCCGTGCGTCGCGTCGAAGTAGTCGATGTCCAGCAGGTAAAATGGACCCGTTTCGGCTGTTGAGCCCGCCAGTGGCGGAATCGTCGTACCTCGCAGGAAACCGCGGCGCACGAGCAGCTGCCCATCGGGGCGCTGCACGAGCGTCTCAGCGATTGTGTGCGACACGCTGCCCCCGAACGTCGCGGCCGCATCGAAGCCGATAACCTTTGGATTGAGTAGTTCTCGCCAACGCTCGTAGCCGTTTCCGTCGGGCACCCGGAGTTCGTTGACAAACCGGAGCCCAACGCGCGTCTGGTATTGCGGATCAAAAAGACGCGCAACTTCACGCCAGACGCCGGCGATACGCAGGATGAAACTGTCGATGTCTGAGTAGCGACGACTTTCGAGCGCAACGAAGTCGGCACTTAAAACGACCGACCAGAAACCATCCAGACTCGTGAAGCGCAAGAATCGAGCGCCGCGGTCAGTCTTGACGCCCTCGGCTCCGAATACGATATTTACGGCGGTATCCTCGCTGTAGAGTGGATAGTCGCGACGCAGTGCCTCCTGAAACTCCTGCATGCGCCCAGCGTCCGTGAAGCGCGTAAGGGTCGGAAACCGCGTCTGAGCAACAACTTGAGCTAGCTGATGGTTCTCGAAAGCCTCCCGCTGGAACCGCGGAACCTCCTCCGTTTGAAGTTCTATCATCATGTCGCCTCCATAAGTCAAGTATGCACTTTACAGTATTACTTGACAATACCCCGGACCTCGCTTAATATGGGTCGGCGAGCCGGAAGTAGCTCTTAGCCGGTGAGGCACGATGCTGGCAAGCAAGCTAACGAAATAATGACACTGCGACATCACGCATGGAGCCTCCGGCGGTGACCAAGCTCCAAGGTCGAGATCAGATAGGGCGAACAGGTGTTCGATTTTGACATGACGAAGTGGTTAGGTGGAGCATGACAGCCAGGCAAGAGCGGGCGGATCACGAGATTCTGGCAAAGGGTGTCCGGCGGCAGCGGGTCTTGCCGAGCCCCGAGTTGGGTGCCCTTTGGGACTCGATAATCGTCGACGGGGCATTAAGGAGCAGCTTCTCTCCCAAGCCGTCCTGAATTTCACGATCCGCGGCAAGGTCGATCGGACGGTCCTCCCGCTCCACGGCGTCATCTTGCTCGTAGGCCCTCCAGGGACCGGCAAGACATCACTGGCGCTCGGGCTGGCCCATCGTACTGCACAATCGCTCTCCGGCGCTCCGTTTCGGCTGCTGGAAGTTGACCCACACGCGCTGGCAAGCTCGGCGATGGGCAAAACGCAGCGGAGTGTCTCCGAGCTATTCTCTCAGTCGATCGCCGAAGCCGCATCCGACGGGCCAACGATCGTGCTGCTTGACGAGGTCGAGACGATCACGGTCGACCGTTCGAAGGTTAGCTTCGAAGCGAATCCGGTGGATGTGCACCGCGCGACCGACGCAGCGCTCGTACAGCTCGATGCTCTTGCCGAGCATTATCCGCAGCTGCTCTTCGTTGCGACGAGCAACTTTCCTCAAGCGGTGGACAGCGCGTTCACCTCTCGCTGCGATCTGATCATGGAGATCCCGTTGCCGAACCGGGACGCTTGCGCAAAGATCCTCGCCGACTGCATCCGGGGCCTAGCTCGCGTCTTCCCGTCGATCGGCGCGATTGCGACATCTCGCGAATTCACACAATCCGCCGATGAGTGCGTCGGACTCGACGGCCGCGCGATTCGAAAGGTCGTCGCGAATGCGCTCGCCAGCAGTCCCTCTGTCGCGATGGATCCTTCGACGGTCACCCCGGCCGATCTGCTACTCGCCACCAAAGCCGCCAAGGCGAATCGCCTAGGGGAATCGGGAAACCATGAGTACTGTCGTCAGCCGAACTTTTCGGAGTTCTCCATACCGAGATGCCGCAGAAACGTGGAGTGCCATCGTCGATCTCCTCTGCGCCGGTCGCACGATCGGTGCGCGCGCCGAACTCCTCGCTATCGCCGGCGTAGCCTCGAGCATCATCGCGGACCGCGCCCCCAAGGATGTGCCCATCATCGTTACGTGCGAGGGGCCGCGCACGCGACTGTATTGCCTGTACGGCGAAGACGCTGTAGTTGGTTCTGACGAGAACGAGGGTCCGCTCGGATTCGATGCCCTTAAGGGCGACTGGCGGGTGTCGCTTCCCTGCGACAAGGACGAGCTCAGCTGGGTACAGCCTACGTTGAAGAAGCATAGTTCGCGCATCACGGCCCGGGACCTTGAGTCCGTCGTGGGCGCCGAAGAAACGAATGGGTCCGCGCAGCCGCAGCTGATGATTGACGCAAAGGGGTTTGTCGGACAGTGACGACCGTTGCGACCTATTCCTACACGCATTCCGTCACGTACGTTGCGGATAACATTCTCAAGAGCCTCAAGGACATCATCCGGTTGAGCGGACTCAACCCGGCGCAGCTTAGCGACGACTGGCGGACTACTACGAATGCGCTTCGCACCTGGCTGCAGTCGAGCGACCTCAACACCGTCGTGCTGGAAATCTACGATCCGAGGACCGATGCGCTCATCACGCGATGGGATATCAAAATCGCGTACGGTTGGACAGGGGGCGACGGCAGCTTCTGGACCGACACAGACCAGCTGAAGTACGCGATCCGCAAGGCTGGCGTCGCGCCCAGCGAGGCGCGCTACCGTCTGGTGATGGACACGAAGGCCGGACGACCGGACGTGGCAGGCTGGTCGGGGACGACGTATCGCTCGAGCGCTGGCATGGTCCGGCAGAGCCTCGGCTCCACGGTCGAGCATAGCGGCCTTGGCGCAAGCACTTCCTACCTGAGGAGAGTCTAAGTGCTCACGGTCGATGAAGCCTTTCGAAAGTTCAAGAGCCGCCTGGAGCTGAACGAGCGCGAACAGAAGAACGCATCCTCACGTCAGCAAGAAGTCCGCGAGTACATGGATACCCAGTTCCAGCTCGACCGCAGCTTCCTGACCGGTTCTTACGCTAGGTGGACGAAAACAAGCCTTTGAAGGACGTTGATATTTTCTTTGTGCTGAAGGGTGCGGAGAGCCACTACCGCTCGGAAGCTCCGTCGGGGGTGCTCTCCGCGTTTCATGAGTCGCTTGTCGCGAAGTACGGTGCGAACAAGGCGAAACGGCAAAACCGCTCGATCAACGTAGATTTTGGCGTCACGGTGGACGCGGATGATAATACGGATTATCGCATTATCAGTGTCGACATCGTTCCAGCCTTCGAAAAAGGTGCGGACTACGAGATCCCTGACGACGAGCTGGGCAAATGGATCAAGACCAATCCGGAAACGCACGCAGCCGAGGCGACCGCAGCACATCAAGCCTACTCCGGCGAGTGGAAAGGCCTCGTGCGCATGGTGAAGTACTGGAACAATAACCCAAAGCACGGCGAAAAGCCGATCAAGCCCTCGTTCTTGATCGAAGTCATGGCGTTGCAGTGCCTGCACGGCGGCTGGGGCGGGAGCTTTGATCGTGAGATGCAGGCGTTCTTCGCAACTTTAGCCGCCCGCGTCTTCGATGCATGGCCAGATCCGGCCGCCCTCGGTCCTCCGATCAGCGACGATATGGACGCCGCGCGAAAGACGCGAGCGCGCGAGTTGCTGCGCGCCGCCGAGCGCGAGGCGACGCTCGCAATCCACCAAGTGCATGAGGGGCGCAATGGCGAAGCGCTCAAGACGTGGCGCGCCCTGTTCGGTCCCAAGTTTCCGCTATCTTGAACCTCCCGCAGCACGTCCAGCCATAGGTGTTTAGATGGCCGAATGGTCCCTATCTCAGCTCCTAGCCTCACTGCACGAAGACATCGAGCGGCGCCTCGAGACAGTACGGAAGAGCATCGGTCACCCAGGCGCGAAAGGCGACGCCAGCGAGAAAGTTTGGATCGCGATGCTAGAGACGTACCTGCCAAAGCGCTACCAGGCGGCCAAGGCGTTCGTCGTAGATAGCAGGGGCGAGTTTAGTCAGCAGATCGATGTCGTCATATTTGACCGTCAGTACTCGCCGTTTATCTTCACATACGAGGAGCAGACGATCGTACCCGCAGAAAGTGTGTATGCCGCCTTTGAAGCGAAGCAAACTGCCGATGCCAGTCTCGTTAAGTACGCGCAGGACAAGATCGCGAGCGTGCGTCGATTACATCGCACGTCTCTTCCGATCCCGTACGCAAAAGGGACCTACCCCGCTAAGGAGCCGATCCCGATCCTCGGCGGATTGTTGACGTTCGAAAGTGAGTGGAGTCCCCCGCTCGGATCTCCGTTCGAGAAGGCGCTAAAGCTCGACGTCGCGGAAGGCCGACTCGATATCGGATGCATTGCATCGCACGGGCACTTCTTCTTCGATCGTAAGACGTCCGAGTACGTCTTCGTCGGCGAAAGCAAGCCTGCAACGGCATTCCTCCTCAGGTTGATCTCGCTTCTTCAGTTCAGCGGCACGGTTCCCATGATCGATGTCGACGCCTACGCGGAATGGCTGACCAAATGAAGACCGATGTTTGCACTCGTCCCTAGCTTGGAAATCGCAACGGAAGCTCGGCGTCGAGGGCTCTAGTACCCTCGGGGGGCACTCAAAAGCGGCCAGTCGCGGGCACTTGAAAACCGGCCAAGGTCGGTGGGCACTTTAAAATAGGCCACTGCTAGGGCCGCCGTCGGCTCGGACGTTCTCGGCGCGAAGGCGCCGTCATGAACGAACTGAGCATGACAGAACGAGAAACGGTTATTGGATTGCGTACTCGATCTCGCGCGACGCCATGGCCCCGAAGCGCTCGAGCGCGCTTGTACTTTCGCCGTGACTGCCCAAGCCTGGCGGCTGTCCTTTCTGCGTGCTTATCTCGCGCATCATCCGACCGAATCGTTGACCTCGGCGCACAAGATCATTCCGCCCATCGATACCTACTCGCAGCACTTTGCCTTTCTGACCAAAGGAGAACCGCTATGACAACTGAAGAGCTCGACCGCGCGCTGCGCCAACTGCGCCTGGGCGGTATGGCCGACACGCTCGACGTGCGCGCGCAACAAGCCCGCGCCGACAGCCTCGGACCAGTCGATTTTCTGGGATTGCTCGTTCACGACGAACTCAATCGCCGGCGAGACCGTTTGGTGGAGCGTCGCCTCAAGCTGGCATCATTTCGCGATCGAAAGACGCTCGATACGTTCGACTGGAAGTTCAATCCGTCGATCGATCGCGCGTTGGTCTTCGAACTGGCCACTGGGCGCTTTGTCGAGCAACGCCAAGACTGCCTCATCCTAGGAAACCCGGTTGCGGAAAGAGGCCACATCGCTCAGGGCATCGGCATGGCGGCCATTCATGCCGGCTTCCGCGTGATCTACCGCGAAGCTCATGTGCTCTTCGAAGAGTTGGTTTTGGCTTCGGCAATCGATGAAACGAACGCAAGCCATTGCTACCTACAGCGAAATTCCGTTGCTCATCATCGATGACGTCGGCATGCGTAAACTGCCTGCTGCCGCCGCGGAAGACTTGCTCGAGTTAGTCATGCGCCGCTATGAGCGCGCATCGACGATCATCACCTCGAATCGTCCAATCGACGACTGGCCAAAGCTCTTCGGCGACACGCCGGCTGTCGCCGCGTTTCTCGATCGACTGATGCACCACAGCAACCTCATCGAGATTCGCGGCAAGAGCTATCGACTCCACGAATCCAGCGTTGCCGCCCGCCGCCGCAAGGTTCAGAGCCAAGCATAGCCAACCTGGACCGCATTAAACACTTCGTCCGAGCACGACGATAGCTCGTGGCCGGTTTTGAAGTGCCCATGGGTGGCCGCTTTTGAAGTGCCCGCCGAGGATTCAGCCTGGCAAGCCGACCCAGAAGGCGTACATCGAATCGTTTAACAACCGCGATCGAACCGAATTCCTCAACGCTCAATGGTTCCGAACGCTAGTCGAAGGTCAGCTGAAGGCGCATGCGTGGCTGCAAAGCTATAACACGACGCACTCACACAGCGCGCTGGGCTATCGCACACCCGAGGAGTTCCTCGCTACCTACGAAATCACCCAATCTCCACAGAAATCGGTGGCTGCATGACGGGACCGACGCTAGGATCAGGTTCCTCATCGCGTCAATCTCAAGCGTCTGTCGAGCGATGATCCGCTGCATCTGCATGTGTTCGGCTTCGAGCTGCTTGAGGCGCACGAGATCGCTGGTTTCGAGGCCGGCATATTTGTCTCGCCAAAGTCGGATCGTATTCGGATGACGTCCGTGCTTTTGCGCCAGCGCCGTTGCCGGCGTACCAGCTTCCAACTCTTTGAGGATCCCAACGATCTTGGCCTCGCTGAATCGGCTTATCTTCAAGAGTGAGTCTCCTTGCTGGGCGCTACGCCCGGAAACTCACAACTCCCGCTGGCCCGTTCTACGCCTTACACGTCATATCCGTACGAGCCCGTAGGGATTGCCGTGTTGCCACTTCCAAGATGATAGTCGCCCCGTCTTAACGCTGCACGCCCAGTCTTAGATGGTAAGCGCCTCTTCGAGGGCTCGTTCTTTCGCCCACGTCTTCCCGTCGGCTATATATCGCTCTAGTGCATTTTCGTCAAAGACTTCCTGCATCACATCGAACATCTCGTCGTACTCTCGTTGTTCAGTTACACAGCGCAAAATTGCTCGCCGCCTTGTCGCTTCGTCGATAAACCCGAGTAACTGGGCCGCGCGCCGAAGGACAGCATCGTCACTCGCGTCGACGTTGAGTACGGCTGCCGCCGCTAGATGTTGCATCGCCCAAAGCGCACTGCGAACGCTGCCGATTGCAACCGACCGCCACAGCGCTTCGCGAGCTCGGTCGCGAGCCTCCCTGTATCGCTTCAAGGCGACGAGGCAGGCGGCTGAGTTACAAAGCGTGTGCGGAAGACCGAGCAAATGCGAACGGTCTCGGAAGTATTTGATAGCGTCTTCGTTCAGGTTGAGCGCTTCTTCAATCAGCCCAGATGCGAATTCGATCTCGGCGAGGGTGGCACGCGCGACTGTCGCAATGCGAACGGCTCCAGCCCTTTCACTGCGATGCAATACTTCCACTACGAATGCCCGGGCTTCCAATATGTCGCCCATGGCGTGCCGCACCGCGCCTAAAGAAGTTGTCGTGGCATCGTAATCGTTGTGCGCTCCCTCAGCGCGCGCTATTGCACGGGCCTCGCGCAGAGTGCTTTCCGCTTCCTCATAACGTCCCGAATCTAGAAGCGCCACTCCAAGCCAGTATTTGGCCGTTCCAACGGCGCGACGGTTATCAGGTAGCTGAAGAGCCAGCGCCCGCCGGCATGCGTGGACCCGCCCGTCGGGATCGACGTCCTGTAAAGACGGTCCGAAAATAACAGCCACTCTCGCCTCCGCAAGCGCGAGTTTCGCCGATAAGCCTTGGTCCATTGGTTCGGCAGCCACCTGAAGGACCGTATTGATCCATTTCCGGACTTCTCCCGACGCAAAGCCGCTCCATGTTGCTGTCCTCGACGCCGCCAATCGGCGAGCTATCTCTATGCTTCCGTTCGCTGTAAGCGCCCATTCAAACGCAACTCGGAAGTTATCACGATTACGCTCGATTGACGCGTTCCAAACGTGATCGGGAATGTGCTCCAGCCGAGAATCAAACTCTTCAGATACAGCGAGAAGGGCTAGCGCATGAGATCGCGCCGCCTTGTGGTACTCCGCGTTTTCGCGTAGCTTTTCGCGCGCATATTGTCGAGCGGGTTCAAGCAGTCTATACCGTGGCCCATCGTGAACGTCGTACTGGACCAGCGACTTGTCCACCAGCGTTGCCAGGACGTCCTCAACGTCGCTCTTCTGTTCCTCTGTCGATGACGCTTTAAGCAAATCGAGCGTAAATCCGCCGACAAAGATCGACGATAATCGAAACAGCTCGCGCTCACGCGAATTGAGTAGTTCGTAGCTCCAATCAAAAAGCGCATGCATAGTCCTGTGGCGTGAAGCAGACGTTCGTACGCCGCCCCCTAAGCATGAAAGGCGCTCGCTCAGCTGCTGAGCAATCTCCCCCACGGAGAATGCGTTTGCACGAGCTGCTGCAAGCTCAATGGCCAGTGCAATGCCGTCAACTCGACGACAGATTGTAGCGACTGCGGAAGCGGCACCGTCATCAAAATGGAAGCGGCTATCGATGGCTTCGGCACGATCTCGAAACAGGCGGATCGAGTCGAACCTAAGCGCATCGCTCGCCGTAAGTGCGTTAACCGCGGGAATACACATCGGTAGAACCCGATGGATGTGCTCTCCCTCGACCGAGAGGGTTTGACGGCTCGTCGCTAATACGGCAGCACCCGGACAATTTGAGAGAATCGCCCGTATCACATTCGCTACGGAATCTAAGAGATGTTCGCAGTTGTCGAGAAGCAAGACAAATCTATGGGATCGCAGATACGCGACGAGGGCGTCGATAGAGCGACAACGATCGAGACCAACCCTCGAACTGATTACTGCCGGTACCATCTCTCCGTCGGTGATTACGGAGAGGTCCACGAACCAAACGGCGTCCAAGTCCTTGTCGGTTGCATGTTCCCTTATAAAATTTTCGGCGGCGCGTGCGGCGAGGCGCGTTTTCCCGATCCCTCCCGGGCCGACAAGCGTCACAAGGCGTTGGGTTTCGAGCATCCTTGCGATCTGGTGGAGATCGCGCTCTCTTCCGATGAAAGAGGAGAGGAAAACCGGCAATTTTATCGTCGGTGGTTTGCCACGCGTCGCACTCCATACGGAGGTCGATCGCCGACTGGCCGCACGCTCTAATTCCAGGCGCTCGGGGACCGTTAATGCAAGTGCGCCCGCAAGCAAAGCAATAGTTTTTCGATAGGGGCGTCGGCGGGCGCCGCGTTCTAGCTTTCCGATGGCAGCTAGGCTAACCGAAGCGCGCTCCGCGAGCGTCTCCTGAGATAGACCAGCAACGATACGGTGGCTGCGTAGAAGATGAGCGAACGATCGTGGCTCCGCGGCACCCATTCGGGGTTATGCACCGCCTGAGCTCAAACTTCCCGCTCAACTGTACTACCCACTGTACGCAGCGGGCCTATTAGCGTACCTTGACGCGGAGCGGTCCTTCGGCTATTCTCCCAAAAAAAGCCGCAAGCCGCGCTACCGCGAGTACTCGTCGTTTTGGATCCGTCGTGGATCTCCAGGAGCTTACCCATGACTCACCCTCTGCCACCAAAGCGCATCATCGTCGTGGCTACTGTAGTAGCCGTCCTTACCAATTGCAGCGGCAACTTCGAGTCTGCGCCGAACGCCGAACGACCCGCCGTTTCAGGGGTTGCTGATTCCGTTCAGATAAAACCGCTCCGAAGTTCTGTCTCACTAATCCCAGGACGCGGTGCTGCTGTTCCCAAGCCAAAAGCTCAAGGAAGATCCTGGATGGACCCTTCAGCGAAGAAACGCCAAGCGCTCTTGTACGTCTCCAATTCAGGTAATGGCACGGTCACCGTCTATAGCTACAATGCCAGAAAAAAGCCGACATTAACAGGGACATTGACGGGATTCGGATTCCCGACGGCCCCATGCACCGATAATAGAGGCAATGTGTTCATCCCGGACTTCGCGTCTGCCGAGACAACCGAGTACGCTTACGGCGTATCGACGCCAAGCAAAGTTCTCGCTGATCCTGACAACGGAGAGCCGACAGGCTGCTCAGTTGATTCCAAGACGGGTAATTTAGCCGTCGTCAATATTTTGGCGCAAGATTCACCGTCGTATGGAATAGGCAATGTCACAGTGTATCCTGGTGCAACTGGAACCCCGACTATCTATAACAATCCCGATATGGTTTTTCCCGAAATTCGCGGGCTATGATGCTAATGGGAACTTATATATCGATGGCCGCGACGACTTTAGCAGCGATGCTACCGTCAAGCTCGCGGAACTCCCGTTCGGAAAGAGTTCGTATGAGAACCTAACGATCAACGGCGGCGAACCTTATTCGCCGGGACAAGTGCAATGGGGCAGAAGGTACTTGTTGGTCGGCGATATGGGTCAAGGCGGAACATTACCATCTTATGTCCATCAAGTAACCGTTAGTGGAACGGTGGCGACCATTGTGAACACAATTTTATTGAAGGGGACATTCCAAGCGATCGGCTACAAGCACGGCTCGGGGGCTAACGCGACCTTCGTGGCGCCCGATGTTTCACAAAGTAAGGGATTTGTCTTTGCCTTTCCGGCGGGGAAGAAGTCGTCGATGTTCGGTGGAACCAATGAGCCTTTCGGCGCAGTAGTGGTTCAAGAGCCCTAAGTGGTTGCACCCTTCAGGGCGTAGTTGCCGGGATCCCAAGGATCCCTCGACGCTATTGGCAGAGCGTCAACATTTTCTCGGTCGCGTTTAACTCGCATCCCCAATCCACGCGGTATGAAATGCATCCTGAAAGATAAGGGAAACTAACTAATGAGGATTTCTAGCGGGCTAAAGTATGCTCTCGGTATTACTGTGGCGGCTGCGACGGTAGTCGGCTGCAGCAGCAGGGCATCGTCCTTCAGCCCGACTGCTTCGGTTACCGACGGCCAGTTCGTGCGCAACAATATTACCAACAGCAGCACACCGCTAAGCAGCGCCCAGGGAGTGATCGTTACTCCAGATCTCAGCGACTCACGTATGGATGGCGGAGCAAAGAAAGCCAGATCACTTCTGTATGTCTCCGATGCCGGAACGGGCGATGTGAATGTTTACAGCTATCCTGGGCGTGCGAAAAAAGTGGGCACTCTAACGGGTTTTAACGAGCCCGAAGGCCTCTGCGCAGATACGAATGGCAATGTATTCATCGACAATAATTATGAAAGCACAATCATTGAGTATAAATCCGGCGCAACGATTCCGACGCAAAAGTTGAGCGATCCCGGTCAATATCCCGTCGGTTGCTCCGTCAACCCAATGACAGGTGATCTTGCCGTATCGAATATCATTTCGGCTAGCGACGGCCCTGGCAGCGTCAGCGTGTTCGCCAAAGCCCACGGGAAGCCGAAGGTATACCGCGACGCTAGCTTCGGCAGAGTGTTTTTTCTCGGTTACGACAATAAGGGAATACTCTGGCTCGACGGCACGACCAGCACCTCGAATAATACGTTTGTGTATGCTTCGATGAATTCCAAGGGCCAATTCAAGAATGGAATGGTGACGGGGGGCGTAGTATATTTTCCAGGCCAAGTGCAGTACGATGGAAAGCAGATAGCCCTTGGCGATCAGTCGTACCAAGGCAGCGTTGGTGGAGGAATCTACCGCATGAATGGCTTCAAAATTACGGCGTCCTGCCCGCTAACGGGCACGGCAGACACGGCTCAGTGGTGGATTGACGGCAGTACGGTCGTTGCTCCCAACTACTATTTCCCCAGCGGTCAATCCGACGTCCTCTACTTTCCCTATCCCAAGGGCGGAACTGCGACAAAAACAATCGACGGTTTCTTGGAGCCTATCGGTTCGGCTGTTACAACAACGGTAAAGAACCACTAAACGGATCGAGGACCTGGACGACCGATCGTCAGGGAAGGAAATCCCCGAACCCTACTTAGGCTGACGGGTACCCATTAAGTAGTCCGTTTTTCGAGGCAGAAATCCTGAGGCTCAGGCCTCGAAAGGAACCGCCTCAAGAAAGTCCCGCTTCACCGAAACACAGATCGTCGGCATCATCAAAGAGTCCGAAGCCGGCGCGAATACGAAGGCGCTGTGCCGCAAACATGGTGTCAGCCCCCAGACGTTCTACAAGTGGAAGGCCAAGCACGGTGGCCTCGAGGTCAGCGACGTCGCCAAGATGCGCGCGCTCGAGGATGAGAATCGCCGGCTTAAACGGATCTGAGGGAGGGTTAAAATAGTATACTCTTGCCGGACTCGAACCATCCTCGTACATGGCGAAAATCGAGCCGTATCCCCAGCTACTTTGCTGGGTTGTACCGTACTCACTTCGGGGGCACCCCTCCCCTCTCCCGGGCGCACGCGCGCAGGCGCACGTGCTGGTTAGATGCCGCGGGTGCAAGCTTGCGGCTCAAAGCGCGCGAACCATCACCTCCGGCGATATATGCGCCGCGTCGGGTCGCGTTGGGTTCCCGTGGACGATGCGTTCCCGGGCCATACCCTCGGGGAGCTCTTCGACGCGATTCTCTACCTAGGGCTGGACAAGAAGCTGCGAACTATTGAGGTCAAAGAGCCGGCAGATCAACCGTACGCGTCCGAGCTAAAGCGGCTCCGCGCGATCGTTATGGGGACTCCGTAGTCGAACATAGCGGATGTGGAGACGGGCGTTTGCTGGGCAGCATCAGGGGGCGGTACCGCGGAGGGGCAACCGAGCATCTCGGCGCTGACAATTCGGGCTGACCCACCGCGCGGAACCTATGCCGAATGATCCGTTCGCGGGCGGAGCGATCCACTTTCGAATCTCGAGTCCCGCGTTTACCCGGGTCCGACTATCCACTTGTCAATCCACATTCGCTCGTGCCATGCGTTCCAGGTGATGGGCGTCCCGAAAGAATCGGATAGAAAAAGATGAACGCCGC
>CAWHZL010000022.1:0-15747 GCA_963833845.1 Vulcanimicrobiota bacterium
GATAGGAGTTAAGCAACTCAAAACGAGGCCCCCCGCATTCCCGGCTCGGCTCCCGGGCTGCGTCGCATCGCGATCTCAGCTGCGAGTCTGCGAGCAGCCTGCGAGGCGCAAGTCTCCACGCTGCGAGCCGCGATGCGCCGTGCGATCGGCGGCCGGGCTGCGCAGCTGCGAGGCTTCTAGGCTGCTAAGCGCCTAGCCCGATGCGGTCTCGCGGGCGGGGGCCGGCGGCCCGCTTTGGCGATGGGGCTCGCAAGCGCCGCCGTGCCCGTAGCTTGAGTATTTGCAAATTTCGCCGCCGCGAACCAAGACTAACGGTGAGGCCAAAGGCTTGATAGGGCAGTGCTTGCTTCGTCACGTTCTCATGCCTTCCACCTTCAGGGTAGTTCCAAACTCCGATCTGCATTCTAGCCTCAGTCGCTCGCGCAACCGTGTTCCGAAATCCAAAACTGCGAGTTACCTACACCTACGAGATGCACTCGGGATACCGTCTTGGCACGCCCCTGAGAGACTTGCATCCGATAAATGACCGTGGGTTGAGTTCCGCCAACGGCAAGGTCTGCGCCGTCCCACTGAACGTCTCCCATTGCCGAAATCGGTTTATCAACCTTAATCGTCTGGAATATCCCAGCGTCTCCAGCAGGCATTTCGACGAGCTCACCCTTGTCGTTAGAGCCCACCCCGATGACAAAGAGGTTGCCGGCAGCATCGTATGCGCAAGATGTTGCGGACTTTAGGCGCGCGAAGTACGTGACCGGTTCACCTTGGGCATCTGGATAAATCGAAATTTCCCCACCTGTTACTACGGCTAAGTTGCCGGTGGTTGGATCAACAGAGCAGCCACCTGGAGCTCCAGGAAGGCTGAGCGTTGCGAGCCAGCGGCCCTCATGTGAATACTCGTCAACAGTAGGATCCTCACCCAAGGTCCCACCGCTCGCCACAAAGACATGTCCCGCGGTGTCGCTGCAAAGCCCAGCTGGGTGCCCGAAGCCTCCGAGTATCCCGACGAATTTTCCACGAGGGTACGTGTAGACGAGCACCTCTCCACCTCCCACGCTTGGCTCGACGGCGCTCACGTATAAAAGGTCCTCACTCTTGGCCCCACGCTGCATCCCCGATTGCTTGTGTTCCACATTGCTCGGGATCTCGCTTTGGGGTATCGAGGCCGGCGCGATCGACTGTGATGTTCCACAGCCGGCGAGCAGCGACGCGGCACAAAACCAAACCGTGGCTCTTATAACCGATGGTGTTTTCATCTCGATTCCTTCCTTTTCGAAGTCATGAGCTATAACGATAACAACCTAGCCTAGCATGCGCTACCGCGCTAGCCAAAGTTCCAAAAGAGCCCCTAGACCGGGCCGATGGTCCCGCAAGGAGCATGGTGCGAAAGCCTAGGGTTTACCGGGATGCTAAAGTCACCACGGAACCTGCAGCACTGCTTACCAGTGGCGAACACGCTGCAAGGTCTATCATTCAAGCTGCGAGGCTGCAATGCGCCACGCGATCGGCGCTGGGCTGCGCAGTTGCGAGGCTTCTAGCCCAAGCGTCTACGCTGGCGAGCGCGATGCGGCCTCGCGGGCGCGGCGGGTTAGATCAGGAGCGCACTAGAAAGTCACTCCTAGATAGGCTCGCCTGGGGGGTTGTTTTTGTGCGTTGTCGAGTTGCCTTCGTGCTCGTGCTCTTGGTGGGAACGATCGTCACTTTTTCTACACCTCAGGTCGCTAAAGCCGATGCGACGACGATAAGGTATCCGCCGACGCCTCGTGCCAGTGCGGTGAACACCTATTTTGGGACGCTAGTTCCTGATCCATATCATTGGATGGAACAAACTCATGATACCGCCGTCAAGCGATGGGTGTCGGCGGAAACAAGCCTTACTGCCGACGTCGTGGCGCAGCTCCCACGCCGAAAATTCTTCGCAGCTACCATCTTGCGCTTACAAGCGCAGCCGGCGATCTATCCCCCCGATCGTGGAACATATGCGTCGGTTTTTTACCTCAAGGCGGCCGGATCGCAATCTGGTAAGCTCTACGCCGTACGCGGCGCGGAAACGCGGCTGTTACTCGACGTGGGAAGACGCTTTAAGGCGCCTACCAAATTTATTGATTGGCAGCTAGCTCCGGACGGACAAACCATGGTGTACTCGACGGAAATAGCGGGTAATGGCTGGACACGCTGGCATGCGCTAAACACTACAACGGGGCAAGACATTCCCGGAGACGTTGTCGGCGTTCCAGATTGGACCCCAATCAAATGGGCGCGAAATAGCTCTGGCTTCTACTATGGGGGGTACGGCTCGGAGGCGCCTCGTTCTGCCGGTGCTCCGATAGGCCAAGGCTACAAAGCGTATTTCCATCGAATGGGCACTCTGCAGTCTAGCGATCGGGTAGTTTACGAGCGTCCCGATAGACCCGACTTATTACCGTGGGCGTACGAAAGCGAGGATGGTAGGTATTTGATCCAGGGAACCAGCAGCAACACACCCGCTGGCGCTAGTACTCTCGTGATCCGGGACGTTCGCGCACCGAATGGTGCGGTCGCAACGTTGCAACCGCCGGGGAACGGATGGTATCACTACGTCGCAAATGTCGGCTCGCGGTTCTATTTCTTTACCAATTCAGACGCACCGAAAGGAAAACTAATACGGATCAACATCGAGCGCCCACGTCTAGTAATTGACGTCATTCCGCAACAGACGATGATCCTTGGGAGCGTGACGGCTCTCCATGGCCTCTTTGTAGCGCACTACCTCCGGGACGCCGTTTCAGAACTGGTGGTATTCGGACATTCCGGTCGGCTTCTCTATCACGTCGCCTTACCCGGCATCGGTAGCACTGGCGATATGAGCGGAACCGACGCGGACTCACTAGGATACTACTTCTTTTCGAATCCGACCACGCCATCGACGATCTACAGTTACGATCCCAAGACGAATGCTAGCACCGTGTTCGCCCGGCACGAATCGCCATTCGACCCCTCTCAGTACGTAACGGACGAGATATTCGCGACCTCGACTGGTGGTGCGCAAATTCCTGTATTTGTAGCACATCGACGCGATATTAAGCTGGACGGAAGCACTCCGACCATGCTCACAGGCTACGGGGGATTCGGCGTTATCAATGAGCCTCTGTGGCAAAGCTTCAGCGCCGCATGGCTCGCGAGTGGAGGGGCCTACGCAGTCGCATGCGTCCGCGGAGGCGGCGAGTACGGCGAAAATTGGCACAAGGATGGAATGCTCGGCAACAAGCAGCACTCGTACGATGACTTCGCCGCGGCCGCGAATCTCTTGATCGCGCGTGGCTTTGCCTCCCATGCAACGTTGGCCGCTTACGGATACTCAGGTGGTGGACTGCTTGCTGGTATTACCGAGGTTCAGCATCCTACCCTATTCTCAGCCGTTGCCGAAGAAGCTGGACCTGTGGACGTATTGCGGAGCTACACATATGGAAGCGAGGCGTACATGACGGGAGAGTTTGGTTCACCGATCGCGAGCGCACGTCAATTCGAATGGCTCTACCGTTACGCGCCTCTTCTCGCCATCCATAAGGGGCAAGCGTATCCGGCGACGTTTGTCATGACTTCGCAAAACGACGCCGAAGTTTCTCCCGTTCATGCTTACAAGTTCACCGCCGCACTTCAATGGGCTCAGTCTAGTCCGAAACCGGTGGTTCTATACGTAGCAGAAGGGGGGCATGAGGAGGGCTATACGTCCGCGACGACGCTCGCCGATACCGCAGCCTTCCTTTGGAAGAACACGAGCCTTAACCGTTAAGGTGTGGTGTCGGTCGAGCACCACTGGCCAGCGCCAACAGCGCATCCCAATGCCTCGGATGCGGAACGCGAGCGCCCGCGCGAATGCGCGAGCATGCTGCGAGCGATAAGCCGGTCGCCGCCCCGATTTCCTTGAGCGAGAACGCATCGAGCTTGGGCGCGACCTCGCGTCTAAACCACGCCTCGTCGAGCTTACCCGGATGCTCGCGCGCCCAGCTGCGATTGCGGCGATGCCCTTCGCCGATCGCTTCGCCTCGCGCGTGGTTCACGGCGGCACTGCGGCGTGGATCGTTACCCGCTGCGGTTTGCGATGCGAGCGCATTGCGTGCGGCTTCGATGGCGCGGAGGCCGTGCTCACGCCGCGCTTTGGGCATGCACGCCTCGCAATGCCGGCGCCTGCGCTTGAGCACCGGCTCGCCGCATAGCGCGCACGCGATCGGCGAGTTCGGCGGCGCTTCGACGGTTGGCGTGCGCCATGCGCGAGTCGCGTACGGCCGCGACTGCGAGGTTTTACGAGGCGTTGCGAGCAGCGGCGATCGCGCGGGTCCGGGAATGCTACGGTGCTTGTTTCCGGATTTAGGTGCGAGTGTGCGAGGCGCTGCGCCTTTGCTCAACAGCGATTCGCGGAAGGTTTGTGCGAGGCGCGCCGCGATCGGCCGCAGGCATTCGCGCCAATGCGGCAACGTGAGCGCGAGCTCGTGCGTCAGCGGTGCTGCGATCCGGCAAACGCCGTTCGGAAGCTCGCCGAAATCGCGAGCCGTGAACGTCCGATCTTCCAGAAGGTCGAGCAAGAACGCATCCACCTCCGCGCGCACCGGCTCCATGGCGTCGAGAACGAGGGAATCGCGATTCCGCTGATCTTGATGCAGGCAGCCCATCTGCGGATCGCACCCGTGCACCAGTAGTGCGAGGCGTGCTTCAGACTCTAAGCACGCAAATAGGTAGTTGCGCATGGCGTTGATCGGCGAAGTCGCCGCGCGAGGCGCGCCGGTCAGCACCGACGCCCGTGAATCCGCGCGCAGCCATCGCGCCGGCATGCGTGCGAGGTCGCGCTCGCGGAAGCGAATCCGCACGTTGCGCCAGGCCGGAAAGTAGAACGCCGCGGCATTGGCCTCGATCACGCGCACGCGCTCGATCGAGTCGGCGGCATCGAGCGCAACTCGCAGCTTATCGAACTCGCGCAGATCGGCACCGAGCCGTACGAGAACCCGGCGTTGGCCGTCGAGCTTGCCGGCGATCAGCTCGCGCGCGATCGCCAAGTCCAAGCCATTGGTGACTGCGAGCGCCTGCGCACGGCGGATCGGATGGCCGTTGTAGCCGAACGGAACGGAGTGCGCGAGCACCTCGCCGTCGCGACCGATCTGAACGAGCGCGGCGCCGATCGCTCTCAGCCACGCAAGCGCGTCAAGCGTAACGAAGCCAGCATGGCCGATCAGCACCAGGCGTTCGAGGCCGCTGCCCGCGCGATCGAGCGTGAGCGATCGGCGCTGCCTGCCGATCCCATCCTCCACGCGCAGCTTGCCCCGGCTCACGACCCGCAGCGCAATGCCGTAGCCGTCTACGACCAAAACGCCGGCGCGGACTTGCAGCGGGGGATATAACGAAGTACTCTGCTGTTGCAACTGGAGGAAACCTCTCCGGGTGCGACGCCTCCGGTCCGTTCCCGCGGATCGGGGGCATCTTTAGTGCTAAGTGAGCTTCGATACCGTGCTTGGATATGCCCTCATAACTTCATCGCCAGAATTCGTATGGGCGTCCGTCGCAGTCCCAGGAATGAAACTGCATATGGATCGGTCGCGGCGTATCTGGTGGTAGCGTGGAAGGATCGGGGTCCTCGATTCGTTCGCCTTGTATCCAGCTCGCAGCGACATCGGTAATCGTTCTTTCGCACCATGGATGAACGTGCTCGCGAATCTCCGCGGCCAGGTCCTCGTTGAACTCGTCCGCCCAATAATGCAAAACCTCCGCAGCCTGTCCGGCGCGCATCCAAAGCGGAAGCATGCTGCGGTGCATTACGCGCTGCGCTTCGTAAAGTAAATGATTCTTCGGGATCGCAACGCGCTCGCCGCTCAGAATCGCCGCGGCAACCGGCGAGGCGAGGTCCACTTGAAGTAGAGCTCGCATGGAATACCACGTCCAAGGTTCGGTGCGTGGTTCTCCGGCCCAGGCCCACGTAACGTTCGGATCATCCGGCCTCTCGTGATGGGCGATCAAATGCTCGGGTGATCGCACGGGGTACAGCCAGATCGCATTCCAACCCTCGCCCGTTGCGAAGCCTTCCTCGCTGGTTAAGTTGGAACGTACCGAGTCCCCATAGAACCATCGTTCTACAGACCCTCTGTTCCCGATGTGCATGCGATCTTCGCCAGGGAAGAGCGCAAAAAGTAGCGCGAGGGAAGCGCGCGTGGCGTCCACACCAAACGTCCAGTTCTCAGGGACCGCGCCGGAAATGATCGGGTAGACGCACTCAAACAGATCATCTATGTAACCGGCGCAAACACGCATTACCGTTAAAGGGACCCGGAGCACATCTGAGAGCGGCTCCAGCTGAACTTCAGTTGGAATACGCCCTTTGTTAACGTAGCGCGACCAGTCGCCAGCGCGGTTTCGGCCTGTCGAGTCGGGGAGGCGATCCAGTCTGCGGGCGATTTCCTCGACCGTTATGCTTTGCTCGCGCGCGGCCATGGCGAGCACGTCACCAAAGCTCCGGTTCCAGTCTTGCCCTGTAAGGATCGATGTCGTCTTTGCCATTTCCTAGTTGCTCATAAGCGCGCTAAAGAGCAAGCGCCTTTGACGAGACATTCACCAGCCTTTCTGCGAGAATCTTCGCTAAGGACAACGGAGGATCATGTGACGAATCTCAAGCTCTGGCGGCTCACCAACAACCTCACGCAATCTGACGCAGCTCGGCGCTGCGGCCTCGGCCTGTCGGCATACTGTCTAATCGAGACGGGGCGTCTACGGCCCTCGCAAGTTCAGGCCGACAAGCTCACGGCCGTCTTCGGCGGCCGCGCTGCCGAAATGCTTCTTCGCATTCCGGCGGTTCCACAATGAGTGATGTCGATCGCGAGCGTATCGCTGAGCTGCTGCAAGACGCGAGTCTCTCGTACCGAGCAATCGGGCGAGAACTCGGAATCAGCGATTGGACAATACGTAAGATCGCGCGCGAACTCGACGGCGATCCACGCCCGATGCGGCAGCGCAGATCACATACGGACGAGATTCCGCCTGAAGTCTCTCCGCTGGTCGGCTGGCTCGTCTTCGGCGGGTTCGTCGCGGTGCTCGCTCTTGCAGTTTGGCTTGGAGTTCGCTGGACGCCGCCTCTCAATTCCGCGGTCTTCCCCCGCGGTTTCTGCCCAAATCCACTAACTGAAAGGATGGACGATGAAACAGAGTACCCCCGATAAACGCAAATCCACGCGTGGAAATACCGGTGTCGTGGAGACTTCCACAAACTTTTCCTTCGGTTCCGGGCGTTCGTTCGCGGACAATGCGGAATACGCGGAAAAGGGTCTCGCATTCGACGTACTCGCGATCGAACGCGAAACCGGCCGCGGCTTTGAGGGCAAAGACCGTTGGGGGCTGACCGTCAAAGCGGCCGATCGCGACTGCGAGATCCTCACGCTTGGCTGCAATCCAAAACGCGACGAAGAGCTCGCAAAGGCGCAAGCGCACCTCGAACGCGGCGGCACCATCACCAACAAACGGCTCCGCCTTTCCGGCGGTGCGTACTACCTCGCGGATGCCGACTAACGGTTAGGGCCCGAGACCTGCACAGTCTCGGGCCTTCCTTGGTACTAAACTATGACCAAGATATTAAAGCGTCGCGGCGACGGTCAACGCATGCCGAAGAACCTCGCGGAGTTCGACAACCTGCAGCGTCGCTCGCAGATCGCGCTAGAGAACGCCGCGCACGTGGTCACGCGCATGCGCGAGGGGGTATCGCTGAAGAGCGCCGCGGCGGAGTACGCCATCGCGCCGAAGACGGTTTTGCGTCTCGCCGGCTCGGCGCTGCGCAAGACTGAGAGCGGCCACTACGCGGCAAAACGCAGCGATCGCCTTTTCCGCCCGCTGGTCGTGCCGGTCCACGGCGGTCGTATCGAAGTCGGCGTCATCGGCTCGCGCAAGTCCACGGCACTCTCCAACCGCCTGCGCGCGCAGGGTCATTTCATCACTACCGGCGACGCGTCTCAGCTACATGCGCTCGAAACCATGACCATCCTCGATGCTGACGGCCGCGAGATTCTCTTCCTCACCGATCCGGAAGAGCTCGAACGCCAGGGCGATCTCGGCATCTCTTCCTTTGAAAGCATCTACGCGAAGCGCAGCTGATGGGCGAGCGCGATTCGGCCGCTGCCTGGCGGCGCAGGACCCGCGCGCAGCGACGTGCGGGCGTTGGCGCTACCTGCGCGTCCTGCGGCGAGCGTCGGCCGTTCGCGCTGATCCGCGGGCGCGTGCCGCCGTGCTGTTATGCCTGCGATCGAATCGCGCACGGCCGCCCGCCGTGGGACGACGATCATCCCTTCGGTCAGAACAACGCCGACCTGACGATCCGCGTCCCGGTCAACGACCATCGGGCAGTGCTTAGCGTGCGGCAATACGAGTGGCCGCCCGAGACCCGAGAGAATCCTGACGGCGACCCGTTCCTCACCTCCGCTGCCCGCTACCGCGGGCTCTACAACGTCATCGAATACATGCTTGCCGACTGCCTCAAAGAGGCCGAACGGTTAGAGGAGTTAAGTGCGCGCATGCGGCGTAAGTACGGAGCACAATGGTGGTGCGAGGCGCCTCGCGCGAAAAGCGGCCGAAAGACCGAGCGCAAACGCTAAATGCGGGCGGCGAACTGCCGATCGCGGTTCGCGTCTATCCCGATCTCAAAGGCTGGGCGCCGGACGCGAGCGGCGCAATACTGCCGACGCCGGAGGCGATGCTCACGTTCGACTGCGAGAGCCGTACCGACCCCGCGCAGGCACTCACGTTCGGCAGCTACCGCTTCGCCGTCGATGATTGCTGCCTGGAAGAGGGGCTTTTTACCGCCCACGATCTGAAACGCGACGAAAAAGCCGTCGTGGCGCGCTACGTGCGCACGCACGACGCCAACACCGATTCGCGCGGAAACCCCGATCTCCAGTCGCGTTCGCTCGCCGATTTCCTCACGTACTTCTACCGGATGACCTACCAAGGCCGCGCGCTGGTCGTCGCCTTTAACTTCCCATTTGATGCGAGCCGTTTCGCATACGACTTCGGCAGCGCTCGCGGCCGGTATCTCGGCGGCTTTTCGCTCAAGCTCTTCAACTACCGCGATCGCCAGGGTAAGGTGCGAACGCACCCGTTTCGCATCGGCATTGCGATCAAGCAGATCGACAGTAAACGCGCGCTCAAGCAGTTTAGCGGCGGCATCGAGCAGGACGAGGAAGACCGGATTCCCGAGGGTTCCACCACGGGAAAGCCGGAGAAAGATTACACATTCCGCGGGCACATCTTGGACGCGCGAACGCTGGCCTTCGCGCTGACCGACCGCGGCCTGAGCCTGGAAGATGCCTGCGAGCTTTTCAGCGTCGAGCACGGCAAGCAGAAGGTCAAACGCCACGGCATCGTGACGCCAAAGTATATCAGCTATAACCGGCGCGACGTGCTCGCGACCTGCGAGCTCACGCGCAAGCTCTTAGACGAATACGCGCTGCACCCGATTCCCCTGCAGGTCACCAGGGCGTACTCGCCGGCCTCGATCGGCAAGGCGTACCTGCGGGCTATGGGAATCACACCGATCCTCAAACGTATGCCCGACTTTCCGAAACGGTATCTCGGGAACAGCGAGTCGGCCTTCTATGGCGGTCGTGCGAGCGCGCACATCCGTAAGGTCGCCGTGCCCGTGTGTTACGTTGACTTCCTCTCGCAATACAGCACGGTTAACGTCTTGATGGGCCTCTGGCGTTTCGTGACCGCGCGCGAGATTGCGGTCGTGGAGGATGCGCGCGCGGAGCTCGCAGCACTCTTGGCCGAGGTCACGCCCGAGTGGGTGCTCGATCCGGCCAACTGGAAACGCCTCGCGGGCTACGCTCGCGTGATTCCCGATGGTGATATCTTGCCGCTGCGCGCCAAGTACGGCGGTAACGACTGGCAGATCGGCGTCAACTACGCCCATGCGAGCACGGACGATCCGGACGATGCACTATGGTGTTCGTGGCCCGATCTCGTTGCCTCGGTGCTGCTGACCGGTAAGCAGCCGCGGATTACGGAAGCGTTCAAGATCGAACCGATCGGCACGATGGACGGACTCAAAGCTGTAGAGTTCCGCGGGCAAGTACCCATCGATCCACGCACTCAGGACTTCTTCAAGGTCGTCATCGAGGAGCGTATGCGCTTGCCGAAACGCACGGAGTTAAGTGAAGTCGAACGCGATCGGCTCAAGCGATCGCTCAAGACGTTCGGGTCCGCGACGAGTTATGGCATTTGGGCGCAGATGGATCGGCAAGAGAGCAAGACCAAAATGGATTTCGAGTGTTACGGGATAGACGCAACGCCATATCTTTGCCGCGTGCGGCATCCCGAATCGCCGGGCGAGTTTTGCTTTCCACCGCTGGCTGCGCTGATTACGGGCGGCGGTCATCTGCTGCTCGCGCTGCTGGAGCGGCTCGTTACCGATCGCGGCGGCACGTATGCAATGGAGGACACCGATTCGATGGCCGTCGTCGCCTCCGAGCTCGGCGGCCTGGTTCCATGCCCGGGCGGTCCTCACCTCACGGCGGACGGGTGCGACGCTGTGCGCGCCTTATCGTGGAAACAAGTGCGCGCGATTGTGCGGCTCTTCGAGCGCTTGAATCCATACGATCGCAGCTCCGTCGAGGGCTCGATCCTCAAGATTGAAGACGACAACTTCGATCCGCAGACCAAGGAGCAGCGACAGCTGTGGTGCATGGCGATTTCCGCCAAACGCTATGCGCTCTTCTTGCGCGATCGCAACCGCGAGCCGGCCCTATTGCGGCGCGGCGTGAATAACGGTGAAAAGGGCGAGGATCGCTGGTCCGAGCATGGCCTCGGCCATCTGATGAATCCGACCGATCCGGAGAGCGACGATCGCAGCTGGATCGCGCAAGCGTGGCTGGGGATCGTGCGCCGATCGCTCGGCCTTCTCACAACGCCACTGCCCTTTTCAAAGCGCGTCGCGGTTGGGCGCACGACCGTTAGTAGTCCCGAGGTGATGAAGCCGCTCAAAGCACTTAACGCCGGGAAGGCATACGCGCAGCAGATCAAGCCGTTCAACTTTATCCTGAGCTGCCACGTGCTGCCGTTCGGCCATCCGGTCGGAGTGAACCCCGACCGGTTCCACCTTATTGCGCCGTACGAAACCGACCCACGCAAGTGGGAACGGCTGCCGTGGATCGACCAGTACACAACGAAGGGAACTCGCTATCGGATCAGCACGACGGTGCAGAGCCCGACGCGGCAGATTGCTCGCGTGAAGAGCTACGGCGACGTGCTCGAAGAGTACGAGTTTCACGAAGAAGCAAAGTGCGCCGATCCCAGCGGTGCGCCGTGCGGCAAGCAAACCTTGGGGCTGTTGCAGCGGCGCCACGTTGCGATCGGGATGCTTCACTTCATTGGCAAGGAGTCGAATAAGCTCGACGAGGTACAGGAGGGTGGCGTGACCGCCGTCGGCGACGTTTACACCGAATATCCCGATCCGCGGCGTGATGACTGGACCGATCAGATTCTCCCGATTCTTAAGGCGATTCCCCTCTCTCACCTGGTATCGCAAAGCGGGATCAGTAGAGCTGCGCTGCAGGCGATACGCGCGGGTCGCAGGCCCCATCTCAATAACCGGTTAACGCTAGCCTCTGTCGCTCACGCCTTTAAGGGGGCGTTGCGACGCAGCTTCAGGGAGAGCGAACCATCGAATGACTGAGATATTGGAAGTCACTCATGATGACATCAAGCGCCTCGACGCCGCGGAACTTCACAGATTATTAGACGCCCTTTTGGACAATGAACTGAAGGCGAACGACATCCCAAGTCGGGCGTCCTCGGTAATGTTGGATCCAACTATTTCGGATGGAGGTGAGGACGGCTTAGTCTCATGGATGGGTGAGCCACCAAATACAACGTGGATTCCATTCCGGCGGACGCTTTTTCAGTCCAAGAGCGGTAGCAGCTTTAGCGGCTTCGTCTCAGAATTATTCGAGCGACCCTCCAACCGAAAAATCCTCAAGCCTCGCATCAAGGAAAATTTCGATGCCGGTGGCTCTTATGTTTTCTTTTGCGGCGGTCGGACATTTTCGCGTACGGCTAAAAATAAGGCCATTGCAGACGTTCGGAGCGTGCTGCAGCCCTTTTACGATTCGGTTCCTGAGATCGACGTTTACGACTGCCGCGACATAAAGAACTGGACCAATCAATACCTGCCGGCCGTAAGTCTGGTGTTTTCCCTCGTCCATAAGACCGGCTTAGATACGTTCGCAACTTGGGATAAGTGGGCTCGCTTTCAAGGACACGAGACGGAGTTCGTATCCAACGATCAGGCCGATATTAACATCCACCGCATTCGCGCTTCGTTTGTCGGGGAGCGGATTGTTGAAAGACTAGTCGGACTTCCCGGACTAGGTAAGACGCGGATCGCCCTGGAGGCATTTCGCGCCCCATTGCACCCTAAGGATGACCCAGCGCAGGCATCGCTGAGTGGCTCTGCGGTTTACGTTATGGCGAACGAAGAGCCCGACCTCGTAAGCAAAACCGCTCAACTCCAAATGCGTGGCGTATCAGGAACACTAATCGTTGACAACTGCGAAGAGGGGCTCCACACCGCTCTGAGTCGACATGTGCAGCATCCTGACAGCAGGCTTAACCTTTTGACGTTGGATTTCCACGTGCATGATACGAGGGAGTCTTTAGAGGCCGGAGTTTTTCAGATCGGGTCAAGTCCACCTGATACCATCCGAGAAATTCTTCGCACCTATCATCCGACGCTCTCGGAACACGATCTTGAAGTAATCGTGAAATACGCGGACGGCTTTCCAAAGATCGCCGCCTTGCTCCGAATTGAGCCTTTGGAAGAGGATGTACAGCTCGGTCCTCTCACCGACAAAGACCTGACGAAACGGCTACTTTGGGGAAGGAATCCGGAAGACGGCGCCTTTCGCATCGTTGTTGAGGCGTGCTCACTCTTCATTCATCTCGGCTTCACGGGGTCGTTCAGATACCAGAGAGACTACGTCGCCGAACGCATCTGCCATATCAAAACCGAAGAGTTCTACAGGAGGGCCGATTTCTTCAAGGGGCGCGGTGTTTTGGATCAGATCGGCGACTTCGTTCGCGTTTCCCCGTTGCCCCTGGCAATTCGTTTGTCGGAGGGATGGTGGTCAAGCAACGATCCAGACTATGAGCAGGGACTGTTTGATGACCCGAATATGCCCCCCGATTTGAAGGAAGCGTTAGGAAAGCAGTTTACGAAACTCAGCGGCGTCGAGCAGGCAGAGGAGATCGCTCGGCGGTTGCAAGGTCCCTCAGCCCCTTTCGGGCGCGCGGAAGTCCTTAACACGCGACAGGGTTCAGAGGTCTTCCGCTCTCTTGCTGAAGTGAACCCTGACGTCGCCGCTGAGACACTTAGCCGCGAATTCGGAAGCATGTCGGCGGGCGAACTTCGCGAGCATGTTGGTCCGGGGAGGCGCAGCCTGATCTGGGCACTCGAAGTGATAGTCTTCCACGAGCGGCTATTTCGGCAAGCGGCGGCACTACTAGCACGGTTCGCGATTGCCGAGAACGAGAACATTTCCAATAATGCGACGGGACAGTATCTCCATCTTTTTCAACCGCTTCTCGCTGGAACCGAGGCAGGGCCGACGCTCAGAATCGCTGAGATCGACCGCTCTCTGAGTTCCGACGATCCTGCCCAGATCAAGCTCGCGGTACGCGCTCTCGGCCGAGCCATCTCAAATAGAGGTTCCGGCCGCGTCCTTGGCGCTGAAACACAGGGGCGCACGGTCTTAAAAGACTGGTGCCCAACTACGTATGGCGACCTGTTCTGGTACTTCGACGCAGCAGTTGAACGGCTAACCGTTTTGGCCATTCGCGAGGACGACATCGGCGATATGGCCCGGAAACGCTTAGGTGAATCAATCCGGTTTCTTCTCAGTTATGGGCGCGTTGACACGATCGAAAAAGCCGTTGCCGCAGTTACCCGCGGCTACAAACGCGCCTGGCCAGAAGCCCTGGAGGGGGTGCGAAACGCGCTGCGCTTTGAACTGAAAAGCGTTGACCTAGAGGCTCCTGATGTACGGGAACTTCTTGGACGGGTTCACGCCCTTTTGGAGCTGCTACAACCTGAAGAAGAGTCGGAGCTGCTAAGGATCATCGTTTCCATTCCTACATATGGCAATCTGGAACCAACCGAAACCGGCGTATATATCGATCTCAATCAGTTGGCGGTTAATAAGATTGCTGAATCCTACGCAGATGCTCCTGAGAAGTGGCTACGGGCAGTTAAACTTCTTAGTCGCGGCGAGCAGCGTCAAGGATTCAACTTCGGCAGTAAGGTGGGCCAACTACTAAATGTTAGCTTTGACGAGAACTACGTCAACGCAGCTTTTTTAGCTCTTGAGGAGGAGAAGAACGAAGGAAACCCGGCACTGTTGTGCGGTTTGCTCGCTGCAATAAGACCACGCAATCCGGACCTGATCGAACGAACACTGGATCGTATCGCCGACTCGAAGTATGCCTTTAACTATGTAGTTTACTTCACCGCATGGACACAGCCTGAGGAGCGCGACCTAGATCGCATAACCGCACTTCTGCAGGAAGGTCGATTAAAACCCGACGCCTATCGTGGATTCATTGGGGGCCGTGTATTAGGAGCCTTGAAACCGGAGACCGTTCGCGAGTTCCTCCGGCCCCTATTGTCGTACGGTGCTGGTGGCGCCATGGCAGCTCTGCAGATCGCTTTTATGTATGTCAAGTCTGCTGAAGAGCATGATGCGTTCGCTCCATTCTTCAAACAACTCGTCATGCTGAGCGGTCTTCTTGCGTGGCCCACGACCGACACGATGGACACGTTCGCCCTACAAGAAACGATCAAGAGACTACTTCAGAGTTCGCACGATGAAGCAATGTTGGCGCGGCATACAACGCTCGAAATTATAGCGGCTTGCAAAGACAGGAAGCTTAACCTCCCGGCGTACGAGATCATGCAGGCGCTCGCGGTGACGCTACTGGAGACTTATCCGAGTGTTACGTGGCCGCTTATCAAAGAAGCGTTGCAAGATGCGGATGCGTTGACGGAATTTCACCTGCTTTTCGTGATGAAGCGGAACCTTACAATGGCTCAGGGCCCGAAGTCTGCATTTTTACTTCTCTCAGATGATGACCTGACTGCCTGGTGCCGGGAGCAACCACAACTTGCACCACGGCTTATCCTCGGATCCATACCACTCTTCAGCTATGATGGGGAAACGGTAGCGGTGCCGTCACTGGTGGAAAAGCTGGTCGCTGCCTACGGGTCAGACCGTCACGTCCTTTCCGCGATGAGTAGCAATCTTGAGAGTTTCAGCAATGTGGGCTCCTTTGTACCAGCCTACGAGCAGCGGCTAGAGTTCGTGCAACACTTCGTTGGCAGCCCCGTCCCAGAAGTTGCCGCTTGGGCTTCAACTTATTCCTCGGCTTATAGGGACCGAGTAAAAAGTCAGCAGAAGCGAGACCAAGAGCACAGCGAGGGGATCCTAACCCCATTCTATGCCGACGAACTACCGCCCAGCGAAAGGCCGATCGAAGAGTAGGCTCCATGGCGTTCGCGGTCCGCATCGCTCTAGGCTCTTAGCGACGCAGCGCAGCTGCGCAGCCCGGCCGCCGATCGCACGGCGCATCGCGGCTCGCAGCGTGGAGACTTGCGCCTCGCAGGCTGCTCGCAGACTCGCAGCTGAGATCGCGATGCGACGCAGCCCGGGAGCCGAGCCGGGAATGCGGGGGGCCTCGTTTTGAGTTGCTTAACTC